>NZ_BNDS01000001.1 GCF_014656545.1 Neobacillus kokaensis
AACTTTTAGGGGTCACTTCAAAGCGGTGGGGTTTCTATTTTTTTGCCGATAGGAAAGTATAACTTTCTTATCAGGCATTAGTGCAACTACGCCTCTGTCTTCGCTAAAGGCTCGCCAATCGGCCAGTTTTCTAATAAAAAAATTAATTAGAAAAGAGGGTTTTTGAGAAAAAGGGGCGAATTGTTTAAAAATAGGTGGTGGAAAGTGGGGGATTGTGGTACATTTTTAATAGAAAGTGGGGGTAGTGGGTATGTTCATGGGTGAATACCATCACAGCATTGATAATAAAGGTCGTTTAATTGTGCCCTCCAAATTTCGTGATGATCTTGGCGATATGTTCATTATCACTAGAGGTTTGGATCAATGTTTATTTGGTTACCCATTATCAGAGTGGAAGCTGATCGAAGATAAATTAAAAGCTTTGCCTCTGACGAAAAAAGATGCCCGCGCTTTTACCCGTTTCTTCTTTTCCGGAGCAACAGAGAGTGAACTTGATAAACAGGGAAGGATTAATATCCCAGCACCGCTTTTGCAATATGCAAAGCTTGACAAGGAATGTGTGATTTTGGGTGTTTCCAATCGAATCGAAATCTGGAGCAAACAGATTTGGGAAGACTATTTTTCACAATCTGAAGATTCTTTTGCGGAAATAGCAGAAAATATGATTGGCTTTGATATATAATGGGAAAGTTATATCAATATATTTTCTGTAAGGTTTGATTGGAAAAGGTGGTACGAATATGTTTAAACATACAACTGTATTATTAGACGAAGCTGTTAATGGCTTAAATATTAAGCCGGATGGAATTTACGTGGATTGCACATTAGGAGGGGCAGGTCATAGCTCTTACATTCTTTCAAAGTTATCGGCGGGCGGCAAACTGTTTGCATTTGATCAGGACGAAACAGCTATTGCCCATGCTACTAAGAAACTCGCTGAATATGGCCAAAACTTTGAAATCATTAAAAGTAATTTTCTGCATTTGCGTGAAGAGCTTGAGAATCGCGAGATCTATAAGGTGGATGGAATCTTGTATGATCTTGGGGTGTCTTCTCCTCAATTGGACACACCTGAAAGAGGCTTTAGTTATCATCATGATGCACCGTTAGATATGAGGATGGACACAGATGCGCCTATTTCTGCTTATGACGTAATTAATCATTGGTCTTACGAAGAACTAGTCCGTATCTTTTTCCGCTACGGCGAAGAGAAATTTTCAAAGCAAATTGCCAGAAAAATAGAAACAGCAAGAGAGATAAAACCTATTGAAACAACTGGCGAATTAGTGGAATTAATTAAGGAGGCAATTCCTGCACCCGCTAGAAGGAAGGGCGGACATCCGGCAAAGCGAATTTTTCAAGCAGTGAGAATTGCGGTGAATGATGAATTAGCTGTATTTGAACAATCTCTAAACCAGGCTATTGATTTACTGAACCCTGGTGGAAGAATTTGTGTCATTACTTTTCATTCTTTAGAAGATAGAATCTGTAAAGCAACCTTTAAAAATGCGAGTTCAACTCCAGATTTGCCCCATGGGCTGCCAATTATTCCGGATGAGTACAAGCCTATATTAAAGTTAATTACACGAAAACCAATTCTTCCATCTGATGAAGAACTTGAACAAAACAATCGTGCGAGGTCAGCGAAGCTTCGAATTGGAGAAAAAATATAAAAATATAAACCGGAGGGGAAATGCGTGAGTAATCTTGCCAGGAACATTCAACAACAGCAGCGAGTGGACCAAACAATTAAGGAAGAAAGGCAAATAAAAATAAAAATAAAAAAGTCCTGGCTGACTCCAGGAGAAAAAATTATGAGCGTGGCATTTGCCGGGCTGGTTTGTTTTGGTGCTGTTCACCTTATTTCCAATCAGGCAACCATTTATCAAATGAATAAGGAAATCCAAAACGTTGAAACAAAGATTAGTGAACAGAAAAAGGTTAATGCCGATTTGCAAGTTCAAGTTAAGGATTTAAGCAACTACGAAAGAATTTACAAAGAAGCTAAAAAGATGGGTCTTGAGCTTAATGATAACAACGTCAAGGTAGTGCCTGCACAATGATTAAGAAACAGCCATATATGAATGTGGGAGCAGCGATATTGTTTGTAATATTCGGTCTGCTCTTTTTTGTAGTACTTTTTAGATACCTTTCTATTCAAATCACAGGGGAAGCAGCGGGACAGCCCATTGCTGCCAAAGCTCAGCAAAAATATACCCATCAGAGCGTCATAAAGGCATCAAGAGGTGATATCCTTGACCGCAATGGCGAAATTGTTGCTGAAGATACGGCTGCATACAAATTAGTAGCGATATTGAGCAAAAAGATGACGACTAACCCGAAAAAGCCAAGACATGTCAAAGACCCGGAGATGACAGCCAAGGAACTTTCAAAATTTCTTAACATGGATGAAACGGAGATTTATCGGATTTTAGCCAATGGAATTAAGAAGGAACAGTTCCAAGTAGAATTCGGCAAGGCTGGTAAAGATATCAGTTATGATACAAAAACAAAAATTGAAAATCTACATTTACCGGGAATTACTTTTCAACGTGATTCAAAACGCTTCTATCCTAACGGGGTTTTTGCATCCCATTTAATTGGTTATGCCGATCAGCTTGAACAAAAGAATGAGACTTATAAAACAATAGGTAAAATGGGAATTGAAAAATCGTTCAATAAAGAGCTGACCGGGAAAAATGGAAAGGTGAATTTTGAAAGCGATGTGTGGGGTTATATTCTGCCTGATGATAAACCAAAAATAACCCCGGCCGAGAACGGAAACGATGTATATTTAACCATCGATAAAAAAATTCAAACATTTTTAGAAGATGCTTTGGATAAGGTGAGTAAGGAATATAAACCAAAAAAAATTATAGCGATTGTTGCCGATCCCAAGACAGGCGATATATTAGCAATGGGGCAGCGCCCGACATTCCATCCAAAAACAAAGGAAGGAATTAATGACAGCTGGCATAATGAAGCGATTGAAACGTCTTTTGAACCTGGTTCGACAATGAAAATATTCACACTCGCTGCTGCTGTCCAGGAAGGGGTTTTTAACCCTAATGAAAAATATATGTCCGGCTCTTATCGAGTTACGAATAAGGATAAGGCTATTCATGATCACAATTATTCGGGCTGGGGTAAGATTTCCTATTTGGAAGGTGTACAGCGTTCTTCCAATACAGCATTTGCGAAAATTGCCAAGGAAAAGTTAGGCTTTGATACATTGAGAAAGTATTTAACGAAATTTGGCTTCGATAAACCTACTGGAATTGAGCTTCCGGATGAAACATCCGGAAAAATTGCGTATACATGGCCAATTGAAAAAATAACGACAGCCTATGGTCAAGGAACGGCTATTACACCGATTCAGCAAATTCAGGCTGCAACAGCGATTGCGAATGATGGGAAAATGCTAAAGCCGCATGTGGTGAAAAAAATTGTGAATCATGATACCGGAAAGACCATTGAGGAAACCGTACCGGAGGTTGCAGGTACACCGATTTCTGAAGAAACAGCAAAAAAAGTACGGGATTATTTAGAAACAGTTGTTACTTCGAAAAACGGTACAGGCGGTCGCTATAAAATCGATGGTTACAGTGTTGCCGGGAAAACCGGAACGGCTAATATTCCCGGGCCTGATGGCAGGTATTTAACAGGTGTCAATAATTATATGTTTTCCTTTTTAGGCATGGCACCAAAGGAAAATCCAAAATTGATAGTTTACGTGGCTGTGCAGCAGCCGGAGTTAACAGGATTGGATGCAGGTCAAGGAGCAATCCCAGTCTCTGCAGTTTTTAATCCTGTCATGCAAAACAGTTTGCACTATTTAAATATCCAGCCCTCCAAGCTTGAAAAAACATCGCTTAATAAGTTGGCAGATTATCAAGGAAAGTCAGTGGATGAGACGAAAAAGAGTTTAAAAGCGGAAGGCCTAGATGCTGTTGTAATTGGAAATGGAACAAAAGTAACCGGACAGCTTCCTAAGTCAGGAACGACTGTTTTAGAAGGTGAAAAGGTCATTATTCAAACGAATGGGGATTTAATAGCTCCTGATATGACGAATTGGTCTTTAAGAGATGTGATGAAGATAGCAAATATTGCAGGACTTAAATTAAGTACAAAAGGTAAGGGATATGTTGTTGGACAAAATATCAAACCTGGTGCGCTTCTGACCCAGGGGAATTTTCTAATCGTTAATTTAAAAACACCTGAAGAAAAGTGGACTGAAGAATCGAAGGCTTCCAAGGATGAAAAATCAGCCTCTGATGAAAATACTGAGGTTACTATTCAAGATTAACAATGATCCCGCTGCAACAGCGGGATTTTTTTGATTCTATTGGGAACGTTCTATATGAAAAAGTACAAGCATATAAATGAACGATACTGAAAAGGAGGATCGTTCATAATGCGTGTTTCCAATGTAACTGTCCGAAAACGGTTATTAATTGCTTTAATCACAGGAATTCTTATTTTCTTAATTATTGATGTCCGATTAGGGTATGTACAGTTCTATTTAGGTGATATGCTGACTGCGAGAGCAAAAGATTCATGGAGCAGAAATATACCTTTTGAACCTGAACGAGGGCAAATTGTTGACAGGAATGGAGTACCTCTCGCAACAAACATCAGTGCACCAACTGTTTGGGTGGTGCCAAGACAGGTGAAAGACCCGTCAATGACGGCCGAAAAGTTAGCGTCTATTCTTAATATGTCAAAAGAAAAGGCATATCGGGAAATTACTCAAAAAGAAAGAATCGTTCGGATTAAGGAAGGTAGAAAAATTTCCCATGACAAGGCAAAGGAAATTCGTGCTTTAGGCCTAGATGGGGTATATATTGGGGAAGATTCAAAACGCCATTATCCAAATGGGAGTTATTTGTCACATGTACTAGGTTTCGCTGGCGTGGACAACCAGGGGTTAATGGGCCTTGAAAAATATTATGACAAAGAGCTTAGCGGAGAAAGAGGGTCTGTTAAATTTTACGCAAATGCTAAAGGAGAACGAATGAATGATATGGCCGATGATTATGAACATCCAATCAACGGGCTTGATTTGAAACTAACAATTGATTCGAAAATTCAAACAATTGTTGAAAGGGAACTAGATATTGCGGAAGCAAAGTATAATCCTAATGGTATTATTGCTATAGCAATGAACCCAAATAATGGGGAGATTTTAGCGATGTCCAGCCGCCCGACTTTTGATCCAGCAAAATTTCAAAGTGTCCCGCAAGAAGTATATAACCGGAACCTTCCTGTGTGGATGACCTATGAACCGGGGTCTACCTTTAAAATTATTACTCTTGCTGCGGCTTTAGAGGAAGGAAAAGTTAATCTGGAAAAAGAACACTTCCATGATTCAGGTTCTGTTCAAGTGGCAGGTGCTAGATTAAAATGCTGGAAAAGAGGCGGACATGGGGATCAGTCATTCTTAGAGGTAGTACAAAACTCCTGTAACCCTGGGTTTGTAGAGTTAGGGGAAAGACTTGGAAAGGAAAAGTTGTTTAAATATATTAAGGATTTCGGCTTTGGTCAGAAAACAGGAATTGATTTACAGGGTGAAGGAACAGGTATATTATTTAATATGGATCGGGTTGGCCCGGTTGAGTTGGCGACGACTGCGTTTGGACAAGGTGTTTCGGTAACGCCGATCCAACAAGTATCTGCAGTTGCTGCAGCAGTAAATGGGGGAACATTATATCAGCCATTTATTGCAAAGGAATTAATTGACCCACTAACAAAAGAAGTGGTTATGAGAAATACTCCGGTTGAAAAAAGGAAAGTAATTTCCGAAAAAACATCAAAAGAAATTCGCCACGCTCTTGAAAGTGTTGTCGCTCAAGGTACCGGGGGAAATGCGTTTGTTGATTCATATCGTGTCGGCGGTAAAACTGGGACAGCACAAAAAGCCAAGGGTGGAAGGTATTTAGAAAATGACTTTATTGTTTCTTTTATTGGATTCGCTCCTGCGGATGATCCACAAATCATTGTTTATGTAGCCGTAGATAACCCAAAAGGAGTAAGGGCATTTGGCGGTACAATCAGCGCCCCTATTGTCGGCAATATTATGAAGGATGGCTTGAATGCAATGGAAGTGAAGCCTAGAAAAGAGCAAATTGATAAAAAAATAAAGTGGCCGGATACTCCGTTAATCAAACTGCCGGATTTTGTTGGCTTATCGAAAAATGAGCTTCAACAGCAGCTAGTTAATTTAAGAATTGATGCTAGCGGGGAAGGTGATGTTGTTGTAAGCCAATCTCCTGAGGCAGGAACAAAAGTAAAAGAAGGATCAAAAATCAGGCTTTACTTCGGCAAGGGCGATTAATTAGACATGGAAAAGGGCTGGCGTAATGAATATTAGCCTCCCTTTTTTCATATAAACTTGTTGAACAAATAGCAAAAAAATTTATTTTCATGTAAAATAAGATGGAACTTTCGTCAGGAGGGACTGTATCTCTTGACAAAGACATGTAAGGTCACGAGAGGATTTGAGAATAAATGAAACTGCAACAGCTGCTTACGTTTTTGCATCCGTTAATCCCGTTCAAAGGAGAAAACCCGGAAATAACTTCGATTGAAAACGATAATCGAAAGGTGCAAAACGGAAGCTTGTTTATTTGTATTAAAGGGTATACGGTCGATGGCCATGAATTTGCGGCATCTGCTGTCCAAAATGGTGCTGTCGCAATACTTGCCGAAAGACCGCTTAAATTTGACGTTCAGGTTATTGTAGTGAAGGATACCGCGAGAGCGATGGCAGTCCTGGCAGATGCCTTTTACGGACACCCAACACAACAGCTGCGCTTAATAGGCATTACTGGAACAAATGGAAAAACGACAACGAGTCACTTAATTGAAAAAATCTTTGCCGACCGCGGTCAAAAAACGGGCCTTATTGGGACAATGTATACGAAGATTGCCGATAAAAGGATTGAAACGAAAAATACAACTCCAGAAAGTTTGACATTGCAAAAAACTTTTCACCAAATGGTTAAAGAGGGTGTTGAAACTTCTGTTATGGAGGTATCTTCGCATGCCCTGGATTTAGGCAGAGTTCATGGCTGCGATTATGATGTAGCTGTGTTTACTAATTTGACCCAGGATCATCTTGATTATCATAAAACAATGGAGGAATATAAGCGGGCCAAGAGCTTATTGTTCGCCCAGCTAGGAAACTCTTTTCATAGTGAACGGCCGAAATTTGCCATTTTAAATGCTGATGATGCTGCATCTGAAATATTTAAAAGATCAACAGCCGCGCATGTATATACATACGGAATTGACCAAAAGGCAGATATTCAGGCAGCCAATATTCAGATGACTTCTTCTGGAACCCGTTTTGATCTTGTAATTGGTCAGGAAAAATACCCGGTTCAGCTGCAGCTGCTTGGCAAGTTTAGTGTTTATAATGTATTAGCAGCTATCTCGGCAAGCCTTGTTTCGGGGATTTCAATACAAGAGGCCATAATCTCAATCGAACAGGTTAATGGGGTAGCAGGAAGGTTTGAGATTGTAAATGCTGGTCAGGATTTCACTGTCATCGTGGATTATGCTCATACGCCAGATAGTCTTGAAAATGTCTTAAAAACAATTCAACATTTTGCTAAGAAAAGGGTGTTCGTTGTTGTCGGCTGTGGAGGTGACAGAGACAGAACCAAGCGTCCGTTAATGGCCCAAATTGCCTGCTGTAATGCTACAAATCCAATTTTCACTTCCGATAATCCAAGAAGTGAAGACCCTATGGCAATCCTGAAGGAGATGGAAGCAGGGGTACAAGGTAAGGAATATTTAGTTATCGAAGATCGCAGAGAAGCAATTAAGCAGGCTATAAACCAGGCTAAAACAGGTGATGTTGTATTAATTGCTGGGAAAGGCCATGAAACTTATCAACAGATTGGTAACGTCATTCATGATTTTGATGACCGGCTTGTCGCAAGGGAAGCGATTGAGGAGAGATAAACATGTATTTGACGTCTAACGATTTAGCCATCTTATTTCCTGAGAAGCAAGGAATTGAGGATTATATTTTATTCCATACAGTTTCTGACCAGGCAAATGTTTTACAAAGCAAAGGATTGTTTATCCCGCTTAATAATCAGGAGGATAAACTGATAGAGGCTATAGCAAATGGAGCGGTAGCAGCTATTTGGGAGGAGGGGAAAAGTCTTCCTCCCTATACGCCAAATCATTTTCCGGTCTTTTTTACGTTGGATTTAGCGGAAGCGGTGAAACAGCTGCTGCAGTTATATTTAGATTATTTAAATGGAGAAAAAAATCACAATATGGATATTACTAACTTTAAATTTTCAAATAAAAAACTTCTTAATAAAAATAATGAAACATATGATATTGCAGTAATGGTAAATCAAATCGCAGATTCAAAAAGAAACAATTCAGAAAGGAGGGGGTAAAATGCTGGAGCAAGTTATTTTTTTTCCTATAATTATGGCATTTCTTATTTCGGTATTACTTTCACCAGTATTTATTCCCTTCTTGCGTAGGTTGAAATTTGGACAAAGCATTCGTGAAGAGGGGCCAAAATCACATCAGAAAAAATCGGGAACCCCTACAATGGGCGGCATTATGATTTTATTTTCGATTGTGATTACAACGATTGTCATGACCGGGAAATTTTCAGAACCGACGGTCAAAACGTATTTGCTATTGCTTGTTACACTAGGATTTGGATTGCTTGGCTTTTTAGATGATTTTATTAAAGTGGTTATGAAACGAAACTTGGGTCTCACATCTAAACAAAAGCTTTTAGGACAAATTATTATTTCCATTATATTTTATTTAGTTTATAAACAAAAAGGATACTCTACAGACATCAATATTCCTTTTACGGACTCAAGCATTGATTTGGGTTGGTTTTTCGTATTTTTCATCATTTTTTGGCTGGTTGGATTTTCTAATGCTGTCAATTTGACAGATGGCCTTGACGGCCTGGTGTCAGGCACTGCAGCTATTGCATTTGGGGCATTTGCTGTCCTTGCTTGGAGCCAATCGCAAATGGAAATTGCCATTTTTTCTGTGGCGGTTGTTGGCGCTGTCCTAGGATTTTTAGTATTCAACGCACACCCTGCCAAGGTGTTTATGGGAGATACTGGGTCACTGGCTCTTGGAGGGGCAATTGCAACGATTGCCATTTTAACCAAGCTGGAATTGCTGCTTATTATAATTGGCGGTGTATTTGTTATTGAGACATTATCCGTGATCCTTCAGGTCGCATCGTTTAAAACAACAGGCAGGCGGATTTTCCGTATGAGCCCGTTGCATCATCATTATGAACTGATTGGCTGGTCAGAATGGAGAGTCGTTGTGACTTTTTGGAGTGTTGGATTAATTCTTGCTATTTTAGGAATCTATATCGAGGTGTGGTTGTAATTGAAGCAGATAAAGACTTATCATCATAAAAAAATTCTCGTATTAGGTTTAGCCAAAAGCGGTGTAACGGCTGCTTCCCTATTACATAAGCTTGGTGCTTTTGTTACAGTTAATGACAAAAAGCCTTTTTCTGAAAATCCCGAGGCACAAGGACTCTTGGAACAAGGGATTAAAGTTATATGTGGTGAACACCCGATTGAGCTTTTAGACGAAGGTTTCGAACTGATTGTCAAAAATCCCGGCATTCCATATGAAAATCCATTGATCCAAAGTGCCATTGAAAAGGGGATACCTGTAATCACAGAAGTGGAACTTGCTTACCAAATATCTGAGGCTCCTTTTATCGGTATAACCGGTACAAATGGAAAAACGACGACAACAACACTGGTTTATGAAATGATGAAGGCCGGTAATAAAAGGCCGTTAATTGCCGGAAACATCGGCACGGTTGCTTCTGGTGTGGCGGAAAAGGCTGCAATGGAGGATACCATTGTTATTGAATTATCTTCCTTCCAGCTAATGGGGATTAAAACCTTTAATCCTAAAATTGCGATTGTCACAAATATTTATGATGCCCATCTTGATTACCATGGCAGCAAAGAGGATTATATTGCTGCGAAAGCGAATATTACTAAAAATCAGACAGAAGATGAATTTTTGATTATAAATGCAGACCAAGCGGAAACAATGGACATTGCCCGTCATTCCAACGCTAGAATTGTTCCGTTCTCAACGAAAAAGGTATTGAAGGAAGGTGCCTGCATTCAAGATGGATGGATTTGCTTTGATAATGAAAAGGTGATGCCAATTGCAGACATTGCCCTGCCGGGGACTCATAATCTGGAAAATATTTTATCAGCTGTTGCGGCAGTAAAGCTTTCCGGTGTAGATAATAGTTCTATTCATGAAGTGCTAACGTCTTTTACTGGTGTAAGGCACCGTCTGCAATTCGTTGCAGAATTAGATGGAAGGAAATTCTATAATGATTCAAAAGCAACTAATATCTTAGCAACAATTAAAGCCCTTAATGCCTTTCAATCTCCAGTTATCTTGTTGGCGGGAGGTTTGGATCGGGGAAATGAATTTGATGAACTTATTCCCTTTTTGAAAAATGTAAAAACTATGATTACTTTTGGGCAGACTGCACCTAAGCTTGAACGGATTGGCCAATTAGCGGGAATAAATGTGATTAAGCGTGTCGATAATGTTGACAAGGCCGTACCTGCTGCATTCGCTAATTCAAATCCAGGTGACGTTATTTTGTTATCTCCTGCTTGTGCAAGCTGGGATCAATATAAAACTTTTGAAGTCCGAGGAGACATTTTTATCGATGCGGTGCATAAGCTTAAATAGAGGCTTGTACCACGAGAAGCGAAAGCGCTGGAGCTAGACATCTTAGATTGGCATAGTGTGGAGCCCGAAAACTTGTTAGTTGAGGTGTATAGTGTGCCGACAAAGAGAACGACTCCCGACTTTATTTTAATGATTGTAACATTCACACTGCTCGCAGTAGGACTTATTATGGTGTATAGTGCTAGCGCAATTTGGGCGGAATATAAATTTCACGATTCTTTCTTTTTTGCCAAAAGGCAGACGCTTTTTGCGGTAGTGGGAGTAGCTGCGATGTTTTTTATCATGAACATCAATTACTTGAACTGGAGAACATGGGCGAAAACAATCTTAATCGTTTGTTTTGTTTTATTAATTCTTGTGCTCATCCCTGGGATAGGGAATGTTCGAAATGGTTCACGAAGCTGGATTGGTGTTGGTGCTTTTTCGATTCAGCCTTCTGAATTTATGAAGCTTGCAATGATTGCTTTTCTTGCCAAATTTCTTTCGGAACGGCAAAAGCTGATTACTTCCTTTAAGAAAGGACTTGTACCTTCTCTAGGGCTTGCATTTGTGGCTTTTGCAATGATTATGCTGCAGCCAGATTTGGGTACTGGTACGGTAATGATGGGAACATGCGTTGTCATGATTTTCATCGCTGGTGCAAGGGTAAGCCATTTTGTTTTCTTGGGATTATTAGGCGTTGCCGGTTTTGTTGGACTTATTGCATCCGCTCCATATCGAATCAAACGGATTACATCGTTCCTTGATCCTTGGTCCGACCCGCTTGGGAGCGGCTTCCAAATCATTCAATCACTTTATGCGATTGGACCCGGAGGTCTATTCGGGCTGGGGCTTGGGGAGAGCAGACAAAAGTTCTTTTATCTGCCGGAACCGCAAACGGATTTTATCTTTGCGATACTTTCGGAAGAGTTAGGTTTTATCGGCGGTTCATTTATTATTCTTTTATTCGCTCTGCTTTTATGGAGAGGGATTCGCATTGCATTAGGAGCACCCGATTTATATGGGAGCTTCCTTGCAGTTGGTATTATTGCAATGGTGGCCATTCAGGTTATGATTAATATTGGTGTTGTCACTGGTCTAATGCCGGTTACCGGGATTACTCTGCCATTCTTAAGTTATGGGGGGTCTTCCTTAACGTTAATGCTTATGGCAATCGGTGTTCTCTTGAATATTAGCCGCTATTCCAGATATTGAAGAATACCCTGTTATTTGCAGGGTTCTTTTTTATTTTGTGTATACGAATATTTCATTACATTTCCATAACATTATTTTTTCATAGGCTTTTTTTCCTTTGTTTTTATAGTAGAATGTGTTTAGCAAGTTTTTAGGAGTGAGAAAATGAAGATAGCAGTAAGCGGCGGTGGTACAGGTGGACATATTTATCCTGCACTTGCCATGATTAGAGAAATTCAAAAAGTAAATAAAAATGCTGAGTTTCTATACATAGGTACCCAAAATGGACTAGAAAGCAAACTTGTACCACGTGAAAATATTCCTTTTAAGTCAATTCATATAACTGGTTTTAGAAGAAAACTTTCCTTTGAAAATTTCAAAACAATAATTCGTTTTCTTAAAGGAGTAAAAGACAGCAAGAAATATTTAAAGGAATTCGCTCCTGACGTTGTAATCGGGACTGGCGGTTATGTGTGCGGGCCTGTTGTATATGCAGCAGCCAAGCTTGGTATTCCGACAATCATTCATGAACAAAATAGCGTCCCTGGGCTTACAAATAAATTCCTTAGCCGCTATGTAAACAAGATTGCCATTTGCTTTGATGAAGCTAAGGAATTCTTCCCAGCAGAAAAAACAGTTTTCACTGGAAATCCCCGCGCCTCTGAGGTTTTAGGCAAAGATGGGATTAAAGGACGGCTTTCTGCAGGTCTTAGCACTACAAAACCAGCAGTATTAATCTTTGGAGGCAGCCGGGGAGCCAGACCGATTAATGAAGCGGTGGTAAAAGCGTTTCCTGAATTTTCGGCTAAGCCATACCAAGTTCTTTATGTAACCGGCGATGTTCATTATGAGGATGTAAAAAAGGAAGCCGAACTTGTCGGGAATCCGGATAATGTTGTAATTAAGCCTTTTATTCATAATATGCCGGAGGTTCTCGCCGGCATGGATTTAGTAGTATCGAGGGCAGGTGCAACAACACTTGCTGAGCTGACTTCACTTGGAATTCCCAGCATTTTAATTCCAAGCCCTTATGTAACGAATAATCACCAAGAAAAAAATGCTCGGGCCCTTAGTGATCACGGTGCAGCTGAGCTGCTGTTAGAAAAAGATTTAACCAGCAGTACACTAATAGGACATATTGACCAAATTATGTTAAATAAACAAACAATTGAAGAAATGAAGCTGAAATCTAAGAAAATGGGTGTTCCTGATTCCGCATCAAGGCTTTATAAAGTAATGGAACAGCTGATAAAGGAAAATCATAAGTAGCCCAATTTCAGTTCTTGCATAAATTAAAATAATACGGATGTTAGAAAAGGGCGTAAGACGCCATAAGTATTGTAGGAAAGTAAGGGTGATATCTATGGATGAAATTATAAAGGAGTTACAAGCTTTAAATGTCGGATATCTAAAGCGTAATGAACCGCTTGCGAATCATACGACGATTAAAATTGGCGGTCCGGCTGATTTGTTTATTGAACCATCATCAGTTGAAAGCTTAAAAAAGGTAATGACTGTTATTGAAACACATCATTTAAATTGGCGGGCGATTGGCAGAGGATCAAATCTATTAGTTTCGGACAATGGGATAGAAGGTACGGTCATAAAACTTGGGCAAGGTTTAGACCATTTAGAGATTAGCGGTACTGAGATTAAAGTAGGCGGAGGCCACTCACTAGTTAGTTTGTCTACGTTAATCAGCCGGAAAGGCCTGTCAGGGCTAGAATTTGCCAGCGGCATTCCGGGATCAGTCGGCGGAGCTGTTTATATGAATGCTGGGGCGCACGGTTCAGATATTAGTAACATCTTAACTAAAGCCCATATATTATTTGATGATGGATCAATGGAATGGCTTACAAATGAAGAAATGGAGTTCTCATACAGGACATCGATTTTGCAAAAAAAACGCCCAGGTATCGTAGTTGAGGCAGTGTTTCAATTGAAAGAGGGTGAACGCTCCGAAATAGTAGCTTTGATGCAAAAGAATAAAGATTATCGTAAAGTTACGCAGCCATGGAATTTCCCATGTGCCGGAAGTATTTTCCGTAATCCTTTACCAAATTATGCTGGAAAGTTAATTGAGGCAGCTGGCTTAAAGGGCTACAAAATTGGCGGTGCTGAAATTTCTCAAATGCATGGGAATTTCATCGTTAATGCAGGTAATGCCACTGCCGGGGATGTGCTTGCGCTTATCCAGCATGTTAAAGATACAATTTACAGTTTATATCAAATAAAAATGGAAACAGAGGTTGAAATTATTGGCAGGAGGTAAGAAGAAATAGACACAAAAGTTACAATTTTTGTGTTATAATAGCTGATAATATTATAGGACAAATTCCTGAGAAAATGCATGACGGCATGATTCATCGTGCCGGTGTTTTCTCTTTTTTACTCTTATCTAAAGATGGACAAACTTGTTTAGTAGATTTATCGTGTACCACTTGTAAGGTGGAGGATTTTAAATGGAAAACGGGAAAATAGTTGCTCTAGAAGACCGCATACCAAAGTTAAAAGAACAAAGGCGTCGGAAAGCGAACAGACGGCTGGTAATGCTGTTATTATTGTTTTTTACCATGATTGTTATCATTGCCTACACACAATCACCTTTAAGCCGTGTCAAGTCGATCATAGTTAACGGAAATGAGGTTTATTCCGACAAGGAAATTATTCGGAAAAGCACGATAACGAATAATTCTAATATTTGGAAAGTTGATCAGGCGGAGGTTGCTGCGCGTTTAAGAAAGCTGTCCGAAGTAAAAGGTGCAGAGGTGAAGATTCACTGGCCGAACACAATCGAGATTAAGGTGAAAGAATTTAAAAGAATTGCTTATCTCAAACAAGAACAAGATTATTTTCCTGTAATGGACAATGGCAAGGTTTTAAAAAACAAAAAATCTAAAATCATTCCGGTTAATTCTCCGATTCTTTTAGAATTTAAAGAAGGGGCAGCCCTTATCGAAATGATAAAAAGCCTAGAAACTCTTCCAAAGGAAATTGTTAATTCAGTTTCCGAAATCCATTATACTCCAACAAAAACTGATCCTTATCATATTTCCTTATTTATGAATGATGGCTTTGAGGTTAGTGCAACTTTAAGGAGTTTTTCGCAAAAGATGGCACACTATCCTTCAATCAAAAGCCAATTAGATTCCGATAAAAAAGGAATTATCGACCTAGAAGTTGGCTCCTATTTTAAGGCATTTGAAACAGAATCGGAGGAAAAAGAGGTTGAATAGGATGAGGGTTAAGGGTAACCACGTTATTTTGTCCCTAGTCAGCCTTGTTCTTGGGTTTATTATTGCGTTTTCCTATCATTTAACACAAATTGAGAACGAAAAACCAAAGATGACGGATGTTCAATATAAACAAACCTTGGCACTTAGAAATCAATTGATCGATCAAGAAGAAAGAAATCGAAAGCTTCAATCAGAGTTAAAAGAAAAGCAAGAGAAGGTTCAAAAAAATGAAAAAGAACTTGCTAAAGAGGCGCAAATTTTTTCGAATTTTGCAGAGGATACCGAAAAATACCGATTGTTTATGGGGAAAGTGAAGGTTAAGGGAAAAGGAGTAAAGGTTACACTTTCAGATGGGGCTTATAATCCAAGGGAGGATAATGTGAATAACTATCTAGTTCATGAACATCACGTCTTTAAGGTGATTAATGAACTGTACATATCGGGAGCTGCCGCCGTAGCTATTAATGGTGCCAGGCTGACTAGTCATTCATACATTGTATGTAATGGGCCGGTTATAACAGTTGATGGAGTCCCATACCCTGCGCCATTTATCATTACAGCAATTGGAGATCCGGATGTTCTCTCCTCTTCTTTAAACCTAACAGGCGGGGTGAAGGATCAACTGGTTAATGATAATATTATTTTTAAATTGGAGAAAGCAGATAATATTATTTTAGATCCAATTTTAGGTGGTTAATCTATAGTGGATAAGAAAAAGGTGGATATAAGTTTTACATTCATTGCAGCGATAATTGGATTTATGATTGCAGTTCAATTCCAGTCGATTCAAAAACCGAACGAGCGCGACACCCGGGATATTTGGCAGCTTCGAGAAGCCTTATTAAAAGAAAAAGAAATCCAAAGTAACTTATTAAAGCAAATACGATTAACGGAAGAGAAACTAGCTGCCTATGAATCTAAACGAAAACAAAGTAAGGAGCAGGCATTGCGGGATACTTTGGAAGAATTGAAGAGTGAGGCGGGATTAACGGAAATAACAGGCCCAGGGATTTCATTGCTGATTGAGCCGGTTATTGAGGACATTAAGATAGGCGATTACCAGACAAATGTTGTTTCACCTGAACTGCTTCAAAGATTATTAAATGAATTGAATATGTATGAAGCAAGAAATATAGCTATTGATGGTCAAAGAATTATTAATACTACCGTCATTAGAGACATAAATTCAGAAACAAAAATTGACGGACACACCATAAAGAATCTGCCGGTAGAAGTAAAAGTATTAGTTTCTGATCAAAGTACTGCTGAAAAGTTATATAACCGAATGAAGGTTTCAAAAGCAAGAGATGAATTTTTTATAGAAAGCCTGCGGTTAACTATTGGCAAGCCTGAATCAAACATTACCATTCCTGCTTATAGTAATCCTATTCGGATCCGGTACATGGAGCCTGCAGAAGAAGGAGGGGGTTCCTAATGTGGCTTCCATTTATAGGGTTGATTATTGGAATCATCCTCGGTTTGTTAACAGAAATTCGAATTCCAGAAGAATATTCCAATTACTTGTCCATCGCTGTACTTGCGGCTTTTGATACATTATTTGGCGGAATCAGGGCATATTTACAAAATATATATGATGAAAAAGTCTTTGTTTCAGGTTTCTTTTTTAATATAATACTAGCTGCAAGTTTAGCTTTTCTCGGTGTACATCTTGGTGTAGACTTGTATTTAGCAGCAGTATTTGCTTTTGGAGTCAGGCTGTTTCAAAATATTGCCGTAATACGGCGAATATTATTAACAAAATGGTCAACAAACAAAGAAAAATTAGAAAAAAGATGAAAATTTTTAAAGGGAATCATTCAGTTGTGACGAATAATTTTATAAGATATGTATATAAAAACTTAAATTTAACAAAAGAAATTGTTGTTCGACTGAAAGGAAATCTTAAGGAGGTGCCAAAGAATGAACAGCAATGAAATATATGTTAGTCTTGACATCGGTACATCCAGTGTAAAGGTAATCATTGGTGAAATGGTCAATGACTCAGGAAAAGGCTCTTTAAATATAATTGGTGTTGGAAATGTAAAATCAGAAGGTTTACGAAAAGGATCAATCGTCGATATGGACGACACCGTTCATTCAATTAAACGAGCAATCGAACAGGCGGAAAGAATGGTGGGCTTAGAGATTAATGAAGTAGTAGTTGGGATTCCCGGCCACAGTATTATGCTCCAGCCATGTCATGGGATTGTTGCTGTTTCTGGACAAAATCGCGAAATAACCAACGAAGATGTGACTCGGGTAATTGAAGCAGCATATGCTGGCTCAATCCCCCCGGAAAGAGTGAATATGGGGGTTATCCAAAGGCAATTTATACTGGATGGAAAGGATGAAATTAACGATCCTCGGGGAATGATTGGTGTTCGTTTAGAGATGGATGGGACACTGGTTACTGGCTCAAATTCCATTCTAGCTAATATCATTCGTTGTGTTGAGCGGGCTGGTCTTAATTTTTCGGATATTATTCTTCAACCGCTGGCGGCGGGAGATTATGCACTATCAAGGGATGAGAAAAATCTTGGTGTTGCTCTTATCGATATTGGCGGCGGCTCCACGACAATAGCCGTTTTTGAAGAAGGATATTTAAAAGCTGCAAGTGTAATTCCAGTAGGCGGAGATATGCTAACAAATGATCTTTCAAAGGTATTGCACACTTCTACTGAGGATGCGGAAAATATTAAGGTAAAATATGGACATGCTTTCTATGATCATGCCTCTGAAGATGAGTTTTTCAGTGTTCCGATTATTGGAAGTGATCAGCATCAACAATTTAATCAACTTTATGTCTCGGAAATTATTGAAGCAAGAATGGAAGAAGTTTTTGAACTAGTTGCTAAAGAATTAAAACGTTTAGGTGTAAACGAACTGCCTGGCGGGTTCGTTTTAACAGGCGGGACTGCAAATATGCAGGGTGTGCTGGAGCTCGCTCAGGATATGTTTAAAAATCCGGTCCGAATTGCCAGACCAGACTATATCGGTGTAAGAGAACCTCTATATACAACCGCGGTTGGTTTAATTAAATATGCATACAAGAATGCTAGATTACCAGGCAGCACTGCTAGTTCACAAGGTGCTGTTTCTGAACCGGCCGAAAAGAAATTACCAAAACAACAACAGCCAAAAGCTAAAGTAGAAAAACATCCGGAAGAAAAGATGTCATCAAAAGTAAAAAAATTCCTTGGTTACTTTTTCGAATAGGGTTAACGAAAAAGGAATATCGACGAATTAGGAGGATTTTTCATGTTGGAATTTGATACAAATTTAGATTCTCTTGCAACGATAAAAGTAATCGGAGTAGGCGGCGGCGGTAATAACGCGGTTAACCGTATGATTGAGCATGGTGTACAAGGTGTAGAATTTATCGCTGTAAATACTGATGCTCAAGCGTTAAATCTTTCTAAAGCTGAAGTAAGAATGCAAATAGGCGCAAAGATTACACGCGGTCTAGGCGCAGGTGCAAACCCAGAAGTTGGGAAGAAGGCAGCAGAAGAGAGCAAGGAGCAGCTTGAAGAGGCATTACGCGGTGCTGATATGGTATTCGTCACTGCTGGTATGGGCGGCGGTACAGGAACAGGGGCTGCACCAGTAATTGCTCAGATAGCTCGAAACCTTGGCGCATTAACTGTTGGGGTGGTTACACGTCCATTCACATTTGAAGGCAAGAAACGAGCAAATCAAGCTTCCGGCGGCATTGGCGCAATGAAAGAAGCGGTGGACACTTTAATTGTGATTCCTAATGACCGTCTCCTTGAAATTGTTGATAAAAGCACACCGATGCTTGAAGCGTTCCGCGAAGCGGACAATGTACTTCGTCAAGGGGTTCAAGGGATTTCTGATTTAATTGCTGTTCCTGGTTTAATTAATTTAGACTTTGCCGATGTTAAAACAATAATGTCTAATAAAGGGTCTGCGTTAATGGGGATTGGTATGGCAACTGGTGAAAACCGTGCGGCTGAAGCTGCGAAAAAAGCCATTAGTTCTCCATTGCTTGAAACCTCAATTGACGGAGCACAGGGTGTTTTGATGAATATTTCCGGCGGTGCGAATTTAAGTCTATATGAAGTTCAGGAAGCTGCTGATATTGTCGCTTCTGCATCTGATCAGGAAGTAAACATGATCTTCGGTTCTGTCATCAACGAGCATCTAAAGGATGAAATTATTGTAACGGTAATTGCTACAGGCTTTAATGAAGAAGTTATACAGCCAAAAGCAGCACGCCCAACTTTTGGACAAGCAAAGCCGCAAGTTACTAGTACTGTAAAGAGGGAACAAAAACGCGAAGAGGTACCACAGGAACCGGTTCGAAATAACAGCAATTCCCTCCAAGAAGAAACATTGGATATTCCAACCTTCTTACGAAATAGAAATCGTAAAAGATAAATTTAAAGTAAGCGTAAAAAGGCATAATCTCTATGTGAGATTATGCCTTTTCTGTTTTTATAATTAATTTGACAAATTCCGTTGGTAATAGTGGAAATTTTCGCTGTTTTGATTACAGAAAGTGACACACTTCAAGCATGCAAGTAGGTTATACTTTTCCATAAACAGAATAGTAGAAATGCGGATGGATAGTAGAAGAATGGGCAGCCCTTGTTGGGAGGTAAATAAAGGGGGAAGCTTAGTGATTGTTTATTTAGATGTAATCTGGATGCTAAATTTTTTATTTGATAGCCTCCTTCTTTATTTAACAGCTATTTTTCTAAAAAGAAAAATCCGGTTTTGGAGGTTAGCAGCAGGAGGTTTTACAGGGTCTTTAATTATTTTATTATCTTTTACCCCATTAAATGTCTATTCTAACCATCCCATTGCTAAATTGTTTTGTTCCTTCATGATGGTATTGGTTACATTTGGGTACAAACGCTTGTCATTTTTTATGAAAGCATTATTTACATTATATGTCTCGACGTTTTTAATTGGCGGAGCATTAATTGGTGCCCACTATTTTTCTCAATATGATGCTAAGCTTTCAGAGCAGCTTTTGCTTTCAAGTGTGAAGGGGCTTGGTGATCCAATTAGCTGGATGTTTGTTCTAATAGGCTTCCCGATCGCCTGGCATTTTTCAAGAAAGAATATCGAGAGCATGGAAATGACAAAAATTCAATATGAACAAATCGTCAAAGTGCAAGTGGAAATCGAGGATGAAACCTTTACATTTAAGGGGCTTATTGATAGTGGTAATCAGCTATATGACCCATTATCAAGGCTCCCTGTTATGTTTGTTTCAGTGAGAAATAAACTGGAGATATTTCCGCTTCCAATAAGAAAAATAGCAGTTGAGCCTGAATCCATCTTAATGGGAAGCGATGAGTTACCTGGTGAGTGGCAAGGCAGATTGAGGATTGTTCCCTACAGTGTGGTTGGACAAGAGCATTCGCTTATAGCGGCCCTTAGACCTGATAATATTTTGATTGAACATAATGGTGATCGATATATATGCCCAAAGGGTCTTATATCATTTACAATGCAGCAGCTTTCAAAAGATGATGCATTTGAATGTATTGTTCATCCGAAAATGATGACAGGTCCAAAATCTCAAGGAGAGAATGAGAAAGTGAGTTAATAATACTATACTCGAGAGTTCATAATTTAGAAGGGGGAGCACAAATGATTAAGTGGAAAATTCGCTTATCCTACTATTGGTATAAAATTTTAATGAAATTGGGTCTTAAAACAGATGAAGTCTTTTACATAGGTGGAAGCGAAGCATTGCCGCCTCCTTTAAGCAAAGATGAAGAGGAAGTATTATTAAAAAAGCTGCCAGCTGGTGATAAAGCGGCTAGATCAATTTTAATAGAACGAAATCTTCGTTTAGTCGTGTACATTGCCCGTAAATTTGAAAATACCGGTATTAATATTGAGGATCTTATCAGTATTGGAACAATTGGATTAATTAAGGCTGTCAATACATTTAATCCAGAAAAGAAAATCAAACTTGCTACATATGCATCAAGATGTATTGAAAATGAAATTCTGATGTATTTGCGAAGAAATAATAAAATAAGATCAGAGGTTTCCTTTGATGAACCATTAAACATTGATTGGGACGGGAATGAATTATTGTTATCCGATGTTTTAGGGACAGACGATGATATTATTACAAAGGATCTTGAGGCAAATGTAGACCGAAAATTATTATCAAAGGCTTTGCATCAGTTAACTGACCGGGAAAAGCAAATCATGGAACTGCGATTTGGTCTAACCAATGGTGAAGAAAAAACACAAAAAGATGTTGCTGATATGCTTGGAATTTCCCAATCCTATATATCGAGACTGGAAAAAAGAATCATCAAAAGACTGCGGAAGGAATTTAACAAAATGGTCTAAAAAAGAAAAAATTTTCCTCTGCTAAAAACCTTTAGAATTCACGATTTAAGAGCAATTTCTGATGAATATGCACCTGTTCATACGAATGGACAGGTGCATATTTTTTATTCCTACGGAGATACTGTTTTTTGTACAGCAGCTCCTGTAAGGAGGGAACAGAATTGACTCGAAATAAAGTTGAAATTTGCGGTGTAGACACATCAAAACTTCCAGTTTTAAAAAACGAAGAAATGAGAATACTCTTCAAGCAAATGCAAGAGGGCGATTTTACTGCTCGCGAAAAGCTTGTCAACGGCAACTTACGCCTTGTATTAAGCGTGATTCAGAGGTTTAATAACCGAGGCGAATATGTTGATGATCTATTTCAGGTTGGCTGTATCGGACTGATGAAATCAATTGATAATTTTGATTTAGGTCAGAATGTAAAGTTTTCGACTTATGCCGTACCAATGATAATTGGTGAAATACGGCGCTACTTACGTGATAATAATCCGATCCGCGTTTCCCGCAGCCTGCGGGATATTGCCTACAAGGCCCTTCAGGTAAGGGAACGATTAATGAGTGAAACATCAAGGGAACCAACAGCAGAGGAAATAGCCAAGGTTTTAGAGGTGCCGCATGAAGAAATTGTCTTTGCCTTAGATGCGATTCAAGATCCCGTGTCTCTTTTTGAGCCGATTTACAATGATGGCGGCGATCCTATTTATGTTATGGATCAATTAAGTGATGAGAGAAATAAAGATATTAATTGGATTGAGGAAATCGCATTAAAAGAAGGTATGCGAAGATTAAATGAGCGAGAAAAATTAATTTTGCGGAAAAGGTTCTTTCAAGGTAAAACACAAATGGAAGTGGCTGATGAAATTGGCATTTCTCAGGCACAGGTTTCCCGCTTAGAAAAAGCGGCAATTAGACAAATGAATAAAAACATTCAAAGCTAAAGCTGCCATTTGGGCAGCTTTTTTCATTGATATAATCTTAAATTCAAACATATATTTAGTTATAGTATGGGAAGCGGGAGTGATGAGAGTGGTGAAAATTTCGGATTTTCAAATAAAGGATGTCGTAAATGTATCAGATGGCAAGCGGCTTGGTAATATTGGCGATATTGAAATAAACCTATCAACGGGGAAAATTGAAGCTGTTGTGATTTCCGGGAACGGAAGAGTTCTCGGTTTTTTCGGAAAAGAAGAAGAAATCGTCATCCCATGGAAAAATATCATTAAAATTGGCCAAGATGTGATTTTGGTAAGATATAAAGGATTTGAAGAAAAATTATCTGATGAGGGATAGTATGCACGATTTTTCTTTTCATGGTAAACTATAGAAAAAACAAAAGAGGTATATGTAATGGAACCCTTTGTTAGGAAAGATGAATCCTATTTGACAATCGAAAGCTGGATGAAGCAATTTCCTGGGCTTGTTGCCGGAATTACAACCAAAATCGGCGGTGTAAGCAAAGGGGATTTTGAAACGCTTAATCTAGGATTTCATGTTGATGATGAAGTTAACCATGTATATTTAAATAGAGAAAAAGTCGCGGACCTGCTTAATTTTCCATTGGATCAATGGGTTGGTGCTGAGCAAATTCATGATATTGGCTTGAAAAGAGTAGAAAAAAAGGATTGTGGGAAAGGTTCAGTTTCCTATGAACAATCCTTTAAAGGTACGGATGGTTTTTATACAAATGAAGAGGGGATTTTGTTAACACTTGTTTTCGCAGACTGTGTGCCGCTTTTTTTTATTGCTCCGAATGCCAAGATGATAGGGGCGGCACATGCCGGCTGGAAAGGAACAGTGTCCCAAATCTCCAAGAAGATGGTTGCCGCATTTGGAACTGATGGTATCAATCCAAAAGATATTCATGTAGTCATTGGTCCCTCTATTTGCGAAAAATGTTATATTGTAGATAATCGTGTCGTCAAATTAGTAGAAAATATACTAGAAGATGTCGATAGAAAGCCATATAATTTAATTAGTGACGGCCAATTTTCATTAGACTTGCGGCAGTTAAACCGGCTTATTCTTCTAAAAGCGGGTATCCCGGACGAGCAAATTTCAATGTCCAATCTATGTACTAGCTGCGACCAGGAGTTGTTTTTTTCCCATCGCCGTGATCAAGGCAAAACAGGAAGAATGCTAAGTTTTATTGGTTGGAAGGAGATATCAAATCATTGATGAAAGTAGCAGCAAAACTTGAAGATATTAAAGAGCAAATTAATCAAGCATGTGGGAAGGCAAATCGAGAACCTAATGAGGTAAGATTAATTGCCGTGACGAAATATGTAAGTATAGAAAGAGCTAATGAGGCACTAGAGGCCGGGATAACAGATTTAGGTGAAAATCGGGATGAGGGACTTTTAAATAAGTGGGAGGTTCTCGGGGACAAGCCTGTCTGGCATTATATTGGTACCCTTCAGACGCGAAAGGTAAAGAAGATCATTGATAAGGTGGAGTATATTCATTCATTAGATCGGCTTTCCTTGGCAGAGGAAATTAATAAAAGAGCTAACCGAAAAATAAAATGTCTTGTTCAGGTAAATGTATCCGCAGAAGAATCTAAGCATGGATTACCGCCTGAAGAAGTGATTCCATTTATTCAATCACTCCGTACATTTAAGAATATATGTGTTGAAGGGTTAATGACAATGGCACCATTTATAAATGATGAACTTGTTCTAAGGGAGTGTTTCCGTAAGCTTCGGAAGCTTCGTGAGCAAGTTCAAGCGCTAAATCTGGATTTTGCTCCATGTACAGAACTTTCGATGGGAATGTCCAACGATTTTGCAATCGCAATAGAAGAGGGTGCCACAATGGTCAGAATTGGTACAGCACTTGTAGGTGAAGATGAGTAGGGGTGAAAAGGATGACGATTAAATCAAAATTAAAAACATTTTTCTTTTTAGAAGATCAATATGATGACAGTAAAGATTTGGAAGAAAGTGTCGAAGTAAAAAAGCAGCCGATACAATCTGTTAGGGCTCAAAATGTTGTTAGCCTCCAAAGTGTACAAAAATCTACAACTGTGCAAAAAGCTTCAAAAGTTATTCTCGTAGAACCAGGGACCTATGCAGAAGCAACAGATATTGCTGATCACTTAAAGAACCGCCGGGCAGTGGTGGTTAATTTACAGCGCATTGACCATGAACAAGGGCGGCAAATTATCGACTTTTTAAGCGGTGTCGTGTATACGCTTGGCGGGGACATGCAAAAGATTGGTATGAGCATTTTTTTATGTACACCAGATAATGTTGAGGTGTCTGGAAATATTTCTGATTTATTTCCAGAACAAGATATCCATAAAGTGAGGTGGTAGTACAAAATGTATTTCGTTATTAGTTTATTACAGCAGATCATTCAAATTTATTCATGGGCATTGATTATTTATATCCTCATGTCATGGTTTCCTAATGCTCGTGAGACGTCAATCGGCAGGTTTTTAGCAAGAATTTGCGAGCCGTATTTGGAACCATTTAGAAAGATTATTCCGTCCATCGGGATGATTGACATTTCACCAATCGTAGCGTTCCTGGTATTAAATTTTGCTCAAAGAGGCTTATACAGCGTCTATCACATGCTTGGTTAATAAATTCATTTAGGTTGTGTGTCAATATGAACATCTATCAACATTTTCGGCCAGAGGAAAGAGAGTATATTGATCAGGTATTGGACTGGAAGGAAAATGTCGAACTGCATTATACCTCAAGGTTAACTGATTTTCTTGATCCCCGGGAGCAGCATATTTTAAAAACGATTGTTGGTGAAAATGGAGATATTAAATATTCCTTGTTTGGCGGCACCAATGACGGTGAAAGAAAAAGGGCATTTTTATATCCAGATTACTTAACACCAAACGAAGATGATTTTCAAATATCTTTATTTGAAATCCATTACCCAAAAAAATTTGTTACAATAGAACATCGGCAGGTTTTAGGGACGCTCATGTCACTTGGGGTAAAACGCGGAAAATTTGGCGATATTCTCATAAACGACGATCAAATACAATTTTTTACCGCTCAAGAAATTAGTGATTATATTAAAAACAATATTGAGGCAATTGGCCGTGCGGGTATTAAGCTTGTTGAGAAGCCGCTCAATTATGCCTTGGCACCAAAGGAACTATGGGGAGAAATGGATGTAACAGTATCTTCTTTGCGTTTGGATACTGTTATATCCAGTGTTTTTCATGTTTCACGGCAGAAATCACTCACGTTTATTCAACAGGGGGCTGTAAAAGTCAATTGGACTGCGATTGAAAATCCTTCGTTCCATTGTGATGAAGGGGACTTAATTTCCGTTCGCGGCCATGGAAGAATGAAAATACTTCAGATTGAAGGAAAAACCAAAAAAGAAAAATGGCGAATCGTTGTTGGAAGGCAAAAATAAATTCGAATTTTTTTGAAGGATTTTCGAAAACCTTGTCGAATATTACCTAATACATATAGAGATTGTTGGAGGTGGCATCATGCCGTTAACGCCGTTAGATATTCATAATAAAGAATTTAATAAAGGTTTTAGAGGGTACGACGAGGATGAAGTAAACGAATTCTTAGACCAAGTTATTAAAGATTATGAACTGGTCCTTCGAGAGAAGAAGGAATTAGAAGAACGTTTAAATGATATGAACGACCGCCTGGGTCATTTTATAAATATTGAAGAAACACTGAATAAATCAATTGTAATTGCTCAGGAAGCTGGGGAAGAGGTCCGCCGTAATGCTCAAAAGGAAGCTAAGCTGATCATTAAAGAAGCCGAGAAAAATGCCGACCGAATTATTAATGAATCCCTGTCGAAGGCTAGAAAAATTGCTCTTGAAATAGAGGAGTTGAAGAAGCAGTCCAAGGTATTCCGCACCCGATTTAAAATGTTGATTGAAGCACAGCTTGATATGCTGAATACGGATGACTGGGATCACTTGTTAGAGTATGAAGTGGATGCAACAGAGTTAAAAATCCACGAAGAAGAAGATTCATTAGCTTGACGAAAGGTGCTCTAGTAGCATATAATTTCTTAACAAGTTATAAAGAATGGCAATGACGATGATTGGGACAGTACAATTTTTCACAAGCTTTTGAAGCGAATCAGGGAGAGTGAAAGCCTGATAAAGCCGATAAATTGGAAGATCACCCATGAGTTCCGGGCTGAACATTTTTTTCATAAGAAAAGTAAGCCTAGGCGTGTTATTCACGTTACGAATCAAAGAGGATGGAATTAATAGTTAGTTCCATCTATCAGGGTGGTACCGCGGGAATAAACCTTCTCGTCCCTATTTGGGATGAGAGGTTTTTTTTATTTGTCAAAATGTCTATTCTATTCAATAGTATGTAATTGGAGGAAGAAAGATGGAATACAAAGATACGTTGCTAATGCCGAAAACAGAGTTTCCGATGCGCGGTAATCTTCCACAGCGCGAACCTGATTTACAAGCAAAATGGGAAGAAATGAATATTTATCAAAAAGTTCAAGAACGCACTAAAGGACGGCCGATATTTGTCCTGCATGATGGACCTCCATATGCAAACGGGGATATCCATATGGGTCACGCGCTTAACAAAATTTTAAAGGATTTTATTGTCCGTTTTAAATCAATGAGCGGTTTCCATGCACCGTATGTGCCGGGATGGGATACACATGGACTGCCTATCGAGCAGGCATTAACCAATAAAGGTGTCAAAAGAAAAGAAATGACAGTTGCTGAATTTCGTAAGCTTTGTACCGAATATGCGTATGAACAAATTGATAATCAGCGGTCGCAGTTTAAACGTCTCGGTGTTCGAGGTGATTGGAATAACCCATATATTACACTGAAGCCGGAATATGAAGCGCAGCAAATTAAAGTTTTCGGTGAAATGGCGAAAAAGGGTTATATTTATAAAGGGTTAAAGCCCGTATATTGGTCCCCGTCAAGTGAGTCCGCGCTTGCTGAAGCAGAAATCGAATACAATGATAAGCGTTCCCCATCTATTTATGTTGCCTTTAAGGTGAAGGATGGCAAGGGGGTACTAGACCAGGAAACGGAAATTGTCATCTGGACAACAACACCTTGGACAATTCCAGCCAACTTAGGGATTTCGGTACATCCTGAGTTAACATACGTTGTGGTTAGCGAAAATGGACATAAATATTTAGTTGCTGAGAGCCTGCTTGAAGCTGTTACAAACGAAATTGGCTGGGAAAGCCCTGAGGTAGTACAGAAGGTAAAAGGTGCTGAATTAGAGAATGTCATTGCCAGCCACCCGTTATATGAGCGCGATTCATTAGTTATGCTTGGTGAGCATGTAACAACGGATGCCGGTACAGGCTGCGTTCATACAGCACCGGGTCACGGGGAAGATGACTTCCTGGTTGGTCAAAAATATGGCTTGGAAGTTCTTTGCCCTGTAGATGATAAGGGCTACATGACAAGTGAAGCTCCGGGGTTTGAAGGTCTATTTTACGAAGATGCCAATAAACCAATCGGTCAAAAGCTTGAAGAAAATGGCGCGCTGTTAAAACTGACATTCATAACCCACTCCTATCCGCATGATTGGAGAACAAAGAAGCCGGTCATTTTCCGTGCAACTGCTCAATGGTTTGCATCCATCAAGGATTTCCGTGAACAATTGCTTGAGGCAGTGAAGGAGACAAAATGGGTACCTGCTTGGGGTGAAACCCGACTTTTCAACATGGTACGTGACCGCGGAGACTGGTGTATTTCTAGACAGCGGGTATGGGGTGTACCGATTCCTGTTTTCTATGCAGAAAATGGTGAAGAAATTATTACGGATGAAACGATTAATTATGTGTCCGAATTATTCCGCCAGCATGGCTCGAATGTGTGGTTTGAGCGTGAGGCCAAGGACTTGCTGCCTGAAGGATTTACCCATCCTGGCAGTCCGAATGGCCGATTCACGAAAGAAACAGATATCATGGATGTATGGTTTGACTCAGGTTCTTCACATCAAGCGGTTCTTGTTGAAAGAGAAGATTTAGTCCGACCGGCAGATCTTTACCTTGAAGGTTCCGATCAATACCGAGGCTGGTTCAACTCTTCGTTATCAACCGCTGTTGCTGTAACAGGAAAGGCCCCATATAAAGGGGTTTTAAGCCACGGCTTTGTGCTTGATGGCGAAGGTCGCAAAATGAGTAAATCACTAGGTAATGTCGTTGTCCCTGCGAAAGTTATGAATCAATTAGGGGCAGATATTCTAAGGCTATGGGTTGCATCTGTTGATTATCAGGCTGATGTACGTGTATCTGATGCAATATTGAAACAAGTTGCTGAGGTTTACCGCAAAATTCGTAATACCTTCCGTTTCTTGTTAGGAAACCTAGCTGATTTTGATCCGGGAAAAGATAAACTTCCTTACGAAGATTTGCGTGAAGTAGACCAATTTATGCTTGTTAAATTAAATAAACTCGTTAAGCATGTTCGTAATTCCTATGAAAATTACGACTACTCTGGTATTTATCATGCGGTAAACAATTTCTGTACCCTTGATTTAAGTTCTTTCTATTTAGATTTTGCCAAAGATGTTTTATATATTGAAGCTAAGGACAATCATGAGCGCCGTGCAATTCAGACTGTATTATATGAATCTTTAGTTGCGCTGACAAAATTGGTGTCGCCAATTCTTTCGCATACCGCTGATGAAGTGTGGCCGTTTATCCCTGGAGTGACAGAGGAAAGTGTTCAATTAACAGATATGCCTGAATACCAAGAACTTGATGGAGCGAAGGCTTTAGAGGAAAAATGGTCAGCTTTCATGAAGCTTCGTGACGAAGTATTAAAAGCACTTGAAGAGGCGCGAAATGAGAAGATAATTGGAAAATCGTTAACCGCTAAGGTAACTTTATATGTTAATGAAAAGACAAAAGCTCTTTTGGAGTCCATTCATGAAAGTTTTACCCAGTTATTTATCGTTTCTGGATTTGAAGTTGCTGGGTACTATGAAGCCGCTCCTGAAAATGCTATAAAACTCGATTCAGCAGCCATTGTTGTAACCAAGGCTGAAGGGGAAACATGTGAACGCTGCTGGGTTGTTACACCTGATGTTGGGAAAAACTCTGAACACCCAACACTTTGCTTACGCTGTGCCGATGTAGTAAAGGAAAACTATTCACAAAAGTTATAAGCATGAGGCCCCTGTATTATTTACAGGGGCTTTTTTCCTTCTCCGTTAATTGTTGTCCGTGATGTCAAATGTTTTACCGTGTTAGCTTGAAGCTTGCGGAGATAATAAAACAAATGATGAAACGGAGGTAACGACATAATGAATGCTGAGCAGGAAAAGATGTATTGGGAACTCCGTCAAACGAAATATGAATTAGAACAATCACTACTCAAACAGAAGAAAAAGGACTGGTTTGTCAGCGTATTAGAAGCAGAACTTAAGGATGTACAGACGGCAATCAGTAAAATCGAACATGGCAATTATGGTCATTGTGAAATCTCCGGGGAACTGATCTCGGATGATTTATTAAAGATGATCCCTACTCTAAAATCACTCAAAGACTCCGAAAACATTGAAACTTTTTATAAAAAACCAATTCTTGCTCCATTTTCATAACGTTACATTGTTGTTTTGCGATTAAGTATGCTAAAATTCTAAGGAAGAAAGTCATGTTATGTGGGGGTATTTCTTAGTGTTTTATTATTTAATCGCACTTTTTGTCATTGTTTTAGACCAGATAACCAAATGGTTAATCGAACACAAAATGTATCTAGGAGAAAGTATTCCACTTATAGACAATTTTTTATATATCACTTCTCATCGCAATCGCGGAGCCGCATGGGGTATTCTGCAAGGGCAAATGTGGCTTTTTTACATTATTACCATCATTGTTATTATCGGTATTATGTATTATCTGCATAAAGCGGCAAGAGGCAAGAGGCTGTTAGGTGTTTCCTTGTCCCTAATGCTGGGTGGTGCGATTGGGAACTTTATCGACCGAGTCATTCGCAAGGAAGTTGTTGATTTTATTCATACATATATTTTCGGCTATAATTTCCCTGTATTTAATATTGCAGATTCGGCCCTAGTCATTGGCGTAGGACTTTTAATGATTCAGATGCTGCTTGAAGAAAGACAATCAAAGGAGAAAACATATGGAGAAAATGGAACACACCGTTCTTGATGAACAGCAGGGCGACCGCATTGATAAGATTATTTCTGGGTTAGATGATGAATGGTCAAGGACTCAGGTTCAGCAATGGATTAAAGAAGGGGCAGTACTTGTAAATGGAAAAACTGTAAAAACCAATTACAAATGCAGTTTGAATGATGTTATTAAAATTTCAATTCCTGAACCAGAGGAACTGGATGTCATTCCAGAAGAAATGGATCTAGACATATATTATGAAGATAAAGATGTTTTAGTGGTGAATAAACCAAGAGGAATGGTCGTTCATCCTGCACCAGGACATATGACTGGAACTCTTGTCAATGGTTTAATGGCTCATTGTAAAGATTTATCTGGCATTAACGGAGTATTAAGACCGGGTATTGTTCACCGTATTGATAAAGATACATCCGGTTTATTGATGGTGGCTAAAAATGATTTGGCTCACGAGAGTCTTGTTAATCAGCTGGTAGAAAAAACGGTAACAAGAAAATACAAAGCGATTGTCCACGGAGTTATCCCTCATGATTTCGGCACGATTGATGCACCACTAGGGAGGGACAGTAAGGACCGGCAAAGCATGGCGGTGGTAGATAATGGGAAGCATGCTGTCACCCACTTTCAGGTGCTTGAAAGGTTTAATGACTTTACGTTCGTTGAATGTCAACTAGAAACGGGAAGAACACATCAGATTCGAGTCCACATGAAATATATTGGCTACCCGCTTGCTGGAGATCCTAAATATGGACCAAAGAAAACGCTGGATCTAAACGGCCAAGCTCTTCATGCCGGTGTTCTTGGTTTTATACATCCAAGAACAAATGAATATCTTGAATTTGAAGCGCCGCTGCCTGATGAGATGGAATACCTTCTTACACAGCTAAGAAAATAATCATTGACAAATTGCCTTTAATAAAGTAAGATTTCATTAGTTGAATAAGCCTTTAAGATCAGTCCCGTGAGGCTGAGAAGGATACGGATATTGGGTTTTGCACCCATTTATTACAGAATCATTGTACCTCTCGCCACGAACGGTGAGAGGTTTTTTAGTTACTATAATAAAGAAGGTGACTTAGTTGAGCCAAAAAGCAATCGTACTTGATGAACAAGCGATAGGCCGGGCAATGACGAGAATAGCTCATCAAATTATTGAGAAAAACAAAGGAATCAGCGATTGTGTATTAGTTGGAATCCGAACTAGGGGGATTTATTTAGCAAAGCGCCTTGCTGCCAAAATTGAACAGATTGAAGGGAATCAGATTCGGGTCGGTGAGCTGGACATTACGCTATATCGGGATGACTTAACGAAGAAGACCGAAACCAATGAACCACTAGTTAAAGGATCCGATATTCCGTTCGAGATAGATAATAAAAAAGTAATCCTAGTTGATGATGTTTTGTATACTGGCAGAACAGTTAGAGCTGGTTTAGATGCGCTAATGGATATTGGACGGCCGTCAGCTATTCAGCTGGCAGTTCTCGTGGATCGTGGACATCGTGAACTTCCAATCAGGGCAGATTATGTTGGGAAAAACATCCCAACATCCAGCAGCGAAAAAATTGTTGTTGAACTAAAGGAAGTTGATCAAGAAGATCAAGTAGGAATATTTGATAACTAAATATTTACCCTTTTAAATGCAGTCCTGAGAGTCTGACAAAGGGGGATATGCCAATTCTTATGGCATTACAAAACCCTCTTTGTACTTTATGGACATAGAGGGTTTTTTATTTTAAAAAGTGTAGAAAATAATAGTACCATTCATCATATCAGGGGAGATCAATATGAACAACCAACCAATATTAGACATCGACGATAAACCGAAACCACTTCAATGGTTGACCCTAAGTATACAGCATTTATTTGCCATGTTTGGTGCAACCATTCTAGTTCCATATTTAGTGGGCTTAGATCCGGCAATCGCCTTAATCTCAAGCGGACTCGGAACATTAGCATTTTTAATTATTACTAAATTTCAAGTTCCTGCCTATTTAGGTTCTTCATTTGCCTATATTATCCCAATAAAGTTTTTAAATGAATCGTTGGGTCCAGGTGCGGCAATGGCAGGTACCTTCCTTGTAGGACTTGTATATGGAATTATAGCTTTGATTATCAGGAAAGCTGGATACCGCTGGATCATGAATTTGCTTCCACCAATTGTGGTTGGACCTGTTATTATTGTTATTGGCTTGTCTGTTGCAGGGACAGCTGTTGGAATGGCAACAAATAATCCAGCTGGAAACTATAGCGTGCTTCACTTCTCGGTTGCTTTAGTAACCCTAGCTGCCACGATTACTTTCTCGATATTTGCGAAAAAAATATTAAGTATTATTCCGATATTAGCTGGAATCGTTGTTGGATATGTATACGCACTGCTTGTCGGGGTTGTTGATTTTGCACCAGTATTGAAAGCAGATTGGTTTGAAATGCCGCAGTTTATTATCCCATTTGTAAGCTTTGAAGTAAAATTCACATGGGATATCTTCTGGCTAATGGTGCCAGTAGCAATTGTCACCATTTCCGAACATATCGGACACCAGCTTATACTAAGCAAAGTTGTAGGCCGCGACTATATTAAAGAGCCAGGTCTGCACCGGTCTATTCTTGGTGATGGAACAGCATCTATTATTTCCGCCTTAGTAGGCGGGCCGCCTAAAACAACTTATGGTGAAAACATCGGTGTCCTAGCCATTACCCGTGTCTATAGTGTCTATGTGCTAGCAGGAGCAGCCGTGTTTGCGATTATCTTTGGGTTTATTGGTAAAATAACTGCTCTCATCCATAGTATTCCTACCCCGGTAATGGGTGGTGTATCCATCCTGTTATTTGGAATCATCGCTTCATCAGGATTAAGAATGTTGGTTGACAGTAAAATTGACTTTGATGATAAACGAAATCTCGTGATCGCTTCCGTGATTTTAATTATTGGAATTGGTGGTGCAGTTCTGAAACTGCCATTTAAGGATATTCAAATTCAAGGGATGGCTTTAGCGGCAATTTTCGGAGTGTTATTAAACGTCATACTTCCAGGAAGACCAAAAGTAAGTGAGAATATGTTTGAAACTGAAGAATCAAATGATGATATAAAAACTGCATAATTGTAGGCAACCTTTTAAAAGAAGTCCAGAGAGGCTTATAAGGGTGTAATGATTATAATGAGGGGATTCCTGTCTTGAACCTTCATTAATAATAATTTCTTGCACCCTGATCTAATGGTCAGGGTCTTTTTTTACCCAATACATAATAACGGGGGGATAAAAATGATAAACCACTTGTTTACTACAAACGAATTAAAGGTGGAAGAGATTCAACAAATCTTAGCAGATGCTATGAAGTTTTCAGAAGGTATGGTATGGAAGCCAGAGGGTCAGATGTTTTCTGCTAACTTGTTTTTTGAAAATAGCACTAGAACAAAATGCAGTTTTGAAGTTGCAGAAAGAAGATTAGGTTTAAGTGTCATTCCATTTGAAGTTCAAACCTCCAGCGTTCAAAAGGGAGAGACTCTTTATGATACAGTTAAAACACTTGAAGCAATAGGTGTGAATACACTTGTCATTCGCCATGGACAGGATCGCTACTTTGATGAGCTCGTTGGCAGAGTCAATATCCCCATCATTAATGGAGGAGATGGCTGTGGGCATCATCCAACACAATCACTCCTCGATTTATTAACCATTTATCAAGAGTTTGGACGATTTGCTGGTCTAAAAATAGCCATTATTGGGGATATCAGACACAGTCGAGTTGCCCGTTCTAATGCAGATGCCTTAACAAGACTTGGGGCAGAAGTGGTTTTCTCAGGACCAGAAGAATGGTTTGACCAACACAGCTTAAGCTCACAAAAATTTAAACCAATCGATGAAGCAGTCCTACAAGCAGATGTTGTCATGCTCTTAAGAGTTCAGCATGAGAGGCATCAAAAAAAGGGGAGCTTTACTGCTGCAGATTACCATCGACAATTTGGGCTTACATTAGACAGGGAAAAGCAAATGATGTCCCATGCAATCATTATGCATCCCGCTCCTGTCAATCGAAATGTAGAAATAGCGGATAGTCTTGTCGAATGCAAACGTTCAAGGATATTTAAACAAATGGAAAATGGCGTTTACGTCAGAATGGCTGTACTAAAAAGATCACTCGAAAGCATACAAGGAGGATATACTAATGAAAATTCTTATTCAGAACGCCAATTATCTAGCATATGAGGGAGTAACAAAAGAGGCAGATATTTTAATTGAGGACGGCATTATTACGAAAATCAATCCAAAGATCAACACAACCGTAGATCGTACGATAGATGCTGCTGGGAAACTGGTTTCACCTGGATTTATTGATCTGCATGTTCATCTCCGCGAACCGGGCGGTGAGAAAAAAGAAACGATTGCAACTGGAACTCTTTCTGCAGCAAAAGGAGGCTTTACAACGGTTGCCGCAATGCCGAATACTAGACCGGTTCCTGATTCTAAAGAACAAATGGAATGGCTGCAAAATCGAATCCAAGAAACCGCAAATGTGCGAGTTTTACCTTATGCGTCTATTACTGTTAGACAGATAGGTAATGAACTGACAGATTTTGAAGCGTTAAAAGCAGCAGGTGCATTTGCCTTTACGGACGATGGGGTGGGGGTTCAATCAGCTGATATGATGCTTGCTGCAATGCGTAAGGCAGCGGAGGTAAATATGGCAATCGTAGCCCACTGTGAGGAAAATACTCTTATAAATAAGGGGTGTGTCCATGAAGGTTCCTTTTCAAAGAAGAACGGCTTGAACGGCATTCCATCTGTATGTGAATCTGTGCAGATTGCCAGGGATGTGCTTCTTGCAGAAGCTGCTGGCTGTCATTACCATGTCTGTCATATCAGTACAAAGGAATCCGTTCGCGTGGTAAGAGATGCGAAAAGAGCAGGAATTAAAGTAACTGCAGAAGTAACACCGCATCACTTACTATTATCTCAGGATGATATCCCTGGTTTAGATGCGAATTACAAAATGAATCCGCCGCTTCGTGATACTTCTGACCGTGAAGCCTTAATAGAAGGCCTTTTGGATGGGACCATCGATTTTATTGCAACGGATCATGCACCACATACGGAAGCGGAAAAAAGTGAAGGAATGGAATTGGCACCATTCGGAATTGTCGGCCTAGAAACTGCCTTTCCATTGTTATACACACATTTTGTTCTAAAAAATATTATTTCACTCGAGCAATTAATTGACTATTTAACGAAAAAACCAGCGGAAGCATTTGATCTTCCATATGGAAGAATCGAAGAAGGTGCGATTGCTGACCTTGTTCTGCTTAATGTAAGTGAAGAAAAAGAAATTAATCCTGAAGAGTTTTTATCAAAAGGAAAAAATACGCCATTTACAGGCTGGAAATGTAAAGGATGGCCGGAAATGACAATAGCAAACGGCCAAATAGTTTGGGAAAAGGAGTTGTAATGTATGAAAGCACAACTGATTTTAGAAGATGGCACGATATTTGTTGGAGACGGATTCGGCAGCCATATGGATACTATAGGAGAGGTTGTCTTTAATACAGGAATGACAGGCTATCAAGAAATTCTTTCTGATCCCTCCTATTGCGGACAAATTGTCATGCTTACCTATCCGCTGATTGGAAATTATGGAATTAATCGTGATGACTTTGAATCCATTAATCCGGCAGTAAAAGGACTTATTGTCAAAGAAGCAACTGACTTCCCGTCCAACTGGAGAAGTGAATTTACGATTGACGAGTATTTAAAAAAGAAAAATATCCCTGGAATTGCTGGAATCGATACACGAAAATTAACCAGGATTATTCGCAACCAAGGGACTGTTAAAGGTGCAATCTGCAGTATTGAGTCTGACCCAAGCGAGGTTATTCGACAATTACGACAAACAAGACTTCCGATTGATCAAGTAAGAAGGGTTTCAACAAAAAATCCATATCCTAGTCCTGGTAGAGGAAAGAGAATCGTTCTAGTTGATTTTGGAATGAAGCATGGCATTTTACGTGAATTAAATAAACGTGATTGTGATGTTGTAGTGGTACCGTATCACACAACAGCAGACGAAATTCTGCAATTACGACCAGACGGAATTATGCTTACAAATGGACCTGGGGATCCCAAAGATGTTCCTGAAGGCATCCATATGATTCAGCAAATCCTTGGGAGAGTTCCGATTTTTGGTATTTGTCTTGGCCACCAGCTATTTGCTCTTGCATGCGGGGCCAACACTATCAAAATGAAGTTTGGCCATCGCGGGTCAAATCATCCTGTTAAAAACCTTGCTACCGGAAAGATTGCGATTACTTCTCAAAACCATGGATATACGGTCGAGGAAAAGTCTTTAAAAAATACAAGATTATCGGTTACTCATATTGCATTAAATGATGGAACCATCGAAGGATTGGAACATTTAGATTATCCGGCCTTTACTGTCCAATATCACCCTGAGGCATCCCCGGGTCCAGAGGATGCGAGCAATTTATTTGATCAATTTTTCGCAATGATTGAATCTAAAAAACAGGAGGTTGCAGCAACATGCCAAAACGTACAGATATAAACTCCATTTTAGTTATCGGATCTGGACCGATTGTGATTGGTCAGGCTGCAGAATTTGATTACGCCGGCACCCAGGCATGTATCGCTTTAAAAGAAGAAGGCTACCGCGTGATTCTGGTGAACTCCAATCCTGCCACAATCATGACAGATATAGAGATTGCAGATGCTGTCTATATAGAGCCATTAACACTTGAATTTGTCAGCCGGATTATCCGCAAGGAACATCCTGATGCGATTTTAGGCACGCTAGGAGGTCAAACAGGACTTAATTTAACCGTGGAATTAGCGAATTCTGGTGTATTGGAAGAATGCGGGGTAGAAATCCTTGGAACGAAGCTCGCTGCGATTGAAAAAGCTGAAGACCGAGAATTATTCCGAAGTCTGATGAATGAGTTAAATGAACCTGTTCCTGATAGTGAAATTATCCATGAATTGAACGAAGCAAAGGCATTTGTTGAAAAAATTGGGTTTCCAGTGATTGTTCGCCCTGCCTATACCCTTGGAGGCACAGGCGGCGGTATTTGTCATAATCAAGAGGAACTGGATGAAATCGTAACGAGTGGTTTAAAAAATAGTCCTGTTCATCAATGTTTACTTGAAAAAAGTATTGCAGGGTTTAAAGAAATAGAATATGAAGTCATGCGCGACTCAAATGACAATGCCATAGTTGTATGTAATATGGAAAACATTGACCCTGTCGGAGTTCATACTGGTGACTCCATTGTCGTTGCACCAAGCCAAACATTAAGTGATAGGGAATATCAGCTGTTAAGAAATGTATCTCTAAAAATTATTCGTGCCTTAGGTATCGAAGGCGGCTGTAATGTCCAGCTTGCTTTAGATCCTAATAGCTTTGAATATTACATTATTGAAGTTAATCCAAGGGTCAGCCGTTCATCAGCGCTTGCCTCAAAAGCAACAGGATATCCAATTGCCAAACTAGCTGCCAAAATTGCGGTTGGCCTTACCCTTGATGAAATGTTAAATCCTGTTACTGGTAAAACATATGCGAGTTTTGAACCTGCTCTTGATTATATCGTTACGAAAATCCCAAGATGGCCGTTTGATAAGTTCGAATCAGGAAACCGTTCACTTGGTACGCAAATGAAGGCTACAGGGGAAGTTATGGCAATGGGCCGAACTTTCGAAGAATCCTTACTGAAAGCCATTCGCTCGCTTGAAGCAGGCGTGCATCATTTCGAATTGAATGACGCAGCGGAAATTCCGAATGAATTGCTGGAGAAAAGGATTCGTAAAGCTGGAGATGAACGCCTGTTTTACATTGCAGAGAGCTTAAAACGCGGAACTTCCATTGAAACCATTCACCAATGGAGCAAAATTGATTTGTTCTTCCTGAAGAAAATGGAAGGCATTGTAGAGTTAGAAGCAAAGCTTGCTGAAAATCAATTTGACCTTGAGCTGCTTTTGGAAGCAAAACAAAAAGGGTTTACTGATAAAAAAATAGCTGAATTGTGGAATCAGTCGGAACCTGAAATTTATAAGCTGCGTAAAGAAAACGGAATTGTCCCTGTGTTTAAAATGGTAGATACATGCGCAGCTGAATTCGAATCTGAAACACCATACTACTACGGCACATATGAAGAGGAAAATGAGTCATTAGTAACTGAAAAGCAAAGTGTAATTGTTCTCGGCTCAGGCCCGATTCGAATTGGCCAGGGAATAGAGTTTGACTATGCGACCGTCCATTCCGTAAAAGCAATAAAAGAAGCAGGCTATGAAGCAATTATTATTAATAACAATCCAGAGACGGTATCGACGGATTTTAGTATCTCTGATAAACTGTATTTCGAACCTTTGACAATTGAAGATGTCATGACCATTATTGATTTGGAAAAACCAATTGGAGTGGTTGTTCAATTTGGCGGCCAAACAGCTATTAATCTGGCAGCAGAGCTAATTAACCATGGCGTGAGAATTCTCGGAACAACCCTTGAGGATTTAGACCGGGCTGAAGATAGAGATAAATTTGAGCAAGCCCTAGAACAGCTTAACATTCCGCAGCCACTTGGGAAAACGGCTTTATCTGTAGATGAGGCGCTTGTGATCGCCCAGGAAATTGGGTATCCCGTACTCGTCCGGCCTTCCTATGTTTTAGGTGGCCGTGCGATGGAAATTGTCTACCAAGAAGAAGAGCTGCTTCATTATATGAAAAATGCGGTGAAAATCAATCCTGAACACCCAGTCTTGATTGATCGTTATTTAACCGGTAAAGAGATAGAAGTGGATGCAATCTGTGATGGTAAAAATGTGTTAATCCCGGGGATTATGGAACATATCGAACGCGCTGGTGTTCACTCAGGGGACTCGATTGCTGTGTATCCGCCGCAAACACTTTCCGAAAAAGTGAAACAAACTCTTGTTGAATATACGGAAAAATTATCAATAGGATTAAACATTGTAGGTCTGCTGAATATCCAGTATGTCTTATCAGGTGACCAAGTCTACGTGCTTGAAGTTAATCCGCGGTCAAGCCGGACAGTACCATTTTTAAGTAAGATCACAAATGTACCGATGGCGAAAATCGCGACAAAGGCAATTTTAGGACAGTCAATCATTGACCAGGGCTTTACACCGGGAATTATTCCAGAAAAAACTGGTGTATATGTAAAAGTTCCAGTATTCTCATTTGCCAAGCTAAAAGACGTTGATATATCACTTGGACCTGAAATGAAGTCTACCGGGGAAGTAATGGGTAAGGATATCACGCTCGAAAAAGCTCTTTATAAAGGACTGGTTGCTTCTGGCATGAAAATCCAAAAATTTGGATCAGTACTATTTACGGTTGCTGATAAAGATAAGCAAGAGGCTTTAAAACTTGCAAAACGCTTTTCAGCAATTGGTTATCGCTTAATGGCGACAAGCGGTACTGCGTCTGTACTACAGGCTGCCGGACTTCCTGTCAAAGTAGTCGGAAAAATTGGCTCTGAAGGGAAAACACTTTTAGACGTGATTCATCATGGTGAAGCACAATTCATTATCAATACATTGACAAAGGGTAAACAACCTGAGCGTGACGGGTTTAGGATTCGTCGAGAGGCAGTAGAAAACGGTGTTCCTTGCTTAACCTCATTAGATACAGCCGATGCAATCCTTCAAGTGATTGAATCAATGAATTTCTCGACAGAAGCCATGTCTGTTGGGAAAAAGGAGGCAGTTTTTGCTTGATAAAAAAAGAATTGTGTAAAATCCTTCAACATAAGGAAATCGCAAAAGATATTTATGAATTAACGGTGGCAGGCGAATTAGTAGATGAAATTAATGAGCCTGGCCAGTTCGTTCATATTCGGGTAACTGATTCTTGGGATCCGGTTTTAAGAAGACCAATCAGTATATCTTCTTATGATAAAAAAAGAAAACAGCTGACAATGATCTACCGCAAGGATGGGCAGGGCACATCACTCTTATCTCAAATGGCACCGGGGATGGAATTAGATATCCTTGGGCCATTAGGGAATGGTTTTCCTGTCTCAGAAGTCAGCATTGCTGAAACAGCCCTGCTTGTTGGCGGCGGGATTGGTGTTCCACCTCTTTACGAACTTTCTAATCAATTAACCGCAAAAGGAGTTAAGGTAATACACGTCCTTGGATTCCAAACGGAATCAGCGGTTTTTTATGAAAATGAGTTTTCCAAAAATGGCGAAACCTTTGTCGCTACAGTTGACGGTTCATATGGTGCAAAAGGGTTTGTCACCGATATCATGAAAGACTTAAGCTTTGATTGTATCTATACTTGTGGTCCTACCCCAATGTTAAAAGCAATTGAGCAGGGGTATTCTAATAAAAGATTATTTCTTTCTCTAGAAGAACGGATGGGCTGTGGTGTTGGTGCTTGCTTTGCCTGTGTATGCAAAAGTGGAGAAGATCCAAATGGAACCTCCTATAAGAAAGTCTGCAGCGATGGACCGGTTTTCCGTGCTGGGGAGGTAATGCTATGAGTCGTTTAAACATTGATTTGCCAGGTTTAAAGTTAAAAAACCCAATCATGCCTGCTTCAGGCTGTTTTGGATTTGGACGGGAGTACAGTCAGTTTTATGATTTGAGCACCCTTGGAGCAATCATGATAAAGGCAACCACTACAGAGCCAAGATTTGGGAATCCAACGCCTAGGGTAGCGGAAACACGGGCAGGAATGCTAAATGCAATTGGCCTGCAAAATCCAGGTCTAAAAAAGGTTATGTCGGAAGAACTTTCATGGCTTTCTCAATATGATGTCCCGATTATTGCCAATGTTGCTGGTTCATTAGAAGAGGATTATGTAGAGGTGGCAAAGGAAATCTCTAAAGCTTCAAATGTTCATGCCCTTGAATTAAATATTTCTTGTCCAAATGTTAAGACAGGGGGAATTGCTTTTGGTACAATACCAGAGGTAGCCCGTGACTTAACAAGAAAAGTGAAAGAAGTATCAGAGGTTCCAGTGTACGTGAAATTATCGCCAAACGTTACGAATATTGTTGAGATGGCGAAGGCAGTCGAGGCAGGCGGTGCGGATGGTCTAACGATGATCAATACACTTGTAGGCATGAGGCTGGATTTAAAGACAGGGAAACCGATTTTAGCAAATCGAACCGGCGGTTTATCTGGTCCAGCGGTAAAGCCCGTTGCCATTCGCATGATTTATGAAGTCAGTCAAGCTGTTGAACTGCCGATAATTGGTATGGGAGGGGTTCAATCAGCAGAAGACGTAATAGAATTTTTCTATGCTGGAGCTAGTGCAGTTGCGGTTGGTACAGCGAATTTTGTTGATCCGTTTGTATGTCCGACTATTATTGAAGAATTACCACTCTTATTAGAAAAATTAGGATTTGAACACATCAGTGAATGTACCGGAAGGAGCTGGAAGTAACATGGATCATTCGCTAATCATCGCGCTTGATTTTGCCAGCGTAAATGAAGTGCAGAAATTTTTACAGCCTTTTGAAGGTGAACAACTGTTTGTCAAGGTAGGAATGGAACTTTTTTATCAAGAAGGTCCGGCGATTATTCATCTTTTAAAAGAAGCAGGGCATCAAATTTTTCTTGATTTAAAGCTTCATGATATCCCAAATACAGTGAAAAGCGCCATGAAGGGTCTGGCAAGGCTTGATTGCGACCTCGTGAATGTGCATGCTGCCGGCGGAAAGGAAATGATGCAGGCGGCTTTGGAAGGTTTGGAAGCAGGTACTGCTTCCGGTAAAAAGCGGCCATACTGTATCGCAGTAACGCAATTAACTAGTACTTCAGAGGAGCAAATGAACAAGGAACAGCTTATTCCTGTTACTTTAAAGGAGTCTGTTTTGCATTATGCTTCTCTAACAAAAGATGCAGGATTAGACGGAGTTGTCTGCTCTGCTTGGGAAGCAGGCGCGATTCGCGAAAAAGCAGGGGATTCATTTTTAACAGTTTGTCCGGGAATTCGTATGCCCCAAGATCAAACCCAAGATCAAAAGCGGATTGCTACACCTGAATCTGCTAGAAATGCGGGTGTGAGTTCGATTGTAGTTGGTCGTTCTATTACAAGATCATCGAACCCGCTCGAAAGCTATCAACAATGGCTGAAAATATGGAAGGGAGTTAACTAATGAAAGAAAAGATAGCAGAAAGTTTATTAGACATTAATGCCGTAGCATTAAAACCAAATGAACCATTTACTTGGACATCGGGTTTGCGTTCTCCTATTTATTGTGATAATCGCCTTACACTTTCTTATCCAGGAGTTAGAAGACAAATTGCCGAAGGCTTGCAAAAGCTGATTCAAGAAAACTTCCCTGATACGGAAGTGGTAGCTGGAACTGCAACCGCCGGGATTCCCCATGCGGCTTGGGTTAGTGAGTTAATGAATCTGCCAATGTGCTATGTTCGTTCTAAAGCCAAAGGTCATGGAAAAGGCAATCAAATTGAAGGAAAAGCAGAACAAGGACAAAAGGTTGTAGTGGTTGAAGACTTAATTTCAACGGGCGGCAGTGTGATTACAGCTGTGCATGCATTAAGAGAGGCTGGCTGTGAAGTATTAGGTGCTGTCTCCATATTTACATATGGACTTCAAAAGGGTACAGATGCATTTGCCCAGGAAGGTATTAACAGCAAGTCACTTACAGATTTTCCTACATTAGTGTCTGTAGCAATAGATAAAGGTTATATTGGTCAAAGTGATCAAGAAAGTTTGCTTTCATGGAGTAAAGACCCAGCACAATGGAGTAAACAGTACGAATAAAAAAAAGCCCCAGGGGGCTTTTTTTTATTCGCCTTTTTTCAATTTAAGTACAATTTCTTCATCAGGAGTAACATAAACAGTCTGTTGATGATCATAAATCACAAACCCTGGTTTCGCCCCGCTTGGTTTTTTAACATGCCGGACTTTTGTAAAATCAACGGGGACTGAGCTGGAATTTCTAGCCTTGGAAAAATAAGCGGCCAGCTGTGCTGCTTCTTTAATCGTCTGTTCGGAAGGTTCCTTACTTCTAATGACGACATGGGAGCCTGGAATATCCTTTGTATGCAGCCAAATTTCATCCCTTGCCGCCAGTTTATTGGTTAAATAATCATTTTGTTTATTATTTTTACCGACAATAATCTCAGTATGGTCGGATGATTGGAAGAGGTCAAGAACCGGCTTTGCATTCATTACTTTTTTACCTTGTCGTTTTTGGCGTTCACGAATATATCCACCTTCAACCAATTCCTCCCGAATCTCCTGTAAATCCTTTGGAGAAGCTGTTAACACCTGCTGTAATAGATTATCAAAATAGGCGGCTTCTTCCTTGGCATGAGCAATTTGCTCAAGGACAACCGTAACGGAATTTTTTGCTTTTTGGTATTTGGAAAAATACTTTTGCGCATTGTCTGACGGTGTTTTACGCGGGTCAAGCGGAATAATCATTGTAGCGCCTGATTCATCATAATAATCGAGGACTTCGATTTCCTTCATCCCCTTTTTGGCGGCGTAAAGATTAGCTGTTAGCAGCTCACCATAACGCTGAAACTGATCTGCCTGCTCCGCAAGCTTTAAAGTTGCTTCAAGTTTTTCAATTTTTTTTTCGTTCTTTTCTTTTTCATTGATAATAAAGCGTTCAATATCATGACCTTGTTGCTTCACCCTGTCCCGTTCGGCCTTGCCGAAATAAAAACGGTCAAGCATGTCACTAATTGCAGGAAAAGTTTTTATTTCTCCTTTTACATGCTCAATAGGAAACAGGTAAAAGACTTCCTTAGATTCTGTAGTCATGATAGCAGGGGAGAGATTGTTATTATCAATTTTTCTTATCAATTCAATAAAGTGTTTCGGAACCGTTGTTCGGTTTGCAAGGCCGCTCTTAAAAAGAACTTCTTTAGCAAAAAGCGGTGATGTACCGGCGAAATTTTCAACTAATTGCTTATCCAGCCTGCCTGCATTAAAATCCAATTTTCTTTCTACATCTTCTTCACTAGCCGTAAAAGGATTTTGCTTATTCTGTGCAGGCGGCAGAATATATGGCTGGCCAGGCAGGATAGCCCGGTGGCTATTAACGGCAAAGGAAACATGCTTCACGCTATCAAGAATGAGATTGCGTCTTTTATCGACTAATACAATATTGCTGTGCCTTCCCATTATTTCAATGATAAGCTGCTTGTAACTAATATCTCCGATTTCATTCCTCCCTTTAATTTCAAAAACAATCATTCGATCATTTTCAATCTGATATATATCTTCTAGTATATGCCCTTCAATATGCTTTCTCAAAAGCATACAGAACATTGGCGGTTCACTCGGATTATCATACGCTTCTCTAGTCAACTGAGCCCTGGCGTAGCTAGGATGTGCCGACAACAGCAGTTTATGATTCACACCGCCAGAACGTATTGTTAAAATGACTTCGTTCTTATATGGCTGATGTACCTTATTAATCCTGCCGCCCTTAAGCTGACGGGAAAGCTCTTGAACCATCGCTTTTGTAAATAAACCATCGAATGACATTGAAAAAAACATCCTTTTCTAGATAACTATAATGCCTTCATTATATCCTACTTTATTTCCTTCTGTCTTATTTTACTCTATAAGACTTAATAATAGCATTTTTTTGGACGGCCCTGAATAAGCTTTCTTTAGAGGTCAGCCAATAAGGATAAATAATGAAATCAAGGCAATATCCTTTACATTATAGTCGATACAAGGGGGAAGTGAGATGGTCGGATGAAGTTCCATGAGATGGAGATCGAACAAGTAGAAAAGGCCTTAGAAACCGACTTTTCATCGGGTTTAACACAGGAGGAAGTGAAGGAAAGGATTAAGCAGCATGGGTTTAATGAATTAGAAGAAGGGGAAAAGCAATCTGCCCTGCTATTATTCTTTAGCCAATTTAAAGATTTTATGGTTTTGGTACTGCTTGCAGCTACCTTAATTTCTGGTTTACTCGGAGAATATATTGATGCCATCGCGATTATTGCCATCGTGATTTTAAATGGGATTCTTGGGTTTTACCAAGAAAGGCGGGCAGAAAAATCCCTACAAGCTTTAAAGGAACTATCTGCACCTCAGGTTTCAGTATTAAGAGACGGGCACTGGATTAAGGTACCCTCAAAGGAAATAGTGATTGGAGATATTTTAAAGTTCTCCAGCGGTGACAGGATTGGGGCAGATGTCCGGATTATAGAATCCAATAGTTTGGAAATTGAAGAGTCGGCGCTTACCGGTGAATCTGTTCCGGTAGCCAAGCATATAGACTGTTTATCAAATCCCAGTCCCGGCATTGGTGATATGGAAAATACCGCCTTCATGGGTACGATGATCACAAGAGGCAGTGGTATTGGAGTAGTCATCGCAACAGGAATGAAAACGGCAATGGGCCAGATTGCCGGACTCTTGCAAAGTGCTGAATCTCAAGAAACACCGCTGCAGCGCCGTTTGGAACAGTTGGGGAAAATTCTCATTACGGTGGCATTATTCTTGACTTTGCTTGTTGTTGTAATTGGGATTATGAGGGGACATGAAATTTATGAAATGTTCCTTGCTGGTGTATCATTGGCAGTAGCAGCCATACCGGAAGGACTGCCGGCAATTGTAACGGTGGCATTATCGCTTGGAGTTCAAAAAATGATCAGGCAAAAGGCAATTGTCCGTAAGCTTCCAGCTGTTGAAACGTTAGGCTGTGCATCCGTAATTTGTTCTGATAAAACGGGCACGATGACACAAAACAAAATGACTGTTACCCATCTATGGAGCGGTGAACAAACCTGGACAGTAGATGGAATTGGCTACCAGCCAACTGGTGACTTTTACCGCAATAAACAAAAAGTCATTCCTAAAGATGAAAAGGCATTGCAGCAAATGCTTATTTTTGGGATGCTGTGTAACCATTCTGACATATACCAAGAGGATGAGGAATATATTCTTGACGGTGACCCCACTGAGGGAGCATTATTGGTTAGTGCCATGAAAGCTGGACTTAACCGTTCAAAACTGCTGGAAGAGTTCACAATTATAAAGGAATTTCCGTTTGATTCAGCAAGGAAAATGATGAGTATCCATGTGAAGGATAAACAAGGAAGGCATTTTATCGTTACAAAAGGTGCACCTGATGTGATCTTAGGCATTTGTGAATCGATTCTTTGGGATGGAAAAAGTCAATTTTTAAACCAAGATAAACAAACTAGGGTTCAGAATGCAATCAATAATTTAGCATCAAATGCACTTAGGACAATTGCCATTGCATTTAAGCCGATTTCTCATAACACAGTGATTTTAAGTGAACAGGAAGCAGAGAATAAACTGACATTAATCGGTATTCAAGGAATGATTGATCCGCCGAGGCCTGAGGTAAAGGATGCTGTGAAGGAATGTAAGGCAGCGGGAATAAAAACAGTGATGATTACCGGTGACCATGTCATTACAGCAAAAGCAATTGCTGGAGAGCTTGGAATTCTTACGAAAAAGAGCAAGGTTGTTGAGGGGAAAGAACTATCACAAATGACAGTAGAGGAGCTTGAAGCTGTTGTTGAAGATGTGTCCGTATTTGCTAGGGTCTCACCTGAACATAAATTAAAAATTGTTAGAGCACTGCAAAATCGTGGTCATATTGTGGCAATGACGGGTGATGGAGTGAATGATGCTCCAGCGATAAAAGCAGCAGACATTGGCGTAGCAATGGGGATAACTGGAACAGATGTGGCGAAGGAGGCCTCCTCGCTTGTATTATTAGATGATAACTTTGCAACAATTAAAGCAGCGATCAAAGAAGGAAGAAATATCTATGAAAATATCCGCAAGTTTGTCCGTTATTTGCTTGCTTCTAACGTTGGTGAAATTTTGGTAATGCTCTTTGCGATGATTTTGGGAATGCCATTACCATTAGTTCCAATCCAAATCCTTTGGGTCAATTTAGTAACTGACGGGCTGCCGGCTATGGCTCTCGGATTGGATCAGCCGGAAGAAAATGTGATGAGGCGTGGACCAAGAAGTCCTAATGAAGGGGTCTTTTCACGAGGATTAGGATGGAAAGTGATTTCGCGTGGATTCTTAATTGGGATTGTTACATTAATAGCCTTTATGATTATCTATCATAACGATCCAAGTCAATTAGAGTACGCGCAGACGATAGCTTTTGCGACTCTAGTAATGGCTCAGCTCATTCATGTGTTTGATTGCCGCAGTGAAATTTCCGTTTTGTCTCGAAACCCGTTTGGGAACAAATATCTTGTTTGGGCGGTCATATCTTCACTTGCATTAATGTTTGTAGTCATTTATTATCCGCCTCTTCAGCCTGTTTTCCATACATTGCCGATTCAAGCGAAAGATTGGCTGTTAATTATTGGACTATCATCAGTTCCAACTTTTTTACTAGCTGGTTCATTTTTGTTAAGAAAAACAAAATAAAGTATGTTATAATCCAAAAGGTAATAGAGTCCATTCTATTACCTTTTGGTTTTTTACTTAGTAGCCTTTCAGAGAATGGATGTGCAAGCGGATGGTAATTAGTATGACGGGCTTTGGGAGAGGAAAGGCAGAGTCAGAGGCTTTTTCAGTAAATGTCGAAATAAAAACCGTAAATCACCGTTTTTGTGAAATAAATATACGGATGCCAAGGCAGTTATTAACAATTGAAGATAAAATAAAGAAAAAAATAAACGAACATATCCGTCGCGGCAGGGTAGAAGTATACGTCAGCCTGGAGGGAGAAGGGGCAATTACCCGAAAAATCCACGTTGATTGGAATCTGCTTGATGAGTATTATCAATTTATTAAGCATGCTCGGACAGTGTATGGGATTGAGGGGACAGTCACTCTTCAGGATTTACTTAGTCACACAGAGCTTATACATATAGAAGAAAAAGAAGCAGATAACGAAGGTCTCGAGCAATTAGTTCTTCGTGCAACTGAAGCCGCTGTAATGCAGCTTAAACAAATGCGATTGGCTGAGGGAGAGGAACTAAAATCTGATTTACATGCAATCACAGCCGAATTGGAAACGAATGTAGCAGAATTGCAAATTTTAGCCCCTGTTGTTGTTCAGTTGTATAAGGACCGTGTGACAAAAAGAATGCAAGATTATTTAAATGGGCAGATTGATGAGGCGAGAATATTAACTGAAACAGCTATTTTTGCTGAAAAGGCTGATATCAATGAAGAAATCACCAGATTAAAAAGTCACATTGGGCAATTTATTCAAACATTAAAGACCTGCGACCCAATTGGGAGAAAACTTGATTTTATTGTTCAGGAGATGAACCGGGAGGCTAACACTATTGGTTCAAAGGCGAATGATTCAAATATTGCGAAGAAAGTAGTCGAAATGAAAAGTCTGCTTGAAAAGCTAAAAGAACAGGTACAAAATATCGAATAGAAATAAGTTTACAAAATCTTTGACACGGTCAAAATATTATTATTGATGATTGGATGGTTAGCATGGGGATTAAATTAATCAATATTGGATTTGGAAATATCGTTTCAGCGAATCGAATTATTTCAATTGTCAGCCCGGAGTCTGCTCCTATAAAAAGAATTATCCAAGACGCACGTGACCGTGGGTCATTGATTGATGCTACATATGGAAGACGTACTCGCGCGGTTATTGTTATGGATAGCGACCATGTGATTCTCTCCGCTGTTCAGCCGGAAACGGTTGCCCATCGTTTATCGGACCGTGATGAGACTATTGAGGAAGGGTAGGATTTATTAAATGCAGGAAAAAGGATTGCTGATAGTACTTTCCGGACCATCAGGGGTTGGAAAAGGTACGGTACGAAAGGAAATTTTTTCTCAAGCAGATACTGCTTTTGAGTATTCGATTTCGGTAACTACCCGTAAACCCCGTGAAGGCGAAGTGGATGGGGTAGACTATTTTTTTAGAACACATGAAGAATTCGAGGCATTAATAAGAAATGGCAAGCTTCTAGAGTATGCGCAGTTTGTTGGAAACTATTATGGTACACCAGTCGATTATGTCCGGCAGACACTTGATGAAGGGAAAGACGTCTTTCTTGAAATAGAGGTAAAAGGAGCCCGCCAGGTTCGTGAAAAATTTCCTGAAGGCTTATTCATTTTTCTCATGCCGCCAAGTTTATCCGAATTAAAAAATCGGATTGTGACCAGAGGAACAGAAACTGAGGACATTATCCATAATCGGATGCTTACTGCACGTGAAGAGATCGAAATGATGGAATTATATGATTACGTTGTTGTGAATGATCAAGTGGATCTTGCATGTGAGCGAATTAAATCGATTGTTGTGGCTGAACATTGCCGCAGAGAACGAGTAGAACATGTATACAAAAAATTATTGGAGGTTGAATAAGATTGTTATATCCATCAATTGATTCATTATTAGAGAAAATCGATTCAAAATATTCACTAGTATCTGTAGCTGCAAAGCGCGCCAGAGTCATGCAGCAGGTAAAGGATGAAAGACTCCCAAAATATGTGTCTTATAAATATGTAGGTAAAGCGCTAGAGGAAATTTATAGCGGCGAACTTACTTATCGAATTGCTAAAAAAGCAGATACACCTGCAAATTCATAACTCGATTATACTTCTTCTAGAGACGTAAAAAAGGCCTGACACCCTTATGTCAGCCTTTTTTATTTTGAATTTTGTCGAAAGAACAGGAAAATTAGTGAAAAAATTTTTTTGTTCCATCATAATAGAAATAAGAATAAAACGTGGGGGAATTTATGATGGTTAGGGAAAAGAAAATTTTATTATGTGTAACAGGGGGGATTGCTGTATATAAAGCCGCTGCGTTGACAAGTAAGCTTGTTCAGGCTGGTGCCCATGTAAAAGTTATTTTAAGCGAGTCAGCTGCAAAATTCGTTACCCCGTTAACCTTTCAAGCATTATCCCGCCATGAGGTATATACAGATACCTTTGATGAAAATAACCCAAAAGTAATAGCTCATATCAATCTTGCTGACTGGGCAGACTTGATTCTTGTTGCCCCGGCAACGGCAAATACAATCGCAAAATTAGCAAGCGGAATCGCTGACAATATGATTACAACGACTCTACTTGCTTCCACAGCACCAGTGTGGATTGCTCCTGCTATGAATGTCCATATGTATGATCATCCAGCTGTGAAAAAGAATCTTACTCTTTTAGCGGAATATGGGTATCAATTTATTGAGCCGAGCGAGGGCTATCTTGCTTGCGGCTACGTAGGTAAAGGGCGTTTAGAAGAACCGGAGAAAATTGTAGAAATCATGAACCACTATTTTTCGAAGAGCAGCACCCGGCTTTTAAAGGGAAAAACCGTTTTAATTACAGCAGGACCAACCCGTGAAAAAATAGATCCAGTTCGTTTTATCTCCAATCATTCCAGCGGCAAAATGGGCTATGCAATTGCTGAGGAAGCAAAAAGGCAGGGAGCGCATGTTGTCTTAGTGTCTGGACCGGTCCAACTTGCGAGTCCTCATGGGATTGAGGTAATTAAGGTCGAAAGTGCGGAGGAAATGTATAAGGCTGTTCTTGAGCATTTTGATCATGCTGATGTAGTCATTAAAACAGCTGCAGTCGCTGATTATCGTCCGAAAACCACTTATGCTCATAAAGTAAAAAAACAAGAAGGCGATACCATGCTAGAGCTTGAAAGGACAAAAGATATTCTGTTTGAACTGGGACAAAGAAAAACGAACCAATTGCTCATCGGTTTTGCGGCAGAAACCAATAATGTCGCTGACTATGCACGGAAAAAACTAGAGAAAAAAAATGCCGATATGATTGTTGCAAACAATGTAAAAACTGAAGGGGCAGGGTTTGGTACAGATACAAATATTGTCACTTTGTATAAACGTGATGGTACGGTGCTAGAATGGCCAATTATGTCAAAATCAGCGGTTGCGGAAAAAATTATCGAAGAAGTGACCTCACTCTTAAAGGAAATGGGAAGAAATGAAAATCGCTAGTGTAATTGTTGATGTTCCAACAAAACAAACGGATCGACCGTTCGATTATCTGGTCCCTGATGAATGGGATGAAGTGATTCAGCCTGGTATGAGAGTGATTGTTCCGTTTGGCCCTCGAAAGATCCAAGGGTTTGTCACAGAAATTAAAACTGAATCCGAAGTAAAGCAGCTGAGGGAAATGATTGAACCAATGGATCTGGAACCGGTATTAAATAAGGAATTATTGCATCTTGGTGAGTGGCTTACTGAAACAACCCTTTGTTTTAAAATTTTTGCATACCAGGCGATGCTGCCTGCAGCATTAAAAGCAAAATACGAAAAAAAGGTAAAGCTTGCACCCGGGATGAAAGAAGAATGCTTGCCAGAAGCGATTCAATCTTTTTTTATAAATAATAATAGTCTCGATTGGGATAAAGCACTAAAAAACGGCTTAGTATCTATTTTGCAGCGAGAAGCGGCGAAAGGATTTCTTGAGGTTGTTTATGTTGTCAAGGAACGGGTTAAGAAAAAGCAGATGAAAGTTGTTTCCCCGCTAATGAGTACAGCAGATTTAAAGATAGAAATGGAACGACTTCCGTCAAATGCGGAAAAACAAAAGCAAGTTTTACACTTCTTTTTGGATCATCCTAATCCGATAGAATTACGACAGCTGCTGGCAGAAGCGAATGCTTCGACCGCTACGGTAAAGGCTCTTGTGGAGAAAAAACTTTTGTCCGAAGAGGAAATGGAAGTATACCGTGACCCGTTCGAGCATAGGATATTCGAGCATTCCACTCCATTACCATTAACTTCTGCCCAGGCTGACGTCATTGAACCTATTCTCGCTTCAATTGAATCCGAAAAGCATGAGGTATTTTTACTTTATGGTGTAACTGGAAGCGGAAAAACAGAGATTTACCTGCAATCGATTCAGAAAGTTATTGAAAAAGGGGAAGAGGCTATTGTTTTAGTGCCGGAAATCTCTTTAACGCCTCAGATGGTCAATAGATTTAAAGGAAGGTTCGGGGATTTAGTTGCTGTCCTTCACAGCGGCCTCTCTGCAGGGGAAAAGTATGATGAGTGGCGCAAGATTCAGCGTAAAGAAGTGAAGGTAGTTGTCGGTGCAAGATCGGCGATATTTGCTCCGTTTGAAAATATTGGCATCATCATTATTGATGAAGAGCATGAAACAAGTTATAAACAGGAAGATATGCCGCGTTATCATGCTCGGGATGTTGCGATTGAAAGGGCAAAAACCTATCACTGTCCAGTTGTTCTTGGAAGTGCTACTCCATCCTTAGAGTCATTTGCCAGAGCGCAAAAAAAGGTATATCAATTGCTCACGCTCTCAAGCAGAATGAATGAACGGCCTCTGCCATCTGTTGAAATTGTTGATATGCGTGAAGAGCTCCGTGCCGGAAACCGTTCAATGTTTTCCAGAAAGCTTTTCGAGATGCTGAAGGATCGGATCGAAAAAAAGCAGCAGTCCGTCTTGTTTTTAAATAAGCGAGGGCATTCATCGTTTGTCATGTGCCGTGACTGCGGATATGTCGTAAATTGCCCAAATTGTGAGATCTCCCTTACTTATCACCGCGCAGGAAGCAGGATGAAGTGTCACTATTGCGGCTATGAGGATCATATACCAAAAGCATGTCCTGAATGTTCAAGTGAATATATCCGTTATTTTGGCAGCGGAACGCAGAAGGTAGAGGAAGAACTGGGTAAGATTCTTCCTGAAGCAAGGGTTATTCGCATGGATGTCGACACGACAGGAAGAAAAGGATCGCATGAAAGATTATTAAAAGACTTTCAGGATGGAAAAGCCGACATACTATTAGGAACACAAATGATTGCCAAAGGCTTAGATTTCCCTAACATTACTCTTGTTGGTGTCTTGTCAGCAGATACGATGCTTCACTTACCTGATTTCCGCTCCTCAGAAAAAACCTTTCAATTATTGACACAAGTAAGCGGGCGAGCAGGAAGACATCAACTGCCTGGTGAAGTCGTTATTCAAACCTATACCCCGGAGCATTACAGCATTGAACTTGCGGGTACACAAAATTATGCTTTCTTTTATCATCGTGAAATGATGATGCGAAAACTTCATCATTATCCGCCTTTTTATTATTTAGTGCTCATTACCTTAACCCACGAAAATTTAATGTCGGTGGTCTCGGAAACAGAGAAAATTGTAAATTTCGTTCGTTCCCAAGTTTCAAATCAAGCTGTGATTTTGGGACCGGCAGCATCACCAATCCCTAGGATTAATAATAGATATCGTTATCAATGTCTGATAAAATACAAGCGGGAACCACATTTAACCAGAATCTTGAAAAAAATACTTGATCAGTATCAAACAGAAACGAAAAACGGTCTGCAGGTTTCGATTGATATAAATCCGTTTATCTTAATGTAATCTGGGTGAAAATGATAAACAATAAACTTCATATATATGATTGAACTGACGGAGGAACTATTTTGGCGATACGTAAAATTGTAAATTACCCAGCAGAGATCCTTGAGCAAAAATGTAAAGAGGTGGTCAAGTTTGATAAAAAACTTGTGAAATTGCTGGATGATATGTATGACACAATGATTGAATTCGACGGAGTGGGTCTTGCAGCTCCGCAGATTGGCTTAGATGCAAGAATTGCGATTGTAGATATTGATGATGAATTGGGAACAATCGAAATGATTAACCCTCAAATATTAAATCAGGAAGGAGAACAAACTGGCCCTGAAGGCTGTTTGAGCTTTCCTGGATTATATGGTGAAGTAACAAGGGCAAATTATGTCAAAATTGAAGCACTCGATCGAAAGGGAAGAAAATACCAGCTTGATGCAGAAGGATTTCTTGCCAGGGCAATTCAGCATGAAATTGATCATCTTGATGGAATATTATTTACTTCTAAGGTTACGAGGTATCTTGAGGAAGATGAGCTAGAAGGAGTAGAAAGTGAATGACCAGAATTATATTTATGGGAACGCCCGATTTTTCCGTACCGGTCTTGCAGAGAATTATTCACGATGGCTATGAGGTGATCGGGGTCGTCACCCAGCCTGACAGACCTGTGGGGCGCAAAAGGGTTTTAACACCACCACCTGTAAAGGTAGAAGCAATAAGCAATAAAATACCAGTATTTCAGCCGGAAAAAATTCGCCAGCCGGAAGAACTGCAAAGGATTCTTGATTTAGAACCTGATTTAATTGTAACAGCTGCATTTGGACAAATTTTACCGAAAGAACTGCTGGAGGCACCTAAATATGGATGCATAAATGTTCATGCATCACTTTTGCCAGAACTTCGAGGCGGTGCTCCAATTCATTATGCGATTTTACAAGGCAAGGAGAAAACTGGAATCACCATAATGTATATGGCAGAAAAATTGGATGCAGGAGATATCTTAACTGCTGTTGAAGTTCCGATAGCCGAAGAGGATAATGTAGGTACATTACATGATAAATTAAGTGCTGCGGGAGCTAAACTATTATCAGAAACTTTACCGAAGCTGCTAGAAGGCAGTCTAACCCCGATTCCCCAGAATGAGGAGTATGCAACCTTTGCTCCGAATATTAAAAGAGAACAAGAAAAAATCAACTGGGAACAAACAGGTGAAGAAATCTACAACCATATCCGGGGGTTAAATCCATGGCCAGTTGCCTTTACAACATTGAATGGACAGGTTTTAAAAATTTGGCAGGCCAAGAAGGTACACAATACAGTTGCTCTTAAGCCAGGGACAATAATAAGTATAGAGCCAGATGGATTAACGGTTAAAAGTGGTAATAATACCGCTGTTAAAATTATCGAGTTACAGCCTTCAGGGAAAACAAAAATGAAAAGTGAACAATTTTTACGTGGCGCAGGTGCGAAAATTTTATTAGGCAGTAAATTAGGAGAATAATATGACGACCAAAACAAAAAAGAATGTACGTGAAATAGCGATGGATCTTCTTGTTGCTATTGAGAAAAACCAATCCTATAGTAATTTGCTGCTAAACAATGTAATAGAAAAAAATCAATTGTCGCCAATTGACATTGGCTTACTAACAGAATTGACATATGGCACATTACAAAGACGAATGGCGCTCGATTTCTTTTTACAGCCATTCATTAAAGACAATAAAAAATTAGCAAATTGGATTCATCATTTATTACGACTTACCCTATATCAAATGGTTTACCTTGATCGTATTCCAGATAGAGCTGCTATTTACGAAGCAGTGGAAATTGCAAAAAGCCGAGGGCATAAAGGAATTGCCAGTTTGGTAAATGGAGTATTAAGAAGCATTCAACGAAATGGCCTTCCATCTTTTAGTGAGGTTTCTGACCTTAACGAAAGATTGTCGCTAGAAACGAGTCACCCAATATGGCTTGTGAATCGATGGGTTAACCAATTTGGCTATGAAAAAACAAGAGAAATGTGTGAAATGAATTTAACAGCACCAATGCAAACAGCAAGGGTTAATCTTACAAAGATTACCCGGGATGAATGTACAGCAATTCTGGAAGAGGATGGTTTTGATATTGAAAAAAGCCCAATCATTCCTGAAGCAATAAGGTCGTTAAAGGGAAATTTGGCTTCCACAATTGCCTTTAAATATGGTATGTTAACAATCCAAGATGAAAGCTCGATGCTTGCAGCCTATGCATTAGGGGCAATGGAAAACGAATTTATCCTTGATGCATGTGCAGCCCCTGGAGGAAAAAGTACGCATATTGCTGAAAAAATGAATAATACTGGTGAAGTCATTTCGGTTGATCTGCATCAGCATAAAGTAAAATTAATTAATGAAAATGCCCGCCGGTTAGGGTTATCTAATATAAAAACAAATGTGTCTGACTCAAGAGATATACAAGAAAAATTCAAGGATGAGACATTCAATCGAATTTTGCTTGATGCTCCATGCTCAGGTCTTGGGGTAATGAGAAGAAAGCCTGACATGAAATATACGAAAATGGAAAAAGATATAGAACGGTTAAGCAGCATCCAACAAGATCTGCTAACGTCAGTAGCCCCTTTATTGAAAAAAGGAGGTATTCTTGTATATAGTACCTGCACAGTAGATAAACAAGAAAACGAAGATACAGTAAAGGTATTTTTAGAAAATAATCCAGATTTTGAAGGGGATTTGTCATTAAAACAACGAATGCCAGAAGCTATTCAACCCCTAATTACAGGCTATGACCTGCAAATTTTCCCACAGGATTTTGGTTCTGATGGATTTTATATTGCAGCATTAAGAAAGAAGGTGTAACAGTTGGAACAATCATATACAACTGAGAAGAAAACAACATTGGAAGAAAATAAAAAATCAATTTACACACTCCAGTTTCATGAGCTAACAGAATGGCTGCAAGAGAATGGTGAAAAATCTTTTCGTACCGAGCAAATCTTTAATTGGCTCTATACTAAAAGAGTTACATCGTTTGATGAAATGAGTAATTTATCAAAGGGATTGAGAGAGAAGCTTGCAGATCAGTTTCAAATCACGACATTAAATACAGTTATTCAGCAAGAATCAGCAGATGGTACGATTAAATTCTTGTTTGAACTTCAAGATGGCTATTCCATTGAAACGGTTTTAATGCGTCACGATTACGGAAATTCCGTGTGTGTGACGACACAGGTTGGCTGCCGCATTGGCTGTACCTTTTGTGCTTCAACCCTTGGCGGCTTAAAGCGGCACCTCGAAGCGGGAGAGATTGTGGCTCAAGTGGTGAAGGTGCAGCAAGCACTCGATGAAACGGGTGAAAGGGTAAGCTCAGTTGTTATCATGGGTATTGGCGAGCCGTTTGATAACTATGATAATATGCTTTCATTTTTAAAAATCATTAACCATGATAAAGCGTTAAATATTGGCGCACGTCATATTACGGTATCAACAAGCGGGATTATTCCAAAGATCTATAAATTTGCGGATGAGAACATGCAGATCAACTTTGCAATATCATTGCATGCTCCGAATACAGAATTACGTACAAGATTAATGCCTATCAATAAGGCATATAAACTTGATGACTTAATGAAAGCGGTACGGTATTATATCGATAAGACAGGGCGAAGAATTAGCTTTGAATACGGCCTGTTTGGTAATGTTAATGATTCAACTGAGCATGCGGAGGAATTGGCTGACTTATTAAAAGGTCTAAAGTGCCATGTGAATCTTATTCCAGTAAACTATGTACCTGAAAGGGACTATGTGAGAACACCAAGGGAAAAGATTTTTGCGTTTGAGAAGACATTGAAAAATCGTGGAATTAATGTAACAATTCGTCGTGAGCAAGGTCATGATATTGATGCAGCATGCGGACAGCTTCGTGCAAAGGAGCGAAAAGAGGAGACGAGGTGAAGGTATGAAAGCGGTATTTAAAACAGACAAAGGGAAAGTACGTCTTCATAATGAGGATGCAGGAGGAATCTTTGTCAATCAGGACGGCAGCCGCCTTGCCATTGTAGCAGATGGGATGGGCGGTCACCGTGCAGGTGATGTAGCAAGTGAAATGAGTGTTTCCCATTTAAAGCAGGAATGGGAAGCGGCTAAGGGAATTATTACGGCAGATGCTGCCGAAAAGTGGCTGGAAGATCAAATAACGGCAGTCAATTATAAACTATTAGAACATGCATCGAATAATTCTGAATGTGATGGCATGGGGACAACCATCGTAGCTGCCATCACAACCGACCGCTTTGCAACCTTAGCAAATATTGGGGATAGCCGGGGATATATTTTAAATGAAACCGGATTTAAGCAAATAACAGAGGATCATTCACTTGTAAATGAATTAGTAAGGACAGGGCAAATTTCCAAGGAAGATGCAGAGCATCATCCAAGAAAAAATGTATTACTCAGGGCACTGGGAACTGAAAAAGTAGTGGAGATTGATATTGCAACCATTATTTTTGAAGAGGGAGATATTCTGTTATTATGTTCAGATGGCCTTTCTAATAAAGTAACTGAAAAAGAAATGTCGGAAATCCTGTTAAATGAAGATTCACTTGATGATAAAGCCGGAACACTAATCAAGCTTGCAAATGATAATGGCGGAGAGGATAACATCACCTTAGTAATTGCGGAGTTTTCTGAGTGTCTACGGGGTGATGTTTAGATGATGATTGGTAAAAGATTAAGCGGCCGCTATAAAATTTTACATATCATCGGCGGTGGTGGCATGGCCAATGTCTACCTGGCTCACGATATGATTCTTGACCGCGATGTCGCTGTTAAAATGCTGCGGCTTGATTTTGCAAATGATGAAGAATTCATCAGAAGATTTCACAGGGAAGCTCAATCTGCTACAAGCCTTGCACATCCGAATATTGTTAATATTTATGATGTCGGAGAAGAAAATGAACTATATTATATTGTGATGGAATATGTAGATGGCCAAACACTCAAACAATACATACAACAAAACTCGCCATTAAGAGTGGAAGATGCAATCGGGATTATGAGACAACTGGCATCGGCGATCTCTCATGCCCATCATAATCATATTATCCATCGCGATATTAAGCCGCACAATATATTAATAGACCATACCGGTAATGTGAAAATTACTGACTTCGGGATTGCTATGGCGCTTAGTGCAACCTCAATTACCCAGACCAACTCGGTCTTAGGGTCTGTCCATTATTTATCACCTGAACAGGCAAGAGGCGGGATGGCGAATCGAAAGTCAGATATTTATTCTCTAGGCATTGTTATGTTCGAACTATTAACCGGAAGGCTGCCTTTTTCAGGAGAATCGGCAGTATCTATTGCTTTGAAGCACCTTCAATCAGAGACACCATCGGTTCGCCGCTGGAATCCGAAAATTCCGCAAAGCGTTGAAAATATCGTCTTAAAGGCAACTGCTAAGGATCCATTTCATCGTTATAATAGTGTGGACGAAATGGAAGAGGATCTAAGAACTGCTCTCGACCCAGAGAGGATGAATGAACCGAAATTCACCATTCCTGATGATGACGAAGCGACTAAAGCGATTCCGATCATCACGGATGATAAGCCGCTTAAAAATTTGGATGAGACCTTAGTTCATAAAAATGAAAAGGCGAAAGAGAATCCTAAAAACCCCGGCAAGGACGGGAAAGATAAGAATAAAAAAAGGAAAAAATGGCCGCTCGTCTTTATTACTATTTTTCTTATACTAAGTATTTTAGGGGTATTATCTGCATTGTTTTTACCAGGATTACTCGCTGCAAAGGATGTTAAAGTACCAGATGTAAGCGGAATGGCAGTGGATGATGCAATTTCAAAATTAAAGCTAAAAGGACTTGGGATTGATCAAAAAATTGAGATAACTGATGATGAGGTTAATGAAGGGTTAGTCATTAAAACCGATCCTGAAGCCGGAGAAACAGTTAAAGAAGAAGCAAAAGTCTCCATCTATATTAGTTTAGGAAAAGAAAAACTTGAATTATCAAATTATGTTGGCAGACAGTATGACGAGGTACTAAGGCTGTTAGAAAATGATAATTTTAAAGATATAAAGAAGATAGAGAAGCATGATGATAGTGATCCAGGGACAATTCTCAGCCAAAATCTTCCGGAAGGCGAAAAAGTGGTTCCTGAAGAAACAGTCTTGGAATTCGAAGTCAGCCAGGGGCCAGAAATTATCGTGTTAAGAGATTTGACTCAATACAGTTTAAAAGGTGCCCAGGATTATGCTGCTTTAGTCGGACTCACCTTGGATGCATCGCAGGAACAATATGATGATATAGTACCGGCAGGAATGATTATATCCCAATCACCTAAAGAGGGTGCAGAGCTGAAAAAGGGCGATAAAGTAACAGTAATCATTTCAAAAGGGGAAAAGCCGCCTAAAAAGGTGGTTAAAGATATTACAATCCCATATGAGCCAGACCCTGAAAACCCAGAAAAGGAACAGGTGGTCCAGGTTTATATTGATGACTTGAGTCGAACCATGACAGAACCGTCAGAAACATTTACGATAAAAGAAACAAAAAAAATTACAATTGAATTAATGATCCCTTATGGGAAAAAAGCCGGTTATAGGATTATGAAGGATGGTAGTGTATATACAGAAGAAGTAATTAACTATTCCGATATTGATTAAGTATGACAGCTAAATGAAACAATGGACAAAAAAGTAAATCAGCAAGGAGGGATGCTATGCCTGAAGGGAAAATTATCAAGGCATTAAGCGGTTTTTATTATGTTTTTCATGATAATCAAATCATCCAATGCCGCGGAAGAGGGGTCTTTAGAAAAAATAAAATTACCCCTCTGGTAGGGGATGAGGTTGTATTTCAAGCTGAAAATGACCAAGAGGGCTACATTTTAGAAGTGAAAGAGCGAAAAAATGAATTACAGCGCCCGCCCATTGCGAATGTTGATCAAGCAATACTGGTGTTTTCAGCTGTGGAACCAGATTTCAGTCCAGCACTGTTAGACCGCTTTCTTGTTTTGGTTGAATTTAATCATATTGAACCGTTAATTTGTATTACAAAAATGGATCTTACGACTGATGAGCAGGAGGAAACGATCTTATCCTATGCCAAGGATTATACAAAGGCGGGTTATGAAGTTATTCTAACATCTTCTGAAACGGAAGCTGGAATTGACCGATTAAACCCGCATTTGGAAAATAAAATATCCGTTTTTGCGGGTCAATCTGGGGTAGGTAAATCTTCATTGCTTAATGTCCTTAGACCCGACCTTGAACTGAAAACGAATGATATTTCCTCCCATTTAGGAAGAGGAAAACATACAACAAGACATGTGGAATTAATAAAAATTGGCAATGGTCTTGTTGCCGATACACCGGGTTTCAGTTCCTTAGAATTTACCAATATCGAGGCCGAGGATTTAACCCATTGTTTTCCTGAATTGGTGAAGGCTGGTGAAGATTGTAAATTTCGCGGCTGTCTTCATTTAAAAGAGCCAAAATGCGCTGTTAAAGCAAAAGTTGATACTGGGGATATTCCTCCATATCGATACGAGCATTATGTTGATTTTTTGCTAGAAATTAAAGATAGAAAGCCGAGGTATTAATTATGGTGAAAATTGCCCCCTCGATCCTTTCAGCTGATTTTTCAAAATTGGGGGAAGAGATTACAGCCGTTGAAGCGGCAGGAGCTGATTACATTCATGTCGATGTAATGGATGGCCATTTTGTACCCAATATAACGATTGGCCCGCTGATTGTCGAGGCAATCCGTCCGGTTACAAAACTGCCGCTCGATGTCCATCTCATGATTGAAAATCCTGATCAATATATCGAAGCGTTTGTCAAAGCAGGAGCTGATTATATTACGGTCCATGTAGAAGCATGCCGCCATTTGCACAGAACCATTCAAAATATTAAATCATTCGGCATCAAGGCTGGAGTCGTCTTAAATCCAGCGACACCAGTGGATACCATCCAGCATATTGTTGCAGATGTTGATATGGTTCTATTAATGTCGGTGAATCCGGGATTTGGCGGACAAAAATTTATTCCGGAGGTTTTGTCTAAAATCAGCCAGGTGAAACAAATGGCAGAAGCAAAAGGATTAAATATTGAAATTGAAGTGGACGGCGGCGTGAATGCAGATACAGCAAGGCAATGCGTAGAAGCTGGCGCCAATGTTCTTGTTGCAGGTTCTGCTATTTACAATCAAGAAAATTATGCAAATGCGATTTCGCAGCTAAGAAGCCGGCCCTAAAGCCCGGCTTTTTAGCTATAGAAAAGAGGAACGTTAATGATAATTAATATTCTTGCTGGAGGACCAGTTGATCATTTACCTGATCTACGTCATTATATGGAGGATAATGCCATTTGGGTCGGTGTAGACCGTGGAGTTTTTCATTTGTTAAAAAGGAATATTAAACCTGATATTGCTTTTGGGGATTTTGACTCAGTTTCACCTGAGGAGTTATTATTTATCGAAACGGAAGTAGCGGAATTGAAACGATTTCAGCCTATAAAGGATGAAACTGATATGGAACTTGCGCTTAATTGGGCATTAGCGAAGAAACCAAAAATTATTCGTCTATTTGGAGCTACCGGCGGCAGGCTTGACCATTTATTTGCTAATGTGCAGCTCCTGATTAATCCAGTAAAAACAAATCAGTCAACAGACATTTTTTTAATTGACCGTCACAATGAAGTTTTCCTTAAGGCGCCAGGGACGTATAAAATAAAGAAACAAGCAGATGAAAAATATATATCGTTTGTTCCATTAACCCTTGATGTTACAAATCTTACTTTGGAGGGGTTTAAATATCCTTTGAAAAATCGTCATATTTCTCTTGGCTCTACACTATGTATTAGTAATGAACTTATTAGTGATAATGGTACTTTTTCATTTTCCGAAGGCATATTAATAGTGATAAGAAGTCATGATTAATAGGCTTTGCAAGGTGGTACTGATTTCGTTCGTTTGAATAATATGGTATTGACGTTCGAAAGCATACGATGGATGAGAGAAGAGACGTGAGATTGAGGAGGGACAGTATGAAATTTTATACGATTAAACTGCCGAAATTTTTAGGCGGAATTGTCCGAGCGATGATTGGTGTGTTTAATAAAAAAGAATAAATAAAATATTCAGCACTTAAAGCATGGCTCAATACCTTTTAATAAACATGAAGTACCCAAGCATTTGGGTGCTTTTTATTTTGCTTTTAGGGAATAATAATGGAGGATAAAACGAAAAAGAGCATCCTATATAAGGATGCCCATTAATTATACGCGTTCAACTTTACCTGATTTTAACGCTCTTGCAGAAACCCAAACACGTTTTGGCTTTCCATCAACAAGAATACGAACTTTTTGTAAGTTAGCACCCCATGTACGCTTATTTGCGTTCATAGCGTGTGAACGTGCGTTACCAGTTGTGGTTTTCTTTCCAGTTACAACACATTTACGTGGCATATTATTTCCCTCCTTAACTACCGAAAGCTTAACAGCTATTGTTTACGAAATTGAATATAGAAAAATGGCTTAGCCAAATTTTCTAGCCTTCACATACTTTAATAATTTAACATACAACGAATATGAATGCAATACTTGTATTAAATCCTTTCAAGAAAAAAGCCTTGACAATAACTAATTAGAAATGCTCTCATAGTTTAAAGGGAGGTAGGACTTTCAATCTTACCTTTCCTATAGTAAAATAACTGTAGCCATGGAACTATAATCCAAAGGGGGAACGATTCATGTCCATTGAATTACAAACAAAGTACGGACAAATTGATATTTCAAATGAAGTAATCGCTACCATTGCTGGAGGAGCGGCAATTGAATGCTATGGAATCGTCGGTATGGCCTCTAAAAATCAGATCAAAGACGGTTTAACTGAAATACTGCGAAAAGAAAACTTTACTCGTGGTGTCATTGTTCGCCAGGAAAATGAGGATTTACATATTGATATGTACATTATAGTCAGCTATGGAACTAAAATTTCCGAAATTGCCCATAACGTGCAGTCAAAGGTAAAATATACCCTTGATAAAACAGTGGGACTTGCTGCAAGTTCGGTAAATATTTACGTTCAAGGAGTTCGTGTGACGAACTCGTAGTGAGGAGGAAAGTTTGTGTCAATTACAGCATTAGATGGAAAACGTTTTGCTGAGATGGTCATTCAAGGTGCTAATCATCTGGCAGCAAATGCTAAGATGGTAGATGCGTTAAACGTTTTTCCTGTACCGGATGGTGACACTGGAACAAATATGAATTTATCCATGACGTCCGGGGCAAAGGAAGTAAAAAATAATGTTCAAGAGCATATAGGCAAGGTCGGTACGGCCTTGTCAAAAGGTTTGCTTATGGGAGCCCGAGGGAATTCTGGGGTAATACTTTCTCAATTATTTCGTGGCTTTGCGAAGGCCATTGAAAATAAGGCAGTTATTTCAGGACATGAATTTGCCCATGCACTTGAAGCTGGGGTAGAAACAGCCTATAAGGCGGTTATGAAACCGGTAGAAGGAACCATTTTAACTGTAGCAAAAGATGCTGCAAAAATTGGTACTCAGGCTGCTGAAAAAGCTGAAGATATAACAATTATTATGGAAGCGGTTCTGAAGGAAGCAAAAGCTTCTTTGAAACGAACGCCTGATCTTTTGCCTGTATTAAAAGAAGTAGGTGTAGTAGATAGCGGCGGCCAAGGGCTTGTCTGTGTTTATGAAGGGTTTCTTGCTGAACTAAAAGGAGAAAAGCTATCCGAAACAGCAAATGTTCTTCCATCAATGGATGAACTGGTGAATGCTGAACACCATAAGAGTGTTCAAAGTCATATAAATACGGAAGATATTGTATTTGGCTACTGCACTGAATTTATGGTGAAGTTTGAATCAGCAAAAATAGCACAAAACCCGTTTGAAGAGGAAGTTTTCCGTAATGACCTTAGTCAATATGGTGATTCCCTGCTCGTGATTTCCGACGATGAACTTGTAAAGGTTCATATACATTCTGAACAGCCTGGTGAAGTATTAACTTATGGTCAGCGTTACGGCAGCCTAATTAATATGAAAATCGAAAATATGCGTCAGCAGCATTCGAATATTGTCGGCGAAACGAAAACCGCCTTAGTCACTGACCTTCCCGAAGGACCTAAAGAAAAACTGGAATACGGAATCATAGCTGTTTCCATGGGATCAGGGATTGCAGAATTATTTAAAAGTATTGGGGCCAATGTAGTCATTGAAGGCGGTCAAACCATGAATCCCAGCACCGAAGATATTGTAAAGGCTATTGAAAAAGTGAATGCTAAAAAGGTATTCATTTTGCCGAACAACAAAAATATCATTATGGCCGCAGAGCAGGCTGTACAAGTTTCCGATGATGAGATTTACGTGATTCCGTCTAAAACCGTTCCGCAAGGTCTTTCCGCCCTTCTAGCTTTTAATCCATCTGCGGATGCTGCAGTAAATGAATCAGCAATGAAGGACGCACTGTCCCATGTTAAGACTGGTCAAATTACCTATGCTGTCCGCGATACGCAAATTGATGGGCTCGAAATTGAAAAAGATGATTTCATGGGAATCGCTGAAGGGAAAATAATCGTAAAAAACAAGGACAAAGGCGAAGCAGCAAGAGAGTTGCTTCTACAAATGATGGATGAGGATTCTGAAATCTTAACGATCATCTATGGTGAAGATGTATCAGAAACGGAAGTAGATCAGCTTACACAGTTTTTAGAGGAAAATTTTGCTGATGTTGAAATTGAGATTCATAATGGACAGCAGCCATTATATTCTTTTATCTTTTCAATTGAATAAGTAACGTTTAAAATAGAAGGTGGGTCTCTCGTAGGGGATTCACCTTTCTTTTTTATTTATAACATGAGATGTTTTTTCGAAATTGAATAGAGATAGTAATAGATATAGTTAAAATAGAGAGGAGAAATTTTATGAAGTATAGAAGTGTATTTGACATTATTGGTCCTGTCATGATTGGTCCTTCAAGTTCACATACAGCCGGTGCAGCAAGAATAGGACGTGTGGCCCGCAGTTTGTTTGGAAGAGAACCAAAATGGGCAAATATTTCATTATACGGTTCATTTGCACAAACCTATAAAGGGCACGGTACAGATGTTGCTATGATTGGCGGCCTGCTTGATTTTGATACGGATGATCAAAGGATTATCCATGCAATAAATATTGCTAAAGAGCACGGAATGAAAATTACATTTATTGAAGAGGACGCCATAACTGATCACCCCAATACAGCCAGAGTCATTATTGGTGACCATGACGGAGAATTAGAATTAGTCGGAGTTTCAATTGGCGGCGGGAAAATTGAAATAACCGAATTAAATGGTTTTGAATTAAAGCTATCAGGGAATCATCCAGCGATACTTGTTGTTCATAATGATCGCTTTGGTGCCATTGCCAGTGTTGCAAATGCACTTGCCAAGTACGAAATCAATATTGGCCATATGGAAGTTGCTCGAAAAGAAGTGGGGAAAATGGCACTAATGACGATAGAAGTGGATCAGAATATCGATGACCAGCTGATTGAGGAACTCGAGCAATTGCCAAACATTCTTAAAGTAACTAAAATTGTCGATTAACTTAAAAAGTGAATTCATCATCAAGGGGGTCATTCTGTGTTTCGGAATGTAGCTGAATTAGTGGAGCTAGCAGTCAGTCAAGACAAAAAAATTTCTGAAATTATGATCGAGCAGGAAGTAACGGTAACAGGACGCTCGAAAGAGGAAGTTATGGCTTTGATGGACAGGAATCTTACTGTTATGGAGGAAGCAGTTGAACGTGGAATTAATGGAGTAACCTCTCATTCCGGTTTAACGGGCGGGGATGCTGTCCTGTTACAGAAATATATTGAAAAAGGAAATTTCTTAACAGGTGAAACGATTTTAGATGCCGTTAGTAAAGCGGTTGCAACAAATGAAGTAAATGCGGCAATGGGAACGATTTGTGCCACACCGACTGCAGGATCTGCCGGAGTAGTTCCAGGAACATTGTTTGCAGTTAAGAAAAAGCTAAATCCTACAAGGGAACAGATGATTTCGTTTCTTTTTACAGCGGGTGCATTCGGCTTTGTGGTAGCAAATAATGCCTCGATTTCTGGTGCTGCAGGAGGCTGTCAGGCAGAAGTAGGTTCTGCTGCCGGAATGGCAGCAGCTGCCATAGTTGAAATGGCAGGTGGTACACCGCAGCAATGTGCCGAAGCGATGGCCATTACTTTAAAAAATATGCTTGGTTTGGTATGTGACCCCGTTGCGGGACTTGTGGAAGTCCCATGTGTGAAACGTAATGCCATGGGGGCAGCTAATGCCATGGTGGCAGCAGATATGGCTTTAGCTGGAATTACAAGCCGAATCCCATGTGATGAAGTGATTGATGCTATGTATCGGATTGGTCAATCAATGCCAACCGCATTAAAAGAAACAGCACAGGGAGGGTTGGCGGCAACTCCGACTGGCCGGAAACTTGAGGCTAAGATCTTTGGGATGCCGCTTCAAGAAAAGTGAATCAATATCTAAACCAATCAGTAGAAGTATTGAAGGGTATAGGCGAAGAGACTGCCGAAATTTTATCTGAAATGAAAATCGGAACGATTCAGGATTTATTAGAATATTTTCCTTATCGTTATGAGGATTATCGTCTTCGTGATTTAGCAGAGGTTCAGCATGATGAGAAAGTGACAGTCGAAGGGAAGGTTCATAGCGAGCCTTCTCTTGTCTATTATGGTAGAAAAAAATCAAAGATGACTATACGGATTCTAGTTGATAGATATCTTATCAAGGCAGTCTTTTTTAACCAGCCCTACTTAAAAAATAAAATTACGATGAATGATACGGTCACGGTAACTGGAAAATGGGATGCTCATCGTCAGACGATCACGGCAAATGAGCTGCATTTAGGTTCCAATACAAAGCAGCATGATTTTGAACCCGTTTATTCATTAAAGGGAAGACTATCAACAAAAGGAATGCGGAAATTTATCAATCTGGCTTTTCAGCAATTTGGCAGTTTTATTGAAGAAACTCTGCCTGAAATTTTGCTCCAAAAATATCGTCTTCTAGGACGCCGGGAAGCTATTAAAGCTATGCATTTTCCGCAAAATCAAGAAGATGTCAAACAGGCACGGAGACGTTTCGTATATGAGGAATTTCTCTTATTTCAATTAAAAATGCAGGGCTTAAGAAAATTCGAACGGGAGCAATCTCCTGGCATAAGTCAACCATATGATCATCCAAAATTGAATGAGTTTATTTCAAGCCTGCCTTTTCCATTAACTAATGCCCAAAAACGAGTAGTGAATGAAGTTTTAAAGGATATGTCCTCCCCGTACCGGATGAACCGTTTATTACAGGGAGATGTTGGGTCTGGAAAAACAGTTGTTGCAGCCATAGCCTTATATGCTTCAGTAACAGCAGGCTTGCAAGGTGCTTTAATGGTGCCGACAGAAATTTTAGCAGAACAGCATGCCGGGAGCTTAAAGCAATTATTAGAGCCATTTAATATTAGGTGTGAACTGCTGACCAGCTCGATTAAAGGAAAGCGGAGGAAAGAGATTCTCGAGGCATTATCCACAGGGAGTGTCGATATTTTAATAGGTACCCATGCCTTAATACAAGATGACGTTTCCTTTAAACGTTTGGGAATGGTGATTACAGATGAACAGCATCGTTTCGGTGTGGGACAGCGGCGGATTTTGCGTGAAAAAGGGGAAAATCCAGATGTATTGTTTATGACGGCAACACCAATTCCTCGTACGCTGGCCATTACCGCATTTGGTGAAATGGATGTTTCAATCATTGATGAAATGCCCGCCGGAAGAAAAACAATTGAGACTTACTGGGCTAAACCGGAAATGTTGGAGCGCGTCCTCGGTTTTGTCGAACAGGAATTGGCAAAGGGACATCAAGCCTATATTATTTGTCCCTTAATTGAGGAATCGGACAAGCTGGATGTCCAAAATGCGATTGATGTTCATACAGCTTTGAGCCACTATTTTCATAATCGATATTGCGTGGGATTGATGCATGGACGATTAAGCTCTGAAGAAAAGGATTTAGTAATGAAAGCCTTTAGCTTAAACGAAGTGCAGGTGCTAGTGTCAACAACAGTGGTTGAAGTTGGTGTAAATGTCCCAAATGCAACGATAATGGTTATATATGACGCCGAAAGATTTGGATTATCGCAGCTGCACCAGCTGCGAGGCCGTGTCGGCCGGGGAAGCGATCAATCCTATTGCATTTTGCTGGCAAATCCAAAATCTGAAACGGGTCAGGAAAGAATGAGAATCATGACCGAAACAAACGATGGCTTTGTCCTAAGTGAAAAAGATCTGGAGCTCAGGGGGCCTGGTGACTTCTTTGGGAAAAAACAAAGCGGTATTCCAGAGTTTAAGGTAGCGGATATGGTTCATGATTACCGTGCCTTGGAAACAGCGCGGAATGATGCTGCAGTACTAATCCAATCGTCGTATTTTTGGACTTCCCCTGAATATAGTTATGTAAGAAAACAGCTTGAGGACGCTGGGGTTTTAGAAGGAGAAAAGCTCGATTAGTTAAAGAAGGCAGATTGCAGAAAAGAAAGTTATTCTTGCAATCTGCTTTTTTAAATTTTATACTACTCTTAGTACCTAGTCATAAGATCTCGGACGGTGTATGAAATGCGCAGAAATAAAAAAGAACGTCAGGCATTATTAACTGCAACTATAAATGAAAACCCCTTTGTAACAGATGAAGAACTGGCTGAAAAATTTAAAGTGAGTGTTCAGACGATTCGTTTGGACAGGTTGGAGTTATCGATTCCCGAACTTCGTGAACGTATTAAAACGGTGGCTGAGAAACGATTTGAAGATGAAGTCCGCTCATTGCCGCTGGATGAAGTAATTGGAGAAATTATCGATATTGAACTCGATCAAAGTGCCATTTCTATTTTTGATGTAAAGGAAGAGCATGTTTTCAAACGGAACCAAATTGCTCGTGGGCACCATCTGTTTGCTCAGGCAAACTCTCTTGCTGTAGCAGTGATTAATGATGAGTTAGCACTTACAGCTAAGGCCAATATACAATTTAAGCGTTCGGTTAAACTAAATGAACGTGTCGTGGCAAAGGCAAGAGTTAGCAAGATTGATGAAAATATTGGCAGAACTTTTGTAGAAGTAACGAGTTATGTGAATAATGAACTTGTCTTTACCGGAGACTTTGAAATGTACCGTTCGAAAACTAACTAAAGGATGAGACAGATGAAAATTGCAATCGATGCGATGGGCGGGGACAATGCCCCAAAGGAAATCGTCTTAGGGGCGATGAAGGCGGTAGAGGCCTTCTCTGATCTTCAAATTATCCTTGTCGGTGACGAAAATAAAATAAATGAAACTTTAACACGCCATGATCGAATTTCGGTAATACATACAACTGACGTCATCCTTGGTACGGATGAACCGGTCAGAGCAGTCCGCCGCAAGAAAAATGCCTCAATGGTATTGGCGGCACAGCAGGTAGCTGACGGATTAGCAGATGCCTGCCTTTCCGCGGGGAACACAGGTGCACTTATGGCCTCTGGCCTGTTTATAGTTGGAAGAATTGACGGGATTGACCGCCCGGCATTAGCGCCAACCCTGCCAACGATTGGCGGCGAGGGCTTCCTGCTTTTAGATGTTGGTGCAAATGCAGATGCCAAACCTGAACATTTGCTGCAATATGCTATTATGGGATCCATCTATTGTCAAAAGGTAAGAGGCATAACGAGTCCAAGGATCGGTCTATTAAATATCGGCACCGAAGAGAAAAAGGGAAATGAACTGACAAAGCATGCATTTGAACTGTTAAAAACGGCGAATCTGAATTTTATTGGCAACGTAGAGGCCCGTGACTTGCTTAATGGTCCCGCTGATGTCGTGGTTACAGACGGCTTTACAGGAAATATGGTATTAAAAACGATTGAGGGCACAGCCTTATCCATGTTTAAAATGTTAAAAACAACTTTAATGAGCAGTTTTAAAACCAAGCTGGCTGCTGCTGTTTTAAAGCCTAACCTTATGGAACTTAAAAACACGCTGGATTATTCAGAATATGGCGGTGCCGCGCTTTTTGGCTTAAAGGCGCCGGTTATTAAAGCACATGGTTCCTCGAACGCACAGGCGATTTTTAGTGCTGTTCGACAAACTAGGGAAATGGCTGCAAATAGTGTCGTAAGCTTAATCAAACAAACGATCGAAGAAACGAAACAATAACAGGGGTGTTACGATGAAAAAAATTGCATTTGTGTTTCCTGGCCAAGGCTCACAGGCAGTTGGAATGGGGAAAGACCTTGCAGAAAAATATCCAGAAGTAATGGTGTATTTTAACAAGGCTGACGAAACCTTAAAAACTCCATTAAGCCGTTTGATTTTTGAAGGGCCAAAGGAAGAATTAACGTTGACTGTGAATACACAGCCTGCTCTCCTGACAACGAGCATCGCTCTATTAGACTTTTTCCAACAATCCGGTGTGAAGGCTGACTTCGTTGCCGGTCATAGCTTAGGGGAATATACCGCGCTTGTAGCTGCAGGGGTCTTAACTTTCGAGGATGGAGTCTATGCTGTAAGAAAAAGGGGCGAATTTATGGAAAATGCCGTCCCAAACGGAGAAGGCTCAATGGCTGCTGTTTTAGGACTTGAGCGAGAAAAACTTTCCGAAGTTACTCAAGAAGTTACCGAATCAGGTTCACCTGTTGCTCTTGCTAATTTGAATTGTCCTGGACAGATTGTCATTTCCGGCTCAAAAGCTGGTGTAGAAACTGCTGGTGTCAAGGCGAAGGAAGCTGGTGCCAAAAGGGTTTTGCCGCTTGAAGTCAGCGGTCCATTCCATTCGCCATTAATGAAGCCGGCCGCTGCTCAGCTGCGGGAAGTATTAGATGGACTTGAAATGAATGATGCCCGTATACCAGTGGTAGCAAACGTAACTGCAGATTCTGTCAGTTCAAAGTCTGATATTAAGGATCTATTAATCGAACAGCTTTATTCACCTGTTCTTTGGGAAGATTCAATTCAAAAGATGATTGCTCTAGGTGTAGATACCTTTATTGAAATTGGTCCAGGAAAGGTTCTTTCTGGCTTAATTAAAAAGATTGATAAGACGGTTACAACATATTCCGTATCAGATGAAGCAAGTGCTTCTGCAGTAATTGATGCCTTAAAGGAGGAAAAACTATGAGTTTAGAAGGGAAAACCGCGCTTGTTACGGGGGCATCCCGGGGAATCGGCCGGGAAATAGCTATTGAGCTTGCGAGACAGGGAGCAAATGTAGCAGTTAATTTTGCCGGCAGTGAAGCAAAGGCAAATGAAGTTGTGGATGAGATTAAAGCACTTGGAAGGGATGCTTTTGCAATCCAGTGTAATGTATCTGATTCAGGTGAAGTTACTGAAATGGTTAAAGCGACTATTGATCATTTCGGCAGTTTAGATGTTCTTATTAATAATGCCGGCATCACAAAGGATAATTTATTAATGAGAATGAAGGAAGACGAATGGGATGATGTCATTAATATTAACCTTAAAGGGGTTTTCTTAGTGACAAAAGCGGTAACTAGACAAATGATGAAGCAGCGCAAAGGAAGAATCATTAATATTGCTTCAATTGTGGGTGTCAGCGGAAACCCTGGCCAAGCAAACTATGTGGCAGCTAAAGCCGGAGTCATTGGTTTAACTAAGACAACTGCTAAGGAGCTTGCTTCCCGTAATATTACTGTAAATGCTATTGCACCTGGTTTTATCACGACGGATATGACCGATAAGCTTCCGGAAGATGTCCGGGCTGAAATGTTAAAACAAATTCCTTTAGCTCGTTTAGGAGAACCTAAGGATATTGCCAAAGCAGCTGCATTCTTAGCAACTGATGATGCTGCCTATATTACAGGACAAACGATTCATATTGACGGCGGAATGGTAATGTAGGTAGAAATCCGGAAGCGGCTTGCCCAGGGGCGACAAGCATAAGTCGAGCCGGCGAGAAGGCTGCTTTTTAACCTTTTTGACGGATTGGCTGTAGACCACAGAGCCCCTAGCCGCTGAGGCTGGACAATTCTCAAAGTTGGTCTGTATTATTTAATTGAAATCCTTTATAATAGCTTGAGGGGAGGTGAAGAGCATGGCAGAAGTATTAGAACGTGTAACAAAGATCATCGTTGACCGTTTAGGTGTGGACGAGTCCCAAGTAAAACTTGAGGCTTCATTTAAAGATGATCTTGGTGCTGATTCCCTTGACGTAGTTGAATTAGTTATGGAATTAGAAGATGAGTTTGATATGGAAATTTCTGACGAAGATGCTGAAACGATCGCCACTGTAGGTGATGCTGTTAACTACATAAATAGCAAAAAGTAATTTCGTTAGAGCCATTCAGCAAAGCCCCGTTTTCAAACGGGGCTTTCTTCTGTAAAATAGACTTGGCATTATCTATTAAATTGCCAAGTTTCTTTGCGTTTTGCGGCTGTTTTTCTTAAACTAACAATAGCAGGCTGAAATTAGAACAAGGTGGAGACTTTAATGCGCTGGAATGGGAAAGAAAAGGAAGTAAATCATCGTAGAAAAGAACCCCAATTTAAAGAATTGCAACAGTTAATTGGGATTGTATTTCAAAACGAAAAATTATTAAGACATGCTTTTACTCATTCATCATATGTGAATGAGCATCGAAAAAAGCCTTTTGAAGATAATGAAAGGCTGGAGTTTTTAGGAGATGCTGTACTAGAACTGACTGTTTCTCAATTCCTCTTTAAAAAATATCCAACAATGACCGAAGGAGAACTGACAAAACTAAGGGCTGCCATAGTTTGTGAACCGTCACTTGTTACCTTTGCCAATGAGCTAGGGTTTGGCAAATTAATTTTGCTCGGCAAAGGGGAAGAAATGACAGGCGGAAGAGAACGGCCAGCATTACTTGCTGATGTTTTTGAAGCGTTCATTGGGGCACTTTATTTGGATCAAGGAATTGAAACAGTAATTGGATTTTTAGAAAAAACAGTTTTTCCTAAAATTAATGCCGGTGCTTTTTCTCATGTGATGGATTTTAAAAGCCAATTGCAGGAGCTAGTACAACGAGATAGTACAGGTGTAATCGAATACTGTGTCCTTCAGGAAAAAGGACCTGCCCATAATAAAGAATTTGTCTCAAAGGTCACCTTAAATGGGGAAGAATTAGGAATTGGGACGGGCCGGTCAAAGAAGGAAGCCGAACAGCATGCTGCACAAATGGCTTTATCGGTATTGAAAACAAAGGCAACTTAGAATGGACAAATGTTTGAGAGGAGAAATCCCTTTTAGCATTTAGGGAGGATTAAAAGGAATGTTTTTAAAACGGTTAGACATTATTGGCTTTAAATCGTTTGCTGACCGGATCAGTGTTGATTTTGTAACAGGAGTAACCGCGGTGGTAGGACCGAATGGCAGCGGAAAAAGCAATATTACCGATGCCATCCGCTGGGTATTAGGGGAACAGTCGGCCAAATCACTCAGAGGCAGTAAAATGGAAGATATTATTTTTGCCGGCAGCGACTCAAGGAGACCGCTTAATTTTGCTGAGGTTACGTTAACGTTAGATAATGAGGATCAAGGCCTAGGGATCGCGTACAACGAAGTAAGTGTTACTAGAAGAGTTTCCAGGTCAGGTGACAGTGAATATTTGATTAATAAACAGCCGTGCAGATTAAAGGATATTATTGACTTATTTATGGATTCTGGACTTGGCCGGGAAGCATTTTCAATAATCAGCCAAGGAAAAGTAGAAGAAATATTAAACAGCAAAGCAGAAGATCGGCGGACGATTTTTGAAGAAGCAGCAGGAGTATTAAAATATAAAAATAGAAAGAAAAAGGCAGAAGGAAAATTAGCCGAAACGCAAGAAAATCTAAATCGTGTAAATGACATTCTTCATGAATTAGGAGCACAGGTCGAACCGCTTAAGATGCAAGCTTCAATGGCGAAAGACTATTTAGAGAAAAAAGCAGAGCTTGAAAAATTTGAAGTAGCCTTAACAGTACTTGAAATTGAAGAATTAAACCAGGAATGGGAAGGTCTTTCTAAACAGCTGAACGAGCACCAACAAGAGGAACTTAAGCTTTCGAGCGAACTCCAGCTAAAGGAAGCTAAAATTATTGAGACAAGAGATAAAACTTCCGCCCTGGATGAATCGATTTCAGAGCTTCAAAATGTCCTTCTCCATGCTAGTGAGGAACTTGAAAAGCTTGAAGGTCGTAAGGAAGTATTAAAAGAACGACGGAAAAATGCAGCAAATAATAAAGATCAGCTAAAAATAAATATTGCTGAGTTAGCGGATAAAATTGCTGCTCAACAACAAAATCGAGATATGCTGGCTGTATCCGTTGAACAGCTTGAAGTGCAGGTTCGACAACTGCAAACACGTCTTAAGGAGAAGCAGGAAAGACTGTTATTGTTTGGTGAAAATATTGATGAAAAAATTGACGACTTAAAAAGCGAATATATCGAGCTGTTAAACGAACAAGCTGGTGCGAAAAACGAGTTAAGATACATTGAGGAACAGTCAAAGCAGCAGGAAAGAAAAAGTGTCCGTCTTGATGAGGAGAATGAAAAATTTCTGTTAGAGCGGCAGAAAGCGGAAAAGAAAAAGTCCGACATTCAAGCAAGGATTGATGAATTAGGTCAAAAACTTGATACACAAGTGGTTGGTTATCGTGAATTACAGCGACAGCTTGAAGTATTAAAAAATAACTACCAAAAACAAGAGAAAACATTGTATCAAGCCTATCAGCTATTGCAGCAGGCTAAATCAAAAAAGGAAATGCTCGAAGAACTGGAAGAGGATTACTCAGGCTTCTTTCAAGGTGTTAAAGAGGTGTTAAAGGCAAGAGGCACGAAGCTTGAAGGGATTGAAGGTGCAGTTGCTGAACTAATCCATGTTCCTAAGGAATATAGTGTGGCGCTTGAAACTGCTCTTGGCGGAGCTTTGCAGCATATTGTCGTTGATACCGAAACAAATGCGCGTACAGCTATTCAATATTTAAAGCAGCATTCTTTTGGTAGAGCGACCTTTTTACCTTTAAGTGTTATGAAAGGACGGCCATTGTCTCAGGCACAAATTAGTTTAATACAAAGCCATCCTTCTTTCATCGGTACAGCTGTTAGACTTGTCCAATTTAAGGATAAATATGTCGAGGTAATGAACAATCTTTTAGGCAGTGTTATCATTACGAAAGATTTAAAGGGTGCCAATGAGTTAGCGAAAATTCTTCAGTACCGTGTCCGCTTGGTAACTCTTGAAGGCGATGTTGTCAATCCTGGCGGATCGATGACAGGCGGTGCTGTGAAACAAAAGACATCTTCCCTGTTAACTAGAAAAGGCGAGCTTGATGATCTAAAGGAAAAGCTGGTCATAATGGAAGAAAAAACAGCTGATCTTGAGCAAACTGTCAAGTCATTAAAAGAAGAAGTCCGGTTAGGGGAGCTCGAGCTTGAATCGATGCGAGAGTCAGGCGAAGAATTAAGGCTGACAGAACAAACCTTAAAGGGAGATCTTCGCGAAGCGGAGCTGGAAGAGAAAAATATTAATGAACGATTGGCGATCTATGATCTCGAAAAAGGTCAATTTTTTGATGAGATTAGTAATTTAGGCAAAAGAAGAGATACCATTTCCCAAGCGTTAACAGCCTATCAATTACAGATTGCTGAACTCGATAAACAAATCGTGCAATTGACGGAACAAAAGACTCAAGACCTTACATCAAAAGAGGCCATTACCAACGAGATTAACAATCTACAGATTAAGCTGGCATCAAAGAATGAACAGTATTCACACACGAAAGAGCGGTTTGCGGCCATTAAAGCGGAGCTGCAAGAAAATGAGCAAAAACTGTCCATTCTATCCGAAGATTTAAATCTGTTATCGACAGAAATGTCAAGCAGCACTTCAGGCGAGGAACAATTAGAAGCTGCCTCTAAGCGAAAGCAGCAAGATAAAGAAGCCACTTTACAATTAATTACTTCTAGAAGGCAGGAGCGTCTAGAACTTCAAGAGACATTAGAACATTTAGAACTCGAAGCCCGAGAAGTGAAGCGACTCCATAAAGGAATGACAGTTGTTTTAAAGGACGAGGAAGTAAAATTGAATCGTATGGATGTGGACCTGGAGAACCGGCTTGCCCGCTTAAGGGAAGAATACTTATTATCGTTTGAAGGGGCTAAAGAGCAATACCCATTAACCGTCCCTGTTGAGGAGGCCCGTAAAAAGGTAAAGCTGATAAAGCTCGCGATTGATGAGCTTGGTAATGTGAATCTTGGGGCAATCGAAGAATACGAGCGTGTTTCGGAACGTTACGAGTTTTTAAATGAACAAAAAACCGATCTACAAGAAGCGAAGGATACCCTTTTCCAGGTCATTGATGAAATGGATGAAGAAATGAAAAAGCGTTTCAAACAAACGTTCGATGGAATTCGCGAACAATTTGAACCGGTCTTTCGGGTTCTTTTTGGCGGCGGCAGATCAGACCTGATTCTAACAGATCCGGAGGATATTCTGAATACTGGCGTGGAAATTGTCGCCCAGCCACCGGGAAAAAAGCTGCAAAACCTTGGTTTATTATCTGGGGGAGAAAGGGCATTGACGGCAATTGCCTTACTTTTTTCAATCTTAAAGGTACGACCTGTTCCTTTTTGTATCCTTGACGAGGTTGAGGCAGCCCTAGACGAAGCGAATGTTCAGCGCTTCAGCCAATATTTAAAACGTTACAGCTCAGAGACTCAATTTATTGTGATCACCCACCGGAAAGGGACAATGGAGGAAGCGGATGTTCTCTATGGAGTGACAATGCAGGAATCGGGCGTCTCAAAGCTTGTATCCGTTCGGCTGGAAGAAACGAAGGAACTAGTAGAACAATAATTTTAAGGGAAGTGAATGTATGAGTTTTTTTAAGAAACTAAAAGAAAAGATCACAAAATCAACGGATTCTGTAACAGAAAAGTTCAAAGAAGGTCTATCGAAAACAAGGAATAATTTTTCCTCGAAAGTAAATGATTTGGTTGCCAGATATCGTAAAGTGGACGAAGAATTTTTCGAAGAATTAGAGGAAATTCTTATTCAGGCAGATGTCGGTTTTGATACGGTCATGGAGCTGATTGATGAGCTTAAAATGGAGGTAAAACGTCGTAATATCCAAGAACCTGCGGAGGTCCAAAGTGTAATCTCGGAAAAGCTTGTCGATATTTACAATTCAGGTGAGGAATTATCCTCTGATTTGAATATCCAGGAGAATGGTCTCACGGTAATATTATTTGTCGGGGTTAATGGTGTTGGAAAGACAACTACAATCGGCAAGCTCGCCCATAAATTTAAGAGTGAAGGGAAAAAAGTACTGTTAGCAGCGGGCGATACATTCCGTGCCGGTGCAATAGAACAGCTCGAGGTTTGGGGTGACAGGGTTGGTGTTGAAACGATTAAGCAGGCTGAAGGATCTGATCCTGCGGCCGTAATGTTCGATGCGATTGCCGCCGCGAAATCTCGTAAAGCGGATATTTTGCTCTGTGACACAGCGGGACGTCTGCAAAATAAAGTAAACTTGATGAAAGAGCTTGAAAAGGTGAAGCGCGTCATTGAGCGGGAAATCCCAGGTGCCCCGCATGAAGTACTGCTTGTACTTGATGCAACAACTGGGCAAAATGCTTTAATTCAGGCTAAAACGTTTAAAGAAGCGACAAATGTCAGCGGGATTGTTCTTTCTAAATTAGACGGTACCGCTAAAGGCGGGATTGTATTGGCAATTCGCAAAGAATTAAATATTCCAGTGAAGTTTGTAGGTCTTGGTGAAAGAATGGATGACCTGCAGGAATTTGATGCTGAGAAATATGTGTACGGTCTATTTGCCGAGCAAGTTGAAAAAGCAGATTTATAAGAGACAAAAAGTGTCATCATTAGCGTTGTAAAGATAATTTCTTGACAGAAACATAATCGCTGTGTAAACTCTTTGTAAAGGCTTTTCACTTAACAAGGGGGGCTCATGTTTGCTTGAAAAAACAACGCGAATGAACTATTTGTATGATTTTTATAACTCGTTGTTAACACCGAAGCAGCAAAGCTATATGTCTCTCTATTATCTTGATGATTACTCACTTGGTGAAATTGCCGAAGAGTATGGGGTCAGCCGCCAAGCCGTTTATGATAATATTAAACGGACAGAAGCAATGCTTGAGGAATATGAAGCAAAGCTTTTGCTGCTGCAGAAATTTCAAGAACGTTCAGAGCTAATAAAAAAAATGAAAAAAATGCTGTTGGAGGAGGACCCTTCAAAGCAGGCAATGTTAGATACAATTGCGAAGTTGGAGAATTTAGATTAGGAGGCGGCATTGATGGCATTTGAAGGATTAGCCGACCGACTGCAAAGTACGATTCAAAAGATCCGCGGAAAAGGTAAAGTTTCAGAAGCGGATGTAAAAGAAATGATGCGTGAAGTACGTCTAGCTCTGCTTGAAGCAGACGTCAACTTTAAAGTCGTCAAAGATTTTGTTAAAAAAGTTAGTGAACGGGCTGTAGGGCAGGAAGTACTAAAAAGCTTAACGCCCGGTCAGCAGATTATTAAAATTGTAAATGAAGAATTAACGTTGTTAATGGGCGGCGAGCAGAGTAAAATTGCTGTATCGAACCGCCCGCCTACAGTCATTATGATGGTCGGCCTGCAAGGTGCCGGTAAAACAACAACGACTGGAAAATTGGCCAATTTGCTGCGAAAAAAATATAATCGTAAGCCTTTACTCGTGGCTGGCGATATATATCGTCCGGCTGCCATTAAACAGCTTGAAACTCTGGGTAAACAATTAAGCATGCCGGTATTCTCATTAGGGGATCAAGTAAGTCCGGTTGAAATTGCCAGACAGGCCATTGCAAAAGCTAAAGAGGATCACCATGATTATGTCCTGATTGATACAGCAGGTCGTCTTCATGTGGATGAAGCCTTAATGAATGAGCTAAAGGACATTAAAGAATTAACAAAGCCGGATGAAATTTTCTTGGTTGTAGATGCGATGACGGGTCAGGACGCCGTCAATGTTGCCCAAAGTTTTAATGAACAGCTCGGTATTACCGGAGTAGTGTTAACAAAGCTTGATGGTGATACACGAGGAGGAGCAGCGCTTTCAATTCGCGCCGTTACGGATAAACCAATTAAGTTTGTTGGTCTTGGAGAGAAAATGGATGCCATTGAGCCGTTTCACCCTGAACGAATGGCATCAAGAATTCTCGGTATGGGTGATGTACTGACACTTATTGAAAAAGCGCAATCAAATATCGATGAAGAAAAAGCCAAAGAGTTAGAACAGAAAATGCGGACAGCCTCTTTTACGCTTGATGACTTTTTAGAACAGCTTGGTCAAGTCAGAAAGCTTGGGCCGCTCGACGAACTGTTAAAAATGATGCCAGGAGCAGGCAAGATTAAAGGCTTAAATAATATTCAAATCGATGAAAAACAAATCTCCCATGTAGAGGCAATCATCCGTTCGATGACGAAGGAAGAAAAGCTTCGCCCTGAACTTATGAATTCAAGCCGCAAGCGCCGGATTGCCAAAGGCAGCGGTCGTACAGTTGCGGAAGTAAACCGTTTGCTTAAACAGTTTGAAGATATGAAAAAAATGATGAAGCAAATGACAGGCATGCAGCAAAAAGCAAAGAAAAAAGGTGGATTTAAATTTCCTTTTAATCCATTTTAAAACGAAAAGCGGAAGGGCTTTGACCAGGTGCGAAAGGCATAAGGCAAGCTGGCGAGAAGGCTGTTTTTTAGCCTTCTTGACGAATTGGCTGTAGACCTGCGAGCCCCTAGGTGCTGGAGCTGGACTTTATCAAAGTTCAATTTATATCCTGTTTTATTTTAGTAAATATTGGTAATACTGTGTGTAAAGAAAAAACACTTTACAAATCAAAAATAAATTGATATTATACTATCTTGTGTGAAACTATTCGGAGGTGCTATTAAAATGGCAGTAAAAATTCGCTTAAAACGTATGGGAGCAAAGAAAACTCCTTTCTATCGTATTGTAGTTGCAGATTCTCGTTCACCACGTGATGGACGCTTCATTGAAACAGTTGGGACTTACAACCCTGTTGCAGAACCAGCTTTAGTTGAGATCAATGAAGAATTAGCTCTTAAATGGTTACAAAATGGTGCAAAACCATCTGATACAGTTCGTAACCTTTTCTCTAAACAAGGTATTATGGAGAAATTCCATAATGCTAAATTGAGCAAGTAAATTTAGCGGCTATGAAAGAATTGATTGAAACAATTGTTAAGCCTCTAGTTGATTTTCCTGAAGATGTCCGTGTCAGCACGGCCGAGGAAGATACTCGCATTACTTATCATCTTTCTGTTAACAAGGCGGATATGGGTAAAGTGATTGGAAAGCAGGGGCGCGTTGCAAAAGCCATTAGGACTGTTGTTTATGCAGCAGGATCTTCACAACAAAAGAAAATATTTCTAGAAATTGGTGAATAGCTTTTTGCATCTAGATAAAAGGGAGGGATTGATTCCTCCCTTTTTTGCTATAGGAAAAGCCGTAGCCTAGAGGAGGAAACCGCGTGCAGCTAATCCAGACCGTTGTGGTAAAACAAATATTAACAGAAACGAGCAAACAGCAGCTTTTTGACCAATACCAATCCCGCAAACTTCAACTTCAGAAGGAATGCGATCAACTTCAATTTGAATTAAAACGTTTGGAAAGAACTAAAAACTTCTCACCAACTACACTTAAAAAGCATTTTGAAAAAGAAATTCAAATGAGGAAGGAAAAAATTAAGCTTCTTGAGTTTCAAATCGAACAATTACATATCCTACCATTAGGAAGTGAATTAAAAGAAAAGGAAGTTCAAGCACTTATAGAAGTAAAAGTCGGTGATGTATGGAATGAAGAAGCAGGGCAGCCAACGATTGTAATTAAAGATGGTATAATCGAGGACATAAGATAGAAGGTGATTGAGATTATGGAAAAATGGTTTAATGTTGGAAAAATTGTAAACACCCATGGCATAAAAGGAGAAGTACGTGTTATCTCCAAGACGGATTTTCCTGAGGAACGATACAAGGCTGGTAATAAGTTATTTTTATTTATGAAAAATGAGAATGAACCCATTGAATTAACTGTTAAACATCATCGTACCCATAAAAATTTTAATTTATTAATTTTTGAAGGACTTGAAAATATCAACTTAGTGGAAAAGTTTCGGGATGGCATTTTGAAGGTGCCAGAGTCGCAGTTAAGCGAATTGGAAGAGGATGAGTTTTATTTTCATGAAATCATTGGCTGCCAGGTCTTTCTCACATCTGGTGAAGTACTTGGAAAGATAAGCGAAATACTCACTCCCGGTGCAAATGACGTTTGGGTCGTAAAAGGAAAAGACGGCAAAGAGGTTTTAATCCCATATATTGCTGATGTTGTCAAGAAAGTTGATGTTAAGGAAAAAACAGTAATAATAGAACCAATGGAAGGGCTTCTATCATGATGCATATTGACATCCTGACGCTTTTTCCAGAAATGTTTACAGGGGTACTGGGACATTCAATATTACATAAAGCGGCTGAAAAGTCGGCTGTCCACTATAATGTGGTCAATTTTCGAGAGTTTTCTGATAATAAACATTCGTCTGTTGATGATTATCCATACGGCGGCGGTGCAGGCATGGTGTTAATGCCGCAGCCAATCTTTGACGGTGTGGCTGCCCTTAAAGAAAGGGCAGATAGTAAGAATCAAAGAGTGATCCTCCTTTGCCCTCAGGGAACTAGATATGATCAGCGGAAGGCTGAAGAATTAGCAAAAGAAGAGCATTTGATTTTTATTTGTGGTCACTATGAGGGATATGATGAACGAATCCGTAAGCATGTTGTAACCGATGAAATATCCATTGGTGATTATGTTTTAACAGGCGGCGAACTTGGTGCCATGGTTGTAATCGATAGTGTTGTCCGCCTATTACCGGAAGTGTTAGGCAACGAGGAATCTCACCAGAAGGATTCCTTTAGTACTGGATTGTTAGAACACCCTCATTATACAAGGCCGGCTGATTTTCGCGGTATGAAGGTACCCGAAGTGCTTCTATCCGGAAATCATAAAATGATCGAGGAATGGCGAAATAAAGAAGCTTTAAGGCGAACATTGGAAAGAAGACCTGATTTGTTAGAGAAAATGGAACTTACACCTCAGCAAGAAAAATGGCTCCGAGAAGTTGAAAAAGAAGACAACTAGTATTGCAGGCTTGAAATAAATATGGTATTATACATCTTGTGACTTTAACTGAAACCTTTCAGAAAAGGTCTTATAACGATGTTCCGCTGCAGCTGTTTGTATTATGTGCATGAGCATCTGTTGGAAGGAGTTGAAAACGATGCATAAAATTATTGAAGAAATCACAAAAGAACAACTTCGTTCTGACCTTCCTTCGTTCCGTCCTGGTGATACTGTACGTGTACACGTTAAAGTTATCGAGGGTACTCGTGAGCGTATCCAGTTATTTGAAGGTGTTGTGATTAAGCGTCGTGGTGGTGGAATCAGCGAAACTTTTACAGTTCGTAAAGTTTCTTACGGAGTAGGCGTTGAGCGTACATTCCCTGTACACACACCAAAAATTGCGAAGCTTGAAGTAATCCGCCGCGGTAAAGTTCGCCGTGCGAAGCTTTACTACCTACGTAACCTTCGCGGTAAGAAAGCTCGTATTAAAGAAATTCGCTAATATGAAAAAAAGGAGCTTGCATGGCAAGCTCTTTTTTTATACATACTTATCTGCCTTAATACATTTTAGAACATAAAAATATTAAAATTTCATTAAAAACTGAGTAACTGTCGTGTTATTTGGATGTAAGTTATGTACAATAATCTTTATAAGACTTTTGCAAGATTGGTGGGTAATGTATGACAAAAAAGAAAAATGAACTTTGGGAATGGACAAAGGCACTTTTAATTGCAGTTGCATTAGCAGCGATTATTCGCTACTTTCTTTTCGCTCCAATTGTCGTTGATGGACTGTCCATGATGCCAACGCTGAAAGACCAAGACCGGATGATTGTAAATAAAATTAGCTATGAAATTGGGGAACCTAAGCGCTTTGATATTATTGTTTTTCATGCACCGGAACATAAGGATTACATAAAACGTGTGATCGGCCTGCCTGGGGATCATATCGAATATAAAAACGATACCTTATATGTAAATGGAAAGGCATATAAGGAACCTTATCTTGAAGAATATAAGGATCAGGTCGAAGATGGTCCGCTTACAGATGATTTTACTTTGGAAGAAAAAATAGGCCGTACTACAGTTCCGAAAGGTGAATTATTTGTTATGGGGGATAATCGCCGCTTTAGTAAGGACTCAAGACATATTGGAACTGTACCGATGAGTAAAGTCATTGGAAAGGCAAGCATTGTCTTTTGGCCGTTGAAAGATGCACATATTGAATAGTATACAGCAATAGGAGGTGGCTGCATTGACAATCCAATGGTTTCCGGGCCATATGGCTAAGGCCCGAAGAGAGGTCACGGAAAAATTAAAGCTTGTTGATATCATTTTTGAACTAGTTGATGCGCGAATTCCCTATTCTTCTAGAAACCCAATGATTGATGAGATAATTCAACATAAGCCGAGATTAGTATTATTAAATAAAGCAGATATGGCGGATCGGGAAGTAACAAAGGAATGGATGAACTTCTTTGCTGAAAAGGGGATAAAGTCTCTTGCAATAAATTCTCAGGCAGGAGAAGGCATGAAAACTATAACAACAGCTTCGCAGGAAATTCTTAAGGATAAATTTGACCGCTTAAAAGCAAAAGGGGTCAAGCCGAGGGCGATCCGAGCGATGATTGTTGGAATTCCAAACGTCGGAAAATCCACGCTGATTAACCGTCTTGCAAAAAAGAATATCGCTAAAACTGGAAATACTCCTGGTGTAACGAAATCTCAACAGTGGATCAAGGTTGGTAAAGAAATGGAGCTCCTTGATACACCAGGGATCTTGTGGCCAAAGTTTGAAGACCAAGAGGTCGGGATGAAGCTGGCAATCACGGGAGCGATAAAGGATACATTATTAAACCTGCATGATTTAACAATTTATTCGCTAAAGTACTTAGAACGTTTTTACCCAGAGCGCCTTAAGGACCGGTATAAGCTAACGGAACTTCCTGAAGATGCTGTTGCCCTGTTTGATCATATCGGCAGACTGAGAGGCTGTTTGATGGGTGGAGGTATGGTTGATTATGATAAAGTAGCAGAACTTGTCATCCGTGAGTTCCGCTCTGAGAAATTTGGCCCCATTTCGCTTGAAAAACCGAGCGATTTTTAATGATCATTCTATATATTAAAAAAACTTTTTTAGGTGACAAACATGAAACGACCCTCAATTGCCCAAATCGAAGAAAGTTTAGCTGAGATTATTAATGAATTAGATCCATTTATTCTTGAACTTGAAAAAGATGAACGAATTGGCGTTCAAAAAAGTTTGACCAAATGGAGAAAACGACGAGAGGAAGAAAAGTTCCTTGAGGCCAAATTTTTTGAGATGACCCAATATGAACGTAAATGTTGGGCAGAAGGCTTCGAACAAATTGCCGGGATAGATGAAGTGGGCAGGGGTCCGCTTGCTGGGCCGGTTGTAGCCGCTGCTGTTGTTTTACCCCATAATTTTTTCTTAGCAGGAATAGATGATTCAAAAAAACTTTCTGAAAAAAAACGGCAGGAATACGCAGAAATCATTAAAAAAGAAGCTGTTTCATTTAGCATAGCTATGATTCATGCAAATGAAATTGATGAAATAAATATTTATCAAGCGACAAAAAAAGCAATGAAGGCAGCAATCGCTTCCTTGCCAACACCTCCTGATTTTTTATTAATTGATGCTATGAAAATAGAAACCCCTTATCCATCAGAATCGATTATTAAAGGAGATGCAAGGAGTGTGTCAATCGCTGCGGCTTCTATTTTGGCTAAGACGGCTAGGGATCAGCTGATGAAGGAGATAGCGCAGCAGTATCCTGCGTATGGCTTTGACCATCACATGGGGTATGGAACGAAAGAGCATTTATTGGCCATTCAGCAACATGGAATCACAAAGTATCATCGAAAATCCTTTGCTCCAATCAAAGATTTTGTTGAGCCTAATTTATTTTCATAAAATCAGTTTCCTTCCAGCATAATAAAAACAGGCATGTCATTGCCTGTTTTTTATTATTGTAAAAAAACAAATATTTCCTAGGTTAGGACATATTTACTTTGTAAACCTTGAAAATAGAGTGGAACATTAATTTTATACTTTATGGTGGACAAGGGTTGTATCATTATATAAAATGAAAACGGAGTCAATTTTTTCGAAAGAGTAAGATATAGGAGGATGGGAAATGAATATCCATGAGTATCAGGGGAAAGAGATCCTCAGAAAATATGGAGTAACGGTTCCAAATGGAAAAGTAGCTTTCACGGTTGAAGAGGCTGTAGAAGCGGCAAAAGAACTAGGTACGCAAGTTTGTGTCGTAAAAGCACAAATCCACGCAGGCGGCAGGGGAAAAGCCGGCGGTGTTAAAGTAGCGAAAAACCTTGAAGAGGTTCGTACATACGCTAGCGAAATTCTAGGTAAAACATTAGTAACACACCAAACTGGTCCCGAAGGTAAAGAAGTCAAGCGTCTGTTAATTGAAGAAGGCTGTGACATCAAAAAAGAATACTATGTGGGCTTAGTATTGGATCGTGCTACTTCAAGAGTTGTATTAATGGGGTCTGAAGAAGGCGGTACAGAAATCGAAGAAGTGGCTGCAAACACTCCTGAGAAGATTTTCAAAGAAGAAATTGATCCTGTTCTTGGTTTAATGCCATATCAAGCACGCCGTCTTGCATTCAATATCAATATTCCTAAAGAATTGGTTAACCAAGCTGTTAAGTTCATGACAAGTCTTTACAATGCTTATATTGAGAAAGACTGCTCAATCGCGGAAATCAATCCATTAGTTGTTACTGGCGATGGAAAAGTAATCGCATTGGATGCAAAATTAAACTTTGATGCAAATAGCTTATATCGTCAAAAAGACGTGTTAGAATATCGTGACCTTGAAGAAGAAGATCCAAAAGAAATCGAAGCATCAAAATATGACTTAAGTTATATTGCTTTAGATGGAAATATTGGCTGTATGGTAAACGGTGCAGGTCTTGCGATGGCTACAATGGATATCGTGAAGCACTATGGCGGTGAACCGGCTAACTTCCTTGATGTTGGGGGCGGTGCAACAGCTGAAAAGGTAACTGAAGCATTTAAAATTATCCTTTCTGATCCAAACGTAAAAGGTATTTTTGTTAATATCTTTGGCGGCATCATGAAGTGTGATGTCATTGCTGAAGGTGTTGTAGAAGCAGCGAAGCAGGTTGGACTCAGCATTCCACTTGTAGTTCGTTTAGAAGGAACGAATGTTGACTTAGGGAAGAAAATCCTTTCTGAGTCAGGTCTAGACATTACAGCTGCTGAATCCATGGCAGACGGCGCACAAAAAATCGTTTCACTAGTGAAATAGGATCGAAAGAAAGGGGAATTAACGTGAGCGTTTTTATTAATAAAGATACAAAGGTTATTGTTCAAGGAATAACAGGCGGAACTGCCCGTTTCCACACTAAGCAAATGCTTGAATATGGTACTAAAATTGTCGGCGGAACCTCTCCAGGTAAAGGCGGCCAAGAAGTAGAAGGAGTACCGGTTTTTAACACTGTAAAAGAAGCTGTTGAAACTACTGGTGCAAATGCATCTGTTATCTATGTTCCAGCCCCATTTGCTGCTGATTCTATAATTGAAGCAGTTGATGCGGAGTTAGATCTTGTTATTTGTATTACAGAACATATTCCAGTATTAGATATGGTTAAAGTAAAACGTTATATGGAAGGCAAGAAGACTCGTTTAGTTGGTCCTAACTGTCCAGGGGTTATTACTGCAGATGAGTGTAAGATTGGCATCATGCCTGGTTATATCCATACAAAAGGCCATGTCGGTGTTGTTTCCCGCTCTGGTACTTTAACTTACGAAGCAGTACACCAATTAACACAAGCAGGAGTAGGCCAGACTACAGCTGTTGGTATTGGCGGTGACCCTGTTAACGGAACAAACTTTATCGATGTATTAAAGGCCTTCAATGAAGACCCTGAAACATATGCAGTTATTATGATCGGTGAAATCGGCGGAACAGCTGAAGAAGAGGCAGCGGAATGGGTTAAAGCTAATATGACTAAACCTGTTGTGGGCTTCATCGGCGGTCGTACTGCACCTCCTGGAAAGCGCATGGGCCATGCTGGCGCAATTATTTCCGGCGGTAAAGGTACAGCAGACGAAAAAATCCGTGTCATGAATGAATGCGGTATTAAAGTAGCTGAAACACCTTCTGTAATGGGAGAAACTTTAATCGAAGTCCTAAAAGAAAAAGGTCTTTACGAAAAGTGTAAGACACATTAAAAAGCGCAAGCGCCTTGGCGCTTGAACTAGACATTAATCATAAACATCATGATTACCTGAAATAGTCCCTCATTCCTGAGGGGCTATTTGTGCATTTGAAAATTATTAAAACGGAGGATTGTTGTCGATGCATGAATTTAATGAAAAATTAATCACCATACTGCATTATCCAAATAGTACTTGGAGAAACGTATTCCTAATATTGAAAAAAGATCCGACACTAGCATCCTTTCATCCCTATCAATTGGCTGAACAGCTGAAAATGGCCCTTGCCGCTAATGAAAAACCTTCCACACCTTCTTCAATTGAATCCTTTCATCCCGACAAAATTCATGATCAAATTCGCCAATACAAAGCAAACGAAATAACGGTAATTACTTATTTTGACAAAGATTATCCCAGCTATTTAAAGGAAATTTATCAGCCGCCATGGGCGCTGTTTGCAAAGGGTGATGTATCATTACTTGGCAAAGATCCGAAACTTGCCGTTGTTGGTTCTAGACAGCCAACCCAATATGGGAAAAATGCCGTTCGGCTCCTGTTCCCGAAATTAATTCAAAATAAAATCCTCATTGTCAGCGGCCTTGCAAAAGGTATAGATACCCTTGCTCATGAATATGCCATTAAAAATGGCGGGCATACAATCGGAGTAATTGCTGGCGGATTCCATCATATTTACCCAAAAGAAAATATGAACCTGGCTGCGGAGATGATGAAATCTCAGCTGGTCCTATCGGAATATCCGCCTGATACGAAGCCTCAAAGATGGCATTTCCCAGCTCGGAATCGGATTATAAGCGGATTATCCCGCGGTACATTTATTATAGAAGCAAAAAGAAAAAGCGGTTCATTGATTACAGCAAATTATGCTGTACTTGAAGGGCGGGAAGTATTTGCGCTTCCTGGCAGCATTTTTAACCCTTATTCAGATGGTACGAATGATTTAATTCAACAAGGGGCAAAACTTGTCACTAAAGCAGAGGATATTTTAGAAGAAATAAGATAAAACTCTAACTAAATTAAAGGAAATTTATTAAAATATGAAGTATTCTTGAATAAAGGGATAAAATTTAGTATAAAAAGGTTGAAATTATTTCTAATATGTTATACATTTTCCAACAGATGTTCGAAAAAAAGAATAACTTAAAAAAGAAAAAATAATATTGTAAATAAATAATGATTAATTATATTTTGGGATATGGGAGTTTTGTAAAATATTTTCTCTGAAACAAATTGGTTCAATGGAATTTGGAATTTAGAAAACTTCTCAAATTGTAAGCACTAATGAAAAAAGGCTGCAAGTCATTTTCAAGGCGCTTTCATATTTTCCCTCTTAATTTAAGGAGGAATGGAACATGACTGAATTTCTAGTAATCGTAGAATCGCCTGCTAAAGCGAAAACGATTGAACGATACTTAGGAAAAAAATATAAAGTAAAAGCATCTATGGGTCATGTAATAGATTTGCCGCGGAGTCAAATGGGCGTTAATGTGGAACAAAATTTTGAACCTAAATATATAACGATTCGCGGGAAGGGACCTGTTTTAAAGGAATTAAAAACAGCAGCTAAAAAAGCAAAGAAAGTTTTTCTAGCAGCCGACCCTGATCGTGAAGGGGAAGCAATTGCCTGGCATTTGGCGCATAGTCTCGGGGTAGATACGGAATCTGACTGCCGTGTCGTATTTAACGAAATTACTAAGGATGCGATCAAGGAGTCCTTTAAACATCCGCGTTCGATAAATATGGATTTGGTGGATGCCCAACAGGCACGGAGGGTTTTGGACCGGCTTGTAGGTTACAATATCAGCCCGCTGTTGTGGAAAAAGGTGAAAAAAGGATTAAGTGCAGGCAGGGTGCAGTCAGTTGCAGTAAGACTAATTATTGACCGGGAAAAGGAAATTCAAGCCTTTGTACCTGAAGAGTATTGGACGATTGAAGGGGAATTCCTTAAAGGAACAAACCATTTCAGCGGTTTTTTCTATTCTCTTGCTGGCCAAGGAAAAACAGATTTAAAGTCCGAAGAAGATGTACAAAAGATTTTGCGGGAAATGGAAGGCAATAAATTTAAGGTTATTTCTGTTAGTAAAAAAGAGCGAAAACGAAATCCAGCACCACCATTTACCACATCATCATTACAGCAGGAAGCAGCAAGAAAATTAAATTTTCGTGCTAAAAAGACGATGATGCTTGCCCAGCAGCTTTATGAAGGAATTGAACTTGGCAGTGAAGGAACGGTTGGTTTAATCACCTATATGAGAACAGATTCAACAAGAATCTCAGAGGTTGCACAGACAGAGGCTGCGGATTATATTAAGAGTGCCTATGGGGACAACTATTTAAAAACAGAACAAAGAAAAGAGAAAAAACAGTCGAACGCACAGGATGCTCATGAAGCCATCAGGCCAACGAGCTCTTTTAGGGACCCTAATAGTTTAAAGGCCTTCCTTTCAAGAGATCAGCTGCGCTTGTACAAATTAATTTGGGAGCGGTTTTTGGCCAGCCAGATGGCACAGGCTGTAATGGATACAATGAGTGTTGATTTGCAAAATGGCAACGCCATTTTCCGTGCTACTGGATCGAAAGTAAAATTCCCGGGATTTATGAAGCTTTATGTAGAAGGCTCAGATGATCAAGTGGATGAAATTAATAAAATGCTGCCTGACCTAAATGAGGGTGATGAGGTATTTCAAAAAGATATTGAACCCAAGCAGCATTTTACCCAGCCGCCGCCAAGATATACCGAGGCAAGATTGGTTAAGACACTTGAGGAGTTAGGCATTGGACGACCTTCTACTTATGCACCGACGCTGGATACGATTCAAAAGCGTGGCTATGTTGGTCTGGACAACAAACGCTTTGTGCCAACTGAACTTGGGGAAATTGTTCATGAAGTGATGGTGGAATTTTTCCCGGAAATCATCGATGTGGAATTTACCGCTAGATTAGAAAAAGGTTTAGACAATGTTGAAGATGGGAAAATGCCTTGGATCAAACTGATTGATTCATTTTACAAAGAATTCGAGACGCATTTAAAAATAGCAGAACAAGTAATGGAAAAAATAGAAATCAAAGATGAACCCGCAGGTGAGGATTGTGAAAACTGCGGCAGTCCAATGGTATTTAAAATGGGACGCTACGGGAAATTCATGGCCTGCAGCAATTTCCCTGATTGCCGAAATACAAAACCAATCGTTAAAGAAATCGGTGTCACCTGTCCAAGCTGTAATGAAGGTACAATTATCGAAAGAAAGAGTAAAAAGAAAAGGATATTTTACGGCTGCAGCCGATATCCTGAATGTGAGTTTATTTCTTGGGATAAACCATTGCCAAGAACTTGCCCGAAATGTGAAGGACTCCTGGTTGAAAAGAAATTGAAGAAAGGTGTCCAAGTCCAATGTGTTAGTTGTGACTACAAGGAAGAGGCACAAAGCTAAAGAGTGGACAATTTGTCCACTCTTTTACATGTTATTTAAAACTAAAAACTTTTTTGTTTGCAAAACGTGTAGTACAATGCAAGATGGACCTTAATAAGGGAAAGGTATACATATATAGTTCTCTTTCAAATTTGCAAACAGGAAGAAATATAGGAGGTCATCATGAAGGATGTAATGGTTAATGTAGTCGGTGCCGGTCTAGCAGGAAGTGAAGCAGCCTGGCAAATAGCTAAAAGGGGTGTAAAGGTTCGCCTTTTTGAAATGCGCCCAGTTAAACAAACTCCGGCACACCATACAGATAAATTTGCTGAATTAGTCTGCAGTAACTCGCTTAGGGCCAATACGCTGACAAATGCAGTTGGTGTCCTTAAGGAAGAGATGAGGCAGCTTGATTCAGTAATCATCGCAGCAGCAGATGCTTGCTCTGTACCTGCAGGGGGTGCTTTAGCAGTTGACAGGCATGAATTCGCTGCAAAAGTAACAGAAATGGTAAAAAATCATGAAAATGTCACGGTAATTACCGAAGAAGTAATAGAAATACCTGAAGGCCCGACGGTCATTGCAACAGGACCACTGACAAGTCCACAGTTATCGGAAAAGCTAAAAGGTCTTACGGGTGAAGAATATCTTTATTTTTATGATGCTGCAGCACCAATTATTGAAAAAGACAGCATCGATATCGAAAAGGTATATTTAAAATCGCGTTATGATAAAGGGGAAGCCGCCTATCTCAATTGTCCTATGACCGAAGAAGAGTTTAACCGCTTCTATGAAGCACTTGTTTCTGCGGAAACCGCTCCATTAAAAGAGTTCGAAAAAGAGATATTTTTTGAAGGGTGCATGCCGATTGAAGTAATGGCTGCCAGAGGCAAAAAGACAATGCTTTTTGGTCCATTGAAACCGGTGGGGTTAGAAGATCCGAAAACCGGGAAAAGACCTTTTGCGGTTGTCCAATTGCGCCAGGACGATGCAGCTGGAACATTATATAATATAGTTGGTTTTCAAACCCATTTAAAATGGGGACCACAAAAAGAAGTTATTCAGCTGATTCCCGGACTTGAGAATGCTGAAATTGTCCGCTATGGAGTCATGCACCGCAATACGTTTATTAATTCACCAAAGGTTCTCTCGGCTACTTATCAATTTAAAAACCGTAAAGATTTATTTTTCGCTGGACAAATGACAGGTGTAGAAGGCTATGTTGAATCCGCAGCTAGTGGATTAATTGCAGGAATAAATGCAGCTCGACTTGTTCAAGGAGATGAACCTGTAGAGTTTCCGACAGAAACGGCAATTGGAAGTATGGCTCGATATATTACCTCAACAAATGTAGCAAATTTCCAGCCTATGAATGCAAATTTTGGGTTATTTCCTGAATTACCTGTTAAGATTAGGGGAAAACAGGAAAGAAATTTGCAGCATGCAAAACGTGCGTTAGAGACAATTCAGAACTTTGTGAAGGTTTTGTAAATTTTATTGCAAGGGCTATGGAAGTGTGTTAATATGTAGTAGCCTTTGCGAGGTAATTTGTTTGTAAATGTGAAATTTTTATTAAAGTTAGTAGTCAAGTATTTACAATTGCTTTGGAATTATTCAAAATAAACAATTGAATCATTATCAATATGTTTAAGTGGATTCCATTGTTCATATTTGAACATGAGACTTACAGTTCTTTTGCAGTGATACTTACGGTTATTCATTAAGGTAATGGAAGATAAGTTTTCCTCCAAATTGTTAATGATATTTTGAAAATTTTTTACATAAGTTAAACTGTACAAATTGTCTTATACAAATTATTACTCCAAAGGGAGGACCGTCTTAAATGAATCAATTTCACGCAACAACAATTTTTGCTATTCACCATAATGGCGAGTGTGCTATGTCCGGTGATGGTCAAGTTACATTAGGTAATGCGGTTGTGATGAAGCATACAGCGAGAAAAGTTAGAAAGATATTTAATGGGAAGGTATTAGCCGGTTTTGCAGGTTCTGTCGCCGATGCTTTTACCCTTTTTGAACTGTTTGAAAGCAAGCTTCAGGAGTTTAATGGTAATCTTCAAAGGGCATCAGTTGAGCTTGCTAAAGAGTGGAGAAGCGACAGAGTACTTAGAAAACTTGAGGCGATGCTTATCGTAATGGACCGTGATAATATATTGCTGGTGTCTGGTACGGGGGAAGTTATTGAACCTGATGACGGAATTCTTGCAATCGGCTCTGGCGGTAATTATGCATTGGCAGCAGGCAGGTCTCTTAAAAGGTATGCGGGTGAACAATTATCTGCAAACCAAATCGCAAAGGCTTCTTTAGAAATGGCTGCGGAAATATGTGTCTATACAAACCACAACATAATCGTTGAAGAGCTTTAATGGGAGGGAGACATAAAATGTCTAAAACAACCAATTTAACACCTCGTCAAATAGTTGAAAAACTTGATCAATATATTATTGGGCAAAAGGATGCTAAAAAGGCGGTTGCTGTTGCTCTAAGAAATAGATATCGAAGAGGTCTTTTGAATGAAAATCTAAGGGATGAAATTATTCCAAAGAATATTCTCATGATTGGTCCTACAGGTGTTGGTAAAACTGAAATTGCCCGTAGAATTGCCAAACTTGTTGGTGCACCTTTCGTCAAGGTGGAAGCCACTAAGTTTACAGAAGTAGGTTATGTGGGTCGTGATGTTGAATCGATGGTCCGTGATCTTGCTGAAACCGCTGTGCGGCTTGTAAAAGAAGAACGGATGCAGAGTGTAAAGGAACGGGCGGAGGAAAATGCCAACAACCGGCTTATTGAATTGTTAGTTCCAGCTGCTAAGAAATCTACAAATTACAAAAATCCATTAGAGATGTTATTTGGGGGCGGTAATTCTTCTGCCGAACAAGAAACACCGCAAGAAGACTATTCTATTCAAGAAAAGCGGAAAATTGTAAGAGAAAAATTAGCCCTTGGTGAATTAGAGAATGAAGTGGTTACAGTGGAAGTAGAAGAGCAAACACCATCTATGTTTGATATGCTGCAAGGCTCAGGGATTGAACAAATGGGTATGAATATGCAGGATGCTCTTAGCAGCTTTATGCCGAAGAAACATAAGAAAAGGAAATTAACAGTTCGGGAAGCAAGGAAAGTATTAACGAATGAAGAGGCTTCCAAACTTATTGATATGGATGAAGTTTCATCTGAAGCAGTTTACCGTGCCGAGCAAACGGGTATTATTTTTATTGATGAAATCGATAAAATTGCCAGCAAAAACACTGGCGGTTCATCTGCTGATGTTTCAAGAGAAGGGGTTCAAAGGGATATCCTGCCAGTTGTAGAAGGTTCGACAGTGGTAACAAAATATGGTCCAATTAAAACCGATCATGTCTTATTTATTGCTGCAGGGGCTTTCCATATGGCAAAACCATCTGATTTAATTCCGGAGCTTCAAGGACGCCTGCCAATTCGGGTTGAACTAACGAAGCTGACTGTTGATGATTTTTATCGAATATTAATCGAACCTGATAATGCCTTAATAAAGCAATATAGAGCATTATTGGAAACAGAAGGTATACAAATTGAATTTTCTGACGATGCTATTCGTAGGATTGCAGAAATAGCTTTTGAAGTCAATCAAAATACAGATAATATTGGTGCCAGAAGACTTCATACTATTTTGGAAAAACTTTTAGAGGATCTTTCATTTGAAGCGCCTGATATCACCTTGGAGACAATCACGATTACACCGCAATATGTTGACGAAAAACTAGGAGCTATCTCAAAAAATAAGGATTTAAGTCAATTCATTCTATAGTAAAAATGGTTAGGCTTTTTAAACTTACCTAATATAGGGCAATGTTTGAATTACATTAAAATTTAATAATGGTTGTAGTTATTTAGGAGGAAGAAACAAATGGATTTATTAACAAAATCAAGAAGAATTAATGTGTTATTACAAAAGGCAGCTGGAAAACCAGTAAACTTTAAAGAAATGGCTGATACTCTAAGCGAAACAATTGAAGCGAATGTTTTTATCGTAAGCAGACGTGGAAAACTTCTTGGGTTATCTATTTATCAGCAAATTGAAAATGAACGTATGAAAAAGATGTTCGAGGCTCGTCAATTTCCAGAAGAGTATACAAATAAATTATTTAATGTGATGGAAACTTCGCCAAACCTTGAAGTAGAAAGTGAATATACTGCTTTCCCTGAAGAAAACAGAGATTTATTCCGTGAAGGATTAACAACTATTGTTCCGATTATTGGTGGTGGTGACCGTTTAGGGACTTTAATTCTTGCAAGACTGCATGATAAATTTTCTGATGATGACCTGATTCTTGCTGAATACGGCGCGACTGTTGTCGGTATGGAGATTTTACGTGAAAAATCAGAAGAAATTGAAGAAGAAGCAAGAAGCAAAGCAGTTGTTCAAATGGCAATCAGCTCATTATCCTACAGTGAGCTTGAAGCAATTGAGCATATCTTTGAAGAGTTAAATGGACATGAAGGCTTACTAGTCGCATCCAAAATTGCAGACCGAGTCGGAATCACCCGTTCCGTTATTGTTAACGCACTAAGAAAACTTGAAAGCGCCGGCGTCATCGAATCCCGCTCTCTTGGTATGAAAGGAACTTACATCAAAGTTCTAAACGATAAGTTCTTAGTAGAACTTGAAAAGCTCAAATCACATTAAGTAATGAAACTAAAAGGGTGTCAGGGCACCATGTGAAATTTTCACACGGTGCCTGACACCTAATTTTTTAAAAGTAAAACTTGATTGTTCATTTTGTCTATGCTATATTATTTCATGGTGTTATTACACACGCTTATTGATTTAAACGGATGGTGCTGTTTAACAGTTTCTGTTTAAAGATGATATAGGCGGAGGAAAACAAACCATTAGGAGGAAAAGAAACATGTCAGTTATTTCAATGAAACAATTGCTTGAAGCTGGTGTACATTTCGGACACCAAACTCGCCGTTGGAACCCTAAGATGAAGAAATATATCTTCACTGAGCGTAACGGCATTTACATTATTGACCTTCAAAAAACAGTTAAGAAAGTTGAAGAAGCTTACAACTGGGTGAAGGAACTTGCAGCTAACGGCGGAACTATGCTTTTTGTTGGTACAAAAAAGCAAGCTCAAGATTCAGTTAAGGAAGAAGCCATCCGTTCTGGAATGTACTATGTTAACCATCGTTGGTTAGGTGGTACATTAACAAACTTTGAAACCATTCAAAAGCGTATCGGCCGCTTAAAAGACATCGAAAGAATGGCTGAAGATGGAACTTTTGAAGTTCTACCTAAGAAAGAAGTTGTTCAATTAAAGAAAGAACAAGAACGTCTTGAGAAATTCTTAGGCGGAATTAAAGATATGAAGCAGCTTCCAGATGCATTGTTCATTATCGACCCTCGTAAAGAGCGTATCGCAGTTGCAGAAGCAAAGAAATTAAACATTCCTATCGTAGGAATTGTTGATACAAACTGTGACCCAGACGAAATCGATGTTGTTATTCCAGCGAACGACGATGCGATTCGTGCGGTTAAACTTCTTACAGGTAAAATGGCAGATGCGATCCTTGAAGCTAAACAAGGTGAAGAAGTAGCTGTTGAAGCGTAAATTTATAGTGTAAACTTAAAAAAGGTGATAAGAGGGAGACCCTTTATCACCTTTTTTTAAAGAAATATAATCAAGACAAAGTTTTATCTATAGCTGAAATGGCTAAGATAGGTGTACATAGTCTATTTTAAGGAGGATTTTACACATGGCAGTAACTGCTCAAATGGTAAAAGAATTACGTGAAAAAACAGGCGCAGGTATGATGGATTGTAAAAAAGCTTTAACTGAAACAAATGGTGACATGGATAAAGCTATTGATTTCTTACGTGAAAAAGGAATTGCAAAAGCAGCTAAAAAGGCTGACCGTATTGCTGCAGAAGGGTTAACTTCAATCGTAACTGAAGGCAATGATGCGGTTATTTTAGAAGTAAACTCTGAAACTGATTTCGTTGCGAAAAACGAAGGTTTCCAAACTCTTGTTAAAGATCTTGCTGCACATCTTTTGAAAAACAAACCTGCTAGTGTTGAAGAAGCTTTAACACAAACAATGGAAAACGGTGCAACAGTTAATGACCACATTAATGCTGCAATTGCGAAAATTGGAGAAAAATTAACACTACGCCGTTATACAATTGTATCTAAAACAGATAATGATGCTTTTGGTGCTTACTTACACATGGGCGGACGCATCTCTGTTTTAACAGTGTTGGAAGGTTCAACTGACGCAGAAGCTGCAAAAGATGTTGCAATGCATATCGCAGCATTGAATCCTAAATATGTGTCTCGTGACCAAGTTTCACAAGAAGAAGTAGAGCATGAGCGTCAAGTATTAACACAGCAAGCTCTTAATGAAGGCAAGCCAGAAAACATCGTGGCGAAAATGGTTGAAGGTCGTCTTGGAAAATACTTTGAAGATGTTTGTGTTCTTGACCAGGCATTCGTTAAGAATCCAGATCAAAAAGTACGTCAGTTTGTTGAGTCCAAAGGTGCTACCCTTCGCGAGTTCATTCGTTATGAAGTAGGCGAAGGTATTGAAAAGCGCGAAGATAACTTCGCTGAAGAAGTTATGAATCAAGTGAATAAACAATAGTCAACTTTTCTCAAGACTAAACAACAATGAGGTTTTAAGGGAATGTTACTGTAATAGATTTTGAATAGGGGACACGATGTGTGTTCCCTATTTTTAAAGAAAAATATGTTTAAAATAGCTAGCTCTAGTGCCTAGTCCCGACAAGGAAAGCCCAATAAGTCGCAAAGGTTAAAAAGCAACCTTCCGGCCGGCTCGTCTTATGCTTGTCGGGGCAGTCCAAGGCGCTTATGCTTTTAAATTTACATACGGAGGTTTATATGAGTAGTCCAAAATACAAACGCGTGGTATTAAAATTAAGCGGGGAGGCATTAGCCGGAGATGAGGGCTTTGGAATTAAACCTTCTGTAATTAAATCAATTGCCACACAAGTAAAGGAAATAGCTGAACTGGGAGTAGAAGTAGCGGTAGTTGTAGGCGGCGGCAATATTTGGCGCGGAAAAATTGGCAGCGAAATGGGCATGGACCGGGCAACAGCAGATTATATGGGAATGTTGGCAACGGTTATGAATTCCTTAGCTCTCCAGGACAGCTTAGAGCATTTAGGGATTGAATCCCGTGTGCAAACTTCGATTGAAATGCGTCAAGTAGCTGAGCCGTATATTAGACGGCGGGCGATGAGACATTTAGAGAAAAAACGCGTTGTCATTTTTGCAGCAGGTACAGGAAACCCATATTTCTCAACAGATACTACAGCAGCATTAAGAGCAGCAGAAATTGATGCAGAAGTTATTTTAATGGCAAAAAATAATGTTGACGGTGTTTATTCGGCAGATCCAAGGTTTGATGCGAATGCAACGAAATATGACGACTTATCATTCCTTGATGTTATTAAAGAAGGTTTGGCTGTCATGGATTCAACGGCATCTTCGCTATGTATGGATAATGATATCCCGTTAATTGTTTTCTCTATTACGGAACAAGGAAATATTAAAAAAGCAGTTATGGGTGAAAAAATCGGTACAATTGTTAGGGGGAAAAATTAATGCCAAAACAAGTCATTAATTCGGCAAAAGAAAGAATGACAAAAGGAATTCAAGCGTATACTAGAGAGCTTGCGAGTATCCGTGCCGGAAGGGCGAGCGCCTCATTATTGGATAGAATTACAGTAGATTATTATGGAGCACCAACACCTGTCAATCAACTAGCAGGTATTTCAACTCCTGAAGCTAGACTGCTAGTGATTCAGCCTTATGATAAGTCAATTCTTGGGGAAATTGAAAAAGCGATTCTGAAGTCAGATCTTGGATTAAATCCATCCAACGACGGCTCAATTATTCGCCTTGCCATACCACAATTAACAGAAGAGCGAAGAAAAGAACTTGTGAAATTGGTGAAGAAAGAATCAGAAGAAGCGAAAATTGCCATTCGTAATGTTCGCCGTGATGCAAATGATGATTTGAAAAAGTTAGAGAAAAATGGCGAAATTACTGAAGATGCCCTTCGTGGATATTCAGATGATATTCAAAAACTGACAGATGATCACATCAACAAAATCGATCAAATCACAAAAGATAAAGAAAAAGAAATTATGGAAGTATAATTGGAATCATAGACCCTCTTTTAAGGGGGTTTTTTTCCTATTTTAGCTTATTCTGAATTCATTTTTATTTACATAGGTATTTAAAGAGATATCTTTTGGATTATTTGGTATGATAGAAGCATGCTAACTAATAGATATCCGATACATATATGCATACAGGTTAAAGGTTTATTTTCGGAGGAAATGAATAAGTATTTGGAGGAGCAATGTTATGTTTAATAAAATAAGGCTTTGGAAGAACCAAAATAACTCTTCCATACTCCGAGATAAAATAGAGGAAATTAAAAAGTCACCAGTTCCCGAACATGTTGCCATCATTATGGATGGTAATGGCCGATGGGCAAAAAAACGGGCATTGCCAAGGGTTGCTGGCCACCATGAAGGAATGAAGGTTGTTCGTAAAACTACTATGCTGGCAAGTGATCTTGGTATAAAAACATTAACATTATATGCTTTTTCGACAGAAAATTGGAAAAGGCCTAAAAATGAAGTCGACTATATTATGAAGCTTCCAGAGGAGTTTCTTGGTACATTTCTTCCCGAGCTCGTGGAGAATAATGTTCAAGTGAAAATGATGGGGTATAAAAATCAACTGCCAATACATACACTCCGCGCAATAGAAAAAGCTATGGAAAAAACGAAAAATAATGATGGTCTTGTATTAAACTTTGCTTTGAATTATGGCAGTCGTGCGGAAATTATCGATGCTGTAAAGCAGGTTGTAACGGATTATAAGAGTGGGAAAATAGAGGAGTCTGAACTTAATGAAGAGGTTTTTTCCTCCTATTTGATGACTTCTGAATTCCCCGACCCTGACTTATTAATCCGTACAAGCGGGGAAATCCGTTTAAGCAATTTTATGCTATGGCAATTGGCTTACTCAGAATTTTGGTTTACAGATGTGTTATGGCCAGATTTCAATGAGGAGCATTTACTGGAAGCTATTGAGGTATTCCAAAAACGGCAGCGCCGCTTTGGGGGAATATAACCAGCAATAATGTAATTCCAATATAAATTAGGCCAACAATATCATTTGTTAGCCTTCTTACTATTAAAAAGGTGTTGAAAAAATAAATGAAGCAAAGAATCATAACTGCCGTTGTCGCTGCAGCGTTATTTGTGCCAATTGTATTTTACGGCGGCCTTCCTTTTTTGCTGTTAACTTATGTTTTGGCAAGCGTTGGACTATATGAGTTAATCAGGATGAAGAAACTAAATGTTTTTTCTCCATATGGGTTTTTATCGTTATTAATTCTTTGGGTCCTTCTTCTTCCAAATGAAATTATTGAGGATTTTTATTATTCCAAAACAGAAATTGGAATAGTCTTGATTCTGTTATTATTGACATATACAGTCCTTACAAAAAATCGCTTTAACTTTGAAGATGCGGCTTTTTCTATTTTATCTGCTATTTACGTAGGAATTGGCTTTTTCTTTTTTATTGAAACACGTCAAGCAGGACTTGTATATATTTTTTATACATTATTTATTATTTGGGCAACTGATTCTGGTGCTTATTTTATCGGGAAAGCATTCGGAAAGAAGAAGCTTTGGCCGGAAATCAGTCCTAATAAAACGGTTGAAGGGTCCATTGGCGGTGTAGTTTGTGCGGTTGTAGTGGCCATTCTATTTGGAGTATTACCAAACTTTGATGCAAACATTGTTACATTAATGGGAATGACGATTATCCTTTCCGTTTTTGGACAGATTGGCGACCTTGTTCAATCGGCTTATAAACGCCATTTTAATGTAAAGGATTCAGGTAATATTTTACCTGGCCATGGCGGTATTTTAGACCGTTTTGACAGCTTATTATTTGTTTTGCCTTTACTCCATTTATTTCACATCTGGTCTTAAACCGCAAACTCAGGAGATGACATAGTTTGAAGAAAATAAGTTTATTAGGAGCCACAGGTTCAATTGGCATCCAAACGCTGGACATTATTCGCGAGCATCCTGGTGAATTTAGATTAGCGGCAATGTCCATTGGAAAAAACATCGAATTAGCTCGAAAAATTATCGTTGAATTCCAGCCAGAACTTGTTTCTGTCCAAAATTATAGTGATTTTGATACATTAAAAGCAGAATTCCCTCATACAAATTTCACATATGGGGATGAGGGAATAATTGAGGCAGCGATTTACGAAAAGGCAGATATCCTTGTTAATGCTGTGCTGGGTAGTGTAGGATTGAATCCCACTTTACAGGCGATTGAGTGTGGGAAAACAATTGCCATTGCTAATAAAGAAACACTGGTTACTGCGGGCCATTTGGTAATGGAGGCAGCACGAAGAAATTACGTTTCACTCTTACCTGTAGACAGCGAACATTCTGCAATTTTTCAATCACTGCAAGGAGAAAGAGAAAAAAATATTGAACGTTTGATCCTAACAGCGTCTGGAGGAAGCTTTCGCGACCGAACTCGGAATGAATTAGAGCAAGTTACAGTGGAAGAAGCTTTAAACCATCCTAATTGGTCGATGGGGGCAAAAATTACAATTGACTCTGCAACCATGATGAATAAAGGACTAGAAGTTATTGAGGCACATTGGCTTTTTAATCTGCCATATGAAAAAATTGACGTTCTGCTGCACAAAGAAAGCATTATTCATTCTATGGTTGAATTTCATGATTCTAGTATTATTGCTCAGCTTGGGACACCAGATATGCGGGTTCCCATTCAATATGCGCTCACATATCCCGAGCGTATACCGCTTCCATCTGGCCATCGTCTAGATTTGGCAAAAATCGGTCAATTGCATTTTCAAGAGATGGATTTGAGCCGCTTTCGCTGCCTGCATTTTGCCTATGAGGCAGGGAGGGCAGGAGGCACAATGCCAACCGTTTTAAATGCTGCAAATGAAACAGCTGTTGCGGCCTTCTTGGAAGGCAAGATTCGTTTCTTGCAAATTGAAGATTTGGTTGAAAAAGCATTGGACAATCATCAAGCCATTAATTACCCAAGCTTAAGTACAATCCAAGAAGTTGACAAGGAAACAAGACAGTATGTACAATCACTCTTATAAGAAAAGCGGAATTGTAAACCGTTGAAGAAGTTGAAAAACTTCTCTACCCCAAAAAAAGGTGGTTTTATTTTTGAGTACAGTTATTGCCTTTATTGTGATTTTTGGTGCACTGGTCTTCTTTCATGAATTAGGTCACTTTATTTTTGCCAAAAGGGCCGGCATTCTATGCCGTGAATTTGCCATTGGAATGGGTCCAAAAGTGTTTTCTCATAAGAAGGGAGAAACAACTTATACAATTCGGCTGCTGCCTATTGGCGGTTTTGTCCGTATGGCAGGGGAAGACCCCGAAATGGTGGAAATTAAGCCTGGCTATCGAATTGGGCTATTATTTAATAAGGAAGAAAAAGTATCTAAAATCATTTTAAATAATAAAGATAAGTTTCCTAACTGCCGGATTGTTGAAGTTGAATATGCAGATATTGAAAAGAATCTGATTATAAAAGGATATCCTGATGATGAAAATGATAGCTTACAGACTTTTTCAATAGAACCTTGGGCTGTAATTGTTGAGAACGGGGTGGAATCGCAAATTGCCCCGATTGATAGGCAATTTTCTTCAAAAACGTTAGGGCAAAGGTTTATGGCAATTTTTGCTGGGCCAATGATGAACTTTGTGCTTGCTTTTATTATCTTCATTCTCATTGCTTTACTACAGGGTGTACCTACTAATGAGCCAAAATTAGGGGTGATTACCCCTGATGGTGCTGCTAAAGCTGCGGGACTTCAAAAAGGAGATATTATTCAAAGTATTAATGGTTCCGAAATTACAAGTTGGAATGATGTAGTGGAGATCATCCGTCAAAATCCGAATGAAAAACTCGATTTTTCCATCGTACGTAATGGACAAGAAAAAGATGTCCAGGTGACACCGCAAGAAAAAACAGTTGATGGAAAGAAAATGGGGATTATCGGGGTTTACAGTCCCGTAGAAAAATCGCCGGTCCAAGCCATTACTACAGGTGCGAAAGAAACTTATTTTTGGACTACTCAAATTTTTGTGATGGTTGGGAAGCTAGTAACCGGACAATTTTCAATAGATGCACTTTCCGGTCCTGTAGGGATCTACTATTCAACCGATGAAGTGGCAAAATCGGGGATATACTACTTAATGAAATGGGCAGGAATTCTCAGCATTAACTTAGGAATCATGAATTTATTGCCTATTCCCGCGCTTGATGGCGGCAGGCTGATGTTTTTTGCAATCGAAGCTGTCAGAGGAAAACCAATTGACAGACAAAAAGAAGGAATGGTCCATTTTATTGGCTTTGCTTTACTGATGCTGCTTATGCTAGTAGTTACATGGAATGATATTCAAAGGTTTTTCTTGAAATAATAAAGTTGGGGAACCCGCCAGTGGTTCCTCTTTTTTTATGTAAACTTATTATTTACGGAAAATGGATGAAGTTTTTTTGTGGGATAAAACCAAATCAGTCAAGTTGATGTGATATAATTACTTTTTGAAAAGAAATAGATAGAGATTTTTAGATGGGAGAGAGAACGATGAGCGAACATGCCTTGGGCAATAAAGAGCGATTCCAACTCTTGCTCCAGCAGCTGCAATTAGTTGAGGATGCTGTTGTAGTGTATTTCAACAATGCGCAAATTGAAAGGCTGTTAGTTGAAAAGAAAACGAGGAAGTGGCATTTTCAATTTTTATTTGAAGCAATCCTTCCCTTTAATGTTTATATCCAGTTTGCAACGCGGCTTGAAAGAACTTTTTCAAATATCGCGAATATTTCTTACGAAATCAATGTAGAAAATTCCGCATTTACTGGGGAACTATTACAACAATACTGGAGTCATTGCATTCAACAAATTGATGGAATGTCACCGCCTCTTACAAAACTTTTAAATGAACAAATTCCCCAGCTTAACGGGCTTAAACTAATCGTTACTGTTCATAACGAAACAGAAGGGATGACGCTAAAAAATAAATATGGTCCCGTTATTGGACAAATTCTTCAATCCTTCGGTTTTCCAATGTTATCAATTGAAACAGAAGTCAATAATATAGAAAAGAATGAAGAGTATCAGAAATTCTTACTTGCTAAGGAAAAAGAAGACCAGGAACGAGCGCTTTTGGCAATGGTAGAAATGCAGAAGAAAGATGCAGAAGGTGACCAGGCAAATGGTGAGTCTGCTGAAGGACCGCTATCGATTGGACTTACCATTAAGGATGACAGTGAACAAAGAAGCATGATTGATATTGTTGACGAAGAAAGAAGAGTAGTACTTGAAGGGTATATCTTTGATGCTGAAATCCGTGAATTAAGAAGCGGACGCTCACTGCTTACGTTTAAAATTACAGACTACACAAGCTCTATTATGGTTAAAATGTTTTCCCGTGATAAAGAGGATGCGAATCAATTTCAACGTGTGAAAAAAGGCATGTGGGTAAAGGTGCGGGGAAGTATCCAAAATGATACCTTTGTCCGCGACCTCGTGATGATCGCAAATGATATTCATGAAATAAAGCCTGTCCAGCGGAAGGATACAGCACCTGAAGGCGAAAAACGGGTAGAATTGCATCTCCATTCACCGATGAGTCAGATGGATGCTGTTACACCAGTTAGTGCACTTGTGGCACAAGCGAAAAAATGGGGGCATAAAGCCATTGCGATAACTGACCATGCAGTTGCACAGTCATTCCCTGAGGCTTTTGGTGCAGGGAAAAAAAATGATATCAAAATTCTTTACGGGGTTGAGGCAAATTTGGTGGATGATGGTGTACCAATTGCCTATAATGATGCACACCGCTTGCTTGCAGAGGATACGTATGTCGTATTCGACGTGGAAACGACAGGTTTATCCGCAGTATACGATACGATAATTGAACTAGCTGCCGTAAAGGTAAAAGATGGTGATATCATTGACCGGTTTGAATCTTTTGCTAATCCACATCACCGTTTGTCCGCAACAACCATTAATTTAACGGGAATAACAGATGATATGGTACAAAACGCCCCAGAAGTATCAGAGGTGTTAAAGAAGTTTAATGATTGGACCGAGGACGCTGTTCTTGTTGCCCATAATGCATCCTTTGATATGGGCTTCTTAAATGTCGGATATAAAAAAATCGGCTTTGAAAAGGCGAAAAACCCGGTAATTGATACCCTGGAACTTGGCCGTTTTCTATACCCGGAATTAAAGAATCACCGCCTAAATACTTTAGCCAAAAGATTCGATATAGAATTGACACAGCACCATCGGGCAATTTATGACGCAGAAGCTACCGGCTATTTGTTATTGAAAATGTTAAAGGATGCTGCTGACAAAGGGATCGAATATCATGATCAGTTCAATGAAAATATGGGAAAAGGGAATGCCTATCAGCGGGCGAGACCTTATCATTGCACGCTTATAGCGCAGACGGAGGCTGGCTTAAAAAATCTATTTAAGTTAATTTCAATTTCACATATTAAATATTTTTACCGCGTACCAAGAATTCCTCGTTCCATTTTGCAAAAATATCGCGAAGGGATTATTGTCGGTTCAGCATGTGATAAAGGTGAAGTATTTGAAGGAATGATGCAGAAGGGTCCAGAAGAAGTGGAGGAAGCTGCCCGTTTTTATGACTATCTTGAAGTTATGCCAAAACAGGTATATGCACCCCTTATCGAGATGGAATTAATCCGCAATGAAAATGCACTTGAACAAATAATTGGCAATATCGTATCTCTTGGAGATAAACTTGGAATCCCAGTAGTTGCTACAGGAAATGTTCATTATCTGAACGAAAATGATAAAATTTATCGCAAAATCTTAATCAGCTCTCAAGGCGGTGCAAACCCGCTGAATCGCCATGAACTTCCGGATGTTCATTTTCGAACAACAAATGAAATGCTCGATGCCTTTTCATTTCTTGGTGCTGAAAAAGCTAAAGAAATTGTTGTCACCAACACGAATAAAATTGCCGATATGATTGATGTCATTAAACCGATAAAAGACGATCTATACACACCAAGAATTGAAGGTGCAGAAGATGAAATGCGGCAAATGAGCTATGACATGGCGCATAGAATTTATGGTGACACGCTGCCAGAGATTGTCGAAGCACGTCTTGAAAAAGAATTGAAAAGTATCATTGGTCATGGATTTGCTGTTATTTATTTGATTTCTCATAAGCTTGTAAAAAAATCCTTGGATGACGGTTACTTAGTTGGATCACGTGGCTCGGTTGGTTCTTCCTTTGTTGCTACGATGACAGAGATAACGGAAGTGAATCCATTACCGCCGCATTATGTTTGTCCTGACTGCAAACATTCTGAGTTTTTTAATGACGGTTCAGTCGGCTCTGGGTTTGATTTGCCTGATAAGGATTGTCCTCAGTGCGGTGCTAAATATCGTAAAGATGGTCATGATATTCCATTTGAAACATTTCTTGGGTTCAAAGGGGACAAGGTGCCGGATATTGACTTAAACTTCTCAGGTGAATATCAGCCTCGGGCACATAACTACACTAAAGTATTGTTCGGTGAAGACTACGTTTATCGTGCGGGTACAATTGGTACGGTGGCTGATAAAACAGCATTTGGCTATGTGAAAGCCTATCAGCAGGATCATAATCTGCATATGCGTAATGCCGAGATCGAACGTTTAGCATCCGGCTGTACAGGTGTAAAACGGACAACAGGTCAGCACCCGGGTGGAATTATCGTTATTCCAGATTATATGGATGTGTATGATTTTACACCGATTCAATTTCCGGCAGACGATAGAAATTCTGAATGGAAAACAACGCATTTTGATTTCCATTCTATCCATGATAATGTCTTAAAGCTTGATATCCTTGGCCACGATGATCCGACCGTTATTAGAATGCTGCAGGACTTAAGCGGGATTGATCCGAAAACTATCCCAACAGATGATCCGGAAGTTATGAAAATTTTCAGCAGTACGGAAACATTAGGTGTAACGGAAGAGCAAATTATGTGTAAAACCGGAACGTTTGGTATCCCGGAATTTGGAACAAGATTTGTCCGGCAAATGCTAGAGGATACAAAACCGACCACATTTTCTGAACTTGTTCAAATTTCCGGTCTGTCACATGGTACAGATGTATGGCTTGGAAATGCACAAGAATTAATCCACAATCAGACATGTAACCTTAGTGAAGTAATTGGATGTCGTGATGATATCATGGTTTATTTGATTTATCAGGGACTCGAACCTTCATTTGCCTTTAAAATTATGGAATCTGTTCGTAAAGGGAAAGGCTTAACCGAAGAAATGGAAGCTGAAATGAGGAAGAATGAAGTACCTGAATGGTATATCGACTCATGTAAAAAGATAAAATACATGTTTCCGAAAGCTCACGCTGCAGCCTATGTGTTAATGGCAGTGCGTATTGCCTATTTTAAGGTACACCTGCCGCTATTGTACTATGCTGCTTATTTTACCGTTCGAGCTGAAGACTTTGATCTTGAAACGATGACACGGGGTTCTGAAGCAATCCGAGCCAAGATTGAAGAGATTAATGCAAAAGGGCTGGAAGCTTCCAACAAAGAGAAAAGTTTATTAACAGTCCTAGAGCTGGCGCTTGAAATGACTGAAAGAGGCTACAGCTTCCAAAATTATGACTTGTATCAATCGGATGCTTCTGAGTTTATCATTGAAGGTAATTCCTTAATTCCACCATTCAATTCCATCCCGGGTCTTGGAACAAATGCTGCTGTCAACATTGTTAAAGCACGTGAAAATGGAGAGTTTTTATCAAAAGAAGATTTGCAGCAGCGCGGAAAGGTATCAAAAACCATCCTTGAATATTTAGATCGGCAAGGCTGTCTAGCATCACTGCCAGAACAAAATCAGCTTTCCCTATTCTAAGGTCATTCAAATCCTTGGATTTGCATATAGAAAATGGTTATGGTATAGTTTTATTGGAAATACTAATGATTACTCTCGTATCTAAGAGTGGGGGCCCTCCCACTCTTTCGTGTTGTTTACGACGGTTTTTTTGTTGTCTAGCTAAAGCGCCAGAGAGGCGCTATTGCTTTTCTTGTTACTTTGATAAAATTTCCATGCACTACATAGCATAGTTTAAATGTGGAAAAGGAGGTATTACATGAGCAAAGTAACTGAAGTGGTCGAGGGACTGGCTGCACCGATTTGTCAAGAACTTGAGATCGAACTGGTAGAAATTGAATATGTCAAAGAAGGAAAAAGCTGGTTTCTTCGCGTATATATTGATAAAGACAACGGTGTTGATATCGAGGATTGCGGTCTGGTTAGTGAACGTCTCAGTGAAAAACTTGATGAGATTGACCCAATTCCACATAACTATTTTCTTGAAGTATCCTCTCCTGGAGCTGAACGGCCTTTAAAAAAACATAAGGATTTTGAAAGGGCAATCGGTAAAAATGTCTTTATAAAAACATATGAGCCAATTGACGGAGAAAAAAGCTTTGAAGGTACTTTATTAGAATTTGATGGCCAAATCGTAAAAGTAGAGATAAAAATTAAAACTCGAAAAAAGACCATCGACATTCCTTATGAAAAAGTTGCTAATGCGAGGTTGGCAGTAACATTTTCATAAAGATTTGAAAATCATAATTTAAAAAAGGATTAGGGGGATACAACCAAATGAGCAGCGAATTAATGGATGCTCTTATAATTCTGGAAAAAGAAAAGGGTATTTCCAGGGACGTTTTGATTGATGCAATTGAGGCGGCACTAATATCGGCATATCGACGTAATTTTAATCAGGCTCAGAATGTTAGGATTGATTTAAATTTAGAAACAGGTTCAATGCGTGTTTTTGCCCGTAAGGAAGTTGTTGATGAAGTTTTTGATCCTCGTCTTGAAATATCATTAGAAGATGCTAGACGCATTAATCCGAATTACCAAGTAGAAGATGTAGTAGAAATGGAAGTGACACCAAAGGATTTCGGCAGAATTGCCGCACAAACTGCAAAGCAAGTTGTCACTCAGCGTGTACGTGAGGCGGAAAGAGGCATTATCTATTCCGAATTTATTGACCGTGAAGAAGATATTATGACAGGGATTGTCCAAAGGCTTGATTCTAAATTTATTTACGTCAGTTTAGGGAAAATTGAAGCCCTGCTGCCAGTAAATGAACAAATGCCAAATGAACGATATAAACCTCATGATAGGATTAAAGTCTTTATCACAAAAGTTGAAAAGACCACTAAGGGACCTCAAATTTTTGTTTCACGTACACATCCAGGACTATTAAAACGCCTATTTGAAATTGAAGTTCCTGAAATTTATGATGGTACTGTTGAAATTAAATCAGTCGCCCGTGAAGCTGGAGACCGTTCAAAGATTTCTGTTCATTCCGATAATCCTGAAGTTGATCCTGTTGGATCCTGTGTAGGACCAAAAGGTGCAAGAGTACAGGCGGTTGTAAATGAATTAAAAGGTGAAAAAATAGATATTGTCAAATGGTCGGACGATCCTGTCGTTTTTGTTGCCAATGCTTTAAGTCCATCAAAAGTTCTAGATGTCATTGTGAATGAGGATGAAAAAGCAACTACAGTCATTGTCCCGGATTATCAGCTATCTTTAGCAATTGGGAAACGGGGTCAAAATGCCCGTCTTGCTGCAAAATTAACCAGCTGGAAAATTGACATCAAATCAGAATCAGAAGCACGGGAATTGGGAATCTACCCACGTGAAGAAATAATTAAGTTATTTGATGATCAAGTTGATACGGATTTTAATTTCGATGAAGAGTTAGAGTAATGTGAGGTGAATGGGCGTGAACACTAAAAGAAAAGTTCCTATGCGCAAATGTGTGGCTACCGGTGAAATGAAACCGAAAAAAGAACTCGTTCGCATCGTTCGCTCAAAAGAAGGGGAAGTATCGATTGATTTAACCGGAAAGAAATCCGGAAGAGGTGCATACCTTTCAAAAGATAAAGAAGCAGTTCAGTTAGCCAAGAAAAAAAATATCTTGTCAAACCATTTAGATGTAACAGTAAAGGCTGAGATCTATGAGGAACTTCTTGAGTTAATAGAGAAGGAGAACTTGTCAACCAAATGAAAGAAAATCAATGGTTTTCATTGCTTGGATTGGCTAATCGAGCACGAAAAATTATATCGGGTGAAGAACTAAGCATCAAAGAAATCCGTAATGGAAAAGCAAAACTAATAATATTATCCAGAGATGCATCTTTTAATACAACAAAAAAAATTACAGATAAATGTAATTCGTATATGGTCCCAGTGAAAATGGTGGAAAACCGTCATCTTCTTGGTCAAGCGATTGGAAAAGAAGCCCGCGTTGTTGTAGCTGTGCTGGATGATGGGTTTGCAAAAAAACTGGTATCGTTGCTCGATTAATTCTAGCGGGGGTGAAAAATAATGAGTAAACTACGTGTTTATGAATATGCAAAGAAGCATAATCTTTCAAGTAAAGAAATCATTACAAAATTAAAGGAAATGGATATAGAGGTTACAAACCATATGGCAACATTAGAGGATTCAGATATTAAAAAGCTTGATGCAGCCTACAATAAAAAAGATAGTAATTCCCGAGAGAAAAAACAGATAAATCATAACCAGCAAAAAACGGCGAATACTTCTCAAGCTAAAAGACCAAATAATCGACCAGGACAGCCTAAACCAACCAATAATCCAAATGTGCAGCAAAATGTAACAAGTAAAGCAGCACCGAAAACATTTGAGGTGGATGACGATAAGTTAGTCGTTCCAAATAAGGTAAAGGTTGCTGTGCCGCCGAAAAATAAAGAAGGCAAAAAGCACGATCAAGAATACCAGTCAAAAGAAAACAAAGCCTTCCAACCGGGAAAAGGGAAGGCTAAATCTCATCAAAATCAAAATCAAAATCGAAATCATAACCAAAACAAGCGGAAAAATCAGCCGCCAGTACAGCAAGCTGCTCCGCAAAAGAAAAAAGAAAAAGAGCTTCCTGCAAAAATTACTTTTACTGAATCATTAACAGTGGCAGAGCTTGGTAAAAAGCTTCACCGTGAACCTTCTGAAATCATTAAAAAGCTCTTTTTACTTGGTGTAATGGCGACTATTAACCAAGTTTTAGATAAAGATGCAATTGAATTGATTGCTGGAGAATACGGTGTAGAAGTAGAAGAAGAAATCAAGATTGATACAACTGATTTAGAAGTCTACTTCACTGAGGATGCTGCTGAAATTTTAGTGGAAAGGCCTGCAGTTGTTACGATCATGGGGCACGTTGACCATGGAAAAACAACATTACTCGATTCCATTCGGAATACGAAGGTTACTGAAGGTGAAGCTGGTGGAATTACCCAGCATATCGGTGCGTATCAAGTAGTGGAAAATGGTAAGAAAATTACCTTCCTTGATACACCTGGACACGCCGCATTTACAACAATGCGGGCACGTGGTGCACAAATAACTGATATTACCGTTCTTGTAGTTGCTGCTGATGATGGTGTCATGCCGCAAACGGTAGAGGCGATTAACCATGCTAAGGCAGCTGAGGTTCCAATCATTATAGCTGTGAATAAAATGGATAAGGAAGCAGCCAATCCTGATCGTGTCATGCAAGAACTTACCGAACATGGTTTAGTTGCAGAAGCATGGGGCGGCGATACCATCTTTGTACCGATTTCAGCGAAAAAAGGCGAGGGAATTGACAACCTATTAGAAATGATTCTGCTTGTAAGTGAAGTGGCAGAACTAAAGGCAAATCCAAATCGCAAAGCACTGGGAACCGTGATTGAAGCTCAATTAGATAAGGGCCGCGGATCTGTTGCTACGTTGCTTGTTCAGAATGGTACATTAAAAATTGGCGATCCTATTGTAGTTGGAAATACATTTGGTCGTGTTCGCGCAATGGTTAATGACAAAGGCCGCCGTGTAAAGGAAGCTGGGCCTTCAACTCCTGTTGAAATTACAGGTTTAAATGATGTACCGCAGGCCGGTGACCGGTTTGTTGTGTTCGATGACGAAAAGACAGCCCGCCAGGTTGGAGAAGCACGTGCACAGCAAGCCCTAGTTGCACAGCGAGGAGAAAAGACCCGCGTAAGCTTAGATAATCTTTTTGAACAATTAAAGCAGGGCGAAATGAAGGACCTAAACGTTATTCTTAAATCTGATGTTCAGGGTTCTGCAGAAGCTTTAGCTGCTTCATTAAATAAAATAGATGTTGAAGGCGTAAATATTAAAATCATTCATAATGGAACAGGCGCAATTAACGAATCGGATATCACGCTTGCTGCTGCCTCTAATGCCATTGTTATTGGTTTTAATGTCCGGCCGGATGCCAATGCAAAACGTGCTGCCGAAGCAGAAAAAGTAGATGTTCGTCTACACCGGATTATATATAAAGTAATCGAAGAAATGGAAGCAGCAATGAAGGGCATGCTTGACCCTGAATTTGAAGAAAAAATTATTGGTCAAGCTGAAGTTCGTCAGACGTTTAAAGTTTCGAAGGTTGGAACAATTGCTGGTTCTTATGTAACGGATGGTAAGATTACTCGTGACAGCGGTGTTCGTGTTATCCGTAATGGTGTAGTCATCTTTGAAGGAGAAATTGATGCATTAAAACGCTTCAAGGATGATGCGAAGGAAGTTGCCCAAGGTTATGAATGTGGTATTACCATTAAAAACTTTAATGATGTTAAAGAAGAAGATGTCTTTGAGGCATATATAATGCAAGAAGTGGAACGTAAATGATTATCGGCGTCGCCGACTGTGAATGTATCATATATGACGCTCATTCTTTAAAAGAAAAGCGTGCGGTTTTGCAGCGAATTCTAACCCGCTTAAAGCAAAAATTTAATGTTTCTGTGGCTGAGGTTGACTATCAAGATGTTTGGCAAAGAACAAGGATCGCGATTGCTGCAGTCTCACAAGCACGAACCGGGGCTGAACACGAACTGCAAAATGCACTGAAATTAATTGATTCATTTCCAGAAATTGAAAGAACGATCACCGAAATTGAATGGCTTTAAGTTAAGAGGTGAATGTGATGAGCCATAGACCAAACCGCGTTGGAGAGCAGATGAAGAAAGAACTGACAGATATTATTGGACGCAAAATCAAAGATCCACGGATCGGTTTTGTGACGGTAACCGATGTTCAAGTAACAGGAGATCTTCAACAAGCAAAAGTATTTATTTCTGTTTTAGGTGATGACGAGCAAAAGGAGAATACCTTAAAAGGCCTCGCTAAGGCAAAAGGATTTATTCGGTCTGAAATTGGCCACCGTATTCGGCTGCGCAAAACACCTGAAATTATATTTGAATTTGATGAATCAATCGATTATGGAAATCGAATTGAAACACTTCTTCATCAGCTCCATACAGACGATAAACCAATGGAGACAAATGACGAAGAGTAAGAATCGTTTGGGAAAATGGATAGACAATCGTCTATCCATTTTTTTCGGATAGAAGGAGCGAGGAAATATGGAAGGGATTTTGCCATTATATAAACCAAAGGGCATCACAAGTCATGATTGTGTTTTTAAATTAAGAAAAATCTTAAAAACCAAAAAAATTGGACATACGGGAACATTAGACCCAGAGGTAACTGGTGTCTTGCCAATTTGCATTGGGAAAGCTACCAAGATTGCCGAATACATAACCGATGCCGGGAAGACCTATGAAGCAGAAGTGACACTTGGATTCTCGACGACAACGGAAGATGCAACTGGGGATATAGTCGAAAAAAAGACAGTAACCCGTCCAATTACACGTAATGAAATCCTCAATGTGTTTGAAGCCTTAACGGGTGAAATCGTGCAAACGCCACCAATGTTTTCGGCTGTAAAAGTAGGCGGTGTTCGTCTTTATGAATATGCTCGTAAAGGAATTGAAGTCGAACGTCCTTCTAGAACAGTAACGATATATTCGATTCAACTGCTCGATGAACAGATGGAATGGACGGGAGATACCATTACCTTTAGGTTTAAAGTAGCCTGCAGTAAAGGTACATATATTAGAACATTGGCTGTTATGATTGGAGACAAATTAGGTTATCCTGCCCATATGTCAAACTTGGTTAGGATTCAATCTGCCTCTTTTACGTTGGATGACTGTTTCACGCTGGAAGAAGTGAGTGAAATGGCGGAAGAAGGAACGGTAGAAGAGGTTTTGAAGCCGCTGGAGACAGCACTTTCTCATTTGCCGAAATTAAAAATAAATGATAAAGTAGCAGAGAAAGTGAAAAATGGTGCATTATTAGACATACCAGAATATTTAAAAACTTGTAACGGACCTATTATTGCTGAAACAAAAGATGGTATGGCAATTGCTATTTATGCAAGGCATCCTAATAAGCCAAACCTTCTAAAACCTGTTAAGGTATTAAGAAATGAACTAGAATAAAAGGTTACGGTATAGAAAAGGTGAGTTTCAATTGGAAGTAAAGATGCTAGAGTTTCCATTAAACTTGGAGAAACAGGATATACCGCCATTATCTATGGCACTTGGTTATTTTGATGGTGTACATAGGGGCCACCAACAAGTGATTCTAGAAGCGAAAAGACAGGCAATTCAATTGGGCTTGAGCAGTGCGGTGATGACTTTCGACCCCCATCCCTCAGTTGTATTGGGAAAAGATAAAAGGCATGTTCAGTATATTTCTCCTTTAACAGAGAAAATAAAAATTATTGAGCAGCTTGGGATTGATTATATGTTTATTGTTCATTTTACTGCAGAATTTGCAAACCTGCTCCCCCAGGAATTTATCGATCAATATATTATTGGTCTTAATGTTAAACATGTTGTAGCTGGATTCGATTATACGTATGGAAGAATGGGAAAAGGTAACATGGAAACATTGCCTTTTCATTCTAGAGAGGAATTTACTTTTTCTGTTATACCGGAGCTCACTGAGGGGAATGAAAAAGTAAGCTCGACAAGAATCCGCAGCCTTTTACGGGAAGGAAAAGCTGACCTGCTTCCCAATCTTTTGGGGAGATATTATACGACAACTGGAATCGTGATACACGGGGATAAACGCGGAAGAACAATTGGATTTCCAACAGCAAATATTGATGTAGATGATGAGTATATTATCCCGCCGCTAGGGGTTTATTCGGTGAGAATGAAGGTTAATAATACTTGGTATCAAGGTGTTTGTAATGTTGGGTATAAGCCCACTTTTAATCAAAATGCTAAAAAGATTTCCATTGAAGTTCATTTATTTGAATTCGATCAAGATATCTATGGGGAAGAAGTTGTCGTTGAATGGCATCTCTATCTTCGAAAAGAACAAAAATTCTCCGGAATTGAAGAACTTGTAAGACAAATTGAACAGGATAAACAAAATGCGTTACATTATTTTAAAGAAAATCGACAAATTTTCTAGACGGATTGTTTATTGAATGATAAACCTGGATATTATTAAGGATAAAACTTGCATTTTGGCGTAAAAAGTTGTATTCTTATCTACGTATTAAAAATAACCTTTGCTTGGCAAGTCGAGTCACCGACGCTTGCTGGGTAACAGGGGATTTGTAAAATTAGGAGGTGAACATGGATGGCAATCACACAAGAGCGTAAAAACGAAATCATCAATGAGTACAAAACTCATGAGAATGATACTGGATCTGCAGAGGTTCAAATCGCTGTCCTTACTGAACAAATCAACAAATTGAACGGTCACTTACGCGTTCATAAAAAAGATCACCATTCACGTCGTGGTCTGTTGAAAATGGTTGGTAAGCGTCGTAATCTTTTAACTTACCTTCGTAACAAAGATGTACAGCGTTACCGTGAGTTAATTAATAAGCTTGGTTTACGTCGTTAGTTTACAGAAGCGGGAATTTTCCCGCTTTTTTATTAGTAAAAAAAGATAAATGAATATTTAATACATATTTTAAGTCAGGACTTATTTGTGCATACTAATAATAATTTGGATTGATAACATAAGCTTTTACAGGCTTTTTTTATATTTATTGAATTAGTAAGATGATTACAGCGAATATATATTTCGCATCATCCTCCTAAGTAGTTTAGATGAGAGGGGTAAAAATATGGACCACCAGAAACATGTGTATTCCACCGATTGGGCCGGGCGTAATCTGACGGTTGAAATCGGGCAGCTGGCTAAACAGGCTAATGGGGCTGTTTTAGTCCGCTATGGTGATACGGCAGTATTAAGCACAGCAACAGCTTCGAAACAACCGAAAAATTTAGATTTCTTTCCATTAACAGTTAACTACGAAGAACGTTTGTATGCAGTAGGAAAAATTCCCGGAGGGTTTATTAAACGGGAAGGGCGGCCAAGTGAAAAGGCGATTCTTGCAAGCCGCTTGATAGACCGGCCAATTCGCCCGCTTTTTGCTGATGGCTTCCGGAATGAAGTTCAAGTAATCAGTATCGTTATGAGTGTGGATCAAGATTGTTCCACTGAAATGGCGGCTATGTTCGGGTCATCTTTAGCACTTAGTGTATCAGATATTCCATTCGAAGGACCAATTGCTGGTGTTGTGGTTGGTAGAGTCGACAATCAGTTTGTTATTAATCCAAACGTTGAACAGTCTGAAAAAAGTGATATTCATTTAACAGTGGCTGGAACAAAAGATGCGATTAACATGGTTGAAGCGGGTGCAGATGAAGTACCGGAAGAAACAATGTTAGAAGCCATCATGTTTGGTCATGAAGAAATTAAACGCTTAATTGAATTCCAAGAAAAAATTGTCGCTGAAATCGGCAAGGAAAAATTGCAAATAACACTTTATGAAGTTGATAAAGAGCTTGAGTCAGAGGTCAGAGAGCTATGTGAAGCTGATATGATCAAGGCGATTCAAGTCCAAGAAAAGCATGCCCGTGAGGATGCGATAAAAGAAGTAAAAGATCACGTACTAGCCAAATATGAGGAACAAGAAGCCACAGAAGATGATTTAAAACAGGTAAAACAAATATTGGACAAGATTGTTAAAGGTGAGGTTCGCCGGTTAATTACCGTAGAAAAAATCCGCCCAGACGGCCGTAAAATAGATGAAATTAGGCCATTATCCTCGCAGGTAGGTATTCTGCCGCGTACTCATGGCTCTGGCTTATTTACACGTGGACAAACACAAGCATTAAGTATTTGTACACTTGGTGCAATGGGGGATGTCCAAATCCTTGACGGTCTTGGGATCGAAGAAGAAAAACGGTTTATGCATCACTATAACTTCCCGCAATTTAGTGTTGGGGAAACTGGACCAATCCGTGGACCAGGCCGTAGGGAAATTGGACATGGTGCCCTTGGTGAACGTGCCCTTGAACCAGTAATTCCATCTGAAAAAGATTTTCCGTATACAATTCGTCTTGTTTCAGAGGTTTTGGAATCAAATGGTTCAACATCACAGGCAAGTATTTGTGGAAGTACATTAGCAATGATGGATGCCGGTGTTCCAATTAAAGCTCCTGTTGCCGGAATTGCCATGGGTCTAGTTAAATCCGGTGAATATTATACAGTACTAACCGATATTCAAGGTATGGAAGATCACCTTGGAGATATGGATTTTAAGGTAGCTGGAACCGCAAAAGGTGTTACAGCATTACAAATGGATATTAAAATTGAAGGGCTGTCTCGTGAAATTTTAGAAGAAGCTCTACAGCAAGCTAAAAAGGGCAGAATGCAGATTTTGGATTCAATGCTTTCAACCATTGCTGAACCAAGAGCTGAACTTTCAAAGTTTGCACCTAAAATCTTAACCATGAACATCAATCCTGATAAAATTCGTGATGTCATCGGACCAAGCGGAAAACAAATCAATAAGATTATTGAAGAAACTGGTGTAAAAATTGATATCGAGCAGGATGGTACGATTTTTATTGCATCATCTGACACCGAAATGAATCACAAAGCAAAGAAAATTATTGAAGATATCGTTCGCGAGGTTGAAGTTGGACAGCTATATCTTGGAAAAGTAAAGAGAATTGAGAAGTTCGGTGCCTTTGTTGAAATTTTCCCTGGCAAAGATGGCTTAGTTCATATTTCCGAACTTGCTGAAGAGCGTGTTGGCAAAGTGGAAGATGTCGTTAAGCTTGGAGATGAAATGTTAGTCAAGGTTACGGAAATTGATAAACAAGGCCGAGTCAACTTATCACGTAAAGCAGTCCTAAAAGAGCAGCGAGAAAAGGCTGAAGAACAAAAATGATCAACTGAACGAGTCAGAGCCTATATATAGGACTCTGGCTTTTTATTATTTTGATTGTGTTGCTTGGAGCGGAAATACACACACCAACTTTTGACTTTGGTTATTCAAATGTTCTACCTTGTCCTTTCGATACATAATCTGTATGGAAGGGGGAAAGGTAGAATGAAAAAGGCAATGATCATAGTATTATTTTTTTTAGCTGTGTGGATATTTGTTAACACACCAATTGTAAATAATTATGTAACTGGTTTGAAGGAAAATGCCCTTCCAGCAGTAAAAGAATCAAATTCATTAATGGAAAGCATTAAAAAAAATGCATCTACATATGAAAAACCGCCTTCTGATGCAAAAATAGATCGAGTTTGGAAAGCGATTCCAGGATATAGCGGGGTTAAAGTCGATATTTCCGCATCGTATAAAAATATGAAAAAGCTAGGTGTTTTTGACGAAAAGAAATTAGTTTTTACCCAAATAAAACCGAAAATCCATCTAAATGATCTACCTGCATCCCCCATCTATCGTGGACATCCGGATAAACCAATGGTTTCGTTTATCATAAATGTAGCCTGGGGGAATGAATATCTATCCGATATGCTCGCCACTTTAAAAAAACACAATGTTTCGGCCAGTTTTTTCTTGGAAGGTAATTGGGTCAAAAAAAATCCGGAACTGGCAAAAATGATTGTAAGTGCAGGTCACGAGGTTGGTAATCACTCCTACTCCCATCCTGATATGGCAAAATTAACAGCAGCTCAGGCAAGGGAACAAATGGTAAAAACTAATGAAATTATTGAAGCAGCAACAGAAGTAAAATGTAATTTGTTTGCTCCTCCAAGCGGAAGCTATCGAGATGAAACAGTGAAAGTGGCTAAAGAATTAAATATGAAGACTGTAATGTGGACAGTTGATACAGTTGATTGGAAGAAACCAACTCCGGAAGTACTTATTAACCGCGTAATGGGTAAAATTGACAATGGTTCAATGGTTCTAATGCATCCAACTGAATCGACAGCAGCTTCCCTTGATCGCTTAATCACACTGATCAAACAGAAAAAATTAAAAATCGGGACAGTATCTAACTTATTAAATGAAGAAAGAATAATGAAATGAACATACAAGATTAAGTTAAAAGTTGGAGAAAATAGTTATAAAAGGTATAATGAACAATGGAGTAGTAGCATCTGCTGTTTACAGACAGGAGGAAGTTGATGATAACCAAATATACTTGTAATAATGGAGTAAGAATCGTATTAGAACAAATTCCAACCGTTCGATCAGTTGCTATTGGGATTTGGATCGGTACAGGATCAAGAAATGAAAATCCTAAAACCAATGGAATTTCTCATTTCCTTGAGCACATGTTTTTCAAAGGGACTACCACTAGGTCGGCAAAAGAAATTGCCGAATCATTCGATAGTATTGGCGGACAAGTAAATGCCTTTACCTCAAAGGAGTACACATGCTATTATGCAAAGGTTTTGGATACCCATTCAAAATTTGCTTTAGATGTGCTCGCCGATATGTTTTTTAACTCAACTTTTGATGAGACAGAGTTAAAGAAAGAAAAAAATGTTGTCCTTGAAGAAATAAAAATGTATGAGGATACTCCTGATGATATTGTCCATGACTTGCTAAGCAGAGCTGTTTATGGTGATCATCCGCTTGGATATCCGATTCTGGGAACAGAAGAAACATTAAATACGTTTAATGGAGATTCATTAAGAGAATACATTTATGAAAGATACACACCTGAAAATGTTGTAGTATCCATTGCAGGCAATGTACCTGAAACGTTTATTAAAGAAGTGGAACAGTATTTCGGAGCGTATCAAGGTGGAAATAGAGAAGAAAGCGAAAATGTCCCATCGTTTCATTCCAATAAAAATTCTCGAAAAAAGGAAACAGAACAAGCCCATTTATGTATTGGTTTTGAAGGATTGAGGGTTGGGCACGAGGATATCTACAGTTTAATTACCCTTAATAATATTTTAGGGGGAAGTATGAGTTCAAGATTATTCCAAGATGTCCGTGAACAGAAGGGTTTAGCTTATTCTGTATTCTCCTACCATTCAGCTTACCAGGATAGCGGTATTGTAACGATTTATGGCGGTACCGGGGCGAAGCAGTTAAATGTTTTGTTTGAAACTATTCAGGAAACATTAAATAAACTGAAACAAGATGGGATTACTGATAAAGAATTAACGAACAGTAAAGAGCAGTTAAAAGGCAGCTTAATGCTTAGCTTAGAAAGTACCAATAGCCGAATGAGCCGAAATGGTAAAAACGAGCTTTTGTTAAAGCGACACCGCTCGCTGGATGAGATTATTGAACAAATTGATCAAGTAACAAAAGAGAGCGTAAATGATATGGGAAGTAGAGTTTTTACGGATAACTATTCCATTTCATTAATAAGCCCTGATGGGGATATACCTGATACCTTTTAATACCAAGAAAACAGTTCGTGAATTCGAACTGTTTTTTTCATTAGTCTAATTATGGACTTCCCTCTATAAACTTATATAAAAAGGATAGAGAGGAGTTCTTATATGAGGTTAAGTGAATTAAGCGGAAAAGAAATCGTCGATGTGAAAAAAGCGGAACGTCTAGGTATCCTGGGGCAAACCGATTTAGAAATAAATGAAAATACCGGACAAATTCAAACCCTATTGATTCCATCGTTAAAATGGTTCGGTTTCAGAAAACAAGGAGAAGAGATTAGGGTTCCTTGGAATCATATTAAAAAGATAGGTCCCGAAATGATTATTATTGATATTCCTGATGAAGAATAGAGTTTTTCTAAAGTCCTGGCAAATGAACTTTTGCTTGGGCTTTTTTTTTCTTATGGGTGGAAAACTCACAGATTGAAACAGTCTTACATAAGATGGTGAAGTGATAAGTAGAATTAGTATTCCTTGAAAGGATTTTACGGTAAAGGGGCGGAGCGCCACAAGAGTATTTCTTTATTACTAATTTGCAGCGGTAATTTTCATTTTAAGACTCTAAGGCAGTGCAGCTAAGCTCTGCTCCACCACTTTATTGGCAAGAAGTAGTTTTCTCGATAAATTTTTATAGTAGATGGTGGCTTGGTTCACCAAATAAGTTTCCAAAAAAAGAAGGTGAATGTTTTCATGCTGACAGGGATACAGATAGCCGTTATTGGTGGAGATGCCAGACAGCTGGAAATTATCCGGAAGTTAACCGAGTTAGATGCACGGATTTCACTAATAGGCTTTGAACAGCTTGACCACGCCTTCACAGGTGCAGTCAAGGAAAAACTGGATGAGGTTGACTTTTCGAATATAGATGCAATTATTTTGCCAGTGGCTGGCACAAATTTAGAAGGGCAGGTAGAAACGATTTTTTCTAATGAAAAGGTAGTCTTAACAGAAGAAATCCTGGTAAAAACCCCCGAACATTGTACTATTTATTCTGGGATTAGCAATGAATTTTTAAATGGGATTGTAAAACAATCAGGAAGAAAACTTATACAGTTATTTTCAAGAGACGATGTTGCCATTTATAACTCCATCCCAACAGTAGAAGGAACCATTATGATGGCTATTCAGCATACCGACTTTACCATCCATGGTTCGAATGTAACGATCCTTGGATTAGGAAGATGTGGTATGAGTATTGCAAGAGCATTTCATGCCCTAGGTGCGAAGGTAAAAGTGGGAGCAAGAAAAAGTGAGCATCTAGCAAGAATTACGGAAATGGGTCTTGAACCATTCCAGTTAAGCAATATCGAAAAGGAAGTAGTCGCTACTGATATTTTAATTAATACTATTCCACAACCAATTGTCAGTGCAGGAGTCATTGCAAAATTGCCTCCGCAAACGCTCATTATTGATATAGCATCCAAACCGGGGGGGACTGATTTCCGTTATGCTGAAAAACGCGGTATTAAAGCATTGCTTGCCCCAAGTCTGCCTGGAATTGTTGCCCCGAAAACAGCAGGGCAAATCTTAGCGGATGTTCTCACGCAGCTGCTCCAAGAGACCACAATAAACCGAAAGGGGAATGCATAATGAGTTTAAAAGGTAAAAGAATAGGTTTTGGGTTAACGGGCTCGCATTGCACGTACGATGCAGTATTTCCGGAAATTGAAAAGCTCGTGCAAATTGGTGCAGAGGTAGTTCCTGTTGTATCCTATACGGTAAAAAACACAGAAACCCGTTTTGGTAAAGGGGAGGATTGGGTACAGCGAATTGAGGATTTAACCGGCAATAAAGCAATCGATTCGATTGTTGCGGCAGAACCTTTAGGACCAAAGATGCCGCTGGATTGTATGGTTGTTGCTCCCCTAACAGGTGTATCGATGAGTAAATTTGCTAATGCCATTAATGATAGTCCCGTTTTAATGGCAGCAAAAGCAACATTAAGAAATTTAAAACCAGTTGTTCTAGGCATTTCGACTAATGATGCTCTTGGTCTAAATGGTGTTAATTTAATGAGGTTAATGTCCACGAAAAATATATTTTTTATTCCTTATGGTCAGGATGATCCTGTTAAGAAGCCAAATTCTATGGTTGCAAGAATGTCATTATTGACAGAAACGGTAGAGGCTGCTATAGAAGGGAAACAAATTCAGCCGGTTATTGTTGAAAAATATAAAGATAGTGAATAATTTCACCTCCCCTTTCAAAAAAGGTTATTTCTTTAAAGGAATATGTTAAAATAAATTAATCATTCATCAGTAGGTACACATTTTTCCTGCTGATGAAGTAAAATAAAATGATGATGAATACTGGCAGTCAAACATATATTCTAAAAAATTGAAATAACCAGCCAGTGTATACGAAAGGGGAACTAGAAATGAGTCAGCAAAATGGATTTCATGTTGCCGTTGTAGGGGCAACAGGCGCGGTTGGACAACAAATGATTCAAACATTAATAAATGAGAATTTCCCTATCAAAAAACTAACCTTGCTTTCTTCGGCTCGGTCTGCAGGTAAAAAAGTAAATGTGAATGGTCAAGAAATTACCGTTCAAGAAGCGAAGCCTGAGAGCTTTGAAGATGTCGATATTGCATTATTTAGTGCAGGAGGCAGTGTTTCTAAGGAACTTGCACCAGAAGCTGTAAAGCGCGGTGCAGTCGTTGTCGATAATACGAGTGCCTTCCGGATGGACGAAAATACGCCATTAGTTGTTCCTGAAGTAAATGAAACTGACCTGCATGAGCATAATGGAGTTATTGCAAATCCAAACTGTTCTACTATTCAAATGGTAGTGGCTTTGGAACCAATCCGTAAGAAATATGGTTTGAAAAAAGTTATTGTTTCGACTTATCAAGCTGTTTCCGGTGCGGGTGCCGCAGCAGTTGAAGAATTAATGAATCAAACAAAATCCATTATTAACGAAGAGGAATTTGAGGCAAATATTTTACCGGTAGGTTCCGATAAAAAACATTATCAAATTGCCTTTAATGCGATTCCTCAAATTGATAAATTCCAAGATAATGGCTTTACATTTGAAGAAATGAAAATGATTAATGAAACGAAAAAAATTATGCATTTACCAGACCTGCAAGTTGCAGCAACATGCGTCCGTTTACCGGTTGCAGTAGGCCATTCTGAATCTGTTTATTTCGAAATTGAAGCAGAAGGCGTAACTGCTAGTGAAATTAAAGCATTGTTAAAGGATGCCCCTGGTGTTGTATTGCAGGATGATCCGGATAATCAAATTTATCCAATGCCTGCTGATTGTGTTGGAAAAAATGATGTCTTTGTAGGAAGAATTAGGCAAGATCTTGATGAGAAGCTAGGTTTTCATATGTGGGTTGTATCAGACAACCTGCTGAAGGGGGCGGCCTGGAACTCAGTTCAAATCGCTGAAAGATTAGTTGAATTAGGGATTGTAAAATCTAAGTAACATCAAAAAAGGCAGGTTTAGGTGTCACCATGAAAATCATTGTTCAAAAATTTGGCGGTACATCTGTTAAGGATGAAGAAAGTCGAAAACATGCACTAAAACACATTGAAAAGTCATTAGCTGATGGCTATAAAGTAGTAGTTGTTGTTTCAGCTATGGGTAGAAAGGGAGACCCATATGCAACAGATACACTTCTCTCTCTGGTAAGCACGAGTGCAGGCAAGCTTTCAAAACGGGAGCAAGACTTATTAATGTCCTGCGGTGAAGTCATCTCTAGTGTTGTTTTTGCGAATATGCTGAGTGAAAGCGGGATAAATGCTACAGCTTTAACCGGAGCTCAAGCAGGATTTCGGACAAATAACGACCATACGAATGCAAAAATTGTTGAAATGAAATGTGATCGTCTACTTCGGGAATTAGAGCAAAATGATGTTGTGGTTGTTGCCGGCTTCCAGGGTGCAGCGAAAAATGGAGATACAACAACAATCGGCCGCGGGGGCAGCGATACCTCGGCAGCCGCTCTCGGGGCTGCTCTTAATGCAGAGTGGATCGATATTTTTACCGACGTCGAAGGGATTATGACGGCGGATCCTAGAATAGTTGAAAATGCACGTCCTCTATCGGTTGTAACATATACAGAAGTATGCAATATGGCATATCAGGGGGCGAAGGTTATTCATCCCAGAGCAGTAGAGATCGCTATGCAGGCAAAGGTGCCGATTCGAATTCGTTCAACCTATTCGGATGCCAAAGGAACCTTAGTTACTACTCTTAATCGAAATAGCCGCGGCAGTGATATTAAAGAACGGCTTGTAACTGGGATTGCCCATGTTTCAAATGTAACGCAGATAAAGGTTTATGCAAAAAAAGACCAGTATTACCTGCAGGCAGAAGTTTTTAAGGCAATGGCAAATGAAAAAATTAGCGTAGACTTCATCAATATTTCACCTAACAGTGTAGTATATACAGTTACAGATGAAATGACCGACCAGGCAATCCGAGTTTTAACGGAATTAGGTCATGAACCTATCGTTGAACGGCACTGTGCAAAAGTCTCTGTAGTAGGAGCAGGAATTGCAGGAGTCCCTGGAGTTACATTTAAAATTGTTACCGCTCTTTCGAATAAAGGGATTCGGATTTTACAGTCTGCTGACAGTCATACGACAATATGGGTGTTAGTGAAGCAGGAAGATTTAGTTCAATCGGTTAATGCTTTGCATGATGCTTTTCATTTACAGGAAGAATCAATTGAATTTGACCGTATGGATATAGAGGCCTCATTAAAAAACATGGACTAGTGAAAAGCTGCTTTGGGATAATCAGTAGATTTCGAAGGGAGTAGAAAAAATGGTTCATTTCGGGCGCCTATCTACAGCCATGGTAACCCCTTTTAACCGAAAAGGTCATATTGACTTTACTAAAACGACAAAATTAATAAATTATTTAATTGATAATGGGACAGAATCGCTTGTTGTTGCTGGTACAACAGGCGAATCCCCTACTTTATCAAAAGAAGAAAAACTGGCATTATTTAGTCATGTTGTAAAGGTTGTAAACAAAAGAATTCCAGTTATTGCAGGTACAGGGAGCAATAATACCTATGCCTCGATTGAATTAACGAAAAAAGCAGAGCAGCTTGGTGTAGATGGGATTATGCTGGTTTCCCCTTACTATAATAAGCCGAACCAAGAAGGGTTGTATCAGCACTTTAAAGCAGTAGCTGATTCAACAACCCTTCCGGTCATGATTTATAATATTCCTGGACGGACGGCAGTTACGATTCACCCTGAGACGATTATTCGGCTTTCAAAAATTGTAAATATCAAAGCGGTAAAAGAAGCCAGTGGTGATTTAAGTGCAATGACCCATATTATTGCGAATACCGATGATGATTTTCTTCTTTATAGCGGAGATGACAGCCTAACAATTCCAGTTCTTTCAATTGGAGGAACAGGGGTAGTTTCCGTTGCATCCCATGTAATTGGTAATGAATTACAGGATATGATCCGGTCATTTTTTGAAGGCGATCATGGAAAGGCTGCAACACTCCATCAAAAGCTTCTGCCATTGATGCAGGGCCTTTTTGCAGCACCAAGTCCAGCACCGGTTAAAACAGCGTTACAGATCAAGGGGCTCGATGTAGGTTCTGTCAGACTTCCGCTTATAGGGTTAACAGAGCTTGAACGCTCTGTATTAATCGCACTGTTAAATGCAATTGAATAAATAGAAAAAAGCCAACNNGTTGGCTTTTTTCTATTTATTAAACAAAAAAGAGTCCAGGTTTAATGGTTGTAAAGGCTTTCGTATTTCAAGTATAATAGTCATAACTGATTTCGATCGGACCAATTGGAATGTTCAATACTTTCGTTTGTAAGGAGCCGGAGCCAGAGCCAGACAAAAAGGATTTATAGAAAAAAATACAGCATTGGAGGGGTATAGATAGTGGTAAAGAAGAAAAATAATTCCATCAAGTTAATTGCACTTGGTGGTGTAGGAGAAATCGGAAAAAATATGTATCTTGTTGAGGTGGACAAGGACATATTTGTTATTGATGCCGGCTTAATGTTCCCCGAGGAAGAAATGCTGGGCATTGATATGGTTATTCCTGATATTACATACTTAAAGGATAATAAAGATCGAGTAAAGGCTATTTTCTTAACTCACGGACATGAGGATCATATTGGTGCACTTTCATATGTTCTTGGAAATATCAATGTTCCCGTTTATGGTACGAAATTAACGCTGGCATTAGCGCATGCTTTACTTAAGGAACAGGAATACAAAGGAAAAACCAAGTTTATAGAAGTCGACTCCAATACAATCGTAAATTTAGATTCGGTGGATGTCAGCTTTTTCAGAACAAATCACAGTATTCCTGATTCAATCGGTGTTTGTATTCATACCTCAGAAGGTATTATCGTTTATACCGGTGACTTTAAATTTGATCAAGCTGCAACAAAACTTTATAAACCAGAAATAGGAAAAATGGCTTCTATCGGTGAACAAGGGGTTTTATGTTTACTTTCAGATAGTACGGAGGCTGAGAAGCCTGGATATACTACATCCGAAGCGATCGTGGCCAGAGAAATGTCTAATGCCTTTTACAATGCTTCTGCGAGAATAATTGCTGCATGCTTTGCCTCGGATATTAATCGAATTCAACATATTTTCAATGCTGCAAAAGAGAATAAGCGTAAAGTGGCAGTGGTAGGGAAAAGTCTAGAACGCATATACCATATTGCACTTGATCTAGGGTATTTAGAAGTAAATGATGATGTAATCATTCCAATAAGTGAAATCAAAGATTATCAAGATAGTGAGTTGGTGATCCTAATGACTGGAAGTCAAGGTGAACCAATTGAAGCATTACAGAAAATGGCGAAGCAAACTCACAAGCTTTTTAATATTCAGCAAGGCGATACTGTATTGATTGCTGCATCGCCGCTTAAGGGAAGCGAACTATTTTTATCTAAAACGATTGATATGCTTTTAAGAGCTGGAGCGAATGTGATAGCAGGAAAACGAGCAGTACATGTATCAAGTCATGGCAGTCAAGAAGAATTGAAGTTTATGATTAACTTGATGCAGCCCAAATACTTCATTCCTGTCCATGGAGAATATCGATTATTAATGGCTCATCGTAAGCTGGCATTGGAATGCGGTCTAGTAGAGGACCAGATTTGTATCCCAGACCGCGGCGATATCGTTGAATGGAAGGATGGGGGCATTTCCATTACCGGAAAAGTTCCTTCTGGCAATATCCTAATTGATGGTATAGGTGTAGGTGATGTAGGAAATATTGTTCTACGGGACCGAAAGCTATTATCACAGGATGGTATCTTGATTGTTGTGGTGACATTAACAAAACAAGAAAAGAAAATTGCTTCAGGGCCAGAAATCCTCTCCAGGGGGTTTGTGTATGTCCGTGAATCCGAAAAATTGATGGACGATTCAACAAAATTAGTAAGAGAGATTGTGGAAAGAAATATCATGAAGGACTCATTTGAGTGGTCAAGCTTAAAACAGGAGATCCGCGATGAATTAAATCGTTACTTATATGATCAAACCAAGAGACGGCCAATGATTCTGCCAATCATTATGGAAGTTTAAAAATAGATAAAACAATACGGCACTAGTAAGATAGAGGTTGATTCTCTATCACTAGTGCCTTTTATTATTGAAAAAAGGGATGAATTTGTGTCCAGGGCAAATACTAAAAAATATCATGCTTGGAAGGGAGTATTACAATGGAACAGGATTTTCGACCAAAAACAGCAGCCGATCAACCTGAAGGAGGAGAACCTCAAAAAGAGGAAAATCCATCTTCTGCTATAGTAGATAAAATACAGCAGCTTGGACAAACTAATGTGCCCCAGCTATCGAATGATTCAAAAATTCATTGCCTTACAATTGTAGGCCAAATAGAGGGTCATTTGGCACTTCCGCCGCAGAATAAAACAACGAAGTACGAACATCTTATACCACAGCTTGTGGCGATTGAACAAAATCCCAATATAGAAGGTGTTCTCATTATCTTAAATACTGTCGGCGGTGATGTGGAGGCGGGATTGGCTATTTCAGAAATGCTGGCAACATTATCAAAGCCAACTGTTTCGATGGTCTTAGGCGGTGGTCATTCTATCGGGGTTCCGATAGCGGTCTCCTGCGACTATTCCTTTATTGCGGAAACAGCTACCATGACGATTCATCCAGTCAGGTTAACTGGCCTTGTAATTGGGGTTCCACAAACATTCGAATATTTAGATAAAATGCAAGACCGTGTTGTAAATTTTGTTACTAAGCATTCAAAAGTTTCAGAAGATACCTTTAAAGATTTAATGTTCGCCAAAGGAAATTTAACCAGGGACATAGGAACAAATGTAATTGGAGCAGATGCTGTAAAATATGGATTGATTGATGAAGTTGGCGGTATCGGTAAGGCAATGAAGAAGTTAAATGAATTAATTGAACTAAAAAAGGCAAATAAAGAGGGGCTGATTCAATGATTTTATACACGATGATGCCGCATGATGTTGTATATCCACCTGAAACGGAAGCTTTTGGGAAGCAGCAAATGGTTAATTACCAAGGTATACCATTATTAGTGGAACAATCAGACCCGCACTATGTTCAGGTAGTTCGCATCTTAAGCAGTGACCCGCAGCATTTTATGGATACGAAGGTTTGTCCTGGTGCAAAAATTTCTTTCGCAAGCCTTGATGGGGAGGTCTCTTTCTAGCAGGTAATTATGGTATAATTAGGTTAGGTAGACAAGAGCAGCCAATGGGGCTGCTTTCTTCCTTTTGTATGGAATAAAGATTCATATATGTTTGCCCAATTTGGACAAGCCATAGTGGGTAAAATACATAATTAATTAATAAGGTGATTAAATGGCCAAAAAAAAGAGAAGACAACCAAAAAGAAGAGATAATAAAATGAAACGAACAATTCAATACGAATTATCAGCATTAGCAATCCTGGCATTAGCAATAATCTCAATTGCAAAGCTTGGAGCTGTTGGAAAAGCAACTGTTCTTTTCTTCCGCTTTTGGATGGGGGAATGGTATATGCTCTGTTTAATCGGTCTCGTATTATTTAGTGTTTATTTAATGTGGAAACGGGCAATTCCTTTTTTCTTTCACCTCAAATTAATAGGAAGTTATTTTATCATTTCTGCACTCCTCTTATTGAGTCATGTAACATTGTTTCGCCTGCTTACAAATGACGGGAAATTTAAGAATCCAAGTGTAATCGGTAATACGTGGGAGTTATTTATGATGGAAGTAAGGGGCGAGACGAGTACAACCGATCTCGGCGGCGGAATTCTTGGAGCGGTTTTGTTTGCTTTATTTCATTATTTATTTGCAGAAACAGGTACAAAAATTATTGCCTTTATTTTTATCTTAATCGGTTTTATTTTGTTGACTGGAAAATCAGTAGGGGACATAGTGGGAAAAATCGTAACAGCAATCTTTGGTTTTTCAAAAAATCAATGGGAAGCCTTTAAAAATGATCTTAGCGAGTGGAAGCAAAAACAGCAAGAAAAGAAAAATGAAAGAAGTTCGCAAAGAAGCCAGAATCGTCAAGATGCTGGTATGGCTGTTGAACATATTGAGGAACAGCACCTAGTCGAAGAAACAAGAAATCTTGAACCGATTATTTCTAGTTTTGCAGACCGTGCCTATACAGAAGAAATTAAACAGGAACATGACCACACGGACACAGCTGCAGGGAAGAAAAATGAAACTGAAGAAGGCGAAGACGATCTTGCACCACATATTACATTTACTGAAGTAGAAAATGTTGACTATGAATTGCCTCCTTTTAGTTTGCTAAAATTACCGAAGAAAACAGATCAAACAGGAGAATATGAGCTTATACACGCAAATGCTGCAAAACTTGAACGAACTTTTCAAAGCTTTGGCGTAAAAGCCCGCGTAACCCAAGTGCATTTAGGGCCTGCTGTGACAAAATATGAGGTCCACCCTGATGTCGGAGTTAAAGTAAGTAAAATTGTAAGCCTTAGTGATGATTTGGCATTGGCGCTGGCGGCAAAAGATATTCGAATTGAAGCACCGATTCCAGGTAAGTCAGCAATTGGAATAGAAGTTCCTAACTCGGAAATAGCGATGGTGTCTTTAAGGGAAGTTTTAGAGGCTACTCAGCATGATAAACCTGAAGCAAAGCTTTTAATTTGTTTAGGCCGAGATATAACTGGCGAAGCTGTCGATGCGGAGTTAAATAAAATGCCTCACCTCCTTGTAGCGGGAGCGACTGGAAGCGGGAAAAGTGTATGTATCAATGGTATTATTACAAGCATATTAATGCGGGCTAAGCCCCATGAAGTAAAATTAATGATGATTGACCCTAAAATGGTCGAATTAAATGTTTATAACGGAATCCCCCATTTATTGGCGCCGGTAGTTACAGATGCTAAAAAAGCATCCCAGGCATTAAAGAAAGTTGTAAGTGAAATGGAAAGAAGATATGAACTATTTTCCTATACAGGGACACGTAATATTGAAGGATATAATGACCATATTAGAAGACATAACCTTGAAGAAAATGACAAACAGCCATTACTGCCATATATAGTCGTTATCGTAGATGAGTTAGCAGATTTAATGATGGTGGCATCAAACGATGTAGAAGATTCCATTACTCGTTTGGCCCAAATGGCCAGAGCTGCAGGTATCCATTTAATTATCGCAACACAAAGACCATCGGTTGATGTCATTACCGGAGTAATTAAAGCTAACATCCCTTCTCGAATCGCCTTTGCTGTATCAAGCGCTACAGACTCACGAACCATCCTCGATATGGGCGGGGCTGAGAAACTGCTTGGCAGAGGGGATATGTTATTTATGCCGGTCGGGGCCTCGAAGCCAGTACGCGTCCAAGGTGCTTTTCTTTCTGACCAAGAGGTGGAGGATATAGTAGAATTTGTCATTTCTCAGCAAAAGGCGCAATATCAAGACGAAATGATCCCTGACGATATTCCTGAAGTAACTGGTGCTGTTGAGGATGAATTATATGATGAAGCAGTTGAGTTGATCATTGAAATGCAAACCGCATCCGTTTCTATGCTGCAACGCCGATTTCGGATTGGTTACACAAGAGCTGCACGCTTAATTGATGAAATGGAGGCTCGCGGAGTGGTAGGACCATATGAAGGAAGTAAACCACGTGCAGTACTGGTAAGTAAAACAAATAGTGAGGAACAAACATCGTAATGTTAAAGACAAAATAAAATTATAACAAAAATCACCATAAATGCTATAGCTAAATTATGAAAACTGCAGTCACCATGCCTTTTTCCGACAAAATCATGAATACCTATTTATTTATAACGGAAAAAATGGTAATATAAATCTCGATTAGTAGGAATGATCAGATGTCTGATGTCTTAGGAAAAAGGCTGGAGGAAGCAAATGTTTATTAAGTCAGATAACCGGCATTTATATTTACAAGTAATTGATCGCCTGAAGCAGGATATTGAACAAGGGGTTTATAAAGAAAAAGAAAAATTACCTTCTGAGTTCGATCTTGCCAAATTGCTTGGAGTAAGCAGGGCAACTCTCCGTGAAGCACTAAGGATTCTTGAGGAAGACAGTGTTATTATAAGGCGGCATGGAGTGGGGACTTTTGTTAACTCAAAGCCATTATTCACTTCAGGAATTGAACAATTAAATAGTGTCACTGACATGATTAAACAGGTTGGAATGAAACCAGGAACCATTTTCTTAAAATCATCAAAACAAGAACCCACCGAAGAAGACATTCGCCGTTTCTCGTATTCAAAAAATGAGGAAATGGTCGTGATCGAGAGGGTAAGAACTGCAAATGGGGAACCGGTTGTCTATTGTATTGACAAAGTCCCTGCTCATATTTTACCAGAAACCTTTTCACATGAAGAAGAGTCTATCTTCAATATTTTAGGTGAAGAGGCAAACAGGAGAATTACATATGCGGTAGCTCAAATTGAGCCGATCGGCTATCATGATAAAATTTCCCCAATTCTTGAATGTGATCCAGAAACTGCTTTGTTAGTGCTAAAACAAATGCATTACGACGAAATGGATGAACCTGTCCTATTTTCGGTAAACTACTTTAAAGCAGATAAGTTTCGTTTTCATGTACTAAGAAAGCGCGTGTAGCTTTCTTTACTACTTTTGAAAACGCAACCATTTTAAGCTTTAAGCATTTCTACTTAATCAAACTACAAATAGGGGGTACAATACCTTGAAAAAACGTAAGTTTGGCTTAATCATGTCGATGGTTTTAGCGGCGGGCACGATGTTAGCTGCCTGTGGCGGCGGGGATGATGCTGGCGGTAAAGATACTGATAAAAAAGCATTTAAAGTAGGTATGGTTACTGATTCAGGGACCATTGATGACAAATCCTTTAACCAAGGTACTTGGGAAGGAATTCTTCAAGCTAAAAAAGAACTTGGAATCCAAGAAAAATATCTTAAACCGTCTGGAGAAACAGAAGCAGACTATCTGAAAGAAATAGGCAATTTATACGATGCAGGATATAAGTTTATCGTGACTCCAGGCTTTAAATTTGAAACGGCTATATACCAAGCCCAAGATAAATATAAAGATGCTAAATTTGTAATTCTTGATGGGAACCCGCATAAAGGTGACTATAAGCCAGTTGTAAAAGATAACACAGTCGCTATTTTCTTTGCTGAACATGAGTCAGGCTTCCTAGCTGGAGTAGCTACTGCTGTTCAATTAAAACAAGGTGAAGCTGGATTTATCGGCGGTATGGAAATTCCTGCGGTACAAAAGTTTAACTGGGGCTTCCAGCAAGGTGTTAAATATGCCAATGAAAACTTAGGTACGAAAATTAACATGAAAGCTGAAAACGTACTTTACCAAGGATCATTTAATGATGTAGCTGCTGGTGGACAAATTGCCGCTCAAATGTTTGATCGTGGTGTAAATGTAATCTTTACTGCTGCTGGCGGTGTAGGTGTTGGTGTAATCAAAGAAGCAAAAGACCGTGCAAAGGCAGGCAAACAGGTTTGGATTGTTGGCGTTGACGTTGACCAGTATGCAGATGGAATTTATGAGGGAGATAAATCCATTATTTTGACTTCTGCAATGAAGAAAATCGGCCACGCTACAGTTGATACAATTCAACATGAAGTTGATGGAAAGTTCCCTGGCGGTCAAACTTTAATCTTTGATGCAAAGAATGATGGGGTCGGAATACCTGATAAAAACCCTAACCTAAGCGACGATACAGTGGCAAAGGTTAAAGAAGTATATGAAAAGATTAAATCTGGCGATATCAAAGTCTCTGCTGAAAAAGGGGATTTATTCAAGTAAACATGTCATAAAAGAGACGGTTTGTTCCGTCTCTTTTATGTATTATTGTTGTGACTAGAAACCATATTAAAATAGAACAAAATTGGCTCTTATATATTTTTTAAGTTTCTTCCATTTTTGTGTAGCGATAGGGACTCCCTATTATTGAATGAAACCTGAGTCTAAATATAAAGGTGAGTGCTGCTATGAGTTATGTTGTTGAAATGTTAAATATCAGGAAGGAGTTTCCTGGTATTGTTGCAAATGATAATATTACCCTGACATTAAAAAAAGGAGAAATACATGCCTTATTAGGTGAAAATGGCGCTGGAAAATCTACCTTAATGGGTGTTTTATTCGGAATGTATCAACCTGAACAAGGGGTAATCAAGGTACGTGGAAACGAGGTGCGTATTACAAACCCAAATATCGCCAATCAACTAGGTATTGGAATGGTTCACCAGCATTTTAAACTTGTTGAAAATTTCACAGTTACAGAAAATATTATTCTTGGCAGCGAGCCTATAAAAGGAATGGTCCTTGATATTGACAAAGCTGCTAAAAAAATTAGAGAATTGTCCCAGCATTATGGTTTAAATGTAGACCCACATGCAAAGATTGAAGATATTTCAGTAGGAATGCAACAAAGAGTAGAAATTATAAAAATGCTATATCGAGAAGCAGAGGTTCTTATTTTTGATGAACCGACTGCAGTTTTAACTCCAAGTGAAATAGATGAATTGATGAGTATCATGCGAAACCTTATCAAAGAAGGAAAATCCATCATTATTATTACCCATAAGCTGAAAGAAATTAAAGCGGTTGCTGATCGTTGTACAGTAATTAGACGTGGAAAAGGAATTGGAACCGTAAATGTGGCAGAAGCAAGTGAAGAAAGTCTTGCAGAAATGATGGTTGGCCGCCATGTCAACTTTAAAGTGGATAAGAAAGAAAGTGCACCAGGTGATGTTGTACTAAAAATAGATTCTATTTCTGTTAAAAACAATAGAAAAGTTTTGGGACTTAAAAATTTCTCCTTAGAAGTAAATAAAGGGGAGATTGTCGGTATTGCTGGAGTAGAAGGAAATGGGCAATCAGAGCTTGTAGAAGCAATTACAGGGCTTCGTAAAGTGGAATCTGGAACGATTTATTTAAATAATGAGGAAATCACCAACATTCCAATTCGAAAGCGAATCGAAAAAGGTATCAGTCATATCCCAGAAGATCGACATAAAAGAGGTTTGGTACTTGACTACACGATGGAATCCAACATGGTGTTAGAGGTTTATAATAAACCGCCGTTTGCTAAGTTTGGACTGCTTAATACATCTGCCATACGGGGTTATGCCAAGAAAATAATGGAAAACTTTGATGTGCGTTCGGGGGAGGGGGCAGCATCTATTGCAAGAACCTTATCTGGAGGGAATCAACAGAAGGCAATTATCGGCCGCGAAATTGAATTAGACCCTGACTTGCTTATTGCTGTACAACCTACACGAGGCTTGGATGTCGGTTCAATTGAATATATTCATAAACGATTAATTGAGCATCGAGATAAAGGAAAGGCTGTCCTTTTAGTGTCTCTTGAACTAGATGAAGTATTGCAGCTTTCGGATCGTATTGCCATCGTTAATAATGGAGAGTTAATTGGAATCGTAAAATCTTCAGAAACGAATGAGAACGAAGTAGGTTTGATGATGGCAGGAGTAAACAAGGAGAGAAGCATATGAGACATACCATAGTATCAATTATAGCCATTATTTTGGGGCTGGTTGCCGGTGGGATCTTAATGGTACTGATAGGGAGCAATCCACTAGAAGGTTATACCTACTTATTCCAAGGTGCACTTAGGAATATTGAACGGATTGGAAATACCTTGGCAACTGCAACACCTTTAATTTTTGCCGGTCTGTCTGTTGCCTTTGCTTTTCGAACTGGATTATTTAACATCGGTGGTTCTGGCCAGATGCTGATAGGCGGACTTTGTGCCACAGCCGTTGCCTTAAGTTTTGATGTATCAAGACCTATTTTAATTCTTATGATGGTCCTTGCTGGTCTTTTAGGCGGAGCCTTATGGGCCTTTATTCCAGGCCTATTAAAGGCGAAGTTCAATGTCCATGAAGTCGTATCAACTATAATGATGAACTGGATTGCTTATTGGACCGTTTATTATGTTGTACCAGGCTATTTTAAAGGAGAGTTTCTTGAAACCGAATCCCGCAAACTGGAAGAAGCGCAAACATTGAGATCTCCTTTCTTAACAGAGATGTTCCAAGGGTCTTATATTAACATGGGAATTTTCTTTGCGATTATTGCTGTTATTATCATCGCCTTTATTATCAATAAGACAACAATGGGATTTGAATTAAAAGCTGTTGGTTTCAATCGCTACGCCGCGGAATATGCCGGAATGCGCGTCAATAGAAATATCATACTATCTATGTTTATTTCGGGAGCTCTTGCCGGTCTTGGAGGTGTAGCACTGTATACAGGAAATGCTTCAAGTATCCAGATTGGAATTCTTCCATCCCAGGGTTATGATGGAATTGCGGTAGCTTTGTTGGGTGCTAACACACCTGTTGGCGTCTTTTTTGCAGCTATTCTCTTCGGAATTTTATATTCGGGGACAGGCTTTATGAATGCAATGATTGAGATCCCGCCGGAACTTGCCAATACCATCATTGCAATTATTATTTATTTTGCTGCCACAAGTGTATTAATTGAACGCTTATTAAATAGATTTCGCAAACGTCGTTCTGGGCAGGAAATGAATGGACCTGTTGGTAAGAAGGGAGTATCTTAAAATGTGGACAATAATTGAACAAATATTTCCTTATGCAATAGTATTCACGATTCCTCTTCTTATTACGGCATTAGGCGGTCTGTTTAGTGAAAGAAGCGGGATAGTAAATATAGGTTTAGAAGGTTTGATGATAATGGGGGCATTTGCGAGTGCAATTACCGTTCATTATCTCCAGGAAACAATGTCAAATCATACACTTGTTCTTTGGATTGGATTATTGGCGGCAGTAGTTATTGGGATTATTTTTTCTTTGTTGCATGCGTTTGCCAGCATTAATTTAAGTGCGGACCAAATTATTAGCGGTACGGCCATTAATATGATTGCTATGGCTTTGACGGTATTTTTAGCAAGAAATATTACTGGGAGTGGAAATATAAGAATCACCAGCGGTTTTTCACCAATGGATATTCCAGTGCTATCGTCTATTCCGGTTATTGGAGATTTATTTTTTACAAAAACCTATCCAACCACTTGGTTTATATTATTGGTACTTTTTATCAGTGCCTTTATTCTTAATAAAACAAAATTTGGTCTCCGCTTAAAATCCTGTGGAGAATTTCCTCAGGCAGCGGAAGCCGCGGGTATCAATGTCCGCCGAATCCGCTATAGCGGTGTAATGATTTCCGGTGCTTTTGCCGGACTAGGCGGTGCTTTAATAATCCTAACTTATGCAGGAGAATTTACAGGTTCTGTTTCAGGACTAGGATTTTTGGCGCTGGCATCATTAATCTTTGGACAATGGAGGCCAATGGGGGTGTTAGCGGCAACATTGTTTTTCGGTTTTGCCAGTACAATTGCTAACGTATCTCAAGTTATTCCAGAATTAAAAGTCATTCCTCCAATCATTCTTAAGATTTTCCCTTATGTAGTGACGCTGCTCGCTTTAGTTGTTTTCTCAAAATCATCACGGGCACCAAAAGCGGCGGGAGAACCATTTGATTCAGGAAAACGTTAATTTCCCCTTCTAAATGGTATTTTTCTGCATAGTAATGAGAGAACTCCCGGTTGATCCGGGGGTTCTTTCTTCTATGGAACATGTAAACTTATTGTCTTAAGTATAGCTTTTGTTTACGTGGGAAAAATATAAAGAAAAATGTTTACATATGATTAATAAAGAACCTTGTTAAAAGGAGGAAAGTAGATGGAGATGGAAACGATTAAAGAAAAACTGACACAAATGCATGGTTATAAACTGCATGTAATTGAAACTGATAAATATAAAACGAATACCCTTGTTTGGAGAATGAAAGCTCCATTAGCCAAAGAGGATGTTACACTGAGGGCGTTATTGCCGCAAGTAATGCAAAGCAGTACCGCAAAATATTCGACAACTACAACACTCCGCTCCTTCATGGATGATCTTTATGGAGCCACTTTATTCGTTGATTTAGCGAAAAAAGGTGAATACCATATCATTAGTTTTTTAATTGAAATAGCCAATGAAAAATTTCTAAGCGACCCAAGCCCTTTACTAAAAAAAGGATTTGAATTATTAGCAGAAATTTTAACAAATCCAAACGTGACTGAGAATGGTTTTGATCAGGAAACACTGGAGAAAGAAAAGCGGACTTTAAAACAACGCATTCAATCTGTTTACGATGATAAAATGCGATACTCTAATGTCCGTTTAATTGAAGAAATGTGTAAAGGAGAGCCGTATGCTTTGCAGGTGAATGGTGAGGCAGAGGATGTAGAGAAAATCACTGCAGAGAACTTATATGAATATTACAAAAAGGCTTTTTCTGAAGATGAAATGGATTTATTTGTAGTTGGTGATGTAAAAGAGGAAGAAGTGAAAGAAATTGCCTCAGAACTGCTCCAATTTGAAGAACGTTCACCTAAAATAGCACCAGAGCATGATATTCAGAAGAGGTCTGAAGTTAATGAGGTAAAAGAAGAACAAGATGTAAAGCAAGGGAAGCTTAACATTGGCTATCGCACAAATATTGTTTATGGAGATCCAGATTATTTTGCACTTCAAGTTTTTAATGGAATCTTCGGAGGTTTTTCCCATTCGAAACTGTTTATAAATGTCCGGGAAAAAGCAAGCCTAGCCTATTACGCTGCCAGCCGTTTGGAAAGCCATAAAGGTTTAATGATGGTAATGTCTGGTATAGATATAAAAAACTTTGACCAAGCGGTAAGAATCATTAATGAACAAATGGAAGCAATGAAAAAAGGGGAATTTACTGATGAAGAATTGTTACAGACAAAAGCCGTAATTCGAAATCAGATATTAGAGACTCTTGACACTTCAAGAGGGCTGCTGGAAATTCTCTATCACAATGTGGTCGCAGGGACAAAGATAAAAATTGATGAATGGCTGACAGAAATGGAGAAAACAACTAGAGATGAGATTTTAAAGATTGCAGGTAAAATCGATCTTGATACGATTTATTTCTTAACCGGATCGGAGGCGGGGGAATAATGGAGCAAATCACTTTTGACCAGTTAAAAGAAGAACTCTTCCATGAAAAAATGGCCAATGGCCTGGAAGTTTATATTTTACCAAAGAAAGGCTTTAATAAAACGTATGCTACGTTTACGACAAAGTATGGATCGGTCGATAATACTTTTGTTCCATTCGGTAAAAGTGAATTTGTAAAAGTTCCTGATGGGATTGCTCATTTTTTGGAGCATAAACTGTTTGAAAAGGAAGATGGCGATGTCTTTCAGCAATTCAGTAAACAAGGTGCTTCTGCCAATGCTTTTACTTCTTTTACGAGAACGGCTTATTTATTTTCTAGCACCGCTGATGTTGAAAAAAACTTGGAAACACTGATTGATTTTGTTCAAAGTCCTTATTTTTCGGAAAAAACAGTGGAGAAGGAAAAAGGAATTATCGGTCAGGAAATTACGATGTATGATGATAATCCAGATTGGCGTTTATATTTCGGGTTAATTCAAAATCTTTATCAAAACCATCCTGTTCGTATTGATATTGCAGGTACAATTGAATCCATTTCCCATATTACAAAAGATTGGCTGTATGAGTGCTATAATACTTTTTATCATCCTAGTAATATGCTCCTGTTTATCGTTGGACCTGTTGATCCAGAAAAGATTATGAATCAAGTTCGCGAAAATCAGGCAAAGAAGGATTATAAAGATATGCCTGAAATTAAACGAAAGTTTGATGAGGAGCCGGCAAATGCTGCCGAGAAAAAACAGGTTTTGCAGATGAATGTTCAAACATCGAAATGTTTAGTGGGAATAAAAGCACTGCATGTTGACCAATCAGGACCTGAGATGTTAAAAAATGAATTAACGATGAACCTGATGCTGGATCTCTTATTTGGTAAAAGCTCCAACCATTATTACGAACTTTATAATGATGGATTAGTGGATGATTCGTTTTCATTTGATTACACACAGGAACAGGGCTTTGGGTTTGCCATGGTAGGCGGAGATACAACAAACCCTGATGAACTGGCGGAAAGAATTGAAAAGATATTGCTTAGTGCCAAAACAAAAGGTTCGTTTACAGAGGAGCAACTTGACAGAGCGAAGAAGAAAAAGATAGGGGCTTTTTTAAGAGCCGTTAATTCACCTGAATATATCGCTAACCAATTTACCCGGTATGCCTTCAATGATATGGACCTATTTGATGTTGTACCAACACTTGAAGGAATCTCCCTAAGTGATGTAGAATCATTGGCAGGGGAAGTAATTTCCGAAGAGCGTTTTTCAGTATGTCAAGTTGTGCCTAAGAATAAATAATCAGGCAGCGCCGCATTAGCCGGCGCTTTCCTGTGTTTTTTAAGAAAGCTTAGTTTTTTAGAAAGAGTGAAGAAAATGAGGAAATTTGTCTTAATTACGGGAGCGAGCGGAGGAATTGGACAAGCGATTGCCTATCATTTAGCTGAAAGCGGTTATCATCTATATCTCCATTATAATAAAAATGAAAAGTCCATTAGAGAGTTATTGGAAAGATTAAATCAATTTGGAGGGGAATATATCCCTATTCAAGCGAATTTAACTGAGGCTGATGGTTATAAAAAAATTTCCTCGCAAATATTTTCACTTGATGCCATCATTCATTGCAGCGGGAATAGCTACTATGGATTATTAATGGATCTTACTCAAGAGGACCTTGAAGCTTTGCTGAATGTTCATGTTTTAAATCCTGTGTTACTTTCAAGAGATTTATTGCCTAAATTTCTACATAAGGGTTCAGGGAATATCATTATGATTACATCAATTTGGGGGCAGACTGGTGCAGCCTGTGAAGCAGCATATTCTGCAGCAAAAGGTGCCCAAATATCTTTTGTTAAAGCGCTCAGTAAGGAACTTGCTCTTAACGGAATCCGTGTCAATGCAATTGCCCCGGGAGCAGTTGCTACACCAATGATGGAGGGTTTTACAGAAGACGAAGTGGAGCGAATTAGATTTGAGATCCCCATGGGAAGACTTGCCCGTCCTGAGGAGATTGCTCATGCTGCAGCATTTTTATTATCTGATAAGGCGGGCTATATAACGGGACAGGTACTTGCTGTAAACGGAGGATGGTATACGTAAAAAATTCATATTTCTCTATGTATAGTTTTCGTCTGTAATCAGCAAAATAACCTTGTATCATAAATACAAGGAGGTTAAACAATGTCTGTTTTAGATAACTGGAAAGAATGGCAGGACTTTCTTGGTGACCGACTACAGAATGCGCAAACTCAAGGTATGAGTGAAGGTGCCATCGGTAATCTGGCTCATCAAATCGGTGACTACTTAGCCCAAAATGTAGATCCTAAAAATGAGCAGCAGCGAGTTCTTTCAGACATGTGGTCTGTTGCTAACGATCAAGAGCAACAGGCAATCGCAAATGTGATGGTCAAGCTTGTTAAACAATAAATTAAAAGCGTGGAATTAAACATAAGAGAGTAGAGGGGCATCCTCTCTCTCTTTTTTTTCTTAATAAATCTTATTTCTCTGTGTTTTTTCTTTCATCTTCCAGTAAAATCATTTATGATAAGGGTTAGGTAATAATATGTGAAAATATTGTCGAATTTTCTTAGGGGGTTTATTATGAAAAAAGAATGGTATTTAGAATACGAGATCCAAAAAAACCGCCCCGGCTTGCTAGGCGATATTTCTTCTCTTTTAGGTATGCTTTCTATTAATATTGTAACCATTAACGGTGTTGATGAAGGAAGACGCGGTTTGCTCATGTTAGCAAACGATGATAATCAAATAAAACGGCTAGAGTCAATTTTACATAAAATGGACACAATAAAAGTAATTAAAATAAGGGAGCCAAAGCTTCGTGATCGGCTCGCTGTCCGCCATGGACGATACATACAAAGAGATGCCGATGATAAAAAAACATTCCGCTTTGTAAGGGATGAGCTTGGCTTATTAGTGGATTTTATGGCAGAATTATTTAAGCAGGAAGGTCATAAGTTAATCGGTATTCGCGGAATGCCTCGTGTTGGTAAAACAGAGTCACTTGTTGCCGCCAGTGTGTGTGCGAATAAACGCTGGTTATTTGTTTCATCCACATTATTAAAGCAAACAATTCGGAACCAGCTGATTAAGGATGAGTATAACGCTGACAATTTGTTTATATTGGATGGAATCGTTTCAACTAGACGTGCCAATGAACGACATTGGCAGCTTGTTAGGGAAATTATGCGAATGCCAGCGGTAAAAGTGATTGAGCATCCCGATATCTTTGTGCAAAACTCAGAATATACACTTGATGATTTTGATTATATTATTGAGCTCAGAAATGATGCAGATGAAGTTATTACATATGACGTTGTAGATGAGCACAGTATGTTTTCCGGGTCCGATTTTGGTGATTTTAATTTTTAATAAATTGGAAGGTGTTTTTTAGTGACTGAATTAGGGAATCGATTAAAAGAAGCCCGTTTAGCCCAAAATTTAAGTTTGGATGATTTGCAATCCATTACAAAAATCCAAAAACGATATTTAATTGGAATTGAAGAAGGCAATTATTCAAGTATGCCAGGAAATTTCTATGTTCGTGCTTTTATCAAACAATATGCAGAGGCGCTGGAACTAAACCCGGATGAAATTTTTGAAACCTATAAAAATGAAATTCCTGCTTCTCATAATGAAGAATTGCCGCAGCAGCTATCGCGTGTCAAAACACATAAGGCACTTACAGAAGGAAATGCAAAAATATTTGATATTCTTCCCAAAATATTAATTGGTGTTTTTGTTATTGGGGTCGCGGGGGTAATATATTATTTCGCCTCAAATAATACGGGCAGCGATACAAACGAAACTAGAACACAGGAAACTGAACCGGTTAAAGTAGAGAATAATATTGACAAAGCAAAAGCAAATGAAACAAAACCGACAGAGCAAAAGAATCAAGAGAAGGATAATGCTAAAGGCACCTCAGATGAGGAAACAACAAAAACTGCAGAAGAAGAAGCTAATCAGGCGTTAACAGTTGTTAACAGCCAAGGCAGGAAGTCCACTTTTGAATTGAAGAATGCCGAAAAATTTGTCGTGAAGGTAGTATCCACAGGAGAAACATGGGTCAGTATCAGAAACGGCAAAGGGAAATCCTTTTTTTCTGGAATGTTAAAAAAAGGGTCAGCTGAAAGTCAGGAAATTGATTTTTCATCAGAAAAGGAAGCTTATATTGTCGTTGGAAGAGCCTATGAGACAGATATCTTTGTGAATGACCAAAAGCTTGAATATGCAGCGGATCCATCTAAACAGGTTCGGCAGGACATTACGATTCAATATGTTCCTAAGAACGAATAGTCATCAGCTGATGACTATTTTTCACTTCTTCTTCATGTTTCAAAGTGCCTGGAATCTATTGGCTTTTTCGTGTTTTTAGGAGGAAAATTAAATGAATATACCAAATAAAATAACCGTATCAAGAATTTTATTAATACCTTTATTCTTGCTCGTTATGCTTGTCCCCTTGGACTGGGGGATAATACATTTACTAGGAGCGGATATTCCTGTTACCCATTTTATCGGTGCTATTATTTTCATTATCGCGTCCACCACTGATTGGATTGATGGACATTATGCCCGTAAGTATAATCTAGTGACGAATATGGGGAAATTTCTTGATCCTCTTGCAGATAAGCTTCTTGTTTCTTCTGCATTAATTGTTTTAGTCGAATTGAATGATGTTTATGCGCCATCATGGATTGTCATTATTATTATTAGCAGGGAATTTGCTGTTACTGGACTCCGATTGCTGCTTGCAGGTGAGGGCGAAGTAGTGGCAGCTAATATGCTTGGAAAAATTAAAACATGGGCGCAGATTATCGCCATATCGGATATATTATTACATAATATTATTTTTGCTTTGATTCCATTCCGTTTTGATATATTGGCGTTATGGGTTGCTTTAATTTTTACGATTTGGTCTGGCTGGGATTATTTTGTGAAAAACAGCCATGTGTTTAAAAATTCAAAGTAAGAAGTTTTCTTAGGAAGGGTCGACCCGAAATGAATGCAGAGATTATCGCCGTTGGTTCAGAACTTTTATTAGGACAAATCGTAAACACAAATGCCAGATTTTTGTCGCAGCAGCTAGCGGAGCTGGGGATTAATGTTTATTTTCATACTGTCGTTGGTGATAACCCCGATAGACTAAAGTCTGCAATTGATATTGCTGAAAAGCGTTCCGATATCATTATTTTTACAGGCGGACTTGGACCAACAAAGGATGATTTAACAAAAGAAACGATTGCCCGTCATCTTGGTAAGCAGCTTGTTATGGATGATATGGCGTTAGCGGGAATTGAGCTTTACTTCAAACGGACAAACCGTATCATGACAGAGAATAACCGAAAACAAGCGCTCATTTTAGAAGGATCACAAGTCCTTCCTAATGATTACGGAATGGCTCCAGGAATGGTGTTGGAAAAGGGTAAGCAAATTTATATTCTTCTTCCTGGCCCGCCGAAGGAAATGGAACCAATGTTTCTACAATACGGAAATAGGGCACTTTCAGCCAAGGCAGGCTTACATGACAAAATCGTATCTCGAGTGCTGCGCTTTTTTGGAATTGGTGAAGCAGCATTAGAAACGGAAATTATTGACCTGATTGATGCGCAAAGTAATCCTACGATTGCACCTCTTGCCGGTGATGGTGAGGTTACTTTAAGGCTGACTGCAAAACATACCGATGAAGCTGTGGCTTTGTCGATGTTGGATAAAGTGGAAAATCAAATCAGGCAGCGGGTTGGACAGTATATTTATGGTTATGATAATTCTTCACTCTTAGAAGAGCTGACAAAATTGTTAAAGGATAAGAGATTAACAATTACTGCTGCGGAAAGCTTGACAGGCGGTTTATTTCAGCAGGAAATTACCTCTATGTCTGGTGCAAGCTCTGTATTTAAGGGCGGAATAGTTTGCTATGCAAATGAAATCAAACAGCACATTTTACAGGTTAAGCAGGAAACGCTTGAAAACCATGGTGCTGTCAGCGAACAATGTGCCAAGGAATTAGCGGAAAATGCGGCTAGGATTTTTGGCACCGATATTGGTATTAGTTTTACTGGCGTAGCTGGTCCTGATGAACTGGAAGGAAAGCCGGTGGGGACGGTTTATATTGGCATTACGGTAAAAGGCCGCCCGACAATCGTTGAAAAAATGTCTTTAGGCGGAACAAGAGCTGCGAATCGAAGCCGTGCTGTGAAGTTTGGCTGCTATTTTTTAATCAAAAATTTAAGGGAATCACAGAATGCTGGATAAGCGTTCTGTGATTTTTTTTATTACGGAAAGTAATTGGATTCAAATATATAGAAAATTTAGAAAGTTATAGACTGTTTCGTTAGGTTTCAGTATTCTTAAGATATAATTTTCTGTTGAATGAGAGAGGGAGTTATAGGAAATCCTTGCTTATGAGCTGCTTGGACAGATTACTAAAAAATTTGAAAAAACTCAAAATGTATTCGATTCCAAATGAAGTTGTTTGAAATTATACCCAAATTGGAAGGGGACAAAACAATGTTGGTTAATTCTTACGAAACTATTAAACTTGAATGGGATGCAAAAAAACAAGGAATTGCTGTTTTATCCTTAAACCGACCGGAATCCATGAATGCCTTAAATACAAAAATGGCGATAGAAATAATCGCAGCGATTGAAGAACTAAAATATGATGAAAAAGTTAGGGTTTTAATTATTACTGGTTCAGGTACAAAAAGTCTTTGTGTTGGCGCTGATTTAAAGGAACGCAATGGCATGTCACAGAAGGATTGGAAAAAGCAGCATGATTATTTTGAAAAAGTCACGGAAAGTCTTAGAGAATTTCCATATCCCGTGATTTGTGCCATTAATGGTTATGCACTTGGGGGCGGATTGGAGATCGCCCTTAGCTGTGATTTCAGAATTTCAGCAGAGCATGCTTCTTTTGGATTACCCGAAGCAAAACTTGGCCTCATTCCTGGCATTGGCGGGACCCAGCTGCTTTCAAGAATTATACCAATTGGTTTAGCAAAAGAATTGCTATATACAGGGAAGCGTTTTACCGCCAAGGAAGGCCAGCAATGGGGGCTAATAAATCATGTTTTCCCAGTTGATATTTTATTAGAAGAAACGATTAAAATTGCAGAAAGTATCGCGCAAAACGCACCTCTTTCATTAAAAGCATTGAAAAATGCAGTTAATAAAGGAACTGAGACTGATTTAGCAACGGGGATAGCGTTCGAACTTGAGGCTTATTACAAATGCGCTAACTCAGAAGATCGGCTGGAAGGAATATTTGCATTCAATGAGAAGCGCGCTCCAAAGTGGCTGGGGAAATAAATAGTTTATAAAAATTGAAGAGCCTCTAAAAAATGCCAATAGAGGAATTGTTGGATTCAATGGTTGTTCATTGTGAGAGTAATAAAATAAATACTAATTAAAAAATAAATTTACAATCCTTAGTTTCGGCTTGGGGTTGTTATTATTTTTCGGAATACTTAGTTCCCTTTACAAATTATCTGAAAGTATTGGGATAATTTGTTTTCCATGAAAATTTCTGCAGATAATCTCATAATGAGGAGTATTTTGGTTATAATTCCAGGAAAAATAGTTTGGAAACAGGTCGAATGAATGTTCGTGTTTTTACTCGACAAATGACTGGAAAGAGGTTATATTATTAGTAGGGTTCGTTTTGATAGATTTCAGCAATAATTACATTTTCATAAAGGAGGTCTATTTGTGAGTGACCGTAAGGCCGCGTTAGAAATGGCGCTAAAACAAATAGAAAAACAATTCGGTAAAGGTTCTATCATGAGAATGGGAGAGCAAACCGAGACGAAGATTTCAACGGTACCAAGCGGCTCTTTAGCACTTGATACAGCGCTTGGAGTGGGTGGATATCCTAGAGGAAGAATAATTGAGATTTATGGACCAGAAAGCTCGGGTAAAACCACGGTTGCCTTGCATGCCATTGCTGAAGTGCAGGCAGCAGGCGGACAAGCAGCGTTTATTGACGCGGAGCATGCCCTAGATCCTACTTATGCCCAAAAATTAGGTGTTAATATTGATGAGTTATTACTTTCTCAGCCAGATACTGGTGAGCAGGCGCTTGAAATCGCGGAAGCTTTAGTACGAAGCGGTGCTGTAGATATTATTGTTATCGACTCTGTTGCAGCATTAGTTCCAAAAGCTGAAATTGAAGGCGAAATGGGGGACTCCCATGTAGGTCTACAAGCTCGCTTAATGTCGCAAGCACTTCGTAAACTATCTGGTGCAATTAATAAATCCAAGACAATTGCAGTTTTCATAAACCAAATCCGGGAAAAAGTCGGAGTAATGTTTGGAAATCAACTTGTAGTTGCTTAATCTATTGATAGATTAAGGAGTTTATACTGGGTTTCCCTTGCTAGTGATAGCATGAAAAATACCTTGTGAACCCGATTGCCTAGGGGTGTAATGGAGACATTGCTAACGGTGAAGCCCTCCAAGAAATGGGTAATACCGTGCCAAGCCTTACAATGTTTTGAGGAAGGTGTAGAGACTAGCGAAAGGGGCTTTGATTTTTAAGCTAACTGAGTAGCGTACGGCAGGGAATAGGCTGCTGCCGGAAGTGCAAGGCTCTCTATATTAAATAGAGATGAAGAGATAGTCCATACTATAGAAATGGTAAATCTATAGAGTTAGCCAGAGACTACGCCTGGAGGGCGTGCGCTGAAATTTTACTCGACAATTCGTCTTGAAGTCCGCCGTGCTGAAACATTAAAGCAAGGCAACGACATGGTGGGTAACAAGACTAAGATTAAAGTTGTCAAAAATAAAGTTGCACCTCCATTTCGAACTGCAGAAGTCGATATTATGTATGGAGAAGGAATTTCTAAGGAAGGCGAGATTATTGATTTAGGTTCCGAATTAGATATCGTTCAAAAGAGCGGTTCTTGGTATTCCTACAACGATGAAAGACTTGGACAAGGACGCGAAAATGCGAAACTGTATTTAAAGGAAAACCCTGATGTTCGCCTTGAAATCCAGCAAAAGATTCGTGATCATTATGGTTTAGATGGCGATAAAACTGTCACTGAAACGAATGATGATGAGCAATATGAATTACTAGATTAACATGCTAGGGCAAAACCTATTAAGGTTTTGCCCTTTATGATACAGGAATAATTATTCAGATATAATAATAATTATACATAAAAAATAATAAATTTGGATTTTGATTTCTAAATATTTGAAAAAGCTAATTCGAGTAAACCTTGACAATGAATTTATACACATTTACAATTAACATGTATATTTTACATTTTTGGTAATATTACAATTCGAAAAGCCTTAGTGCTTGCTGTATGTTGAGTCTAAACAATGTACATGCCGACACTTAAAAACGTAAAAAAGTTCATAGCAAGAGGAGGTGTAACGATGGAACCAATTACTATCATCTCCATTTTGCTTGGCCTTATCGTCGGTGCCGTTGTTGGCTATTTTGTTCATAAATCCATTGCTGAAGCAAAAGTTACAGGTGCAAAAAATGCTGCAGAACAGATAATTGAAGACGCGAAACGTGATGCTGATGCATTGAAAAAAGAAGCTTTGCTGGAAGCAAAGGATGAAATTCACAAGCTTCGCTCAGAAGCAGAACGTGAGGTTCGTGAACGAAGAAATGAAATGCAAAAACAAGAAAACCGTTTACTGCAAAGAGAAGAGAATTTAGATCGAAAAGAGGAAACGTTAAACAAGCGTGAAAATCTTTTAGAAAAGAAGGATGATTCTCTAAACCAAAGACAACAGCATATTGAAGAGATGGAAAGCAAAGTGGACGAGTTGGTAAGAAAACAACAAACTGAACTCGAACGAATTTCGAGCTTAACGCGTGATGAAGCTAAAACCATCATTTTAGAAAGAATGGAAAAAGAGCTTTCGTATGAAACCGCTATGATGATTAAGGAAAGCGAAAATCGCGCGAAAGAGGAAGCAGATAAAAAAGCGAAAGAAATCTTGTCGCTAGCAATCCAACGTTGCGCTGCTGACCACGTTGCGGAAACAACTGTCTCGGTCGTTAATCTGCCAAATGATGAAATGAAGGGCCGAATTATTGGCCGTGAAGGTCGGAACATTCGTACCCTTGAAACATTAACAGGAATTGACTTGATTATTGACGATACTCCTGAAGCAGTCATTCTATCAGGATTTGACCCAATCCGTCGTGAAACTGCCCGCCTGGCACTTGAGAAGCTTGTCCAAGATGGTCGTATTCACCCGGCACGAATTGAGGAAATGGTTGAAAAATCCCGTCGTGAAGTAGATGAATACATTCGTGAAGTTGGAGAACAAACTACCTTTGAAGTTGGCGTTCATGGACTTCACCCTGATCTCATTAAGATTCTTGGTCGCCTTAAATTCCGTACAAGCTACGGACAAAATGTGTTAAAGCATTCAATGGAGGTGGCACAGCTTTCAGGTTTGCTGGCTGCTGAGCTTGGTCAGGACGAAACGCTGGCAAGACGCGCAGGTTTGCTTCATGATATCGGTAAAGCGATTGACCATGAAGTTGAGGGAAGCCATGTTGAAATTGGGGTGGAACTAGCAACAAAATATAAGGAACACCCAGTAGTAATTAACAGCATTGCATCCCATCACGGGGATACACCGCCTACTTCGATAATAGCAGTTCTCGTTGCTGCTGCTGATGCCCTGTCTGCTGCTAGACCAGGCGCTCGCAGTGAAACATTAGAAAACTATATTCGTCGACTTGAAAGACTTGAAGAGATTTCTGAATCTTATGAGGGTGTTGAGAAATCCTTTGCTATTCAAGCTGGACGCGAAGTACGGATTATCGTTAGACCGGATGCAATTGATGATTTGGCGGCACATCGATTAGCACGAGATATTCGCAAACGTATTGAGGAAGAATTAGATTATCCAGGGCATATTAAAGTGACAGTCATCCGTGAAACACGGGCTGTAGAATACGCAAAATAAAGCGGTGCAAATGCACCGCTTTATTTATTGCTAAATATTTGTGGTACAATCTAACAAGAAAAGAATTTTTTAAATGGAAGGGTCTTTAAATGAATTTATTATTTATCGGCGATGTTGTAGGTTCACCGGGAAGAGATATGGTGAAAGAATATTTGCCAAAATTAAAAGAGAAATATAGTCCCCAATTAACAATCATTAATGGCGAAAATGCTGCTGGTGGAAAAGGGATTACGGAAAAAATTTACCGTCAATTTTTGGAGCAGGGAGCACAAGCCATTACACTTGGGAATCATGCGTGGGATAACAGGGAAATCTTTGAATTCATCGACGAAGCAAAATACTTAGTCCGTCCAGCAAATTTCCCGAAAAACACCCCTGGTAAAGGGCTTATTTTTATCAAAATCAATCAATTAGAAGTGGCTATCATTAATTTACAAGGCCGGACGTTCATGAATCCGATTGATTGTCCTTTACAAAAAGCGGATGAACTAATTTCTATTGCCAAAGAAAGAACCCCGTTCATTTTTGTTGATTTCCATGCTGAGGTAACCAGCGAAAAACAGGCTCTTGGCTGGTATTTAGATGGTAAAGTTTCTGCTGTAGTCGGTACCCATACACACGTACAAACTGCGGATCATCGTATTTTGCCAGGTGGAACTGCCTATCTAACTGATGTAGGAATGACAGGGCCATATGACGGCATTTTAGGTGTGGAAAGGTCTGCAGTTCTAAAAAGATTCCTTACTGGCCTCCCTGTCCGTTTTGAAGTCCCTGAAGGCGGCAGAAATCAGTTAAGCGCTGTAAACATAGAATTGGACCGCAAGACAGGACTCGCAAAAAAAATTGAACCGATTCGTATTAATGACGATCAGCCGTTTTATTCATAAAGTAGGTGTCAGTTACTATGTGAAATATTCACATGGTGCCTGACACCTTTTTTACACCTTTTATAAAGCATTTAAATTGACTTTTTTTGTCCAAGCCGGAATATGTCTATAGTTTCCTGAATATAGTAGCAGTGGAATGTTATATACCTGATTTGGTTCATGAAACTGCTCATGCGGAATCGGGATTTTACAAGGGGGAGCTAGGAATGGAAATATTAAAAGTTTCAGCAAAATCTAATCCTAATTCTGTAGCTGGTGCACTTGCTGGAGTTCTGCGTGAAAGAGGTGCGGCAGAAATACAGGCAATTGGTGCGGGTGCATTAAATCAAGCCGTAAAGGCAGTAGCCATTGCTCGAGGATTTGTAGCACCTAGCGGAGTTGATTTAATTTGTGTCCCTGCGTTTACCGATATTTTAATTGACGGGGAAGAACGCACAGCTATTAAGTTAATTGTAGAACCACGTTAGGAAAGAATTCCAAGTATATTACGTGGAAATAAAGAACCTTATTACTTACCTGCCTGGTTGTTAAAAACAAGCAGGTTTTTTTGTGGGTATTTTTAAAAGTCCGGAAATATAACATTTTTTTGTAACCGCCCCATTTTATGTGAAAAACATTATTGTAAGATACAAAAATTAGTTTGGAAACAAAGGCAATGAAACTAAAAATATTTTGACAAAGATATATAAGAATAAGGGTAATGCCTTTTTTAATGGGACGGTTTTCCTCTAAAGAAAGTATTGAATTAAAATAATAAAAAAATATACATATTTTAGACAATAATTTGTTCTAAAGGGTTGCATTTTTTGGTACATAGGTCTAGAATTGAAAGCGTTTAGTGGACATCCATGATTCTAGTTTTTGGACTATATAAATAAAGAATAGACTAATTTCTAGTGATTTACTTGGAAAAGTGCTACACTAATACATGATTCAATCTACTTATCTTTTACATATCCAAAGGGGTGTAAGTAATGATCAATCAACTTTCATGGAAAGTTGGCGGACAACAAGGGGAAGGTATTGAAAGTACTGGGGAAATCTTTGCAATCGCATTGAACCGCCTGGGATATTACTTGTATGGTTATCGTCACTTTTCATCACGCATTAAAGGCGGTCACACCAACAATAAAATCCGAGTAAGTACGACTCAAGTTCGTTCTATTTCCGATGATTTAGATATCCTTGTGGCATTTGACCAAGAAACAATTGATTTAAACTACAAAGAATTACATAGCAATGGAGTAATCCTTGCTGACGCAAAATTTGATCCAAAAAAGCCTGAAGACACTGAAGCTTCATTATATGCTGTTCCATTCACTGAAATCGCAACAGAATTAGGAACATCATTAATGAAAAACATGGTAGCAATCGGTGCTACTTCAGCAATTTTAGATTTAGATATTCACGTATTTGAAGAAGTTGTTCGTGAAATTTTCGGCAAAAAAGGCGACCAAGTTGTAGCAAAAAACATGGATGCTATCAATGCTGGTTTTGAATATACGAAAGAAAAAATGGATGGAAACGTTCCAACCATGCAGCTTGAAAAGGCTGACGGTAAACACCGCATGTTCATGATTGGTAACGATGCCATTGCTCTAGGTGCCCTAGCTGGCGGATGCCGTTTTATGGCAGCGTACCCAATTACACCAGCTTCCGATATTATGGAGTATTTAATTAAGAAATTACCAGCATTAGGCGGTACAGTAATCCAAACAGAAGATGAAATTGCTGCTGTAACAATGACTATTGGTGCATCTTATGGCGGTGTTCGTGCCATAACAGCTTCCTCTGGCCCTGGATTGTCTTTAAAAACAGAAGCAATTGGGTTATCGGGTATTACGGAAGTTCCGCTTGTAATTGTAGATACACAGCGTGGAGGCCCTTCAACAGGTCTGCCAACAAAACAAGAGCAATCTGATTTAATGGCGATGATTTACAGCACACATGGTGAAATTCCAAAAATCGTCCTTGCTCCAAGTACTGTAGAAGAAGCTTTCTATGACACTGCGGAGGCATTTAACCTTGCTGAAGAATATCAATGTCCAGTTATCATTTTATCTGATCTACAATTATCACTTGGAAAGCAAACTGTTGAACCACTTGATTTCTCAAAAGTAGAAATTCGTCGTGGAAAGCTTGTAACGGAAGAACTGCCTGAAATTCCTAACAAAGGTTACTTTAAGCGTTATGAAGTAACTGAAGATGGTATTTCACCACGTACCATTCCTGGTACGAAGAACGGGATTCACCATGTTACTGGTGTTGAACACGCTGAAACTGGTAAACCATCTGAATCAGCTGCTAACCGTATTGCGCAAATGGATAAGCGCTTACGTAAAGTTGAAAATATTCGATTCGATACACCTGTATACAAAAATGCACCACACGAAGAGGCTGACCTATTAATCGTTGGATTCAATTCTACTCGCGGGGTTATTGAAGAAGCGATGGGACGTCTTGAAAAAGATGGAATGAAAGTAAACCATGCCCATGTACGTTTAGTTCATCCATTCCCGACTGATGAACTGCTTCCGCTAGTTCAATCAGCTAAAAAGGTAATTGTAATTGAAAACAATGCAACTGGTCAATTGGCAAATATCATGAAAATGAATGTTGGCTATGCTGAAAAAATTACCAAGTTTATTAAATATGATGGAAATCCATTCCTTCCTCATGAAGTTCATTCAAAATGTAAGGAGTTGTTCTAAATGGCCACTTTTAAAGACTTTCGTAATGATGTAAAACCGAACTGGTGCCCTGGCTGTGGCGACTTCTCTGTACAAGCAGCAATTCAACGTGCGGCAGCAAATGTCGGCTTGGAGCCAGAAAACTTAGCTGTAATTTCTGGTATCGGCTGTTCTGGACGTATTTCTGGATATATTAATTCCTATGGTTTCCACGGAATCCATGGCCGTTCTCTGCCAATTGCTCAAGGGGTTAAAATGGCTAACCGTGACCTTACTGTTATCGCTTCCGGTGGTGACGGTGATGGTTATGCTATTGGTATGGCTCATACAATCCACTCTATCCGCCGTAACATTGATATGACTTATATCGTTATGGATAACCAAATTTATGGTTTAACTAAAGGCCAAACGTCTCCACGTTCGGCAGTAGGTTTTAAAACAAAATCTACACCTATGGGATCAATTGAACAAGCTATTTCACCAATGGAAATGGCACTTACAGCGGGAGCAACATTTGTGGCCCAAAGCTTCTCAACTGATCTTAAAGACCTTGTAGCATTAATCGAAGCAGGTATTAACCATAAAGGTTTCTCTTTAATTAACGTATTCAGCCCATGTGTTACTTACAATAAGATCAACACTTATGACTGGTTTAAAGAAAATCTTACAAAATTGAGCGATGTTGAAGGCTATGATCCGTCTAACCGTGAAATGGCTATGCAAACCTTAATGAAAAATAATGGCCTAGTAACAGGACTAATTTACCAAAACACTGAGCGTCCTTCTTATCAAGAGCTAATTCATGGTTATTCTGAAAAACCATTAACAGAAGCTGATCTTGATCTTAACCAAGAACACTTTGATAAATTAGTTGCAGAATTTATGTAAGATTATATCAAAAATCCCGGGAACTGCTCCCGGGATTTTTTATACATATGTGTCAATTTTAGCACACCTGGATTTTCTATTGTTTTCAAAGAATGAAACCTTTATACTATAATAATGTGCGGACAAAGCATTCTATATTTCACTGTCCAGGTAAAAAAGTGATTCTAAAAATAGTATTTTTATTTTGCTAAGAAAGGGGTTATTTCATACATGAATGAAAAACAACGTTTAGAAGGTCAGCAAGTAAATACAGCTAATTCTTCGGACAAAAAATCCGCCAAGGATGGACTCGTCACTTCGTTCCCCTTCAGCCCTTGCTACGCATGGCTTCAAGCCACTTTCCGCAAAGTTTAAATAATGAGTTTGCCATAATCTTCGCTAATACTAAAAAGGCGAGGGATTACAGCAAATGAACCTATCACTAGAAGACTACATTACAGAAATCGAAATCCAAAATTACAGCAAGGCAACCGTCAAGAATAAGAAAGCCATTCTATTACAGTTTGAAAGATGGCTGTGGGAATCTTTTCAGGTTGAACTAGAGGATGCCAGTACAAGACACATTAAACGGTACATTAAGTACCTCCTAGATAAAGAAATCAAAGCCAATACAATAAACACCAAATTAAAGACCTTGAATAACTTCTATAAGTTTTGTATCAAAGAAAAGATACTGAAAGACAACCCACTGGAAGACATTGAACTACTTAAGGAAGAAAAGGTAATGATTAAACCGTTTAGCATTGATGACATTCAGAAAATGATTGACTTCTATTGTGGAAGTAACTTTATGGATGTTAGGAATAAAACTGTTTTGACCTGTTTATTTGAAACTGGAATACGTTCCGCAGAATTATCAGGAATTAAATTAGAGGATGTATTTGATGATGCTATCCTGATTAGGGGAAAGGGTAACAAACAAAGATTAGTGCCTGTAAGCCTTCATTTAAAGCGTCAGATTATCAAGTATAGAAGGGCAAGGGAAAAGTACCTAAAAGGAGAAGAATGCCCCTACCTGTTTGTCTGTACTCGTACCAAAGGTGGAGGATTAAAGAAGGATATTGAATCAATCGGTAGAATGGGTCATGAAGCAGTTCTAAACGTTGTTAAACGGTCAGGGAAAGCCTGTGGGGTAGATGTAAAGCTTTTAGTACACTCATGTAGGAGAAGCTATGCACAAATCTCTCTAGGGCATACAGACCTTTATACGGTTAGTCGTTTACTAGGACATAACCATGTAGCGACAACCGAAAGATATATTCAATCAATGGAAGATAAGACCGTACTAGAAAGAGGAAGGAACGCTTCACCGTTATCCACTCTTAGAAAGAAGTATTCATAATTAGAGAATATTCAATGATACAAGCCTACCTTTTATCGGTAGGTTCTTTTTTTAGAAAGGGGCAGGTTAGTTGTTTGTTTTCCACTACCAGGGCATGATTAGTTTGAATAAAGGAATAAATCTAAAAATGTTATGGAAAGATAAGGGAAAATGAAAGGAAAAAAGTAATGAACAAACAATCCGATAATCAAGAAAAGTTACCTTCTAATCCATTTAACAAACTTATAAGACGTATTTGGTATGTCTTCCTAGCTATCGGTTCTATAGGATTGTTATTGCAAAACAAATTTGAGATAAAGGAAACTTTTTGGATTATCTCTGTAAGCACACTTTTCCTTGCTTTTTTTTGTGCCGTAATACTCTTTAACAAAAGCTTTCAATTCGCAGAACGTATTCTTTATACAATTGCTACAATAGTTTTAATGTTTGTTTATCCTCATTGGTTAGATATTCCTGCTTATTTAACAAATAATTATAGAGTTGTCGAAGGTGTTCCGACTGAATTTGAGTACAGAAGTCCTTACAAAGCTGGGAGATACCTACACGTTGAAATTAGTAATGTAGAACTTAAATTACCATCAAGCATTCCTAATATGGAATCAGATAACTGGTTTGTCATACATTACCTTCCATATTCAAAGTTCATAATTGATTACAAAATTATATCAAAACAAGAAGGTAAGTAATATTAAGCTAACGAATGTGATTATAAAATACGGGGCAGTTCCGTCAAGTTTGTTTTGAAAAAAAATAAAAATGGATGCCCCGATTTATTTTGATAAATGTATTAGATATTAATGCCCACCTGCCAAATATTGGTAAAATTAAACATCCCCTCCCACCTACCATTTATATCCAAACTTGGTTAATCATACCTTAATGGGCAACAAATGGTTTTATTGTTTTAAAATGACAAACTATGTTAAATGGTATTGTATGGTAACAAAGACATGATATGACAATATGTAGGTATATGGATTAATTGGTGGTAGTTGGAAATAGGGGAATGAACCGTTATAAGTTGGTGTGATATGGTAACTAAGGTAGGGGATACCTTTATTTCCTGTTGGTGCAAATATCCAATGGATGTGGAATATATATCCTCTTATGGTAAGGGGTGGGGGTATAGCCATTGCTGTATGTACGGTTATAATTATACATATAAATGAATATCGCATTCAACCCTTCCATTAATAACCATACAGTATCCTCTAAATTAAAAATAATCCTCTTTGGATTACCGCAAATATCAACCCACTTATTTCCATTTGGTATGTATATCTGATGTATGATAGTAACACTTCACCGCTATAAAATCCCTATTGACTTGGCGGTACATCTAGACAAATCCCTTTTACAAATAACCCCCTTGGTTGGAATAAATTCCCTATTGATAAAATTGGTTTTATGTGATTTTGTATCAACCCTAAAATTACCATTGACATAAATATTTTTATGTGATTTGGTTTATTCCCAACAATTTACTATTGACATTTGTTTGGCGAAATGTTAACTAGGTTGGACATAATTTGACCCACTTCATTCCGATAAACCTTGATATAAAGGGATTTCCAGCAAATGGTATGAAAAAGCAGCGGTGTAAAAGGTGGACAAAAAGTGTACATAATATCTTTTTTAATAAAAACATATACCGTTAATTTATCCCCTTGTTATAAACCTTTATATTAATAAACTACATATACCGTTATAGATACTATGTAACGATTTTAAATTCGACTGTAAGGAGAATTTAGTCTCTTATAATATTAACTTCTTTAAATATATTGAAGTGTTTTTAATATAACTGATTGCCTTCGGCAGTTTATTTCTTAATCAGTTATTTTCTTTCTATTATCAACTAAGTAATTAAACTTAATCACTATATTACTCCGTTATTCCAATCTAAATTAGAACGGTAAATTAGGCTTCTTTAAAAAAAGTTTTAAAAAAATTCCTCCCACTCTGATTTTTTTTCAAAAACTTTTCTCCGTATGGGTGCAGATATAGGTACTTCACTTTATTAAGTAGTATAGAAAGTTTTTAATAAAAGTTTCCTTGATAGGGTTGCATATTATGGCACTCACTTTGTTAAGTAATTAGGAGGTTTTTTATACCTGCTAAAAATTATTTCAAAAAGTTTTATCAGCATGGGTACAGATATGGGTGTTTCACTTTATTAGTAAGTAGGGGTGCATATCTTGGCACTCACCTCGTTAAGTAATTAGAAGATTCTTTTTTAGAACCAAACAAATTAAACACACAACCAAGGAGGAACAACATCATGAAAAAATTTAATGCTACAGACAGCCAACTAAAGCGACTAATCAAACTGGTAAATGAAAAGGTAGATAAGGAGATTGAAGGTATCAGGATTGGAAAGAATAAACCGTTTGATGCTGATAGCTTACAAGCCCACTTAATGAATCATGGATTAAGAGAAGTGGAAAAGTTTAACCTTACAGATAAAAATATTTCCTTTGATGCTTGGATGAAAAAAGCCATTAATGGGGATTTCCTTAACTTTATCAATGTAAAGAAAAACCAAAAAGATAAATTTACTTCTTATGAAGGATTGCATGAAACTTGGGGAGATAGCTTTATAAGTCACTTGGAAACAGAAACAGGGGCTTCATTCACCAGTGAAATTAAACCGTTTGAAGGTGATTTCGTTGAAGATGTACTGGAAGACTTTGAAGCAGATTCTTTAGAAGAGGTTAAGGAGTATCTTGAAGGATTAAATTTAGATTTACTGTCCGAAAAGACACAAGAAGAGTTAGAAACATTGTACGAAAGGATTTGCCAACATATTTAGGCTAAACCCTTTTAGACCGTTACGGTACACACCTAAAAAGCGGAGTAATAAGGTGAAGGGGAAACAAGATAACAAAAAATAATCATACTACAGGAGGTAGGTGTTAACATGAAACGTCACGAAAATCAATCCATTAAAATGCAAGAACAAACAGCAGAAAATGCAAGAAAGCTAGTAAATAACAAGGTAGCAAAAACAATCATGGAGATTAGCTTAAGTCGCTTTCCTTCCCTTGAGAAGTCTAATAGATTAACTGAGAAAAGCATAGAATCAACTTGCTACAATCATAATTACTACATGGAAGATGTGGATGGAACGCTAATTAATATGGCTGATTTAATGATGCCTTCAATGTTAACACCTAAACCAGTAGTTAAGCAGGTAGTACCCAAACATATTGATAACAAAATAGAAAACTACTTCAAGGAATCCAAGAAACGTTATGCAAGATATTTCCAGTTAAAGCTTTACCTATCAGGTGGATTCACTTTGGAAGAGGTTGCCAATTATTACAGTACAGAGGATTCAAGAGTATCCAAGAATATCAAACAAGCAAAACAGGAAATTATTGACCTACTAACAGAGGAAGAGTTATCCAAATGCTACTGGTGGCTAAAAGTGCCAAGACCAAAAGTTAAGGTTACCGAAACTTATGTTTTTCCAGTAGAGGTTAAGCCACAACCAAAACAAAAACACTGGTTAGACCATCTATTCACAGCACCAACCAAATAAGGAAGGGAGTTGATACGAATTGGAAAAGACTTGTAAAAAGTGTTATGAAACCAAGCCGATACAAGGGGGATTCGTATCAGCTACACATGCCAATTGTAAAGAGTGTGTAAAAGCAGCTAGGCAGGAAAAAGACTGGAATACAGAGTTAAACAATCATTTACACCTTATTAAATCATTCTTGGAAAGGAACGGTATAGGGGTTAAGACCAAGCAATTAAGAGAATTGGAGGATAAGGTATCATGATAGAACTTATTCAGTTTGTTCTAGGAAGTGGATTCATCGTAATACTTTACAAGATTATCGAAGGTTAACCGCTTGACCTGAATACGTCATTAAACTGTTTCACTTTCTACAGCCTATCTTTAGTTGTCTATTACCTCCAATTAAAGGTAGGTTGAATGAAGGTGTGGAAAGCCTTCCGTAAAGGGTCATGGATTCAAGCCCTTTTCAAAACGACAAATGGTGGATTTGTCCTTCTAGTTTAATCTCTTTGTTTAAGGTGGGGTTTACTCTTGTGTGTAGGGGTTGCCCCACCGCCTTTTTATTATGGTCACCGATACGGAAGACAAACTAACTCTCTTTGGTTGCAGGAGAAAGTTAAGAAGAAACAACGTAACAGACCACCGTTAAGCTACTGTAAGACCATCTAAGAACCTTACCCCTTATGACAGGATTGTGAGGGCTGACCCCTATTCTCTTCGGAGGGTGGGGGAACTGTTTTTATAATCTAGAAAAGGAAGTGCAGTAAGTGAGTAAGTACAAAAACGCTAAGACATATGAAAGAGTAATAAAACGGTCAAATATATTGGGTTTGCAGACAACTGTAATGTTTAGTGATGGAACAAAAGAGGTTACAGAAGATTTTACTAAATCATCTTGGAAACGGTTAAGGCAGTTAGGATTCAATCCAGTACCGAACAATAAAAGGGGGAGAAAATAATGGGAAAACAAGACTTTGTTAAACGTATGATGGAAAAGCAACTAGGGGAATTATTCGATAAGAAAAAGGCAGAAGTAAGAAACCTAGAAGGACAAAAGGCGATTCTTAGGGAAACGGTAGGAAATGTTATTGGTGGTAAATTTGAACATAGGGAATCAACTTTCTTCCATTCGGTAGATGGTACGCTTCTTAAGGTAAATACCGGGCAAGATTCTTCCGTATCAGTGGACATTGTACGGTCATTTGATTCACTGGACTATCAGGAACGCATAGCCCTTAAGAATCAGAATCCCCATGCTTACAAGCTATTACAAGCCGACCTTGTAGAAGTTAAAGGTACAGCCAAGGTTAAAGAACTATTAATTAGTGACGGTGTTAAGTACCAAGAGTTTTTACACAAGATAGAAGCACCTGTAAAACCTGATTTAACAGGGCTATCCATTGAAGAGAGTACAACCGTATTAAGGCAGTATGAAGCAGATAAGGCAAGCCTTGCAGAAAAGGTTAATGCCTATAATGCAGATGTTACAGCTTACAGGGATGGAACTATTAACCGTCAATTAAATGAACTGGATGACCAAATTAAAGAAATCAAACAGGAGATAGGGGAAGCTTAAGGGCTTCTCTTTTCTTTTTATTAAGGAGGTTAAACTATGGAAAACAAATTAAAGAAACATGATACAAGAAACGGTAAATCCAAGCCTGATTATTTATCAGAATCACAGGAAGCTTTTTGTTATGCCTATATTGCACATGGTCAGAATTTACAGAAGGCTATTGAAGAAGTGGGGATTAAATCACGAACAACAGGTTATAAGTATTTAGATAATCCACTGGTGCAAGAAAAGATAAAACAGATTCAGGAACTTCACATTAAACCGTTAGTAATACAAACTACTAAGAAACTGGAACTACTGACCAACATTGCAAAGGGAGAAGATTATAATTATTACCCTAACTTTAAAACGGGGGAAATAATCAAAGCCCCTGTTAATGCCAGTGACAAAATAAAGGCTATGGAACTAATGTCTAAAATAGATGGAGACTTTGTTATTCGTCACCAAGTACAGGATGAAAGAACTGTCTTTGTTATTGGTGGGGAAAACCTAGAAGAAGGAAGAAAGCGTAAAATTATCAATGCTGATATTTCCTTTTTAACCTCCAGTGATAATAATGAAGAAGGTGAAAAGTAATGGCTTATAACAGTGGTTACAATTTCCCTAAAACGGTAGAGGATTATGAAAAATACCGTCAAGATAGAGTATCAAATGAAATAGAAGTCTTTACCGTTTTCCCTAGTGGAGATTATTCCTTTGCAAAAGTTCCAAAAGAGAATATTTCCAATGTATTTAAGAACTTAAAGGAAAAGCCTTCAATGGTAATAGAGGGGATACCGTACAAAGTTAGTCATTATACAGGATTAGGAACTAACATCTTTACTAATAATGATTACATTTCGGTTTATCTTGAAGATATGGAAGGCAAGTCATACGAATTTATGTTTTTTCCAACGGAGGAAGAAGAATAATGTATAAAGTTGTTTTCTATAATGGGTACAAGGAATATCTTTGCTTCTTTATTGTGGATGATACAAGGGAAGCTTTAACCAAGTTTAAGAAAACAGGATTCTATAAGAACCAAGGAACTTTTGCACAAGGCATTGTTTACCGTCAGGATTCTAATGGGGAACATGTGGTTAAAGAAGGCAGGATTTTAATATAGGGGATTCCTTAACGGGGATTCCTTTTTTTATGGCTAAAATGTTATAGCCGTCGAATCGTCGAAGACAATCGACCTAAAAGGGAGTGAGAAAAAGGGTTATTAAAAAAGACTTCCCGCAGGAAGCCCCCCTTATTCGATATAAAAGTATTCTCTTAATATTTCCTGCGTTTTTATATAACTAACATTTATATTTTTTACATATTCATTTACTTCTGGGCTAAATGTTATAACCGCTTCAAATTGTTCTTGAAAATCTTTCTTTTCTTCTGGTGTGAAATAACAATATATAATTTGTGGATTGGGTTGTTGAGAAAAGTAAAATGCTAACATTATATTTCTTAAAACATGTTGGTCATTCTCTATGTTCATGCCAAAGATAACAATGTTGTTTATTGAATTATCATTAATTAAAGCATCCATTTTGTCAGAAAAACGGGGTACTTTTTTGTTATAAGGATTCTTTGTAATAGTATTAACAACTGGTAAAAAAGCTTTGAAAATAAAGAAGTCGCCAATTAAAATATCCGAGAAACTAACATAACCGTTAGTGTATTTAAATCCTAAACTTTGAGAAAATACATATTCTGTCTTATCTTTAACAAATTCCCCATGGAAATGTTCCACACGGTCACCCACTATATTTTCCATTATCTTGTCGTAATTAAGTGAAAGCAGCGAGTCGAATTTATTTAAAAAATTCTTTATATTTTTCATATCAAGGTTATTGATGTTTGATAACATACTCATATCCAACGCTTTCCCATTTGAAAATATGGCTATGGAAAACAGAAACCGATAATAGGTTGTGAATCCATTAAATATGACATCTTCATTTAATTGTTGTTCCTGTGGTAGTAGTCTTATTGGGCTTTTATTTCCTACCTTCAAAACGGTAATAAAGGAGTTATTACTAGGAAATTGATAGTAATTCGGGTTTAATTTTTTAATTGCAAAATAAAAGTATATAAGTGTAGTCCAATGTTCAATGTTTACATAAGAAATGCCTTTATTTTTACCTACATCACAAATTCGATTTAATATATCAATTTGGCTTAATCCAAACACTAGCTTTGTAATTAATTTTTCTTCCAACAGTTCTTCAATTAACTTGCTATTTTCTCTTATTGATTCAGCAAAAATTAAGGCATCATTAAAAATTTCAAATAAGGAATCCTCTGAAATGTTACGCAAGAACCTTTTAACATTTTGAAAATTATCAATACATTTGCGAGTGAAATTTTTATTAGCTTTTATTTCATAAGATGAATTGTAAATTACATTTTTATGAGAGATTAATAAATTATCATATATACGTCCAAAGTCGCTATCAAAATTCATGCTAAACCCGTTACCGCATAAAAAAGCACTTTTGTTTTTGTCTATGTATTCGTTAAACTCTAAAATATTTATTTCATTACTCATTTAAAAAACACATCCCCTTGTGTTATCTATTTACACCTTAACATAGGGAAACCAATTATTTCACCTTTTCCTTACCTGAGTTTACACATAGATTTTTTATTTGAAGACTTAAGAAGGAAATCTTTATGTTCTTCCCAAACAGGTTTAAGAAAGTGTAAAATTTTATTGAACTAACGGGGCAGGATAGTAGAATTTGAGTAAATCATATATCGCAGGGAAATGTATAAAGGAAACACTTTAATATTAAGGGTGAAATTGATGAATTGGTTAAGAACAATATCTGCTGTAATTTCGATAGGTATATTTTTATATTTAACTTTCAAGTCATATAGGTTTTATAAGGAATTAAAAAAGGAAACTAATAATGATGATAGGGGTTTATCAAGGAGGTTTTCACGTAAATGGGAAAGAGAACTTTCAAAGAAAACCACTATTTTGATTATTATAGGTACTATTTTCGGTATATTGTTCTATATTGGGGATTTGTTTTAAAAAATCTTTTCTTCAATTAATTGGTGCGTTTCTTGAATAAGAAGGTTACTCTTATCCCGTTAATTAATCAACTCTAGCCCCTATGGGTTAGGGTCTTTTATTTGTGTCTATCCTAATAATAAAGGTGGAAACGGTAAAACTAAGGGATTACCGCAAATAGGAAGTGAAATCAACTTGAGTTTGCCATAATCCTAGCTTATAATTGAAGGGTTGAAGATTATTAAAACAAACTCATTTTGATTACAGAAAAACGCAATAACAGCAAGGAGTTGAACGTATAAAGTGAACGAGAAACAAAGATTAGACAACCAACAAGCTAATTCTTCGGACAAAAAATCCGCCAAGGATTACAGCAAGTATTTTACACAAGTCATCACAGCGCCTTCATTAAAAGATGCAAAAAAACGTGGGAAGGAAGAAGTTCAATACCACAATGATTTTACAATCCCTGAGGAATTTAAAGGGATGGGAGAAGGCCGCAAATTTTATATTCGGACTTATGGCTGTCAAATGAATGAGCATGATACAGAAGTTATGGCGGGCATCTTTTTGGCACTAGGATATGAGCCAACTGATCGCACAGAGGATGCCAATGTTATTCTTCTTAATACATGTGCTATTCGTGAAAATGCCGAAAACAAAGTATTTGGAGAGCTCGGGCATTTAAAAGCATTAAAAATGGAAAAGCCAGATTTGCTTCTTGGTGTCTGCGGCTGTATGTCACAAGAGGAATCAGTTGTTAATAAAATTTTAAAAACGTATCAGCAGGTGGATATGATTTTTGGTACTCATAATATTCACCGTTTGCCTCAAATTTTAAATGAAGCATACTTATCCAAAGAAATGGTTATTGAGGTATGGTCTAAGGAGGGTGACGTCATTGAAAACCTTCCGAAAGAACGCCGCGGCAAAATCAAGGCATGGGTTAACATTATGTACGGCTGTGATAAGTTCTGTACGTATTGTATTGTCCCTTATACACGGGGAAAAGAACGCAGCCGCCGTCCTGAGGAAATCATCCAGGAGGTCCGCCACTTAGCGGCTCAAGGCTATAAGGAAATCACACTGCTTGGGCAAAACGTTAATGCCTATGGGAAGGATTTTGAAGATATCAAGTATGGCCTTGGTGATTTAATGGATGAAATCAGAAAAATTGATATCCCGCGTATTCGCTTTACGACAAGTCATCCGCGTGACTTCGATGATCACTTAATCGAAGTTCTGGCAAAAGGCGGCAATTTGATGGATCATATTCACCTGCCAGTTCAATCAGGTTCAACAGAAGTACTCAAAATTATGGCCCGTAAATATACAAGAGAACAATATTTGGAGCTTGTCAGAAAGATTAAAGCGGCAATTCCGAATGTATCGCTTACAACGGACATTATTGTTGGATATCCGAATGAAACAGATGAGCAATTTGAAGAAACTTTATCCCTATATCGTGAAGTAAGTTATGAAATTGCTTATACATTTATTTATTCACCAAGGGAAGGCACTCCTGCCGCTAAGATGGAAGATAATGTTCCAATGGAAGTGAAGAAAGAGCGCTTGCAGCGTTTAAATAACCTTGTAAATGAGCTTTCTGCAGAGGCAATGAAGAAATACGAGGGACAAATTGTTGAAGTACTAGTTGATGGGGAAAGCAAAAACAATCCTGATGTTCTAGCGGGCTACACAACAAAGAACAAGTTAGTCAACTTTAAAGGACCAAAAACCGCCATCGGAAATATTGTCAAAGTAAAAATTAATGAAGCCAAAACTTGGTCATTAAATGGAGAAATGGTGGAAGAAATCGAACCAGCAGAGGTGAAATAAAGTGGCGAAGTATACAAAAGACGATATCGTCGCTCGGGCAGCGGATTTAGCACGAATGATTGCAGAGACGGATGAAGTGGACTTTTTTAAAAAAGCGGAAGCACATATTCATGATAATCCGAAAGTAAAGACTTTAATTGCTGATATTAAAGGACTGCAAAAGCAAGCTGTGAATCTTCAGCATTATGGTAAACCAGAGGCATTAAAAAAAGTGGAGGATAAAATTGCCTCCATCGAAGCGGAATTGGATGGGATTCCAGTCGTTCAGGAATTCAAACAATCTCAGCTTGAAGTCAATGAATTACTTCAATTAATTGCTTCAACAATCTCCAATACGGTAACTGATGAAATTATTACATCTACAGGCGGAGATTTATTAAGCGGGGAAACAGGCGCCAGCATTAAAAATGGCGGCTCTTGCGATAATGGTTGTGACCACGAACATTGATTTTATGAACCAAGCTGTATTTTTCAGCTTGGTTTTTTTATTGAGATTCCCTACGTCGATAGTAACTCATGTAAGCACACCTCCATTCATCCAGCATAAGATGTCATGACTAAACTTTTATCCAGTATTTAAAAAATTTAAAATCACACTAGTCTAGACATTCGCATAGGATGAAATGAAACAGAAATGAGGAGGGTTCGCGCGAAATGGGAGAATACAGAGAGATTATTACCAAAGCCGTAGTCGCGAAAGGACGTAAATATACCCAGTCCAATCATACGATTAGCCCGGCACATAATCCATCGAGCATTCTCGGCTGTTGGGTTATCAACCATAAATACAACGCGAAAAAAGTTGGTAAGACGGTGGAAATTCATGGCTCATATGACATCAACTCTTGGTACTCGTTCAATGATAATACCAAAACAGAAGTCGTAACAGAACGTGTTCAATACACTGATGTCATAAAGTTGAAGTATCGTGACCATGACTGCCTGGATGATAACGAAATTGTCGCCAAAGTGCTGCAACAGCCAAATACCTGTGAAGCCGTAATTTCCCCAAACGGCAACAGGATTATCGTCCATGTAGAAAGGGAATTCCTTGTTGAAGTCATCGGTGAGACGAAGGTTTGTGTAAGAGTCAATCCTGAAGGCTGTAAAGATGAGGATGAAGAGTGGGGAATGGATGTTGACGACGAAGAATTTGAAGAGCTAAACCCGGATTTCTTAGTCGGCGGCGAAGAAGAATAAACATAACTAGGAGGTTTTTACTTCCTAGTTTTTTCTTTTTTACAAATTGAATGTTTTGGTTGAAAATAAGCACCTTAATTATTGGAGGTGTATATAATGGAGCCAAAGGAGCCTGGGAATAAAAAAGTACCTGATTTTGATAAACTGAATGACCGAATTATTGCTGAAATGCCATCTGAACCGATGATTGTCATTAAAACGAATCTTGATCCGAAGAATGTTATGGACCAAAACCCGTATTATCAAAGCGGGGAAATAAAAGATCCCAAAGAGTTTAAGAATTATTTTGAAGAGTAAAAGCCAGGTTATTCTCCCTGGCTTTTTTTCCATTCATGTTTTAAAAGGGACAGCACATATGTATCATGAGATTCATTATTTTGATAAATGTACCCGCGCAGCAGTCCCTCAACGCTAAACCCAAGCTTCTTAAGTAGATTTAACGATACTGTATTTTCGGGGTAAACAACGGCACCCATCCGATATAATTCTAACTGTTGAAAACTAAAATCAAGAACCTCATTCAATGCTTCTGTAGCAAAGCCCTTTCGCCAATATGCCGGGTGCAGTTCATAACCGATTTCGGCACGTTTATTATTCAGCTGCAGTGCGTTTAAGCCAATGGTACCGATGATTTTTTGATTTTCTTTAAGTTTAATGCCCCAACGGATCCCCCGTTTTTCATTAAAGTTTTTATGATACATATCAATTAATTTTGTTGCCTCTGCTGGCAGTATGAATGGATCAGTCCCATAGTATTTTGTTACTTCCTCAAGTGATAAAATACCAAAAATACTATCCAAATGTTGATGGGTAATTTCGATTAATTTTAGTCTCTTTGTCTCTAAAACTGGAAACCTCAAGGTGTGCACCTCTTTTTAAGTCAATAAATGAAATTGTTTATTTCTAGTGTATCTTGGCTGATTATAAAAATAAAGTAAAATACATCATTTCCGTTCAGAATTACACATAGGCTTTAATTAATAGTTTAAGTATAGAGAGGGGACAGTAACATGGATGATCGTCAATTTCGTAATGCGATGGGGAAGTTTGCAACAGGGGTAACGGTAGTCCTGACAGAGGTGAGCGGCAAGGTGCATGGAATGACAGCAAATGCCTTTATGTCGGTTTCCCTAAACCCAAAGCTGGTGGTCATCTCCATCGCTGAAAAAGCACAAATGCTGAAAAAAATAAAACAAAGCGGAACATTTTCTGTCAATATATTAGCAGCGGGTCAAAAGGAATTATCGATGATTTTTGCCGGACAGCTTAAAGAACAACGACAAGTTGTATTTGACTATCTCGGAAATATACCAGTGATACCAGGTGCCATTGCGCAAATTATATGTGAAGTGTCAGCTTCACATGTGGAGGGAGATCATACCCTTTTTATTGGGAAAGTAACAAATATTCAATTGGAAGAGGAGTTGCCACTGATTTATTATAGCGGGAAATACAGAAGTCTAAAAGAAGAAAATGGCTGAAAAAAACCAGCTTATCACTGATGAATTTTGTCAGTGTAAGCTGGTTTTTTTCGTTTAAGGCTTTACTAGCCCGTGCTTTTTTATATGATACTGCAGGCTTTGTCTCGTAATCCCCAGTTGTTTCGCAGCTTTAGAGATATTCCAGTTGGTCTCTTCCAAAACTTTTTGAATGTAATGCTCTTGAGAATTCGTAAAGATTGATTTTAGCGGGTTCTTAATTATCTCCTTTTGCTTTTGCCCTTTTAAGGAACTGTTCAACACAATCTTATTTCGTAAATAGGCAGGTAGATGCTCGCTATTAATTTCAATATCTAATTCATTCGTTTGAATAATTAAGTTTTCAATAAGATGTTCAAGTTCCCTTGTATTTCCGGGCCATTGGTATTGAAGCAGCATCGTTCGTAATGCTGCTGACAGGTCCGGGACAGATTTATTAAATTTCTGTTGATACTTCTCAATAAAGTGGTCAATAAAAAATAAAATATCTTCCGTTCGTTCTCTTAATGGCGGAATGAAAATACTTGTATGGGCAATTCGGTAAAATAGATCAAGACGCATTTTACCTTCTTCAATCAACTTTACCGGGTCCTCATTGGACGCGCTAATGACCGTACACTCTACAGGAGTTACATCATTTGAACCGACCCTCCGTACCAAACGTTCCTGTAAAACCCGCATCAATTTCGATTGAAGCGTCATTGGCATGGAATTAATCTCATCAAGAAAAAGTGTACCATTTTTAGCATATTCAAATAATCCAATTTGATTGGAGGCTCCAGTAAATGCCCCTTTAACTGTCCCAAATAGCGTGCTTTCAAGAAGGGTCTCAGGTATTGCTGCACAATTCACTGCAACAAACGGACTATCTGACCTCGGACTGTGATTATGCATACTTTGGGCAAACAGTTCTTTCCCGGTCCCTGTTTCTCCAACAATTAATACATCGGTATTATGGATCGCAATATTTTGAGCCTCTTGAATTAAATTCTTTAAGGCAAGACTTTTGCCTTTAATGTTTTCAAATGTAAAAGAGGTCCCATTTTTTAAGGGCTGATTGCTTGAATCAGGTTGAGCAATTTGCCTTTTTAATTCAATAGCTTGATGCAGCCGATTTTTTAAATGGGATTCATTTGTACTGATTGAAAACACAGCAATAGTCTCACCATCTTTTTGAATCGGAAACGTACTGTAATTCACATACCTTGGAATTCCATTCACGGTAGAATGTGCCCGATACCTTGAGAAAATTGGTTTGCCCGTGTTAAACGTATGTCTATGCTCTGAGTATTGTGGGTTATAATTGTATGCTGCCCATAAATGTTTCCCTATTATATCGCGGTGGTCGAGCCCCTCAAGTTTTTCCTGTGCATGATTATACAACACAATCCTGCCATCATGGTCACTCATCATCACACCTTCATCAAGTGATTCAATAATTTTTTCAAGGCAATATAGTCTTGTGCTGGGCTTTTCCATGATATTAGTCATGTCTTCTATACATAAGACAACATAGTTAGTATCTGCGGTAAACTTTTTTACCTCAACCATAAGTTTTCTTTGGTTCAATTCAATGGGAAACCTTGTGTTTTCTACTAATTTTTCCTGATCAAAGGGAAAAAGTACAGAAATATGTATGCCCTCAATGATCTCTAAGGGGAGGGTAGGTTTAAAATCATACCATAAGATGTGGAACGTTTCATTTAATACAATAACCCCGTCAACATAACTTTTTAAAATAGAACCGATTGACTCTGCAATCAATCCTCAGTCCCCCTCTCAATAAAACGACCTCCTTATGAATATAACACTTATTTTGAATTATTTAAATACTCTGCATGCAAAGACTATCTGCACACCTCTTGATGTAACCGTTTTCAATACAAAACGGCTGGTACAACTGAATTTTCGAAAAAACTATGCAAAATCTATCTGCACTAACTTTCCAAATGTTGGCTTTAAAAGAGGATGATTTTATTGTTTAATAGGGTGTTTTGCTGAAAAATATAAAAAATGAGGCTTAGTTTTAGTTTGGCACGCAACTTGCAATATATAAAAGCGAGTACACATAATACTACATTTACAATCTAGGAGGAAATAAAAATGTCAAAACCAGAAATTTTGTATTCTGTAAAAGCGCAAAGAGGAGACGTTCTACGCTGTAAAGGTTGGAGACAAGAATCAATCTTAAGAATGCTTGAAAATAATATGGAAAATGCTGAGAAGCCAGAAGAGTTAGTGATTTATGGAGGTATTGGTAAAGCAGCACGTAACTGGGAATCTTACCATGCCATTGTGAAATCATTAAAAGAGCTGGAAGATGATGAAACGCTGGTTGTTCAATCCGGTATGCCTGTAGCCATCTTCAAAACTCATAAATATGCGCCAACAGTAGTAATGGCTACAACAAATATTATGAAAGCTGACTGGCCGACTTTCTATGATCTTCAAGACAAAAATTTAACAATGTACGCTAACTACACTGCTGCCCCTTGGGAATACATTGGAACACAGGGCGTTATTCAAGGTACATTCGAAACTCTTTCAGCAATTGCCCGTCTTCACTATAATGATTCTCTTGTAGGAAAAATCCTATTAACTGCCGGTGCTGGCGGAATGGGCGGGAACCAAACTAGAGCTATGACCATGCATGGCGGGGTTGCAATCCTTTGTGATTCAAACGTAGAAATTATTAACCGCCGGATTGAAAAGCAATTTATCGATGTTTTAGTAGATTCATTGGATGAAGCTATTGCAATGGCAAAGGAATATGCTGCTGCTGGAAAGCCAATCGGAATCGGGGTTGTTGGGAACGCTGCTGACATTTTTGAGCAAGTACTTCAAACTGGATGGTTGCCAGACATTACTACATCGATGACGCCTGCACATGACCCAATTTCTTATCTGCCATCTGGGTACTCTGTAGAAGAAGCTGAAGAGCTGCGTGATACAAACCGTGAGCTTTACTTAGAAAAGGCCCGCGCGACAATGATTCGTGAGCTGAAAGCATTAATCAAATTCTTAGATCTTGGGGTTAAATCTTTCGAGTACGGTACTAGTATTCGTAAAGAGTGTATTGATGCCGGATTTGATGAAAAAGAAGCAAAGCGCCTTCCAGGCTTCGTAGCTGAATACATCCGTCCATTATTCTGTGAAGGCCGCGGTCCTTTCCGCTGGGTATGTCTATCAGGTGAAGCAGATGACTTACGTAAAATCGATGAAATGATTCTTAAAGAATTCAGTGATGACCTGCTTGTAACACGCTGGATTAAACTTGCGATGAAACATATTCCTATCGAAGCACTTCCGGCACGTATTTGTTACATGGGCTTTGGTCAGCGTAAGAAATTTGCTTTAAAGGTAAATGACATGATCCGTAAAGGCGAGCTTGCCGGACCTGTGGCCTTCTCTCGTGACAACCTAGACTCTGGTTCGATCGTAAATCCAACTTTCGAATCTGAAAATATGAAAGACGGCGGAGATTTAATCTCTGACTGGCCAGTACTGAACGGTTTGTTAAACGCTGTTGGTATGTGTGATCTAATCGCTCTCCAGGCTAACTACTCCATGGGTGAAGCGGTTCATACAGGTGTAACAATGATTGCTGATGGTACAGCAGAATCAGATATGAGACTTGAAGTAGCAATGACAGTTGACTCTGGCATCGGGGTTATCCGACACGCGCAGGCAGGTTATGAAACTGCCCGTGACGTTGCAAACGGAAAAGGTAAACTGACAGATGAAAGCATTAAAGTTCCTTTATGGTGGTCACCAAAAGCTACATTTGGTCCAAAGGATTTAGAGAAAGAAAATGTAAAGGCTTAATTTTACTGTAAATTGCGGCTGCCCCTTAGTAGATGTGAAATGACCTTCAGGGGCAGTCCTGCTTTTTAAGAAAACAATTTTATGAATAGTCTCTTTTTGTAAAGATTGTTGTTGTATAGCCGATAAATTTGCTCTTTTCGCCGATAAAATCAAAATATCGCCGATAAGAAATCTCTTTCCGCCGAAAAATATGGATAATTCGCCGAAAAAATCATTGAATCTATTTTCTTAACTACTTTTGTTACCCTTAAATGTAGAAAAAGCAACAAAGTATACAAAAACGGCCTATGAAAATTAATTTTAATAACTTCCTCTATACTGGCTTCATAAATCGTATTGGGAGAGGAGAACTTATGAGTGAACTCCGAGAATCTGTTGAGTACCATCAGCTAAATCAAAATATTAATAATAAGCCGTCCATTTATTCCATTGCAAATATCCTGAAGTTTTTACTTTTCAGCTCAATTGGTATCTTTATGTTCTTTATTCCAATCGAATGGAATGGAAAAAGTTCTATTCCTTTAGATCATTTTGTAACATGGGTTCGATCTTTGATTGGTAACAGCGCTTCCTATTATGTCTTAATAATAGTTGTATTAGGCGCAATCCACCCATTCTATAAGAAAACATGGAATAAAAGTGCGGTGGATGCGGTTATTTCTTTATTTAAAATTCTTGGAGCCGTCGCTACGATCTTGGTCATTTTTAATATCGGTCCTGCCTGGCTGATGGCAGAAGATATGGGGCCATATTGGTTGAATTTCTTACTGATTCCAATAGGCATGCTCGTTCCAATTGGTGCTGTATTTTTGGCCTTGCTTGTTGGATATGGATTATTAGAGTTTATCGGAATATTTATGCAGCCCATTATGAGACCAATCTGGAGAACTCCAGGCAGGTCAGCAATAGATGCCGTTGCCTCATTTGTTGGCAGCTATTCTATCGGTCTATTAATTACCAATAGAGTGTATAAGGAAGGAAAATATACAAAAAGGGAAGCAGTGATCATTGCTACAGGTTTTTCAACTGTTTCCGCCACTTTTATGATTGTTGTCGCTAAAACATTGGATTTAATGCATATATGGAATCTTTACTTTTGGTTAACATTAGTCGTCACGTTTGCAGTCACAGCGATAACAGTCCGGCTTAGACCCATCAGCAAAATGAGCGATGATTATTATTCCGGTGAAGGGTATCCTGAAGAAGTGATTAAGAAAGACCGGGTGAAAGTGGCCTGGAATCAAGCAATGGTTACAGTGGAATCTGCTCCTAAACTGTGGAAAAATATCTATGATAATGTAAAAGATGGTGTCCTAATGGCAATGGGCATTCTGCCGACGATTATGTCAATCGGTTTATTAGGCTTAATATTAGTGAATCAGACACCCGTTTTTGATTATCTAGGCTATATTTTTTACCCATTGACAGCACTTTTGCAAATACCAGAACCATTCCTTGCGGCTAAGGCAGCGGCTATAAATCTAGTAGACATGTTCGTACCATCACTAGTCGTTTTGAAAACCAGTTTAGAGACTAGGTTTATTATAGGATCCTTGTCTATTTCAGTGATTCTCTTTTTTTCTTCGTTAATTCCTTGCATTATGTCTACGGAAATCCCGTTGAAGATGAGAGATATTCTTTTAATCTGGTTCTTAAGAACGATCTTTTCTTTTTTGTTAATCACACCGCTTGCTTTTCTGTTTTTATAAAAGCGAGCTGTGATTTTTATAGAAAACTAAACACCTCTAGTACAGCTAGTTAAGTGAAAAATAATCATGGAGGTTTGAAAAATGTCTGAAACGAAGGTGAAGACAAAGGTTGATTTAGTCATTGCTCAGGCAGAAGAGGTTGTAACTTGTATAGGCGATTCAATGGAAGATATTGGTGTAATCACGAATACCTGGATTGCAATGAAAGATGACAAAATTGTTGGTGTTGGATCTGAGGAAGAGATAAAGAGACAATTTGAATTTGATTCGGCCAGTTTGATTGATGCTGCAGGTAAAGTTGTTGTCCCCGGCTTCGTCGACTCTCATACACATTTGGTGTTTCACGGAACCCGGGTTGAAGAATATGCGGCAAAGCTAACTGGAAAACCGGAAAGGCTTGAGCAGCTTGCCATAACAACCGGACCGAACCGTACAATTGAATTGACACGGAATACGCCGGCGGAAGAATTGTTCCAACAATCGAAGAAGCGTATGCTAACAATGCTTGAATACGGGATTACAACAGTTGAAAGTAAGAGCGGCTACGGTTTGACGACAGACAGTGAAATCAAAATTCTTGAAGTAAGCAGACGTCTTGGAGAAGAAACACCGCTTGATGTAATCAATACGTTTTTAGGAGCCCATGGAATCCCTGAAAACCTTACAAAAGAGGAATATGTTGACATCATTATCAATGAAATGATTCCGAGAGTTGCCGAACGAAAACTGGCAGAGTTTTGTGATGTTTGGTGTGATGAAGGTTATTTTACTGCCGAGGAATCTGAGCGAATTCTTAAAGCTGGCTTAAAGTATGGAATGAAACCGAAGATTCATGCGGATGCCTACTCTTATATAGGGGGATCCGACTTAGCGGCAGAAATGAAGATGGTTTCTATTGATCATTTAAATTACACTCCTGTTGAGGCAATGAAAAAGCTAGCAGAGGCGAAAGTAACAGCAGTCCTCATGCCTGCCCTTGATTTTGCCGTCGGTCATAAGCGTCCTTTCGAGGCAAGACAGATGCTTGATTTAGGAGTGGAAATAGCTCTTGCCACTGATTTATGTCCTGCAAGCTATACACAATCCATGCAGTTTGTCATTCAGCTTGCCTGCCGTTTGTATAAGTTTTCCGTTGAAGAAGCAATAAAAGCAGCAACAGCGGGCGGCGCGAAAGCCCTTAACCTTGATGACCGCGGAGTTATTCAGGAAGGGAAGTTAGCTGATTTACAGATTTGGGATGTGCCAACCTATAAGCATGTGGCATATGAGCTTGGAGTTAATGTTGTCGAAACAGTGATTAAAAGCGGAGAAATAGTAGTAAACCGCAAAGCTTAAATTTTGGAGGGATTTATAAATGACGACCAAACTTTCATCATGTGCAGCCGAGCAGGTAAATGGAGAGCGTCTATTAGACTTATTTTTAGAATTAGCGAAAATAAATGCACCAAGTACAAAGGAACAGCTGGTTGCAGATTATTTAAAAAAGGCCCTGCCAGAGCTTGGATTTACGCTGGAGTTTGATGATGCTCATAAAAATTTTGATGGTGAAGTAGGGAACCTGATTGCCTGGCATGAAGGAACCGACTCATCAATTCCACCAATATTCTTCTCTACCCATATGGATACGGTTTTGCCGACTGAAGGCTTAAAACCAGTCATTAAAGATGGTGTAATTCATTCTGACGGTACAACAATTTTGGGGGCAGATGATCGAGCAGCATTAGCGGCATATCTTGAGGCCATCAGAGCAATCATTGAAGGCGGTATTCCACATGGCCCAATTGAATTTATCCTAACGGTCAATGAGCAGCCGGGACTCGTCGGTGCTCGCTATTTGGATTACTCTAAAGCGAAAAGTAAAACCGGTTATATTTTTGACAGCAGCGGCGATGTCGGGCAAATCATTCTTAAGGGACCTTATAGCTCCCGTGTTTGGTTCGAAGTTGAAGGAAATGCGGCCCATATTGCCCTTAACTCGGAAGAAGGTAACAGTGCAATTTTAATTGCCGCTGAAGGGCTTTCCAACATGAAGCTAGGACAAATTGAAGAAGGCACACTGGCTAATGTCGGAATCATCAACGGCGGCGAACTGACTTCGATTATTCCTGGCAGTGTAACAGTTGCAGGAGAGGTCAGAAGTTTTTCAAAGGAAAAGCTGGATGCTCAGCTTAAGCATATGGAAGAAGTGATGCAGAAAGCAGCTGAGAAAAAGGGTGGAAAAGTAAAAATCAAAGTTGAGAAAAAATATTTAGGATTCGACATACCAAAAGAAGACATCTTGGTGAAAACAGCATTAAAGGCTGCTAGAAATATTCATGTAAATCCATATTTAACTGAAACACTAGGAGGAGCGGATACCAACGTTCTTAATGAAAATGGATTAACAACAATTACGCTTGGACTTGGATTCCAGAATATCCATTCCTTTAGAGAATGTATAAGCGTAGAAAATTTAGTAAACACTGGCAGGCTGACCGCGGCACTTATCGAACAATGGTATGAAAACCACAAAGAAAAATAGGTTCAAGGATTATCACCTCTGTACAGACAGAAATAAAAATCATTTAGGAACTTGCAAATATTGCGTGACCCTAATTTAAAGCAAAAGCTCTGACAAAAATATGGAGGGGTCACGCATCCTTTATGAAAATCATACTGCAAGTCAATTAGTCTGTTAAAAACTAATATTTTTCCAAGAGGTGAAAAAATGTTAACAAATCCAGTAGTAATTTCTGTACTTGTTTTAACCATTTTAAGTCTTTGCCGGGTACATGTTATTTTTGCCTTAATCATTTCGGCAATCGTTGCGGGAATATCAGCAAATCTATCTTTAACAGATACCGTCAATACGATGATAGGTGGAATGGGCGGTCAGGCACAAACCGCATTAAGTTATGTATTACTAGGTATTTTTGCTGCAATGATCGCGTATTCAGGCATTACGAATCTCTTAATTAATAAGCTGCTTGCTATGAAGAAAAAAAGCAAAATTATTCTTTTATTCATGTTTGCCGGTATTGCTTGTCTTTCCGGAACACTAATTCCTGTTCATATTGCATTCATCCCAATCTTAGTTCCGCCTTTACTGCTTTTTTTCAATTATTTAAAAATGGATCGAAGAGCGATGGCTTGTGCGCTGACATTTGGATTGAAAACACCATATATTGTTATTCCGGCGGGATACGGGATCATTTTCCATGGAATTATTACGTCCGAGATGAATGCTAATGGCATGAAAATCGCCCAATCACAAATTCCATTAGCGATGCTTATTCCTGCAATTGGGATGATAGTAGGTTTAATTATCGCTATTTTTGTCACTTATCGTAAACCAAGGAACTATGGTGAAGATGATCCAATGGCAGCATTTGCTGAGGTTAGTGCAGCCTCTGAAGGAGAAAAGAGAAAGTTTAATTTAAAGGATTATATCACGTTAGGAGCTATTGTAATTGCTCTTGCAACCCAGCTTATGGCAGGGTCGCTTGTATTAGGGGCTCTTGCCGGGATAATCGTTATGTTTGCCGGCAGAATTGCGACACTTGGTGAAGGTGAACAGCTTGTTCAAGATGGTGTAAAATTGATGGGGGCTATTGCCTTTGTTATGTTGATTGCATCAGGATACGCCACCATTCTAAAGGAAACAGGAGCGATTACAGAATTAGTCCAGGCTGTAGACTCCATTGTTGGAGGCAGCAAACTTGTAGCAGCAATCGTTTTATTATTAATTGGTTTATTAGTTACAATGGGCATTGGTACTTCGTTTGGAACAGTTCCAATCCTGGCAGCTGTTTTCGTACCGCTTTGCATGGTAATCGGCTTTAGTCCGCTAGCAACAGCTGCTTTACTTGGAACGGCAGGAGCTTTAGGGGATGCTGGATCACCGGCATCAGATAGTACACTTGGTCCAACATCCGGTTTAAATGCAGACGGGAAACATGATCATATTTGGGACACATGTGTGCCGACCTTTATTCACTACAACATCCCTCTCTTTGTATTTGGTGTAATTGCGGCATTAGTTTTATAATAGTCCAATAGACAGAAAATTCAGCGTGATTTATAAATGGAGTTGACGTATAAATGAGCAATAGTAAATTAGTAGACTTAGAATTGATTGAGCTTGATGGATTAACTTTAGACCGTTACAAGATTGAAAAAATTTCTAGAGGGATGGCTCATGTTACCGTGCCTGAAGCAAACTTAATAAGAGTGCGTGCCAGTCGGGAACGTATTGAGAAGCAGATTAATGATGGGAAAGTAATATATGGCGTAAACACCGGGTTTGGTAAGTTAAGTGATATCGAGATTGAAAAAGATGATATTGCTAAATTACAGTTGAATCTTTTGCGGGCAGACGCAGTTGGTGTTGGTGAACCGCTGCCAACGCCAGTTGTAAGGGCGATGATGACGCTTCGGGCAAATTCATTGGTAAAAGGATTTTCAGGAATTAGAGAGGAAACGTTAAATCTGTTAATTAGCATGATTAATGCAGGGGTTCATCCTATTGTTCCATGTAAAGGCTCAGTGGGGGCAAGCGGTGATTTAGCGCCTCTTTCTCATATTGCGATTGTATTAGTAGGAGAAGGTAAAGCGGAATATAACGGGGAAATCCTTCCGGGAGGAGAAGCGCTTAAACGTGCAGGGCTTAAGCCAGTAGCCTTAGAGGCTAAAGAAGGCCTTGCTTTGATAAACGGGACACAGGCCATGACTGCTGTTGGAACAATTGCCATTAATGAAGCAGAGCGTGTAGGTTTAGCTGCTGATATGGCCGCATGTTTAACAATGGAAGCGCTTAAAGGGATTATTTCTGCTTTTGAAAGCGAACTGCTAGCTGTTCGGCCGCATCCGGAGCTGGAATTAGTTGCTTCAAGGATGAGGAAATGGCTAGAAGGCAGTAAAAGAATTACCCATCAGGGAGAAATTCGTGTTCAGGATGCCTATTCCATCCGCTGTATTCCGCAAGTACACGGTGCCTCTTGGCAGGCCTTTCAGTATGTTGAAGACCGTTTAAAGGTAGAAATGAATGCGGTAACAGATAATCCGATTGTATTAGAAAGTGGAGAAATCATTTCGGGAGGTCACTTCCATGGCCAGCCCATTGCCCTTGCTATGGACTTTTTGAAGGTTGCATCAGCAGAGTGGGCTAATATTTCTGAACGCAGAATAGAGCGGCTGGTTAACCCGCAGTTAAGCGGCTTGTCACCATTCTTAGCGGTGGATCCGGGTTTAGAATGCGGTTTAATGGTTCCACAATATGCAGCAGCTTCCCTGGTTTCTGAGAATAAAGTGCTTGCACATCCTGCAAGTGTCGATTCAATTCCAACATCAGCAAATCAGGAAGATCATGTCAGCATGGGTACAATCGCTTCCCGGCAGGCGAGAGAGATTATTCACAATTCAGCTAGGGTAATCGCTATTGAACTGATTTGTGCTTCCCAAGCAATTTACCTAGAAGGTGCAGAAAGAGACCTTGCTCCGAAAACGAGAGAGTACTTAGACAAAATCCGTGAGATTTGTCCGCCGCTTGAAAGCGATCGTGCTATTTCTGATCAAATGGAAGAGCTGGCGCAGTTTATTTTAAGAGAGAATCTTTTAAACTAATAGATTTTGAAGGGGTGCCAAGGATGCTGGCTCCCCTTTTTAAATGTGTGCCAGGCATGGCAACTATCTAGGTGGTGAAAGTCCACTGTGGGGGTACACATCGACCAACCACTAAGGAAGCGCAAGGTACTTACCGTGAGGTACGGGCTGAAGGAAGCGTGGAATAAAATCTTGGCTCGACGAACAGAAATCTGATACTAAGGCTTTATAAAGGGATGAGACTCCATTACAAGTTAAAGTCCAAAAGATGTGCGTAACTTTGTAGAGTAAATTAGGCGAGTAAAAGAGGAAAGATAGTTGTCTTACCCTGGGAGGTCTTGCGGATGTACGGAAAGTACAGTCGAAAAAGGTTAGCCGCAAGAAGTCAGCAGAAGCCATAGTAGTGAAATTAATTCATGAAGGGCTGAACAATTTATAGTGTTTCAACACCACGAATGCGTAAGTGACGTACTCCGAATGTATTAATGGTGAAAGTATGAGCGTATCTCAAAGGCTAACCAAAATGGAGCTATCACTTACTACGTGAGAGGGAAGGAGAAACGAGTGTGGAACTTTTAGAACGGATTCTAAGTAATCAAAATATGAACGAAGCCTACCTGCGTGTCTATAAAAATAAAGGTGCGAGTGGGGTCGATGGAGTAACAGTTGAAGAACTTTAACAATATCTGAGAGAGAACAAGGATGAGCTACGTCAGCGCATCAGAACAAGAAAATACCAACCACAAGCTGCCTTAAGAGTGGAAATCCCAAAAGAAAATGGCAAGATGCGCAAATTGGGAATACCAACAGTAGTGGATAGAGTAGTTCAACAAGCCATTCATCAAGTTCTCAGTCCGATATTTGAAAAGCAATTTAGTGAATTCAGCTACGGCTTTAGACCAAAAAGAAGCTGTGAAATGGCTATTATAAAAAGCTTGGAATTTTTGAATGATGGACACGATTGGGTGATAGACATTGACCTCGAAAGATTCTTCGATACAGTTCATCACGATAAACTCATGCGAATCATTGCCAACTCAATAGATGATGTGGATGTCATCTCGTTAATCAGAAAATACTTAGTCAGTGGAGTCATGGTGAAAGGGAAATATGAAAAAACACCAGTCGGGACTCCGCAAGGAGGAAACCTTAGCCCATTATTAAGTAATATCATGTTAAATGAACTCGATAAGGAACTAGAGAAAAGAGGCCTATTGTTTGTGAGATACGCCGATGACGCTCTCATCTTTGTAAAGAGTGAGGCAGCAGCAAACAGAGTGATGAAATCAATCGTGAGATTTATAGAAGAAAAACTAGGATTAATAGTCAATGTAGAGAAGAGCAAAATCTCTCGCCCAAAAGATCTAAAATTCTTAGGATTCGGGTATTATTACGATACTAATAACAAGAGGTATCAAGTAAGACCCCATCCCATCTCAATACAAAAGCTTAAAAGGAAGCTTCGAAAATTAACAAAGCGAAACTGGAGTGTTCCGCTAGACTTCCGAATTTTAAAACTGAAACAAGTCATACTTGGGTGGGTTAATTACTTTAGAATCTCAAATATGAAAAAAGCAATGAGTGAGATAGATAAGAAGCTTCGCTCAAGAATTAGAGTCATCATCTGGAAGCAATGGAAGGTACCTAGAAAACAAATTAAATCGCTTATTCAATTAGGGATTCCGGAGGAAGAAGCGAAAGGATTAACCTTCTGTCGAAGAGGTTACCGGTACATTGGACTATCGAAAGTTGTCCAAAGAGCAATCTCAAACAAAAGACTAAAGCAGAGGGGACTTCCCTCTGCTTCAGAACATTATCTAAAAGTACACACTGTAATATAAATTGAACCGCCGTATACGGAACCGTATGTACGGTGGTGTGAGAGGGGCGAAAATAATTAACTTATTTTCCCTCTACTCGATTACAAAAACTATATTTTTATTTTCCGAAAATTTTGATACTATAATAAATAGACTAGGCCTAAGTTATCGAATTGCCGATAAAATTTAATTTTCAGCGATAACATTCAAATCACCTATAACCGAGCTGGATTCGGTGATAAACGCTTAAAGTCACCCATACTATTGGGGATTAGATTGGTATTTAAATTATATTTCTGGAACAAGTATTAGCTGGAGAGGAGATCTAAAAAAATGGTAATACATCTTGAGGATGTTTCGCTAAAACGAGAGGGTAAATGGATCTTACAAAATATTAACTGGAAAATTAAGCAAGGGGAACAATGGGTACTATATGGTCTAAATGGTTCCGGTAAAACAGCGATTTTAAATTTACTAAATGCCTATAATTTCCCGACAAAAGGGAAGCTCACCGTACTTGGAATGGAATTCGGAAAGACCTATTTGGGCGAGAAGCTTCGAAAACAGATCGGATTTGTTTCCTCTTCCTTGCAGGAAAAGTTATATCCAAATGATAATGCATTGGAGGTAGTGTTAAGCGGCGCATTCGCCTCTATTGGGCTATATGAATCACCGACTGATGAATTAAGGGAAAAGGCAGGCGCATTACTTGAGGAATTGGGCTGCGATGAGTATGCCAACCGGAGATATGAAACATTATCGCAAGGAGAAAAACAGCGGGTTCAAATAGCACGTGCCCTTATGGGGGAACCATCTCTGCTGATTCTTGATGAACCTACTAATGGGTTAGATTTCATTGCCCGTGAACAACTGCTTGAAATAGTTGAATGTATTGCGGCAAAACCCAATACACCAACGATTATTTACGTAACCCATCATGTCGATGAAATATTACCTGTTTTCAATAAAACATTACTATTAAAGGAAGGCCAAGTATTTGCCGCTGGAAACACAGATGAAATCCTTTCAAGCGAACAGCTTTCCAACTACTTTAATCTACCTGTTAATGTATTATGGGAAAACCAACGGCCTTTGTTATCCAAAAAGCAAACGGAGTCAGGCACTATGTGAAAACTTCACATGGTGCCTGACACCATTAATGGTCCTTTTATGAATGAGCTTTCTCAAGTGCCAATTTTATGCCGAAACCGAGCAATGCCACACCAGTAAGTCCTTGAACGACTTTTTCGGTTGAGGGGCGTTTCATGAATGCACTGATTTGGTTAATTAAATAAATATATGGGATAAACCAGATTGCTGTTAATAATGTATACGTTAACCCCATAATCAGAAACGGGAGTAATGGTTTTTGCCCAGGGTCTACGAATTGCGGTAAAAAGGTCAGGAAGAAGACCGCAACTTTTGGGTTAAGCAAATTAGTCAAAAACCCTTGACGAAAACAATTCAACTTTGCAGACCCTTGTTTAGGAGTCACTTCTAACGATGCGGCTGCTTCATTTTTCCTTAATGACCATAATGTTTTAAATCCAAGATAGCCCAGATAAACGGCGCCTACATATTTAAGAATGGAAAATAGCAGCGCGGATTTTACGATAAGTGCTGACAAGCCGATTACCGCAGCTGTTGTGTGAATTAACAGCGCACAGCAGGTCCCGAATAAGGTCTTGAGCCCGCCTGCTTTCCCGATTGTAAGGGTATTCTTAGTTGCAATGGCCGTATCCGGCCCGGGCAGGATAATAAGAAGAAAGCACATAAAAATAAAAAGAAAGAAATGCTCCATTAGTGAAGTCCCCCTTAATTAAAGTATTTTCAAGAATCAGATTATTTATAATGTAACATAGAGGACAATTCCAATGAAATATAAAAAAGCTGTTCTCAAAAAATATTTGAGGACAACTTTTAAATGAGCGATTAGTTTTGGTCATCTAATTCAAGGAAATCAGTAACCTTCTTAATTTCCTCTTCTATCGGATAACTTTTATATAAAAGACTGGATAACCGTATAGGGTCGCCAAAAAAATATCTTTCATAATGGGTTTGCCTTGTGCCGAATGAACTCATTGTCAGTTCCCAAGCCAGACGGAAAATTTTTACTCGATCCTTGGCATTTCTGCAAGCACCTTGAAGGTATTGGTCCAAATCAAATCGATTAATAGACTTAAAATCTTCCTCAGTTGGTATTGTAACCATACCGCTGGCACCTACTAATTGAATAATTTCACTAAAACGTGGATAAATTCTTGGGAAAATATTAGTTGCGACTTGGAGCGGAGGCATACTTGGTCTCAAATATCCCCACTGATCTACTTCCGCTTCTATCTCCGATTTGATTAATAAAGACTTCATCGTTTCGAGACCCACGATAATCTCGGATAGTTTTTCTTGGATATGCTGATATGAGCTTACATTGATTGTTTCTACAAGAAGCCCGGCTACACCTAGAACGAATTCCGTTTTAGAAATTTGTCTAGTAATCGCTTGATGGGTGGCGAAATTGTGGAATGAACTTTGCTGCATAAATTCATTTGCCGCATCAATATTACCGTAAATAAAGATACGGTCCCAGGGAACTAAAACATCGTCGAAGACTAATATGGTGTCCATTTCCTCATAACGTGAGCTAAGCGGGTAATTGTATGGGGAGTCGCCGTTAACAAATGATTCCCGGCAAATAAACTTTAACCCTTTTGTATCGGAAGGAATAGAGAAGGCATAGGCATCTGCTTCAGTATAGATTCCACCTGCTGCATAAACCAGCACCTCATCGGTTAGTCCCCCTTGAGTTGCTAAGAGGCGGGCTCCTTTCACGATAATCCCATTTTCATTTTTGTCTATTACTCTGGCGGAAATCGGCTCTTTAGAAAAATCAATATTAAGCTGTGAGCGGTTCACTTGAGGGGAGATAAATGTGTGTGTGAATGACAGGTCGTATTCTTTAGCCCTTTCATAAAGGGATTGAATATTTTCAGGAAAACAGTTTTCTCTGCCTTCTAAAATGCCTGTTGATGAAGCAAAAGCCATGATGACAGAATTCATATAATCAGGACTTCTTCCCATCATCCCATGGGTGTGCTTGGCCCAAATTTCCATCATTGTCCGTCGTTTTAATAAATCCTTGTAGGTTTTAGGCTGTAAATAGGAAAGTCCAATTGGTTCTCCCGTTTTAGGAGATAGATAGGTTAGTTTGTCTTGGAGGTCAGGGTCATGCTGTAAATCATAGAGCGATGCTTTACTTTGAATAAGCCCTTTAAATGCAGGATGCTCGGAAATCTTTCCTTCAACCTTTTTACCGTCAAGCCAAATGTTTGCGTTAAGCCGATCAATCCGTTCAATAAATTCTTTTCCGTTAATGGCTCCCATATAACCACTCCTTAAGTTTGGGCCATTAAAATAATGATTTAGCTAGTTTTATTTTATTGGATAACTCGGTAACTTGTTCCAAATAATAGGACCTTCATTAAGAAAAGGCGGATGTCTCAAACCCCGGAAAATCTCCTATAAGGATTTGAGAACATCATAAATCTGATAATACTTACGGAACAAGCTACGCTGTTTTTTTCGAATGTTGCTTTCTTTGAGCGGTCGTAATTCCTTCCATATATCTTGCTATAATTGTTCCGATAAGCAATGACCAAACGGGAGCGCTTATATTTACAATGGTGATATTGGAAAGGGCAATAATAAAGGCGAATAAAGTGCTCATTTTCATAGCAGGTCTTGAAAAAGCCTGATGTAAACTAGTCCCGAATACACCGAGAAGGGAAAACCCCACGATAACGGAAATAAAATCTTTCGGTAAGGCTTGAATGAGCGGTACGAGACTCCACGAAAACAACCCAAAGATGAGCAGAAGGACACCAGCAACAACGGCACCCATATATCTCTTTTCCTTTGGCCCAGCCTCTTCATCCGAACAAATAACAGTCCCCATCCCTGCAATATTCGCGGATTGTCCACCAAAAAGGCTTGTAATGATTGAAAATAACCCGCTAAAGCAGATAATTTGTTTGATTGGGGTCTGATAATTTTTTTGTTCCAATGCACCAACCGCAACCGCCGCATCATTGCTTAAAATGAGCAGAGCAAGAGGAATCGATACTGAAAGGAAGCTTAATAGATTAAACTCTGGCAGCTGTATTACAAGCATCATCAGCGCATTGGTCCAAACAATATTATGTAATGGATGGAAGAGAATCAAGCCTATAATTCCAAATAAAATAGCAGCAATGACCGGAGGAATTTTTAATTTCCATTTGCTAAAAACAAAAAATGCGATTAATGGAATGAATCCGACTAAGAGTAGTTCGTTGGTAGAAACAATAAAATTCACCATATACTTTGTAATCATTCCCGCCAGCATGGCAGAAATAATTTCTTTAGGAACAAGCTTTATTAATTTGGAGAAGAAGCCGAAAGCTCCAATGAGTACCATCAATAGACCAGAAATCAGATAGGCGCCGATTAATTGATGAAAGGTAAATTGTGATGTTACTGTTGCTAGAAAGGCAACACCAGTAAGCGTATGGCCGCCAACAATCGGTACCCGGCTGTATAAAGGGAGGCAAATTCCAAATAACCCTCCAAAAACGTATACTGCAAAAATCCAAAGGGTTGTCTGGGACGGACTAAAGTTCCCATTTGCCGATGCTTCTAATATAAGAGCAGTTGGACCCGTGATGATGAAAATTCCGGCCACCAGCCCTGCAGAAATATTTTGATAATTTAAGTCCTTGAAGAATAAGCTATAGTCTCTAAAACCGCTTTTTTTTAGGATACTTTTCATGTATTTAATACTCCTTATACAAAATATTGTAATATTTAGGATTTTGCCAGTTTGAGTGTATTGTATGATAAACTTTTTGGAAAAGCTATCCTTTCATCATAATAGAATTTGCTGTTTTTATAACCGCCAATTGAATGTTTTTTATACCATCCATTTTGTGGGGTTTAGAGTTACATGAAGGAGCGAATTTTTTAAAAGTGGATGGTCTATTTTAATAGAAATTGGATGGTTAATTATTATGAAACATATATTATAATTTTAATAAGTTTAATAAAATTAGTACTTAATTAGACAGTTTTAAAATGAGGTTATAAGAGGTGTCATATGGGGATATTAACTACTTTGGTTTTCGTAGTCATCATCATTGCTATTATTGCAACATTATTCATAGCTGGAAAAGCTGATGAAAACTATAGCAGCTCAACGAAAAAAAATACAAAAAATTTAACTATGATTTATGCTGTTGTTATTCCGCTAAGTTTCATTGTTCTAGCGCTGTTTATTGTGTTTTTTACTTAATAGTCCCTAAAAAGCCTATTGTCTTACTGCGATAGGTTTTAATAAATAAAAGATTATATAAGGAATGTTGTTTATGGATTGGAAACCGGATCGAGAAGTCAAAAAAGCGATATATAAGCAGCTTGCGGAATTTATCGAAAACGGAATTGCGGATGGCACGTTTCCACCTGATAAACCATTACCCTCCGAGAGAAATTTAGCAAAGGAATTTAATATAAACAGAAGTACAGTAGTGGCTGCCTATGCCGAGCTGGAAGCAAACGGACTAATCCAACGAAATAGGGGGAGCGGGACCACAATCAGCAAGGATATATGGGGAATCACCAAGAAGCGTATACCAAGCTGGAACAGATATATCGAGGCGGGCTCATTTTTACCCAATCTGCCTGTCACACAAAAAATACGAAGGGAAGCAGCTGGATATAAGCTGATTAATCTTGCAAGCGGGGAATTATCGGAAAATCTTTTTCCAAAGAAATTCTTACGAGAGATTACGTCAACTAGATCGTTTGCAGGAAGTTTAGGGTATGACCATCCAAAAGGGAACAGGGTATTAAGAGAGACCATTGCTAAGCATGTAAGTGAATATCGAAGAATTGAAACAAATCCTTCATCTATTTTAATTACATCCGGTGCCCAACAAGCGCTGCACCTGGTTGTTCAATGCCTGTTAAAGCCAGGAGATGCAGTTGCGTTGGAGGATCCCTCCTATAATTACAATCTTCCAATATTTAAAACAGCAGGAATCAAACCATATTTTTTACCAGTAGGGAACGATGGCATTAATCCGGATGATTTGCTGGCATTATATAAAAAGCACCGAATTAGAATGTTATTTTTAAATTCGGCATTTCAGAATCCAACCGGGGCGACCTTCAGTGAAGCGAAGAGAAAAGCCATTTTAGAATTCTCTTTGGAGTATGGGATACCAATTGTCGAAGATGATCCATATAGTTTAACCTCTTTTACAGGGGAAGAAATTCCAACATTAAAATCGATGGATGTCCATGGAAATGTTTTATATATCAGTTCGTTATCGAAAATCGTTGCGTCAGGCTTAAGGATCGGTTGGATTATAGGACCAGTACCGGTTATTGAAAGGTTGTCCGATGCAAAACAACAAATTGATTTTGGGCATGCAAGTTTTAATCAATGGATTGCCAATGATTTTCTAAAATCGGAACATTTCCAAATGCATTTAGAAAGTCTGGTTAAGGAATTAGAGAAAAGAAAGAGTCAAATCGTCACCAGCCTTAAGCATTTTTTAGGAGATCAAGTGGAATTTTCCATTCCTCAAGGAGGAATTCATTTATGGTGCAGGCTGAAAAGAGACTATAATGAGATGCAATTGCTGGAGGAAGCCATCAAAAGTGGAGTCATTTTTGTCCCGGGTTCCACAATGGGGTCTAAAAAGGGCTTTGTTCGTTTTACATTTGCAAGGGAAGATGAAGAATCAATACATGAAGGAATTAGAAGATTTGGAGAGGCGCTGAATTGCCTTTAGCATAAACAAAAAAATGGCTGTCCTAAAAAAGTCACTTAACAGCTTCAAGGACAGCCTTATTTTTGTTCAGAAAGCTGAAATCAAAGCCGGCCCAATAGAGTTGTCATTCAAAAACTTTTTGAGTCACCCTCTTATCTTTAAATGTGAATAATCTGTGGAAATTAAATGTGAAGAAAATGTGAAAATCACAAAAAAGAACTTCACATTTTTTTATTACATTCTATAATACCCGTATAGGTATTAAACCTACTGGGGTATATGTGATAATTATTATTTTTTCTTAATTGATAAGATTTACTAAATTACTTGGAGGGAAAAAACATGGCACAGAAAGTAATCATCGTAGGTGGAGTTGCTGGCGGAGCTACTGCAGCTGCCAGATTAAGAAGAATAAGTGAAGAAGTAGAAATCATTCTTGTGGAACGCGGGGAGCATATTTCATTTGCAAATTGCGGACTGCCTTACTATATTGGTGAAACCATCAAGGATCGAAGCAAATTATTGGTACAAACCGTAAAAGGAATGTCAGAGCGCTTCAATCTTGATATCCGCAATTTGAGTGAAGTATTAAGCATAATTCCTGAAAATAAAAGTGTGATAATCAAAAACTTACAAACAGGGGAGGTGTATGAAGAAACCTATGACAAATTATTACTATCACCGGGGGCAAGACCCATTGTACCACCAATCCCAGGGATCAATACAAATCAGTCACTATTTACATTAAGAAATATACCGGATACGGATAAAATCAAAAATTATGTTGACTCTAAGAATCCTAAAAAAGCAGTTGTGGTTGGCGGCGGATTTATTGGAATTGAAATGGCAGAAAACCTAGCAGATAGAGGAATCGAAGTGACCATTATTGAAATGGCCAATCAAATTATGGCACCTATTGACTTTGAAATGGCTAGTATATTACACGCTCATTTAAAAGAAAAAGGCATTAAGCTCATATTAGAAAATGGAGTACAATCTTTTGCTGATGAAGGGAAGAAGGTTATTCTTTCTGATGAAACAGAAATTGAAACCGATATGACGATTCTATCCATTGGAGTAAGACCGGAAAATGAATTAGCAAAGACAGCTGGGTTGGAGCTGGGAGAGCGTGGAGGAATCCTTGTTAATGAATACTTACAGACCTCCAATGAAGATATTTATGCCGTTGGCGATGCAGTCGAGGTCGTCGATTATATTAGCGGAACGAAGGCGATGATCGCGCTGGCAGGTCCAGCAAATCGTCAAGGTCGGATTGCTGCAAATAATATGATGGGCAAAAAAGAGAAGTATCAAGGAACAATGGGTACATCGATTGCCAAGGTGTTTAATTTAACGGTTGCTGCTGCAGGAAATAATGAGAAAACATTAAAACGTTTAGGGGTACCATATGAAGTTGTTCATATTCACCCAAGCTCACACGCTGGGTACTATCCAGGAGCAGCTCCAATTGCCTTAAAATTAATCTTTGATAAAGAAAACGGAAAAATATTCGGTGCCCAAGCAGTTGGAGCAGATGGCGTGGATAAGCGTATCGACGTAATTGCAACTGCCATAAAAGGCGGATTGACAGTAGAAGATTTGACGAACCTTGAATTGTCTTATGCCCCGCCATATTCATCTGCAAAAGATCCGGTTAATATGGCTGGTTATGTTGCTTCCAACATCATGGAGGGCGAATTGGAAATGGTCAAGTGGCATGAAGTTGACAATATTGTTGTAGAAGGAGGACTGTTAATCGACGTTCGTGAGCCAATGGAGCGTGAATTTGGTTTTATCGAAGGGTCCATCAATATTCCTTTAAATGATTTAAGGAATCGATTAGAAGAGCTTCCAAAGGATCAGACCATTTATGTCAGCTGCCAGGTGGGTCTGAGAGGATATTTGGCAAGCAGAATTTTAAAAAACAACGGCTATCATGTTAAAAATGTGGATGGCGGATGGAAAACATATTCCTCCGTGTTCGGAAGCAATGTAAACAAAAATATTGAAACATCAACTAACGACCTTGGGGAAACAGTTGTGAACAAGACAAATATAATAAATGTCGATTCTGTTATAGATGTGAGCGGCCTAACCTGTCCAATGCCAATCATCAAATTAAAAAAAGGCCTTGATTCATTGCATAGCGGACAAGTTTTAGAGCTTCATGTCACCGACAAGGGAGCTTTAAACGATTTACCTGCTTGGTCAAAAAATGCAGGTCATACCATTTTAAAAACAGAAATAGAAAAAAGCATAATTAAATTTTGGATTGAAAAACATTAAAAAGTAAGTTCAACCTCTTATACTTTTATTACGAAATTTCCTTAAAAATAAATATTTTTACAAATAAAGCATGCCCTGAATTTTTTTGGGGCCATGCTTTTTTTAAAACGAATAGTTTAGGCCATGAAAAAAATAAACCAGGTTGCATTTTAGAATGGAAAGATGATTTAGAAGGATAATTTTGCACACTTAAAAAATCTTTTCAAAATCCTATTGACAAAATACCCAATGGGGTATAACATTAAACCAGTCAATGAAAATTGTCATCATTGAAGGAGGCTTAAATGAAATTTCTACTTTTGATAACAATAATTGTTTCTTTTATTTTATATAGAAGATATTTTCCGGTTTTTGGTGTTGATTTAATCAATCTGAAGGATCCTGAACCAAAGAAAATATATGTAATCGATATTAGGGACTATAATGAATCTTACAAGGAACCTATCAAAGGTGCAATTAATATACCGATTGCCTACCTAAAAAGAAATATTAACCAGATTCCGAAAGGTGACTTATATATTGTGGCATCTGGTTCACTTGAAAAAAATTTTGGAATCCGTTTATTAAGACAAAAAGGTTTTCGGATCGTGGGATATACCATTTCTGACAATAACAAAATTTCATTAAAGGAAAATTCTTTAAAAATAGAGAATAATTACTGTTAGAGGAGGTAAGAACATGGATTACAATGATCAAATTAAAAATAGAGTAAAACGGATTGAAGGACAGTTAAGAGGAATTTTAAGAATGATGGAAGATAACAAGGATTGCAAAGAGGTAATCACTCAATTGTCTGCATCTAGAACTGTTATTGATCGGACAATTGGTGTTATCGTCAGTTCTAACTTAGTGGAATGTGTGCAAAAAGCGAACGACCAAGAGGAAAGAAGCATGGAAGAAATGGTAAAAGAAGCTGTCGATTTGCTAGTAAAAAGCCGATAATCTTCCTTGTTATGAAAGATGCAGTTTTTTAAGGAAGCCTCATACCCAAAAAGGAGTTAATAAATATCTTGGAGGGTGTTTTATTTTCTAAATACAAATACTCCTATTGGTATTAGAGTGGGTAAAAGTAGATAAGAAAAAGCTAATAAAAAAGGTTGACACCTTCTTTAATTTTATTCATTATTATACCCATATGGGTAATTATCAAAGTAAGAGGAGAGGATTTCACAATGAATATAGCTAAAGTATTAGATGCAAAAGGATTAGCATGTCCAATGCCAATTGTAAAAACAAAAAAAGCGATGAATGAACTTGTATCTGGTCAAGTATTAGAAATTCATACAACTGATAAAGGTTCAAAAAATGACCTTACTGCCTGGGCTAAATCATCTGGACATGAATTATTGAAACATGAAGAGGAAAATGCGGTATTTAAGTTTTGGATTAAAAAAGGATAATTTTTTCGAATTATAAATACCCGTACGCGTACGTGTAATGGTTTAATTGAATATTTTACATTCAGGAGGCTTCTATATGACAGAAAAGAAAAAAACAACGATTGTCCTATTTAGTGGAGATTATGATAAAGCAATGGCAGCTTATATTATTGCAAATGGTGCAGCTGCTTATGATCATGAGGTCACCATTTTTCATACGTTTTGGGGATTAAACGCTCTTCGTAAGGATGAACATATTTCAGTAAAAAAAGGGTTTATGGAAAAAATGTTTGGAAAAATGATGCCTAGAGGAGCGGATAAGCTGGGACTATCAAAAATGAACTTTGCCGGGTTTGGTCCTAAAATGATTAAAGATATTATGAAAAAGCATAATGCGATGTCACTTCCACAGTTAATTGAAATGGCTCAAGAGCAGGAGGTTAAATTAGTGGCTTGTACAATGACAATGGATTTGTTGGGGCTTCAACAAGAGGAATTATTGGAATCAATTGAATATGCAGGTGTTGCAGCGTACTTAGCAGACGCCGAGGAAGGTAATGTAAACCTGTTTATTTAACGATCAGGGGGATTTTCCCCTGCATAATATCAAAGGAGAGGCTGCACTTGGAATATGTAAATTATATATTAATTGGACTTTTCTTAATTTTGATCATACAACGAATTTTACCTGTAAAAGGTGTTAGGCAGATTTCAACAACAGAATTAAAAAATGAATTAAAAGACAAGAATAAGCAGTTTGTTGATGTCCGAACACCTGGGGAGTTTAAAGGAAATCATATCGGTGGATTTAAAAATATTCCTGTTCACCAACTTGCTCAAAAATCAAATGAGCTTTCCAAAGATAAAGAGGTAGTTGTGATTTGCCAAAGTGGGATGAGAAGCCAAAAGGCAAGCAAAATACTAAAAAAAATGGGATTTACAAAGGTTACAAATGTTAATGGCGGCATGAGCGCTTGGGAAGGAAAAAAGTAAAATTGTTTTAAAATGGTGGATTATAGCGATAAAAATACTGGTGAGACGATGACAAATCATAAGTGAGTAACAGGAAGTGACCTATCACCTATGAAATAATATGTACAATAAGATATCTTGAAGATTTAAAGGGATTGGCATCAGGCCGATCTCTTTTTTATATTCTACTGGTTATCGGGGGTTTCCCTGCAATATATATTTTTCATAAATGGGGATTATAAGAGAGAAATAATATGACTAATAAAGGAGTATGGACCCATGAACGAAGAATTAAAAGATAAAATGCTCAAGATTATCTCAAATCATAAAACAGGTATTTTGTCATCGGTAGAAAATAATAAGCCTCATTCACGGTATATGACATTTTATAACGATGACTTAACATTATACACTCCAACTAAATTGGACACAGAAAAAGTAAATGAAATTAAAAAAAATCCATCTGTTGCTGTTTTGTTGGGGTATGAAATGAATGGACAAACTGATGCCTATGTTGAAATAACTGGCATCTCTACTATAAATGATTCACAAACCTTAAAGAATAAGTACTGGGAAGGAACATTTAATAAATGGTTTGAAGGCCCGGAAGACCCTAACTATGTGTTTCTAGAAATACAGCCTCAAACAGCTCGTATTTTAAATATCAATGGAGGGCCGGCGCAGGAACTTAATATAGAGAGTTAAAGGTTAAAAATTTTTTCAGGCCCTTCCTTCAAGCTTTTTGTGACCAAAATAAAAAGCCTTGAAAACTCAAGGCTTTTCTACGTCCCAGAGAGGATTCGAACCTCCGACCTACAGTTTAGGAATGTGTAATATTAATCTGTATTATATGGTCCAATGTCAGGTTTAATAAGGTTGTTTTGGTTTAACGTTAGGAGAAGTTGGTAGGTATAGGCGGTGATTTGTAATGTTTGGTGGCAGATTGGTGGCAACATTTATGTCCATTTAAACTAATATTAAAAGAAGAGAACTGCAACCATTAGGTATAGCGATAACAAACAATAAATGAGTTTGGTTATTTTCCTCATTGATTTCTTTCTTAAAATCATATTATGTAAAAAAGGAAAGTTTGTAAAAAAATGTTCTTAAACTTTGAGTTTATTACCTAGTAAAGAAAGAATAAAACTGCTTTAAAAGAACCAAGAGCCTCTCAAAAAGATAGGCTCTTTATTTTTTGCAAAAATATTTTACTTTTCTAAATACTAAATAAAGTTTATAGTAAAATAAGATTAGTATTTTCCATTAATTAGATAATTTAAACCTATGGGGGTTATTATGAAAGCACTTAAAGGGAGAATAAAGAACCTAATTTTTAAATTTAACTTGAGCAGCACTTTAACATCTGAAAAGCATCCTTTTACTCTTGACTATGAAAACGGTTCATATAGACAAAGGGAATTAGTAAAAATCATTAAAGACTCAGTAATTCATTTTGCCTTGACTCCAGATGAAATAAAAAAATGGAAAGAAAGTGATGACTTTGGAGAAATGGAAAGAAAAGCATGGGATAGGATCTCGAAGGCACATAAATATAGTAAGGGAGATTATGGTGAATTATTACTATTTTTAATGTTATCAGTATTTTTCCCAACAAATAAGTTCGTCACAAAGGTTAGACTACGGAGTTCAAAAAAAGATCAAATAAAAGGATTTGATTGTGCTCACTTTACTGTAGAGCAAGGACAAACCTATTTGTGGTTGGGGGAAGCAAAATTTCACAATAGTTTTTCGAATGCAATAGCGGGAGCTATAGAATCTATAGAAGAACATTGTGAAATTGATTATTTAAATGACGAGATAAGTATTTTAAGTTCTAATATCGAGATAAATGAAGAGTTTCCACATTATGAAGCCTTAAACGATTTATTAAATGGGGGTGTATCACTAGATAAAATTAAAATTAAAATACCAGTTTTGCTTACGTACGATAGTGCACTTCTAAAAAAATACGATTCTATTGAAGATGCAGAATTCCTTTTGAATATGGAAAAAGATTTTTAAAAAAAGTTCCAAAATATAAATGGTAGAAAATTACAATTGAAACCGAATATTGAAGTACTATTTTTAGTGATTCCGTTTCAATCTGTAAAGGAGATTAAAGACCGCCTTGAACTATTGGAAGAGGTGATGCGGTAATGAGAGTAAATAATGACAACTACGTATTGATTAATAACTTAATTGAACAGTTAAAAAAAGAAAAAAAACTTACTTTTAAGCAATATAAGATTTTATTAGAAAAGGCTTATCCATTACTCTCTTCCAAAGAGGACAATATATACAATTTAGGTCTGTCTGTCATTTGTCATGTTGCAGAGAGTAAACCAAAAGATACATTTATTCAACAGTTGTTGTATGACTGTATAGTGGCATCAAGGGTATTTTTATATTCTGATATGTATGAAAAAATGGAAAAAGATTTTAAAGAAAATATTTCTACTTCATTTATGGATTTATTAAGCAAGGAATTTTATACGCTTGATACAGAAACAGTTTTAACGAGAGACCAAAAAAGATTATTTGACGATTTTCAAGCACATCGACGATTGGTTGTAAGTGCACCAACTTCTTTTGGAAAATCTCGAATTATCTCAGAAATTATAGCTCATAACACTTATAGAAATATCGCAATTATATTACCAACTATTGCTTTGTTAAATGAAACGTATCATAAGTTTAAAGGGTATGATTATTTATTCGATTACAATTTTATTATCTCAATGGCTCAACCAGTTACAGAAGAAAAAAATATTTTTATTTTAACTCCGGAAAAGATGGATATGATTTTGGATCAGTATCCTAATCTAGAGATTGATTTCTTTACAATGGATGAAATCTATAAAATACAAGATGATTCTGACCGAAGCCCAATTTTTACACATTGTTTATATAGACTAACAAAAAAAAGAGCTGACTTTTATTTAATTGGACCTTATTTTGATGGATTTAGTAAGGAATTTTTAAAACAAACCGGTGCAGTATTTAGAAAATATAATGCTGAGATTGTTCAGAAGGATACCATTGATATTCATTCATTGCCATATAATGAATCTTATACAATTGAAAATATGACGTTTAAAAGGAGAAAAGATAAAGATATAAATTTATTTAATGTTTTAAAGTCATTAAATGGTCAATCATTAGTTTATTTAGGGCAAAGAGGTAGAGTAGAAGGGAAAGCTAAAAAGATTTCACAATCCAGAGATAGAAAATATGATACTGACTTGATATCTTATATAAAAGAAAATATTCATAGTGAGTGGTCACTTGCGGAGTTTTTAGAAAAAGGAGTAGCCTTCCACCATAGTGCTATTCCAAAACATATTCAGACTGAAATAGTGGAAGCATTTAATAATGACCGAATTGATGTTTTGGTGTGTACTTCAACTTTAACCGAAGGAGTCAATACATCAGCCAAAAATGTAATTATTTATGACAACTTTAAAGGTAAATCAGATTCATTTTTAAGTGGATTTGATGTTAAAAACATAAAAGGACGAGCTGGAAGATTTTTATCCCATTTTCTAGGAAGAGTTATCCTTTTAGAGAAAGTTACAGAAGAAAAAGATAAAGGAACCATTGAATTTAGTTATTATGATAATGAAGAGCTTGAAACTGAAGCAACTATTCAAATAGATAAGGAAGATTTAGTGGGAAAGAACTTGGAAAGAAGAAATATTGCTGAATCTGAATTAAATCGACAAAAGATTCCTTTTCACATAATTAAGGCAAATAAATTTATTCCTGTGTATAATCAAGTACAATTTATTAATTATCTAAGAAATAACCAACTATTATTATCGACAATGATTTTTAAGGGGAGTTTACCCAATAAATCCCAATTGTCTACGATGGTTGGACTTTGTCACCAATATTTGTTTAATGATCGTGATGCTACAGATAGAACAATTTCGATAGGAAATTTGCAACGATTGACGAATTTTTATATTTACAGGAGTCCATTAATTAAAGAGTTGATAAGGGAACAAGATGGTAAGCAAATTGATACAAAAGTACGTACAACATTTTATTTAATAAGTCATTATTTTGAGTTTGCATTGCCACGATACTTAACAATATTTGAAAATCTATTTAATTTTGTGTACGAGGAGAAATATAAGAGAAAAGAAGGCATTAATTTAAAACCACTTATTACAAAGCTTGAATTTGGTTATATCAGTAAACATCAAATAGCTTTGAAAGAGGCTGGGGTGCCAGTAAATATTATAAGTAAAATCTCAGATAGATTTACTGACTGTGAAAACATAGATGATATAAGGTTAAAGATTAGTTTAGACGCTAAAGTTTTACAAGGGTTAAGTTCTTTTGAAATAAAGATTTTGAAGAAGTATATTTAATAAATCCTATTTTTCCTGTTGATTTTAAAAATAAGCTCTTAATGTTTTGTCAATATTAATCTTAGCCAGAGTGATTACTTCAAAAGTGAGCCACTTCATACTATTTTTTTACCATATTTAGGTTGGATGGGAAGTTTGGGTTATCTTGCCCCGAACCGTACCATAAGTAAATGAGGGTTTTTCGTTTCAAATTAATAGTATAGAACGTATATATATGTAAGTGAGTTTATTCTGAAGATAGCAACAGCACCATCTCTGAGAAAAGTGTGAGAGGTGCTGTTGTGTTATTTTAATAGTTAAAGGGTACTAATAATTTGAAAACATTATTATACTGGGAATTGTCATATTAAACTGTTATTTCTACGTCTCCCGAAATTAGCCGTTCAATAATAGTGTTATGAATAATGCCTACAAAAGTTTTGGCAGTATCAGGTGAAATCATGATTTCTTTTGTTGTATCATTGAAGCTTACTTGTAAACTTGGATCTAATCTTCCAACCGCTTCTTTAATTTTTCCGATAGAGTAGGTACTTTCTGAAGGTTGATATTTCGATAGACGCCTAATAGCTCGTTTACTCATTTGAAGCTTTTGCTGTACGTCTTGTGAGCCCAATCCTTTGAACACATATTGATCAGAAGAAATTTTATATTCACCAGCATTGAATTTATTTAACGTAGCTTGTGATTTTGCTTTTTGGTTTTCATTCAACGTCAACATGCTCTCAAATTTATTAACATCATAGACATATAATTTCCTTGTAGCACAATCGAGTTTAGCAGTAATCGTACTTGGTACTTGAATCCCTTTTGGAACAGTGAGCACTGATGAATTTTCATTAATATCGAAGTTCAAAACTAATTTATTTTTAATAATTGCATGGTTAGAAGCATGTAAGAAATATAATTCGTCGTTTGATTGGGCAATTATAAATTTGATGCCTTCATCTTCTTCTAAATTTTTGATTTCTCCTTGCTTTAAAGGGTTTTTTGAAAACTGAATTACTGATGGACAGTTTGGATTTAGAATTTCTTTTATTTTTTCTTTGAACGAATATAAATAACTATTTGTGTCAATATAGTCAAAGGTAATGTAATATGGAATATCATCAATTAGTGCATCACCATTCAGCTTTTCTAAATCGGAATCCGATACAGATTTATTATTTAAATCTGATTCAAAGCATTCATAAATAGCAGTCCGCTCCTCTTTACCCGTCTGTAAGCTGTAAATTCGATGAAGATTAGCGTTTTTTGATGTACATACCCAGATTCTTATTAAATTCATATTTTTACCTCACTTTTTATAAATGGTAATAAACGTTTTTGATTTTGCAGAATCACCTATTTGAAAAACTTTAGTTTCTGATACAATATCTTTTTTGAAAATAAATATGTATTTTCCTTCTTTTGTTTTACAAAGATCCACACCCATTATGATAAGTAGGATATTGGGGAAAATGTCTGAACTTTTCATGATGAGAATGAAAATAAGGATTTGTAGTAATACGAAAACAACGATAGCTTCATTCAATGAATTTTCCATAATTAAAACACCAGGAATGATGTTACCTAGTAAGAAGGAAATAACACTTCCATTAGATTCTTCTAAATTAGATTCGGAATATTGCGGTATTTCACTAGATGGCACTTCGTTACCGCGCTCTTTTATATAGTGTCTATATAAGCTACTTTTTAACAGGTATGCTAACGTGTTGATGATGATAAACAAAATAAGGCACAATAAATAAATATTAGTATCGAAAGCCATTTTAAATTTATCATTTATTTGTAGTAAGAATAGAAAGTAAGCTGGAGCCATTGCTGTAACATAATAAAGAACTTTATAGAAAAGCTTCGTTCCGTAAAACAAGTGCATCACATCCCTATTCTTTTCATTAAATTGAAACCTATGGGGAATATATTTCAATTATATTCCCCATAGAACTAAATAAACATTTGTTGCATGAACCATTTTTTTTGTTCTTGAAGTGATTCTAATTTTCGTTCTTCTAATTGAATTTTGGAATCTATTTTCAACAAGAATTCAGCTATTTTTTCTTGTTCTTTTATACAAGGTAAGGGAATTTTAATGTTTGAAAAATTCTCGTAGAATAAATATTCACGAACACTACCTTCCGTATTTTTAATAACGTCTCGATTAAAATAACTAGAGTGCATATAAGCTTTTAAATATGCATTTGATAATGTGGGTAATGTTTTAAAAATTACATATAGAGAACTGACTATCGCTATGTCAGCTACATTTTGAAAGCCAAAAGATCCAACGTTTATTCGAGCAGGATTATAAGCAAATTCATTTTTATGGACTAACTTATATGCTTTAATATCAACATCTGCATTTGAATAATTTTTTTCCCCTTCTAATGTGAATCCTTTTTTGTTACTGATAGCTGCAACGGGATATCTCATCCCTTCTGAATTTTTTTTACCAGTCTTTTTAGTTAACTTTCCAAGTTTGATTTTTTTCCATGCAGGATAATCGACCTTATTCTTCTCTTTAAATCGCAATTCCTGTTTGAATAACTTCTGCATATAACCTTTTTTCTGCTCCTTCAGTAAGTCGATTATTTCTTGTTGAAGGTAAAGTTTTCTATTGATGAAATTGAAAAAGTGAGCGACCTTTTTCTGTATGTCGTTTGATGGGAAATAAATCGGAAATTTTTCTAGATTTGATTTAGATAAACCTAAAACAGAGACACCCGTACCCATTCTCCAAACAAATTTTCGATAGCGATGTGTTTGAAAGATATTAATTAGATATTCAGGGATTACTTTTTCATTGTCTATGTTAAAACGATGTGTATGAAGTCCTGAAATAACAGGATTTTCAGTATCATCTAAATAGCACACAGCTTTGCCCAAGTCCTTATAATCCTCAGACGCATCCGCTATTAAAATATCTCCGTAGCTAATTAATTGAAAATCTTTATTTTCAATTATTGTTGGTAAAATTCCATGATTTGTGATAACACTAGGGAGCTTTGTATGAATATCACCATAGTGAATATGTCTAACAAATCCTTCACCTTCCATTTCCCTAGAGAAGGAGTAGGATTTTTGAAATGTAGCAATATCACCCAGAGTTGTTTCGATATGCTCATGGTTATGTTTAAACAAGCTTTACACTCCCAATTCTTTAAAGTATTTTTCTAACTCACGATCTACTTCTACCATTTCCTCATCGATTTCTTTCAGACGCTGTGCCACTGCTTGTAAATCCATTGGTTCTTCTTCTTCAAACGTATCAACATAACGAGGAATGTTTAAGTTATAGTCGTTTTCTTTAATTTCTTCTAATGTTGCTGTGTATGAATATTTATCAATAGTTTCACGACTTAAGAATGCAGTGATGATTTTTTCAACGTGTTCATCTGATAAAAGGTTTTGATTCTTCCCTTTCTCAAATTCATGGGAAGCATCAATGAATAACACATTCTCATCATGCTTGCGACATTTTTTGAATGCAAGAATACACGTTGGAATGCTTGTACCATAGAAGATATTTGCTGGTAAGCCAATGACTGCATCTAAGTAATTTTTTTCTTCAATTAGGTATTTACGAATTGCTTCTTCTGCTGCACCACGGAATAGGACACCATGTGGTAAAACAACTGCCATTGTACCGTTATCATCTAATTGATGAATAAAGTGTTGGATGAAGGCAAAGTCTGCTTTTGATTTTGGTGCTAGCTTTGCATAGGCACTAAAGCGCTCATCTTCTTTGAATTTGTCATCCGCACTCCATTTCGCACTGTATGGAGGGTTCGCAACGATTGCTTCAAAACGTTGTTCCAAGTGTTGAGGTTCTTCTAATGTGTCGGCATTACGGATATCAAAACGTTGATATGGAATGTCATGCAGCAACATATTCATTCGAGCTAAGTTGTATGTTGTCGATACTTTTTCTTGTCCATAGTATTTGTGTACTTTCGCTTCTTTACCTACACGAAGTAGTAAAGATCCAGAGCCACAAGCACCATCATATACATCTCGAATTTCTGATTTACCAGCAGTCACAATTTTCGCCAATATTTTAGAGACTTGTTGTGGTGTATAGAATTCGCCAGCTTTTTTTCCTGCGTTTGCTGCAAATTGAGAAATCATATATTCGTATGCATCACCTAAAATATCAATTTCTACATCATCTTGTAAAAATGGAATTTCTGCAATGTTGACAATTACTTTACTGATTAAATTTGTACGCTCCTTTACTGTTCGTCCTAAACGTGATGAGGCTAGATCCATATCGTCGAATAGATTTTGGAAATCATCTTGACTGTCAGTCCCTAAAGTAGATGATTCAATTGCTTTTACACCGTTTTGTAGCATCTCTACATCAAAGTTACCATTTGCTCCTTTTTCGATTTCCTCAAGGAAGTGTGAGAAGAGAAATTGAGGTTCTACTATATAACCTAACTCATCGATAAGGTACTCTGCCAAGTCCTCCTTGTACTCTTCGTTTACCCATGCTTCTGCGTAAGAAATGTTATCGTCCTTAAGTAATTCGTTTGCTCGTGCCTCTACTTTTTCTGATAGGTAACGGTAGAAGATTAATCCTAAAATATAATCCTTGAATTCGCTGGCATCCATTTGACCTCGTAAGTCATTTGCCATTGCCCATAATTTTTTATGCAATTCAGCTTGTTGTTGACGTTGTTTTTCACTTGATGTCATAATAAGTTCCTCCTTAAGTTTAATTAATTCACGTTGATACTTTGAATTAGTTTTTGTTGAATATATTGCTGTTGTAATTCGCGTTTTTCAGCCATTAAAGATTCTTGTCGCTTTTTCAACTGAGCGATTTTTCCTATAATTATTTGCTTTTGGATGGGTGGTAAGTCAATTTCTAAATCCTTTAAATGCGATAGCTTCAATAATGAAATGACTGTTCCTTCACTTAACACAGACAGTTGTTTTTGAACTGATGGATGTTCATTAAAGTACCATTCAAAGAAGGCTGAATCTACATCATTTGTTAATTGAATTTTGATAAAGTTATTTGTTAGTAATAACCTGCTATATTTCTCAGGTAACAAAGCAACCTTTTGGGTATGTGTGTGTAAAATAAGACTATTTGTATCTGTTAGTAGTTGAGGTGTTAATTTTTCTTTTGGTACAATTATTTCAACATTTTTTTCATTTGATATACGATAAGAAAGTCCAAGGGTTTCGTTAAATTCTTTTAGTGAGAGCAGTTTGACTTTTGTTATCTCAACGTTGTTAGAGAAAGTTTCCAATCGATTCGCAAAAGCCCCTTGTGTAAATTGTGCAATTTGATGAAGTTTCACAACATCCCTCCTTTGATATTTTTTAATATATCAGTACTTGTAGGATTTAGTATAATTGATATTTTAAAAAATATCAATGTTTTTGTATTTTTTGATATTTTTTAAAATAACTAGAAAGAGCGCTGATTTAGCGCTCTTTCTTAATAAATAGAATTTAATGGAAAAATATGGTAATTACGCACCGTATTTTTCTGCAAAGTCACGAATGAATGAAGTAATCGCTTTGATTGCTTTATTCTTTTTCAAGAACGATCCTGATAAAGAGTCCATAATTGTATTTTTTTCAATTAAATTAGAATATTCATATGTCGATACTTGTTCACGTAATATCTTATCTTCAATTTCTACTTCTTTGGCAAATGATGCAAGTTCCTGCTCACTCATTTCTTCTTCATATCGATTGTATGCATCGATGACAGATTCATGAGAAGCTAAAGTTGGTGCGACTTTGTCTAAGAAACCTTTAATCAGTTCAATTTTTAGACGTAGCTTTGGATCAGATGCATGATCTAATTCCTGTTTGATGAAACGAATCTCTTTTTCCCGTTCTTTTTCATCTTCTGTGTTAAGGTTCGCAATGAGATTCAGAATGTAGCTGACGTTAATACGGTCTGTATGCATCAGCTCTAACTCAAAGTCGATGTCATGTAAAATCGATTCTTTTGGCACTTCGCTTCGCTTAAATTCTTCGTATACTTTGAAGTATTTGCTCTTAAAATCTTCGTATGATTGCTGTGAAATCGTTAGCTCTGTTTCATCAAACTTAAAATCCGAAAATGACTGTAAACGTTGAAGTAATTTCGTGACATTTTTGAAAGCGATAATGAATTGACGTTTATCTTCTTCTCGTTCTAGCTCATCTACTTCTTCTGGAATGACTGCAATTTTTCTTAAATTTTTCACTGCTTCTCTAAAAGCTTTTAGGTATTTGTCATAGCTACCCATTAAAACCGTATCAACATTATCTGTTCTAGAGAATAGTTTAATCGCATCATCTGTATTGTCTTTTAAATTTCGATAGCAAACGATATTTCCGTAAGGCTTAGTTGCTTTCTCTACACGATTTGTACGACTGTATGATTGCAACAAGTCGTGATACACCATGTTCTTATCTACATAGAGTGTATTAAGTGGCTTACTATCGAATCCAGTTAGGAACATTTTTACGACAAGTAAAATATCTACTTGAGCATTTTTCAATTTTTTCGATACATCAGAAAAATAACGATCCCATGTTTCTGTCGAGAAGTCTGTGTCGAACATTTTGTTATAATCTGTAATCATACGGTCTAGCGCTTCACGAGAATGTTCACATGTTCCATCACTGTCCTCATTTTGCCCATATGAATATATACCAGCGATTTTTAGATGATGATTTTTCGATTTCAGAATGTCATAGTACCGTATCAATGTAGGAATTGAATCAACTGCAAACATGGCACAATAGCCTTTGCTCTTCGAACGACGTACATGATTGTCCAAAATATGATCTGCTACAAGATTGAGGCGTCGCTCGTCATGCCACACTTCATCCGTATCAATCGCTTGTACTTTTGTATCATCTTCTTCATTGATATTGGCATTGAATGTACGAATATATTCAACAGAGAAGCCAAGTACGTTGCCATCACGAATTGCATCTTTAATTAAGTAATGATGTAAGCATTTTTCAAATAGGTCGGCAGTTGTACGACCATCTTGGCTTTTGTTCTCTATGAAACGAGGTGTTCCTGTAAAGCCAAAGTATTGAGCGTTTTTGAAATGACGATCGATTTCTTTTCGCATATCACCAAATTGGCTGCGATGACATTCATCAATGATGAAGACAACATGTTCTTGTTTGTAAGGCTCCATAATCTTTACATATTTTGGACTCTTAATCGCATTGTTCATTTTCTGAATTGTCGTTACAATAAAACGCTTCATTGGATCTTTGATTTGATCGATGAGTATTTCCGTTTTGTTTGTACGGTCTACAGAGCCTTTTTGGAACTTATTAAATTCTAAAATAGTTTGACTATCTAAATCTTGTCGGTCAACAAGGAAGAATACCTTTTTAATACTATCTTCATCTGCAAGAATTTGACCAGCTTTAAATGAAGTCAAAGTTTTCCCAGAACCTGTTGTATGCCAAATGAAACCATTGTTATTTGATTCTGTTGCACGCTGTACCAGTGCTTCAACTGCATACACTTGGTAAGGGCGCATTACCATTAACGCTTTATCTGTATCATTTATGACCATATAACGACTAATCATTTTTGCTAAATGACATGGCTTTAAGAACGCACTAGCGAAATCATGTAAATTTGTAATCAGTTCATTCTTCTCATCCGACCAGAAAAATGTGAACCCAAATTGAATGTCGTAATCAGAATTCGAAAAGTATTTTGTATCGACACCATTACTAACGACAAAAATTTGTAGGAAACGATACAAACCAGGGAAAGTATGACGACGATAGCGTTGGATTTGATTAAACGCTTCTTTAAAATCTAGTCCTCGTCGTTTCAATTCAATTTGAATTAGTGGTAAGCCGTTGATTAGGATCGTCACGTCGTAGCGATTTGTGTATTTACTAGTCACCGTTGTTTGTGTTGTGACTTGGAAAAGGTTTTTACACCATTCTTTCGTATTGAGTAACTCTACATATAATTGAGTCCCATCTTCACGTTCAACCAGGAGCTTATCACGTAAAATTTTTGCAGAATCGTAAATGCTTTTTCCTTCGATTAATGTAAGAATTCTCTTAAATTCTATATCTGTTAACGGTTGTCCATTTAGTTTATGTTCATTAAATGTATTGAGTTGTAGCTTGAAGTTAGCTAATAATGCTTCGTAGTCTGCTATTTTTACAGCTTTGTAACCTAGATTAACAAGCTGTGTATGTAATTTTTTCTCAAGTTCTGCTTCTGGTTGGTATACCATGCTGGAAACCTCCTTAATCCATCTGCTCCCATTATACTAAAAATTTACTTATTAGTTACATTTTAATAGTGAATTCCCAATACTGTTACATAAATCTTATAACCAGAAGTTTTGCATACCTGTCAGTATCCGTTTTATATACAAAGTTAAATATATATTATTACCTGGAATACAATCTAGGAGGTATTAATATGCAATCAGCCAAACGAGTAAATATTGTCTCATTAAGGTTAGTAAAGGAATCAAGCCTTCTTTACAAAGAACGGTCAATTCGATCTCCAGAGGATGGCTACAAATTATTAAATCTGTTCTTATCCGACAAGGATAGAGAGCATTTCATTGTAGTTTCCTTAGATACAAAAAACCAGCCAGTATCTATCAATATTTGTCATATTGGCAGCTTAAACGCTAGTATAGTTCATCCAAGGGAAGTGATGAAATCAGCCATTTTATCAAATGCTGCCTCAATACTAGTTGGTCACAATCATCCGTCAGGAAAGGTGGAACCAAGTCGTGAAGATATTGAGGTTACAAAAAGGCTAGTCGAGGCTGGGAAAATTATTGGCATTGATGTCCTTGACCATATTATTGTTGGAGACGGAGTTTATACTTCATTGAAAGAAAAAGGATATCTTAATTAAAGGAGAAAAGAACACTTCCAATTGGTGGTGTTCTTTTTTGTTCAACTAAAAATAAAAATGATAAACGGCGGTGTTATGGATACTGACTGCTTGCTGGGAGCAGCGATGGATTCATTGAGTGGTTCAATAAGAAAATAGAGGAGGGGTGTCTGATCAACAAATATTACAGATTTTACAAAACAGGGGCTTCAAAAGAAGCTGAATGAGACTAGTGCATAGTTATTTCAATATTAGAAAATAAAACAGCATATTTAATTGGCGTTTTACTTTTTTTGAATAATGCAAATATTATATTTTCAATATTGCAAATCCACTGAAATTTATTTAAAATAATAGTGTAATTCAAGAATAATTATTAAACATTAGACGAAGTCATCAGGAAGTAATCAAGAAAATAATCGAAAAAGTGTTCTTTGAGGGTCAACTTGAGCTCTTAAAATGCACATTTTTAGTTATTTCTTTTTGCTTTCTGTATGTGACTTCGTCTATTTATTTTTAAGGCGGGTGAGGCTTATGTAAAATGAATTCAAAAAGGAGCCAAATATTAAAAACGGGAGAGGTTTCAAAAGATGGGAGTAGATAATATTACTTTAACTATTGGTACTCCGCTAATTGAGGTTGATATTGAGTTGAATTTTAATCTTTCAGATTCTCTAGTAGACTTTATTGATGCCTGTCTAGCTGAACTTAAAGAATAGGAAATGAATAAATAATAAAAATTTTAGGTGGTGTTTAAAATGGAAGTTTTTGATTGGATTAATAAACAATTAGGCTTGTTTATTGAAAAGCACGGTTCTCTTCCAGAGTATTTTGAAAAAATTAACATAAATTCTTCAACTATTAGATCAAGTAATACTTCTGAGTACAGCATTCAAAAGTTCGAACCCGCTTACGGATCTTTAGTTTACACAGAATTGTTTGGCGGTTTAGCAGAACACTCTGGAATTTATATTGGAAATAAACAAATTATATCTATGGATGGAAAAGGGAGGATAAAAAAGGAAGGTTTAAATGAATTTACGGGCAATATTTCTACTATTAATTATGAAATTTATGTCCCGTGTTATGATGGAGTGAATACTGCAATTGGTTATCACAAAGCAGCCTGGAATGCAGAAGAGAAATTGTCAGAAAGTAGAAATTATCATCTTCTATTTGATAATTGCCATCAATTTAGCGCAGTTTGTATAACAGGAAATTTTGAAAATAACAGTAATTTTTTGATGTTCTTGAAAGACGATTTTCAAAGAGCGGTCGGTGTTGAAAAAATTGTTTGGAGAAAATGGAACTGGAAAAATTAAATTAAATAGATGACGGTGGTATAAAAATTAAATTTCCACCAGAGGGCAAAAAAATACTCACTTAGACAGTCCTAAGTGAGTATTTTTTTTGTGCATTTATTTAATACAAATGCTTCAAGTGATTTTCGGGGGATTCGCCAGGATCTACCGACCCTAAATCCTTTTATTTCTCCGCTATTAAGTAATTTATAAGCATAATTTCTTCCAATGTATAGTACCTCCATTAATTCTTCTACGGTTAAAATATCGTTCTGCATTTCAAACATTGTACATTGCCCCCTGATGATTTTTTTAGATTATTGTTCATTATTAATGATTAGTAATGCTTAATTAGGATAAATTTTTATTGTGCAATGAGTATGGAATATACTATTTTAATTGTTTAAAGTTTATACTTGATTTGTAATTTTTCTTAATGAGGTGCGATATGCTAACTAAGGATCAAAGAAAAGCTTTGTGTGCAGAACTCGGATTACAATTTAATATTAAGGATGATGAAGAACTAACATACGAAAAAATTTTTAGAGCAATAGAACTTGGAGAGCCATTTGATGAAATATGTAGGAGTTTAGATTTAGAACCTTCGTTGGTCGAAGATCATGTGAAAAAATACGTTCTTCATTTGATATTTGAGGAAGCGGCAACATTTAATGAATATGATATGGAATTAATTAGGAATTATTGTGAAGAACCATTGATAAATACCACGATAGGTGAACTATTTGAACAGGTACAAAATGAACTTTTTCTTGTTGAATCAGATTCTTTTCAACAGTATTTGTTAAGTGTTATTGATGCACAAAAAAATATTAAAAAGACTTATTTAACAAAGGAAAATGAAAATTATTATGATCCTGTATATCCTTTCCATAAAAGAAACCACACGCTTTTTCCTTTTTACTTTAATCATTTTGTAAATAAGAAAAGACCTATTAAACCGCAATCATTGGATAAGGATAGCTCAAAGGATTTCTTTTCAGACTTATTAGTGCATATTAATCAGATTAAAGGTTTATTAACCGGAAATGGCTATAATATTAACCCGACAAGAGAAATAATAGAATTCGAGAGGGAAACAAATATATTTTTCTTGCTAAAGGTACAGTCAATGTTGCCGAAAGAAAAATTAATTAAGATGTCTTCAAACAGGAAGGATAATTATTATAAGGCTCTTGCTTCAATGTCTTTAATTGAGGACATTCGCTTAAAACTATATTTTGTAGAACGGTTCATTGCCGAAGATAATGAATTTCTTTTTACCAAAACCCAGGATGGATATAATAGGTTATTTTGGTTAATCTTTTTCTATTTGCCACTCTTAAAGGATTTTATTAAAGACAGAATTAAAGCACCGCAAGGAACGCTTTCGGTAAAAGATCCTTTTGTAGATGATAAGGAGCAAGCAACCCAATTAAGGAGAGTTAAGAAAAAATTATTTTTGTGCTTTATTTTGAAAAATAATCCATGTTACAGTGTATTAGAATTAAAAAGAGAGTACATTTTCCAATTAGACGAGTTGGAGTATTCGAATAACTTTGATGATTTATACATGAATGTAAATAAATTCAAAAAGCATCGAGAACAGTTTTGTAAGGAAACCATAGAAATTACCGCAAAAGAAATAAATAAAAATGGCGGTTTTCCAGAGAATTTGGATTATTTATTTTGTCTGCTGGCGAAATCTTTAGTAACTGAAATGGCATTACATTCTGATGATAAAATACCAGAATTTGAAGAGCCATTTGAAAAATATTTTAATGAACAAAAGATATCTGAAAAGATAGAGCAACTTAATGTTGAAAAATTATCTGACTATAAATAAAAAAATATAAACATAATAAAGCCGCTTCCTTACTTAAAGGAAGCGGCTTTATTATTATCAAGGATTTAGGGTATTAATTTGCAATTATCTAAAAACTAACCCTGAAATCCCCCATGTTACTTTTAGTGTGTAAAAAATATTAAAGAGGAGAGATAAATAATGGCTCTATGTAATGAATTTTCTAAGGTTGAGGAAAAGCTCATAAAAAAAATGGCAGATGGTAATATTGATATCCAATTATTAGCAAGTGATGGTAATAACTCGTATGTCTGCATTGGGGATACTCGAATTGAACCAACGATATTACTGTTGTGTTATGTTACGCCAGAATATAGGATTTGTAACGGAATTATTGGCGATAGAAAATTATCTTTATTATTTGAAAATGAATTATTACAACAGAGGAATGAAGAACTTCGAATAATTTTTGATCGTAGAGATTCGGATGAAAAGTGCCTTCATGTATACAGTAAAGAATATTTATCTGAATTTAGCGAACAAACTGATTTTACCAAGAGAGGGATAATAATTGCTTATATTGAAAAAAATTCGTTTGCACAATTAAGCATTTTTAATAGTGAATTGCAGCATAAAATTAGTGAAATTAACACCAAAAAAGAATCATTAATACCAGATTTTAGAACAAATGCCTTTACTTTAATTTCGTCTATTTTTCCAAGGGTTAAAGGCTACCTTCAAGAAGAGGATGTATCTGTAGAGAATAAAGATTAATAATCAATGAGGGAGTAATTACCGTGTCGATAAGCGAATTAGGAGATGAAATACGTAAAAAAATAAATGAATTGCCAAAGACTTCAATCCCAGAAACCTTTTTGGAAGAAAATGAGGTAGCAGAAATTAGTAAGCCTAAGGTAATTAGGTTATCCAATTTACCAGTTAATGAAATTCCAAATAAATATATGGATGATCAAGAAATAAATAATGAAAATAACAGGGCAATTGATTTATCGCAATTGAATTATGGTGAATTAAATGAGCAATTTATGGAAAAAAATTCAATAGGGAATGAAAATGAAAATGAAAATACATTTGATTTGTCACAATTGGAGTACGGGGAAGTAAATGAGCAATTCATGGAAAAAAATTTATTAGAAAATGAAAAAGTTAAAATCCCTGATTTGATTTTGCCGGATAAGTCTAATGGTAAATTAATGCGAGAAAATAATGAAAACGTCATAAAAGATAAACAACAGGGGGAATTTAATCATAAAAACATAGAGCACTCTATTTTTTCGAAAATACTTGAAAAGCATAATTTAATATGTTTGAAGGGAAACCTTTACCTTTATAACAATTTTACAGGGTACTTCTATGAACTTGAAGAATATGAAATTAGGACTTTAGTACGGACTGGATGGTCATCAAAAATAGCAGGATTACTTTCAAAAAGTCGAGTGGATGATATTATCGACCGGTTAAAGAGTTGTGCTGAAATTCAAATTGAGGAAGATGATTTGGATGCATACCCTAATCTGATAAATTTTAATGACTGTGTCTTGGATATGAAAACGGATAAAGTAATCAAACATTCACCTCAATATCGATTTACCAATTTTATTAACGCTAATTATTGTAATAGAGAATCTAAAGGAAAAAACTTTTTGCATTTTATCAATCAATGTACTGATGGTGACGAGGAAAAATCCAAACAACTGCAAGAGTTGTTTGGATATGTGATATCAAATTATTCAAATGCAAAAAAATGGTTTGTTTTAATTGGGCAACCGCATACGGGCAAAAGTACAATACTTGAATTGTTGACGGATATTATTGGTGAAGAATATACAAGTAATGTTCCGCTTCACGAGCTAGGAGGGAAATTTGTTCTGGCTGATTTATTCAAGAAAAAGCTTAATGTTTGTGGTGAGTTAAATGATGGGATTTTAAACAATATAAGCACAATCAAGGCATTGACTGGAAATGATAGATTGAGAGCGGATAGAAAGTATAAATTGCCAATACATTTTGTAAATCGTGCAAAAATTATTATGGCAGGTAACTCTATGTTCCAATTAAAAACACTCGATAACACAACCGCTTTTATCGATAGAATATTATTTACAGTCTTTAATAACACCATTCCTGAGAATAAAAGGGACTATAAATTAAAGGAAAAACTCCTTTCAGAAAAAGATTTTATTGTTCGATGGGCTGTAGAAGGGCTACAGAGGCTAATAAGAAATAATTTTATTTTTACAGAATCTCATGAATCAATTGATTTCAAAAAGCAATACCAAAATGAAATGAGTAACATAAATGATTTTATAAATACTGAATGCTTGATTGACTCGAAAAATGACCGATTTAGGGTTCACAAAAAAGATCTATTCCAAGCATATTTAATTTTTAGTAAAGATAACTGTCAAAATATTTTAAACAAAAAAGAATTTTTTAACGAAATTAAAAAATTGCCAGTAAAACAGTCAAAATTCAGATTAAGGAAATCAAACCCATTGGATGGTTATATTGGAATTACACTTCGAAGGTATTTAAACCAAGAAAATAATTTATAAAAAGAGTTTTTGAAAAAAATGTCTACTTTATCTACACAAAATAATTTCGCTACTCAAATAGTGGGAATATCGTTAAATAAAACGTAGATTTTCTTTCTCATGAATACCTACGTAGTTGCTACACTTGTCTACATTTATATGAGTATATTAAACCTTGTTAATTATATATTATTACGGTGTATAAGAAATGAGGCTATAACCTAAGGGAGGCTAGTTAAAATGGAACGTCAAACATTAAGTGCAAAGGAAGCAGCAAAATATATCGGTATCTCTTATTGGCTCATTTTGGATATTACAAAACGAAAAGAAATTCCTTGTATTCGTGTGGGTAGTCGTGTTCTTTTTCGGAAGGATGCTTTAGACGACTGGATGGAAGAGAAGGAGCATGAGAGTGTTCAACAGCCGAAAATGAAATTAGTATCAACGCGTTAAGAATTAAGTATTTCATAAGGTTCGAAAGTCCATCATGGAATTTCAAACCTTTTACAATAACGAATAAGGGAGTATTAATTAATGGCAGGAAATTTACGCAAACGCGGAAAAGAATCTTGGGAATTATCATTTAGTCACGGGTATGATGCAAATGGCAAAAGAATTAGGCATTACAAGACTATTAAAGCAAAGAGTGAACGAGAGGCTCAAAAGGAATTAGCTAAATTTGTTACAGAAATTGAAAAGGGTAGTTATGTAGAACCATCAAGACTTACACTTGCGGAATTTGCCGATAAATGGATTGAGATGCATGGCACGCAAAACCTTGCTCCCAAAACCTTAGATTTATATATGGGGCTACTAAATGACCGAATAATCCCAGCGTTAGGGCATTTCAAACTTGAACAAATAAAACCAATACATTTAGTTGAGTTTTACAAAAATCTCAAAGATACGGAAATACGCTTAGATGGAAAACAAGGTCCATTATCAGATCAGTACATTGTTCATCATCATCGCCTTCTTAGAACTATACTGCAGTATGCAGTAAAATGGCAGTTTCTTAATTCGAACCCTGCTTCTCAAGTCGATTCACCCAAGGTAAGAAAAAAGCAGACCAATGTTTATGATGAAAAGCAGGTTCAAGCACTCTTGGAAGCAGTGGAGCATGAAGATATAAAATATAAGGTGTTAATAAATTTGGCTGTTTCGACTGGAATGCGCCAAGGAGAATTGCTTGGACTCGAATGGAAACGTATAGATTTTGAGAGTTTTACAATCCATGTTTGTCAATCAAGTCAGTATATAGCTGGTAAAGGGATTATTACTAAATCCCCTAAAAATGAAACATCGGTTAGAAGTATTACAGTTTCTGGATCAATAATAGCTTTATTAAGAGTGTATAAGGCAGAACAAAATAAGGACAGGTTAAGAGTCGGTGACAAATGGCAGGAATCGGACCGTTTATTTACAACTTGGGATGGTAAACCTATGCACCCAACCACTGTAAGTAGTTGGTTTCCCGAATTTCTTCGCAAATATGGGCTGCCGAAAATCCGTTTTCATGCTCTTCGCCATACTGCTGCTACATTACTAATTAATCAAAACGTACACATGAAAACGATTAGTAGCCGCCTTGGTCATTCAAATATTCAAACAACCATGGATATCTATGGACATTCTTTAAAAAGTGCTGATCAGGATGCAGCTGAAAAATTGGACTTTCTTTTTAAAAATGAAACAAAACGGCAGGGATCAAGGTCATGACTCTTTTGGTTTGTAAGAGCAAACTATGAAGGGATGAATAAAATGAAACAGTATCGTTTTGTTGATTTTATAGTTAAGGAAAAACAACTCACTGAAGCATTAGAAAAAGGTTTAGGGCGACCTCTCGATCCACGCGAAATGGGATATATTAAGTGGTTTTCAGAATGTGATTACGAAACATCTGGCTTATTGCTAGATTGGTTTAAAGAATTATCTAAATGAACAGTACAGTGATATTACTTACTTTTTACTTTTTAGAAATGCGTTGATTTGAATTTTAGTAAAAACGAAAAAACCCTTGCGGCTGCAAGGGTTTTAATATGTGTTAGAGAGGATTCGAAAGTTTAATAACTAATGTTCTGTGTCTATTGACACAATTTTCATTCAATAAATGTCGATAAATGGTATAATTTAGTTCAAATGATTCGTTTTATTTCTAATGGTTTAGGTCTAATGTAATAGCAAATCTTAATCGAGGATGAGAAAGGGGAATAAGGGAGATAAACCTTTTATTGGTGCTCAACAAGAAAAATAAAACAAGTTTTTTAGATTTATGCTGAATTGAGTTGTGAAGTAAACTAGTTGATAGACGAACTCTTGAAAAGATCATTGATCAAGAAATTATTGGGAGAGATAAACATGGGTCAAAAAATCTTTAACTTCTTTGTCTTTGTATGTGTTATTACGGGTGTCATAATATATTCCATTCATGAAGATGAGGTTAAAGCTAAACAACAATTGACTAATAAACAAGCAATAGAAATGACAAAAGAAATTGTTAAAACTCAAGGTCCATTGATATTAAAAGATTTAGGTGTTAAAGACGACGGGATTTTAAGTAGAATTACAATAAATAAAGGTGTTAGAGATGATGATTATATAGGATGGTATAGTGGTAGATCTTATACAACTTGGAGTGATAGCAATAAAATAGTATATGATGAAGGTACTAATACTATTGACTTATATCCGTATGGATATCTTACCGAGCGTGATGAGAACGGAGATCCAGTTTTCCTTTCGAAAGATCAGTATCCTTCTAAAGATGAATTTAAAAAAGAGATGATTGAAACTCTTGCACACGAATTGCGACACTATTGGCAAGATCGAACTGGTGAAATGATTAAACACCCATATAAAGATAGTACCCCACATGATGAACGATGGATTGAAAAAGATGCAAACAGGTATATGGAAAAATATTATCAGTCAATTCAAGTAAATAAGTAAGTATTGAGCTCTTTGCAGGTTGTCGAGAAAGGGGGATGGTATGCCGATTAAATTGAAAGATTATTGCATTAAATATGTGATTCATAAGGACTCTAAAAGGGAGCAGAAAAAGGCTGAGCGTAAAGATAATCACTCGGGTTATTAACAATATCCTGTTTTAGATTACCATCTTAGTTATTTTAGGCTTTTATGGGTAGCTATTGGTAGTGTTTGGTGGCACATTGGTGGCAAAAATCCTGTTTAAAAGTTATGACTATAACAGGATATAACAGAAAAACCCTTGCTATAGCAAGGGTTTTTGTACGTCCCAGAGAGGATTCGAACCTCCGACCTACAGTTTAGGAAACTGTTGCTCTATCCTGCTGAGCTACTAGGACAAGTAATAACGAATTATAGGTTTTTTTGTACACTTAAATCTAAAAATCCCATCCTGATCTCAGAAAGCATATTCAAGAAGCGGTTCGGTCAGTACGCTTGATGATAATTCTTAGAAGCTGATTCATTCGTGCTGAGCTAAAAGGACAATTTAAGGAACGATATTTATTATAATAAGTTAATCGAAAAAGGTCAAATAAAAATGCTTAATTTGCGAAATATTTTGGTGCTTTTTCTTGAAGTTCTGTTTTTTCACGAAAGGCGAGCCAGACAATCAAACTCAGCACAATTAGCAGTCCTTCCATTGAAATGATATAAAGCGGATATGGTCCTAAAAAGTCCAGCAGGCTTGAGCTGTTTGGTTTTTGACTTAGAAACATATAATTACCTGCGACTAGTTTATTGATGAACATTACCACCGGCATTAGTACATTTAAAAACACCAATAATTTGACAACAGACCAAATAGTTGGCCGGTAACCTTTAACCCAAGTAAAATATAATGGCACCCAAATCATCATTAAGTGGGTGCAGAAGAAGTGGAAAAAGCGAAAGTGCGGGAAGTCATAGGATAATAATGGCGTAACTAAAGCCTGTGACGCCCCTAATAAACCGGTGAATAAAAGAATTTCATAGAATAGCTTTTTCTTTGTGATTAACAGTAAAATAGTTAAGAAAAAGCTGATGTTGCATAATTCTAACGGAATGGAGTGACTGCTATTCCAGGTGCTAGTACTAATCATCCAGAGATGATAAGTTATTTCCAACATGATAAGCGATGCTGATAAGCCAATTTCAGCAGCTTGTAAATTTATAGCTCCAAGTTTTTTCTTCAAAAGAAAAATTCCAATAGAAACAATTAATAAAAGCGCTAAAATAGCAAAATGGCTGTCTGAAAACATTTCAAACTGATAATTTTTATTGCTTCCGCCAAACCACTCCATACATCCACCGCCCTTATAAATATCATAACATGTGACAATAACTTAAATAAATTTGAATATTACGACACCGTTGGACATCTCTTAGTCCATAGGGCTTATTCTTAATAGAAGATTTTTCATTCTGATAAAGTCAGTATGGTTTATGTTATAATAATATGTCGAAGATACTCGAAGAATTAAAAGCAGTGGGGGTTCATGATGGCAGCTTACACGCCAATGATGCAACAATATTTAACAGTTAAGGCAGATTATCAGGATGCCTTTTTATTTTTTCGCCTTGGAGATTTTTACGAAATGTTTTTTGACGATGCCATCAAAGCATCGCAGGAATTAGAAATTACGTTAACAAGCCGTGGAGGTGGCCTCGAGGAAAAGATTCCGATGTGCGGCGTTCCTTATCATTCCGCAGCTAATTATATTGAACAGCTGATTTCAAAAGGGTACAAAGTTGCGATATGCGAGCAAATGGAAGACCCGAAACAAACTAAAGGTATGGTGAAGCGTGAAGTTGTCCAACTGATCACACCGGGAACACTGATGGAGGGGAAAGGGCTCACTGATAAAGAAAACAATTATATTGCCTCAATTACAGCATTTGAGGATCAAACATTTGCTGTAGCTTATAATGATATTTCAACAGGCGAGAGTAAAGTTACGTTACTTTCAAGCAATTTTGATGATGTGTTGAATGAATTGGCCGTTTTAGGTGCGAAGGAAGTCGTTGTTGCCAGCAGCTTTGACGGTGAGCTCCAAAAGAAAATGCGTGAGCGTGATGTGCTGGCGATTTCCTTTGAAGATAATAGTTCAATAGAAATGCAATTTGCCCATCTATTAGAAGAACTGAATCAGGAAAAATTAAAACAAGCTGCGGCAAGGCTGTTTAACTACTTGTATCGATCCCAAAAAAGAAGTCTTGACCACTTGCAGCCAGTGACCACTTATCAGATTCATCAATTTATGAAGATTGATTACTATTCCAAAAGGAACCTTGAATTAACCGAAACCATCCGTTCTAAAGGGAAAAAGGGTTCTTTATTATGGCTTTTAGATGAAACGATTACCGCAATGGGCGGCAGAATGCTAAAGCATTGGATTGACCGCCCATTAATTGACCAGAACGAAATTGAACATCGACACAATCTTGTGGATGTGTTCATGAACCATTTTTTTGAACGTCAGGAACTACGGGAAAAATTGAAGGAAGTATATGATTTAGAGCGTTTAGCCGGCCGGGTTGCTTTTGGAAATGTGAATGCTCGTGATTTAGTTCAGTTAAAGCGTTCGTTGATGCAGGTGCCTTTCTTAAAACAAATCCTCTTAAGCATGCAGAATGAAGAAATGAATGGAATTGCTGAACATCTTGATCCATGTGAAGAGGTTACCGACTTATTGGAGCAGGCAATTGTTGAAAATCCTCCACTTTCATTAAAAGAGGGGAACATCATTTGTGATGGCTACAATGAACAGCTTGATCAATATCGCGATGCCAGCCGAAACGGAAAGACGTGGATTGCCCAGCTGGAGCGAGAGGAACGTGAAAAGACCGGGATTAAATCGCTGAAGATTGGATACAACAGAGTATTTGGCTATTATATTGAAGTGACAAGAGCTAATCTTCATTTATTAGAAGAAGGCCGATATGAGCGGAAGCAGACATTAACGAATGCGGAGCGTTTTATTACTCCCGAATTAAAAGAAAAAGAAGCGTTAATTTTACAAGCCGAAGAAAAAATCGGCGAACTGGAATATGACTTGTTTGCGGAAATTCGTGAAATCGTTAAGGAATATATTCCCCGTCTGCAGGCTTTGGCCAAGACAGTCAGCGAGCTTGATGTCTTGCAATGCTTTGCCCAGGTTAGTGAAAACCGCCGTTATGTGAAGCCGCAATTTTCTAATGAGCGCCGTGTGATGATTAAGGATGGTCGTCATCCGGTAGTTGAAAAGGTATTAAACTCACAGGAATATGTACCGAATGACTGTATTATGGATCCTGACCGTGAAATTCTGTTGATCACTGGTCCAAATATGTCCGGTAAAAGTACGTTTATGCGTCAGATTGCATTGACATCGGTTTTAGCCCAAATTGGCTGTTATGTTCCGGCCACAGAAGCAGTGCTGCCGATTTTTGATCAAGTATTTACCCGGATTGGTGCTGCGGATGACTTAATTTCCGGGCAAAGCACGTTCATGGTCGAAATGCTGGAAGCGAAAAATGCAATTGCCAACGCCACCCAGAACAGTTTAATTTTATTTGATGAAATTGGGCGCGGGACTTCAACCTATGACGGAATGGCATTAGCGCAGGCGATTATTGAATATATTCATAACCGAATTGGCGCAAAAACCTTATTTTCCACGCACTATCATGAGCTGACAGTGTTAGAGGAAGAATTAAGTAAATTAAAGAACATTCATGTTAGCGCGATTGAACATAACGGCAAGGTTGTGTTTCTTCATAAAATCAAAGAAGGACCGGCTGATAAGAGCTATGGGATTCATGTGGCACAGTTAGCAGAACTGCCTAAAGAATTAATCGACCGTGCAAACGAAATATTAACTGCCTTAGAGCAGCCGGGAGTCGGGGTTGAAATAATCCCTGCAGTGAAGGAAGACAAAACCGCAACAGCAGCCGAAGAACAAAAGTCTACAGAACAGCCTGCTGCCCAGCTGTCATTCTTTGATGAGCCGAAGGAAGTTAAGAAAGCGGAATTATCTTCTAAAGAGAAAAAAGTGTTAGAAAAAATTCGCGAGTTAGATTTATTAGATATTACACCTCTTCAGGCGATTAATATGCTCTATGAGCTGCAAAAAAAGGTAAAAGGCTAAAGATAACAAGGAGGCGGAAAAATGGGGAAGATCATTCAATTAGACGATGCCCTATCGAATAAAATAGCGGCGGGAGAAGTAGTCGAACGCCCCGCCTCAGTTGTGAAAGAACTAGTGGAAAACGCGGTCGATGCTGGGAGCACCGTAATTGAAATTGAAGTAGAGGAAGCGGGATTGGCCAAAATCCGTATCACCGATAACGGGAACGGGATTGAAGAGGATGACGTGCTTCTGGCATTTCACCGGCATGCCACAAGTAAAATAAAAGATGAAAATGATTTATTTCGAATTCGCACACTCGGCTTCCGCGGTGAGGCTTTGCCAAGTATTGCTTCTGTTTCTAGGCTTGAAATGAAGACATCCACTGGGGATGGGCCTGGCAGTTTAGTAGTTGTGGAAGGCGGTAAGGTGATAACGTTTGAGAAGGCTTCAAGCAGACGGGGGACGGATATAACTGTAACGGATTTGTTTTTTAACACACCTGCTCGCTTGAAATACATGAAGACGATTCATACAGAACTAGGAAATATAACGGACGTCGTGAATCGTCTCGCTCTGGCGCATCCGGAGGTGGCTTTTCGGTTAATCCATAATGAACGTCAGCTGCTGCAAACCAACGGAAGCGGAGATGTCCGCCAAGTACTTGCGGCCATTTACGGTATGAGTATTGCCAAGCAGCTTGTCCCCGTTTCAGCAGAATCATTGGATTACAAAATCACTGGATATGCTTCGATGCCGGAAGTAACGCGAGCATCTCGAAACTATATTTCAACGATGATTAATGGCAGGTTTATAAAAAATTATGCGCTTGTTCGGGCGATTCAAGAAGGCTATCATACATTATTGCCAATTGGCCGTTATCCGCTTGTCTTATTAAATATTGAAATGGATCCTTTACTTGTCGATGTCAACGTCCATCCATCTAAAATGGAAGTACGGATTAGTAAAGAAGCAGAACTTAATGAGCTGGTTACAAATATGATTAAGAACGAGTTTAAGTCAAAAGTTTTGATTCCCACATCGTATTCTTCAGTGAAAAAAGAAAGTGTGAAATCTGAACAGACGGCACTGGATCTTAATGAAGGGACGTTTTTGTCAAAGGCTGTGGTACCGAGAGGCAATGCTGGTATTTTACATGAAGTGCAGCCAAATTTAGAGCCTGCTGTTTATGAAACATTTCAGAAACCAGTATACAAGGCTCCTGCTTTAACATTTTCCGATACAAAGCAGAATGTCCATGAAGAGCAAGAATATGTGACAAATAAAGTCCAATCCATCGTAGAGGATGAGGATTCTTTTCAGGTCGACATTATGAATGATGATCCTGAGGAACACATTGAACCGAGTACTGACTTGGCAGCAACGGAAAACGAGAGCCGGGTCCCGCGGATGTATCCGATTGGGCAGATGCATGGAACCTATATCTTTGCTCAAAACGAAAATGGCCTATATATCATTGATCAGCATGCAGCCCAAGAACGGTTAAAGTATGAGTACTTTCGGGACAAGGTTGGGCAAGTGACGTCAGAACTGCAGGAAATGCTTGTGCCATTAACCTTTGAATATTCGACGGATGAATATGTGAAAATTATGGAGCATCAGGAAGAACTCGAGAAGGTTGGAGTGTTTCTTGAGGAGTTTGGCTTAAACAGCTTTATTATCAGATCCCATCCGCAATGGTTCCCAAAAGGCGAAGAGAAGCAAATCATTGAAGATATGATTGAGCAGCTGCTGGCAATGAAAAAGGTGGATATTAAAAAACTCCGTGAAGAAGCAGCGATTATGATGAGCTGTAAAGCATCGATTAAAGCGAACCGCCATCTTCGGAATGATGAAATCCAAGCCTTGTTAGATGACCTAAGAAAAGCATCCGATCCGTTTACATGTCCGCATGGCAGACCGATAATTGTCCATTATTCCATTTATGAAATGGAAAAGATGTTTAAACGGGTTATGTAGCATATAAACAAGTCCGATTCCATTTTTGTGTGAATCGGACTTGTTTTTTTTCAGGGTAATGGGGATTTTAGGGATAAAAATTTATAAGACCGATGAAAAACAAAACCCTGTCATCTTAAAAAAATAATTTTATTCCGTAAAAAAACAATTATCGTGCAACAGTTACAAGCTTACCAACATATTTAAGTGCTTTTCCTGTGCCGAGTACAACAGATTCTAGCGGACTTTCAGCTAGCTGGACAGGGACGAAAATTTCTTTGCTTAACCATTCTTTCATCCCATTCATTAATGCTCCGCCGCCAGTTAAGATAACGCCGCGATCGACAATATCACCGCTTAACTCGGCAGGACAATCTTCAAGTGTAGCTCGGATTGCCTCTAAAATATGCAGAAAGTCTTCTTTCATCGCATTGCGAATTTCATAGGATGATAGTTTCACAGTTTTCGGCAGTCCAGTAACAAGGTCACGACCGCGGACATCCATAAAAGCTTCTTCGTGATCAATAAGCGCATAACCAATTTCCATTTTCACATTTTCAGCTGTTCTTTCCCCTATAAGTACATTGTACTCTTTACGGACGTATTGAATAATATCATCATCAAGGCGATCACCGCCAATCTTAATCGAATGATAAGAAACAACACCACCAAAAGAGATAATCGCCACTTCTGTATTCCCGCCTCCAATATCAACTACCACATTAGCAACAGGCTCATCTACAGGTAATCCTGCACCAATTGCTGCCGCAACTGGCTCTTCAATCAAGATGATTTTTTTGGCTCCGGCATTTCTAACTGCGTCCTGAATCGCTCTTCTTTCAACGCTTGTTGAACCGGATGGAATACAAACCACCACATTAGGCTTCCTAAGGGCTAAGCCCATTTTTTTGGATGCCTTCTTCATAATTTGCTTAAGCATTTCGGTTGTCACATCAAAGTCTGCGATCACGCCATCCTTTAATGGGCGGATAGCCATAATTTTTTCCGGTGTTTTACCGATCATTTCTTTTGCCTCTGCACCAACGGCTACCACATTTTTTGTCACTGTATCAATTGTTACAACGGAGGGCTCATTAAGGACAACCCCCTTATTTTTGCTATACACTAAAATATTTGCTGTTCCTAAATCAATTCCAATATCAAATGTTTGTAACATGATTTTCACCTTTTTTCATATATTTTTGCAGGAAACAGAAGAACCGACCCCGTGTTTCCTAAGCTGATCTGACAAATTTCGTGTTATTTTTACAAAATAACATACGAACAAGCTTATCATGATTCTGTGGGTAGAAAGCTGTTTGTAATTTAACCGTTAAAGTTTTGTAACTTAGCACGCAAAAGATATCTATTTTGTAATAGATGAAAAAATAAATTAATATATCCTTCGCGCATAGAATTTATTTTTTTGTATATACTTGTTAGATGTTCAACTGCTTTTTAAAAATTGTGATACCATAGGTGTGGAAGGCTCGTTCTTTCCGCTGAAATTGAAAATAGAGGCAGTGTGAAAATATTGGATGCAAAAGAAAAATTATTGGTTATTATTGGACCGACTGCAGTAGGAAAAACAAAGCTAAGTATTGAATTGGCTAAACGATTTAACGGCGAAATTATCAGCGGGGATTCCATGCAAATCTACCTTGGAATGGATATAGGCACGGCAAAAATACGCGAGGATGAGATGGAAGGAATTCCCCATTATTTAATTGATATAAAAGAGCCAAATGAAAGTTTCTCTGCAGCAGAATTCCAACAGCTCGTTCGAGAGAAAATTTCGGAGATTACCGATAGAGGAAAGCTGCCAATCATTGCTGGTGGAACAGGATTATATATTCAGTCTGTTATCAATGATTATAATTTTTCCGATGTGACAGGAGATGAGAATTTCCGCAGGCAGCTTGAACAGAAAGCAGATGAATTGGGGCATGAAGTCCTGCACCAGGAGTTATTGAAGGTTGACCCAAAGAGTGCTGCGGATATTCATCCGAATAATGTCAGAAGAGTGATTAGAGCCCTCGAAATTTATCATCAAGCTGGAAAAACAAAGGATGAATATGAAAACACAGGGCAAAATGAGGTATTGTACGATACAGCAATTGTCGGTTTGACGATGGAACGGGAAAAGCTCTATGAACGGATTAATGCCCGGGTTGATCAAATGATGGAGCAAGGACTTTTAGAAGAAGTCAAAAAGCTTTATCAATCGGGTCTAAGGGGTTGCCAATCGATCCAGGCAATTGGTTATAAAGAGATTTATCAATACATGGATGGTGAAATCTCACTTGATGAGGCTGTCGAGAAACTAAAGCAAAACTCCCGGCGATATGCCAAAAGACAATTAACATGGTTTCGTAACAAAATGGAGGTAAAATGGTTTGATATAACAAATGTGAACAATTTGTCAAAAAAAGAAGCGGAAATTTCACAATACGTTGAAGGAAAGCTTCAAATAAAATCGAATACATATTAGTAGAGATAAAAGAGGAGGATATTCATAATGAAAACGACGATTAACATTCAGGACCAATTTTTAAACCAATGCCGTAAAGACAATACTCATGTTACGGTATTTCTGTTAAATGGATTCCAATTAAGAGGCTGCATTAAAGGCTTTGATAATTTTACAGTTCTATTTGAATCAGAAGGAAAGCAGCAATTAGTCTATAAACATGCCATTTCTACGTTTGCTCCGCAAAGAAATGTTCAGCTTGAATTAGAACAGCAATAAAACATAACCATTAAACACAAGGGCCCATTCTTCGGGCTCTTTTTATTTCTCTAGGAAATAATAATGATTTCACCGGACTGTGAATACAAATAAAATGAAGGATTATGCTTATTCTACGCAAGGTGTTCGCAAGAAAAGAGGTGAAAGCTTTGGACCAACCAAATCGAATGAAAAGCAATGGCCAAATAAAGGTTGTTCTCAATTCCCCAAAACGAAAAAACATCACAAAAGAATTACCTGACTTTCAAGTTGCTCCAAAGGTCATTCCCCCAGAGCATTCAGCCCTAAAGGAAATTGAAGAGGAGCTTGAAGCTTTAGTTGGTATGGAAGAAATGAAACGAATGATAAAAGAAATTTATGCCTGGATTTATGTGAATAAAAAACGTGAGGATATGGGGTTGAAAGCAAAAAAGCAGGCGCTCCATATGATGTTTAAAGGAAATCCCGGTACAGGCAAAACAACCGTTGCAAGGCTGATAGGCAAATTGTTTCTAAAAATGAATGTCTTATCAAAAGGGCATCTGATTGAAGCGGAACGGGCAGATCTTGTTGGTGAATATATTGGCCATACAGCACAAAAGACAAGAGATTTAATTAAGAAAGCACAAGGCGGGATTTTGTTTATTGATGAAGCTTACTCTTTAGGCCGTGGAGGTGAAAAAGATTTCGGCAAGGAAGCCATTGATACGCTTGTGAAGCATATGGAGGATAAACAGCATGAGTTTATCCTTATACTTGCAGGCTATTCTCGTGAAATGGAATATTTTTTATCATTAAATCCTGGTTTACATTCCCGCTTTCCACTGGTGATTGATTTCCCTGATTATAGTATAGAACAATTAATGGAAATTTCCGCTAGAATGCTTGTGGAGAGAGAGTATTTGTTAAGCCACGGGGCCGAGAAGAAATTAAAAGATCATTTAATTTGGGTCAAGGCAGTTTTAAGTCCTACCAGTTTCTCAAATGGACGCTATGTTCGAAATATTATTGAAAAATCAATTCGTGCTCAGGCGATGAGACTGTTGATGGTCAATAGCTATGACAGACATGATTTAATGACGATTAGGAGTAATGACTTGGTCTTTGACGAGGATGGATAGGAATTAAAATAAACGGCAGATTTTAAACAATCCGCCGTTTTTTGTTTGAATTTTAAAGCTGGATGATTATAATTCTTCTTTTTTACAGAACAATAAAATTATTAACGTTATTAGAGTATTATTGTGTTTTTTGTTATGATGTGAAGTAGAGTTCTTGGGAAAGGGTGATGTTCTTTGGAACAAAAGAATACAAAAGAAACAGCTGTTCTTGTTGGCTGTCAAACATCGGACGATGATGCACGTTTCAGCTACTCAATGGAAGAGCTAGTTTCCTTAACGGAAACTGCCCAAGGTGAAGTATTGGCCACTGTTGTTCAAAAACGGGAACGTCTTCATCCTGCTACATATATCGGTAAAGGAAAGGTAGAAGAGCTTAAGCTGCTTGTTGAGGAACTGGAGGCGGAAATCGTCATTTTTAATGACGAATTGTCTCCAAGTCAAAAACGAAACCTAGCTTCTGAAATTGATGCCAGGATCATTGACAGGACGCAGCTTATTTTAGATATTTTTGCACAAAGAGCCCGTTCGAAAGAAGGTAAATTGCAGGTTGAACTTGCGCAGTTACAATACATACTTCCACGACTTGCCGGGCAGGGGACGGCATTGTCAAGGCTTGGCGGGGGAATTGGGACGAGAGGACCTGGGGAAACAAAGCTTGAATCAGATCGACGGCATATCCGCCGCCGAATCGATGATATTAAAGAACAGCTATCCGTTATTGTTCAGCATCGAGACCGGTATCGGGAAAGAAGAAAAAAGAATAAAGCCTTCCAAATTGCAATAGTTGGATATACGAATGCCGGAAAGTCTACTTTGTTCAACAGATTATCAGAAGCGGAGTCCTATGAAGAAAATCAGCTGTTTGCGACACTTGACCCAATGACACGTAAATTAATTCTGCCTAGCGGATATCATGCGCTGATTACGGATACGGTCGGTTTTATTCAGGACTTGCCAACTGCCTTAATTGCGGCTTTCCGCTCGACTCTAGAAGAGGTAAAGGAAGCTGATTTAATCCTTCAGGTGGTTGATATGTCTAACCCAGATTACTATCAACATGAAAAAACGGTCGGTAAGCTGCTTGAAGAACTGGATGTAAAAAATGTTCCGCAAATAACGGCTTACAATAAAAGGGATATCAAACATCCTGATTTCGTGCCAACGGCTGACACGCCGTCCATTTTTATCAGCGCCTTTAACAGGGAAGACCGTCAGGCTTTAAAAGGTAAGATTGAACAGGTCATGGTGGGTTTAATGGATTCCTATGAAGTGCAGGTTCCTTCAACAGAAGGAAAATTATTATCACAATTAAAGAACGATACGATTTTAAGAGAACTAAAATTTGATGAAGATACCCAAATGTACCACTGCAAAGGGTACTCGCTGAGAGATCATCATATTACAGGGCAATTGCAGAAATATAAAGGTTAGATAGGAGTTTACAACATGTTTCAACAGTTACAAAATGGGGAAAAGCTACAAAGGATTGTAAAGGAAGTCGAACAGCAAATAACGGAAGTACATAAAAAAATCGACGAACGAATAGAATCAAATCAATTTCGTGTACTAAAAAGTTTTCAAAAGCATAGAGTCAGTGATACTCATTTCATTCCATCAACAGGCTATGGTTATGATGATACTGGCAGAGATACGCTGGAATCGGTATATGCCGATGTTTTTGGTGGTGAAGCAGGACTTGTTCGCCCGCAAATCATTTCAGGAACACACGCCATTTCAATAGCCTTATTTGGTGTGCTTCGCCCCGGTGATGAACTGCTCTATATTACCGGTAAACCATATGATACGCTTGAGGAAATCGTTGGTATACGAGGGAACGGTGTCGGTTCATTAAAGGAATTTGGAATTTCATATGACAGTGTATCATTGACAAATAATGGCGGGATTAATTGGGAGCAGGTGGAGAAAAAAATAAAGCCGAATACAAAAATGATCGGCATTCAGCGTTCTAAGGGTTATGCCACAAGACCGTCCTTTACAGTTAGCGAAATTGGAGAAATGATTAAATTTGTAAAAGAAATCAAACAGGATGTTATTGTGTTTGTGGATAACTGCTACGGGGAGTTTGTAGAAGAAATGGAACCTTGCCATGTAGGAGCAGATCTTATGGCAGGCTCGCTGATTAAGAACCCCGGGGGCGGAATTGTCAAAACAGGCGGTTATATCGTCGGAAAGAAAGAATGGGTAGAAGCCTGCTCCTATCGTTTGACCTCACCTGGAATTGGCGCGGAAGCAGGAGCATCATTATATAGTCTTCAGGAAATGTATCAGGGCTTCTTTCTAGCACCACATGTTGTCGGACAGGCTTTAAAGGGGGCTGTATTTACAGCAGCAACACTTGAAAAACTAGGGATGAACTCCTCGCCGAAATGGGACGCCGAACGAACTGACCTAATTCAATCCGTTCAGTTTGATGACCGTGAAAAAATGATTGCTTTTTGCCAAGCCATTCAGTTTGCTTCACCGATAAATTCTTATGTTACACCATATCCTAGCTATATGCCTGGATACGAGGATGATGTCATTATGGCTGCAGGCACCTTCATACAAGGCGCAAGCATTGAACTTACAGCAGATGGACCGATTCGCCCTCCATATGTTGCTTATGTACAGGGCGGTCTAACATATGCACATGTAAAAATGGCGGTTTGTTTAGCAATCGATCATTTACTCGAAAAACGATTAATCGAAATAAAATAAAACATTATGGACAGCTTTTACTAGCTGTTCTTTTTTTAGAAAAAGTCATGTTAGGTTTTCTGACATGAACTTGACAACTTTTCTGTCACCAAATATAATTGCAATATAAATTTTTTTGAAGGAGGAGAAATTAGGTGAGTGGGAAAGAAATTCGCCGTTCAATGCCTCTGTTTCCCATTGGAACTGTCATGCAGCTGACAGAATTAACAGCAAGACAAATCCGATATTATGAAGAACACCAATTAATTTCTCCGGCCAGAACAGAGGGAAACAGGCGTCTTTTTAGCTTAAATGATATTGACAGGCTGTTAGAAATTAAAGATTTAATTGATCAAGGAGTGAACATGGCTGGAATTAAACAGCTATTCCTGGTCAAACAACAGCATGCAAATGAACAGGAGCAGCAGATGAAAAAGGAGAAGCGTGAGTTAACTGACGAACAGCTAAGAAAGCTGCTTCGCAACGAATTGCTTCATTCGGGAAGATTGAACCGTTCGTCATTGCGTCAAGGTGACCTTTCACGGTTTTTTCATTAAATTTAAAATTACATCGGAGGTATGATCATGGCAAAGTATTCAAGAGAAGATATCAAACGGTTGGCAAATGAGGAAAATGTTAAATTTATCCGCCTGCAATTCACGGACATCCTTGGGACAATTAAGAATGTTGAAATTCCAATTAGTCAATTAGAAAAAGCGCTAGATAACAAAATGATGTTTGATGGTTCATCAATCGAAGGATTTGTGCGAATTGAAGAATCTGACATGTATTTATATCCTGATTTAAATACTTGGGTTGTGTTCCCGTGGACAGCGGAAAAAGGAAAGGTAGCCCGTCTAATTTGTGATATTTACAATTCAAACGGTACTCCTTTTGCTGGAGATCCTCGTAACAACTTGAGACGCGTTTTAGAAGAAATGAAGGGACTTGGCTTTACGGATTTTAACTTAGGACCAGAGCCAGAATTCTTCTTGTTTAAGCTAGATGAAAAAGGGGAACCGACATTAGAGCTAAATGATAAAGGCGGATATTTTGACTTCGCACCTACAGACCTTGGGGAAAACTGCCGTCGTGATATCGTTCTTGAACTTGAAGAAATGGGATTTGAAATTGAAGCTTCTCACCATGAAGTGGCTCCAGGGCAGCACGAAATTGATTTTAAATATGCCGATGCATTAACTGCCTGCGACCAAATTCAAACATTTAAACTTGTCGTAAAAACAATTGCCAGAAAGCATGGATTACATGCTACCTTCATGCCAAAACCGTTGTTTGGAGTAGCAGGTTCAGGGATGCACATGAATCTTTCTTTATTTAACAGTGGTGAAAATGCCTTTTTCGACCCAACTGGAGACTTACAAATGAGTGACACGGCCCGCCAGTTTATCGCAGGAATTCTTAAGCATGCGCCAAACTTCACCGCGGTTACCAACCCAACTGTAAACTCATACAAGCGGCTTGTTCCTGGCTATGAAGCACCATGCTATGTAGCTTGGTCAGCGCAAAACCGTTCACCGCTTGTGCGTATTCCGGCATCACGCGGCTTAAGTACACGCTGTGAGGTTCGTAGTGTGGATCCGTCAGCAAATCCTTACCTGGCTATGGCCGTTCTTCTGAAAGCTGGTCTTGATGGAATTAAGAATAAATTAACTCCACCTGCAGCAGTGGACCGTAATATTTATGTGATGAGCAAGGAAGAGCGTATGGAAGAAGGGATTTTGGATCTGCCGGCTACACTGGCTCAAGCATTAGATTTATTAAAATCAGATGAGGTGATTGTTTCTGCACTTGGGGAGCACATCTTTGAGCGGTTTGTAGATGCAAAAGAGATTGAATGGGATATGTTCCGTACCGTTGTCCACCCGTGGGAACGTGAGCAATATATGTCAATGTATTAAAAAATGTGAAAGCCCCGGCTAACGTGCCGGGGCTTTCAATTGTAAATAGAACAAATGCCGGCATGAAAAAGATGCCGGCTGTTTTTATTAATGAATGTGACGATAAACGCCAATGACTTTTCCTAATATAGATACATTATTTAAAATGATTGGTTCCATTGTGGAGTTTTCCGGCTGCAAACGGATATAGTCTTTTTCCTTGAAAAATCTCTTACAAGTTGCTTCATCTTCTTCAGTCATTGCAACGACGATATCACCGTTGTTTGCAGTTTGCTGCTGCTTTACGATTACGTAATCACCATCGAGAATACCTGCTTCAATCATACTCTCACCCATAATCTCCAGCATAAATACCTGCTCGTCAGTTGGTGCTAATCTTTCTGGGAGCGGAAAATATTCCTCAATGTTTTCAATTGCAGTAATCGGAAGACCGGCCGTTACCTTCCCTAATATAGGCACATTCACAACCTGATTTCTCGGAATATGGGCATTTTCATCCACTTCCAATATCTCAATAGCCCTAGGTTTGGTTGGGTCTCGTCTAATAAGACCTTTACTTTCTAGTCTAGCTAAATGACCGTGAACAGTTGAACTTGATGCTAGTCCAACAGCTTCGCCAATTTCACGAACGGAAGGTGGATAACCTTTACTCTTAACCTCATCTTTGATGAACTCAAGAATATCCTGTTGACGTTTTGATATTTTTACCATGATAAAATGCACCTCGCCTGGGTTTTGTTGGCTTAATTATACCATGTTCGTAAATGTTATACAAACATAAGTTCGAAAAAATGTTGACATAAAACAAACGTTCGGATTATAATAAAATCAAATAACGAACGTACATTCTGTTAAGAGGTGTTTTGTGATGAAGAAACTATGGAACCAATACTCATATGCTATTATTCTAATTTTATTAAGTTTTTCTTTTGCCGCTATCATTTCGTTTCAGAACAGTCCCGAGGAATCGGAACAATACTTAAAGATTACAGTCTCTGAAGGGGATTCACTTTGGAAACTATCAAAACAATACGCTGACCAGCATTCACTCTCAAACGAAGATTTCGTCAATTGGGTAAAATTACATAATAAGAATACCGAGGACAAAATATACCCGGGGGAAGAGATTATCATTCCAGTTAGCAACAAAATCCTGTCTCCTGGAGAATTAGCAAGTGGCCCTGAGCAATAGAAAGGAAAAAAGTATGAAAGCCATAATCTACTGCCGAGTAAGTACAAAGAAAGAAACTCAGGAAACTTCCCTTGAACGCCAAGAAGAAGAGTTAATTCAGTTAGCAGCAAGGAATCGATTGGAAATTGATAAGATTATTAAAGAGCAGGCAAGCGGATACGATTTTGAAAGAGATGGGATTCTTGAGCTCCTTGAAAGGATTAAAGATCCAAGCGTCCAGGCAGTTTTAATTCAGGATGAAACAAGACTGGGAAGGGGCAACGCCAAAATTGCCCTTTTACACTGTATTTTAAAAGAAGGCATTAAACTTTTCAGTATTTCCCATAATGGCGAACTGCAGCTGTCAGAATCTGATTCTATGGTACTTAAAATCGTTAGTATGGTAGAGGAATATCAGCGAAAGCTTCATAATGTGAAAATAAAGCGGGGAATGAAGCGGGCGGTTCAGCAAGGGTACAGACCGGAGAGAAATTTAGACAATCTAGGCGAGCATTCAGGCAGAGAACGAATTGAAGTACCCATTGAAGAAATTGACAGGCTGCGCAAAAATGGACTGACTTTTTCTGAAATAGCAGCTACTATGAGGGGATTTGGATATAATATATCTAAAGCAACTGTACATAGGAGATACCAAGAATATTTAGAACAGCAAAAAGAGGAATAAAAGCTAATTTCCTTGTCATTATGGCTTTTTTTTAGTAAATTATTTTTTATGCAAGTAGTTTTTGAAAGGATGTGCCTGAATGCTATCCAAGGAAAAATTAGCTAGAATCAATGAACTGGCAAGAAAATCAAAAGAAACAGGTTTAACCGAAATAGAAGCTAAAGAGCAATCAAAGCTAAGAAGTGAGTATTTGGCAGTTTTTCGCTCGAATATGCTAGATACATTAACGAATACTAAGTTTATTGATCCATTAGGAAATGACGTAACACCAGCTAAACTTAAGGCAAGAAAAAAGAATAATCTTCATTGAATTTACTAGGAATACACCTGTTTTGTATTCCTTTTTTTTTACATATAAAAATATTTCTGTGTAAAATTAAGATTAACCGTTTTTATCAGCGGTAATTTGTTGAATAAAATTTTGTTGCACTATATTATTAAAGTTGTATTCATTTTGCTAGTGTATAGAGAAAGGATGTAATTAATGTTTAATACGATTGATGATTTATCCATTTCCACAATCCGGACGCTATCGATCGATGCTATCGAAAAAGCGAATTCAGGACATCCAGGTATGCCAATGGGGGCAGCTCCAATGGCTTACACATTATGGACCAGATTTATGAACCACAATCCAAAAAATCCTCATTGGTTTAACCGCGATCGATTTGTTTTATCTGCAGGGCATGGGTCAGCATTATTATATAGTCTGCTTCATTTATCAGGCTATAATCTATCCATGGAGGATTTAAAACAATTCCGTCAATGGGGAAGCAAAACACCAGGACACCCGGAATTTGGGCATACAGATGGGGTAGAAGCAACAACTGGCCCGCTTGGTCAGGGCATAGCAATGGCAGTTGGTATGGCAATGGCAGAAAGACACTTAGCAAGTGTTTATAACAAGGATCAATACGAACTTGTGAACCATTTTACATACAGTGTCTGCGGTGATGGGGACTTAATGGAAGGCGTTTCCGCTGAGGCAGCCTCCCTAGCTGGCCACTTAAAGTTAGGTCGTTTAGTCGTCCTTTATGATTCAAACGATATTTCTCTAGACGGTGACTTGAACAAATCATTCTCTGAAAGTGTAAAGGGGCGTTTCGAAGCATACGGATGGCAATATCTTCGTGTGGAAGATGGAAATAATCTTGAAGAAATCTCATCTGCCCTTGAAGAAGCAAGAAATGATCTCGACAGACCGACTATGATTGAAGTAAGAACGGTTATAGGCTATGGTTCTCCTAATCGTTCAGGTACTTCAGGCGTTCACGGTGCACCGCTTGGAGCAGATGAATTAAAACTGACAAAAGAGGCTTACAAATGGACCTTTGAGGAAGATTTCTTTGTTCCAGAGGGCGTTTACGAGAACTTCCACAAGTTGATTGTAGAAAATGGCGAGAAGAAGGAAAAAGAGTGGAACGAACTTTTTGAACAATACAAAAACGAGTATCCAGAACTTGCCGCACAGCTTGACCTGGCATTAAAGCATGAGCTCCCTGAAGGCTGGGATAAAGATATTCCAGTTTATAGTGAAGGAAAAGGCCTTGCAAGCCGAGCTTCATCAGCAGAAGCGTTAAATGGAATTGCTAAAAACCTGCCGATTCTAATTGGCGGTTCAGCAGACCTTGCCGGATCGAATAAAACCATGATTAAAGGAACAACCGACTATATGCCAGGTGCATATGAAGGCCGAAATATTTGGTTTGGTGTTCGTGAATTTGCGATGGGTGCTGCAATGAATGGTATTGCCCTTCATGGTGGAGTGAAAGTATTTGGAGGAACATTCTTTGTTTTCTCTGATTATCTGCGCCCAGCCATTCGTCTTGCTGCCTTAATGGGCCTTCCAGTAACATATGTATTTACACATGATAGTATTGCGGTTGGTGAAGATGGACCTACTCATGAACCTATTGAGCAGCTAGCAGCATTACGTGCGATGCCGAATCTTTCAGTAATTCGTCCAGCTGATGGTAATGAAACGGCTGCAGCATGGAAATTAGCAGTAGAATCTACTAACAAGCCAACAGCTCTAGTTTTAACCCGTCAAGACTTGCCGACATTAAAAGGAACAGACCAAAATGCATATGAGGGTGTTTCGAAAGGGGCATATGTGGTTGCTCCAACCAACAAAGAAACTCCAGATGCCTTATTACTCGCAAGCGGCTCGGAAGTGAGTCTAGCAGTGGAAGCGCAAAAGATACTAGCAGGAGAAGGTGTAGAAGTTTCTGTAGTAAGTATGCCTTCATGGGACCGATTTGAAGCTCAAACCAAGGAATATAAAGATTCTGTCCTTCCAAAGAATGTGAAAAAACGTCTTGGTATTGAAGTTGGTGCATCACTAGGCTGGCATAAATATGTTGGTGATGAAGGTGAAGTACTAGCAATTGATAAATTTGGAGCTTCTGCACCAGGTGAAAAAGTGATGGATGAATACGGCTTTAACGTTAATAATGTTGTATCTTTAGTAAAAGGACTTTTACAAAAATAGAAATGCATCACGAGGGTACGGAATTAATCCGTACTCTCTTTTTTGTGGGAGGAAAATCTGGCTGTATAGCGAATTTGTATAAATAATAGAGGATAGATTTCAATTCGACAAAATTAGTGAAAGTTTTTGCCGCCGTAAGACAAATGTTTCGTGACTTCTTTTCTATAATGAAAAAAAGAGTTGTCAGCGAAGGAGAGGTCTGTGTGAGAATATATCAGCTTTATTTAATAGAAGATGAATTTGCCGCTCATTACTTCGGACGAGAACGATTGTTTTTTCAACTTTTTCAAGAACATCAAAATGCGAACGGCGAGCTAAAATTTATTACCAAAAGACAAATTGACTATATATCCAAAAAATTAGAGGTTTTAAAGATTCATCAACTTATTCAAAAACAACTAGGAAGAACAAAGGGATTTAAAGCGGAACGTGGTGCATATACCATTGAATTAAGTGGAAAAATAAGTATGGCAAAGTTAGAAGTATTTCAAGATTTAATTACAGTTGAGGCACAAGGAAGTTATGAGGCAGAGACTGCTTTTTTTGAAGTGCTCAGAAAGTGCGAATCATCATTTCTAGCAATCGACCTTGAACATGAGCAGTTCGGCTGGCTTAAGCCCATTAAGGAAAGAAAATTTGTCTAAATAAAACGAAATATTGTCTAAATCCGTTTTATTTAGTACACTGTTGTATGGTAGACAACATGAAGGAGGAAGTTGAATGGGTATGTACATTCTAGTAGGTATACTAGCATTAGTTGCTGGTGTAGCGCTAGGATTTTTCATCGCTCGCAAATATATGATGAGCTATTTAAAGAAAAATCCACCGATTAATGAACAAATGTTAAAAACAATGATGATGCAAATGGGTATGAAGCCTTCTCAAAAGAAGATCAACCAAATGATGCAGGCAATGAACAAGCAAATGAAATAAAACGGACAAGCACTCATTTTATATGGGTGCTTTTTTCTTGGAATAAAACTTGTGTCTTAATCTTTATTATTTTACAAATATTTGTTAAAATGAAACTTCGAGAACCTAAATGTTTAATCATATTTAACTTTTAAGTGCTAAAAAGACTTCAAATGTGTTTTGGGGGCGGATTTATGAAGGTATTTCTACAATTGGGCTGGTTTTTTAAACAGGAGAAAAAGTCGTATATTTCCGGAGTTTTCCTATTGTTGCTCGTCGCATTGCTTCAGCTCGTTCCGCCAAAAGTAATTGGTTTAATCGCTGACCATGTTAACGAAGGAACGATGACAAGGGGATTGCTTATCAAGTGGATGTTAGTACTTGTCGTAACTGGGCTGGTCATGTACGTCTTAAGGTATTATTGGCGTATCATGATTTTCGGTTCGGCAGTCAAGCTAAGTAAAATTTTGAGGAATCGTTTGTATCATCACTTTACCAATATGTCCCCGGCCTTTTATCAAAAGAGCCGAATTGGAGATTTAATGGCCCATGCAACGAACGACCTGGCAGCTATTCAGCAAACGGCAGGGGCTGGGGTGCTGACATTAGTTGATTCTCTGTCAACCGGGGGCTTTGTGATTATTGCTATGGCTTTTACAATTAGCTGGAAATTAACCTTAATTTGTTTGATCCCCATGCCTTTTATGGCGTTGTTGACCAGTTGGTTTGGGACAATGCTCCATAAAAGTTTTTATAAAGCACAGGAAGCGTTTTCATCCCTTAATGACAAAACCCAAGAAAGCATTATGGGGATTAAAGTAATCAAAACGTTCGGACAGGAACAAGAAGATATCGAAGATTTCAGGAAACAATCAGAGGATGTTGTAAAAAAAAATATGCTCGTCGCAAAAATTGATTCTCTTTATGATCCGACAATTTCGATTATTACGGGCATTTCCTTCTTCTTTGCCATTGTGTTCGGGGGAAAGTATGTCCTGAACGGGGAATTGACGATCGGACAATTAATCTCATTTACTACCTATCTAGGTTTATTAATTTGGCCAATGCTCGCTTTCGGTTGGTTGTTTAACATTGTTGAACGCGGCCGTGCTTCCTATGATCGTGTTTCAGGGCTTTTAAGAGAAAAGGTGGACATTACCGATAAGGAAAACGCTTTAGAGATTGTTCCATGCGGCGACATTCAATATCGGCTGGCTGAATTTACGTATCCAGGAGAATCACGGCCTGCCCTAAAGGATATCCATTTTAACCTTACTAGAGGAGAAACACTTGGAATTGTAGGGAAGACTGGTTCGGGAAAAACAACATTATTGAAGCTATTAATTCGAGAATTTGAAGGGTACCAAGGGGAGATTCTGTTTGGAGGCGCTAGAATCCTAGACTATAAACTAAATAAATTACGGGAAGCAATTGGATATGTGCCGCAGGATCACTTTTTATTCTCCGCTAATGTAGCTGAAAACATTGCGTTCGCGAATCCAAACGCTGCAGCTCATGAGGTTGAACATGCGGCAAGGTTAGCCAATATTCATGATGATATTTTGCAGTTTACACATGGCTATAATACAGTTGTTGGGGAGCGGGGCGTTTCCCTATCCGGTGGTCAAAAGCAAAGAATTTCGATTGCCCGGGCACTCCTCTTGAATCCAGAGGTTCTAATTCTTGATGATTCTCTGTCGGCAGTTGATGCGAAAACTGAAGAGGCCATCCTTTCCTCCTTGAAACAAAACCGTGAGGGGAAAACAACCTTTATTACTTCTCACCGTCTAAGTGCCATTCAGCATGCGAACCAAATTATTGTCTTGGAGGATGGCCGGATTATTGAGAAAGGAACACATGAGGAACTGATGAAAGCAGGCGGTTGGTACAAAAAAATGTATTTACACCAGCAGCTTGAAGAACTCGTTGAGCATGGAGGATAATGAAATGGAAGAAAAAATAGAGCTTTCAGGTCGTGAGCAAAGAAAGGTTTTATTTCGTCTGCTTTCTTATACAAAGCCACATAAAAGAATGATTACTTGGGCCTTTCTCCTGCTGCTATTAACAACGATTGGGGATATTATTCTGCCGATTTTAGTTAAAATCTTTATAGATGACTACTTACAGCCCGGCAAATTGGAATTTAAGCCATTGCTTTTTCTTGGGTCCACTTATATGACCATTCAAATTGTTAAATCAGTCCTGTTATTTTTTCAGCAAGTAAAATTTCAGGAAATCGCATTATATATTATTCAGCAGTTAAGAATTGATATTTTTTCAAAAGTGCAGGCGCTTGGTTTAAAATATTTTGATAAAACGCCTGCCGGCAGTATCGTGTCACGAGTCACTAATGATACTGAAGCTATCAAAGAAATGTTTGTTACGGTTATTTCCACGTTTATTCAAAGCGGGTTTTTGCTAACAGGGATCTTCATTACCATGTTTATATTGAATGTAAAATTGGCGTTCTTTTGTGTTATTATCGTTCCAATCTTAATCTTTGTCATCGTGTTATATCGAAAAATGAGCTCCAAATTTTATCTTGATATGCGTGAAAGGCTCAGCCAGCTGAATGCGAAACTCAGCGAATCGCTTCAAGGTATGTCCATCATCCAAGTGTTCCGTCAAGAAAAACGTCTGCGTAAAGAGTTTGGTAATATAAATGAGAAACATTATGATGCCGGCATGAAAAATATCAAAATTGATGGTCTATTATTAAGACCAGCGATTGATTTAATTTATATTTTTGCATTAATTATTGTATTAAGTTATTTTGGAATAACGTCATTAACGTATTCCATTCAAATTGGGGTAATTTATGCGTTTATCAATTACCTCGATCGAGTTTTTGAACCAGTGAATCAGATGATGATGCGTCTTTCCTTGTTTCAGCAGTCGATTGTTGCTGGATCGCGAGTGTTCAAATTATTAGATGAACAGCAGCTCGCACCTTGTCAGAATGAAGAGCAGCCTCAATCCATTGCTGAGGGGAAAATTGAATTCAAGAATATAAGCTTTTCCTATGATGGGAAACGAGATGTGTTAAAAAATATTTCATTTACTGCGAATCCCGGAGAAACAGTTGCGCTCGTTGGCCATACTGGCAGCGGCAAGAGTTCAATCATTAATTTGATGATGCGCTTTTACGAATTTGAACGTGGTGATATCCTCATTGATGGACAATCGATACGCGATTTCTCAAAGAATGGACTTAGAAAGAAAATGGGCTTAGTTTTACAGGATCCATTTTTGTTCTATGGGACTGTTAAAGATAATATCCGCCTCCATAACAGCCATATGACAGATCGGGTAGTGGAAGAGGCTGCTAGGTTTGTTCAAGCCCATACCTTTATTGAACGTCTGGATGATGGTTATGATCATAAGGTGGTTGAGCGCGGTTCTACCTTTTCAAGCGGGCAGCGCCAATTGATTGCTTTCGCCAGGACAATTGCTGCCAATCCTAAAATCTTAGTTCTCGACGAGGCAACCGCTAATATTGATACTGAAACAGAAGAAGCAATTCAAACTGCTTTAGCAAACATGCGGAAAGGCAGAACTACGATTGCAATTGCTCATCGTTTATCCACGATTCAGGATGCGGAATTAATTCTTGTTTTGCATAAGGGTGAAATTGTCGAGCGTGGGACGCATCAAGAACTATTGGCACATGGCGGTTTATATCATAAAATGTTTCTCCTCCAGAATGGGGCAGCAGAGCGCCTGGAGGATGTGGTCAACTAAAGCGAAAAAGCCTGGGATTCAAAGACCAGGCTTTTATCATTTATCATGATTTGTTGTTCTGAACTTGTCCGGCTACTAATAGGATGTAGAAGGGACCCTTTTAATATATTTTCGATTATATTCATTTAATAGTTGGTCTAGCTCTTGACTACAGCGGATGGCAACGGAGGATGTTAAGCCGTTTGTATTAGCAGCTTTAATTAATTCAGCACGTTTTTTTTCGATTAGGGCAACTAATTCTGTTTTGATCACGGCCAATGTCCTTTCCGGATAGATTTCAAAACTTTGGTGTAGATAGACATAATTTGACTTTTATCGTTATTTTACTAGTATAACCTAAGATGTAAATTTTTTCAAAGGTCTTTGTGAAGAAATTATCTAAGTACTATAGGTTTTTGTTGGTCACAAAATATTCAAGTTTATTCAATATCATTCAAGTGAAAGTTTTGTTAGAATGAAAGGGTATCGACTATGGTAGGAGTGTTAATATGTCTGATGTAAATATATTTTTAGCATTAGGGGCAGGATTTTTGAGTTTTATCTCACCTTGCTGTTTACCCCTATATCCAGCGTTTTTATCTTACATAACGGGTATGTCTGTTGATGAATTAAAAACTGAAAATGCGATGCTGCAAAAACGCAGTTTGTTGCACACTATATTTTTCCTGATTGGATTTTCAGTCATTTTTATCGCAATGGGATTTGGAACATCATTTATAGGAAGTTTCTTTAGGGAATATAAGGATTTAATTCGGCAGCTTGGCGGTATTTTTATTATTTTCTTTGGTTTAGTTATAGTTGGAATTTTAAAACCTGATTTTATGATGAAGGATCGCCGCTTCGAATTTAAAAACCGTCCATCTGGTTACATCGGCTCAGCCCTAATTGGTATGGCATTTTCAGCAGGATGGACACCGTGTACAGGTCCTATTCTAGCGGTAGTCCTTACGCTTGCTGCGTCAAATCCGGGATCGGGTCTTGTTTACATGATTGCCTATGTATTAGGTTTTGCAATTCCTTTCCTAATTTTATCATTCTTTATCGGCCGGATGAAATGGATTAGAAAGCACAGCGTGAAAATCATGAAAATTGGCGGCTATATTATGATCGTGATGGGGATTGTGTTGTTCTTTGACTGGATGACAAGGATTATTTCTATCTTTCAAACGTTTTTTGGGGATTTCACTGGATTTTAATTGTTATTTCAAGGATACTAGATTGAAGGTTATTCTTTAATCTCAATTAATGGCCATTTAACAATTAGTTTAAATGGTTTTTCCTTTTTTTGTATCTAGTTCCTTGTTGGATGTAAATTTGGGAATAGAATTGAGTAAAATTTTTTCTCATTTTCACTGCTTTTACAGTATAATGAGTAACGTAAATATGTTGATAAGGGAAGAATGAATCCATGAACTATGTTGTTGTTTCTTCAATTGGTGCAGTATTAATGGGTATTTTCGCTCTGTTTGTTCGAATGAAGGCAGCGAAGAAACCAACAAGTGGAAAAAAGATCTTATTACCGCCAGTCTTTATGTCAAGCGGGGCGCTAATGTATATTGTGCCGCAGTTTAGGTTAACGCCAATGGAAATTCTTGAAGCTGTGGTTGTAGGTATGGTGTTTTCCATTTTACTAATTAAAACCTCGAAGTTTGAAATTCGTGATAATGATATTTATTTAAAACGGTCAAAGGCTTTTATTTTCATTTTAGTTGGGTTACTAGTTGTCCGTCTGGTGGCTAAGACGATCTTAAGCAGTACGATTGACTTCGGACAATTAAGCGGTATGTTCTTCCTGCTGGCCTTCAGCATGATTGTGCCATGGCGAATTGCCATGTACCGTTCATATATGAAACTATATAAAGAGCTTCATGGGATAAAGCTTGTATAAATGGGGAAACACTGATCATTTCGGTCGGTGTTTTTTGTCTTAATGTGCACATGCAGGTGAAAATTTGAGTGGGATGTTTACATAGAGAGGTTGGATGACCTTTACTCGGAGAAAAATAGACTGAGCTCGCACATTGAGGTGACGATAAGGCACAGGTATATAAAAATGCAAAACTGAATACCTAGAACTTATAAGATTTCACTTATGTCGTTCAAACGGAGAAAAAATTTGCCTTTAATTATACAAAAAACCGTCCTGAGAAAAGGACGGTTTAAAACAAATGCTCATAAGGAGTAACATCAATTTTATTCTCAAAAAGCTTTTTACGTAAAAATTTATGATCCCGTTTTGGTGTAGCCTGAATATACCCGCGGATCACTAGATCTTCCGTAATTTTAGTGGATTTTTCTTTCAAGGCAATCTCCCCAATTTTTCCGGCGATTTTATGCCTGGCCACATCGCGGAAGAGTTCAGGTACAGGGCTGACTAAATCCTCCAGCAGATCTTTTTCCTCCTGCCCCCATAAATGGCGGGATTCATTCACATAATGCTCTTCCCAATCCATTACCGATTTGCCGTCTTCCTTTGGCATCTTCTTCAAAAATTTTCGAAACATAAAATAGCCGCCAATCGCCATCATACCTGCGAGAAAGACAACCCAAAATAGAATAAACCATAAAAACCAACCATGCAGCATCAATTCTCACCTACAAAACACAAGTATTTCATCTTATAATTATAGTCTTTTTAAAGACGAAAAGACAAGTAAAGATCTGTAATAGAAAATATTGAAAAAGTTGTCGAATTATTGACAATACAGGCGTTTTTATTGATAAATACTATATTCCATTGTAATATAGGGATTGCAATAACAAATTAAACAAGTTTAAGCTTAAAAAATATACTACACGGGGCTGGATGGGGTACTGGTGTCCTCCACAGTCTTCAAAACTGCTTGAGACCTGCGTGCCAGGTCTGGTGGGTTCGATTCCCACGCAGTCCCGCCAAGTCAGTCATATCAAGGGCTTATGAGGCGTTTTTAGAATTTGAGAATAGAAGGTTTTTCTGACCTAGAAGGATACGTAAAAATTACATAAGTGGACACCAAATGGACGCATGGCCAAACTTACATATTATTTACTTAATGAGCTGCTCAAACTGCTGGGCAGCTTCTTTTTGTATGTTCTCCCAAAACGTGTGAGCAATTCAACTTTTTATAGTTTTTGGTGGAGTTACCGCCTCTGCCACATTTCTGGCTAAGAATTGTTCGGAAAATTAACTTGTGCCTGACACCAAAAGACTGACTTATCCAGAATGCCTTGAGAAATGAGAGTGTGTACCTTAAAAATACCAACCAGATAAAAGCTGTCCTGTTTAAAAAATATTGAAATTGCCAAAGCGATAAAAAAATGAATGTTTCATTCCTCCTCAGGGCGGGTAGCTAAAATAAGGACAACTAATCATAGGAGGAATTTCAATGTACGAACATGAAAAGCATTTGGTGGGAGTTTACGATACTGAACAAGCTGTTATTCAGGCGGTAGAAGATTTAAAACAACAGGGTTATGCTTCCGAAGATATTTCAGTTATCGGGAAAGACACAGACGTTGTTAAAGACATTAATGATACTACTGGTACGACAACTGAAAAAAGTGCACTTACTGGAGCTGCAACAGGTGGGGCACTTGGTGGAGTATTAGGATTGCTTGCAGGCGTAGGTGCCCTTGCTATACCAGGTATCGGACCTATTGTAGCGGCTGGGCCAATAGCTGCTACCCTGACAGGGGCGGCCGCCGGAGCAGGTGTAGGTGGCTTGGCAGGAGTTTTAATTGGACTAGGAATTCCTGAAGATGAGGCAGACCGTTACGAGGGCTATGTAAAAGAAGGTAAATTCCTTGTTGTGGTGGAACGCCGATAAAACCGTCTACGTGAAGGACGAGGGGGGATACAAGTATGAATCAAAACGATACAGACGTAACCATAAGATCAAATGATCCATACAATACTCCGGTCACTCCGTTGAATCAAACAAATACGAACTTTAGACAACAGAGAATTTTAAGGATTGAAGTGAAAAGGGTACTTGTCTCCAAACTGGAGACGGTACCCTTTTTCATTGTATCAAGTGTAGGAAACTAACTTTGTTTTCTTGAACGGAATATGACCTCCCTGCAAAACAACTCAAAAGAGTTGAACAACAAGTTAAAGAAGTTCTCTACACAATACCTCTTTGTAAAAAAACGACTCAAGATCAAGGGAATAAGTATGCTTTTACTGCATCCGTGTTTTGAAAATGGAAAATCGGGTAACTTATAAATATCGGAAAACATGGCTTTTGTTTTCCAGATTTGGCAGAAGAGGCCTCTTATAGTTTTATATACTGCCTGAGACAGGAAAGTAGATTTACAAACCAAAAAATACGAAAAAGGTGTTGACATGCTTAGACAGCTTCACCAAAATCATTTTTTGTGAATGAAAAATATCGGTTTTGTAGAATATTGTAAAATCCCGATAATAGCAAACCTGGTGAAAACCAGCGACGCAAAGCTACAGGGACTAAAGCGTTAGACGCCAAGTCAGCCAGCTGCCGAAAGATGGGAACATGAGTTAATACACCCCCGCCTTCGGTAAAAGGCGGGGGTGATTTTATTAAGAATCTATCATTTAAGGAGGTGAGACGCGTGCAATTGGTCTGCCGCGATAATGGAAAAACGATTGCCGATTCTATTGAACCTGCTGTTACGTTTTTTGCAAGATTGAAAGGTTTGATGTTCCGGCGGCAATTATCCATCGGCGGCGGTTTGTATCTGCACCCATGTAAAGCTATTCACACGTTTTTTATGAAATTTCCAATTGATGTTCTGTATTTGGACAAGGATTGGAAGGTAGTTGGATTGGAAGAACAGTTAGAATCCGGGAGAGTCGGAAAGATATTTCCAAATATAACTTCCGTCATTGAACTTAAGAGTGGAAGCATTAAGAAAAAGGGAATTCAGGAAGGACAAACCCTGGAACTATTAAAATAAAAGAATCACGATAAATGGAGGGATGATCATGAATGAAAATATTAAGGAAAAACTAAAGGAATTGTTATCAGCAGAGGAAGGACAAGGGATGACTGAATACGGGTTAATCTTAGGTTTGATTGCACTTGCGGCCGTAGGAGCTATGATCGCCTTTGGAGATAAAATCAGTGCACTGTTCGAAAAAGTTACTGGTAAATTACCTGGTGATACTACACCTCCTGAGTAAATAAAAAAGGCTCTGCGACAATTTGTTGCAGGGCTCTTTTAAAAAGAGACTACAACTGATTAGGAGATAAGTGTATGTTTCTCGATGGTTTATTACTGGCTGTGCTGGCTATTTCGGTGTACACAGATTTAAAGAGCAGAAAAATATACAATAAATTAATTTATCCTGTTTTAATCCTCGGCTTTATATTTCATCTTATACAAGGGGGATGGGAAGGGCTGGCATTTTCCATCGCCGGTTTTTTCATGGGAGCCTTCATTTTAATTATTCCATTTTTTCTTGGGGGCATCGGAGCGGGAGATGTAAAGCTTCTTGCGTTAGTCGGTGCTTTGAAAGGATGGGTATTCGTCATATATACAGGTATTTACATGTCCCTTATTGGGGGAGTAATCGCTTTATTTCTAATCCTGTTTGGAAAAGGAATGATTCAAAAACTATTTATCTATTTAGTTGGGTTAAGAAATAAACAGAATATGCCGTATGTGTTTAATCAGCAAAAAACCTATCCTTACGGGGTGGCCATTGCTGGAGGTGCAATTCTTACCCTTTTTCTCGAAGGGAGAGTGGTAGTATGGTAAAAAAATCATAAAGCTCCTTAAGAGGGAGCAGGGACAGTCACTTGTTGAATTTGCCTTGGTAGTCCCCGTTTTTCTATTTATGATGGTAGGGATGATTAACATGGGATTAGTCCTTTTTAATTATTTAAGTTTAAACATAACTGCGCAGGAAGCTTCCCGTCTGGCCGGACTGGGCAAAACCGATGCCGATATCATCCAGTATGTGCAAAGTAAATCTGCAGTCGGCCATCCGTCAGATATTAAAGTAGCCGTTTCACCGGATCTGGCCTTACGAAAATCAGGAACCTACGCAACCGTTACCTTATCTTATCCGATGGCTGACATAACGCCAATCTTTGACCAATTTCTTTCTCCGTATAACCTTACGGCAAAGTCTACCGTCCGGGTGGAGTAATAAAAGGCGGGAATTGTGGAGGAAAAGACTATGCTTCAAACGATCATCAAAGCACTAATGAAAAGAAGCCGCTTGCTAATAAGAAATGAACAGGGGCAAATCGTGGCGCTTGCTGCTTTTTCAATGGTATTCCTCATCGGAATGATTGGTCTCGTCGTGGATATTGGTTTTGTCTATAAAGCAAAAAGTGATTTAAAAAAATCAGCCACAACCGCTGCCCTGTCCGCCTCCCAAGAGCTGACGAACGGCGAACCGGCCCGTGTCCAAAGTGTCGTCAATACGGTTTTGGCATCCTACAATGAACAGTCCAGCATGGAAAATACGGAAATTGAATTAAATCAGCAGGTGCGGGTTTCCTTAACAAAAGAGGTTCCATTTGCCTTTGCTAAAATCTTCGGCATGGAAGGAACGACAATCAGGGAAACAGCGGCGGCAAAAATTTTCCCTATTGGTTCATTATATGGTGCCATTCCACTTGGTGTTGACGAATCAACCCCTATTACGTACGGACAGACGATTTCCCTAAAAGTAGGGGCGGGGGATTCTGGCAGCGGTAATTTCGGAGTTCTGGCCTTGGCGGGGACCGGAGCAAAAACGTATTTAGAAACGCTTAAATATGGTTTTGACCAGGCCCTTTCTGTTGGAGATATCGTACCAACGCAGACAGGGAATATTGCCGGCTCTACTAAGGAAGGGATTAACTATCGGATCAACCACTGCCCCAATCCAGGCGGGGATCCAACGGTTCGGGAATGTGCACGGATTCTTCCGATTATTGTTTATAAACCGTATCAATCAAGTAGCAATCAATTACAATCGATTAAGGTTACCGGATTTGCCTTTTTCTACTTACAGCAGCCAATGAATACAAATGATACAGCTGTTATTGGAACGTTTATTAAACGAGTTGATACCGGCACATTTAAAACAGGAAGCGTCGATCGAGGGGCCTATATGTCGAGGCTTGTAGAGTAGGTGAAGAAAACGTGAATAGAAAGACAATATTAATAATCTCCATAATCCTGGCCGGCTTTACCACATTTCTTTTTTATCAATACACCAGGCAAATATCACAGCAGGAGAACGGCCAAGAGAAAATGAAATCGGTTATCGCGGCTGCAGAACCAATTAAAAAGGGTGCGAAAGTGACGGACAAGATGTTAAAGACCGTTAAAGTCCCTGTAAAAAATGTTCTGCCGGAGGCCATATCCGACCCTGCCGGGATTGTTGGAAAATATGCGGCAGCCGACCTCGCAGCAGGGGAAGTGATTTTACAAAATCATCTTCAAACATTGCAGAAGGCTGAAAACATAACCGAAAAAATAATGGAGAATAACAGGGCTGTAACCCTTCCGGGCGGAAAAATAGAGACGCTGGCCAATATGATTGAGCCCGAAGACCGGATCGATATTGTTTATACCGGCCCTTCGCTGGATGGATCAGCCGCTGCGGAAGTCACAACCGTTGTCCAGGAAAATGTACGAGTGCTGGCGGCCGGCAGAAGGATTAAAACAACTGATGCTTTTGCCGAGTATGACACAATTACAGTTGAAGTCAGGCAGAAAGATGCCGTAAAACTTATCAGAGCCTCAAAAATGGGGACCCTGAATTTTATTTTACAAAGCAAACATACATCAGAAGACACGAAAGCGGAGGGTTCGTAATGGAAGGTTCAGAGCTGCAAACACAAAGCCGAAAGGGGAAAATGGCCGTCATTTACAGTGCAAAGGGTGGAGTCGGGAAAACCTCGCTGGCCGTTAACCTGGCCATTGCATTACATAAAAAAAAGCTGCAGGTTGCTTTAATGGACGGGGATTTTCAATTTGGAGATGTGAATGTAGCCATGGATATAGGTTCTTCCTTTTCAATCACCGATGCTGCCGACAGCATTGACAAATTGGATACGTACAGATTGAATCATTTGCTGTCCAAACATTCGAGCGGTGTTCATGTGCTGTCTGCTCCGGAAAGTCCGGAACTGGCCGATTTAATTACCACAGCTATCATTAGTAAAGTATGCGAGACCATTTTAAAGGAATATGATTACTTAATCGTGGATTCTGGAGTGGGTCTGAATGATCAAACGCTCTCTTTTATGGAAATAGCAGATGAAATCCTCCTAATGACGACCTTGGAACTCATTTCAATTAAAAATACAAAACGGCTGCTCAAAGTTTTTGAAACGTTGGAAATGCGTAACAAGGTAAAAGTGGTTTTGAACCGATCAACAATGGAAAGTGTGATTGAAGCAAGCCAGGTACCAGAAATACTGGGGGTGGATCATCTTTATTCGATTCCGAATAATTTTTCGGTTGCATCTAAATCGTTAAATCTCGGTATTCCTTTTGTTACTGGGAAGCCAAGCTCCGATATTGCTAAAGCGGTATTTAAAATTGCTGCGAACTTAGATTCGAATGAGCAGCTGTTGGAAGAGCGGAAAAAGCAGCCTCTGCTTGATAAATTATTCTCTTTAAAAAGAAAAAAAGGAGGAAATAGCGTTGGGATTATTAGAAAAGATGAAAGAAAAATCTAACCGTCCTTCTTCTATTGGGCAGAGAAACAGCGGGTTGCCGGAATACTCAAATGAAGCAACACAACACAAAAGCCCGCCCATGCCAGAAAGGGAAGTTTCTGAACCTTCCCCTATAAGGAGCGGATCAGAACGGAAGCAAGATGCAGCACCTGACGTTAAACGTCAGGCAGAAGATGGCGGACAGGACAAACCGAATGTCCCCGAAATGTCATCGGTTAAACTGGAAAACGAGAAAAAAGCCGTTCAGCCAAAAAAGGAAAAACCGGCTGGCACGCTTAAAACAAAATTAAAGGGAACTATTCCCATCAATTTTTCACCTCAATATAATGAAAAAAATAAAAAGCTAAAGGAAGAATTGCAGAGAAAAATATTAGAAGGATTTGTGTATGACAGTCCGGAAGATATCACCACTAAGCTTGAAGGAATGGCACAAGATATTATTCAGGGTGATGCAGCATTGCAAGGAAATGTGGACCGCCATATGGTGATTACGGAGCTGGTGAATGATATTACAGGATTTGGACCGATTAACCCGCTTTTAGCAGACCATAATGTAAGTGAAATTATGGTTAATGGGCCAAATCAGGTATATGCAGAACGGAAAGGCAGGCTGGAACTGACGGAAATCAAATTCAGGGACAACGAGCATGTCATGAATATGATTGACAAAATTGTAGCTCCCTTAGGCCGCCGGATTGATGAAAGCTCCCCTATGGTCGATGCCCGGCTGCCTGACGGATCACGTGTTAATGCCATCGTGCCGCCGCTGGCGTTAAACGGTCCGACTGTAACAATCAGGAAATTCTCTGCGGACCCCTTGACGATGGACGATTTAATAGCTTTCGGTACATTGACCAAAGAAATGGCTGTTTTTATTGAAGCCTGTGTGAAAGCACGGTTGAATATTTTTGTTAGCGGAGGGACGGGTTCCGGGAAAACGACTACGCTGAATGTTTTGTCATCTTTCATTCCAAATGATGAACGGATTATCACGATTGAGGATGCAGCAGAGCTGCAATTAGGCCAGGAGCACGTGGTTTCGCTTGAAACAAGGCCGCCGAATATTGAAGGAAAAGGAGCGATTACGATTCGTGACCTTGTCCGAAATTCATTGCGGATGAGGCCGGAACGGATTGTGATCGGTGAGGTGCGCGGAGCGGAAGCATTGGATATGCTTCAGGCCATGAATACAGGCCATGATGGTTCGCTTGCAACCGGCCACTCCAACAGCCCGCGGGATATGATTTCCCGCTTGGAAACAATGGTATTGATGGCTGGGATGGAACTGCCGATCCGGGCAATACGTGAACAAATCGCCGGTGCACTTGATTTGATTATCCAACAATCCCGGTTGAAGGATGGTTCAAGAAAGATTACGAATATTACCGAGGTCCAGGGAATGGAAGGTGACGTGATAGTTCTCCAGGATATTTTTGTTTTTGAGCAGCAAGGTATAGACTCCAATGGAAAAATTATTGGCAAGCTTGTGCCGACTGGAGTACGTCCAGCCTTCTATGACCGTTTCGAACATGCCGGCATTCATATTCCGCCGTCTATTTTCTTTGAAAAAGAGGAGGATTAAACCTAGATGGCAGTACTCAATATATTTGTTTATTTTGCCTTTGCGGCTCTTGTTTTTTTGTTTTTCTTCCTTTTCCTTCAACTGTTTGGTTCTAAACAAAGCCGGATGGACAAACGGCTTACCTATTATTTATTAGAGGAAGAAAAACAAGCAATTCCAGTAGAGGGACTGGAAAAGAAACAAAAGAAAGAACGTCTGCAGATCATGAAATGGGCCCAAAAATCCAATAACCGGATCAAAAAAAATTTGAATAAAAGAAAAACTAACGAGAAAGTGGAGCGTTTTTTGGATAGTGCCGGTTCTTCCTGGACCGCCGGCGAATATACTGCATTCCGGTGGATCTTTGGCGGGATTTTCAGTGGAATGCTTTTCTTACTAACAGGGCAGTTATTATTCATACTGGTTGGGTTTCTTATCGGGTATATGTTTCCTAGGATTCAATTAACGATGAAACAAAAAAAACGGATACGAAAATTCAACGACCAGCTGCAGGATATGATTTCGACCATAATCAGTTCCATGCGGGCGGGTTACAGCTTTAATCAAGCGTTAAAGGCCGTTTCGGAGGAATCATCCTCTCCGATGAGGGAAGAAATGGAACAGGTGCTGAAAGAAATGCAATATGGAATCAGTATGGACGACGCACTCCATCATCTATATGATCGCGTGCCGAGTAAGGATTTAGATATTATGATACAAGCTATATTAATCCAACGTCAGGTAGGCGGGAATTTGGCCACAGTTTTATCCATGATAGTGGAGACTATAAGGGAAAGGCAGAAAATTCAGGCCCAAATCAAGGCACTAACGGCGCAAGGGCGGATGTCTGGAGCCGTAATTGGAGCTCTGCCGTTTGCACTGGGCGGATTGATTTATCTCATGCAGCCTTCCTATATTAAGGTCCTATTTACAAATGCAATTGGAATCATTCTAGTTGTTGCAGCACTTGGTTCTGGGATTTTAGGATTCTGGCTGATTCAAAAAATTATTAGGATCGAGGTGTAGTCATGTTATACGCTGCCTTTTTTGCCGCTGTCCTGCTATTTATTTTTGGGTTATTATCCATTCCTTTCGAGAAGAAAAGTCAGATTGAAAGCCGGGTTGAAAAGTTTCTGTTGGATAATCAAGTCAAAACGAATGCTCCTGTCCTTTCTGCAGAAGAGGAAAAGAAAAGGGTTCCGTTTAAGCAACGTGTACTTTTGCCTCTTTGGCTGGATGCCAAAAAAAACCTATCCAAGAGGATGCCGGGAAAAAAGGCTGAAAAGCTGGAAAAGCAATTGAGCCAGGCCGGCAACCCTTTTAACATGCGGGCAGCAGATTACCGGCTGTTGCAGCTGGCTTTCGATTTCGGAATGCCTTTCATCGCTGTGTGTTATGGACTGCTGCTGGGTTTTCGCGGAGGTACATTAATTATTGTCGCCTCCATTGGAATCGGAATCGGAATCCTGCTGCCAAAACGCTACATGAAAATAAAAATAGCCAAAAGGCAATCGCAGGCAGTAAAGGAATTGCCGGATTTTGTTGATCTTTTATTGGTTTCCCTCGAAGCGGGTTTAGGATTTGACTCGGCCCTCAGTAAAGTAATCGGCAAACAAGAGGGAGTTCTTGCCCGTGAATTCCGGCGGTGCCTGGAAGAAATGCGTTTAGGTCTGACGCGAAAAGAGGCATTATCAGGCGTTCGGGACAGATTGGAAGCAGAAGAGATTACAGTCTTTATTAATAGCATCCTCCGGGGAGAGAAACTGGGCACAGGAATGGTCAAGGTCCTCCGAATTCTAGCAGTAGACGTCAGAGAGCGCAGAAGGGAGAAAGCAGAAGAAACAGCCCAAAAAGCACCAATCAAAATGCTCTTTCCCCTCGTGTTCTTCATCTTTCCCAGCCTTTTCATCGTCATACTGGGACCGGCTGTCATCCAAATTTTCCAGCAATTCTCAAAATAAATTGCAAGAAAGGAAGGATACATTAAGAGGCAGTTTTAAAGACTGTTTTGAATATATCAGATATTGCGTTATCCTTCGAAACCTTGCTGCATCCTGCAAATATATTCTAAAATAACATATTTATTCAAAATCGAATTTAGTCGGGTCTATGCAAAAACTGTGACAGACTATAATAAAAAAATATATATAACCTATAAATAAAAAAACTCTTCCATAATTTTTATTATGGAAGGGGTTGTTATGTTGTGGCAAAACTTATTAAGACGTGTTAAACCTATAGCAAAATCAGTAAAAGTTGAGGCTTATTCAATTACAGAGATGTTTGAGCAATGTAACACATAATCCATGTTATTCTTCAGTTAATTCTTCTTCAAAATAAAAAGTATTTGGATATTCTTTAACGATGTATGAGTACCTTTTCATGTTTTTAACATATTGACATTTAGAGATTGTTACTGATTCACCGGATGCTTTAATTTTGACTTCTTCTCCAACTGTAAAAAGACTTTTCCCCATTTTCTCTCACCTTCCATAAATAATTCGATAATAATATTATGGTTATCACTTTTGATAACTAAATAATTTAATTTTGGCAGAACTGGCAGGGCAAGTAAGACAGGGGCAGCTCTCATGGATGAGAAAGCCCAGATATAATTAGAGAAGGTTAATATCATTTTTTAAGCCTAATTTCCTGCCATCTTTTTAATCTTTGCTTGAATCCTGTTCTTTATCAAACCACAGCGGTTCCTTATCATCTACATCACCATTGTAGTTGATAAGTATTTCTTCCCCTTCTTTTATATCTGTGTAGGCATAGAAGTCAAATGTATGGTTCTCAAAGTTGATCTCATAAGTTGCATTTGGCTCGTACGAATGATTGAATAACATACCGTAACCGAGCAAGATTGCGGTATGGTTTTTGCCATACTCGAATACATAATCTGCAAGCAACGTTTTTTCAATATGCACATGCTCCCTATTAGGATAGGGAAGGACTGGAGCTTTATGGATCAGCTCGCCTTTCTTTATATCAACGGTTGCAAATACTCCACGATTAAATTCGCCATCACTTAACGGCGATGTCTTAATTTCTAGTATGTTAACCACCTACACTTTCTTTAATAGCATATCTAATTATCTTAACATTTTTTCATATAAAAGATAATTAAAAGAATATTACGAATTATCACACGTTAATTTTGCTTTTTTTTCAAATGCTTGGAAGACTTTTCTACCTTCGTCAGTGCAGGAAGTGATGCCATGTCTGGCGGTTCAATCCCTGCGATTGCCAAATATGAACCCGTACAATATGATTTTTAAAAAAATTCCCAAACTAGCATGTTTATTTATATAATTATGAAAAATCCGAATGTTAGTACCTCATAGTTAATAAAGTAAGAGTAAACAGGTGTAATGAGTCTTTAATTGAAAAACCGATGAAAAGTTCCACATTGCGATTTAGTAAAAAAACATTTGTTTTTTATTAAGGAGGGTTTAAATGCTGCATATTGTGGCCTGTATCAAGCAGGTGCCTGACACCAAAATTATTAAAATGAATCCAAAGACAAACACGATGGACCGGAGGACGGCGCCTGCGATATTAAATCCGTATGATGCCCATGCTGTTGAAGAGGCGGTTCGTCTTAAGAAAAAATATGGTGGAATCGTTTCTGTTGTTACGATGGGGCCTCCTCCAGCGGTAAATGCGATCAAAAAGTGCATTGAAATAGGTGCCGATGAGGGCTATTTGATTACGGACCGCCGGTTTGCGGGCGCAGATACATTGGCAACGAGCTATGCCGTGACAAAGGCAATTGAAAAGATCACAAAACATAAGCCCGTCGATTTGATTATTTGCGGGAAAATGTCCATCGATGGTGATACCGGACAAGTCGGTCCTGGAATCGCAAGAAGACTAGACATTCCACCGTTGACTTCCGTGAATAAAGTAGTAGAAGTCAATCAAGACGAAGGATACGCCATTGTCCATCGCAAGTTGGAGGATGGGTTTGAAGTTATTCGTACCACCTTGCCTTGTTTGTTTTCTGTTGAAAAAACAATTAATGAAGTCCCATATTCTCCACTTCCAAATATGATAAAAGCTGCTAGATATCAGCCTCATATTTGGTCCGTGGATGATCTAGAGGAAGTGGATATTAAGCAGCTAGGTTTGAAGGGATCACCAACGATTGTCTCCAAGGTATGGGCTCCGCCAAAACCGGCAGGTGGGACGTTCCTTGAAGGGAACCCAAGGGAACAAGTTGAGCAGTTGCTTTCTGTCGTCCTTGAAAAGAAAGAACTGTTTGATCTGAAGGAGGGAATATAGTTGGATTTCCAAGATTATAAGGGTGTTTGGGTATTCATAGAACATAAAGAAGGAATGGTTGCTTCTGTATCGCTTGAACTGCTGGGAGCTGGAAGAAAGCTGGCAGATAAACGGGGAGTAGAATTAGCTGGCATTTTAATCGGGGAGAATATCAAAGACTTAACGAAGACCGTTTTTGAATATGGAGCAGATACGGTATATGTATATGATCAACCGATATTTAAACATTACCGGACCGAATCCTATATGAAGGCGTTGCTGGATTGCACGGATAAATACAAACCGGAAATAATCCTATTCGGGGCCACTTCAACGGGAAAAGATCTGGCAAGCGCAGTGGCTACTGATCTACCGACAGGTTTGACGGCAGATACAACTGAGCTGGATGTTGACGAGGAAACCGGGTTGCTGCTGGCAAGCCGACCGGCTTTCGGCGGGAATATTATGGCCACGATTTTATGTAAAAAATATCGGCCGCAAATGGCAACGGTACGCGCAAAAGTTATGAAGGCTCTAGACCCTCAATCAGGGAGAACAGGCAAATTGGTAGAAGAAACGATCTCCTTAAAAGAAGAAGATATTCGGACAAAGGTCTTGGAAATTGTAAAGGAAACAGTTAAAAAAGTAAGAATTGACGAGGCCGATATCATTGTTGCTGGAGGGAAAGGGCTGGGGAGCTATGAGGGATTTCAGTTAATTCACCAATTGGCGGAAACGATTGGGGGAGCAGTAGGTGCCAGCAGGGATGTGGTAGAAGCAGGGTGGATCGACCATGCTCACCAGGTAGGGCAAACCGGTGTGACAGTAACACCAAAAATTTATTTTGCGATTGGAATCTCTGGTGCGATTCAACATATAGTGGGGATGAAAAATTCAGGTTTAATCATTGCCATCAATAAGGATAAAGAAGCCCCCATTTTTCAAAACTGTCATTATGGTATTGTTGGCGATGCCTTTGAAATCGTTCCTATCCTAATCGAGCAATTTAAATTTGCCTTATCCAGAGAGAAGGTAACTAATACTAGAAACGGTTAAAATAAACAATCCTGCATGACAGTTTTGTATATATTATGGTAAAATTAAATTCCTTGGCAGGGGCAATAAAGGATAGTATGAAGGAAGCAGGGGGGCTATGGCTTACACCCTGCTTCCTTTTTTTATTTTCTGTAGCCCCTTAAGCTCCTTTTCTCTTAGTAAAAAATATTTTACAAGTAGTAAAAAATACTTTACTAAGAAATATTTTATTGTGAAAAGCTCATAAATAATTTTGGAAAAATTCCCCTTTAATAATAAACATTTTTAATTGATTTTAAAAGTTTAAGAAAAAGTTCACAAAAAATATTAATAAGTTTAAAAATTTTGGCACAATTATTGCACTTCGTAAAAGCGAGTAAGAAAATATTATAACACCATAGATGTTGTAAACGTTTTCAAGTCTATACTTACAATTTATTAAAAAGAAAGGGGAAAATAATAATGAATAATACGATAACAATCAATCCTATATTATCACGTGCGGAAGAAATAAAAGATGAACTGATCGCGCACCGCCGATATTTTCATCAAAATCCTGAACTCGGTTTTGACTTGCCCAAAACGGTTGCCTATGTCGAAGAAAAATTAAAAAATATGGGACTGGAGCCGAAAAAGGTTGGGATATCTGGGCTGGTTGTAACGATTGGAAATGGGAAAGGAAAGACGCTTTTATTAAGAGGCGACATGGATGCGTTACCGATAAAAGAAAATACAGACTTGACATTTAAATCACTAAATGAATATATGCATGCCTGTGGTCATGATATCCATACGACGTTCATGCTTGGTGCGGCAAAATTATTAAAGGAAAAAGAAAATGAAATTAACGGAATCGTTAAAATCATGTTCCAGCCGGCAGAGGAAATTGGTGCTGGAGCAAAGGATATGGTGGCTAATGGGCTGATGGAAAACCCAAAAGTAGATGCGGCACTTGCCTTGCATGTCGATCCTGGTTTAGAAGTTGGGAAGTTCGGTTATAAGCCTGGTATCGCTGCGTCGTCATTGGACGGCTTTTTCTTAAAAGTACAGGGAAAAGGCGGCCATAGTTCTGAACCACAAAAGGCTATCGATCCATTAATGATTATTAATGCAGTTTACACTCAGTTAAATAGTGTAGTAGGGAAAGAAATTGACCCAAGGAAAATGGCTGTTCTTGTGATTGGAAAGATGGGGGGAGGAACTGCCGCAAATATTATTCCTGATACTGCTCATCTTGATGCCACTTTACGTACATTTAATCCTGAGGTGAGGGAGCATTTATTCAAAAGAATTCCGGAAATAATTGATGCTACCGTTAAAATGATGCGCGGTACCTATAATCTTGAAACCATCTCTACTCCTTCTTTAGTTAATAATAAAGAATTGTGCGAGCAAATGGCACCGTTTGTAAAAGAGGTAATTGGTGAAGAGAAATTGGAGATTAACGAGGAACCGTTGTCAGGCACAGAGGATTTCTCCTATATCAGCAACCTTGTTCCAACCATGTTCATGTGGGCGGGCGCCAATGGATTAGGAGATCGGAATTATCCACTTCATAATCCAAATGTTGTTCTTGATGAAGGTGTCATTCCATTGGGAGTTGCTGTTGTTGTGAATTCTGCTTTAAACTGGTTAAAAAAGTAATACTTACTAATGAAAGATACCTTTTCTAATAAGTTTTTCGAAAAAAGGTATCACTATGGTGTTTTTTTGTATTCTCTCCGGTATCTGAAAATAAGAAAATGTCCCTGTTTTAATAGGCACAAATGTAATGACCGAAACATATTGTGAATGGATGAAAGTCGATGTGAATTCGGTACAAATGAGTGATTTATAAAAGGATGGATTTTATGCCTGTAATTATTGGACCGTTAGAAATTCTTAATGTAACCGATGGTATTCTAAATATTGGTGATGCTGCCTTTACAACACCAAAGTTAACCTCCAAAACATTTGCTGGATCAGGAGTAATCAATACTGGTGGAGTGGTGTTTTCAAATACTGTAGCCAGCGGCACGAACATTTTCGATCCTGATGTGGCAGATCAACCTAAATCCGGAAATAATTAGAATGAGAGTGGGTTTCGGAACAGAAAAACCTACTTTTTCACACTAATAATCAGTGGGGTATATTTCCCCACTGATTATTAGTGTGCCGGGCTATCCGGACTGATTTATTGATCTGATTTTATCATCTTCATTTATTTTGTGCGGAATTAAATTCTCATCACCAGGCATGAGTCTCCAGCCTTTATTCACTACAATCCGGAGCCACGTTCCAGGGATCCAGGATGTAATCAAGGCTAGCATAACCAGGATTGCAAAAAACTCCTGATTAATAATTCCGGCTGTGTAGGCTACAGAAGAAAGGACGATACCTGGACCTCCACGATTATTTATGGCTACTCCTAAGTTAAAACTGGTTAAATGGTCTTGTTTAATAAAACGTGAAGTGATATAGACGGCTAAAGTTTGTGTTAAAGTAGCAAACAGAAAATAACCAAAGAAGAACAGCGGGTCAAAGTGTTTGACTAGATCCAATTGCAGCCCAACCGTTGCAAAGTAAATGGGGATAAACCATGAAAATGAAATATTTGTAACACCCTGTTCCAGCCTTTCAGAAATCGCTTTAGGAAGGGCGAATTTGGCAACAATCCCTGCAAGGAGCGCTCCGAATATGGTTTCAACATGAAGATTGCCAGCAAGTGAGGAGAGCATAAACATAATAAATAGGAAGTACCCTAGATTGGAGGATCTAAATAAAAGATTTTGCTTTATAATGGTCATTCGTTTGAATAGAAAATATCCCACCACAAAAGTTCCAATAATAAACCCGAATGAAATTCCTATACTTTTAAATGCAATACCCGCAGTGAATACTCCGCCTTGGCTGGCTATAGAAGTGGCGAATCCTAAAGCAACCCAGAGCAAAATATCATGGATTCCGGCACAGGCGATTACTATTTTTGCAAACCTGGTTTGCATAATTCCAAGATCAATGAAAATTTTAGATATTACTGGAATGGACGTTATGGCTATAGAAACAGCAATAACAATTTTCAGCGCCAATGGATTGTCAGCGGTGCCTAGATAAGGTGAAAGGTTGAAAATATCTGCTGCAAACCAGCCAACGATAAAGGCGGGAATAGTCGCACCGATTACTAATGCGGAGGTAATCTTAATATCTTCTTTATTGAAATGTGTTTGAAATTTTAATCCCGAACAAAACATTAGCATCAGTAAACCAAATTGGTAGAGAAGCCCAAATAACTTGTCCTCCATAGGAAAACCTAGAAATAACCATTGAAATGCTTCCGGGAAAAAATGCCCTAATAACGTTGGCCCGAGAACTAACCCTGCAGCAACCTCGCCAATTACACGCGGAATATATACACGCTCTACAAGAAACCCTAGTAAATGTGCCATTGCTAGTAAACATCCCATTGCTAATAGAAAATGACTTATTTCAGCTCCTGTTAAACTAAACATCCCGTTAATCACGCTCCTTTTATATAATTTGCTCTTTCAAGATATGTGAAGAACTCCCAATGGTAGTAGACAAATTGTTATTTGAAACAAAAAAGTCTTGGACTGCAGAAAATTAGGTATCTTGTCGAACAACTTTTACTTTCCCAGTTGACTGATACTTGTAATAATTAAAGACTTCCAGTTGATAATCCGAACCGCTGGGAATATGAAACGTATGCTTGAACTCTTTTTCCGAATAATCACCATAAAAAACAACGCTATCAAAGTATGTTATGGATGTTCCGAGTTTATTGATTTTTACAATCGAATATTTGACCGGCCATGAATGATTGTAGGTAGTCTGGTATCCATTGATGGTGACGGACTGCTGTTCAATCGTAAATTTCGTACTATGATAATAGGGACTTTCAATCCCCAGCACCCAATTGATATCCATCATCCTCTTTTCTGTTATCTGATTAGCTTTCGACTTATGAAACCATTCTTTAACCTTTGCCATTTTTTGGACAAACGGTTTGAAAAAACCGAAAAATCCGAGCGTAGCCATCATCCTCTCTCCTAACCGTAATTTAGCTCATATAGTATTATTTGCGAGGTGCCCTCGAATCGTAACGGTATTTACCCAGCTTGTCAGTATTTTTTGGACAAATTAATTAATATCTAAAATAATTGGCAAGATGAATAAGTTTTTTCCTCTTTACAAAAGATAATAAAAAATAAAGGAGTGTGTGATTGTTGAAAAAATTAATTTTATTAGCAGCCTTATTGATTTCATTTGGTTTTAGTTTTCAGACTACATATGCTAAGGATGGCCATTCATTAGAGGCTGTAAATAACCGTATTTCGGAAAAAGAAGCTGAAGAGATAGCATTGAAGAAAGTAAAAGGTGAAGTTGTTAAAGTGAAATTGGAAATGGATGACGGCAGAGAGTATTACGAGGTCATTATTAAGGGCTCAGATGCCAATTACGAAGTAGAAATTGATGCTAAGACAGGTCAAGTTGTAGAAGTGGAAAAAGAAGGGTCTCGTGATGGTAAACATGACAATGGCGACAATGATGATGATGACCGTGATGGAGACGATGATCGTTTAGATGATTAATGGAAATTCATTGAAGTTGCATGTCAAATTTGATATGCAACTTTCTATTTTCTACGAAGGAGAAACCCGATGATAAAAAAGTATGTGATTGTACTAATTTTTTTCATTAGTTATGCAGCATTTTCCATTCACTCCAGTGCAGAAGCTTTCTTTTTCAATCAAAATCATGTGATGGATGATTCGAATCATAAATCTGAGAAACCGAAAAACCTGAAAGAAAGAATAGAATTAGATTTAGATTGCACCCACGACATTCACTATACTGAAGCACAGAAAAAACGCCTTGATGCCATTTACCATCGTATTTATATGGATTATTTAGAATTGATTGAAACCTATGCTTATGCAGGTGCTTTAACGCAAGAGCAAAAAATTGTGCGAATGGCTATGTTGAAAAATTATATCCTAACATTTCAAAAGAGAAATTATAAATGGTGCAGTGAATGGGAAGAAGATGAATGGGAAGAGGAATGGTATAATAGTGATGATGATTAATAACGCAAAAAGACACCCCGATTACTGGTGTGTCTTTTTAAGATTTCACCCCAATTAAAATACAGCTGACCCCGAGAAAAATCCAGAGAATCTTACCAAGTGATATATTTCCAACCATTCCAAGGACCCCGATTGTCGTTGTTAAGATTAAGATAATTGGTCCGACCAGGGCAAGAGAACTATTAACCATAAGTGCTTTTTCAACTGAATTAAACTTAATCATTAAGATAGCGGCAAAGATTTCGATGCTGCCGGAAAGAACTCTCAATAACGCCATTCCTAAGACCGCTATTTCAATAAAAATAAACATATCATCCTCCTATACAGCTGCCGTTCACCAACAGTATATGTTGGTTATTTTAATAGAAGGACAAGTTTTTTAGATTAATTTCAACCCGCTAAATAATATCATTACAGCCATAACGGCTCTTAAAGGCTTGGCAGGAATTTTAGCTGAAAAGGTGCTCCCGATCAAGACACCCGGGATTGAACCTAATAACAGGTTGATCATTAATAAATAATCAACATTACCAATACCGGCATGCATGATTCCTGCAGCAGTCACCAATAAGAAGGCATGGGCAATATCAGTTCCTACTAATTCAGAGGGGCTCATTCGATAAAGATATAGCATAGCAAGGGCAAATAAAGAACCGGAGCCAATGGAAGTCAGGCCGACAATAAAGCCTAACATTACGCCGATGGTAATAGTTAAGGCTTTCTTTTCATGAACAGGTTTTAGCTGCAGGCTGTTCCATTCTAAGTTCCTTTTCATAAATGTTTTGACTAAGGTAGCCAGCGCTACTAAAATTAATACATATCCCAGAGCATGCTTAATAATTTGTTCTTGATTATGGAAAAAGGAATCAAATAGATGGAGCAGCCCAACAGCACAAATGGCACTCGGAATACTGCCGATGGCCAAATATTTCATTAAACTCAAATTAATTGTTTTTTGTCTCCAATGCTGAAGAGACCCAAAAAGTTTGGTTATTGAATTATACGCAAGGTCCGTACCGACAGCAATTGCGGGATTGATCCCTAATAAAATAAGAACCGGTGTTAAAAGAGCCGCCCCGCCAACTCCAGTTAACCCGACCATGAAGCCAATAAAAAGCCCCATTATTATGATGCCGATACTCATTGGGCACACACTCCATTTTTCTAATATTTCATCCATAAAATATGTAATAGTTAAACGCCTTGTTAGCCCATTTCCTTAAATGAAGAAGGCTCCCAATCCTCGGTTTGTTTTATTAACCTGGATAGAAAGCCTTTTTATTATGATTCTTCTTCATCCTCATTTAATTTAATTTTTTTGCAGCCGACATATAAACATGCGAGAATATCAAGATCCGGTTTTGCTTTTGCTAATCCTTTTATATAAGGAGTAACTAAATCCCGGAAGTCCGCTCCAACCTCTTCTTCCTCTAAAATTCCATATACATATAATTTTTTCTCTGCAAATAAAAAGGCGACGTTGCCTACTCCTTTATTTTTTGCATCAATGACATTTAACACCTGGTATTCCGGCGTTATTACCTCGGGTGAAAAAAATATAGGCAAGAATGATCTACTCCTTTAAGAAAACTGTAATTTTTCAAATAAGGTATCATTTTCTTTTGACGGTTTCTTTTTTGCCACCTTTATTAGTACCATACAGAGTAAGCTGCATAATAATGTTAAGCCTGCTGTTGTTAAAAACATGCCGGGACGGGACCAATCCATTAACTTACTGAAGATCGGCGGCCCGACTGCTACTCCCAGAAAGCGTACAGAACCATAAAGTGAGGTGACAAATCCACGACGATCGGTTGGAACCGATCCTGTAATAAAGCTGTTAATACAAGGGAGAACAAGCCCTGTTCCAATGCTGCTGATGACAAGAACAGCAAAGAATGGAATTAGTTTTTGAAAGAACGTTAAACTGGCAAAGGAAGCAGTCATCAGTAACAGACCAAAAATAATTAATCCTTTCATCAGCGTCATTTTTTTACCGATCTTACTTCCTGTAAAGTAGGAAGTAGTTGTCATAAATAATAAAGGAATGGCTAATATTGCCCCTTTTAATAAACCATCAATTTGATGGTCTTTTTCGAGAATATCCGAAATATAAAACAAAATTCCAAATAAAGTAAATAAACACACAGCCCCTGTTAAATAAGCGGCAAACAGCCAGCGTCCTTCTGTTTTAAATACAGACACAAGCCCCTTTACATACTCACCGACAGGGGGAGGTTCTTTTTCTGCTTTCTTTTCTTTTATAAAAAAAATGGTAAGAAGAATCGCTATAAGACAAAAAATTGGAAAGGCAAAAAATGTTGCATACCAAAATAGGAGAGCCAAAAGTGACCCTATAATTGGGCTAATGACTTTTCCAAACCCATTCGAGGCCTCTACAAGGCCTAAAACCTTACTTTGCTCCCCGCCTTTAAATAAATCCCCAGTTAACGCCATGGCAATAGGGGCCGTTCCTGCAGCTCCTATTCCCTGCATGATCCTTCCAGCAAGAATCAGCATATAGGATTTTCCGAACCATGCTGCTGCAGCACCGGCAAGTAATCCACCGCTGCCATATAATATCAGCGCTGGTATAATGACTGCCTTTCTTGAAAATCGATCAGATAAATATCCCAGCACAGGGATGGAGATCGCCGCGGCAATAGAAAAAACGGAAATCACCAGGCTGACTTGAAATTGTGAGATATCGAGTTCAGCTTTCATTTTCGGCAGTATAGGGATCAACATCGAGTTACCCAAGACAAGAATGAGCGGGATGGAACTAATTGCAAGAATGGTTAAGCCTTTACTTTTTTGCTTTGGCAATGAATGTACACCCCTAACTTGAAGTTTCAGCGATTATAGTTTTTGGAAAGATTCTAAAAGTTATTCAAGGCGAATGCCTAATTTCTAAGGGAAATGCCTAATACTTACACATTCACCCATCTTTTGAATAATCTATCCTAGAAAAAAGGAGGAGGCGACTCTTGTCCCATGGATTTTTTATCATTACCAAAAAGGACTTCAGGAATCAGAACCTATGGATTAACATCGATTATCGACTTAGGTACCCCAATGGGTGAATTAATAAATAATTTATCTGATTACAGCCATTTAATCGATTTAGCGAAAATTGGCATCGGGTCTGCGTATGTGACACCGAATATTAAAAAGAAAATTGAAGTTTATAAGGAATTTGATATTAAGCCATATTGCGGTGGAACATTGTTTGAAAAATGCTATTACCAAAATAAATTACCTGAATATAAGACCTATTTACACAATTTAGGCATTGAATGGGTTGAAATTTCGAATGGAACGATTGATATACCATTAAATGAACGCCTCCATATCATTTCTTATTTTAAAGAGGAATTTCAAGTGATTTCCGAGGTAGGATCAAAAGACTCTGACAAGGTCATGCCAATAGCAAAATGGAAAGAGGAAATTAAGCTTTTATTAGAGGCAGGGTGTGAATATGTCATTACAGAGGGAAGAGACTCCGGAACCTCCGGGATTTATGAAAAAGGCGGTACGGTAAAGTCAGAATTAATTCAAGAACTTCTAAAAGAAATTGATCCAAATAAAATTATTTTTGAGGCGCCTTCTCCCAAGCATCAAATGTATTTTATTAAAGAAATTGGTTCAAATGTGAATTTAGGAAATGTAAAGCTTCAGGATGTACTAGTGTTAGAAACCCAGCGCTGCGGGCTAAGAAGTGAAACATTCTATATGGAGGATCTTGAATGCAAATTACCTTAATTAGGCATCTTCCCACGGAATGGAATAAGAAGCAAAAACTGCAGGGGAGAAAGGATATAGCAATAGCTGAAGTTACTCCTGATATCAAGCGGGGGATTGATGAAAACCTGCAAACACTAAACCGTCTATCACCATTCGATTTAGTGCTTGCCAGCAGCTTAAAACGGACCCGGCAAACTGCACACCACTATGGCTTTTATCCTGAAACGGAACGATTGCTGGATGAATTGGACTTTGGACCGTACGAAGGCTATTCAAAGGGTGTACTACTTGATGATCATGGCGGTAATTGGCTGGAAAACCCCTTGTCATTAGTTTTAGGTGAAAGTATCATTCAATTTGAGAATCGAATTATTTCATTTGTCCAGAAGTATCAAGATTTTTCCAATATCTTGGTTTTTGGTCATGGTTCATGGATAAGGGGGCTTATTTCCTTTTCCCGTTTCGGTCATATAAATGAGATGAATAAAATAACTGTGGCTAACAATGAGTGTATTACACTTTCGTTGCTGGATGCGTTGGAGGGGTAAGGCTTGGGTGTACAATTAACATATGATACATGGGATGACAAAAGAATATTGAATATTTTGGAACTGCATGGAGATTATCTTGACATTTTAAAATGGGCTTTTCAAGAGTATAAAGAGGAAATTGTGTATTCTTGCAGCTTTGGAGCTGAAGGGATTGTATTAATAGATTTAATTCATAAGATCAATAAAGATGCAAAAATTGTTTTTCTTGATACGGGGCTCCATTTTCCGGAAACCTATGAATTGATTGAACAAGTGAAAGAACGCTACCCTTCACTTACGATTACAATGATTAAACCCAAATTATCTTTAGAAGAGCAAGCAAAGGAGTTTAGAGAGGGGCTCTGGAAGCATAATCCCAATCTTTGCTGCAAATTACGCAAGGTAGACCCGCTAAAAGATGCTCTAAAGGGGGCAAAAGCATGGATTTCTGGTCTTCGCCGTGAGCAGTCAGCGACACGAAGCCAAACTCAATATATAAATAAGGATGAAAAATTTCAAAAGATTAAAGTTTGTCCACTGATACATTGGACCTGGGAGGATATTATGAGTTATATCCAATTAAATAAGCTCGATTATAATCCTCTGCATGACCAGGGATATCCGAGTATCGGCTGTGCCCCATGTACAGCAGCAGTCATGGACGACAAAAACTCTCGTGCGGGCAGGTGGGCAGGATATACAAAAACAGAGTGCGGGCTTCATCAAATATGACATTTACCGGTTTACGGAGGAGAAAATGGTGAGTAAAAGTGTACCGCATGGCGGAAAATTAATCAATCGAATAAATTTAGAGTTAAAGACAGATTTTGCTTGTAACTACGTTGAATTAGAACCTCTTGAATTAAGTGATTTAGAGTTGCTTGCTAATGGAGCTTATAGTCCACTTGAAGGATTTATGGGAAAAGCTGATTATGAATCTGTTGTTCACCATATGCGGCTTGCCAATGGACTTCCTTGGTCCCTGCCGATTACATTAGCAGTTAGCGAACAAAAGGCTGCAGAAATTAAAATTGGGGATACGATTAAATTAGTTCATCATCATAAGGTTTACGGTGTGATAGAAGTGGTGGAAAAATTTGCACCTAATAAAAAACTAGAAGCAGAAAAGGTTTATAAAACAACAGATCCTGCTCATCCCGGAGTGAGAAAGCTCTTTAATAGGCCTGATACCTATATTGCCGGTCCAATTACGTTAGTTAATAAACCTCCAAAAACACAATTTACTTCATATTATTTAGATCCAATTGAAACAAGAACAAAATTTGCTGAATTAGGCTGGAAAACGGTGGTTGGATTTCAAACTCGTAATCCTGTACATCGGGCGCATGAATATATTCAAAAATCAGCATTAGAAATTGTTGATGGGTTATTCTTAAATCCGCTTGTAGGAGAGACGAAAGCGGATGATATTCCAAGTGACATCCGTATGAAAAGCTACCAAGTGCTGCTTGAAAACTATTATCCAAAAACCCGGGCATTCTTATCTGTTTTTCCCGCAGCGATGCGTTATGCTGGACCGAGGGAAGCCATTTTTCATGCTTTAGTCAGGAAAAATTTTGGCTGTACCCACTTTATTGTAGGGAGAGATCACGCTGGTGTCGGTAATTATTATGGGACATATGATGCACAAAAAATATTTAGTCATTTTTCCGAAGAAGAGCTAGGAATTAAACCGCTATTTTTCGAACACAGCTTTTACTGCAAAAAATGTGAAAACATGGCATCAGAAAAAACTTGCCCGCATGACAAATCAAATCATGTGATTTTATCGGGGACAAAGGTAAGAGGAATGTTAAAAAACGGCGAACAGCCGCCAAAGGAATTCAGCAGGCCTGAGGTAGTTGATATCTTAATTGAAGGAATGAAAGAAGTTATTACAAAAAGCTAAAGGGTGTACTGGATGGAGAAAAATATTATATGGCATCGGCCTACAATTACAAAATTGGATCGCTATAAAAAGAACGGTTATAGAAGTTCTGTTTTGTGGTTTACGGGTTTATCGGGATCAGGTAAATCTACATTGGCTAACGCCGTTGATTATGAATTGTTTCAACGGGGTATCAATAGTTATGTATTAGATGGCGATAATATACGTCATGGATTAAATAGTGATTTAGGTTTTAGCAAAGAGGATCGGAATGAGAATATCCGCAGAATCGGAGAAGTCGCAAAGCTGTTTGTTGACAGCGGGCAAATTGTCGCTACTGCCTTTATTTCGCCATTTCTACAAGACCGGGAATTAGTTCGAAAGATGTTTCCTGCTGGGGAGTTTATCGAAATTTATTTACATTGCCCTATTGACATTTGTGAGAACAGGGATCCAAAAGGTTTATATAAAAAAGCGCGTAAAGGGGAAATACCAGAATTTACAGGCATATCCTCACCTTATGAAGTGCCCGGTAAACCGGAAGTAGTAATTTCAACGAATAAATTGACAATTGAACAATCAGTGATGAAAATTATCAGTTATTTAGAAGAAAGGAAGATCCTATAGCGGGAATCTTCCTTTTTATCTTCTTCTCCAATTTGCGTTTAAGAACATTAGCTTTTGGAATTTTAAATGATAGATAAAGTCAATGATATTGGTGGAGAAAAATTGGCAAACTACTCCATAAATGACGATTTTATAATCGATCACCAAAGCGGTAAATAAGAAAATGAATAGATTAATACCCATCATTACCTTTCCCGGGCTCCAATTTTTATAAGAAGCAATCATTAATGCCGGAATGACCATCCCGCCGCTTGATGCCCCGGCACGAATCAGTAAACCTACCCCAATTCCAAAGAAAACGGAACCGGCAGCTAGGTCTAATAAAATATGTACATGAATATGGGGAGCTTGGGCAGATAAAATCGTTACAACTGTTGAAGTTGTGGCAACAGAAAGGATGGTACGAAATGTCCAAGTATAACCAAAATATTTTAACGCAAAGAGCAGAAACACAATATTTGCGAGCCACAATGAAAAACCAAGCGATAGATTAAACCAATAGTTCATCAAAATAGCAAGACCTGCAGCTCCACCGGAAGGGATAGAATGTGGGAATAAAAATAAAGACATGGACATGCCTTGTAGTATAGCACCAAAAAATAAACATATATACGTTAATAAAGGTCTTTTCATTGGTAAGAAAAATAAAAATAATCCCTAATAAAATCATATAGAAAACTGATTTTCACATGCCATCCCCCCCTAAGGAACTGCCTTCTTGTCCATTTTATGTGACGAGATAAGGGAATATGAAGAAAAATGCTGACAAGATCATTAAGATGTCCAACAAGGTTTGGTGCAGTTAACAAATCGTTGCTGATTTTTTTCAATATGAATTTTTTAGGAAGCAGCAATGATAATAAAATGGTAAAAAAAAGAAATATTTTATTGATAATTAAATCAATTACCAGTAAAATTATAATAGGATAAAAGAAATAATGCTTGTATCTGAAAAGGAATGAGTAAATTGAAAACGAATACTAAACAGGAGAAAGGTACATAGGGAACCTACTTAGGGTTAATTTTAAAAAAGGTTCGGGGTCTGTGTTTGTTTCAATGAAAGATTCATCATTACTATGTATCAAAGAAACTTTATTTCTCCTATTGAGAACGTTTACATTAAAGGTTGCTAAGAGAAATTTAGAAAAAGCTCTGCTTCATAATAATACTAATTTTGAATCCATTTTTATTACGAACGTCATTGGATTGGGACTGAAAATTTGATCGAAGTACCATTGTTTTGATTATAAATCCAACAAAATAAATCTGGTGGGAATGAACTAGACATATCTTGAACTAGACATAAGCCAAATTAGAAATAGGAATTTGTCTATCTCTAATTTGGCTTTTTTTATAAAAGTATACAGAAAGGAACTTTTAGAGAGAGATGAATAGTTCTATATCAGTTATAAAAAGAGAAAAACGGTTAATACTAGAAAACTATATATCGGATAGCCTGACAAGATATAATCCGCTTTTAGCATGTGATTCCGATGCAATTTACATAATGGACTTGGATGGTTTTTTTATCCCTTTAAATCCTGCATGTGAAACACTGTTTGGCTATGAAAAGGAACAATTCACAAAAATGACCTATATGAAGGTAGTTTCATTGGAGCATTTAGAGCGGGCATTATCTTTTTTTTATAAATCATTAGAAGGAAAGCTTGAAAACTTTGATTGCCAAATTACCCGCAGTGATGGAGAAATCCTTGATGTTAATATAACGAATTATCCTATTTTGATCAATGAAGAGATTGTTGGTGTTTATGGCGTTGCGAAAAATATTACTGAAATCAAACAAAAAAGAAAAATATTACTTGAAGAAATACGCCAGCGGGAAGAAACCTACAGGGAGATTGTAGAGCATTCTCCGGATGCAGTCATTATAGCAGGGAAAGACTTAATTCTCTTCGCCAATGATACAGCGGTAAATTTATTCGGTGCTGCCAGCAAAGATGAACTAATTGGGAAGAATGTAATGAGTTTTCTCCATCCTTCTTATTTGGAGATTGCTAAAAAGAGAATACAGGACGTTGAAAACGGTCATCCGGTTAATTTTATCGAAGAAAAGATTATCCGAAATGATGGTGAAATCATTGAGGTTGAAGTCAAATCAATCCCAACCATCTATCAAAATACTCCAGCTAGGCATATCATTGTACGGGATATTACGGAAAAGAAAAGAACACAAAAGTTACTGCTTGAATCTGAAAAGCTGACAGTTGCCGGTCAGCTAGCTGCCGGGATTGCTCATGAAATTAGAAACCCATTGACGGCAATCAAAGGCTTTCTTCAGTTAATGGAAAGTAATGATGAGAAGAATAATTCGTATAAAGAAATTATTAATGCCGAAATGGATCGAATAGAATTAATCTTAAGCGAATTATTAATGCTGGCAAAGCCACAGGAGTTAAAATTTAAAAAAACAAACTTAATTACAATTTTAGAACACGTAAAAGCTCTTATTGATACGCAAGCAAATTTAAATAATATCAAAGTCTCCATTCAATATAGATCCGAGATTCCGAAAGTAAGATGTGACGAAAATCAATTAAAGCAAGTATTTATTAATTTTCTGAAAAATTCAATTGAAGCGATGCCCGGCGGCGGAGAAATTACGATTATCGTCGAGCTCTGTGGAGTGGAATCCGTTCAAATTAGTTTCATTGATCAAGTGTGCGGTATTCCAAAAGAAGATTTAGAACGAATCGGCAAGCCTTTTTTTTCTACGAAAGAGGGAGGAACCGGATTGGGTTTGATGATTAGTAAGCAGATTATTGAAAATCATCGGGGAAGTTTCCAGATTCTAAATAATCATAGAGGGGTAACTGTTAAGGTGACATTACCATTTTTATAACTTATATTAACGAACAGCAATTTTAAGCTGTTTGTTTTTTTTTTGAAATTTAGGAAAGTTGATAAATATCCATCGTTATCATTCTGCCAAATTATGATAAAATATTTTTTAGAAGGAATAAAAGGAGAGGGGATGATCGAATGGAAAAAATAGCCCATATCTCAAGTGAATTAAAAGACTGGATCTTAAATACCCTCAAGTCAGGTGTTCATCCCGAGCAAATCGCCAATGCGATGATTAAAAAAGGTTTTGATCCAATATTTTCTTATAAAACCCTATTAAAATTGATGAATAATAATCCAATTGAGACCGTAATCCGTGAGCCTCGTCCTTATTTATATGAAATACCTGAAATTTGTAAAAAAGGTACCATTATTTCGACATCGGACCGTGATATTAAAGTATTGATGAAAATTGAAAAACCTTTCATTGTTTATTTGGACAATGTATTAAGTGATGAAGAATGTGATAGATTAATAGAGATATCAATCAGTCGGTTAAAGCCGTCAAAGGTCGTTGATTCCGTTACGGGAGAGATTAAGACGGCATCAGGAAGGACAAGTTCAGGAACATATTATCAATTAAATGAGACAGCTTTAATTGGCAGGATTGAACAAAGATTAGCAGAATTAACAGATTTCCCGATTGAAAATGGGGAAGGGATGCAGGTGTTAAATTATAAAGTGGGCGAGGAATATAAACCACATTTTGATTATTTTCCTGAAAACAAAATACAATTAAGTACCGGCGGCCAGCGTATTGGTACAGTATTAATGTATTTAAACAATGTTCAGGCGGGCGGTGAGACTATTTTTCCAAAGGCTGGGATATCAGTCACTCCCAAGAAAGGGTCAGCAGTCTTTTTCCACTATGGCAACAGTGAAGGGCAGGTAGACCGAATGTCGCTTCATAGCAGTATTCCGGTTGTTGAAGGGGAAAAGTGGGTTGCTACTAAATGGCTGAGGCAAAGTGAGATAGTAGAAAGATTTTAACCACATATATTGACTAATAGTAGATTTTGTGATATTAAAATAATTGTTAGCACTCTCAATGGATGAGTGCTAATAGTTTGATTAGCCCCCTTTCTAACGATTATAATGACAGTGTCAAAAATTGAAGGAGAGATCACTATGGAAACCAAGCAGTTTAAAGCAGAGTCCAAGAGGATATTGGACATGATGATTCATTCTATTTATACCCATCATGAAATCTTTTTACGAGAGTTAATCTCAAACGCGAGTGATGCCATTGACAAAATTTACTACAAGGCGCTAACTGACGAATCATTAACATTCGATAAAGACAACTATTACATAAAGGTAACCGCAGATAAAGAGAAAAGAATATTAAAGATCTGCGATACTGGTATAGGTATGTCGAGAGAAGAGCTGGAGAATAATCTTGGTACGATTGCAAAGAGCGGCTCTTTAGCGTTCAAAAACGAAAATGAATTGAAAGATGGCTATGATATTATCGGTCAATTTGGTGTCGGCTTTTATTCGGCATTTATGGTGGCTGATACAGTAACGGTAATCAGTAAAGCATTAGGAAGCGATGAAGCCTATAAGTGGGAGTCTAAGGGTGCAGATGGTTATACGATTTCCCATTGTGAAAAGGATGCTGTCGGAACAGATATCATTTTGACCATTAAGGAAAATACGGAAGATGAGAATTATGATGAATTCCTAGAGGAGTACCGCTTAAAAGACATCATTAAAAAGTATTCTGACTTCATTCGTTATCCCATTAAAATGGATGTGACCTCCAGTAAGTTAAAAGAGGGCAGCGAGAATGAATACGAGGAAATTGTTGAAGAAAAAGTTATTAACAGCATGGTGCCAATTTGGCGTAAAAATAAAAAAGAGCTGACCCAGCAAGATTATGATAACTTCTATGCGGAAAAGCGCTATGGCTTTGACAAGCCGCTAAAATCTGTTCACATCAGTGTGGATGGGGCTGTACGATATAACGCAATTCTTTATATTCCGGAAAAAATTCCATTTGACTATTATTCACCAGAGTTTGAGAAGGGGTTAGAGCTTTATTCCAGCGGTGTTTTAATTATGAATAAATGTGCTGACCTGCTTCCTGATTACTTCAGCTTTGTGAAGGGAATGGTGGATTCCGAGGATTTATCGTTAAACATCTCTAGAGAAATGCTGCAGCATGACCGTCAATTAAAGCTGATTGCAAAAAATATCAACAAAAAAATCAAAAGTGAATTGCAAAGCCTTTTGAAAAATGAACGAGAAAAGTATGTGGAATTCTACAATTCATTTGGACGCCAATTAAAATTTGGGGTTTACAGTGACTTCGGCACTCATAAAGAGGAACTGCAGGATCTGCTGATGTTCTATTCATCTATAGAGAAAAAGCTCGTTACCTTAGAAGAATATGTCTCCAGAATGCCGGAGGATCAAAAATATATTTACTATGCTGTCGGCGAAACAAACGAAAGAATCGAGAAGCTGCCGCAAACTGAATTGGTGGCGGATAAGGGCTATGAGATTCTTTATTTCACCGATGATATTGACGAATTTGCAATTAAAATGATTATGAGCTATCAAGAAAAAGAATTTAAGTCAGTATCAAGCGGGGACTTGGGTATTGAGGCAGAGGAAACCGGAAAGGAAACGGCCGCTGAAGAAGCCGAGAATAAAGATCTGTTTGAAGCAATGAAGGCAGCTCTAGGTGATAAAGTAAAGGCAGTCAGAGTTTCCAAACGATTAAAATCCCATCCAGTATGTTTAACCTCTGACGGAGAGGTCTCCATTGAAATGGAAAAAGTATTGAATGCAATGCCAAATAATCAGAACGTTAAGGCAGACAAGGTGCTGGAAATAAACGTCCAGCATGAAGTATTCCAATCATTGAAAGCTGCTTTTGCAAACGACAAAGAAAAGCTGGAACTATACACCAGCCTGCTATACAACCAAGCACTGCTAATCGAAGGTCTCCCAATCGAAGACCCAGTCGAATTTACTAACAATATCTGTAAAGTAATGGCGTAAGTCAGTATATCGGGTGTCAGGCACCAAGAAAAGCGGAAGCGCCTAGGCGCTGAAGCTGGACATGTGAAAAATTCACATGGTGCCTGACACTCTTTGTTTTTTGTTATATATATTTTCCGTAATCTGGAATAGCGACTTTGTCAAATTGATTCGCTAATTTTTGCAGACCGTTTGATAAGTGGTCTCCTGACATGGGGACACCATGGCCAGTAATGGCAGCGGAAGGTTTTAATTCTTCCAGTCTTTTGACTGATTCCCAGGCCGCATGCCAGTCTGTTGTAAAGTATCTTGGCGGGCCGTTAATTTCTTCTTCTTGAATTAAGACTTTATACAGTGCATCCTGTCTGACAGTCACAAACGCATCACCGGCAATTAACACTCGGTCACTATCTCTAAAGAATGAGACGTGTCCTGGTGAATGCCCTGGTGTATGAATCCAGCGAAATTCAGGCAAAAATGGAATGCTTCCATCAGAAGGGAGTGCCTGAACTGATTCTCCCAAATTAATTGGTTCATTAGGGAACATCGCCGACATCTTGGCAACCATTCCTCCTTCTACAGTTGGGTCCGGTTCCAGATAGCTAGTTTTCCCTGTTAGGAAAGGTAGTTCCTGTTCATGGGCGTAAACTGGAACCTGCCAATGCTCAACTAACTCGATAATGGCTCCTACATGGTCAAAATGTCCATGGGTCAGCAGAATCGCTTTTGGCCGGCTGCCCTCTCCGAAGCGTTCTTCAGTTAAAGAAATAATATCGTCTGCTGAACCTTGCATCCCGGCATCAATTAATACAAATTCATTTGACTTCGGCGCACCAATTAAACCAATATTTACAATTTGTATAGTATGGCAATATACATCCGGAGCAACAGTTACCCCAACACCGCTTCCAATTGAGGTAGCCGGAATAAATTTATAATCACTTCCATAAGACATTTCTTGATCCATCATACAGACTCCTTGTTATTGTTTTTAATTAGGGAATAGTTTACTTCCTTTTCCACTATTTATTCAGGAAAGTAAACTAACAATCCAATAGGTTTCCGATTGGATAGATTTTTAAATTTAATGTAGTATAAATATAGGTAAAAAATAGAAAGGGGATAGAAAAATGCCAACAAGTTTAACGGATATAACCACATTACATAATGGTGTACAAATGCCTTGGTTTGGCCTGGGTGTTTTTAAAGTACAAGAGGGTTCAGAAGTAATTGAATCCGTAAAAGCAGCGATTAAAAACGGTTACCGCAGCATCGATACTGCAGCAGTGTATAAAAATGAAGAAGGTGTAGGTAAAGGGATTCTAGAATCAGGGGTTCCTAGAGAAGAATTGTTTATTACTTCAAAGGTCTGGAATTCTGATCAGGGCTATCAATCCACTCTTGAGGCTTTCGAAACAAGCTTACAAAAACTAGGCTTAGACTATTTAGATTTATATTTAATTCATTGGCCAGGGAAAAATAAATATAAAGAGACTTGGAAAGCACTTGAAAAGCTTTATAAAGATGGCCGTGTACGGGCAATAGGGGTAAGTAATTTTAAAGTTCATCATTTAGAAGAACTGATTAAGGATTGTGAAATCAAGCCAATGGTTAACCAAGTGGAATATCATCCACACTTAACTCAAAAGGAACTGCTTGTATTCTGTCAAAAAGAAGGGATTCAGCTTGAGGCATGGTCACCGCTAAAGCAAGGACAAATTCTATCAGATCCTATTATTAATCAACTTGCTGAAAAATATGGCAAATCAGCTGCCCAAATTGTTCTGCGCTGGGATTTACAATCAAAAGTTGTGACAATACCAAAATCCATTAAAGAGCAGCGAATCATTGAAAATGCAAATGTTTTTGATTTTGAATTAACGAATGAAGAGATGCAAACCATTGATGGTTTGAACAAAGATGAACGTGTTGGTCCAGATCCGGATGATTTTATGGCCGGATTTACTGAATAGAACCAAATCTAGCGAACAGTCCATACTGTTCGCTGTTTTTTGTGTCAAATAACATGAACTCAGGTTCATATTTAGTGAAAAAAATGGTAAAATTACTTTAAGGACAAATAATTAGTTGGAAAAACTACAAACTAAGATTCAGCAGAGTCAAAAATAAAGGGTGATTTTGTGACAGAACAAACAGAACAATTAATGGCAGCCATTAAACATCGCAAACTGCCTTTATCAAAAGTTATTCTACGTATTATTGGTATTACAGTTGGTGCTATTTTAATGGCAACAGGGCTTGAAATATTCTTAGTTCCTAATAACGTTATTGATGGCGGTATCACAGGTATTTCTATTATGATTTCATATATTTCCGGTTGGAAACTAGGAATTTTCCTCTTTATCTTAAATATGCCATTTGTTTATTTGGGCTATAAACAAATGGGGAAAACTTTTGCCTTTTCAACTATTTATGGAATTATCGTCTTATCGATTTTTACCGCTATATTTCATCCAATTCCACCTTTTACAGATGATATTCTTCTAGCCACTGTTTTTGGAGGAATGGTTTTAGGTATTGGGGTTGGGTTAGTTATTCGTAATGGCGGTGCCTTAGATGGAACAGAAATATTAGCGATAGTAATTAATAATAAGGTTCCTTTTTCAGTCGGACAAATTATTATGATTATGAACATCTTTATTTTAGGTACTGCAGGCTTCGTTTTTAGCTGGGACAGGGCGATGTACTCACTTCTCGCTTATGTTATTGCATCAAAAGCGATTGACGGAATAGTTGCAGGGCTAGAAGGATCTAAATCAGTTTGGATTATTAGTGATGTTGCTGAAGAAATTGGTGATGCCGTTAATGCTCGCTTGGGCCGGGGAGTTACGTACCTGAAAGGAGAAGGTGCTTTTACCGGTGATACTAAGAAGGTTATTTTTAGTATCATTACACGGCTCGAAGAATCGAAATTAACGACAATTGTTGAAGAAATTGACCCTTCAGCATTTTTAGCGATTGCCGATATTTCGGAAGTTCGTGGAGGGCGTTTTAAGAAGAAGGGAATTCATTAGTAAATAAAAGGAGGGTCTCTGTCTTTTTCGACAGAGACCCCTTTTATTAATGTCCAGCCTCGGCTTGGTCAACGTGCTGGATATGACGGGTATTTACCCAAATAAAGATAACCGCTAGAAGGACAAATCCTGCTCCGGTAATGAAAGGAACTGAGGGATTAAAAATTTCTGCTAAACGGCCAGCAAAATAGGGTGCAATTGCTCCGCCAATGAATCGAAGGAAGCTATAGGCGGCGGAAGCAGTAGAACGTTCCACAGGTGCTGAATTCATAACAGCGGTTGTAATAAGTGTATTATTATTACCTAATAGTGCACCGGCGATAATAACAGATGCAATTACGACCCATTGCTGCTCCGTCCAGATTCCCATTGCAAGGAGTACTAAGGCAAATAAAATCAGCATTGTACACATTGATTTAATTGTACCAAACCGCTCTTGAAGTTTAGGTGCCATGAAAACAGAGGTGACGGCTAAAAGAATACCCCATCCCAGAAAGACAAAGCCCAATCCATGTTCATCTAACCCCATCACGAATGGTGCATAGGCAAGTAAAGTAAAGAAGCCAAAGTTATATAGTGCTGCAGCAATCCCGAATACTAGCAAAGAACGATGTTTTAAGGCTCGGAAGGGATCCATTAAGGATGTTTTAACCTTATTATTATTCTGGTTTGTAGCTTTTGGCATTAATAGTAAAAGCCCAAAAAAGGCAACGACCATTAGTACTGCGACGCCTAGAAATGGACCTCTCCAAGACATAGCACCTAACCAGCCGCCAAGAAGCGGACCTACAGAGATTCCAAGTCCAATTGCTGCTTCATACAGAATAATTGCTTTTGCAGTTCCACCAGTAGATAGTGAAACAATTGCGGCTAAAGCAGTCGCCACAAAAAGTGCGTTACCTAAACCCCAGCCTCCTCGGAGACTGACAAGTGTCCAAATTCCATTTGATAATCCACCAAGTGCAGAAAAGACAGCAATGATAATAATACCTGCAATTAATGTCCATTTAATCCCAAGTCTTGATGAAATCATCCCTGTAATCAGCATTGCCACAGCCATGACGGCATTATAGCTGGTAAAAAGCAAAGTTACCTGGCTCTGGGAAGCATTTAATTGTTTAGCAATCGCAGGTAAAATCGGGTCAACTAATCCTAGTCCCATAAAGGCAATAATACAGGCGAAAAATACGGCCCATACGGATCTGGGCTGATTAAGAATACTTGATTGTCCGAGAGTCAAATCATTCGCATTTTGAGATGATGTTACAGACTGTGATGTTGATGCCATATAAATTTCCCCTTTGTGTAAAATTTTTTCTTATAATAAGTTTTTGAAGCTGTTTCTAATGACATCCCCGCGGCTGATGATTCCAGCCAATACACCATTGCGCTCCACCGGTACTTTTTTGATCTGTTTTTTCCCTAAGATTGCTGCAATGTTTTCAATTGATTCATCCCAAGACACTCGAAACACTTTCCGCTTAGCAATTTCGAGTACATTTAATTTGAGTAAACGATGCTCTCTTTCTTCAAAGTCTTCATGATCCCCCTTTATGATAAAAGCATAATAGAAATTATCAACTACACGGTCCTCATGTTTACCAATATAACGCAAAATATCACCGTCACTGATAAAACCAACGATTTCATTTCTGTCGTTTACCACTGGAAGGCCGCTGATACGATACTCAATAAATTTTTCAATAACTGAACGGACTGTGTCACTTTCTTTTACCTTATGAACCTGACTGATCATAATCTCGTGTGCTTGCATGATTTTCTCCTTTAATAGTTCGTGGATATAAGTGGAACTAGTTGTATTATGAAACTATATGTTTGTATTATACAACTAATTTAATTATCGTCAATAGTGTTTATCATTTTTTTAAAATTATGCAAAATACAAAAGCAAACTAGGTTGTGATATGATAGATAATAGGAAATAAGCATTATGTGAGGAAGTTATAGAGATGGAAAATTCTTTAGAAATGATTGAACTTGAACTGGCCATCCTTATTCGGCGAATTACATCAGCCTCTGGTAATAAGAAAATTGGTCATTTGGATCGCTCTGCCTATCTAATTCTTCATCAAATTGCAACAAATGGAGCTGCAGGTGTAAAATCACTGGCAGGTGAATTTCAATTGGATATTTCTACTGTCAGCAGGCAGGCGGCAGCATTGGAGCATAAAGGGTATTTGTATAAAATTCCCGATCCAACCGATGGCAGGGCGTACACGTTTCAAATTACCGAATTAGGATTAAAAGAATTAAGGGATGATAAACGTGCACGAATGGACAGGGTAGCAGAGGTCACAAAGAATTGGCCAGAAGAAGATAGGGAAGTTTTTGGAAGACTTTTAAGAAAGTTTAACCATGGAGCTATTTCATCTTAAAAAGGGTTCAAATTTCCCGTGTTTTTAGATAAGATAGATATGGCTCGTATAATAAATCAGGGTGAGGGATTACAGCTAATGAAAACGGATACAAAGAGAATTGAAAAAGACTTCTTAGGAGAGAAGGAAATACCTGTAGAAGCTTATTATGGGATTCAGACGTTAAGGGCGGTTGAAAACTTTCCTATTACCGGTTACCGGATTCATGAAGAATTAATTAAAGCGCTTGCTGCTGTAAAGAAGGCGGCAGCCATTGCGAATATGAATACAACACGCTTATATAGCGGTCTTGCAGAGGCGATTGTCCAAGCGGCCGATGAGATTTTACAGGGTAAATGGCATGATCAATTTATCGTTGATCCAATCCAAGGCGGCGCTGGTACTTCTATGAATATGAACGCCAATGAAGTAATAGCCAATCGTGCGCTTGAAATTTTAGGTTATGAGAAAGGCGATTATTTTCATTTAAGCCCGAATAGCCATGTAAATATGTCTCAATCTACGAATGATGTATTTCCAACAGCGATTCACATCTCAACGCTGAAGCTATTAGAAAATCTCCTTGAAACAATGGCACATATGCACAAGGTTTTCAAGAAAAAAGCAAAGCAGTTTGAAAATGTTATCAAAATGGGCAGGACTCATTTGCAGGATGCAGTGCCAATTCGTCTTGGACAAGAGTTTGAAGCTTATTCAAGAGTCCTTGAGCGGGATATGAAGCGCATTCAGCAATCACGGGAACACCTTTATGAAGTTAATATGGGGGCTACTGCAGTAGGCACTGGATTAAATGCAGATCCGAAATATATTAAGGATGTTGTAAAGCAGCTTGCAGACATAAGCGGTCTTCCGCTTGTGAATGCGGAGCATCTTGTTGATGCTACACAAAATACCGATGCCTATACTGAAGTGTCCGCAGCCTTAAAAGTTTGTATGATGAATATGTCCAAGATTGCGAACGATCTTCGTTTAATGGCTTCAGGTCCGAGAGCAGGTTTAGCGGAAATTATGCTTCCAGCACGTCAGCCAGGCTCATCGATTATGCCTGGAAAAGTCAATCCCGTTATGCCTGAGTTAATTAACCAAATTGCCTTCCAAGTTATTGGTAATGATCATACGATTTGTTTAGCTTCTGAAGCAGGACAGCTTGAGTTGAACGTCATGGAACCGGTGTTAGTCTTTAATTTACTGCAGTCTATCAGCATTATGAACAACGGATTCCGTTCCTTTACAGATAATTGCTTAGCAGGCATTGAAGCAAATGAAGGCCGTTTAAGAGAATATGTAGAGAAAAGTGTCGGCATCATTACTGCAGTCAATCCTCATTTAGGTTATGAGGTCGCAGCAAGAATTGCTCGAGAAGCCATTACAAGCGGAAAGTCAGTTCGCGAATTATGTCTGCAGCATGATGTATTAACAGAAGAGGAATTAGACCTTATTTTAAATATTTATGAAATGACTAAGCCAGGGATTGCCGGAGCAGAACTTCTAGACAGAGATTAATCGCAAAAATTAAACAGAAAAGGCCTTCCAAGGGAAGAGCCTTTTTTGTTACTATGTTAACTTGCTTATTTTTTTTCTTTTTCCTTCGGCTGGTCGCGAAGTGTCCGATAAATTTGTGTATACATACTATCTTCCACAATATTTTCTAGAAAAAAAGGACCAATCAGCTCTAAGTATTCTTCATCATCAAACATTTTTTTGTTTTGTAATTCCATTTCCGCTAATCCTTCGTATGTAGATAGTAGTGCGTATGTATGATCCTTTCCGGAAATAGGCGTTAAGATTTCTACCTGATGACTATAGTTTTCCATTCTAAATTTTTTTATCTCTCTTAAATTCTCAATTCCTTCTTTAAATTTATCCTGCCTGATTACGAACGTTTGATATACTATCACCGACATGAAAGCACCCCTTAGTAAATACAATAAAGTTGAATTTATTATGCTCTTTTGTTTGCAGGAGTATACGGAAAAATTTAGTAGATAAATGAGGTGTGTTTTCGATGTATTTTATGGTTTTTTAATATGGCAAAGTGTAAAATAAAACACTAGAGAACTAGTTTAATAGTATTTGCAGGAAAGTGATATAAAAAAGGAATAGATTAACTGGTTTTTTCTGTAACCATTTTATCAGGTAGACGTCTATAAAATAAAAAGGAAAGTTAAGGGGAAATGAAAAGGGTGAGAGGGGCAATATTATTAATAGTTGCAGGCGGTTTAATAGGGTTATCGGGATGTTCGGAAGGAGTGTTGAAAGAAAAAGAAGTAAATGCCACTGAACATGTGGAGAAAAAAGTAAAAACGAAAAAGGTAGAAAAGCCTGTATGGGTTAATATTGTTGACCCTAATACGAAAAAAATAATAAAATCTTTTGTTCCAAAGGATTTTGGTTTTGGTACAGATGATGTAAAATATAAGGCTGCAATTACGGAATGGTCTAGAGAATTGGCAAGAGGAACAGATGAAAAACCAGGATATGACAAACGAATGATGCTTGATAAGCTTAAACCGGATGGGCAAATTATTAAAGGTTCACCGCAGACCATTATGGATGAAACAGAGCTAACCGAAAAAATGCTGGAAGCATCCGAAAAGGGCGGGGATGTAGAGGTACCGCTATATATATCTGACAGCGGCTATAGTCAAGAGGATGCAGCACATTTAAATGAGGTGGTTGTTGCTTCGTATACTACGTATTTCAAAAGCAATGTAATGGGCAGGTCGAAAAATATTGCCTTATCTGCTCAAGCTATTAATAATATGATCATCGGTAAAGAAGACCCATTTTCCTTTAACACCTCAGTTGGACCAAGTGATGAAGCTCATGGGTATCAAAGAGCACCGGAAGCTGTGGATGGAAAATTGGTAGATGGTGTGGGAGGAGGCATTTGCCAGACCTCTTCAACATTATATAATGCAATCGATCAATTAGGTGTGAGTTATATTGAGAAACATCACCATTCACTTCATGTTGGCTATGTTCCAAAGGGAAGGGATGCTACTGTTTCCTACGGCGGGTATGATTTTCGCTTTAAAAATACAACAGGGGTACCGCTCTTGTTAAAAACGTATGTGGGAAACGGATCACTAACGGTCGAGATTAGAACTTCCAATGAGTACAAAGCCCTTATTAAGAGAGCAATATAATAGTAAATCCCATTGTTGATTATGATTAAATCGAATCAATAATGGGATTTTGTTATTTATTTAATAGTTATCTCATCTCTTCCCAGTCAGTATAGCTGCCGCTGCCTTGACAGCCAGGGCAATCGAAGGAGTTAAAGTAAGCAAATTCATTATAAGGGTAAACCGTATAGCCGCGGCCTTGACAATCAGGACATTTGCCTTGGTCTTTCATATTGGAAAGATGGTTTTGATACCTTGTCTCTCTCCACTGATTAAATGAGTTGAGCAGTCCCATTTTTTTTCACCTCATTGTATCAATTTTCTTTTAGTATGGGGGAAAAATGGAAAATTTATGCTTGTGTGTCAAATAAAATATTATTATGTAATAATAATTTTATGTCAAAATCGGTCTATTTGTGAGTAAATTTGCTACTGTGATGCAAGATAAACAATAAATACGTTATAAGTGAGGTGATCTTATGGGAGAATGGAACGAACAGGCTGCACCAAATAATAATCTGCCCCCTAAAACACTAAAAACAGGTAAATTTCTAGGAAAGCAACCAAATCATGAGTTTTCAGAAGAATTATCCGACGGCGGCGAACGCGACCAATACATTAAGAAACAAAAGGACGGTTCAATTTAGGGTGTCAGGCACCAACAAATTTAGGCGCCTAAAGGCTCGTTACTATTATTTGTTCTGTAATATTAGCCCGTGCAACAATAGTATATTTGACCGTGATACTTTCCTACATACTTGGGTGAAAATTTGGAACGAAAAGTGGTTATTGTTGCAGTTTGAAATGCTGGATAAGTTGGATATCTATGAAAAAAAGAGATCCCTTGGCGGAATTACAGTAAAAGGACAGGGCTGACAGCACCTGTCCTTTTTACTGAATTTAATGAAACGGTAGAACCATCTTCGTGTTTAATCATTAATCCCCATTAAACATATCGAAAAGGCCTCTAGCGATACTGCCTTCGTCTTTGGAGCCTCCCCGTGAAGGGGCTGCTGCAAATACCCTGCTGGCTAGGCGGCTAAATGGAAGAGATTGAATCCACACGGAACCCGGCCCTCTAAGTGTGGCAAAGAATAAACCCTCACCCCCGAACAAGGCCGTTTTAACTCCTTTAACAAATTCAATATCGTACTGTACATCTCTTGTCATTGCTACTAAACATCCAGTGTCCACCCTTAATGATTGACCAGGTAGGAGGTCCTTTTTGATAATGGTTCCTCCTGCATGTATAAAAGCCATCCCGTCGCCTTCGAGCTTTTGCATGATGAACCCCTCGCCGCCGAAGAAACCAGCACCCAATTTACGCTGAAATTCTATCCCTACTTGAACACCTTTTGCTGCAGCAAGGAAGGCATCTTTTTGGCAAACAATTTTGCCTCCATATTCACTTAAATTCATTGGAATTATTTTCCCTGGGTATGGCGATGCAAACGAAACATGTCTTTTCGCTGTTCCAACATTCGTGAAAGTTGTCATGAATAAGCTTTCCCCAGTAAGAACCCGTTTTCCTGCGCTAAACAGCTTACCCATTAAGCCGCCGCCGCCTGAGCCATCGCCAAAGATGGTTTCCATATGAATATCGTTTTCCATCATCATAAAGCTTCCTGCTTCGGCAACAACCGTTTCCTGTGGGTCAAGCTCAACTTCAACGAACTGCATATCATCTCCGTAAATCTTATAATCGATTTCGTGATTATTCATCACAAATCCCTCCGCTTATTTTATAAGTACGTAATTATTTTAGTTTATCTAGGAAAAAAGCGCTAATTTTATAATGACATTTGGAAAATAAAAAAAGACGTCTGTATAAACAGACGTCTCCTGCGTATTGTGGCGAAAAATCCGCACTCCACATAGTGCGCTCCATTAAGGAATGATTTTCGACTTACACAATTCAGCTCATCGCTTGATTATTATAACACGTCAATTTTTCAAAGTAAAGAGTAAAATTTTTGACGAAGTATCTTGAATATATTAATCTATTGTTGTATATTCAAATAATCAGATATACAAAATAACGAGATAAGAAGGGTGAATATGCTTACTGACAAAAGGTTCCATCACTATTCCTTAACCAGCTTGCCAAAGGATCTTGCTTCAGGATTGATTGTGGGAGTCATTGCGATTCCTCTTGGTATGGCGTTTGCAATTGCTTCAGGGGTGAAGCCGGAGTATGGAATCTATACGACCATCGTTGCTGGGATTCTCATCTCATTATTTGGCGGATCCAAGTATCAGATTGGCGGCCCAACTGGTGCGTTTATTCCGATATTATTCGGTATCGTCATGACCTACGGTTATGAAAATTTGCTCATCGCCGGGTTTATGGCGGGGATTATTCTTGTATTAATGGGAGTTTTTCGACTTGGCTCGCTGATCAAATATATCCCAAGACCTGTTACGATTGGGTTTACTGCGGGGATTGCTGTAACCATATTCACCGGACAGATTGCTAGTTTCCTAGGTCTAGAGGGAATAAAGAGACACGAAGAGTTTATTAAGAACATCCAAGAAATCTTCATCACTCTGAATACAACAAATATTTACAGCATTTTAACAGCTGCTATTTGTTTAGGGACAATTATTGTAACGCCAAAGATTGCTCCAAAGGTCCCTGGACCATTGATTGGGTTAATCGTTTCTACCCTTGTGGCAACATTAATTTTTCCTAACCATGTCGCCACAATTGGAACGGCTTACGGTCAAATACCTAGCACTTTGCCAAGTCTCCATATTCCAGAAATTAATATGGAAATCATTATAAAACTAATTAAACCAGCCTTTATAATTGCGATGCTCGGCGGGATTGAATCATTGCTTTCAGCCGTTGTTGCAGACGGGATGACCAATAGCCGTCATAACAGTAATAAGGAACTCGTTGGACAAGGAATAGCCAACATGGTAACTCCGTTATTTGGGGGAATACCTGCGACAGGTGCGCTTGCCAGAACGGCCACTAATATTAAGAATGGTGCAGTTTCTCCTTTGTCAGGTATTATCCACGGAGTAGTAGTACTTCTTGTATTGGTGTTTTTTGCTCAGTATGCATCCTATATTCCTCTTGCCAGTATGGCTCCTATTCTTATGGTCGTCGCGTGGAATATGAGTGAAAGAAAAGTATTCGCCCATATTTTAAAAACAAAATCGACGGATGCTCTTGTGCTTGTTGTTACCTTTTTATTAACGGTGTTTGTCGATTTAACGACAGCCGTGCAGGTGGGACTTGTGATGTCTGCGATTTTATTTGTTAAACGAATGAGTGATATTATGATTACAGCTAAAGCGTTGCCAAACTATGAGGCAAAACGCAAAAAGGTTGAAACCGGGATGGTGTCGGATACTCATGATTGTCCGCAGATAAGTATATTTAATATTGAAGGTCCATTGTTCTTTGGTGCCGCGCTTACCTTTGAAGAAACTATCATGAGTACGATTAATTATAAACCAAAAATACTGCTGCTCCGAATGGGCAAAGTACCATTTATGGACACAACAGGAGAAGCAAATTTGGCAAGGATTGTTCACCATTTTTCGAAAAATGGTATAGTGATTATATCGGGTTTAAATCCACAGCCGGAAGCAGTTCTTAAGAAAACGGGGTTATATGATACGATAGGCAATGAGCATTTTTTTACACACACTGGTGAAGCCATTCAGTTTGCACTTGCGCAAATTAATAAGAATAAATGCCAGGGCTGTAAACATTTCGCTTTTAAGGAATGCCAAGCGTTATCTGGTTCTGAGGCAGTAGAAAGCAGCAAGCAGAAGCTAAGAGCTCTTTCTAATGAAGCAAAGGAGTTGATCAATTGAATTTAGAAATGCAGCGATTTAAAGCAGAATTTTTTAAAGCACTCGCACACCCTTTAAGAATCCGCATCTTAGAGGTCCTAGCGGAAGGGGATAAAAGCGTTAATGAAATACAAACCCTTATCGGCAGTGAAGGATCAGCAGTCTCGCAGCAGCTGCAGGTACTAAGAGCTAAAAATATTGTGTCCGGAACAAAAGAAGGCAATAAGGTGATTTATACCCTAAAAGATCCGATGATTATTGAACTTTTGGCAGTAGCAAAACAAATCTTTAATAATCATCTTGTCGATACGATTACGATATTAGATAAATTTAAAGAGGATGAAGAAGCACCAATAATGCCGAAGAATTAATGTTCTTCGGTTTTTGCATCTTTTTGAAAGGTTATTTTGGTAATATTTGTTGTTTTCACTTTAGTTAGAACGCAAAAAACAGGAACCCTCGATGTAAGATTACACTTTAAAATAGACTATCGAAATATATCAGCGAATTTTTGAAGGATATCGGCGAATCGAGAACATTTATCGGCGAATTTCAAATTTTATCGGCGAATCGAAAAATAACAATCTTTTAGAAAAGAGCTTTTTGAAAAAATATGAATTTATACAAAAAGATTTTCAACAAAATTTGACATAATCTGCATACGGTTTACATGAGCTTTGGCAGGATATTCATAGCGCTTTCATTTTCAGTGCTGATTGATGGTCATTGCAGGCTAGACCGGTTTTTTTAAAAGGAATTGGGCAGAATTATGTCAGTTTCTGTCGCCCGCCCTTTCTTGACATAACTGCATAGAAATGTTAAATTTTAATCAGCCGTTACACGTTATTAGATTTATCTGATAAAGCTTGTTCAAGGTTTTAACCGCTGTTTGGATAAGGTAATGAAAGTAAAGCTAGGTACGTTGTAATTTGGTGAATTTTAAACATGGCTTGTTTTTAGCCAATAGGAGGATTTTTTTTCATGAAAAACGGTAAGGTAAAATGGTTTAACTCAGAAAAAGGTTTCGGATTCATCGAAGGAGAAGACGGTAACGACGTTTTCGTTCATTACTCAGCTATCCAAACTGAAGGTTTCAAAACATTAGAAGAAGGTCAAGAAGTTTCTTTCGAAGTCGTTGAAGGAGCTCGTGGACCTCAAGCTGCTAACGTAACAAAGAAATAATTTCTCATACAACTATTCAAACAGTCCGGTTAACATACCGGGCTGTTTTTTGTTGTCTAAAAAATCCTTTCATCAATTACCAAAGCTTCTTTAAACATTAATTTGCTATAATAGATACATGTAAAAAATCGTAAAATAGGGTGATTCGATGAAATTTATCCATACAGCCGATTGGCATTTAGGCAAATTAGTACACGGCGTTTATATGACGGAAAATCAGCGGGAAGTTCTGAACCAATTTGTAGAGGTTGTCGGGGAGGAAAAGCCCGATGCGATTATTATTGCCGGCGATCTGTATGACCGATCTGTTCCGCCGACAGATGCTGTTGAATTATTAGATGACATTTTATTTAAAATCAATGTCGAACTAAAAACACCGATTGTGGCGATAGCCGGGAATCATGACAGTGCCGAACGCCTATCATTTGGAAGTTCGTGGTACAAGCACAGTCAATTCTATTTATCTGGAAAACTATCAAACAACTTCGAACCTTTCCGAATTAATGGTGTGAACTTTTATCTCATTCCATACGCAGAACCAGGTTTAGTCCGCCAGCTGTTAGAGGATGATTCTATTCATTCCCATCAAGATGCGATGAAAGCATTGATTGGGAGAATGGAAAAGAACATGAATCCTAATGAACCGAATGTTCTTGTTGGACATGCTTTTGTATTAGGCGGACAAACTTCCGATTCGGAACGGGTATTATCAGTTGGCGGGTCTGGCTGTGTTGGTGCCGAATTGTTTGAACCGTTTTCCTATACTGCCCTAGGACATCTGCACAGTCCTGATGCCATTCGCCACGACAAAGTAAAATATTCCGGGTCGCTGTTAAAATATTCTTTTTCAGAAGCAAAACAAAAGAAGTCGATTTCTATTATTGAAATGGACGAAAAAGGGCAATTTAGCCATCGGTATCGCTCACTAAGGCCGACACATGATATGCGTGAGCTTGAAGGGCACATGGAAGAATTACTTGACCCGATATTTTATGAAAAAGAACGAACCAATGACTACTTGAAAATCACCCTGCTAGATGAAGGTGCGTTAATTGATCCGATTAATAAATTGCGCCAAGTATACCCAAATGTGCTGCATCTTGAACGCAAAATCGATGTGACGGACCAGAAAAAGAAGCAGGTTCTCAGTGCTGTGCGAAGTGAGAAAAAATCAGAAATGGAATTGTTCGAACAGTTTTATAAAGAAATGACCACTTCTGAATTTACAGATGATAAAAAAGCGGCAATGGCCGAAATTTTTGAAAAGGCATTAATAGGGGAGGCCGCGCTGAAATGAGACCGTTAAGACTGACAATGCAGGCATTCGGTCCATATGCTGAGACCGAATGTATTGATTTCACGAAGCTTGGCAACCGCACCATGTTTGTGATTTCAGGGAAAACTGGTTCTGGAAAGACAACCATTTTTGACGCTATTAGTTATGCGATTTATGGAAAAGCAAGTGGTGAGGATCGCAATGGTCCCGAACTGCGAAGCCAATTTGCCAGCGATGAACTGTTAACTGAGGTTTCGCTGGATTTTTCATTACGTAATCAAGTCTATTCCATTACAAGATCACCCCAGCAAATGAAGAAAAAAGACAAAGGGGATGGCTATACACAAATTGGAGCAAAGGCTGAACTTTACAGCTGGGGTACTGACGGTGAGAGAAAGCTTTTGGCCTCAAAAATAACAGACGTTGAAGAAAAGATTAAAGAAATCATGTTAATTGATGCCAACCAATTCCGGCAAATTCTAATGATTCCTCAAGGAGAATTCCGGAAGCTGTTAACATCTGATAGCAAGGATAAGGAAGTTATTTTGCAGCGGCTGTTCCATACACAGATGTATAAAATGGTGGAGGATAAGTTGAAAGAGGAAGCAACTGAGCTTCGAAAAACGGTCGAATCTCAGGTTCAATCCCGTAATGAAGCCATCCGGAGGATTCATGCCGTCACGAATGAAGAACTCAGGGGATATTTAGATGCAGGCAGTGAAAATGATACGATAATCATGCCGCTTTTGCTTGTTGAAATCACCGCGATTGGTGAGCTGATTGAGCAATTAGATAATCAATTAAAAGAACAGGCCGGACAACAGGACAAACTGAAGACCCAGCTTTTTGAAGCGGAAACGATCCTAAAACAGCTGCAAACTCGTGAGGAGTTAAAGGTTCAAAAGACCCGGCTTGAATCACAGTCAGAAATTTTTGCTGAAAAAGAAAAGCAAATTCAGCGGGCGCAAAAAGCGGCCCTATTAGCAAAACAAGAAGAGCTTTGCCATCGCTTAAAACGCGAGGCCGATCAAGCAGAGCACAATGTTCGGACGATAAAAGCGACGATTGAAAAATTGAGCGAACTGGACGTGGAGTATAACAAACAGCTGAAGCATGAGCAGCAGCGCGAGACTGAGCGTCAGGCTTCACTAGAGAGGATCAATCGTTTAGCAGGGATGAAAGAAGACGTGTATTCCTTTGCTTCAATGGTAAAGGAATCGACATCGTTAGAAACAGCATTAAACAATACGAAAAATAATCATTCTCAGACTGAAAGGAATCTCGCAGAATTAGAAGAGCGACTACTTTGGCTGCAGCAGCGAAAGGCAGAAATTGAAAAGGGCCAGCTGATGTATTTGGAGAATGAGAGAAAGATGGAAAAGCTGCAAACTGAACTCGATCGGCTGGAAAAATTTCAACAGTTGCAGGTCCGTTATCAAAATTCAATGAAAGACTTGAAGGCAAGTACCGGGCGTTTTGAAAATACAATGGCTAGATTAAATGATGCGAAAGCATTAGTTGAGGACTTGGAGCAAAAATGGCTGAATGGACAAGCGGCGCTTTTAGCGGAAACACTTCAAGCTGGTGAAGCCTGTCCGGTTTGCGGTTCGAAGCACCATCCATCCCCAGCTGCTGATCATGGTGACAGAATTCCAAATCAGGATGATTTAAAGGCAGCTAAAGCCCAGGCCGCTAAATGGGAAAAAGAAAAATCAGCCGACGAAGCAAAATTATATCAATGCCAGTCCGCTGAAAAAATGCAACGCGAAGCCTTAGCAGAGATGCTGGCTGATATCCGGGTTCAGAGGCCAGAATTTGTAGAAACCGATGTCCTTTCGGTAAAAACAGAAACATCCTCTTCTAAAAATGATCTTATTGCGGCGCAAAAGAAATTGTCTGCGGAAATGAACCAGCTTGAAGAGGTCAAGCTGGAACTGGAGAAAAGGGAAGCAGAAAAGCATGATTTACAAAGGCAGCTCCAGCAATTGGCGTCAGAGGTACATGAATTAACCATTCAATTTACCGAGAAGAAAACAAATCTTTCAAGGATGATGACTCTCATACCGGAAAGTCTCCGGACAGTGACTGAATATGAACGGACACTTGCTGAATTAAAGGATCAGCATGCTTTGATGGTTAAACAATTAGAGGACGCCGAGAAGCGTGTTCAAGGTGTGAAGGAAAAGCAAGCTGTAGAATTTGCTAGATTAGTAGATGCGGAAAAGTTTTTAGCCGATAAGGAGCAAGAGCTGGTTATTGAACGTGAAACATTTAAGAATAACCTAGCAGAACAGGGCTTTGATAATTATACTGTTTATCACGGTTCGAAGCTGGCTGATGCTGATATTAAAAGGTTAGAGATTGAGATCCGCGGTTATCGAGAAGATCTACGTTCAGTTTCCGATCGCTTTACTGAATTGACCGAAATGTTAAAAGATGTGAAGGCTCCTGATGTAGAGGGTCTAAAACAGGAGCTAGCGAAACTTGTAAATGAGATTGAGAATTTAACTGGAAGAAAAACCGACCTATTTGTGAAAAGACGGGAAAATGAAGAGATTTATAAGCGGGTTGAGCATTTGAATGATTCTATGAAGACGCTGGAAGAGCGATATAAACTGATTGGTCATTTATATGAGATAACAAAGGGACAAAACAGCTTCAGGATTACTTTTGAGCGCTACGTATTGGCAGCATTTTTAGATGATATTTTACGAGAGGCCAATGTCCGCCTGCGAAAAATGACATCTGGGCGATTCCAGCTATTGCGAAAAACAGACCGGGCCAAAGGAAATGCCCAAAGTGGCTTGGAGTTACAGGTATTTGATCAATACACTGGACAGGAACGTCATGTGAAAACTTTATCCGGCGGTGAGAGCTTTAAGGCATCGCTATCATTGGCGCTCGGGCTTGCAGATGTCGTGCAAAATTACTCTGGAGGGGTTTCCTTGGAAACCATGTTTATTGATGAAGGGTTCGGTACACTGGATCCTGAATCGCTCGATCAGGCAATTGAGGCGCTTATGGATATTCAGAGCAGCGGCCGATTGGTTGGGATTATCTCACATGTTCCAGAATTGAAGGAACGAATTGATGCAAGACTAGAGGTCATTGCCGGACAAACCGGCAGCCGGACGGAGTTTGTATTTACAAATTAAGATAGCGTGAGGCGGGACCTGGTTAGGGTCCCGCTGTTTTTGTTATGGATGGGATTTTGCTCGCGTGGGTGGTGAAAAGGATGTTGGCGGTAAGAATGAGCGGGTTATTTTGCCCGAGGTGTGTTAGAAAAGGGTGTGGGCGGTAAGAATGGGCGGGTTATTTTGCCCGAGATGTGCTAGAAAAGGGTGTGGGCGGTAAGAATGAGCGGGTTATTTTGCCCGAGACGTGCTAGAAAAGGGTGTAGGCGGTAAGAATGAGCGGGTTATTTTGCCCGAGACGTGCTAGAAAAGGGTGTGGGCGGTAAGAATGAGCGGGTTATTTTGCCCGAGACGTGTTAGAAAAGGGTGTTGGCGGTAAGAATGAGGGGGTTATTTTGCCCGAGACGTGCTAGAAAAGGGTGTGGGCGGTAAGAATGGGGGATAGTGTGGTGGTTGGCGGTAATCCTGCAAAAATCATTAAATCCATAGACATTTCCTGAAAAATCTAATGGAATGAATAACCGCCTATAACTAGAAGAATACTATCCTAAAACATGGTTAGAGGTGGAAAAGCATTGAAAAAGTTTATTTTTTTCTTATATCTGCTGCTTTCTACATCTTTTCCCCTGAACATATATGCCGAGATGCCAAGATTATCTTCCGCATGTTTTGAAAAAATAAAAATACGTAACGAGCAATTTAATCGCATGATTATGAAAGATGTTATCCAAGGTCTTAAATTAGATATTGATGAAACCAATTATTTTAAAGTAACAGAAAAAGAATTAGAGGCTGCTCACCTTATTTACGGTGGTAAGGAAAAAGATGATTATTACGAATCACTCCATAAACATTTCATGGTCGCCTCTCGCGGCAAACCAACTCTTTTAGTAAGTGCAGGAGAGGCTTACCTCCTTTTTAAAAAGCCAGATCATACGAATGTGGCGGTCCGTTTAAAACTTACCAATAGTAAATGGGAACTAAATTATATCAAGGAAAGCGAAGGAAAACCAATCCGCTTTACACTTTTAAAATGTGAGAAAGACTATTTGCAAAAAAAGAACGAGTATTACAAAATAGATTAAATTTGGAGGAAAAGGATGTCAGACTTTTGTCCAGTACTTTGGCCGGAGGAGCCCACGCCGGAGCATCTGCTAGATTGCAGCGAATGCGGTTTGGATCAGCATGGATCGCGCATGGTGTGGGGGGAGGGGAATCCGCTTGGGCGGATTATGATAATCCTCGATAATCCCGGTGCCCGTGAAGACCGTGAAGGCAGCCCAATGGTTTGCGGCACAAGGCAGACGCTGCAGCAGGCAGCTGTTCAGGTTGGGTTAACAATGGAGGATTTGTATGTTACGTTTATTTTAAAAAGAAAGCCGGTTAAGGCCTATGATAAACAGCAGGTTCGCCAAATTTGCATGACCCATCTTAAACAGCAGCTGAAAGAGAAACAGCCAAAACTGATTTTTTGCCTCGGGAATGTAGCTGTTCAGTCTTTTTTTGAAAATACCGATGCGGAGGTGAAGGTACTTCGAGGGAAAATATACGATGTAAATGGATACCCAACAGCAGTGGGATATCATCCGTTAGCAGTAAGAAGACGTCCAAATCTCTGGAATATGTTTGTAGAAGATTGGAAGTTTTTAACCGGCTATTACAACAACAAAATATAGGAAAAGCGAACTATTTCATAGATTGTTCGTTTTTTTTTATGGAATATTATGGGGATATTATGTACAATGAAAAAAATAAATATTCTGAAAGGATTATTATAAATGACAACAATTTGCATTGTGCGCCACGGGGAAACGGATTGGAATGCGGCTGGCAGGCTGCAGGGAAGCACAGATATTCCATTAAATGCAAAAGGTATGCAACAAGCTGAGGAAAGCGGCCGATTTTTAAAAAATTCCGATTGGGATGTAATTATTACAAGTCCATTATTAAGGGCTAAACGGACTGCAGAAATAATAAATGACAGCTTGAACGTACCTCTAATCGTGATGGAGGATTTTAAAGAGAAATATTTTGGCGAAGTGGAAGGAATGACATTTGAGGAAAGACGCGCCAAGTTTCCTGACCAAAATTACCCTAATCAAGAAGGTGAGGAGGATTTTGTAAATCGCCTCTTGGCAGGACTACAAAAAATAAATCAATCCTACAAAGATAAAAAAGTGCTGCTTGTGGCACATGGGGCAGTAATCAATGCATTATTAGCCAAGTTATCAAATGGTAAATTGGGGCGCGGCAAGACAAAAATCGAAAATGCCTGCCTCAATGAAATTCAATTCTGTGACAACTGCTGGGAAATCAAAGTATATAATCAAGTTTCGCATCTATCCGATTTCTATGAAGAAAAGGAGATGTACCTTGAAGACAAATAAAAGAAACTCGTTTTTATTGTTGTTCGGAGTGGGCATTTCGACTTTTGGAGATTTTATTTATCTAATTGCAATTAATATTTTTGTCTTAAAGTTAACGGGATCACCGGCGGCCGTCGCTGGATTATGGATTATTGGGCCAATTGCAACGATTCTAACAAAGTTTTGGTCTGGCAGTATTATTGATCGAATGAGTAAACGCAGATTGATGATCCTAACGGATATTTTTCGAGCCGTTCTTGTAGCAATTATTCCTCTATTACCATCCGTTTGGCTCATTTATGTTTGTTTATTCATACTTTCAATTGGAAAGGCTTTCTTTGATCCAGCTTCCATATCATACATAACGAGCTTGATTCCAGCCGAGAACCGGAAACAATTTAACTCATTTCGCAGCTTGATAACGTCCGGTGCCTTTTTGATCGGCCCGGCGATTGCTGGGGTATTGCTCTTAATTGCATCTGCGAAAGTGGCTATTTGGATTAACGCTGTTTCCTTCTTAGTTTCCGCTTATATGCTGTTTTTACTGCCTGAAACAGAGCGGCTAAAGAACCAAACTAAAGCAATTACTCTCGCTATGATTAAAGACGATTGGAAAAAGGTCATGATGTTTTCACGCGATCAGTCTTATATTGTTATCATTTATTTTTTGGCTCAGTTTTTTTGGATTGTGGCACTGGGCATGGATGCACAAGAGGTTGTTTTTACACAAAAGGTGTTAGGTTTATCCGAGGCGGAGTTTGGACTGCTTGTCAGTATTATGGGGATTGGTTCCATAATTGGCTCTTCAACCGTTTCTATTTTTGCTAAAAAAATGTCCATACGGCTGTTAATGGGTCTAGGCTACATAATGGTCGCCGGCGGCTACCTGATTTATGCGTTTTCTTTCTCGTTTTTAACTGCTGCTATCGGCTTTATCGTCCTTGGATACTTTAATTCGCTTGCTAATACGGGGTTTTTGACCTTTTATCAAAACAATGTACCGCTTGAAATTATGGGGCGTATTTCAAGTGTGTTTGGAACCTTTCAAAGCATGCTGCAAATTGCCTTTGTACTGTTAATCGGGTTCACGGGTGAGATTATTCCATTGAGGTATAGCATCATTGGTGCATCAATTTTTGTTTTAGCCATTAGCTTGTTATTGACTCTTTACGTCTACCGGCCAGCAAGAAAGATTTACTTTCTTGAAAAAAGTCAGGGAGCATAGGTTAAATGATCAAAACGCTAGATTTACAAGATAATAGTTTATTAAAGAACTTGTTTAAACTTCAAAAGGCTTCCTATCTTATAGAAGCTAAGTTAATCAATTTTTACAAAATCCCTCCATTAGTAGAAACTATTGATGATTTAAAGAATTGTTCGGAAAAGTTCTATGGTTATTTTGAAGAAAAGGGGTTAACTGGAGCTTTGTCTTTTACGTTAGATGGGGAAAAGCTGACGATTTGCCGGTTAGTCGTAGACCCAAAACACTTTAGGAAAGGGATTGCGCAGAAGCTATTAAGCGCAGTTGAGAAAAACTATCCTGAAATTAGAGTTGTTAAGGTCGCAACCGGGAAAGACAACCTCCCAGCTAAGAATTTATATCTTAAAAATGGATATAGGTTGAAGCGAGAGCTTGAAGTAACAGCAGGACTATATATGTGTTTTTTTGAGAAAAATCTTAAGAAATAAAGGTGCACTCTAGCTAGAAAGGTCTATAATTGAAAAGAAGAAAAAAGCCGAAGTTTCCCATGGAAAAGGGAGAACTTCGGCTTTTTTATCCCATAAAAGTCTGAATAACCAGCCATACATTTAAGCTTAAAATAATAGCCGCAAACAGGCTGGAAAGTACGGTTGTGATTCGCTTATTGGTTAACACGCCCATTAGTTCTTTCTTTTGTGTAAAGTAGATTAAAGCAATTACCGGAAATGGCAATACAATACTTAGAATAACTTGGCTAATAACAAGCGTTCTCGTTGGGTCGACACCAATGGCTACGATAATTACACTTGGCAGCATTGTCACCAAGCGGCGGACCCAGACAGGAATTGTAAAGCCAACAAATCCTTGCATGATTACTTGGCCTGCCATTGTTCCGACAACAGAGCTTGAGATACCCGATGCTAACAGGGAAATCAAGAACACGCTGGCAGCGGCGGAACCGAGGAGCGGTGTAAGAGTGTGATAAGCCGTTGTTAAGTCGGCAATGTCACTTTTTCCGGTTGTATGAAAGACAGATGCTGCCATATACATCATTGCTAAGTTTACAAAGCCGGCAAGGGCCATTGCAATCAAAATTTCCATCGTACTGTATTTTTGGATTTTTATTTTTTCTAAATCGTTACGTGGAATTATTCGTCGCTGCGTTAAGCTTGAGTGCAAGTAAATCGCATGCGGCATAACGGTTGCTCCAATAACTCCAACTGCAAGCATGATGCTTTCCTTGTTACCGAGCCACGGGACTACGCTATGATAAGCAATCTGACCTAAATCCGGCTTTGAAAGCATGGTTTCAACTATATAGCATAAGCCAATGAGTATCGCAAAAGCAGCAATAAATTTTTCTAATGGCCGGAATCCGTATTTTTCCATCAATAATATTAAATAGGTTATAATCCCTGTAATGATGACCGCATAAAGCATCGGAATGTCGGCTAATAAATTTAGCGCCAGCGTGGCCCCTAAAAATTCAGCAAGGTCCGTTGCTATTGCGGCAAGCTCCGACACCACCCACATAATCATTGTCAGCCATGTCGGCATATATTCACGACAAATTTCCGGCAGGTTTCTTCCTGTTGCAATGCCTAGTTTTCCTGACATGTTTTGCAGAAGCATCGCCATAAGGTTAGCCATGACGATTACCCATAGCATTTTATAACCGAAGCTGGCCCCGCTCTGAATGTTTGTTGCAAAATTTCCTGGGTCTACGTAGGCAATGGACGCAATAAATGCTGGCCCGATAAATGGCAGCAATGCACGGATGCCTTTTGTTTTTCCATCAATGGCATCCCTAGCAGCTGCAACGGTCCGTTGCTCCGCGGCTTGAGCACCAAGTGAATTTGTGTGGCTCATAAGATACCATCCCTTTCATTATTTTTCATAAAAGCAATATTTGTTTGACTAATCAATAAATGTTTCCCTAATGCAAATTTATATAAATATTATAGTATATTTTTAAAAAATTGTGAATGATTTTGTACTGGAAATTTACTTGAAATTATATTTAGAAATTGTTCACTTGAACAATCCCCCCATACAAGCTAGAGTAAAGAGAGAAGTTCGTTAAAGAAGGTGGCAAGCTTGGAAAAACGATATTTTACCATTGGAATGGCGGGACATATTGACCACGGTAAAACCTCGCTGACAAAGGCGTTGACAAACGTAGATACTGACCGCTTAAAGGAAGAGAAAGAACGGCAGATTTCCATTGAACTAGGATTTGCACCATTATATGAAGATGCTGAAATACAAATTTCAGTTATTGATGTGCCCGGTCATGAACGATTTATCAGGCAAATGATTGCAGGTGTCGCAGGGATTGACCTTGTTGTCCTTGTAGTTGCCGCTGATGAAGGGGTTATGCCACAGACACGGGAACACCTGGAAATTTTAAAGTTTTTAGGAATAAAAAATGGCATCATTGCGATTACAAAAATTGACCGTGTTGATGAAGAATTCGTTGAACTGGTGAAGGATGACATTTTAGGAGAACTCGACGGAACCGTATTTGAAAACGCTCCGTTTGTTCTCGTTGATAGCCTTTCGAAAAAGGGAATTGAAGAAATCAAACAGCTAATTATTAAGACGTTGAAAGAACAAGCAATGCGCGATGCCAAGGGTGCGTTCCGTTTGCCGATTGACCAGGTGTTTACTGTAAAAGGGCAAGGTACCGTTGTCCGGGGAACAGTTTACGAAGGGGCAGTTGAGGAAGGCCAGACGTTAAAAATAATGCCTAAGGGACTGGAGGTTCGTGCACGGCAAATCCAAGTCCATCACCAGCCGGCGGCAAAAGCGTATGCCGGACAGCGGGCAGCAATCAATCTTTCCGGAGTCTCTAAAGAAGACTTGGAGCGGGGCGATGTGGTCGTCTCCTCTGAGCATTTTATTGTGACGAAAGTAATTGATGTAGCTATCCGTGTTGTTGATGAACTGGAGCATTTGATCAAACAAAGGATGCCGGTTAAGCTCCATATTGGAACAACGGAAGTAATGGGACGAATTGTGTTTTTTGACCGTAATGAAGTGAAAGACGAGAATGGGGAAATCTTATGCCAGCTCAGACTGGAGGAAGAGATTCTTACGAAAAGAGGAGACCGCTTTATTTTACGGAGGCCAAGCCCGCAAGAAACGATTGGCGGCGGCTGGGTAATTGACCCAAGAGGAGACAAATACCGCTTTGGTAATCAAACAATTGTAGAACTTGAAAAGAAAAAGGTCGGTTCACCAAAAGAGCGGATTACCGCCGCATTACTGGAGGCCAAAAGCCTTCAGCATGATGAATTAATTAAATGGACCGCAATTGATGAAGCCGTAATGGCAGAGCAGCTTTATGGCGGGGAGTTCGTTCTATATAATGGGAAGGAATATACGCTTCAGGTCATCATAGATTCGATTGAAGAGGATCTCATTGACCGCCTTCAGGAATTTCATCTTCAACACTCTCTTAAAGCCGGGGTGAATAAAGCGGAGCTGCTTCAAACGATGCAAAAAAGATTTCCGAAAAATCTTTTGGATTACGTGATCGAAAATGGGATTACAAATCAAGTTTTTAAACGGAAAGGGCAATTTGTTTCTTTGGCAGAGTTCGTTCCGCATGTTCCAAAAAGCTGGGCAAAACGGACGGAGAATTTGCTTTCGGACTTGAAAAAGGATGAATTAAAAGTTCGTTATTTGAAGGATTATTTTGCTGCGGCAGGAATCCCCGACCAGTTGGAAATGAACTTACAACGATTCCTTGAGGACCAGGGACTCATCGTGATGCTCGACGAACAGTTTGCTTATTATGGCGATGTGTTTAATGAAGCGGTAACGAAACTGCGCGGTAATACAGGTTCAGAGTTTGAGGTGGGAGAAGCAAAGGATATATTGGGATTGTCCCGGAAATATATGATCCCTTTCTTAGAACGATTGGATGCGAAAGGATTAACGAAAAGAGTGGAAAACAAGCGAGTGTGGCAGTAATAAGTAAGATTATGTAATTGAAGAGGTTTCATTGCCCGAAAAGAGAAAAAATCCGCTCTCGAAGTTAACCAAAAATAACCTTACTTAAAAACCAAAAAGCCTCGATCCCCAGTCAAAACTGGAATCGGGGCTTTCTTACATTACGACAAAAACTCCGCAGGATTTAACCCAAGCTCATGGCAGATATCCACTACTGTTTGTTTCTCATTGTGATCAAAGTTTCCATCTGCATAGCCAATCGCAATGCAATAACGGGCAATCAAACGAGCTATTTCCGGTTTCGTTCTTATTTTCCCTAGAGCACGAAATGCCTCTGCACGTCCGATCACACGATCATTTTCAATTCGTGACACAAATAGGTTGAATCGTTGGATGACTTTATTCGTATCAAAGACCCGTAATTCCTCACTTTGATGGACAAATTCAATCATCTTTTGCCTTTCCGACGCATCCAAATAACCATCAGCCATTGCTACTAATGCACAAGCGGCGACCACCGCATCCAATACATCCTGGCTCTTGTATCGGTTAAATAATTCCTGCGCTCTTCTTTTTTGATTATTGGCCCATTCAGCATAGTCTGTTTGCGAAGGGGACCATGTGCTACCGCAATTATTACAGCTGAATTTTAACTGATTCTTACCGATAAAGCCGCCAAGGAGGCCAACAGGTCCCAAAATTAAGCCGCCAATAGCTGCCTTTCCTAAGCCAAACCCTTTCTTTCCGGTTCGGACATTTGAAGAATGGCAGCGTGGACAGCTAATATCGTCACCGCCATATGTACGGTTCATATTTGGCGCAGAAGGAGCAGATTGCCCAGGGTAACCATAAGCAGGCTGCTGGTATGATGATTCCGGCTGCAGATGAACCGGCTGTTGAGAGGCAGGCTGGTTATTTTGACTGTGACGATATGGGTCATATTGTCCTTGAGATTGCTGATAAGGGTTATATGAGCTAGGATTCTGCTGATAGGATTGATTTAAATTCCGGTTCTGTTGAAAATCCGTCTGTAGATTTTCCTGGTAAACAGGCTGGTGAGATGGCGGTACTGAAGCGACGCTTGCAGGCGGGTCATCCACCGTAACTCCAAAGTTATTACATAAAGCCGCTAAACCTCCCTGAAAGCCGCTGCCAATAGCATTGAATTTCCACTCGCCGTTATGCCGGTATATTTCTGCCGTAACAATGGCTGTTTCTACCGTAAAATCCATACCTAAATTGTATCGTAAAAGTTCCTCACCTGATTGTTCGTTAAAAATCCGTACATATGAATCCGAGACTTGTCCGAAATTCTGCCTCTTTTCTTGTGCATCATGAATCGTTATTGTAAAGGCAATTCGGTGAATATACGCTGGAACGCTGTTTAAATTTATCCGTATTTGTTCAGCATCCTGCATTCCTAAACCAATCCGGCTGTCCCCGCTATATATAATCGAGCCATTGCCGCCCGATGGATGATTATAAAAAACAAAATCCTGATCACTTTGAACCTTGCCATTTTGGCCTAATAAAAAGGCAGAGGCATCCAGATCGTAATTAGAACTCAAATTACTATTCCAGCCGAGACCGACGACAACATTTTGTAATCCCGGGTGTGACTTTGTCAAATCTACTTTTTGCCCCTTGCTAAGAGTGACGCCCATTGCTTTTCTCTCCTTTCATCTATCCCTATTATAATTTCTAAATTGTTGCAGGGAAACTTCGAAACGTGTTCCTTACATATGTACGGAATAATAGTGAAAAAGTTTCAGGATTTTTATTCTTTGAAACGGAATTTTAAGAAAAATTTGAATAATTCATTATTTTATTTTATAATAAAATAGTAATTTAGTAGAGGAGAGAGGAAAATCATGAAAATATATATTTCTGTTGATATGGAAGGAATAACAGGACTTGTTGACCATACTCATGTTGATTCTGAAAAGCATAATTATGAACGAGGTCGTATAATTATGACAGATGAGGCAAATTATGTCGTGACCTCGGCGTTTGAAGCAGGAGCCAAAGAAGTAATCGTCAACGATAGTCATTCCAAGATGAATAATCTCCTCATTGAAAGATTGCACTCGGAAACACAACTGATAACTGGAGATGTGAAGCCTTTTTCGATGGTCCAAGGTTTAGACGAAACGTTCACTGGAGCGATTTTTACTGGGTACCATGCCAGAGCTGCACAGCCAGGAGTAATGGCCCATTCGATGATTTTTGGTGTACGCAATATGTTTATTAATGATGTTGCTATAGGGGAGTTAGGGTTTAATGCCTATGTTGCCGGATATTACGGGGTACCGGTTATTATGGTCGCGGGCGATGACTATGCAGCCCGTGAAGCTGAACAGTTAATTCCAAATGTTACAACGGCAATAGTAAAGGAAGCGATTTCCCGCTCCGCGGCTAAAACGCTTACACCAATAAAAGCGGGTCAGCTTCTAAGAGAAAAAACAGCATTAGCCATTAAAAATTTCGATAAAGTGAAACCGCTAACACCTCCAGAAAAACCACTGTTAAGTATTGAATTTACTAATTACGGCGAAGCAGAATGGGCAAATTTAATGCCCGGGACGGAAATAGTACCTGGAACCACGATTGTCCGCTTCCAAGCTAAAGATATTCTAGAAGCCTATCAAGCAATGCTTGTAATGACGGAGCTCGCGATGAGAACAACATTCTGTTAGGAAGTGGTCATGCATGAATACATATTTTATCAAACGCTTTGTTGCGATGATCATCACGTTATGGCTCATTATCACCGGAACCTTTTTCTTAATGCATACGGTGCCAGGGTCACCATTCGACGAAGAAAGAACGACGAATGAGACAATTCAAAAAAACCGTGAAGCCTATTACCAGCTGGATAAGCCTCTGATTCTTCAATATGGAAATTATTTAGCAGCACTGGTTCAAGGTGACCTTGGCCCATCTATTAAAAAACCGGGTCAAACGGTAAATGATCTTCTAGGCAGGGGGTTTCCTATCTCGTTTGAATTAGGGCTGTTTACGCTAATCTTGGCAATTATATCCGGGATTATCTTAGGAGTTGTGGCTGCTCTAAGGCATAATGGGTGGATTGATTACTTGGCAATGAGTATCGCTGTACTAGGTATATCAATTCCAAACTTTGTCATGGCAACCGTATTAATTCAGCAGTTAGCTGTTAATATTCCAATCTTTCCGGTCGCAACCTGGTCCAGCCCCAAACATATGGTACTCCCAATCTTGGCGCTGGCAACTGGGCCGATGGCAATTATCGCCCGTTTAACAAGGACCAGCATGCTTGAGGTGTTAACCCAGGATTACATCAAAACAGCCAAGGCAAAAGGGCTTTCTCCGGTAAAAATTGTCTTTAAACATGCCCTAAGAAATGCGCTCCTTCCGGTTGTTACGGTTTTAGGATCGCTTGCTGCGAGTATTTTAACCGGTACGTTTGTTATAGAAAAAATCTTCGCGATTCCCGGCATGGGTAAATATTTTGTTGACAGCATTAATAGCCGTGATTATTCCGTTATCATGGGCACAACCGTATTTTATAGTGCTCTATTAATCTTAATGTTATTTTTAGTAGATTTAACATACGGACTTTTAGATCCAAGGATCAAGCTGCACAAGAAGGAGGCGGAATAAATCATGGAATTACGTAAACACGAAGAAAGAAGTATTTCGCCCGCTATTCCTGATGAGTGGTTTGTTCCAAAAGTTCGAGACCACAAAGAGTCAGAGGCAGTTGTCAGACCGAGTTTGTCATACTGGAAGGATTCGTGGCATCGGTTAATGAAAAATAAATTAGCGATGGCAGGACTATTCTTTCTTGTACTCCTTGCCCTGCTGGCTATTTTTGGACCGATGTTTTCACCATATACGGTTGAAACACAAAAGTTAACGCAGCAAAACCTGCCTCCGTCAAGCAAGTATTGGTTCGGTACAGATGATTTAGGAAGAGATGTTTTCACGCGGACTTGCTATGGTGCAAGAATATCATTATTTGTCGGCTTAATGGCGGCATTAATTGATTTCCTGATAGGGGTTGTTTACGGAGGAATCGCAGGCTACAAAGGCGGTAAAACTGATAATCTGATGATGAGGTTTGTGGAAATTTTATATGGGCTTCCGTATTTGCTTGTCGTCATTCTCGTAATGGTTGTAATTGGCCCGGGTTTAACAACAATTATTCTCGCTTTATCGATTACCGGCTGGGTCGGCATGGCGCGGATTGTACGCGGCCAGGTTTTACAGATTAAAAACTATGAATTTGTCCTCGCCTCCCAGACATTTGGTACGAAAACGGCAAGAATTATAAGGAAAAACTTATTGCCCAATACGATGGGACCGATTATCGTGCAAATGACGTTAACGATCCCGTCTGCCATTTTTGCTGAAGCATTTTTAAGCTTTATTGGACTTGGTATTCAGGCACCACATGCAAGCTGGGGAGTGATGGCCAATGACGGTTTATCTACAATTCTATCAGGCTACTGGTGGCGCTTATTCTTCCCAACCTTATTTATCTCATTAACGATGTTTGCATTTAATGTTTTAGGTGATGGGCTGCAGGATGCCTTAGACCCTAAACTAAGGAGGTAGCCGTATTATGGAAAAAATCCTTCAGGTTAAGGATCTTCACGTATCCTTTTCAACATATGGCGGCGAAGTAAAAGCTGTCCGCGGTGTAACCTTTGATTTACATAAAGGAGAAACATTAGCAATTGTTGGCGAGTCCGGCTGCGGAAAGAGTGTCACCTCGCAAACCATTATGAGGCTGATACCGGAACCGCCGGGCAGAATTACAGGCGGAGAAATTATTTTTAAAAATAAGGATGTCATTAAGTTAAAGGAGCCTGAATTAAGGAAAATCCGCGGTGCAAATATTTCAATGATTTTCCAAGACCCGATAACAGCATTAAATCCGACAATCACAATTGGTGAGCAGATTATGGAAGGAATCAGGCAGCATAAGAAAATCACTCGGGAAGAAGCAAAACAAAAAGCAATTGAAATGCTAATGCTTGTCGGGATTCCTAATCCGGAAATCAGGCTAAAGCAGTATCCCCATCAGTTTAGCGGCGGTATGCGGCAGCGAATTGTCATTGCGATGGCACTAGTATGCGAGCCTGATGTATTAATTGCCGATGAGCCGACCACCGCTCTTGATGTTACGATTCAAGCGCAGATTTTGGAACTATTCCGTGAGATTCAGAAGAAAACCGAAGTTTCAATTATTTTAATCACCCATGATTTGGGAGTAGTGGCCCAGGTTGCCGATAGGATTGCGGTCATGTATGCAGGCAAAATTGTGGAACTAGGCACAAGACGGGAGATTTTTTACAAGCCGAAGCACCCGTATACGAAAGGACTGCTGCAGTCTGTTCCACGCTTGGATATGGAGAAAGGAGATTTGATTCCCATCCCGGGAACTCCACCAGACTTATTTTCACCGCCAGTTGGATGCGCCTTTGCTGCCCGCTGTCCGTATGTAATGGAAGTATGTGACCGCGTTTATCCGTTTAAAACATATATAAGCACACAACATCATGTAGATTGCTGGCTTCAGGACGACCGTGCTAAAAGACTGGTTTCAACCTATTAATATAAATATTTTATGAGGGGGAAAATCATGAAAAAGCTTACGATTTTGTTGGCTGCTGTCATGCTGGTTTTATCATTAGCCGCTTGTACAGCAAACAAGGATGCCGGCAGTGAACCAAAGGATGATGGCAAAGGAAAGAATGAGGAGAAAAAGACAGAGAAGGTCCTTTACTTGAATAATGGACAAGAGCCAACTTCCTTTGATCCGCCGATTGGCTTTGATGCTGTTTCTTGGAATGCTTTGAACAATATTATGGAAGGGCTTACCCGCTTGGATGAAAATCACCAGCCGCAGGCAGCAACTGCTGAAAAATGGGACATTTCCGAAGATGGAAAAACTTATACTTTCCACATTCGTGAAAATGCCAAATGGTCAAATGGTGATGACGTAACAGCAGAAGATTTTGTTTATGCTTGGAAACGTCTATTGGATCCTAACACAGGGTCATCTGCTGCATTTTTAGGATATTTCATTGAAGGCGGAGAAGAGTATAACAATGGTAAAGGTTCTGCCGACGATGTCAAAGTAAAGGCAGTGGATAAAAAAACCTTTGAAGTAACATTGATTAGCCCACAAGCTTATTTCCTAAGTGTAATTGCCAATCCGTGCTTTTTCCCAATCAATGAGAAGGTGGCAAAGGAAAATCCGAAATGGTTTGCTGAAGCAAATTCGTATGTAAGTAATGGACCATTCAAATTAGCCGAATGGAATCATGACAGTGACTTTACAATGGTAAAGAATGATAAATACTGGGATGTTAACAATGTTAAATTGGATAAAGTTCACTGGGCTATGGTGGATGATGCCAATACTGAATACCAAATGTATTCAACAGGCGAGCTTGATACATCTGATGTCCCGTCTGAATTAGCTGACAAGCTATTTAAAGAAGGAGATGTAAAGGTAGAAGATCAAGCAGGTCTCTATTTCTACCGTTTTAACGTAACAAAAGAACCGTTTCAAAATGAAAATATCCGCAAGGCATTTGCATTAGCGATTGATCAGAAGCAAATGGTTGAATTAGTAACTAAAAACCAAGAAAAACCAGCTTATGGATTCGTTTCCTACGGATTCAAAGATCCTGAAGGCAATGACTTCCGTGAGCATAGTGGAGATTTAATTAAAACTGATGCAGTAAAGGCAAAAGAACTCTTGAAAAAAGGAATGGAAGAAGAAGGCTACAAGAAGCTTCCTGAAGTAACATTAACTTATAACACACTGGATACTCATAAAAAAATTGCTGAAGCCCTGCAACAAATGTTTAAGGAAAACCTTGGTGTTGATGTGAAGCTTGCCAACATGGAATCAAGCGTGTTCGCAACCGATCAAAAAGCATTGAAATTCCAATTCTCTCGCAGTTCGTTCCTTGCTGACTATGCTGATCCAATCAACTTCGTAGAGAACTTTATCACAAACTCGCCAATGAACCGTACAGGCTGGAGCAATGCCGAATTTGACAAATTAATAAAAGACGCTAAGCATGAAAAGGATGAAAAGAAACGTTATGAGATGATGTACAAAGCTGAAAAGATCTTATTAGATGCTGCGCCAATCGTTCCAATTCATTTCTATAACCAAGTATATTTACAGAATAAAGATGTCAGCGGTATCGTCCGCCACCCTGTTGGATATTTAGAATTAAAGTGGGCAGATAAGAAATAATTTTATGAAGGGGTGTTCGTTTCGAACATCCCTTTTGTCCTCAGCTCATAGAGTAGTAGAAAGGAGGTAATTAAAATGACATGTTTGAAACCGAAACACCTTCAAAAAGGAGATACAGTGGGTGTGATTGCTCCAGCCAGCCCGCCGAATCTCGAAAACCTTGAACGAGGGATTCAATTTTTAATTGGACTAGGGTTAAACGTAAAAAAGGGTAAGAGTGTAGAAAAAATTAACGGCTACTTAGCGGGGACGGATCTAGAGCGGCTTGACGATTTGCATGGTATGTTTTTAGACAAAGAAGTTAAAGCGATAATTTGCGCCTGCGGGGGGTACGGCACCGGCAGAATTGCCGCCAATATTGATTATGAAATTATTCGAAATAACCCCAAAATTCTCTGGGGTTATAGTGATATTACGTTTTTACATACTGCAATCAGGCAAGAAACAGGTTTAGTTACCTTTCACGGTCCAATGCTAGGGTCTGATATAGGGAAAGTAGATACCCATCCATTATCAAAAGAAAGATTTTTACAATTATTTAGCCCGGCAAAATTAACATACACTGAAGAAATATCACCTTTAGAAGTGCTTGTTGAAGGGGATGTTAGCGGTCCGCTTATCGGTGGGAATTTATCTTTATTAGTAAGTTCACTTGGAACAAGATTTGAAGTCGATACAAAGGAAAAACTTTTATTGATAGAAGATGTAAATGAAGAACCGAGGGCAATCGATCGGATGTTGAATCAGCTTTATATGTCCGGCAAACTCGAGGAAGCCAGCGGAATTCTAATCGGTGATTTCTGCGATTGTCTTCCAAAAAGAGATTTATCGTTGACATTGGATGAGATTATTGACTATTACGTTAAGCTTGCAAATAAACCTGCGATTAAAGGGCTGCAAATTGGCCATTGCAATCCCCACATTGCCGTTCCATTTGGAGTTCAAGCAACCCTTAACACGACTGAAAAAAGACTTATTGTCGATTCCGGCATCAAATAAAGGAATGATAAAAAATGAGGATCGAGCGGATTGAAACATATAAAGCAGCGGTTCCGCTGATTAAACCGTTCAAAACAGCATTACGAACTGTCACAGTGGCAGAGTCTATTTTTGTCAAAATAACCTGCGATAATGGGATCACTGGATGGGGTGAGGCCCCACCAACGGTGGTGATTACCGGCGATAGTCTGAGCAGTATCGACTCTGCTATTCATATGGTAATTTCCCCCTTTTTAAAAAATAAAAGTCTATTAAACTATGAAAGCATTTTTCAAGGGCTTAAAACGATATTAGTAGGGAATTCAAGTGCCAAGGCGGCAGTTGATATGGCGTTGTATGATTGCCTCGCCCAATTATGCAAGCTGCCGCTCTACCAATTTCTTGGCGGTCACGATAAGGAATTGGAAACCGATTTTACAGTCAGTGTAAATGGCCCCGAGGAAATGGGCGATGATGCAGTTTCCTATATTCAACAAGGCTTTAATGTTCTGAAGGTAAAGGTAGGAAAAGACGATATGGCAACCGACATCGAACGAATTAAGGAAATTAGACAACGGGTTGGGGCCGATATTAAAATTCGGCTTGATGCGAATCAAGGCTGGATTCCAAAGGATGCCATCAGGGCGATCCGAAAGCTTGAGGACAATGGTTTAAATATCGAACTTGTGGAACAGCCGGTGAAAGCAGAGGATATCGAAGGTTTGAAACAGGTTACCGATCATGTCGACACGCTGATTATGGCAGATGAGTCTGTGTTTACACCAAGACAAGCATTTCAAGTTCTTAAAACAAGAAGTGCCGATTTAATTAATATTAAGCTAATGAAGGCGGGGGGAATCTATCAAGCACAGATTATTAATCAATTAGCAGAAACCTGCGGTGTCCAGTGCATGGTGGGCAGCATGATTGAAACACATCTTGGGATAACGGCAGCAGCTCATTTTGCTGCCAGTAAGAAAAATATAACCCGGTATGATTTTGATGCCCCGCTGATGCTGTCAAAGAATATGATTGATGGGGGAATTCGATATAATCAGCGGTTTATTACTTTTTCTGAGGAACCGGGTCTCGGGATAAAGCAGGTAAAAGTTGAAGGGGGAGTTTCACTTGGATAAATGGTTAGTTAACGTTCCAGTCGCAACTGTTTGGACAACAAATGATTCTGCTAGAGAAATAGATTGGGATGCAATAACAAACCCAGCTGATGTTTTTTCATGGTTACAACACTTAACCTATGAAACGAGGTTAGGCTTGTGTGAAGATAATTTAGTCCAGACACAAGTCCTTTATGGCCAGGAAGTGCTGGTGCTGGAGGAGAATGATGAATGGGTCCATGTTATTGTGCCGGAACAGCCTTCATCCAAAAATGAAAGTGGGTATCCAGGCTGGGTCCCCAAAGCCCAGTTAGTTAGAAGTAAGGCTGGCTGGGACCTGCAAACTGGACCCGTGGTTGTTGTAGCGAAACCAAAAGCGGTTTTACAAAGAAGAACTGAACTGGAGCTTTCTTTTCAAACGGTCCTCCCGCTTTTAAAAGAAGCGGATGACAAAGTGATTGTTAAGACACCTGATGGGGGACAAGGGGCATTGGCATGGGAAAGTGTTGTTGTGTATGAATCGTTAGCTGCCCGCTATAAAGGAAGAGGGAAAGATATCGTAGCAGCCGGGGAACTATTTCTTGGACTTCCATATTTGTGGGGCGGGATGAGCAGTTATGGTTATGATTGCTCAGGCTTCAGCTACTCCATGTGCAAGGCAAACGGCTATATCATTCCCCGCGATGCGCATGACCAAGCAGCAGCTGGCAAGCAGGTTGATATTCAATCAGGCTTAAAACCAGGGGATCTTTTATTTTTTGCTTATGAAGCAGGAAAGGGAAAGATTCATCACGTTGGCATTTATTACGGTGAGGGAAAATTGCTTCATTCGCCGAATACCGGTAAAACGATCGAAATTACTCCGATAACTGGCACAATTTATGAAAAAGAGCTTTGTGCAGCAAGACGCTATTGGTTTGATTCGGAGGCATGAGGATGGAAAATAACCAATTTTTACAAGTGAAAAATTTAAAGAAGCATTTTCACCTTGGCAAGGGTGAAATTTTAAAAGCAGTAGACGGTGTTACTTTTCATATTAATAAAGGGGAAACCTTTGGAATTGTTGGGGAGTCCGGCTGCGGGAAATCGACTGCCGGAAGAACTATCATTGGTCTATACGACCAGACCGATGGAGAAGTCATTTTTAACAGCAAAAATATTCACAAGCTTAACCAAAAGGAGCGGTTTGCTTTTCACCGGCAAATGCAAATGATTTTCCAAGACCCGTATGCATCGCTAAACCCGAGGTCTACAGTCAGTGAAATAATCTCAGAGCCGATGGAAGTTCACGGAATGTTTTCAAATAAACAGGATCAATTAAAGCGAGTTTATCAGTTACTGGAGGATGTGGGCCTCCATAGGGACCATGCGAACCGTTATCCGCATGAATTTAGCGGTGGTCAGCGTCAGCGGATTGGAATTGCCCGTGCCCTTGCGTTAAATCCAGAATTTATTATTGCTGATGAACCAATTTCAGCATTAGACGTATCTGTTCAAGCACAGGTTGTAAATCTGCTGAAGCGGCTGCAACGGGAAAAAGGGTTAACCTATCTATTTATTGCTCATGACCTTTCAATGGTGAAACAAATAAGCGACCGGATTGGTGTTATGTACCTTGGGCATTTAGTCGAGCTGACAACCAGTCATGAATTATATCAAAACCCAATGCATCCATATACCAAGGCGCTGCTTTCGGCGATTCCAATACCAGATCCTGATGTGGAGGACAAACGGGAGCGGATTATATTAAAAGGAGAAATTCCAAGCCCGATAAATCCGACAAGCGGCTGCGTATTTAGAACACGCTGCCCGGTGGCTATGGAGGTTTGCGGACTAGAAAAACCAAAATGGCAGGAGGTTCACAAACAGCATTTTGTGGCTTGCCATTTATATGACAACCACAAAACCGGCGGTCAAGATTATTCCCAGGTTGCCGCTTCGAGGTAGATATGTTGGAATTTGAAGAAAAACTAATTGGAGCTTTAGCAGGTTTAAGGGGAAAGGCCGGCGTTTCAATAGAAATTGAGGGTGAGTGCTTTAATTTTAATAGTGAGGAAGTTTTTCCGTCCGCAAGTGTCATAAAGGTTCCTATTTTAATCGAAGGGCTTAGACAGGCAGAGGCTGGTGAAATAAGCTTGAACCAAGTGCTGTCCATCCAGGACAGGGTAGGCGGTTCCGGGGTTCTTCAGACACTTTCAGATCAGGTAACCTTGACCGTAAAAGATCTTTTGACCTTGATGATAACTGTATCTGATAATACAGCAACGAATATGATGATTGATTTATTAGGGATGGATGCAATCAATCAGTCCATGAAAAAGCTGGGGCTGGAAAAAACTGTTCTCAAGCGAAAAATGATGGATTTTGCGGCAATTCAACGTGGACTTAACAATGTAACTACCGCTTCCGATTTAATTACATGTCTTAAAGTAATCACTGAAGGAGACTGCTTGTCCGAGAAAAGCCAAAAGCTGGCATTGGAAATCATGACCTACCAGCAGTTTCATGATAAGCTTTCGGGAGCGATTAATACCGAGAAAATTTTAGTTGCCAGCAAATCAGGCAGCCTTCCAGGTGTAGAGAATGATTGTGCCATTTTTAAATATCAGGGGAAAACTGCCTATGCGGCAGTATTAATGGACCAACTGGAAGATGAATATAACAGCAGACGGGTAATTAGCAAAATTGGAAAAGGTATTTATGATTGTTTAATAGATAAATGTACTGACCCTTGATGCAGGGTCAGTTTTTTCAAAAGCTGCTAAAACGAAAAAGACCGACTCCCGAACAGAGTCAGTCCTAATAAAAATTTATTTTACAGATCAACCAGTCTTTTCTTCCTTAATCGGGTTATATTCTTTTTCCCAGAAATCAGCATTTTTAATACCAAGTTTTACTGGGTCAAAGACAGGATCTTTGCCTTGTTTTAGCTGCGCTTCGTAATCCCTCAGCACCTTGAGAGCTGGTTTCGACAGAAGGAGAATCGCAATAATGTTTAACCAAGCCATACTTCCTACTCCGACGTCACCCAATGCCCAAGCTAAAGCCGCAGTTTTAACGCTGCCGTAATATACCATTGCGCAAATGACAACTTTTAGCAGTAATTCGGTCCACGGACGTTTAGCGTTTTTATTGATATAGGCAAGATTTGTTTCGGCCATATAGTAATAGGCCATTATGGTCGTAAACGCAAAGAAAAACAGTGAAAGGGCTACAAATGGCGCACCAAAGCCAGGCATGACAGCCTCAACAGCTGATTGGGTATAACCAGGTCCAGGCTGCATGTCGCCAAGATTATTAACGATTTGCGGTTTCCCTTCTGGAGCAACATTATACATGCCTGTAATCAAAATCATAAATGCAGTTGCTGAACAAACTAACAACGTATCAACATAAACTGAAAACGCTTGCACAATTCCTTGCTTTGCAGGATGTGAAACCTCAGCCGCGGCTGCAGCATGCGGGCCGGTACCTTGCCCCGCTTCATTGGAATAAATTCCACGTTTAACTCCCCATGAAATCGCAGCACCCAAGATACCTCCGAATGCAGCATCTGCACCAAATGCACTTGAGAAGATCAGTTTTAGTACTTGAGGTAACTCAGAGATATTCATAAAAGTAATGATTAAGGCGACTAAAATATAACCTAAGGCCATGAAAGGGACTACAAGCTCAGCAACACGAGCAATTCGTTTAACACCGCCAAAGATAATCGTAGCGAGGAGAACAACAATAATGGCACCAGTAATAGCGGGGTTAATTCCGAAAGCGTTTTCAACACTAAGCGCAATACTATTTGCCTGTACACCCGGCAATAGGAACCCTGTCGCAATAACGGTAACAATCGCAAATAAAACGGCATACCACTTAATGTTCAGCCCTTTTTCAATGTAGAAAGCCGGGCCTCCACGGAACTGACCATCTTGCTTTGTTTTATATACTTGGCCTAAAGCAGATTCGATAAATGCGGAACCCGCTCCCAAGAACGCCATTACCCACATCCAGAAAACAGCACCTGGGCCCCCAAATGCAATGGCTGTCGCAACACCGGCAATATTACCTGTACCGACGCGGCCAGATAAAGCAAGTGTTAATGCTTGGAATGATGATATTCCAGCTTCTGATTTTTCCCCTTTAAACATCAGTTTAAAAATGTCTTTCATATGTCTTACTTGAAGAAATCTTGTTGCAATTGAATAAAATAAACCTACTCCTAAACATAAATAGATAAGTGCTTGGCTCCAAATAATGTCATTCAGCCAGTTTACAAAAGCTTCCATAAATTTCCCCCTTTGGTCCTTGATGGTTTCATTATATAACAGAATAAAAATAATAGAAAGAATTTTTTCTATTTTTGCAATATTTTTCAGTATAATTTACTTTAGTGCTTTAATGCATATGAATGCGCTTTCAATTCTTGGTTTATGGGACAAGTTACTCTTTTAGGCTATCGTAATACTTTAATGAGTATAGTAATTTATTTTAATAGAATATAAAAAGCACGCATTTCAGCGTGCTTTTAAATTAATTGGAATGCCCGGCTGTATCATTATTTTTTCTAAATGGCCACCAGTTCGCTTCTCCAAATGTTTTGACCATGACTGGTACAAATAATGGAAGGACTACCAAAGCGTATAAGGCAAGACCAATTAGAAGAATGGTTGCAATTTCTAGTAATGACAGAACGCCTGAAGGCATCATAGCGGCAAAAGTACCGCCTAAGATTACAGCGGCGGAAATTATAACCGTTCCCATCTTTTTCATTGATTCCAAAATGGCTTGCTCAACTGATAAATGGCGGAATTCGTTGAAACGATCCATTAAGAAAATACTATAGTCGATTCCAAGTGCGACTAAGATAACGAAGGCAAAGAATGGAACGGCCCAGCTAATTCCCGAGTACCCTAACCAATTTATAAAGATCACTTCCGAAATAGACATGGCCGTATAGTAGGTTAGAACCAATGATCCGATTAAGTAAACAGGCATAATGAGTGACCGAAGCAGGATCACCAAAATGATAAAGATTCCTGTAAGCATTAACACAACCGTTCTTGAATAATCACCCTCGGAAATGGTATCTAGATCATTATGCATGCTTGAGACGCCGCCAACGGCCACTTTTGCATTTTTCAGCTTCGTATCCTTCACAGCACGTTTTACGCTGTCTTTAATTTCAGGGATTTTGTCAATCGCTTCATTCGAATAAGGATTTTTGTTAAAGACGACGTCAATGGTCATCACTTTACGGTCCTTAGACAGGTACGTATCCATCACTTTTGCAAAATCCTTGCTGTCAAGGACGTCCTGCGGAATATAAAACCCATTTTGTTTTTGCTTAGATACATCGGCAAGGTAATCTTGGGCAGAGTTCAGTCCTTTTGATACTTCATGTAAACCGTCCGCACTTTGAGTTAAGCCGTCAGAGAGCTGGGTAATCTGTCCGCCCATATCTTGAAATCCTGTTAGAATCTGCTCTTGGCCATTCTTTAGACCATCTAATCCGTTAGAAAACTGCGGCAGCTTGGAAACGATTTGCCCTTGACCGTTTTCCATTTTAGCTAGACCTTCTTCTAGCTGTTTCATGCCAGCAACCAGTTTTTCCATTCCATCGATCAGCTGGCGATGGCCTTCGATTGCTTCGGAAAATTGAGTATTGGCGAAAGCCAATCCGTCTTGGGCGTTTTGAAGGCCGGCATTTAACCCGGCTAATGCTCCGGCTAACTCTTTGGTTGCTGCTGTAGCACCAGGTGAGTCGGGAATGCCCGGAAACCCGTTTACACCTTTAATTGTCATTTTAATAGCTTGATAGTCGGTGTCAGCCATTATCTCCGGATGAGCCTTCTCAAGTCCGGCAAAATGAGGGGCTAGGGCCGCTAAGCTTTGGTGTAATTGGGTAAGGTGATTAGCAATTTCATCATAATGTCCCTTAAGGGTACCAAGACCGCTTCCAGCCTGCTCATAGCCGCTTAATAGCTGATTATATCCGGCTAAAAGTTCCTTTGAATGGGACACAATTTCTTCTAACCCTTTTCGGGCATCACGGGCTCCAAGTGAGCCGTCCTTCAGCCCATTCTCAATCTGACTTAAACCTGTTTGAAGGGAACCCATTCCGGTTTTTAAATCGGAAGTGCCTTTAATAAGTTTATTTATGCCATTTGTCGCTTCTGCCATTTTCGGCTGATTGGCTGCCATTTGGCTGCCTGCTTCGGAAAGTCCGTTACTGATCTTTGTTATCCCGTCATTTCCTTTTCCCAGTCCGTCGTTTAGGCTTACAACCTGCTTAGAAAGATAAAAATCATCGATTGGTTCACCCATTGGCCTTGTAAGGGAGCGAACCGTTTTGACATCGTCCACTTTTTTCAGTTCTTGACTGATTTGTTCCGTCAGGGCAATATACTCGGATGTATTCATTTGGTCATCATTTTTGATGACAATTTGTGTTGGCATGGATTCACCAGGGCCAAACGAATCGGCGATCAAATTAAACCCTTTAATGGAAGGGTAATCATCGCTGATTTCCTCGAGTGAGTTAAACGATAACTGGTCTTTATAGGTAAATAAAAACGGTACAGACACAATGACAACGATTAGAAAGGCGAGGAATGGACGTGCCAGTGCAAATCGGCCCAAAATGCCCCAAAATTTGCTGTCACCATGCTCTAATTTCCCTTTTGACGGCCAAAATAGCTTTTTGCCAAGTACGGCCATGAAGAAGGGAACAACAGTTACGAGAGCAATTAATAGAATCGCAACCCCAACCGCAACGGCAGCTGCCGATTTATAAAGCTGGAAGGTGGAAAATCCAATCGACGCAAACCCGATTAGCACAGCGATTCCACTGAAAAGTACGGTTTTACCGGCAGTACGGTAGGTGGCCACGATGGCTTCCGTTATATTTTCGTTTTTCGGTAATTCTTCCTTAAATCGGCTTAATAGCAAAATACAATAGTCGGTTCCTATTCCGAATAGAACAGCAACTAAGAAAATCTGCGTAAACGTTGATAACGGAAAATCAACTTTATCTACTAATATCGCCACAATCGACTGGGCTGTTAAATAGCTGAAGCCGACGGTAATTAACGGAATAATCGGCGCAACTGCTGATCTAAATACTAGCAGGAGTACGGCCAAAATGAAAACTACGGTAATTCCTTCGGTTTTTTTCAAGCCTTCTTGAGAGTTAGTTACAAGATCCTCGCCAATTACCCAGCTGCCGGTATAATAGTGATCAAGCTTAACGTTATCGATTGCATCGTAAAGATTACTTGTAATCTCTTTTGCTTCCCGGCCATTAGCAGTGACTTTTAATGACACCAGGATGGTTTTTCCATCCTTAGATACGAGCTGATCATTGAGTTCCTTTTGCTGAAAATGAGTGAGGAGATCTGTGATCCCAAGCTCCTGTTTGTGCTTCTCTAGCTCGTTAACCGCTTTTTCCGCTTCTTTAAAATCGTTCTCTGACAGCTTTTTATCGCTGTGAAAGACGAGTGCAGTTTGCAGGTCTTTGCCTTTGTTTTCACTAGATTGCACATCCTTAAGAATTTCTTCCGCCATGGTTGAAGAATAGCCATTTGGTACGGAAATTTGTCCTTTTTCACGAACAAGGTTTTCCATATTCGGCGCTGCCATAAAGAGACCAGCGATGATGGCGACCCAGGCGATAAGGATGAACCATTTTCCTTTAATGATTGCACGCAACTATTATTCCCCCAGTTCTTCCTTTTTCTTATTGTTTAAAACTTCTGCCAGCTTTTCATACGTGTTAATAAAAGCTGTGATTTCCGGTTCCTCAAATTGAGTAATGATGGATTCAACTAAAAGATGGATTTTTTCCTGAGCCTTTTGGTAAAGTTCAATTCCTTGTTCGGTTAAGGTTAGGTAAACAACCCTGCGGTCGTTTTCATCGCGGGTTCTTTCAATTAACCCCCTGTCCGTCATCCGGTTAATAATGGCGGTGATAGCACTTTTATTTACTTCAAAAACCTCCGCCAATTCCGTGGATGTGCAGCTGCCCGCCAGGTGGATATATCGTAATATGTAGTGCTGGTCATTTGTTAAGTCATTTCCAAGCTGGTATTTGATCAATGATTCAGCTTTTTTGTGCACTTGAAAGGAAATGCTTATATAGCGGTCAATTAATTCTTGAATCATATTGTTGTCCAACTTATTCTTCACCTCATTTGTTTGAAAAATAGTTAAACTATTTAACTATTCATGTGTTAAACTATATAATGAAATGGGGAATAGTGTCAATTAAAAAACAGCTGCCCAGCGGGGGAGAAGGTTCCCATTGTCGGCAGCTGTTTTATTCTTCAAATGCTCTCTTCTTTTTCTTTCTTTTTGCGATATTTTTGATTACATATACTCCGGCAATTAAGGCTAGTAAATTTAAGGAGTCACCAAAATTTATCGTTAAACTGAAATGATTGTTCACTTTTACATCATTTTTATTGTTGTTCGTAGTTGAGTGAGCTTGAATGTCTTTTTCGCTCTTAGACATCGTCACACCTCCGGCAGATTACTAGAATTCTAAACTATTCTATTCAGGTTACTAGAATTACATGCCAAAAAGGTCCTTTTTCAACTTAATCTTCTTGTTTATCAATCACATTCTTATAAATTCGCTTCAGGGCTTCATTTTGCATTTTTATATATTCTAGAAGGAGTTCTTTTTCTTCCTCCTGTAGTTCGATTTCATCCTTTTTTTCGTTCTTCATGCAAAATCCTCCCTAAAAATTGCTAATACTAGCATTTTAAATGAATCTCACTGAATTTGAAAGCATGCGGGGAGTAACTTTCTAATTGAGTAAAAAAGGGCAATACTTCAAAAATTGAAGATCACCCTCTTGTTTTATTTATTCTGGTATGGAAAGCACAATTTTTCCAAATAGATTTCCATGATCCATTTGGCGATGTGCCTCATCAATGTCCTGAAGGGGATAAATTTTGTCTATCACAGGTCTTAGCTGCTTGTCCTCAAATAGAGTTATCATATCGGCAAATTCATCTGGTGTGCCCATTGTCGTTCCCATAATATGCATTTGCTTAAAGAAAATCCGAGGCATAACTAAGTTGTTTACGGGTCCTAATGTTGCACCAAACGAAACGATTTTACTGCCATGTTTGGCGAGATGAATTAAATCATTAAAAGTATCTCCTCCAATACTATCAATCGAAAGGTCGGCACCGCCTGACAATGTTTTTAATTCTTTTACCCAGTTCTCAGAACGATAATTTACTCCGCCGGCCGCTCCCATCGCTATGGCATTTTCTATTTTTTTGTCGCTGCTCGATGTTACGAACACTTTTGCACCTTTAGCGGAAGCTATTTGAAGTGCAAAGGTTGCTACACCTCCGCCAATTCCTGGAATAATGACCGTGTCTCCTGGCTTTACAGTACCTTTTGTAACGACAGCTCGATATGCAGTTAAACCTCCTAATGGGATTGCAGCAGCTTCTTCCCACGTAAGATGCTTTGGCTTTGGAAAAACATTTTCAGCAGGAATCTTTATATACTGTGCGTATGTACCATCCATTGGTACGCCTAAAACAGAAAAGCTAGGGGAGGGAAAACTTGGATTATCGCCCCAGCCAATTGCGGGGTTAATGATAACTTCATTCCCAATTTCTAAACCTTGGACACCTTCGCCTAACTTTTCAATAATTCCTGCTCCGTCGGAACCTGGGATAGAAGGGACTACGATTCCAGGATAGGCTCCATATCTTATAAATACATCTCTTCTATTTAAGGAAGCAGTCCGTAAACGGATAAGAACTTCTCCTTGCCCTGGTTTGGGTATTTCTACATCTTCATAATACAAAGGAGCAATTTTTCCTCCCATTTTCACTTTATCTTTTAGGATTACAGCCTTCATGGATACCCCTCCATTTTGAATACTTTTACTAGTCTATCAACTAATTTTAATATAATATTATTCTTTTATATAATAATTTATCAAAGTCGTGAATATTTTAAAAATATTTAATAATCTAATAAACTGAAGTCTCGAGATGAATTGGCCAAATATGTTATACTAGGACTATTAAAATCATCCCGCAACAGGAATTGACTTTTTTCGTTGGGGAATATATAATTTTTTCGAAATATATAGTCGAAACAATGACGGGGATTAGTAAAATGAAAACGTCTTACAAAGAGAGGGAACCATAGGTGTGAGGTTTCTTAAGATGGTCATTTGAACCTGCCTCACGAGTTCTGTATCGGATACTTGAAGATACAAGCGGATCAATTCCGTTACCATGGTAAGAGTATAAAGCATAAGCTTTATAAATTTAGGGTGGTACCGCCAGGCCTTGGTCCCTTTTTTAGGATCAAGGCCTTTTTTATATTTAAAAGCGGAAGCGCCTGCTCAGGGGCGACAAGCACAAGACGAGCCGGCTAGAAGGCTGCTTTTTAGCCGTCTTGACGGATTGGCTTGTGACCTCGAGCCCCTAGGCGCTAGAGCTGGATATATTTACAAAATAATGAGGTGTAGAAATGGCAAAGGAATTTGTAAAAGACGTAACAAGCATGGACGAAGACTTCGCCCAGTGGTATACAGATGTTGTAACCAAAGCAGACTTAGTTGATTATTCAAGCGTTCGCGGTTCAATGATCATTCGTCCATATGGTTATGCATTATGGGACAATATTAAAAATGAGCTTGACCGCCGTATTAAAGAAACAGGCCACGAAAATGTGTACATGCCACTATTTATTCCTGAAAGTCTGCTTCAAAAGGAAAAGGACCATGTAGAAGGATTTGCACCTGAAGTAGCTTGGGTGACCCATGGAGGTTCTGAGGAACTTGCGGAACGATTAGTAGTCCGCCCAACATCTGAAGTGCTTTTCTGCGAGCATTATAAGAATATCATTCATTCATACAGAGACCTTCCAAAGCTATACAACCAATGGGCCAACGTAGTCCGCTGGGAAAAAACAACTCGTCCATTCTTACGGACATTAGAGTTTTTGTGGCAGGAAGGGCATACCGCTCATGCAACAGATGAGGATGCACAGGAAGAAACAATTAAAATGTTAAATGTGTATGCTTCTATTTGTGAAGAAATCCTAGCAATTCCTGTTGTGAAAGGTCAGAAAACAGAGAAGGAAAAGTTTGCGGGAGCAAAAGCGACTTACACCATTGAAAGCTTAATGCATGATGGTAAAGCACTTCAATCAGCAACTTCACATCACTTTGGAACTGGCTTTGCGGAAGCGTTCGGAATTCAATATTTAGACAAAGAAGGTAAGCAGCAATACGTTCATCAAACATCATGGGGCTTTACTACACGGATCATTGGCGCATTGATCATGGTACATGGTGATGACCGTGGACTAGTGATTCCGCCAAAAGCAGCACCAACTCAAGTAATGATTGTGCCAATCGCTCAGCACAAGGAAGGCGTACTTGATTTTGCATATGAATTGAAGAATTCTTTAAGTAACGTTGTTCGAGTTGGTATTGATGCCAGCGATAAAAAACCAGGCTGGAAATTCAACGAATACGAAATGAAAGGTATCCCAGTCCGCCTTGAAGTGGGACCAAAAGATATTGAAAATAAACAAGTGGTATTAGTTAGAAGAGATACATTGGAAAAAGTTATTGTGCCAATGGATCAATTAGAGACGAAGCTTGTAGAATTATTGGATGAGATTCAAGCTAATCTTTACAATAAAGCATTAAAGCACCGTGAAGATAGAACATCAGTTGCTTTAACACTTCCCGAACTAAAAGAAGAGCTTGAAACTAAGCCAGGTTTTATTAAAGCAATGTGGTGCGGCGAATTGGCCTGTGAAGAAAAAATAAAAGAAGAAACTACTGCCACATCACGCTGTATTCCATTTGAGCAGGAACAGATTGCAGACAAATGTGTCTGCTGCGGTAATGATGCAAAGCAAATGGTTTATTGGGCAAAAGCATACTAAAAATAAAAGGCTCTTCCACGCAGGAAGGGCCTTTTTTTCCTTACATTAAATAACTCTTCCTTAGCATGAATTTAGACAGATTCTCTTATTTATTCAATCGAATTAACCCTCTATAATGCTTCTGTATCCATATTATTTTCTGTTTTTAAAGGGATAACGGTTTTCCTGCTATTATTCGAATTTCTCTCCTTGTTTGGAATAAAGAGGGTGATGATAATAGAGAGAACAAAAATACCTATCGTAATGAAAGCAATAATTTGTAACGCATCTGAAAAACCTTCCGCTCTAGCGGCTGTCATAATATCTTCAAACTTAATTCCAAGTGTTCGTAATTCATTTGAGAGTCCTTCGTCAATTTGGGTGCCTCCTGATATACCTGCCTGTTCGACTGCAGTCATAAGACTAGAATTAACACCTAGCTGTTCCGCCTGATTAATTAAAGCGGATTGGGTAAAACTGGTGGTTAGTGTTGTAAAAATTACTATGCCGGTAACCTGCCCAAAAGGAGCGCCAAAGTCCCGAATGAATTGAAATAATGATGAACCAGCTGCATATTTCTCTGCCGCCATTTCTCCCAAAGCATATTTAATAATCGGCGGTGTGGTTGCTCCCATTCCAAACCCTAAAATGAATGTTAAGATAAAAATATAATTAAATGCCGTACCTGTATGAACAGAAAATGCATAAACGAATAGGATGAGGATTGGCACCCCGAGAATAAAAAGTAAAAGTTTTTTACCGTTAAACTTGTCTGATAGTTTTCCATAAATCAAATTTCCCAGAAAGGCAGAGCTATAGATAGCTGTGTAAAACCAGCCCGTTTCGGCTACATTGCCTCCTGGCCTGGTCGTAAGAAAGAAGTTCATGGCATAAATGAAGAGCTGGTATGCTGCAACAATCACTAGGTTTGCAACTACTACCACTGTGAATAATCGATTTCTTAATAGTGAAAGTTCAAGAAGCGGATTCGTCTTTCGTTTTTGGCTAAACCATAAAAGAACGGCAGATAGGACACCCGCTGCCAAGGTTCCTAAGGTTATAGCTGAGGAGGCTCCATAGTTTCTTACAAGCGTTGAAACGGTTAATAGACATCCAGTAGCAACAATGATTAGGAGGGTTCCAATCCAATCAATAGATTTGCTCGCTTTACCCTTTGATTCAGGAACCATTGCTAATATAACAAAAAAACCGATAGCGGTAAGCCCTCCGCTGACCCAATAAACAATCGGCCACCCATAGATACTAATTAAATATCCGGCAATTACCGCTCCAGTTGTTGAAGCCAATGCTTGAAAAGCAGAGAAAATTCCAGAAGCCATTCCCCGTTTCTCCGGAGGGAAAAGTACCCCGATGTAAGCGAGTGAAACAGGCAAAATACATGACACAGAGAACCCTTGGACAACACGAGCGACTAGCAAGAAGGAGAAGGTAGGACTTAAAGCAGCAGCAAACTCAGAGATAGTAAAAATAACCATCCCGAATAAAATAACCCGTTTCCTGCCGACCCTGTCTGCAATTCTCCCTGCAAGCGGATAGAAAGCCGTTGATGTTATATAAAATGACAAAATGATTAGGCCTGCAAGGAATGCGGGAACTTTAAAGTGTTGAGCGATAATCGGAACAGCCGGGGCTTGAAATACCATCGCTTCAATACAAATAAATGCCCCAAATACCAAAGCAACAAACTGGATCCATTGTTTTCTTGTTACAGTACCTTCCATTAAAAATCCCCCCATAAAAGTACGTCCAAATTTTTCGCTTTAATTAAGCGCTTTCAAAGAGAAACGATAAGTTTTGGAATCACTGCTCCTTCCCGTCATGATCTTCGTTTAGGTGAAAGAAAATTCAAACTATTCTGCTAACAGATTATAAACACAAATATCTCTATTATCAATCATTAAAAAGATCAAAAATGTTGTAAAACCAATAAAAAAGGTATAAAAATCGGGGAAGGTGAAATTAAACAACAGTTTTCAATCTTTTGTCCGGTACTGTATGATAGGGGATTGTTGTTCGTTAAAAACTTATAAAACGGTTGGCTGCAAATATGGAATGTATAGCTTTGCTGCAAAAATTTTTGACAGTTCTTGAGCAACAAAATCAGGGGAATATTTCATGTCAGTTGTTACTAACCAATGGTGGACAAACCCAAGAACGACAGAGGTAAAATAGCAGGCAAAAAACCCTCTATTAATAGTTAGTTGTGTATTTTGGTCAAGAGTATTCTCGATTTCATTTAAATAAAACCTATACAATGTCTCCGAAATACGCTGTGTGAGCTGGGGTACTCGATGATTATTTAACATGATTTTAAAGTAATCAGCATGTTCTCCAATATATGTAAATAGCTGTATAGCAGAATTCGAAAGGTCTCGGCATCCAATTTGATTACTGATGTGATTGGCAGAGGACCCCTGCATGATTTTAATCATGCCTTCCATCAGTTCATCAATTATACATGTTAGTAGATCCTCTTTATCTCGAAAATGGGAATAGAAGGTCGAGCGATTTAGGTCAGTTCGATTGATAATATCCGTTATCGAGATAGAACAAAGCTCCTTTTCATTCATCAATGATATTAGTGCATCTTTTAATGATTGCCGTGTTCGTTTAATTCTCCGATCTACTTTACTTTCATTTTTCAAACCTACTCCTCCTCATACTGGGATCCCTTAAACAAATTATTAACAAATTTTTACACACGGATGAAAATCATTAATCATTGTGTCAAAATACGAAAATAAGATTTGGAAAATTTATAATTTTTAGTTATTGCTATATTCGTAATTATATATTATCATAAACGCAATAGCAATAGAAAATTCCATAAAATGGACTTGGAGATTGCGAGAATAAGGGGAGGAGATATATTGAATGCGTACCTGCTGTTAAATATTGCTGCAAGCATTGTTCCCGAACAAGAAATTATTACATTTGGAACACAGCGGCAGACTTATTCACAATTAATCGAACGATCGGGCCGGTTAGCTGCTGCGCTTGCTTCATGCGGTGTAGGAAAGGGAGAACGGGTTGGTCTTATTGCTACAAATTGCCCGGAAGTGGTAGAGACTTTTTTTGCTTCTTTTCAACTTGGCGGGACAGTCGTTCCCATCAACTACCGGGCAAAGGCAGATGAACTCGAGTATATGATTCGGGATGCAGGTGTCAAAGCGTTAATTGTGGAACATCGCTACGTTGAAATTACAGCTCGCCTGGCTTCTGAAAGTGGAATTCAAACAATTATCTGTATTGATGGTACTTACCAAAACTGCCTGAATTATGAAGAAATAATGGGCAGTGAAACAAATCCGTATTTTGATTTTGCTGACGTTGATTCAAACGAATTAGCCATCCTTCTATACACTAGCGGCACAACTAGTAAACCAAAAGGAGTGATGATCACATACGGCCAATTAACAACATATGTCATGAGCCATTCAGAGGCAGCAGACGGCAGCCCGCAAGGATCTTCTCTCATATGTGTTCCTAGTTATCATGTAGCTGGTGCGACGAGTATATGCAACTGTATTTATAGCGGCAGACGTTTAATCTTGCTGCGTCAGTTTGAAGCTGGAGAGTGGCTGCGTGCATTAGAGAAGGAAAAAGCAACCCAGGCATTTCTGGTTCCAACAATGCTAAAGTGGGTAATTGACCATCCTAACTTTCATTCAACAGATATTAGTTCGCTTGAAAGTTTATCATACGGAGCCGCACCAATGCCTTTTCCGGTTATTCGCCGAGCTATTGAACTTTTTCCGCCTACCACTAATTTTGCAAATGCATTTGGAATGACGGAAACGACTTCCACTGTTTGTGTATTAGGGCCAGAAGATCATAAATTAACTGGGACACCGGATGAGATAGCCAAAAAAATCCACCGTCTTACTTCAGTTGGGCGCCCGCTTCCAGGTGTAGACATTATGATTCTTGATGAGGATGGAAACTCAGTAAGCAACAACACAGTCGGCAATATATACGTCAGAACGGAAAGGGCAATGAAAGGATATTGGAAACGTCCGGATGCAAATAATGAAACAATGGTCAATGGCTGGATTAATACAAAGGATGTAGGTTATTTAGACGAAGATGGCTACTTATTTTTAAGCGGTCGCAGCTCGGATATGATCATCCGCGGCGGCGAAAACATTTCTCCGATTGAGATTGAGAATGTACTCCTAGAACATCCTGAGGTTTCTGATGTTGCCGTTATTGGAATCCCGAGCTTGGAATGGGGAGAAGAGGTAGCAGCTATAGTAGTCATCAAGAATTCAAATGAATCTCCTTCAAGAGAAGAGTTGATCGAATTTTGTCGGAAACGGTTATCAAGCTTTAAACGACCATCTAAGATTGAATTTGTTTGTGAACTTCCTCGTACATCTTCAGGGAAAATTCTTAAAAAAGATCTGAAAGAACAGTTTTCCAACAATCACATTACGAATTAATGCCAATCACTAAATAAACACATCACGAAAAAATTTCTCGCCAGGCAGCTTTAATAGTCTGACCAGGTAGTTCAATTTATCATGTTAATTTATCGAAAAACTAGTATCGAGGTGATTCAGATGCGTTTTGATTTAACGGAAGAACAGCAAAAATTGAAGGAAGAAATCCGTTCGTATTTAGACAGCCACATAACAAAAGAACTATTAGATGAGCTTAAAGAAAACCCGGATGGCGGACCATTGTGGCGGCAGTACATTAAGGAGCTAGGGGAGGATGGCTGGCTTGGAATCGGTTGGCCAGTTGAATACGGCGGACAGGGAAGAACACCGCTTGAACAGTATATATTTTTGGAGGAAATTGAACGAACAGGTGTAAATATTCCGTTTATTACACTGGAGACAGTTGGTCCTACGTTAATGAAGCTTGGGACGGAGGAGCAAAAGAATTACTTTCTCCCTAAGATTTTAAAAGGCGAAGTGGAAGTAGCGATAGGTTACACTGAGCCACAGGCAGGAACGGATCTTGCCTCCTTACAGACAAGAGCGATTAGAGATGGTGATTCTTATGTCATCAATGGTCAAAAGGTCTTTACAACAAATGCTCATATGGCAGATTACATCTGGCTTGCGGCCCGGACCGATCCAGATGCACCTAAGCATAAAGGGATTTCCATCTTTTTAGTTCCAACAAATCTTCCAGGGTTTTCAGTAACCCCGATGAATTTGATAGGGGAGAGATCGAATGTTTCTTATTATGATAACGTTCGAGTTCCGCTCAGCGCACTTGTCGGTGAGGAAAACAAAGGCTGGGAGTATATTACAACCCAGCTTTCATTAGAGAGGCTGATGTTGTCAACCTACTCAAGGATGGAGCGAATGATTGAAGAGACCATTGAATGGGCAAGTGAAAACGAGTTTGATGGGGTCCGTGTTATTGATCAGCCTGGCGTGCGTGACAACCTTGCAGAATTAACAGTAGAAATGGAGATTCTTAGATTGCTAAACTACCGGGCGGCCTGGGCACATTCCAATGAAAAGTCAGCTCCTTACCGACCTTCGATGAACAAAGTATTTGCTGCTGAACTTAATCAAAAGGTGTTTGACACCTGTATGCAAATTATGGGGATGTTTGGTCAGCTTGAAACTGGCTCCGAATGGGCAGTTGCCGATGGATATGCACCGGAAAATGCGAAAAGGCGTCTCGTGTATTTATTTGGCGGCGGAGCTAATGATGTCCAGCGTGATCTTGTTGCCCGCTTTGGTCTTGGACTGCCGAAAAGTTAATTTTTTGTAAGCGTTAGCAATTTCGAAAACTTAACCGATTGATGAAGGAGGAAGACAAGATGCCGTTAACGGAAGAAAAATTAAAGCAGTTTGTTGGTATCGATTCGGAACTGATTGAGGGACCGGATACGGTTTGCAAGGAAATGATTCGACATTGGTGTGAGGTAATGGAGGATACAAATCCTTTATACCAGGACGAAGAGTATGCACAAAAATCGCAATTTGGTGGTATTATTGCCCCGCCGATGCAGGTGCAGGTATATACGATGAGTCCGCTTTGGCCTAAGGCGGACAGAGAACCTAACTCCATGGAGCTTCTTGTTGAGGAATTGGCAAGTCAGGGATACACATCCATTGTAGCAACCGAGCAAGGCCAGGAATATTTTGCGCCAATGAAGCTAGGAGACCGAATCAGCTACACGATTTCCGTTGATAAAATTTCACCTGAAAAACAGACAGTGCGTGGTCCAGGTTATTTTGTAACGTTTCTTTACAAATTCTATAACCAGCGGGAAGAACTGGTATGTAAACAAACCTTTACGATATTGGCCTATAACGCCATTTCAAAAGAATAGGAGGAAGATGGATGAACGTTTCAAGCCAAGCTGCTATTACATGGGATGATGTGGAAGTCGGTTATGAACTGCCTATCCTTGATCGAAAGATTACCGCGGCATTAGTGGTAGGCGGAGCCATTTCCGCAACGCATGATTACGCGGAAGTGCACCATGATTACCATGCAGCCCGTAAAGCCGGAGCCGATAATGTTTTTATGAACATTCTTACGACGAATGGATTAATCGGAAAATATCTTACGGATTGGTCAGGGCCAACTGGGGAAATAAAAAGTATTGTTCTGAGACTCGCTGTTCCGAATTACCCTGGCGATACAATGACGTTTTGCGGAAGTGTAATCCAAAAATATCAAGTGGATGAACAGAACTTGGTTGAGGTGGAGTTTACCGGAAGGAATTCGCTCGGCAATCATGCAGCAGGCAAAGCTGTTATAGCCCTGCCAAGGAGGTAATATTTGTGGAAAATCTATGTGACAAAACCGCCATTGTTGGTATAGGAAGAACAGAAATAAGCAGGAATTGTGGACGAACAGAGCTTAAAATGGCAACGGAAGCGATCTTAGATGCTGTAGAAGATGCTGGACTAAACATAGAAGATATCGATGGAATGATTAACTACACAATGGACACCGCGGAACAAATTGAAATTGTTCGATCATTAGGCATCCCGAATCTTAGCTTTTTTAGTAAAACGCCATATGGCGGCGGGGGAAGCTGCGGAACAATAGCCCATGCGGCAGCTGCGGTTCATGCAGGTCTTGCCAATTACGTCGTTTGTGTCAGGTCTATTCGTGATGCATCAGCGCCTGTTAAAATTGGGGACTTTGATACTTCAAAGTCATCCTATAACAGTGATGTGTACTGGGGAATGTATCTTCCATATGGATTAATAACCCCTGTTTCATGGATTGGTATGTTTACACAGCGCTATATGCATGAATATGGCATTCAAGATGGTGCGTTTTTTCCAATTGCACAGGTTGCTCGAGAAAATGCCAATCGAAATCCACATGCATTATTCTATAATCGGCCATTGACATACGAGGAATATATGGATTCACCAATGAATGTAACACCGTTAAGAAGACATGATTGTTGTGTAAATGTAGATGGCGCTGTTGCCATCATTGTGACTACGGCCGATCGTGCGCAGCATTTAAAACAGCGTCCGGCTTATATTTCTGGTGTTTCCCAAGGGATGTCAACAAATGGAGAACAGATGACCAGTTTTTATAGACCGGATATAACAGGGTACCCGGAGATTGAAGAATATGGAAAGAAGATTTTCAAAATGGCAGGTGTTACCCCTCAAGATATTGATGTTGCCCAATTCTATGATGCCTTTAGTTCGGAAATTCCAATGCAGTTAGAAGCGCTTGGCTTTGTCAGTAAGGGTGAGGGTGTGGCCTATTGTGAGGGGGGACATCGCATCCGTCCTGATGGCGAGCTGCCCATCAATACTTCAGGCGGTTTAATGTCAGAAGGATATGTACATGGTATGAATTTGATTGCAGAAGGAGTTCGGCAAATCCGCGGTACATCTACAACCCAAATTAAAGATGCTGAGCTTTCTTTAGTTACTGGTGGTCCAGGTGTTCCCACGGGTGGTTTGATCTTAAAAAGGAGGTAATTAATTTGGTTCAATATAATAAGCAGTATCCAACTCCAAGACCAGATGTGAATGAAGATACTATAGATTATTGGATGCTAATGCAAGAAACAAAGCAATTGCATGTGCAAAAATGTAAAAATTGTGGTACTTACTCACATCCGCCGCGTCCTGTTTGTCATAATTGCCGGCAGTTTAAATTAGAATGGGTGCCGACAACTGGCAAAGGAACCGTTTATAGCTATGTTATTTACTATCGGTCTGTTCATCCGGGGTTTGAAGTACCATATGAAGTTGTGCTCGTAGAGTTGGAGGAAGGCGTACGAATCATTTCAAATATGATAGATTGTAAACCGGATGAAATCTATATTGGAATGCCTGTAGAAGTGGTGGTAGACCAGGTTTGGGAAGATCTCGCACTGCCGAAATTCAAACGGCGGAACACATGAAGAGAGGTGTGAACAAATGGAATTTGCTTTAAATGAAATACAAGAAGAGTTCAAAAGTACAGCGCAAAAATTTTTTAGAGAAAAGTGCTCTATCTCTGAATTAAGAAAAGTTGAAACTAGTAAAAATGGTTATTCATCTTCTCTTTATAAGGAAATTGCCGATCTAGGATTTATCGGATTAATCATACCGGAAGAATATGGCGGTGTAGGCGGAAGCTTAATGGACTTAGCCTTGGTGGTGGAGGAAGCTGGATGGGCAGCGCTTCCTGCCCCGTTTCTGTCAACCATTGCATATGGTGTAATTCCGCTTTTAGAATACGGAACGGAAGCACAAAAGCAAAAGCTGCTGCCACAAATTGCCGAAGGGAAGCTTATCTTCACTGGAGCTTTGTCAGAGCCAAAGGCCCATTTTGACTTGAGGCATGTATCTGCTTTTGCTGCTGCGAATGATCAGGGATATTCTCTTTCTGGTAAAAAGTTATTTGTCCCTTTTGGGGAATCATCTGATTACCTGCTTACATTGGTCAGAACTTCTAAAGTTCAATCTGCTGATGAACAAGGGTTAAGTCTTTTCCTTGTGAAGAACAGCCAGCCGGGTATTCATTTCAAACCAATGCCATCCATTGGACCAGACCCTCTACATGAAGTGGAGCTTCAGAATGTATCGCTTTCTAGCGCGGAGGTTTTAGGTGAAGTAAATAATGGATGGTCGATAACTAAGACGACCCTCCAGATGGCTGCTGCGCTGCAATGTGTAGAAATGACTGGTGTACTTAGAAGGGCGCTGGAGGTAACGAATGATTATGTAAAAGAACGCCGCCAGTTTGGACGCGCAATCGGAAGCTACCAATCCGTACAGCACCGCTTATCAGACATGTTTACTGTTGTTGAAGGTGGAAGATTAGCTGCCTTTCAGGCCATTTGGCGTTTAGAGGCAGGACTGCCGGCTGAGAGGGAAGTGGCAATCGCAAAGGCATGGCTTGGAAAAGCAGGACAACATGTTTTAACGGGCGCACATCAATTGCATGGAGGAATGGGGATTGATCTTGACTACCCGCTGCAATTCTGTTTTCGCCGTTTTAAAAGTCAGCAGTTAAACTTAGGAACAGCTTCTGTTCATTTAAAGCAAATCAGTCAATCTATCGGAAAACAATCCAATGAATATTTGATTCGCCAATAAATTCCTGAAAATGTACTAGAGGCATGCCGTGTGCAGCCATGTGTTATGCCTCTCTTTTTTTATCTAAGAAATGGGGTGAGAAAAAGTGACAGAACATGCCCTTAAAGGACTGAAAGTAATAGACCTGACATGGCATATTGCGGGACCATATTGCACCAAGTTATTGGCGGACCTCGGAGCCCAGGTCATTAAAATCGAACAGCCAAAAACGGGTGATCCTTCCAGGCAAGAGGGACCATATCCAGATGACGTTCCAAATCTAAATGCAAGCGGGCTGTTTGCCTATTTAAACAACAATAAGATAGGGATTACGCTAAATTTAAAAAGCGAACGTGGTGCAGAAATTCTTAAAAAATTAGTTCGTGATACCGATATCCTCGTGGAAAACTTTAGTCCGAGAGTGATGAACAGCTTAGGATTGAGTTATGAAGAACTAAAAGAAATCAATCCGCGTTTAATCATGACATCTATATCCAACTTTGGCCAGTCAGGTAGATTTCGAGATTATAAGGGGACAGAATTAATTACGCAGGCAATGAGTGGTTTTATTAGTTCAATAGGCGAGCCTACAAGAGAACCATTAAGGGCAGGCGGCCCATTGAGAATACTAGAGTATATTACTGGAGCGTTTGCTGCCATGTCCACCATGGCCGCTGTAGCCAATCGAAGAATGTCAGGGATGGGAACACATGTCGATGTTTCGATTACGGAATGCGGCTTATTGCAAAGATCCTATCCTACTGTACAAAATTCATTTCCATCAAGTCCCTCTAAGCATAGGCAGCGCTATGTTATGTTGCCAAGTATTGAGAAATGTAAGGACGGGTATATCGGTATTAATCTTTTAACAGGACAGCACTGGCAAGATTTTTGTTTAATGACGGAGATGTACGATTGGATTGATGATCCCAGATTTACAACCCTTTATCACCGATTACAAAACAAGGAACTTTTTCAAGAAAGATTCGATAAATGGCTGATGGAGCATACCCGAGAGGAAATTATCCAGCTTGGTACAGAGTGGCGGATTCCGGTGAACCCAGTTCCAACCTTTGAAGAAATGCTTAGCTTTCCGCAGTACAAAGAACGGGAGTTTTTCGTTGAAGTTGACCATCCTGTAATGGGAAGAGTGGCTCAGCCTGGCGCTCCATACCGGATGTCAGAAACACCATGGAAAATTAACAGTCCCGCCCCATTGTTGGGTGAACATAATTCAAATGTATATAACGGATTAATGGGATATTCGGAAGCTGAACTAAAAAGTATGGCGGCGGATGGTGTTATTTAATTTGGCACTTTTTAAAAAAGTTGTTTTTTGATTCGCCGATAAAGCGGCTGGATTCGCCGATAAAATTTGAAATTCGCCGATAAATGTTCTCGATTCGCCGATATCCTTCAAAAATTCGCTGATATATTCGAAAGTCTTTTTTAAAAGCGTAATTTTATTTCGAGGGTTACTGTGTTTTGAGTTCAAACTGAAGTGAAAACAACAAATATTACGAAAACAGCCTTTAATTTTAATAAAAGGGGGTAAGAACAGTGTCATCTTTTCCTTTGGAAGGAATTCGAATCCTTGATCTCAGTATGTGGTGGTCAGGGCCGATGTGTACATCATATCTCGGCGCACTTGGAGCCGAAGTTATTAAGATTGAATCGATACAGTTTCCTGATGGATTTAGGTATACGATGGCGCCTCCTGGAGAAAAGGATTGGTGGGAGCTTGGCCCGCAATGGAATGCCGCTAACCTGAACAAATTAGGATTAACCCTCAATATGAATGATCCAGAAGGAATCGAGTTGTTTAAGGAATTAGTGACGAAAAGCGATGTGGTAATTGAAAATTTTTCCCCTAGGGTAATGGAAAACTTCGGGCTTTCCTATGAAGAACTTTGTAAGGTAAATCCGAGAATTATTTTTGTGTCTATGCCAGCTTATGGAAGAACCGGCCCATATCGTAATAAACCTGGCTTCGCATACACGTTTGAAATCTTATCAGGGATTGCCCAGACAAACGGGTACCCAAATGAGAATCCGATGATTATATCTGGAGTTGGCGATGTCATTGCAAGTTTTCATACAGCATTTGCACTGTTGGCAGCTCTTGAATATAGACAACGAACAGGCAAAGGTCAATTTATTGAAGTAGCTCAAGCAGAAGCATGCGCTAATCTAATTGGACAGCCAATCGCAGATGTCTCAATGAACAGCAGGAATTGGGGACGGGTTGGGAATCGTCAGCCTAATATGGCCCCACACGGAGTATACCGCTGTAAAGGAGAAGATTCATGGGTGGCTATTTCGATTAGAAATGATGATGAGTGGGAAAAGTTTTGTAAGGTAATTGACAGCCCATTATTGGCAAAAGATGAACGGTTTCAAACTATAGTAGGCCGTTGTGAGTATCAAGATGAATTAGACGGGCTGATTGAAAAATGGACGCTGCAGCTAGGTCATTATGATGCCGCAAATTTGCTACAAAAGGCAGGAATATGTGCTGGTCCTGTACTAGAGGTAGATGAGATGGAGGAAGATCCATTTTTACAAGGGATGTACCAAGAAGTATCACGAGATCTTACCGGAACTCATGCTTTTCCTTCGTGGCCGGTTAAATTCTCTAGTACACGTCTTGAACACCACAGTCCCGCCCCAAAGCTTGGACAGCATAATGATTATGTATTAAAGGGCATTTTGGGCCGGTCAGATGAACAGATTAAAAAATTTGAGCAAAGAGAAATCATTGGGGTTGAACCATTGGGTGCCAAGATGAACAAATAACGGTAAACGCTGTTATATAAAGGCTAGGGGGGATTAAAGTGTCAATTAAGATCGGTACAAAACTTGGATGTACGAAATGCGAAAGTGAATTTATCGTGACAAAAGTAGGGAAGACAGAAATGAAGTGCTGCGGGATACCTTTAGAAAAGAAATAATCCTAGAGATTCATATGAAAGGACATCATTAATAGCTAACCTGCTAACTAGATGTTGAAAGGAGAGATAGTGATGGCAAATCAGCTTGGAAAACGTTTGGAGTGTAAGGAGTGCGGGAGTGAAGTTCTTTGCACAAAGGCTGGAGAAGGAGCGATTCAATGCTGTGGGATTAACATGCAGCTAAAAAAACCTGTTGCCTTGCCAACAGCAGACTAATCAATATCAGAGGATGTGAAAAGATTCATGGTAAAGGAGCTTGAAAATGATCTATTAACCGGGCTGCGGATTTTGGAACTAACGACCGGACCTTCTGGCGGCTATGCCGGAAGACTCTTCGCCGAAAGCGGTGCTCAGGTTACAAAGGTTATAACGGTTACTACATCTGTATCAGACTTTAGAGACTGCAAAAAAGAGATAATTGAAACCTGCAGTGAGCTGGAGTTTAACGATACAGTCATGAATCTTTTAAGTAAACAATGGGATATCGTTCTTTGGGATAGTCATTTATCTCTAAAGTTAAAATCAATTCTGGCTGCCAAAATGGAGAAATCTTGGATTGGCATTTACATCGAATTACCGCAAGGCGTGGACTTAGATGAGGAGCATGCTCTTCAAGCGCTTGGGGGATGGATGGATCTTACCGGTGATCCAAATTTTCCACCTCTTGCTGTCGGAGGATACTCGGCTGCATATTTAGTTGGTGCTCATGCGGCAGCTGCAGGATTATTGGCTCTGCTTGAAAGAGGTTGGACGGGAAAGCCCCGCTTAGTGCAAATTCAAGCTCTTACTATTGCTGTTAGCGCCCTTGAAGGAGCGTTTTCCACCTTTTTGGCAAGTGGAATTTCCCGGAGCAGGTCCGGTAACCGTCATAACAAATTGGCCCCAATGGCAATCCTGCCTGCCCTTGATAGCTGGGTTTTTATCGGAGCTCCTGTAGACGAAAAGTGGGAATTGTTAGAGGGATGGGCAGAACTCTCTCGTCGAAGGGAATGGTCCAGTAATGAAGGACGCCGGTTGGATTGTGTAGCATTGGAAAAAGCCTTGGGAAATTGGAGCAGCCGAATGACAAGTGAAGAATTATTTCTGATAGGTCAGGCTTTTCGTATGCCGTTTGCAAAGGTTCAGACTCCAGATGGAGTACTACATTGCCCGCAGCTAGATGCTCGAAGCTTTTTCAACAAATCGACTGCTGGCATACCTGGAATGCGGCTTCCTTGGAAGGCGCATACAGGACCTGTTCCCTTAAAGAACAGTGATACTTACTTTGAAAAAAGTTCCTGGAAGGGACTTAGGATTCTCGATTTGACCGGAATGTGGTCGGGTCCCTATTGTACTAGACTTTTTGCAGATCTAGGTGCAGAGGTCATTAAAATAGAGGCCCCTCATCGACCTGACGGGATTCGTTCAAATCGGGGCTCACAAGCCCCTTTTTTTAGGGAATTGAATCGCAATAAGTTAGGAATCCAGTTGGATCTTCGCTTAGAATCAGACCTCATCCGATTTTTAGATTTAGTCAAAGTAAGTGATGTGCTTATTGAAAATTTTAGTCCGCGAGTTATGCCTAATTTTGGGTTATCTAAAGAAGAACTTTGGAAAGCTAGACCAGACCTTACGATTGTTTCTCTTTCTGCATTCGGACAGACAGGTCCTTATCGTGATTTTGTTGGCTATGGTCCTACATTAGAGGCAATGTCAGGCATAGCTTCGCTAACTAAAAATTCTGCTAAAGAGAGCGAAATACCGTGGCTGCCTGGTTTTTCGGTAAGCGATATAGGCGCTGGAATTCATGGTGCATTTGCTTTGGCAGCGGCACTTATTTTTCGAAAGCGTGAAGGAAAAGGGACTCATATAGATGCCTCTCAGTATGAAATCGCTTGCCAGTTTACTGCAGATTATTTATTAAATAGGAGATTACCGAAAACGCCGAGTATTCATAACAGAGTGTATGGTATTTCAGAGCTTGCTCTTAAAGAGGAGATTTCACGATTAGTAATCGATGAAGGACCGCCGGTATTAGGAATGCCTTGGAAGAGTAATGGCTGGGAGGCACAAACAAATCCACCGCCAGAACTTGGTCAGCACATGGATGAGGTGCTTAAGCGAGTCGAGTCATGTAGTAATACAGAATTAGCATCCGTTTTTTAATGCAATTTTTTAAGATAAGAGGAGGTTTTTTGATGAAATACCGATACCTTGACGTCTGGGTCGATGATAGTATAGCCCATGTTTTATTGAATAACCCTGAAAACCACAATCAATTCAATCCTGAATTGGCACAAGAACTGTTAAGCATTGCCCGTGATTTACAGGAAAAAGACAACATTAAAGTGATTGTATTGGGTGGGCATGGAAAAAGCTTTTCAATCGGTCTTCATCCTCCGGATGGCGTAGAAAATTCTTTTGACGAGTCATATTCTGCCTTAAGCTTGGCATGTGCGGCAATTGAGGAGTGGGCGCGGTTGCCTGTTCCGATTATTGCGGCAATTAAAGGGTATTGTGCGTCTTTAGGTCTTAGTCTGGCATGTATAGCAGACATCCGCTATGCTTCCGAAAATGCATTGTTTTCTGTTCCGGAATCTTCTTGGGGACTGGTTCCTGCTGGAGGAATCACACAGCGGTTACCACGAATAATTGGAAAAGGTCCAGCCATGTCGATGCTCTTGGGAGGGGATGTGATCCAGGCATCTGAGGCGTTGAAATTAGGTTTAACAACCAAATTAACAGAGGATGATTTGGTTTTGTCAGAAGCCTGCAACAAGGCTCGGCAGCTTGTTAATATGTCAAGCCTTTCTATGCAATATACGAAGGAGTGTCTCCTTAAAGGCAGTGAATTACCTTTAGAACAAGCATTACGGTTGGAGCTTGATGTTTATATGCTTCTGCAAACAAGTCAGGACCGAATGGAAGGGGTTCAAGCCTTCCTCGAAAAGCGAACTCCGAATTTTATCGGTGAATAATTGCTAAAAAGTTTGTCATTATTACTGTAAAAAGGAGGCAGCAAAATGTACGGAAAAGAACCGGCGGTCCTGTTGGAAAAGGATGGACCTATTGCAGTAATTACATTAAATCGCCCGGAAAATCTAAATGCTTTTAATGTAGAGATACGGGATGGATTATATGAAGCAATATTAGCTTTTCGGGATGACCCATCTGTTAATGGTCTTGTTATTTGCGGGGCAGGAAGGGGATTTTGTGCGGGAGCAGATTTAACTGAATTTGGAACAGAACCTTCAGTCATAAGGAAACGGAGAATAAGACTGCAGCGGGATTTATGGGATGAAATCAGACGGTTTCCAAAACCGCTTGCAGCAGCTTTGCATGGTTTTGCCGTTGGATCTGGTCTGGAAATGGCAATGCTTTGTGATTTTCGCATGGCAGCGCCTGGAACCATCCTATCGCTTCCAGAGGCCAAATTGGGAATGATACCGGCAGCAGGCGGGACCCAAAGTCTCCCTAGACTGGTACATCAGGGCTTAGCCTTAGAATTTGCTCTTTTCGGCAATCGAATAACAGCTGAGGAGGGATTGGAGCGAGGAATGATTAGCATGATCGTACCATCGGAGAAACTTCTTGAGACCACTATTGATTATATGAAAGCACTCGTTGGACGTAATCCTAATTCAGCAAAATGGATTAAATCACTGGTGGCTCATGGTCTAGAGATGCCGTTATCACAAGGGCTTGCCAGGGAAAAGGTTCTCGTGGCACGATCATGGGCAACAAGAAGATGATCTTTATTAGGGAACTTATTTAAATGACGCGCTGTTCATTTTATTGTTTCCTGCTTTCTTATAAATTCAGCCGATATTTTCTCAGCAAAATCTATCACTAATTTAATTAGTTGATCACGTTTATCTTGGGGAAGACGTGTCATTGGGAGAAAAAGACCAAGTACAGCAATTGGCTCCTCACTGAGACCCCAAATTGGTACAGCAATCCCCCCGGAATCAGGGTAAGCTTCGCCGAAACTTGTAGAATAGCCAGCGTCTCTAATTTGAATTAGTTCAACCTTTAAATTTTCAATGCTTACCGAAGAATTTTTTTCGAACTCTGTTCGCTTGAAATAGGTATCAATATCTACAGTTGACATGTATGCCATATGGACCTTGCCTGCAGCACCTACATATAAATCTATTTCATCGCCAAAGGGGATGGTAACTTTAACAGGATGGATACTGTCAACCCCAGTTAAAAAAATGTAGCTATTTCCTGATCGAATGGATAGATAAATAGATTCATTTGTCAGCTGCGCTAATTCCTGAATAAATGGCTGTGCAACTGTTGTAATGTCATTCACTTGGAATTTCTGTACCAATTGAAAAAGAATCGGTCCTGGATAATACTGTTTGGTTTTGGTGTTTTTTATCAAAAAACCACGATCAGTCATTGTGGCTGCTAGGCGAAAAGCGGCCGTCTTACTGATACCTAACTCGCGTTCCACATCCATGAGTCCAACAGAATCATATTTAAGAAACATCGCTAGAAGTGAAATGGCATTATCTACAGTACTTAATCGATGAATCGTTTTTTTAGTGTTCATGATGTCCCCCATAATGCTATATTCTGATGTCATTTGTCAGTTATATTGTTTCCTAGATGAAAGTTACATTCATTATAAGGGAAGAAACAATTTTTGACAAACTATGAAAATAGTGAAAATATGGGCTTTCCAGAGTAAACAAGATTTCCGCTGGACCAGGCTGCCAGGACATTAATATGACTGAGCGCTTCCAAAGAACAGTTGAGGGGATCTAGATCCAAAGCGATAAGATCGGCTTGGTAACCAGGATGGATTTTACCTCGGACTTTTTCCCAGCCGCCAGCAAGTGCAGCACCGGTTGTATACATTTTTAAAGCCTGCCAGCGGCTTAGCTTTTCGGCCGGACCAACAACATTGCCGGAAATGGAAGCACGAATACAGGCTGTTTTAATCCCAATCCACGGATCGAAAGAAGCAATAGGTGCGTCTGAACCAGCAGCCATTGAGATATTTGCTGATCGTAAGCTGTTCATACGATAAAGCCACTCCTGTTCAAGTGGATCCACATCGATAAGGTAACGGTCACCATGATTATAAATAAGGCTGGGGTTGGTCACTACGATGATTCCTAACTCAGAAATTGCCGGTAAAAATGCATCCGGACATAGACTAAGGTGTTCAATCCGATGGCGGATTTTTTTTTCTGGATAGTTGTCCTGAGCTGAGCGAATGGCTTCTGTAGCAGTCCAAACCATTTCAGGATCCACTGCATGAACGGCAATTGGCACATTTCGGCTGGTTGCTGTAACTGCAATACGGGACAGTTCATCCAGAGACGGATAAAGTTCTGGGAGTGCTTCAAGTACTACCTTAACAGATCCCATTTCTAAGCGTGTTGAAATCTCCGGGGAGAATTCTTTTGCCAGGTGCTTAGTCAAAGTGAGATGATTTTTTTCATTCGCCATTAATTGAATTGGAATTGACCAATTTTCCTGATCTATTCTATTTGCCCAAAACTCTAAGTCTCCGAGTCCATTTGTTGGGGTAGCATCCTGGACAGAAGTTATTCCTCTACTAAGCAGCTTCTTTTGTAAATGGATTGCCCCTGTTTTAAGCTGGGCTGCGGTGATGGGAGGTATGACAAATTGAGAAAGCCAAGTATCACCGCCATAGATCACTCCCGTTGGCATTCCTGTTTCATAGTTACGATCGACCTTCATACCTGGAGGCTCTGAACTAGTTGGGCCAATTCCAGCAAGGGTCAGTGCTGCGCTGTTGAGGACTGAAGCATGACGAGTTACATGGCGCAGACGAACAGGATGGTTTGGAGCTGCTTGGTCTAAATCCCAGCGATTTGGATGCCGTTCTTCTTTTAGATAGAAAGGGTCATATCCGGTTGCGCGAATCCAGGTCCCAGGTGGTAAACATTTCGCCTCTTGACGTATAGCATTGATGATTTCTTCAATAGAATTAATTGAATTGCGGCTGCATGACACTGATAATTCGTGGCTGATCTGCGCACGAAGATGACAATGTGCATCAATAAGCCCAGGTAACAGGGTTAATCCTTTACCGTTAATACGCTTACCGCCAGGTTTAATGGGATAGTTTTCATTTTCAGAGGAAATAAGTGCAGTGATTTTTCCATCTGCCACAGCAACGCCTTTAGCAAACGGGCATTGTGAGTCCATCGTAATTACCGAGGCATTTTCAATAACAAAATCTGCTGGAGTTATGGGCATAACTAATTGCTCCTAAAATGTCATTTTTCTTAATTGTAAAAATAATATCATAAATATTCAAATGATTACAAAAGTTTTTATTAAGATTAGGAGGTTATGAGATTGAAATTAAAAGATAAAGTAGCCTTGATTACAGGCGGGTCGTCGGGTATCGGAAGAGGAATTTGCCATGCCTTCGCTAAAGAAGGAGCCTCAGTTGTGTTTGTAGGATTAAGCGAACAAAAAGGAAAAAGAACGGAAGAGGAATTGTTGAAGTTAGGTTGTAATGCCTTATTTATACAGGCAGATTTAGCAGATCGTAATAAGCTGCCAGCTATAGTTGAAAAGGTAATTGAAAGGTTTGGAGTACTTGATATTTTAGTGAATAATGCCCAAACCTCTCAAAATGTGATTTTTGAGGAAACGACGGAAGAGGTAATGGACCTTGCCTTGAATACAGGTTTTTGGTCAACCTTTATTTTAATGAAAAGTGCGTTGCCGTATTTAAAAATATCGAAAGGAAAGGTGATTAATTTTGTCTCAGGGGCAGGTATGATTGGACTGAGCAAACAAGCCTCATATGCAGCAGCAAAAGAAGCAATCCGTGGAATTTCTCGTGTAGCAGCAACTGAATGGGGCAGGTATGGGATAAATGTAAACCTTATTTCGCCAATTGCCAATTCACCAGGCGTTGAACGATTACAGGAGGAACATCCAAACGCTTACAATAAAATGGTCTCGCTTATCCCGCTTGGCCGTCTTGGCGATTGTGAGGAAGATATTGGGCGGGCAGCCGTATTTTTAGCCAGTCGAGATGCTGATTACATCACTGGACAGACGATTATGGTTGATGGGGGTACGGTCATGGTTCGATAGTGCATATATTTTAACCCTCATCAGGTTTTATAATCGCCGGTATTCTTAAGTAAGGGGGTATTCAGTTGATGCAAAAAATATTGGATGATGTATTTCTGTTGACAGTTCCAATTCCTTATGATTTTGGAAATGTAAATTGCTATTTAATCAAAGGAAAAAGGGGCTATACAGTTGTAGATACTGGTGATTATACAGAGGAAGCAATTGCTGTTTGGCAAAAAGTAATTAGCGAAGGCTTAGTAGTTGAAAAGGTTGTGGTTACACACGCTCATACAGACCATATTGGTTTAGCGGGATGGTTTCAGCAGCAGTTTAATGTCCCTGTTTGGATGGCAGCAAAAAGCTATGCGGAACTAAACAAAATCCGCGCTCAATTTATTAATGAAAAATATTTTAATCCTCATGCTTTATTTTTAGTAAGGCATGGAGGACCACTTTTTCGAAAACAAGATAACAGGTTTCATCAATATAAATCCTATCAATTTGATCCTGATATGGTATTTGATGAAAATGAAGAAATTCCTCTTGGCGATTACAGCTATAATACGATTTGGACCCCTGGACATTCTCCCGACCATTTTAGTTTCTTTAATGAGAAAAATCAGGTGCTTTTCGTTGGCGATCATATCTTAAATTCTATTAATCCGATTGTGATTTGCAATGGAGAGGGTGATAACCCTTTAAAAGACTATCTTCAAGCGCTTGAAAAGCTGATGCAATGCCAGGCCAAATATGTTCTTCCCGGTCATGGGGAGCCAATTCCTGATTTAATGGCAAGAATTGAATTAATGATGTCTCATTATCAAAAAAGATGGAACCAAACATATGATGCTATTAATGAACAGGGAAGTACCGCCTTTGAAGTTTCACAGCAAGTATATGGGAGAAACCTTTCTCAGGAGCGTGCAGGTTCTGCTTTTTATCAAACGATTACCAATCTAACTTACTTGGAATCACTTGGTCAGGTCAAGATAGCGGAAAAGGAAGGAAAAATATATTTCTATCAAAATAGCTGAAAAAGGTATGCTATAAAGGCTGGACTCTAATATCCCAGCCTTTATTCTATCCCGGCTTTAGTTGTTAAGTTCATTGCAGAATATATTTCACTAAGTAATACTTTGTAATCGCCAAATATTCTCTAGTATAGGATTTAACAACCGCCATCGCTGGTGTATTAGCCGGAAGTCCTTCAACCTTAAGTCCTTGGTCACCGGCAAGCGATACTGCACGGTATACATGAAAGGTATTCGTTACCACCAGGCCAAACTTGGCATCAGGAGGTAAGCGTTTTTTCGAAAAACGGATATTTTCATATGTATCAGTCGATTTATTTTCTAAAATAATCCTAGATTCATTAATTCCTCTGTTTACTAGCTCTCTTTTGACCGTTTCCGCTTCGGAGATATCCTCCCCAGGCCCTTTTCCACCTGATGCAATCACGATGGTCTTTTCATTTTTCTTTAAGTAGTCTGCGGCAGTCTCAATTCTGCTGGCAAGGGCCAATGAAGGAACTGTCCCCTTTACTCTTGCCCCCAAAACAATTAAATAATCTGCGTTATTTGGTACTTTCTCTTGACTATATTGGCTAATTTTGAATTGTAAGAACCCAACATAAATTAACCCCAAAACGATTATTATACCCATGACCGATAACACTTTCTTTCGTCTATTCATTCTATATTACCCCGCCATCATCTCTTGTATTTCCATATTATACTAGACATTGGCATATTTGGGATAACGTAATAAAGGGGAACTGAATTTTATTAATAGTCAGAATTACTCAAAAACGGGGACATGTGATTTAAATCACTTAATTGAAGTGTTTTTTTTCATATAATCACCTATGGATATAGTGAAAACATAAGGAGTGTTTAAATTGTTAGATCAAAAAACAATCGATATCGTTAAATCAACAGTACCTGTGTTAGAACAACACGGAGAAGCAATTACCACCAGATTCTATCAGTTAATGTTCGGCAATCACCCTGAATTATTAAATATATTTAACCATGCTAACCAAAAGCAAGGCAGACAGCAAAGAGCGCTTGCCGGAGCAGTTTATGCTGCGGCTGCCTATATTGATAACCTTGAGGCTATTCTTCCAGTTGTAAAGCAAATTGGTCACAAACATAGAAGTCTTGGCATTAAACCAGAGCATTATCCAATTGTCGGAAAACATTTACTTTTGGCCATTAAAGATGTCCTTGGCGATGCTGCAACAGATGAAGTAATTGATGCATGGGCTAAAGCTTACGGTGTTATTGCAGACGCCTTTATCAGCGTAGAAGCAGAAATGTATGAAGAGGCTGCAAAACAAAAAGGCGGCTGGGATGGATTCCGCCGCTTTATCGTTGAAAAGAAGGTTGTGGAAAGTGATGTTATTACTTCATTCTATTTAAAACCTGTGGATCACAAAGAAATTGCTGATTTTCAGCCTGGTCAATATATTAGTATAAAACTGGATATTGAAGGCGAAAAATTTACCCATATCCGTCAATACAGTTTATCTGATGCACCTGGTAAGGACTATTACCGTATTAGTGTAAAGCGTGAAGCAGGTACACCAAATCCGGATGGAATGGTGTCTAACTATCTGCACGACAGTGTAGAAGAAGGGGAAATTCTTCAAATTAGTGCACCAGCAGGAGATTTCGTACTTGATACAGATAAGGAAACGCCAGTAGTTCTTTTAAGCGGCGGCGTCGGCTTAACACCAATGATGAGTATGCTGAAAACTGTGGCGGACGTTCAGCCAGAGCGAAAAGTTATCTTTATCCATGCAGCACAAAACGGAAATGTTCATGCCCTAAGAGATGAAGTAGAAGAACTTACTAAGCTCGAAAATGTAACTTCCTATTTCTTCTATGATTCACCAACAGAAGAGGATCGTAAAAACAATCGTTTTGATGTTGAAGGTTATGTAACACGTGATTGGTTAGATGAGAAAGTTCCTACAAAAGATGCTGATTTTTACTTCTGTGGCCCGCTGCCATTTATGAAGGCTATTAATCGCTCCTTGACAGAATTAGGAGTACAAGAAGAACGTATTCATTTCGAATTCTTTGGTCCTAAAGCTGCATTAGTATAATGAGACAAAACCCGGTATCGAAATTTAGCTGCCGGGTTTTTTAATGCCTTCTTTTTAGCATTATTTGTAAGACTAAAAGTTTGAATCCTTCCATAATTATGTTTAAATAAAAGTAAGAAAAATGCTAGAAAGGATTGAGCTTTTTGAGTAAGAATATGGTTCGATCGATTACCATAATCGCAGTATTTTTTTGTCTCCTCTGGCTCGTTGGGCTTGGCTGGGCTGTGGGGGATTATTATGCCGGCAAACCGGAAAAGGTTGTACATGAAGCTGATGTTTCCACTGAGGCAGAAAACAAACAGGGATTGACAATTGTTGCTTTAGGGGACTCCCTTACGAGAGGGACCGGTGATGAGACAGGAAAAGGTTATGTTGGTGTTTTAGTTGATGAAATAAAGGAAAAGAGCAAAAAATCAGTCCAGCTGACAAACCTTGGCATTAACGGACAAAGATCTGATCAATTGAAAAAGCAAATCCAGCAAAAAGAAGTAGGAAGGCAGCTGCAAAAAGCGGATGTCGTATTGGTAACTATTGGCGGTAATGATTTATTTCGCAGCGGAGAAGGTTTAATGGATTTCCAAACAGAAGATATTGCTGCAATTGAAAAGAAATACCTCAGCAATTTAAAATTTATTTTTGAACAAATCCGTAAGAACAATAAACAAGCCAATGTGTTTTTTGTCGGTTTGTATAATCCATTCATTGAGTTAGACCAAGGTAAAGAAATGTCCAAAGTTATCCGCCACTGGAATTATGACAGTGCGGAGGTAAGTGCTGAGTTTCCAAAGATTGTGTTCGTACCTACTTTCGATCTGTTTGAGTTAAAGGTTAATGACTACTTGTATTCCGATAAATTTCATCCCAATACAAAAGGGTATCGGCTAATCGCAGAACGTGTTGCTTCATTGCTTACCTGGTAAGGAGATATATATGGAGAAAAAAATCACATTATCTGTTAAGGATTTAAGGAAAGTTATTGGAAGACGGGAAATTATCAAAGGGTTGACCTTTGATTTGCGGGAAGGAGAGGTATTTGGCTTTCTTGGACCGAATGGCGCTGGAAAAACAACAACCATCCGTATGCTCGTAGGATTGATCAAACCGACATCAGGAAGCATTCATATCTGTGGCAGCAATATTGCAGAAGATTTTAAAGGTGCCCTGAAGAACCTTGGCTGTATCGTGGAAAACCCGGAGTTGTATCCATACCTGTCAGGCTATAATAATCTTTTGCATTTTGCTCGAATGCTTGATGGCGTTGGGGAAGGACGGATTAAAGAGGTCACGGCGCTTGTCGGTTTATCCGAGAGAATACATGATAAAGTTAAAACCTATTCACTGGGAATGAGACAGCGCCTAGGAATAGCACAGGCCCTCTTAGGCAACCCAAAAGTTTTAATTCTTGATGAACCGACAAATGGATTAGACCCTGCAGGTATCCGCGAAATGAGAGAGTTCATTCGCTTTCTAGCTGAACAGGAAGGGTTAAGTGTTCTGGTATCAAGCCATCTGCTAAGCGAAATCCAGCTTTTATGCGACCGGGTGGCGATAATTGCGAAAGGTACCATCATTCGGACAGACACAGTACAAAAGCTTCTATCAAATCGTGAAAAAATGGTATGGCGCCTCGATCCATTTTTTAAAGGGAAAGAAGTGTTAGGAGCATTAACCGGGATCGAAGAAAAAGAAGACGGTACACTTTGGACAGAATATAATGAACAAATGACACCAGAATGGAATAAACAGCTGGTCGAAGCTGGTGTGTCCGTGTTGGAAATGAATCGCAAAATGCCGGTGCTGGAAGATTTATTCCTCGAACTGACCGGAGGTGAAACGATTGAATAAATTGGTCCAAAATGAAATGTTGAAACTCATTGCCAAGAAACGACTGGTCGTTATTGCCCTGATTATAGGTGTTTTAGTGATCCTGTTTACATATGCCCAATATAAACAAGTACAAACACAAAGGGAAAAATTAGGAACAAGTGATTGGCGTACAATTCTCCAGCAGCAAATTGTTGATACAACCAATCGGCTTAGCAGCAGCCGAATTTCTGATGAATGGAAAAAGCAGCTGCAAATTTCGCTTCAGCAGCAACAATATTATCTGGATCATGATATTAATCCTGCGGAACCGGGTGCACCAACCTTCATGCGGATTTTTCTTGAAAACTCGATTGATTTATTTATCCCTTTAATGGTGATGGTGATCGCCAGTGATCTTGTTTCATCAGAACATAGTCTTGGTACGGTTAAACTTCTGCTGACAAGGCCAGTCAACAGGTGGAAGGTACTGCTTAGTAAATACATAACACTTTGTTTAGCGATATCCTTAATTATAGCCATAACCGGCTTTTTATCTTATGCTATTTCGGGTGTTGTATTTGGCTATAAGGGATTTGGGGCGCCGATTTTAACGGGTTTTCATGTAACGGACGAGGGGTTAAATACATCTGATGTAAAATTATTAAGTCTGTGGAAGTTTTTATTAATGGACTTAGGGCTTGTTTGGTTTGTGGCAATCGTGGTTGGTACACTTTCCTTCATGCTTTCGGTGCTGATTCGGAGTACAGCAGCTGGCATGGGCGTGATGCTTGCGGCCCTAATATCCGGGGCTATCCTTAGTAATATGGTTTCGTCCTGGGAATCAGCGAAATACTTTTTCATGGTAAATCTCAGGTTAACTGACTATATGAAGGGCAATGCGCCGCCGATTGAAGGGATGAATCTTTCGTTCTCTATGTCGGTGCTGCTTGTATGGTGGGCCGCCGCATTACTGGTATCATTTATGGTGTTTACGAAAAAAGATGTTTATTAAATGAATGGACTCCTTTCAAAATGAGAAAGGGGTCTTTTGCATTCTTGAGAAATAATTACTAATTATTTGCCGAAATGGTAAATTTTTTTTGCTTTACTGGGTATGCTAACTTCTTGTGAAGCACTTTATTAAAAAAGGAATAGTGGAAGGTGAAAAACATGAAGTTAAACGTATTTATTTTAGCGTTAGGATTAATTTTTTCAACATCTGGGTTTGCAACGGCGCAGGGGACGGTGCCTGACACCAATAGAGATCACCAACATCATAAAATGCATAAGGATTGGCATGTACAGATGCTGGAACGGGAACAGAAGCTTCTTTCTTGGGTTGAGCAATATACTCCAGAGAAAAAATCAGAGTGGACTCAAGCTATAGAGGAAAAGAAAGAGCTTCGCAAACAGTGGAAGAAACCCGAAAATGCTAAAAAACGCGAGCAATGGAAAAAGGAAAAATTGGAGAAAATGCAGAATTTGAAGAAGCTGCTGGAAGAAGGGAAAATTACCAAGGAACAATTTATGAAGGAGATTCATGGCGGCAAATATATGGCACATTGGAAAAAATTCAGAGACCTGCAAACAGCTATTGAGAACAAGGATGACAAGCAGGCTAAAGACATTCTTAATCAGCTGTTAGACCATTACAAAGCACATAACGCCAAAATGAAAGAAATGCTGGCAGAATAAGAATATTGGGAAAAAGCCAATCAAACTGGTCTGGCTTTCAGATTGTCGAGAGAGGGTATTTTTTCTCGGCAATTTTTCATTTGTCAGATCCTAAAATACGGATTATATAATAAGATTGCCCATGCTAACGGGGCCTGTTGATTTCCGCTCCGTGCACTCGCTTTCCGCGGGGAGGTCCTGGAGCCTCCTCGGCGCCTTGCGCCTGTGGGGTCTCCAGTGACCTCTCGATACCGCAGGAGTCGAGTGCCCTCCGCTCCAATCAACAGGGGGCAAATCAACCTAAAGAATTGCAACACACCTTTTCCAACCTAGCTAAATGTGTTGCTATCTTTTATATTTTCGCAGGCTCCAGTAAGAAGAGTCTGTTTACTTGCTCTTTTACAATCCCCGTAACCGGCAGGAGTGAAGCCATCTTGTGCTTCATTCTAAAAGCACAATTTCATCAAAAACCTCCTGAAAAATAGTTGTATCCTTAAATCGATGTTGACTATTCCAGCTAATCGTAGAGTGAGGTGGAACTGAATCCTTGAATTTTTAACCTAAAAACCAGCGGTAGGCTACGTTTGTTCTTATTTCCCTTTCTAATTGACGTTCAGAACGAATGCCGTAAATATAGCCAATAAACATCATTTTAAATAGAATCAGGGGATCAGTAGGGTGTCCGTTATTATCGCTATAATAAGGACGAATTTTTTTAAGAAGAAACGAAAAATCAATATATTTATCGATCAATCGAAGAAGGAAATCGTAGGAACCAGTTCATCAATAGAAACAAATTCATATTCGCTTTGGCTAAACTCTTTTGGCTTAAACATTAATTTCACCGCTTTTTTTATTATTTTTTGATGGGATGGAGGTCTTTATTGAATACCCACCCTGTTGATTGGAGCGGAAGGCGCGAAGACTCCTGCGGGAGTACGGGGCAGGGGAGACCCCGCAGGCGCTTCAGCGCCGAGGAGACTCCCCGGCACGCCCGCGGAAAGCGAAGCACCTGGAGCGCAAATCAACAGACTTGTTGAGAAGCCGATATTAATAATAATATTAATTTGGTGAATTGTTAAAGTAAAAATTTAAAATAAAAGGCTGTCGAAAGTTTTTCGACAGCCTGAAAGCCAATCAAACTTAATTGGCTTTTTTGCTTTTTCGACGGGGAAGAACGAATCCCGAATTTCATAAAATCTTTATTGAGTGGGAATTGTAAGAATGATATATCATAAGGAGGGGTCTGTATGAAACGGAAGGGATTAATGATGACAACAGCTGCATTAGGAGCAGCATATTTACTTCGAAACGATAAGTCCCGGAAAAAGTTAATGAATCAATTTCAAGCGTTAGCAGACAAATCGAGAAGGTAAGAACAAAAAAACATCCCTCGAAACAATTCAGGGGATGTTTTTCTAAGTTATTTTTTTAAATTAACTGTCTCTTTTTTTGCTTCTTGGATGTCGCTTTTTATTTCTTCTTTAATATCATCAGTTATTCCATCAGTCGCACGCTTAAATTCTCGAATCGATTTACCGAAGGCACGGCCAATTTCGGGAAGCTTATTAGGACCGAATATAATTAAAGCAAGCACTAAAATTAAAATTAATCCGGGCATTCCAATATTTGAAAGCATGAATTCAACTCCTAGCAATGAGTAGTCTACAGAATCATTATAGCGGGTGGCTACTCATTATTCTAGTATTATAAATTTAAAATTACTTTCCGTTTATTCGTAAAATTTATTGAATTAAATTAGACTGAATGTAGTGATATAAAAGCTTAGCTGTATTTTCGATTGATGATTTATGAGTGCGTTCAAATGCGTGAGACGAGTCAATGCCAGGACCAATTAACCCATGAATAATATCGTGCCCGGAGCGAATGGCTGCAGAAGCGTCAGAGCCATAGTATGGGTAAATGTCTAATTTATATTGGATGTTATTCTCCTCAGCAAGACGTACTAGATGTTTTCGTAATTCATAATGGTAAGGGCCGCTTGCATCCTTGACACATATAGAGACTGTATATTCGTCAGTTGACTGACCGTCTCCCATCGCCCCCATATCTACAGCCAGATACTCCACCGTTTCCGGAGTGATGTTGGAGTTACCGCCATAGCCGATTTCCTCATTGTTTGAAATTAAAAAATGGGTTGTGTATGGTAAGTGAAGATTTTCTGTTTTTATTTGCTTCATTAACTGTAATAGAATTGCAACGCTTGCTTTATCGTCTAAATGACGAGATTTTATGTAACCACTAGGTGTTACCTCGACGCGCGGGTCAAATGAAACAAAATCGCCTACTTCTATCCCAAGGGCGCGTACTTCTTGTTCGCTATGTACTTTTTCATCAATGCGGACTTCCATATTATCTTGATTGCGTTCCTTTTTGCCAGCGTCTTTATAGACGTGGACAGATGTTTGATGCATAAGAATCGTCCCGCTATATTTTTTTCCGTTGCTTGTTTCTATTTGGCAGTATTCACCTTCAATAGAGTTGTACTTGAAGCCGCCAATTAAGTCAATTTTTAATCTGCCGCTCGGTTTAATCTCCTTGACCATTGCCCCGAGTGTGTCAACATGCGCGGTTAACATCCGATGTTGGCTCGAATCCTTACCTTCTATTGTTGCAATTAATCCACCCTTCCGGTTCCTCCGAGTTGTAATTTGTAATTCCGAAAGGAATTTTTCGACATAGGTAATCACTTCATTGGTGTTACCTGATGGACTAGGAATTGATACTAGATTTTTTAATAATGGAAATATTTCTTCGATATTCGGGTATACCATAAACCTTCTCCTCTCAAAATTTATTTCCTTTATATTATATAACTAATAGAAAAATTCATGTTAATAAAGCTCTCATCTGCAATTTTTTTAATCTGCCGCATAGGATAGGTAGTGATTGTTTTATCGAGAATAAAACGGCTATAAATTGGAGATAAATGCAAGTGTTCAGACTATTAAAAAAACAAAACGATAATCTTCAATGCAGTAAGGGAGAGGGGAAAATTGACCAGAGCAGAACTATACAACCAAAAGCCGAAGCAATCGCCATGGAGAGGTCTATTACTTTTCATCATAACATGTATGATTGTAAGCGCAGGGGTATTTGGATTCTTGCAATACTATCAGAATACCATCAAAATTGAAGCGCCAACAGAGAAGCTAGGAAAAAAAGTAGTCATCGACCTGCCGAACGGTCAGAAGGTGTATACGTATGACCATTTAATCATCGAAAAGAACGGAAAAATGTATTATAAAGGCGAACGTAATACCATTGATTTAACCGGCGGAACGGTTGTTTATGAAAACTGGAAGGAGCCGGAATAAATTAAAGGTGTGTCAGGCACCATGTGAATTTTTCACATGGTGCCTGACACCCTTTTCCTATTTAAACCAGCCTTTTTTATAGAACCACCAGGACATCCCTAAGGCAATTATAAACATGGTAATAAGTGTTACAAAGTAGCCGTATCGCCAGTTTAATTCTGGCATATAGTGAAAATTCATTCCATACAGGCCGACGATAAAAGTTAATGGCATAAAGATTGTGGTAATCACGGTTAGGACTTTCATCACATGGTTTGTTTGATGTGAATTAATGGATATATAGCTGTCCCGAATATCAGTTGTCAATTCGCGGTTTGCTTCAATCATTTCCGTTAATTTAAGCAAATGATCGTGAATATCAGAAAAGTATTCTTTTTTTCCATGAATATACGTCATCCGCTGTGAGTTAAGAATTCGATATACGAGATCCCTCATCGGTGTAATTGTATGCCGTAAAGATAGGAGATCATGCCGGGTATCAAATAAATCCTCAAGCAGCACCTCCATTGTTCTTCCTTTTGAATTTTCATCAATTTGATTTAACTTATCCTCTATTTGATAAACAAGTGGAAAATAATTGTCCACCATTTTATCAATCACATTATATAAAATGTGTGAGGGGTCCCATTTCTTCGTATGAACAGCCTCACTCAACCTAACCCATACCTCATTAATTTCCTTTGAAGGTTTGTGATGGAAGGTCACAACAAAATGTTCGCTAAGAAAGAAATCAATCTCTTCTCTTGTTACGTCTCCTTGATTAAGGGATTGGGTGACAAAGAAGGTGTAGCCCTCATAATAGTCAAGCTTTGGTCGCTGTAAGGTAAAGATACAGTCTTCTATTGCTAATGGATGAAAATTTAACGGTTCTCTTAGAAGGTCAATTTCCGCTTCGGATGGTTCATTAAAATCAATCCAGTACCAAAGAAAATCTTCCGCCACCAGCTTTGTGATGTCTACATCTTTTATTACATCATGATTTTTTGTGACCGCTAATGTTCTAATCATAAAAACTCTCCGGTTCAGTTAAGTAAAACAAGCATAACAACAATCCTAAATTGATGTCAAATTGTGAAATCCTGAATACTCCATTCATTGTTTTTTACCTGCACTTTTTTGCATAAAATACCAGTCGTTGAGGAAAGGTAGAATACAAGCAGTTAATTGAGAGGTAGAAAAGATGCCAACAATTGCAGTGGAACAAATTAAGGAACGTCTTAAAGGAAAAATCCCAAAAGCAGCTGATGTAGTCTTTAAGGAGCTGCATACAAAAGAAAAATATTTGGAAGTTTTTTATATTAAATCAATAAGTGACGAAGCAGTCCTCCATGATAAATTATATAAGCCATTTTTCGAACAGCAGCATCCTGATGAATTCAAAAATTATCTAGAATCCATCCCGCAAATAAAATCGTACGAGACGGAAGAAAAGACGATTAATGAAATATTAAACGGGGTAGCAATTCTTTTTTATCAGGATTCAGTTCTGCTATTTGATAGTAAAGTAGACCGCAATAATTCAGTTTTAGATACGACAGTGGAAACCACGATTCAAGGGCCGCAATCAGGATTTAGTGAAAGCTTGCCAACTAATTTAGGTCTCATTCGAAAGCGTTACCCGGAGGCTTTTCTAAATGTAGAATTAACAACCGTTGGGAAAATTTCAAAGACTGAGGTCATGATTCTTCATGATACGAGGTATGCCGACCCGAAAACATTAAACAAGATAAAAGATTTTTTATCAAATGTTAATATCCAAATGTTCCAAACGGGTGAACAATTGCTCGATGCGATAAAAAAAAGCAACAGAGCTCTGTTTCCGGTAATGCTTGTGACAGAACGTCCTGACCGGGTTGCCGTGAATTTGGCTACAGGAAAAGTGATTCTGCTTGTAGCGGGGTCGCCCTTTGCTGTTATTTTGCCTACGGTTATGAAAGATTTTATGGCGTCTATGGCGGATATTTACCAGACGTATTGGGTAGGGAGATTTCTCCTGTTATTACGCTATATTGGCTTTATTATTAGTGTTTGTCTGCCGGGACTATATGTGGCTACGACAAGCTACAATCCGGAGATTTATCGGGTGCAGCTGGCATTATCGATTGCTGGGAGCCGGAATGCTGTGCCTTATCCTTCTTTTATTGAAGTACTGCTGATGCTTTTCATGATGGAGATGCTGACGGAAGCGAGTATTCGTCTGCCAAAAGCCATCGGCCCGACGGCGACTACTGTAGGCGGTTTAATTCTAGGACAAGCAGCGACAGAGGCAGGTTTAGTGAGTAATATAATGATCATTATTGTATCGGCTGTAGCGATTTCAAATTTCGTCGTGCCGATTAATGCTTTTAGCTTCTCAGTTCGAATTGTAAAATACTTTATTTTAGCATCGGCAACCTTCTTTGGAATAGTGGGAGTTGTTATTGGTTTTTTCATCTTTATCGCTTATTTAGTAAAGCTTGATAGTTTTGGTGAGCCGTTTCTCACTCTAGTACAAAGTAAACCGCATAAGGAATAGCCTGCAATCGAGGAGAGAGGCGCATGAATCGTTACTATTTATATTTAATTCTGTTAAATATGCTGATTAATGTCATAATGTTTGTTCCAAAAATTCTGATTGAATATCGCTACAATGGAGCGGTAATGGGGACACTGATTGCCATCCCTATAGGATTTAGTTTGAATGTATTATTTACAAAGGCAATAACCAAGTTTCCCGAAAAAGGGTTTCCAGAGATATTTGCAAGATCACGGAAACGCTGGATCATAAATCTCCTTTTTGGCATTATTTCATTTGCAGCTTTTACTGCAGGACTAATTTCGTTATTAGGATTTGTTGATATTTTAAGACGATTTGTAAATCCTGAAATGTCATTTATGTATCTTTTATCCGTTTTTTTAGCGGGAATTTTGCTTATAACCAAGCTTTCTACAGAAAGGGTCATGTATTTACTTGAAATTGTCCTGTTTTTAAACACTCCGCTCATATTATTTATTATTTTTAAGGCTTTTACAAGTGACTATTTAGTTTGGGACTCAATCCTCGAAGTTGGTACTCATCTTTTTACAAAACCAAGCCTAAAAGCGATTGCAGCTGCTTCCTATATTTTTGCAGGGTATACTAATTTAATTATTTTTAATCGAATCATTAAAGGGAAAATTAAGGGTTGGAATTTTATCATGGTCTTTTTCTTGGGACTATTCAATTTATTTACGACTTTCTTTATTCCTATAGGATTTCACGGTTCTGACGGAGCCCAGGAATATCTTTATCCATGGATATCAACCTCCGATTCCCTCCGATTGGTCTATAGTCCAATCGAGCGGGTGATCTTTTTATTTTTAATTTTTTACATGGGCATTACACTTATGAGTGTCTCCGTCCATTGGCATTTGTCCTATGAATTAATAAAGGGAACCTATAAAGAAAGTAAAAAAAAGGACTGGGCAGTACTGGCAGTCTTTGCTTGCATATCGGTCGCCTGTGCCCTTTTCTTTCATACCTTGCTGCTAAATAAAATTACAGTCCATTGGATGCTTAGTAGGTTTGGATTGGAAATAATTGTTGTAGGTTTATTTTATATATGGGCAAGGAGGCAGAAAACGTGAGAACCATCGGCAACTGGAGAATTTACGGCCTCGTTTTCAGTGCAGTCTTTTTATTAAGCGGATGTGGTTTTAAAGATATCGATAAACGCCTATTTGTCGTCAGTATCGGCGTCGATCTTGCAAAAAACAGCTCAAAAAAGTACCTTATCAGCTTGAAATTTGCCATTCCTAGTGCATCTAAGGATCAACCTAATGAATTTAGTATTGTATCAGAAAAGGCTGATTCTATGTCGGAGGCAGTAAGGATTTTAAAGACAAAGGTAGATAAGGAGATTGATTTCAGCCATGCCAAAGTTATTATTCTTAGTGAGGAGGTTGTCAAAACTTCAGGAAATGCTGGAATCTATTACTGGTTTCCAAGAAGACGTGATGTTCAGGGGATTGCCTGGGTAGCAATTGGAAAACCTACCGCGCAAGATGTCTTAAATGTCAAACCAAAATCAGAGCAGCTGCCGTCCAATGCTATATTCCTAGCCTTAGGAAAGGATGGTTCTGAAACACCATATATCATTCCATCATTGTTGTTTGATTTCAAATATCGCTTAATTGAAAGAGGAATTGACCCAATTTTACCGATCATTGAAGCACAAAAACAAATTTTTGAAATAAATTCAGTTGGTCTATTTAATAAATCCCACATGATTCTACATCTTGCACCGGAAGAGACCAAAATGTTAAATTTTTTAAAATCCAAAGAAGAAAAAAGTGCAATTAAATTGACCAAAGGGAAAACAACAGTTGTCATTGATACACAACAAGTGAAAGCTAAATATAAAATACATACCCCTAAAGGGAAAGACCCTTATATTAAGTTTGAAGTTTCCGTTAAGGGCAGACTGGAGGAGACAAATAGGCGTGTAACAAATAATCAATTATCGGGATATGAAAAAGCTGCAGAAAAGTCGTTAAATAAGGAGTTTGAAGATCTTTTAGTAAAAATTCAAAAGGCAGATGTGGACCCGCTTGGATTTGGCATCCGCTATCGTTCGCGTCATTTTAACAATGATGATTGGCAGCAATGGAAGAGGATTTATCCGAAGATTACCTTTAAGGTTGTAACCAAGGTGAAAATTACTGATACGGGGTTAATTGAATAGGAAAAGGGCATTCCGACATGTGGAATGCCTCTTCATAAAATAAATAAGAAACTTGTAGGGAGCAAGAAAAGAAACTTTCTGTGTTTCATCGCAAAGCCTGTGGAATGTAGACGCAGAACGGTTCGCTTTCCAAGTAGTCGCCGGTTACAGCATAGGTCCTTGAGCGGGAGCCGCCGCAAACTTTGTTATATTCGCACACTCCGCATTTTCCTTTATAGTTGTCAGGTCTTCTAAGCTGTTTTAACACTTCGGATTCGCGGTATATTTCAGCAAGCGGCTTCTCCCTGACATTACCGCAGACAATCGGCAGCAATCCGCTCGGCAGGACATCCCCAATATGGGAAACAAAGATGAAGCCATTGCCGTCATTGACGCCCTTTGGTGCACGTTTTAAGCCGTCATGCATGGAAGCAAAATCAGTTGTAATCGTATCCTCATAATGAATTTCGCCTTTTTCGATTAAATGATCACGCATTTTCTGCTGTAATACGACCCGGCGGTAATGCTGTGCCGCGGTTGTTTTGATATCGTAGGGTGCTGTTTTACTTAATTCATATAACCAGCGGAATACTTTTTCATGCTCTGCCGGTGTAATGCAGGCATCTAATTGTCCGCGTCCGGTTGGGACAAGCAGGAAGATATACCACATTACCGCCCCGAGATCAGCAACAAGCCTGGACATTTCTTCAAGTAAATCATAATTGTAACGAGATATCACAGTATTAATTTGTAACGGCATTTCTAATTCGTTTAAAAATTTAATTTTCTCAAGCGTAAGTTCAAAAGAACCAGGAGTCCCGCGGAAATGATCATGTATTTCCGGAGTAGGGCCATCGAGACTAAAGCCCCAGCGGGAAAGACCAACTTCTTTGGCCAGTCTCATTTTCTCGATTGTCACATTTGGTGTCGCGCTTGGCGTCATGGACACACGCATGCCTTTACTAATAGCGTAATCTGCTAATTCAAACAAGTCATCACGCATCATACAATCACCGCCGGTAAAAACAAGCATCGGATTATCCATTTCGTAAATCTGATCAATCAAACGAAAACCTTCTTCATGCGTCAATTCACGCGGATCAGCGGTTACTTGTGCATCAGCACGACAATGGACACATTTCAGCTGACATGCCCTTGTTACTTCCCAGATAATGATAAATGGGTTTTCGTCATAATCAATTGCTTTTCCCGCTCCATGGGGGTGTCCTTTTCCAATTCCTTGCATTTTTATCACCGAGTTTCTAGAAAATTTTTTGTAACCGAATTTTTGTTTCTATAGGTTTATTATAAATTGGTTATTAGACTGTGTCTGAGCGGTTTGTTACAATATTTCTACAATCCTATCAAATTTTTCCTATTTTAATAGTGGAAACAATAATAATTACGATATTTGAAGTTTCTTCCTTCTATTAAAACTGTTGTATGATAGTTATAAGAAACGATGTGTTAGGTGGGGAAATAATGTTTAAAAGAATAGTTAGTATTATTATTTTTCTATTAATCATTGTGGTTGGGCTTTTTCAAAAAGATCCTTTGCTGCAGGTAATAAAAGAGGGCGGGACACTATCAATTGCCATTAGTATGCTGCTGGTAGCGATTTGTGTCTTTTTTCCTGTGATTCCTTTTCCTGTATTAGCTGGAGTAATCGGAGCGGTCTTCGGTACAGCTCAAGGAGTGGTCATCTCCTTAACCGGAGCGATGGCAGGAACAATGGGGTTATATCTTTTAAGCCGATATGGATTTAGGGATTTTGCACAGGAAAAACTGCAGAAATATCCAAAAGTCCAGGAATACGAAAAACTGCTGACCCGCAATTCATTTTTAGCAATTCTGACCTGCAGGCTGATCCCGATCATACCAGCACCAGTGGTCAATATTATTTGCGGCTTAAGTCATGTTAAATGGGTTACTTTTTTTGCTGCGTCAACACTTGGCAAAATCCCTAATATTTTGATCCTGTCCTATGCGGGTGCATCATTTAATGAGAATAAGCTGTACTCATTTGGATTATACGGTGTTTACTTGCTTATTCTGTTCCTCATCAACTTAGTGATTGTGTATCGTCGAATGGAAAAAAAGTCTTCAAATTAAATCACTCTTTGAATGTTATGATCATTTTGGTTTTCAACGGCAACAACTTCTTTAAAGAAACTTTTTAAAATGAGCCATTTTGCTGGATAGGAATAAATATAATCCTCCAATACTTGAAGCGAGAAATAAATCAAGCAATCCAATTGCTTGTTTTCTTTTTTTAGGTCATATAAAAGTGCATGTGGATTGGTGTAATAATCATTTAATTGGTATGGATTAAGTTTGACGACCTGAATGTTTCGTTCTTTTATATATTTCATGATTGGTTCCGTTTGCAATAAAATACTGTCTTCCTTAGCGAAACCATCTAGTGTCATGCGATCATTGATAAAATAGATTCCCTTCAATCAATAACACCTCTCTGACTATTGTTTGCTATTGTTATTGACAGGGAATTTAATAAGTATACGTAAGAGTGGAAAAACAAATAAAAAAATTGCCCGGCAATTTGCCGGGCCTTTGAAAAATAAATCTATATAAAGGGGGTGGAGGTTGAAAGGTTCTTTCCTGAACCATGTTTCTATAGTAACCAAGAAATATGAACAAACTATGAACGAAGCATTAATAGTTTAAGAAAAATTCATGCTCGTCCAAATTTCAGGAATTTAAAACCTTCTTTCGAAAACCATAAGCTCATGAAACCGCTGATAAAACCAGTAACAATTAATACCTCTCCGACGATTTTCATTTTCTCTGCTGAAATTTGCTCACCAAAAATTAATCCAAGAATAATAGAAGAAAAAATTGACCCCAAATATCTGCAAGTTTGAAATAATCCTGAAGTAGTGCCAATTATAGCTTTTGGGCTTTCTTTTACCATCGCTACCTGTAGAACCACGTTGCCAATACCGTAGCTTAAACCCATAATTGCTAAGGTACCGCCAATGACCAAAGAGGAAGCACCAACAAAGAAAAAACTAAAGACAAACCCGCCGATTATTGCCAAGCAGGCACCAGCAATAATGGGCTGGTTTACCCCGGCTTTATCTGTCCATTTTCCCGTGACTGTAGAGATGATGATACTAACACCGGACATAAATAACATTAACAGTCCGCTTTTTTCCACACTCAGTCCCATAACTTCTTGAAAATAACTGGGCAGACCGAAAAATAAACAATAGAAGTAAATATTTAATAGGATGAATTGGATGTAAACCAAAGTTAGTTTTGGATGGGATTTAAAGATTTTTACATCAATAAAAGGTTCCTTAATTCGAATTTCTCTCAAGACAAAAAGGAATAAAAAGATGATCCCTGCAACTGCTGAAAAGTAATGGATTTTTGCTTCAAAGGATAATAAAAACCAGAGGGAAAAGATCATTCCAAGAGCGAATAATCCGATACCAAGAAAGTCGAGATGAGCGAGTAAGTTTTTTACGGTTTCTTTGTCCTTTTTCACATCCTTTGGAAACATGTACCAGCCCAATAGAAAACTAATTATTACAAACGGAAAATTAACCCAGAATATAGCAGGCCAATGGCCCCAGACAATTAAGAATCCCCCTATAGTCGGACCAAGCGCTACCATGGCCGACGCAAAAATTGATAGTACTGCTAAGGCGGATGCTTGCTGCTCTTTTATATGATCGCGAATCAATGCCATGCCTGACGGGTATATAGCACTGCTGCCGATGGATTGTACAAGACGCATTACCAAGAGCATCATGAAAGTTGTGGAAAGCGGAGCGCCAAAAGCAGACAGTCCCACAAGGGTAAGCCCAAGTAAAAATGTTTTTTTACGGCCAAAAATATCACCAATTTTACCTGTTACAGGCTGGGCTACGGCACTAGCTAAATAAAACGATGAAATTAACCAAGAAACTGTCGTAAAAGACAGCTGGAAATCTTTTTGAATGCTATGCAAGGCCAGAGAAATCATTGATGAGTTTAGCGGGTTTAACATCGTTCCTGAGGCAACAGCAGTGATAAATAATGCACGAGTTTTTTTCAAGACTGTCATTCCCTTAGATAGATTCTTAATAACTGCCATATCACTAATTGTTTCCAAAATACAATGTTCTATTATTTTTTAAAAACTTTGAATCTAAATAATCATTCTAGGAATAGCCTCCCATTAAATATAAATAAGGGAGGATGTCATGTCTTTTTGTAATTGCTAAGAATATGTTCAGCTGTTCGTCATCGTTAAATGGTAGCAGGAGGGATTAGTATGGAGGTAATAGGAAAGAGTGTTATTCGTAAAGATGCTGCTGAGAAAGTGACTGGACGGGCTAAATATACTCATGACTATCAAACGGGACGGATATTGTCATGTAAAATGGTGATCAGCCCTTATGGTCATGCCAAAATCATTAGTATAGATACGTCTAACGCCCAGAAAGTTCCTGGAGTTAGGGCGATTATTGCCGGAAAACATTACCCGCTCACAGGGGAAGCCATTCGTGACCGTCCGCCCATTGCTGTTGAAAAGGTTCGCTACCACGGTGAACCCGTTGCCCTTGTTGTGGCAGACACCCCAGGACAGGCTAAAACGGCGGCTGATTTAATAAAAGTCCAATATGAATTACTTCCTGTCGTCAATTCGCCGACACAAGCGTTTCAAAAGGGAGCACCCTTAGTTCATGAACACTTAGGGGAGTATAAAAAAGAAGAGGATTCTCATCCGGTGCCAGGCACCAATATAGCTACTCTTTATAAAATTCGCAAGGGGCAGATGGATAAGGGCTGGGCAGAAAGTGAAACAGTGGTGGAAGCAAGTTTTTCATTTGCCCCGTCAGATCATGCAGCAATGGAGACGCGATGTGCAACAGCTGAAATCAAGCCAGATGGCACAATTATAATAATGACATCATCACAGGCACCATTTATGGTTAAAAGATTAATTGCCGACTACTTTGGTGAGGATATGGGCAAAATCATCGTTCATACACCGCTTGTTGGCGGTGCTTTCGGCGGAAAGGCCTCTGTACAGCTTGAGGTACTTGCTTATTTGGCTTCAAAGGCAGTAGGCGGCGAACCGGTAAAACTGCTTAATTCCAGGGAAGAAGATATCATTACATCCCCTTGTCATATTGGTTTAGATGCGACAGTTAAATTTGGTGCCGATCGAAATGGCCGGATAAGGGCGGCTGAAATTCGGTATTTATGGGATGGCGGAGCCTATTCCGATAAAGCAGTGGATGTAACAAGGTCGGGTGCTGTTGATTGTACAGGACCTTACGATATTGAAAATCTCTGGTGTGATTCATATTGCATGTACACAAACCATCCTTATGCATCTCCATTTAGGGGCTTCAGCCATTCTGAACTTTCGTTTGCCATTGAACGGACTATGGATTTACTCGCACAGAAATTAAATATGGATCCACTGGAGCTCAGATATATTAATGCCATTAAACCAGGGGATACAACACCGACACGAGTAAAGCTAAATAAGAGTAATGTAGGCAATCTCAGGAAGTGTATAGATAAATTAAAGGAACTTTTTAATTGGGACGAAGGAATTATTAAGGAAGTTAATAAAAGATATGTCCGCGTGAAAGGTGTCAGCTGCAGCTGGAAAACCTCTACAATCGATTCTGATGCACCTTCGGGAGTGATCTTGACGTTCAATCGGGACGGCTCCATCAATTTAATGTCAGGCGTTGTTGAAATTGGAACGGGTACGAAAACAGTCTTGGCCCAAATTCTTGCTGAACGTTTAAAAATGGATGTGGATAACATTCACGTGAGGATGGAAGTGGACACCCAAACGACACCGGAGCACTGGAAAACCGTTGCAAGCCGGGGAACGTTTATGGGCGGAAGGGCTGTTTTAAGGGCGGCAGAGGATGTAATTCAGCAACTAAAAGAGGTCGCTGCATGCGTGTTAAAAGCTCCAAAGGATGATCTCGAAATTGCCGACAGCCGTGTGTTTTTACGAGATGACCCCTCTATTGGACTTCACTTTAAAGACATTGGTTACGGTTATAAGTATCCAAACGGTGAAACGATTGGGCAGCAAATCATTGGCAGGGGGAGCTATATTTTGCGGCACTTGACGCATTTGGATCCTGAAACAGGAGCGGGAAAGCCCGGTCCGGAATGGACGGTTGCGGCATATGGCGTGGAGATTGAGTTTGATAAACGAGATTATACGTATAGGCTGATTAAGGCGTGTACTGTTGTCGATATCGGCAATGTAATGAATGAAAAAGCGGCCCTCGGTCAAGTGATGGGGGCAATGAGTATGGGCCTTGCCTTTGCCGGCCGAGAGACATTTTACTTTGATGAGCTGGGCCGTGTTCTGAACCCGCAGCTTCGCACGTACCGGCCGCTGAGATACGGGGAAAATCCCCAATATGTAGTAGGTTTTGTAGAAACTCCGCAGCTTGATGGACCATATGGAGCCCGGGGTGTTGGAGAACATGGCCTAATGGGGATGCCCGGAGCGCTGGGAAATGCCTTATCAAATGCTGCGGGGGTCTCCTTGCACCATTTACCATTAATACCAGAATTAGTTTGGCGGGCAAAGGAGGCGGCCAAAAATGCTTCCATTTGACTTTGATTATTTCCAGCCGAAGTCGTTAAAGGAGGCAGTCGAGTTATTTAGGTATTTGGAGCAGCAGGGCAAACAGCCCATGTTTTTTTCAGGCGGTACAGAATTAATTACTTTGGGCCGAATTGATTTAGCATTTTCAGATGCAGTGATCGATATTAAAAACATTCCAGAATGTAAGGTAATGCAGTATAGCGGTGACTATTTGTTCATTGGCGGGGCACTTTCGTTAACACAAATAGAGGAGGCTAATCCATTTCCGCTGCTGACCAAGGTTGCCAGTGAGGTAGCCGACCATACTGCCCGGGGCAAGATTACATTAGGCGGCAATATTTGTGCACAAATATTTTACCGGGAAGCGGTCTTACCGTTGTTACTAGCGGATAGCCAACTGTTAATTGTCGGCCCGGAAGGTGTTCAGACAATTCATATTAATGACATTTTTCAACAACAATTAAAGCTGAAAAAAGGAGAACTTCTTGTACAAACGGCAACCGAACGCCGCTTTATTGAGGCCCCGTTTTTCACGGTTAAACGGCGACAACAATGGGATACCGGCTATCCATTAATCACTATTGCTGCTTTAAAAATAGACCAGGAATTCCGGGTAGCGATTAGTGGACTTTGCCCCTTTCCATTTCGTTCACAGGAAGCAGAGGCATACTTAAACCGGCAGGGGTCTATGGAGGAGAGAATTGATGGAGCACTTTCGGTTCTGCCAAAACCTATTTTAGATGATGTCGAAGGGTCAGCCCAATATCGTTTATTTGTGCTGCGTAATTTGTTATATGATGCACTAGTAGCATTGGAATAATTAGTAGTTTAATTGACTGCTAATATAAGGGGGCAACAAGAGTGGCGTCAAAAACGATTACTTTACATGTCAATGGGGAAGTTCGGACTATAACGGTCAGGGCTTCAGATACCCTCCTTTTTGCCTTACGTGGGAAGCTTGGTCTCACAGGACCAAAGCCTGGCTGTTTAAATGGAGACTGTGGTGCCTGCACAATCAATGTGGATGGCTGGCCAATGAAGTCATGTTTAATGCTGGCAGTAGAGGCCGTTGGAAAAGAGGTGGTAACAATCGAAGGCTTGCATGATACGCCGATTCAACGTGCCTTCGTTGAAGAGTTTGCCTTTCAGTGCGGCTACTGCACACCGGGTTTTATTATGAATTGTCATTCGCTGCTCAAGCAGCATCCAGATGCCGATGATCGAATCATCAAAGAGTGGCTGGAATCAAATATTTGCCGTTGTACAAGTTATATCGAAATTGAAAAAGCGGTGAAATCGGTGCTGAGGAAGGAGGAGCCGGGGGGCTAAGCTAATTGTTTTAATGTTGGCAGCAATTGGCCGGGGGAGGCACGTCAATTAGCGGGAAGACATGTTCAATTGGTGTTGAAGCAGCTTCAATTAGCCCACATCAAACAAACAGGGCTCAATCAGTAATTGGACCCCTGTTTCATTTTAAAATACGTATCTAACACCCTGCGGCCGATTTTTAGGTTTGCTTTGTTATCCTCTTTTCCATGGTAGGCCCATGGTACGAGAACAGCCATCGCTACCTCCGGATGTGAACTTGGCGCGTAGCCTACCAAACTTAAATTCATGACAGGCGGGGGTTCTTTGCCATACCTGTGTCGTAAAGGGCCATCATAAAAGGCTTCAGCGGTTCCTGTTTTTCCAGCAGGGGAGTATTTTGCCCCTTTGAAAAATTTGTAAGCAGTCCCGCCAGGCTCTTGCATCACTTTGCGAAAGCCGGTATGCACCCTGTGAAGCCATTCGTCCTTAGCATCAATGGTGTTAAGGACGGTGGGTGAAATTTCTTTCAAAACTGGACCTAATTTATCCTTGCCTTGAACTGGATTTCGAATTTCTTTTACAATATGCGGCTGCATCCGATACCCGCCATTGGCGATTGTCGCTACATATTGGGCCAGCTGCATCGTTGAATAGGTATCATATTGTCCAATCACAAGATCAAGCAGGTAACCGGGAAGTCTGCTTTGCCCTTTAAACCCTGTTTGTTCATTCGGCAAATCAATTCCCGTCCGCGTTCCAAGACCAAAGGAAGCAAATGAATTGCGAATCGTTTCGAAAGCCATTTTATTAGAAAAATTAAGCGGTTTATCGTATTCGTAATGTCCTTTTCCAATTCGAATGGCCGTATGGAACATATAAACATTTGAGGATTTCTTTAAAGCGGTGATTTCATTTAATCTTCCTAAATAGGCATATGATTTTTTGATGGGTGTGTCTTTTATTTTTATCCCAGTATCATCAAACACAGTTCCTGGTGAAATCGCCCCTGTTTTGTATCCTGTTAAAATCGTGGCTCCTTTGACCGCGGACCCTACACTATAGGTGGTAGTAAAAGTGCCTAGGGCATCATCCTGCATTTCAAGACGTCCTGTTTTGTCATTTCGAGTTAATTTTTTGCCTGACATGGCCAAAATATCACCCGAGTAAGGGTCCATTAAGACAACGTACGCTCTGTCAGTCAGCCAAGTGCCCGGCCATCTTTTAGCCTTCAAGAGTTCCTCTTCAACAATTTGATCCACTGCCTTTTGTAAATCCATATCAATTGTTAGTACAAGGTCTTTTCCTTTTCTGCCATCGATGACCTGCTGGGTTTCAATTACTGTTCCAGTTTTATCCGTGATATTCTTAATTTTTGCCTTATGTCCACGAAGAATTTCTTCATAGTAAGATTCTAACTGGCTTTTGCCTACCCGGTCATTACGATGGTAATCTCTAGCTAAAAAATATTCTAATTGTTCAGCAGGCAGACCCTCTTCCGATTTTGTTACTTTACCCAATACAGATCGTAATGTATAGTCAAACGGATAGAACCGTTCCCAATCCGTTGTTGTGTCCACCCCGGGAAGTGATTGAAGATTTTCACTAACAAAGGCGAATTCCTCATCGGTAACGTTTTCATTTTTGACAATCTGCGGGATGAATTTATATCCGCTTGTAAATTCTTTGAAAATGGCCAGTACTTTTAATTCTTGTTTTGAAAACTTTTTTAATTCCTCGTCCGTTATGCGATCTAGTTTTAATTTATACAAGTCTCGATCTGATAATTTTTTGGCTGCATATAGGTCTTTTTCATGTTTTGTAATTTTAGCATCGGCAAGGGCAGGATGCTTCATCATCCAAAAATCTCGTTTATCTCGGTCCGTTACCCTGTCGGTGTTTTTCTCAATCAATTGCCCTAAACGTTCAGCCGTTTGGAGCATTTCAGTTTGACTAAACCCCTGGTTAGTAAAGGTAATCGCACTTTTTGGGACATTATCAACGATGACTCTAAAATAGCGGTCATACAATTTTCCCCGAGGAACTGGATTGCTGACAGTAATATCCTCTTTTCTTTCCAAATCTTTTTTATAATTTTCCCCATGGACGATTTGAATAAAGCCGAGCCTTAAGATTAAGATGGAAAACAGCACAAATACACTGAAAAAAAGGACGTTTAGTCGAAAGGGGAAATGAGACGTTTTCTTCTTCTGTTTGTCCAACTGTTTCACTTCCTTTACATGGATACGTAGTGCTTTAGCGGATAAACTAAAGTAAGTAAAAAAAATTAATAATGATTATCGTAACCGAAAGGAGGACAATTCATGAATAAGCATCAACCACAGAACAGCCCAATACAATCGCAGCAGCAACCACAATCCATTCAGGAGCAGCAAATGCTTCAGCAACAGCAGCAGCTAAAAGAAAGTCAGACGATGATGGAGCAGCAATTTGAAGTACAGAAAAAGCTGGCCTTACAGACGATGCAGCAAGCTTCACATGCCATCAAGGAGAATGTACAGATGGCAAATCTCCAAGGTTTGCAGCAGGCACAGCAACAGCTAAACCAAGCAACCCAGCAATTAAATCAATTGCAAGGGATTGCGGTTACTCAGGCAACAACTGCTCAGCAGCAGCAACTGGAACAGGTTCAACAGCAAATAGAACAGGCCTCACAAACACTCAACCTCATTGAGTCCCTGAATTCTGGAAATAATAGTTTTAAAAAAGGATAATACAATTAACCCAGCTTCTGGAAAAAGTAAGCTGGGTATTTTATTACGAAACAGAGCCACCCGCATGCTTTTGCAGCACCGATTTTACAGCTTCTTTAATTTCTTGGTAACCAGTACAGCGGCAAAGATTAGACTGCATCCATTCTTCAATGGTCGCATCGTCCGCATTTGGATGTTTATTTGCCAAAGCATAACAGTTTAAGATGAAACCAGGTGTACAAAACCCACATTGGATAGCCCATTTGTCTACGAATTCCTGCTGAATAAATGAATTGTTAAAACCTTCAATAGTCGTAATGTGCTGGTCAACGGATTCAATTGACAAGGAAAGGCACGAATGTGTTGGTTCACCGTTCACTAATACGGTACAGGCACCGCAGTCGCCGTTTTGACAAGCTCGTTTCGCCGCTGTTAAACCAAGCTGCTCGCGTAAGGTTTGTAATAGAGTATCCGCGGACCGAATCATGACGTCCCGGGTTTCTCCATTGACATGAAGCTTTACAACTGTTTTTGATGTTCCGTTTGTTATCATCCATGAGCCGCCCCCAGTGCTTCCATTGTTTCATGTAAAGTATTTTTTAATACAAATTCCCGGTAGTCACTCGATGCCTGGATATCGTCAATAATTTGTGATGGTAATAGCGTTACAGCTTTCTCTATTTTTTCTTCAATTGATAATGATGAATCGTTTAGTGCGGCCTCTATTTCAACCGATCGAAATGGATATTCGCAAACGCCGCTCAGTGCTGCTCGTATCTGTTTGTTCTTTAAAATTGCCGCTATCGAGACAATAGGGTAGCCTACCTTTGACATTTTTGTCTTTTTAAAACTTGCAAATGGTGAATCAGTATAAGTTTTTGGAACAATTATTTGAACTAAAAATTGACCGGGACTGGTACTTAATTGTTGATTGAAAATCTCCTCCAGCTGAACCGTCGTTTCACCTTCACTGCCGGCTAGTCTAACCTCTGCCTCTGCAACCAAGAGCGGCAAAACCGATTCGCGGTAAATGAGCCGGCTATGGAGATTTCCGCCAATGGTAATCTTATTTCTAGATGTATGGTCGGCAATTTTTTTAATTGTTTGCCCTAATAATGGAAATAAATTAGATTCCGTGATTTTGTTTAAAGAGACAGCAGCACCAATGACTATTTGTTCCCCTTGCATCTCTAACGTATTACATTCAGGAATACCTTTAAGATCAATTACCGCGTCCGCATAAAGCTGATTAATTCGTGAAAACGTAATAAATTCCGTTCCGCCGCTATAAAATAGGACTTTTTTGGATTGCTTAGCTAATGTCTCATATATTTGAACCGCTTCCGAGATGCTGTCCGGCCGATAATAGTCAAAGTCAAATGGTATCATTTTTGCATCTCCTTCCGCGTTTTCCAAATTCGTTCAGGTATCAGGGGCAGGTGATTTAACTCCACCTCTGCCGCTCTTGACAGGGCATTTGCGAGGGCACCCGCCATGCCAATAACTCCATATTCCCCAATGCCTCTGGCTCCGTAAGGACCATCAGCCGCCGGCGTTTGAATAAAGTCGACAATATAATCTGCCGGCTGCTCGCCAAATCGCATAATTTGGTATGTGCGCAATTGCGGGTTCAGGACAGTGCCATGGGAATCAAATAGAAACGCTTCCTGACTGGCAAAGCTTAATCCTAAATACATACCGCCGCGCATTTGCTGGACAGCGGTCATCGGGTTAATGATTTTTCCGCCATCAAGCACAGTCACTGCTTTCAAAATGGTATAAGTACAATCCTTTGGGTCCCATTCAACTTCTACAGCCTGTGTCCCTACAGACCACCATGGGCCAGGTTTTCCGAAGCCGGTATCTTTATCCATTGGGGTGAGATGGCGCTGTATGTATCTACCATGGCCGACAACCTGTCCTTCAACGGCATGGCCATTAGGATATTTATAGCCAAGAGCGATATCTTCGATTTTCACCCCGTATTCGGGGCTTGATTTTAAATACACACGGCCGCCTCCGACCTCTAAATCCTCCATAGAACATTGAAGGGCAGTCGCAGCAGTTCGTTTTAATTGCGAAATCGCATCATCCGCGGCATTCATTACTGCTCTGCCGGCTAAAAAAGTTGTTGAGCTTGCAACAGTCCGCCATTGATGAGGATCTGTCTGGGTGTTCACCTCCATCGTGACGTGAACCTTATTAATGTCCATCTTCAATCGTTCTGCAACCATTTGGGCTAGAATTGTTTTTGTTCCTTGTCCTAATTCAATTGCAGCGCAGTTTAAATTAACACTCCCATCCGCCTCAAATTTTAAAATAGCACCTGACTGGGCATTTGTTGCCGTGGTTGAAGTTTTCCAAAAGGTACTGATTCCTTTTGTTCTAACTTTGCCATCGGTGGTTTTCTTGCGGAGGGAATTCTCATCCCAGCCAATTAATTCTTTGGCTCTGTCGATGCATTGGACGACATCCCCGATATTATTGGCGTTAAGCATGGTCCTGGTTGGAGAGCTATTGCCCGGCTTTATGGCGTTGATTTTTCTTAGCTCAACTGGATCAAAATTGAGCCTTTTAGCCAGTTGATCCATTGTTCGTTCAACGGCAAATGTCAGCTCCGGATGGGCGTAGCCGCGGAAGGAAGTGGCATATGGATGATTCGTATACATGCAATAGGAATCACACCAGACATTTGCAATATCATATGGACCTGTACAATCAAGAGCCATTGCTCTTGTTATGCCAGCAGCCTGGTCAGTATACGCTCCTGAATCAATTAAGTATGTATACTGAGCAGCAAGTAGCTTCCCTGACTTATTAGTTCCAAGAGCAATTGTGGCTTCGAGGCCAATATGTCCTGGTGCAGTTATAAGATCTTCTTCACGGTCATATTCCAATTTCACCATTTTTCCACCAACAGCTTTGGAGGCTAAATAGGCAAGCGGCTCCAATTGAACGGTACCTTTACCGCCAAAAGCTCCCCCTATAAGAGGGACATGGACTATGATATTTCCGACCTCAATATTAAAAAATTGATTTAACACCTTCTTAATCGTAAAAGGGGACTGTGTCGTCGAATGAACTACCACTTTTCCGGCTGGGTTAATTTCTACGAGAGTACATCGCGGTTCCAGCGCCACATGGTCAGAGAGATTGAACGAATACGTTTCTTTCACTTTATAATCGCAATTTTCCCAAGCCGTGATAATATCACCTTTACGGATTTTAATATGACTGCCTATATTCGTGCCTTGAACGGGGTACACATTGCTAATAATTTTTATATATTGTCCGGAGTTTTCATGGATCAATGGGGCATTTGATTGAAATGCCTCCCTGACTGAATTAACTACAGGAAGTGGTTCATATTCTACTTTTATTAGGCCAGCTGCCTGCTTTGCTTGGTATTCATGATCAGCGACAACAATTGCCAGCGGTTCACCAAAATAGCGGACCTTTTCAAATGCAAGCGGCGGACGGTCGGCTAATATTGGGCCGATATGAAAAGGGAACATTTTCCCTGTTACAATTGCACGGACTCCAGGTATCTTCCATGCTTCAGTTACATCAATTGATTTTATTTTGGCGTGGGCCTTAGTACTTGTAGCCAGCTTTGCATGCAGTAACCCTGGGGCTGTATAATCTGCCGTATATCGAACAGTTCCCGCAGCTTTTTCAACTGCATCAATTCTAGGTTCTGGCTTTCCGACTGACATCCACGGATTATCTAACATTTAGAAATTCCTCCTGGGAATAAAGTTTATTATTAGTCCTACTGCTTAATTTTTCCAAGGAGAGGTGGAATTTATGCAAAGAATATGGGAATAAAAATTTGTTTTTAGAAATATTAATGTCAATCAATTAACTTTAAAAATCCCCCTATGTTGGAATTTTTGTTTTATAATGGTAAAGGATGTAAACTCTTTCAATTTATATCCTTGAAGAATTGATTAGGGGGGCTATGAATGGAACAGACGACGGTGAAACAACCCTTACAAAATGCATTGGAGCAATTCCAAGCATTAGACCAAAAGATAACACATTATTACAGCATTATTGGTCTGGCTGATTGGGACCAAAAGGTAATGGCGCCGAAAAAAGGGAGAAATGTGTTTGCCAAAGCTGCGGGAACACTAAGGACGGAAGTATTTAAGCTTTCCGTGTCAGAGGAAATGGGGAGTCTGCTAGATACGCTTTCCGCATCAGAGAATATAAGTGCCTTGGATGAGGTGACAAAAGCGAAGGTTAGAGAGTACAAGTCTTATTATCAAAAATCAAAGAGCATTCCGGCTGAATTTTTTCAGGAATACGCCATCCTTACCGGACAGGCAAATGATGCATGGGAAGAGGCAAGAGAGGATAATGATTTTGCTAAATTCCTTCCGTTTCTTGAAAAGATTGTGGAGTATAAGCGGAAATTTGCAGAGATTTATGGATATAAGGATCACCCATATGATGCCTTGTTAGATGAATTTGAACCAGGGTTGACGGTGAAAATACTCGACCCGTTGTTTGCTAAATTAAGGGAAGCAAGCGTTAATCTTCTAAACCGTATTCAAAAACACGGAAAGCAGACTAGAAATGAGATTTTTGAGCAAACATTTTCTATTGAAAAACAAAAGGATTTTAATCGTTTTATCCTGCCGATTATTGGCTTTGATATGGAGGCAGGCCGGCTTGATGAAACCGTCCACCCATTTGCGCAAACTGTTAATATCGGGGATGTTCGGCTGACAACGCGTTACTTAGAAAATAATGTCCGTTCGGCACTTTTCGGAACGATTCATGAAGCAGGGCATGGGATTTATGAACAGCAGATTAATCCCGAGTTTGAGGAATCGGTTTTACAAAGCGGTACATCATTCGGTATTCATGAATCGCAATCACGATTTTTAGAAAATATGATCGGCCGCAGCAAGGAATTTTGGAGCTATTTTTATCCGACATTGCAGGAGTATTTCCCAACACAATTAGCCCATGTATCGAAGGATGAATTCTACCGCGCCGTGAATACCGTCAGCCCCTCTTTTATTCGCGTGGAAGCGGATGAATTAACGTATAACTTACACATTATGGTCCGTTATGAGATTGAAAAGGCGCTAATTTCCGGCGAGATTGAAGCGAAGGATCTCCCTGAAATCTGGAACAAAAAAATGCAGGATTACCTTGGTATTACTCCTTTATCAGATACCGAAGGCGTACTACAGGATGTACACTGGTCATTTGGCGGGATTGGTTATTTTCCATCCTATTCTTTAGGGAATCTTTACGCTGCCCAAATTTTACGGACGATTGAAAAAGTGCTTCCTGAATTTAAGTCCCATATTGAAAACGGCCGCTTTGATGTGATTCAAGGATGGTTAAAGGAAAACATTCATCAATACGGCAAGCTCTACACACCAAATGAAATAATTGTTAAGGTAAGCGGTGAAGAATTAAACGCTGATTATCTTGTGGACTATTTAGAAGAGAAATATTCTGAGGTTTATGGATTGGAAGAAAAATAGAATTTCAAGAAACTATTGACAGTCGGCAAAATTAATAATATAGTAAGAGTAATAAAATATTTCCTTTTAAAGGGGAGTAGCTGCTACAATAAAGTCGTCATTCTCGAGAAATTTTTCTCCGGCTTTATTGGCAACGTGAACGTTGTTAGCAAGACCTTTACTTTTACAGTAAAGGTCTTTTTGATGTTTATCCTAGGCCTTTACTGTTAATAGTAAAGGCCTTTTTTAATGGCTAGGGAAGTATTTATAGAAATATTAAGTTTAGAGGAGGAGTTTGGATGGATTTATCAATTTTTTTGGAGTATGGCTGGGTTTTACTTATTTTGGTTGCATTGGAAGGCCTGTTAGCTGCCGATAATGCACTAGTATTGGCAATTATGGTAAAGCCCCTTCCTGAAGAACAACGTAAAAAGGCCTTATTTTACGGATTGGCCGGAGCATTTGTGTTCCGTTTTGCTTCATTGTTCGCGATTTCGTTTCTCGTCGATGTATGGCAGGTGCAGGCAATCGGGGCAATTTATTTACTCTTTATGGCTGGGAATCATATTTTTCGTAAAGTTATCAAAGGCAAGGCAGAGGATAAGGCTACGAAAGAGAACGAAACTAATAAAAAGAGTGGTTTTTGGATGACCGTTCTAAAGGTAGAAATTGCAGATATTGCTTTTGCTGTCGATTCGATTCTTGCTGCAGTAGCAATGGCGGTCGTGCTTCCAAATACACCGCTTCCGAATATTGGCGGTCTTGATGGGGGTAAATTCTTAGTTATCTTTGCTGGCGGAGTAATTGGTTTAATCATCATGCGCTTTGCTGCTAACCTATTTGTTAGGCTGTTGGAAAATAAGCCCGGATTGGAAATCGCCGCGTTTACGATAGTTGGCTGGGTTGGCGTAAAGCTTGCCGTATATACACTTTCGCATCCGGAACTTTCCATTCTTAGTGAGGAATTTGCCCACTCGACTGTGTGGAAAGTAACCTTCTATCTTGTTCTTGTAGGGATTGCAGCTGCAGGCTGGTTTTTCTCAAAGGATAAAACACAAAAACGTCCATCAAAAATTCCGCTTAAAGATAGCTGATGTTTAAGTTTAACTCTATAGACTCGAATAAAGTTTAAAAATTATATAGAATAAGGAATAAGGCTATTCTAGTGAACTGCCTTATTCTTTTAGTTTAAAGGAATGAAACAAACATTTTTTCAAATAATAAAATTTCAAACAAATTTGTGAGGTATTATGCATGAAATTAAGATTGTATCTTATGATCGCCTTTGTGATTAGTGTGATTTGCGTAATTGGTTTTGCTTTTGTATCAATGCTGATTAGCGACCATCAAATTATCGGCTTTGATAACTCGATTATTGCTGCGGTACAGGGGATGGAATCGCCTGGATTAACGGAGGTGATGAAATTTTTTACCTTTATTGGTTCAACAAAATTTGTTATTATTCTTAGTGTACTTCTCATTTTTTTCCTTTATAAAGTGCTAAAGCATCGATTAGAACTGATCTTGTTTATCGCTGCAGTAATGGGGACTGCGATTATAAATCAGTTGTTGAAGCAATTTTTTCATCGTGTCCGACCTGATTTTCATCGGTTAATCGAGATTGGCGGCTACAGTTTCCCGAGCGGTCATGCGATGAGCGCTTTTACCGTTTATGTAATGATTTCTTTCTTGCTATGGCGCCACATATCCACTAGGATTGGGAGAAGCATCCTAATTATTTTTAGCATCATCATGATTTTAGCCATTGGAATAAGCAGGATATATTTGGGTGTACATTATCCGAGTGATATTGTCGGTGGTTATCTTGCGAGCGCAGTATGGGTGTCCTTAGCCATATTCTTTTTCCAATATTACAAAGAAAAAAGGTATAAGACTAGAAACATATTGAGAAATCAATAGTAGTAATACCGTTTTTTAAAAACAGGAGTGATACATATTATCAGGAACAGTATTCCGAATTTATTTACCCTTTTTAATTTATTTTTTGGATTTTTGTCGGTCATGTATTCTGCGGTGGGAGACTATAAGAATGCCGCAATTCTTATATTAATTGGAATGATGCTTGATAGCATGGACGGGCGGATTGCCAGGATGCTGCGAGTGCAAAGTGATTTCGGAAAAGAATTAGACTCCCTTGCAGATATCGTTACCTTTGGGGTTGCACCTGCGATGATGGCGTATTATGCCTATTTTTCGGCGTTTGGTGTGGTGGGCATGGCCATTTCAGGCCTCTTTCCGTTATTTGGCGCATATCGCTTAGCGCGTTTTAACATTAACGCTGTAAAGTCATCACTAAAATATTTCACTGGTGTTCCAATTACAGCAGGCGGCGGGATCCTAACTTTTTTAACATTATTTCACGGTAAGATGCCTAGTATTATACTTCCCGTTGCGTTTTTTGTAATATGTATCTTGATGGTGAGTACGATCAAAATTCCAAGCTTAAAAGAAGTGCCGCTGCCTAAATACGGCATCATCATTACTCTCTTCTTGGGCTACGCCATTTACATTGTATTTAAAAAAGAACATCATCGCTTTCCTTATTTTATATACGTCGCCATTCCGCTCTACATAACATTTATCGGTTACCAATTGGTGAGGACAAAAAGGAAAAACAGTTCAAAATAAAATTGGTGTCAGGCACTATGTGTAAAATTCACATGGTGCCTTTTTTCGCAGATCCTTTTGTTTGTGATAAAAATATTATGTAAACTTAAAACGTGTCTTTTGAATGATGGTAATAAAACATGGTACTCTAATGAAAGTGGAAAATGGAAGGGAGACCGGGCATGGATTTAAACAATATTAATATTAAACTTATAGCACTTGATATGGATGGGACGCTTTTGAGAAATAATCATGAAATCTCCGAAGCAAACCGTAAAGCGATTAAAGAAGCGCAGGAAAAAGGTGTGAAGGTTGTGCTGAGTACGGGCAGATCATATCAGACCTGTCATCCTCACGCCGATGCACTTGGCCTTGATTCCTATTTGGTTACCGTAAATGGGAGTGAAGTTTGGGATGAAAATAGACAATTAATTAGGAGAACGGTTATGAAACCTGAGTACATTGAGAGGATGTGGGGGTTAGCTAAGCAGTATAAAACATCATTTTGGGCAATTAACACGGAACGCAATTGGCGTGATGAAATGCCTGAAGATCTCAATTCAGTAGAATGGATGAAATTTGGCTTTCATATAAATGATGAGGCTGCTTTAAAGACTATTTACGAACAGCTTGTAGAAGGAGATGAATTTGAATTAAGCAACTCGGCGCCAAATAATATTGAAGTGAATTGTAAAGGGATTAACAAGGCACGAGGACTTGAATTGGTTTGCAGCATGTTAGGTATTGAAATGAATAATGTCATGGCTGTGGGTGATAGCTTAAATGATTTGATTATGATAAAGGAAGCTGGAATTGGAGTAGCAATGGGGAATGCCCAGGACACCTTAAAGCAAGCGGCTGATTGGATTACGTCTTCAAATGAAGAAGATGGAGTAGCGAAAGCCATCAGGAAATGGGTTTTAAAACAAGAATAGAAATTTTTAGGACATTATTCCTTCAAATTGGAATAATGTCCTTTCTTTTTAATACGTATTTAATAGTGAGTTTAATATGAATTTAATTAAAGTTAATACTATATTATAGTTATTATAATTTAGTATTGATTTTTATAAGATTTATATTATAATTTAATTAAAGCTTTAAAAATAGTTTACGAGGTGATCAAATGAGTAATGTAAACAAACATTTGACAACAGGGACTGGAGCACCGGTTGGGGATAATCAAAATTCAATGACGGCAGGAGGACGCGGGCCAACGTTAATTCAAGACGTACATTTACTAGAGAAACTGGCCCATTTTAATCGCGAGCGTGTACCTGAGCGGGTTGTCCATGCGAAAGGTGCTGGGGCTCATGGCTATTTCGAATTGACTAACGATATGTCCAAATATACGAAGGCAAAGCTTTTCAATGGAGTGGGCAAACGGACGCCGATGTTTATTCGATTCTCAACTGTGGCCGGTGAGCTCGGTTCAGCTGATACCGTTAGAGACCCGCGTGGTTTTGCAGTTAAGTTTTATACAGAAGAAGGAAACTATGATTTAGTAGGAAACAATACACCGATTTTCTTTATCCGGGATGCCATCAAATTCCCAGATTTCATTCATACGCAAAAACGAGACCCAAGAACCCATTTGAAAAATCCAAATGCGGTTTGGGATTTCTGGAGCCTGTCACCTGAATCGCTGCATCAGGTAACCTACTTAATGGGCGACCGCGGTATTCCGGCGACATTACGCCATATGAATGGCTATGGAAGCCACACCTTTAAATGGGGAAATGCTGAAGGAGAAGCTGTATGGGTGAAATATCACTTTATCACGGAACAAGGCGTTAAGAATATGGCCAATGATGTTGCTGCTAAATTAGCAGGTGAGAATCCAGATTATCATACAGAGGATTTGTTTAATGCAATTGAGAATGGTGATTTCCCGGCATGGAGACTGCATGTACAAATCATGCCGCTAGAGGATGCCAATACCTACCGTTTTGATCCGTTCGATGTGACAAAGGTTTGGTCCCATAAGGATTATCCATTAATTGAAGTAGGACGTATGGTACTAAATCGGAATCCTGAAAACTATTTTGCCGAGGTTGAGCAGGCGACATTTTCACCTGGTACAATGGTTCCTGGTATTGAAGCATCGCCGGATAAGATGCTCCAGGGGCGTCTCTTTGCTTATTCCGATGCCCATCGTTACCGTGTTGGCGCAAATCACAACTTACTGCCAATTAACCGTCCAAAAGTAGAAGCACAAAACTATCAGCGTGATGGTGCGATGCGTTTTGATAATAATGGCGGCGGCTCTGTATACTATGAGCCAAACAGTTTCGGCGGACCGAAGGAGGCACCTCAATATAAACAAACGCCATTTGAGGTTTCCGGCGAAGCTGCACAGGTTGCGTATGACCATAATGATCACTATACACAAGCCGGCAATCTATATCGTTTAATGTCTGAGGATGAGCGCGGTCGTTTGGTTGAAAATATTGTCGCTGCAATGAAACCAGTTGAAAGAGATGACATCAAGCTGCGTCAAATCCAGCATTTCTATAAGGCGGATCAAGAGTACGGTGAACGAGTCGCAAAAGGCTTGAACTTACAGGTGCCGCAGGAAGTGAAATAATCTAAGAAACTGGTGCTAGGCCGCTCTATTTTGGAGAGCGGCTAGTTTTTATTAATTGAAAGTAATTTATCTGCGGGTTGAAGCGATATATCTGTGACTTAACGCATTTTATCTGCGGGTTGAAGCAGTATATCTGTGACTTTACGCATTTTATCTGCGGGTTGAAGCAGTATATCTGTGACTCAACGCATTTTATCTGCGGGTCGAAGTGATATATCTGCGACTTAACACATTTTATCTGCGGGTTGAAGTGATATATCTGCGACTTACGATTTTCGACGAGGGGAGCGGTATTTTTTTGTTAAGTTTTCTAATTGTTTACTATTTGCAAAGTAATATCTGCCCTTATTTGCCCTGGAATATTTTAAATTAACTGACCTCAGCATTCTGCCTGAGGCATCTGGTGAAGTTATTTGTGCGAACTCACGAAACAGTTGGTTTGTAATTTTTAAATCAAACAATAAAAAATAATCCAATAATGTATAAACATGAGCATTGTTCGAAAAGCTTTGACAGGAAGGGCAGTACCATTTTAATTTCTTACGAGAAAGGGGCAGATAATCGCATGTTGGACAATGAACCCCAAATTTTAAATCTGACTTTTTGATTCCATAGTTTTGAAGAATGTATTTTGTTGGAGGAGTATTCAATTTAACTAGAAGTTTACTTAATTTGCGTAGATCTTTAGGAGTTAATTTAACGTTACCATACTTCTGCTCATATAATGGAATCCTCTTTAGCATGCTATGTGATTTGCAAACCCGTTTTATAACTTTGTGGTTGTTTCCCTTGAATGCTAGAAGAGCGTTGGAATTGCTAATGACGACTAGATAATCGACTGGAACCGGCGGCATGTTATGTTTGGCAAGCAGTTGTTGGACAAACTTTTGATGTCTTTCTGCCTGAGCAATGGGATCAGAAAAACCTTTTTCAATTCCATCTTTATTTTGAAAAAATTGTTCATTCTCTGTGTCGAATGTTAGTTTTCCGGTCATATTTTTTATTTCAAGGATTAGGGCAAATCTTGAGGTCAATAGAAGGGTATCGATTTGGCAATTATACTCATCGTCGGGAAAGTTTAAATCATGGAATATTATGTATTCATCATCCAGCAGGGATCGTAAATAAAAGTCGAGTGCTTCCTCTCCTCGAAACCCGGCCCATCTTCTTTCCAGTTCCTCAACGATTAGGGGGTATTTTACATGGAACTTTGGGAGGCGCCGTAAAATGGCTTCTAAAATTAAAATGAAAATGGGTATACCACGTTCTTTTCCTATCAATACACATCACTCCTTTAATCATTTCCTCACTATTTTAAATGAAAAAGCAACTAATTTTTGCATAGTCTGTGGAATATTATCGAACTTTTATAAAAGGTTAATTTCCTGTTATTTTTATGAGGAATAACAGAGTTTTTCTGCTAAAATTTACATATATTTAGGTCTTTTTCGAAAATATAATTGAATTTTAAACTATTACTTATGATATTAGTTATCTCAATTTGATATTTGGTAAGAAATATCTATTTTAAAAATATATCTGCGAGTTTTAGCAATATATCTGCGACTTGAAGCAATATATCTGCGAGTCGGACCATTTTATCTGCGACTTGAAGCAATATATCTGTGAGTCGCCCAAAGAAGCACTATAAAAAGGAGGCATCAATAAATGAACCAACCAACCGCAATAGTAACCGGTGCATCGGGTGGGTTTGGCTTGTTAACTACAATGGAGTTGGCCAAATCGGGGTTTAAAGTGGTCGCGACAATGAGAAACCTCGAAAAAAGTATCAATCTATTAACGGAGGCTAAAAAATACAATCAAGAAACGAACATTACTCTTCACGAACTGGACGTCACATCAGAGGTTTCAATCAATAAATTTCAATCATTTCTTGAAACAGTAGAAAGGGTAGACGTCCTTGTGAATAATGCCGGCTACGCTGCCGGCGGTTTTGTCGAGGAAGTTCCATTAGATGAATATCGCAAGCAATTTGAGACAAATGTATTTGGAGTCATCGCCGTAACCAAGACTGTTCTCCCCTACATGAGAAAACAAAAGAGCGGCAAGATCATCAATGTTAGCAGTATCAGTGGGAAGGTGGCTTTTCCGGGGCTCTCTCCATACTGTGCGTCTAAACATGCCCTTGAGGGGTGGAGTGAAAGTCTGCGCTTAGAGATGAAGCCTTTTGGGGTTGATGTTGTCTTAGTAGAGCCAGGTTCGTTTAAGACAAATATTTGGTCAACTGGCAGGCAGGTAACCCCCTCTCAAACGGAATCCCCTTATTTCGAGCATATGCAAAAACTTGAAAACTATATTTTATCAGGAGAATCCGGCCATGGCGACCCGGTGACAGTTGCCAAAAAAATAGCAGCAATCGCGAGAATGAAAAAGCCAACCCTACGCTTTTCAATCGGCAAAGGAGTGGGAATGACCATTCTTTTAAAGAACTTAATCCCTTGGAATCAATGGGAAGCGGTAGTTCTTAAAACCCTTAATAAAACTAAAAGCTAACACCTTCGACAGATTACGACAAATACGAAGCATCTTCTCTATTAAACTAGGTTGTAGTAACAAGAGGGGGAAGAAAATGCTTAATCATAAATACTTTATTTGTATGCTTTTATTCATATTTATTTTTCAAGGATGTTTAAGCATCTCGGCAAAAGCAGAGCAATCCAATAACCTGCAGAAAATGCAGGCGGATTTAGGCGAGTACTTAAAACCTATGGGAAATCACGTTGTAAAAGCAGAAAAGGGCAGTTTTTTCTATTCATTTATTGAAGCTAAACTGTTTGGAAAGTATATCAAACCAGTCTATGTAAACCGGAATAGCTGCTTTGATATTCTTGCGGGGCTTAAGACGGCCGTTACGGATATTCACCCGATTGTGCCTAATGAAAGTATAGCGGATGAACCGATTCGGTTATCCTTTGCAGGTGACGCAATGTTTGATTGGTCTGTTAAACAAACAGTCAAACAGAAGGGGCCTGATTATCCGTTTGAATATGTTAAATCAGAGCTTGGCTCCAGCGATTTAAATGTGGTGAATTTGGAGACGGCAATTACCACAGGAGGAAATAAGCAAGATAAACAATATACGTTCCGGTCGCACCCGCAAGCCTTATCCGGGTTAAAAAATGCTGGCTTTCAGCTTGTAAGCTTAGCAAATAACCATTCGCTTGATTATGGGCAAACAGGTTTTACTGATACAATCGCTAATTTAAAACAATATAACGTGGATTATGTCGGAGGCGGTTTAAATAAGGAAGAAGCCTATTCAGCAAAGAAATACATGATAAAAGGGAAAATCGTCAAAATATTAGCCTTTTCAAGAGTCCTGCCTGATTATTCATGGGTAGCGACAGACACAAGACCAGGCTTAGCAAATGGCTATGACATTAACCTTATCGAAAATACAATCCAAAAGGAAAAAGCGGAGACGGATCTTTTATTTGTTTTTATTCATTGGGGGGTTGAAAAGAACCGCACTCCGGAACTGTTTCAACGTGAATGGGCTAGGAATATGATCGAATCTGGAGCGGATGGTGTTATCGGCAGTCATCCTCATGTGCTTCAGGGGTTTGAGTATTACAAAGGAAAACCTATTGCTTATTCATTAGGAAACTTTTTATTTCCAAACTATATTAGTGGAAATGCGGCCCAAACTGGTATATTGCATTTGGATATTGCCAATGGGGAAATGGTCATGTCCTTTGAGCCATTTCGAATTTCGCGGGATCAAATTATTAAACAATCAAATTTAGAAAAGAAGAGAGTCTGGAAGGAGCTGCAAAGTCTTTCATATGGGAAATTAGAATTCCACAATGGAAGAATTAAGGACTTAACCTCAGAAGTTGATACGGGTTACTAATGATTGCAGAGGATGATTCATCCTCTGTTTTTTTTGTCGAAAAAAGGTATAGGAAAATAATGTAAAATTAATCGGTTTGTTGCTCAAACATATATTTAAAAATGTTTTGAATGAAAAATTTGTTTGCTAAAATTTTTTAAAGATAGCAAAAATTAATTTTTTTATCAAATAATTTGGCAGGAATTTCAGTGATATTATGAGAATAATAGAAATATGATAGATTGAAGGAGGGGTCATATGGGTATTAAAGTGGTTGAAAAAGAAGAAATAAAAGTCGTTGGTATTTCATGGAATGGATCGTATTCCCAAACGGACAAAATTCCTAGTCTATTTCAGTTGTTGGAGGAACGTATTGAAGAGGTGCCGCTTCAGACGAAAGAACCGGTGCTGATTGCACCATTCCATAGCCGGGAATCTGAGTTTACTTATTATGTAACAACACCAGTTGAAGAGGTTGAGGAAATCCCTGATGGAATGGTCGGTTTTTCGATTCCGCGTAAACATTATGTGTGCACCACTCATAAAGGAAGTCCTGAGGAGGTTGAAAATACATACCGTAGATTATTAGCTTGGATGGAGGAATATGGTTACGAACAGGACCACCAAGCACTAAGTCTAGAAATTTATAAAGAAGAACATAAACAGCAAAATGCTGCTGGAAATCTTCATTTTGAAATTTATTTACCTGTAAAAACTTATAAAAGTTAACTATTTTAGAGAAGCGCTTGCTTCTCTTTTTTACATAAATTAAGCAGGCTATTTCCCTTTTTGGACTTTTTTCTGTATAATAAAAATTATTATCTTAATTGAATAATTCCTTCGGGGCAAGGTGAAAGTCCTTACCGGCGGTGATGAAGCGATGCTTCTTAGTCCGTGACCCGTTTAACAGTAATGTTAAACGGTGGATCTGGTGAAACTCCAGAGCCGACAGTTACAGTCTGGATGGGAGAAGGAAAAGATTTAGGTTTAGACACAGGAAAAAAATCTGTATGTTTAAGCCTTACTTTCCTATTGTCTTTTACTGAGCCCTGAATTGATATTCAGGGCTTTTTTACGTTTTTAGAAGGAGACAAAATGATGAATGATGCGTATTACATGGATTTTGCTTTAAACCTTGCGAGAGGAACGGCAGGACAAACTTCACCAAATCCGGTTGTCGGTGCTGTGCTTGTTAAGGACAATCAAATAATTGGCATGGGTGCACATCTGAAAGCAGGGGAACCTCATGCGGAGGTACATGCTATTCGTATGGCTGGTGAAAAGGTACAGGGTTCTACGTTGTATGTCACTCTTGAGCCTTGCAGCCACTATGGAAAAACACCGCCATGCTCGGATTTAGTCATTAAATCTGGAATCAAAAAGGTTTTTGTCGCAACAACAGATCCGAATCCGCGTGTTGCCGGAACAGGAATTGAGCGGATGGAACAAGCTGGTATTGAAGTGGAAATAGGGCTGCTGGAGCAGGAAGCCAGAGAGTTGAATAAAGTGTTTTTTTATAACATTCAAACAGGACTTCCTTACGTTACATTAAAATCTGCTGTTACTCTAGATGGTAAAACAGCGACGGTAACGGGTGATAGTATGTGGATTACGGGAGAAGAAGCTCGTGCTGATGTCCACCAATTTCGGCACCAGCATGATGGTATTTTGGTGGGGGTAAATACGGTTTTAGCAGATAATCCTTCCCTAACGACCAGGCTTTCTAATGGAGGTAAAAACCCGATAAGAATTATTCTGGATACCCATCTCCGAACACCGGAAGAGGCAAAAATCGTAACCGACAAAGAAGCGCCTACATGGATTATTACAGGTTCCGAGATAGACGTGGAAAAAGAAAAGATATTTCGCAATGCTGGCATTGAAATAATTAAAATGGCAGGTAAGTCCATTTCTATTAAGGAAATGCTAAAGGTAGTAGGTGAACGAGGGATTACATCGCTCTTTGTCGAAGGCGGCGCTGAGGTGCATGGCAGCTTTTTAAAGGAGCGTGCTTTTCAGCAACTCATCAGCTATATCGCACCGAAATTAATTGGCGGTAAGCTTGCACCTTCTTCTTTTGGCGGTCCGGGAATGGAAATGATGGCTGAGGCAATTGATTTAAATTTGAAACAGGTCGATCTTATTGGCCGGGATGTAAGAATTATTGCAGAGCCTAGATAAGGGGGATGGATTTTGTTTACCGGAATCATTGAAGAAATTGGTATTCTGTCAGAAATGAAGCGGACCGGAAATTCTTTTGTTCTGGCCCTTGAGGCAAAGAAAATTCTTGAAGATGTTCATCTTGGTGATAGTATTGCGGTGAACGGAGTTTGTTTGACCGTTACTTCATTTACCGGACATCGCTTTACAGTCGATGTCATGCCGGAGACAGTCAAAGCAACAAGCTTAAAAGATTTGAAACGAGGTTCAAAAGTGAATCTTGAACGAGCGATGGCAGCCGGTGGCAGGTTTGGCGGGCATTTTGTTTCAGGTCATATTGACGGCACCGGCGTGATTAAGAGCAAGAATGCATTTGAAAACGCAGTTTATTATGAGATTGAGGCAGATCCTGACTTAATGAAATATGTCATTCTGAAAGGATCTATCGCCGTTGACGGGACAAGCCTTACCGTTTTTGCGGTAACAGAAAATAGTTTTACGCTGTCATTGATTCCACATACATTATCGGAAACAATTTTAGGGTTTAAGGGACCTGGCGATATCGTTAATCTGGAATGCGATATGATTGGAAAATATGTTGGACATTTTTTTAAAAATCTCAAAGGGGACCAGCAGCAATCAACTAAACAAGGATTAACAGCGGAGTTTTTACAAGACAATGGATTTCTTTAATTCTTCTGAATCTATACTAAAACAAAGGAGTGAGTAAGCATGTTTGATACGATTGAAGAAGCGATTTCTGACCTAAAGGAAGGAAAGGTCATTATAGTTTGTGATGACGAGGACCGGGAAAATGAGGGAGACTTCCTAGTGTTGGCTGAAAAAGCCACACCAGATGTGATTAATCTCATGGCTACCCATGGAAGGGGACTTATTTGCGTTCCAATTGAAGAAGAATTAGCACATAAGCTTGACTTGATGCCAATGGTTGCCGTAAATACAGACTCACATGGAACTGCTTTTACGGTCAGTATCGACCATAAATATTCGACAACCGGTATTTCAGCATTCGAGCGGTCGGCAACGGTCCTGAGCATGATTGATCCAGAATCAAAGGCAGACGATTTTAAACGGCCTGGGCATATCTTTCCGCTGGTTGCTAAAAAAGGCGGAGTGCTTCGCCGAACAGGTCATACCGAGGCAGCAGTGGATTTTGCTGCTATTTGCGGTGCTGCACCTGCAGGCGTTATTTGTGAAATTATGAATGAGGACGGTACAATGGCGCGTGTTCCTCAGCTCCGTAAAATTGCCGATAAGCTTAATTTGAAAATGGTAACAATCAAGGATCTAATTGAATATCGGAACAAAAAGGATAAATTGGTTAAGCGGGAGGTGGAGATTAAACTGCCAACTGAATTTGGTGATTTTAAAGCAGTTGGGTATTCCAATCTAGTTGACGACAAGGAGCATGTCGCTTTAGTAAAAGGAGAAATTGACCCGGAAAAGCCAATTTTAGTCAGAGTTCACTCCGAATGTTTAACGGGTGATGTGTTTGGTTCCTACCGCTGTGACTGCGGACCTCAGCTGCATGCAGCCCTGTCGCAAATTGAGCAGGCCGGAAATGGCGTTCTTTTATACATGCGTCAAGAAGGGCGTGGTATTGGACTTCTCAATAAATTAAAGGCCTATAAACTCCAGGAACAGGGCTATGATACGGTTGAGGCAAATGAAAAGCTTGGGTTCAAGGCAGATTTACGGGAGTATGGAATCGGTGCACAAATCTTAAAGGATTTGGGTGTTAGGAAAATAATGCTTCTAACGAACAACCCGCGGAAAATTAAGGGTCTAAAAGGTTACGATCTAGAGGTTGTTGAACGGGTGCCGATTGAGATGGAGGCCAGAGCTGAAAACGAAAAATATTTACGTACCAAGCATGATAAGCTAGGGCATCTGCTTCACTATTAAACAAATAACTTAATGGGGGATTAAACGATGGGACATATTTTTGAAGGAAATTTAGTTGGTACAGGTTTGAAAGTAGGAATAGTTGTTGGCCGTTTTAATGAGTTTATTACCAGCAAATTATTAGGCGGGGCACAAGATGCATTAAAAAGACATGGCGTAAATGAAACAGATGTAGATGTAGCATGGGTTCCAGGTGCATTTGAAATTCCGTTGATTGCGCAAAAGATGGCGCAAAGCGGAAAATACGATGCGGTCATTACACTTGGTACTGTTATTCGAGGATCCACACCACATTTCGATTATGTCTGTAATGAGGCTGCAAAAGGGGTATCCGCTGCTTCATTAAAAACTGGAATTCCTGTTGTTTTCGGTGTATTAACAACAGACTCAATTGAGCAGGCGATTGAACGTGCCGGCACAAAGGCTGGAAACAAAGGCTGGGATGCTGCTTCCTCAGCAATTGAAATGGCAAACTTATGCAGGAATCTGGAAGTTTAACCTGGAGCATGAAATTATTTGTCGAAAATCATATACAAATGAAAAAACATTTTCTATAATGAAGTAGACAAAATATACTTAAAATGAACATAGGTGCTTAAAGATCTTTAGATTTTTAGCTTAAAAGGGAAGATTGGTGAAAAGCCAACGCGGTCCCGCCACTGTATATGGTAGCAGTTCTATACGATGTCACTGTCAATTTGATGGGAAGACTTAGGATGCAATGACCATGAGCCAGGAGACCTGCCTATTTCGATTATGCCAAAAAACCTACGAGGATAGGGAGGTATGGAAGACTAGACGTCTTTACTTTTTCGTAAATGAATCTAATCAAACCAACATCCTCTTAAGTTTGGGGATGTTTTTTTGTGTTGGATTGGCAATGAAAGGTATATTTTTTGTTACATTATGAGAAAGCAGGTAGGAAAATGAAGAAATTATATTCACTCTTGTTCATACTTTTATTAATAGTAGGAGCATTAGCCGGCTGTGCAGAAAAGAAAGAACAAGTAAAAGAAGAAAATAAAACAAATGTTGAAACCAAAAAAACAGAACAAGTAACATTCCCGGTAACGGTTAAAGATGCCCTAAATGATGATGTTGTCATCGACAAGAAGCCTGAAAGAATCGTATCTCTAATTCCAAGTAACACTGAAATTGCCTATGCTCTAGACCTTGGTAAGGAAGTTGTCGGCGTTTCTGACTTTGATAATTATCCGGAAGATGTAACAAAGAAAGAGAAAATTGGCGGAATGGAAATTAATTTAGAAAAAATTATTGCTTTGAAGCCCAATTTGGTTTTAGCACACGCTTCTTCTGCCCATAACTCTGAAGCGGGATTGAAGCAGCTGCAGGATGCTGGAATTGCTGTACTAACTGTCAATGACGCACAAAATTTTGATCAAGTTTATGATTCAATTCTGATGGTTGGGAAAGCTGCTGGAGAAACAACAAAAGCAGAAGAGCTTGTTTCCGAAATGAAGGAAAAGCTTGCTGGGATTAAAGAAAAGGCTGCAACAATAAAAGACAAGAAAAAAGTATTAGTAGAAGTATCACCTGCACCAGAAATCTATTCACCAGGGAACAACACATTCATGAATGAAATGTTAACAATAATTAACGCTGAAAACATTACCAGTGATTTAAACGGCTGGGCAAAGATTGATCAAGAAGCGATGATTAAACGCAATCCAGATGTGATCCTGACTACATATGGCTATTATGTGAAAAATCCAGTCGATCAGGTTTTATCAAGAAAAGGCTGGGAAAACGTAAATGCTGTGAAGAATAAGCAAGTAATCGATGTTGATTCAGACCGTGTGACTCGTTCAGGTCCTAGAATCATCGAAGGAGTAGAGGATCTTGCTAAGGCCATCTATCCGGAAGTTTTTAAATAATAAAATAGCTGCATATACGATTGCCGGGATATTTTTAATTATTTCAATTTTATTAGGGATTGGCATTGGTACTGTATCTGTGCCAGTTCCTATTATTATAAAAATTATTGGGGCCAAATTATTTGGTTTTTCGATTAACGATGTGGAACCGATGTTTAAAAGTATCGTTCTTAATATCCGTTTGCCAAGAGTTATTCTTTCGGGTCTTGTTGGTGCGTCGCTTGCGATTGCAGGGGCAGCCTTCCAAGGACTGCTGCGGAATCCGCTTGCCGACCCATATACATTGGGGGTTTCCTCCGGGGCATCTGTCGGTGCGGTTATCACGTTATTTTTCAAGCTGTCTATTCCATTTGTCGGCTATTTTACTTTGCCATTATTAAGTATTCTTTTTTCATTTATCACAATTTTTAGTGTCCTCACTTTTGCTCGGAAAATTGAACGCTCTATGCGGGTGGAAACCATTATTTTAACCGGGATAATTTTCAGCTCGTTTTTAGGAGCGGTGATTTCACTTATGATTGCATTAACAGGAGATGAACTGCGGCAAATTATTGGTTGGCTGCTTGGCAGTGTCTCGATGCGCGGCTGGGAATATATTAAGATTATCCTGCCGTTTTTTATCATTGGCTCGGGCATTCTTCTATTAAATGTCAAAGAACTAAATGCTATGTCATTTGGGGAAGAACGTGCCCAGCATTTAGGAGTCAACGTCCAAAAAAGAAAACTGGTCATCCTTACAGCCGGTTCCATCTTAACAGGGGCGGCAGTGGCAGTGTCAGGCACCATTGGTTTTGTTGGTTTGGTGATACCGCATTTGGCAAGAATGGTTTGGGGACCAGATCATAAACATCTTTTGCCATTATCGATTTTGATAGGCAGCGGATTTTTAATTCTTGCTGATTTAATATCACGGACGATTATTTCACCGACTGAATTGCCGATTGGCGTTATTACGGCCTTGATCGGCGCACCAGTATTTGCTGTTATTTTATTGCAAAGAAAAAGAATGGAAAGAAGTGGATAGGGATGCTAAGCGTTCAACATGTCTCTGGCGGTTATTCAGGAGAAGACGTGGTAAAAGATATTTCATTCAGTGTTAATAAAGGGGAACTGTTCGGCATCCTTGGTCCAAATGGCAGCGGGAAAACAACGCTGTTAAAAATGCTTAGCGGCATTCTTCCGTTCGGGCAAGGGGAAATTCTTATAGGAGGAAAGCGGCTGCAAACGTACAGTCCAAAACAGCTGGCCCAAAAGATTGCCGTATTATCCCAGCATTCTACACAGTCGTTTTCCTATACGGTCAAAGAAACGGTAGCGCTTGGCCGGTATGCTCATCAAAAGGGTTTGTTTCAGACATGGAGTCAAGAGGACGAAGCAGTAGTCCAAAGGGTGATGAAGCAGATTGGCGTATCTAAATTTCAAGAAAAAAATATCCAGGAATTGTCTGGCGGCGAGAAGCAGCGTGTATTTCTCGCACAGTCATTAGCACAGGAGCCGGAGATCCTCTTACTGGATGAACCAACGAACCATTTAGATTTATCCTATCAAAAGGAACTGCTTGACCTGTTAAAACAATGGACGATAGAAAATGGGCTGACAGTCATTTCGATTTTTCATGATTTGAACCTTGCCGGACTATATTGCGACCGTTTGCTATTGCTTGAAAAAGGAAGGATTAAAATCAATCATGTTCCAAATGAGGTAATACGCGAGGAAACCATTCGCGATGTGTATCAAACGAAAATCCAGAAGCATCCGCATCCAAAAGTTGCGGCCCCCCAGATGGTCCTGCTCCCTGAAAAGCAGAAGCTGGAAAATTTAATCCAGATTAACGAATCGTTACTGCTGCAATCTGATGAGATCATCTGTTTAAAATCGCCAAACCCGTTGAGGACCATGTCCTCTGGTGTGATCGGGTCGGGTACCGGCTGGCATCAAACATTTGTAAATCGTCATGTATGTAAAGATTATAACTGCAGCGACCATCGTGAAGAAATGGCTTCGTTTTTACTATCCAAAGGATTTGAACCATCAGAAACGGTTGGGATGATGACAGCAGTACTGCTTGCGGACGTCGAATATAGGTTATTTGAAGCCGGTGGATTTTCTATCTTTGTTGTCGTAACCGCAGGAGTTGGCAATGCTGTGGATGCTTCCAACAGTGATATGCACGGAGTGGAGATGATGCCTGGCACCATTAATACTTGGATATTTGTAAATGGGGAACTGACCGAAGAAGCATTCATTCAAAGTATTATGACCGCTACGGAAGCCAAGACTAAAGCATTGCATGATCTAGAAGTCAGGGATGAGATAACAGGGACAATAGCTACAGGGACGTCGACTGATAGTATATTAATTGCGGCAACGCAAGCAGGAAAAGGATTGGACTATGCCGGGACGGTTACTCCTCTTGGGAAGCTAATAAGTAAAGCAGTGTACCATTGTACTACGAATGCAGTTCAAAAATCACAAAAGAGGAAACGATCGTGATGATGTATCATTTGGCCGCCATAACGATTGCTTATTTTATTGATATGATAATCGGTGATCCCCCTAATTGGCCGCATCCTGTACGATGGATTGGTTCACTGATATCCTATTCTGAGAATCGCTTAAACAATGGAAGATTTAAAAAATTTAAGGGAGTGGCCATGCTCCTTTTTGTCGTATTTCTAGTATTTGCGGCAGTATTTATTTTTGTTTTCATTGCTTACAAGATTCACCCATTTGTTGGAGTAGCGGTGGAAGGTGCCACTATTGCTGCTGCCATTGCGCAAAAAAGCTTAAAAGAGGCGTCCATTGAGGTTTATGAGCCGTTAAAAAATGGTGACCTTCCCGAGGCTAGAAAGAAACTTTCTTATATTGTCGGAAGGGATACCCATCAATTGGATGAAGCTGAAATTTCGCGGGGCGCGATTGAAACGGTGGCAGAAAATACGAGTGACGGGGTAACAGCCCCATTATTTTGGGCTCTAATAGGCGGTGCACCGCTGGCAATGGTTTACCGGGCAGTGAATACATGTGATTCCATGGTAGGGAATTTTAGTGACCGATATAAGGAGTTTGGCTGGGCGTCTGCGAAATGGGATGATGTGATGAATTGGATTCCAAGCCGGTTAACAGGCATGCTGATGCTTATTGGCAATCGTCCCAAAAGGATGAATTATCAAAAGGCATGGATGGTTTTGTTTCGTGATGCTAAAAAGCATCCTAGTCCAAACAGCGGCTGGGGTGAAGCGGCTGTTGCCAGTATTTTAGGAATCCAGCTCGGGGGAACCAATTACTACAAGGGAATCGTGTCAAACCGGGCAAAAATGGGAGACCCGATTCATCCGATTCAAGCAGATCATATCATTCAGGCTAATACAATTTTAACTAGAACAGTATTTTTATTCTTGGTTTTTTTATGGATTGGAGGTACTGTATTTGAGCGTGCTGTCACATAATGCTTCCTTGATTTTTATCACTGGCGGTGTAAGAAGCGGAAAGAGCAGCTTTGCTGAAAAGCATGCTGAGGAAATCGCAATAGAAACAGGAGGACAGCTTAACTATCTTGCTACTGGTGTTCCATCAGATCCCGAGATGACAGAACGGATTGAAAAACATCAGCGCGACAGGGAAACAGGAGAATGCCAATGGAAAACAGTAGAACGGTCTGTTCATATTGGTGAGCTTGTTTCATCATTCAATTCGGAGGATATTGTTTTATTGGATTGTGTTACGACTCTGTTAAATAACGAATTATTTAGCAGAGGGCATGTCTGGGACAATCTTTTTTTAACTAATGTACAAGAAAGTGTAGTATCAGGGATCTTAAAGCTTAAAAACCAAGCAAAGGCACTCATTGTGGTTAGCAATGAGGTTTTAAACGAACCGTTGGCCGGCAATGAGCTTGTTTTTACATATGGCAAATTGCTAGGGAGAATTCATCAAGAACTAGTAAAGGAAGCCGATCAGGCATTTTTAGTAGAAGCCGGAGTTCCGGTTTTAATGAAAGGGGTGCAGCGATGAAGGGAATCATGATTCAAGGGACGGCATCTGATGTAGGAAAAAGTTTTATTGTGACGGTGTTATGCCGAATCCTTGCAAATGAAGGGATCAAAGTTGCCCCATTTAAGTCGCAGAATATGTCCAATAATTCAACTTTCACCCCGGATGGCAAGGAGATTTGCATTGCTCAGGCAATTCAGGCGGAAGCTGCCAGAATTAAACCGACTGAGTGGATGAACCCGATTTTATTAAAGCCCCGTCCCAACCAAGAATCCGAAGTTGTCTTCTTAGGCGAGCAAATTGACATTATTAGCGGAAAAGCTTATAGGGAGAGCTTTTATGAGAAGGCCATAGCCGTTATCGAAACATCCCTTGCCCGGCTCGAAAATGAATTTGAGACAGTTGTGATAGAAGGTGCGGGCAGTCCGGTAGAAATCAATTTAAAAAACCGCGAGATAGTCAATATGAAGGTGGCGGAGCTTGCGGATGTCCCTGTAATTCTAATAACCGATATAGACCGCGGCGGGGCATTTGCCAGTATTGTAGGTACACTTGAACTGCTGGAGCCAAAAGAACGTGAGCGGGTTGTTGGTGTAATCATTAATAAGTTTCACGGAGACGTTGGTCTATTTCAGGATGGAATCAAATGGCTTGAAGCAAAAACAGGCATCCCGGTACTTGGGGTGCTGCCATATGTAGAAAATCATATGATTGACGTTGAGGACTCACTATCCTCAAGCCGAATTTCTTCTCAGACGGCCGGCCATAAAGAGGACCGGAATACAAAATTGGATGAGGTTGCCTCGCAAATGAAAAGCCTGCTTAGATGGGACGTAATAAAAGAAATTATCGATAACTGGGGCATTAAAAAATGAAATTCTTTAGAGGGTTTTTGATTGGGCTGCAATTTTTTTCTGCTGTTCCTATTACAAAACAATTTCCAATGGATCAAGTGCATCTTAAAAGGACGATTCAAGCATTCCCATTACAGGGGTTATTTCAAGGACTTATCTATTCCTTTTTATTATATCTATTGCTTGAATACACACCGTTTTCCCATTTGGCTGCTGCTTTCATACTATGGTTAATGACCATTGTTCTTACAGGCGGTATCCACCTTGATGGCTGGATGGATGCAAGCGATGCTTACTTTTCCTATCGCGATCAAGAAAAACGACTGGAGATTATGAAGGATCCTAGAACAGGTGCATTTGGGGTCATGTCGATTATCCTGCTATTAAGTTCTCGGTTTTTATTTATCTATGAAATTACTGAAAATGCTCACCTGATGTCATTTATTTTGATAGCAGCAATTCCTTTTTTCAGCAAAGCGGTCATGGGCGTCCTGCTTCTTTCGGTTCAATCAGCAAAGCGGGAGGGTCTTGGCTTTCTATTTCAAAATGCCGCTAAGTTGGAAGCATTATGGATATATCCAATCTATTTATTGGTAAGTGTTTTTCTTTTACCGATTACCGGGATTTTACTAGCTGCAGCTGTGGTCTGTTTGTTTTACGCCCGCCGGAAGGTGATAAAGTGGTTTGGAGGGATTACGGGTGATGTACTTGGTGCAGCCGTGGAAGGAACGGAGCTGATTCTATGGATGACTGTGTGGTTATTGCATTATTTCGTCATGGAGTAACTGAAGCAAACAAGCGAAGGGCGTATTTAGGTTGGAGTGATTCACCATTATGTCCCGAAGCGAAGTCATTGTCACCGAAAAAGGATTATGGTGCTTATTTTTCCAGTGATTTAGCAAGATGTGCTGAGACTGCCCAATTTATGTTTCCGAATACATCTCCGGTTTACCTGCAAGAATTTAGGGAAATGAGTTTCGGGGAATGGGAAGGAAAAACATATGAAGACTTAAAGGATCATAAACTTTATCGTCACTGGCTGTCAGAACCTTTTCGTTACAATCCGCCAAACGGAGAGTCTTTTCAGGAATTCACAAGCCGAGTTGATGCCGGGTGGAAAACTCTGACAACTGCAATTTTTTCAAAAAATATTCATCGCTGTGCTGTTATTACACACGGTGGGGTGATTCGTTATTTGTTAACTGCATATGCTCAGGAAGTAAAGGATTTTTGGGACTGGAATATACCGCATGATGCAGGGGTTGAACTAACTTTTTCACGTGAAGGGTTGAGGAGAGGTGAACGATGCATTTTGTTACAGGAGGTGCCTTTAACGGCAAAAGAGCTTGGGTAAAGAAAGTATATAAAGATGCAGTTTGGGTTTCAGCATATGAAAATGGCTTACTCCCGGCTGAATTGGCCATAACTACTAATTTACTGGTTTTAGAAGGAATTGAGATTTGGATTAGAGAATTAACTAAACAACATGATGATGCTAACCAATGCCGGGAGATCTGGAATTGCTGTCTAAATGGTTGGCACCGCTGGGAGAAAGCCGATCCCAATCGCTTAGTCGTGGTAATCGGAACAGATATCACAAAAGGAATTGTTCCAATGGAAAAAGAAAACCGCCTTTGGCGGGATGTAACTGGCTGGGCCTATCAAGATCTAGCAGCCAAAGCAGAAAAAGTAGATTTTATTTGGTATGGCATCAATCAAACAATTAAATCAGGGGGAGATTGTTAATGCGAATTTACACAAGAACAGGTGATAAAGGACAAACAAGTATCATTGGCGGCAGGGTTGATAAAGATGATATCCGTGTTGAGGCATATGGTACAGTTGACGAAGTGAACTGCTTTGTTGGACAAGCGGTAACCGAACTTGACCATGAAGTTTTCAAAGATGTACTTGATGATCTAGAAAAAATTCAGCATGAGTTATTTGACTGCGGCGGTGATCTGGCAAATGTGACTGAAAAGCGCCCTGTAAAACTTCAGCAAGAATCGATTGATTTTTTAGAAGCGAAAATTGATGAATATATTAAAGAGGCACCGGAATTAGAAAGGTTTATCTTACCTGGCGGAACTAAACCGGCTGCTTCCATCCATATTGCCAGAACGGTTACAAGAAGGGCAGAAAGATTAGTAGTATCACTTTTAAAAGCAGACTCAAAAACCCCTGTACTTACTTTACAATATTTAAACAGGCTTTCAGACTATTTCTTTGCATTGGCTAGGGTAATCAATTGCCGTTTAAATGTAAAGGATGTTGAGTATGTCCGCAGTGCGAAGGTGTTTCGCGATGGGAAGCGGAAAGATGAAAAGTAAGCTTAGCGGAAAATTTATCAGCATGTGTGCCATGTTTACCGCCTTATCCGTCGTGGGAGCATCTATTAAGGTTCCTGCGGTAGTAGCGAGTGTTGCCCTGGATGCTTTTCCAGCACTTTTAGCAGCTGCAGTGTTAGGCGGTGGCGCTGGAGCGTTAGTAGGAGCATTAGGACATTTAATATCAGCGTTGTTGGGAGGGTTCCCATTAGGTCCGATGCACTTTTTGATTGCAGGGGAAATGGCTGTTCTTGTTTGGTTATTTGGCGTTGTCTATAAAAAACAAAAGGTAATGGCCGGTGGAATTTTCGTGCTTGGAAATTCCTTTGCGGCTCCGATTCCATTTATCTTTTTAATCAGTAAAGCATTTTATACAGCGATGGTTCCTTCATTGGTGATCGGCTCGATATTGAATACCATTATTGCCATGATTGCGATTCCTCGTCTCGTTTCATTTGTTTCACATGGATTTTCTAAAGGGACGGTAAAACGATGAGGAATGTCCTGACACTTCCTTTTGAAGGGGGAAGCTTCCTGATTATTTCCAGTGATAATAGTGGTGCCATTGGGATGAAGGAGCATGACCATGTCCATGTTCCATACGAAACAGTTGCCTATTATTCGTTTCGGGTGGCCGCAATGGAATGTATTGCGGCAGGAGGGGCTCCTGTTTCGGTTGTTCTTCATAATTTTTGCGGCAATGAACCGTGGGAAGAGCTGGTAAAGGGTGTTCAAAAAGGATTGTTTGAACTTGGTCTATTCGATGTTTCTATTACAGGCAGTACGGAAAGCAATTTTCAATTAATGCAATCGGCTTTTGGAGTAATAGTGATTGGTAAAAAAACAGCTGATAAAAAATCGGAGATTCAAAATTTTAATAGTGTAAACTTGGCTGTTATTGGACAGCCTTTAGTAGGTGATGAAGTGATCCAACGGGGGAACGAAGTTGTCCCTTTGTCGGTTTTCCTTGAGGTAAGCAAATTAAATGGGGTTCTTGCCTGGCCGGTCGGATCGAAGGGGATCTTATACGAGCTTCAAAGAATGTTTCCAGAATTGGAATTAACGAAGGAAAAAGTAGAATCTGACGTGGATTTGTGCAAATCCTCGGGACCTGCAACGTGCTTTATTTGCACTTTTAATAATGAACAAAAAGAACTATTAAATAAGCTCGCCGAAAACTTCATTCATTCATTAAAAATAAACAGCACGCCGTAAACCGGCGTGCTATTGTCTTATTTCCTTTACATTTTCAAAGATGGAATCAATGGTTTCACCAATTGTATAGATTACCTTGTCCAAGCCCTCTTTCCACTTAGGTGCCTGCTCTTTAATGGTGTTTCCAAACTTTTTGGCGTTTTCATTTAATTCCTTGCTGATTTGCTTTGCTTGATCCTCGAAGGAACCTGCCTTCGATTTACCGGCAAGCTGGTCATTAATTGAGACAACATCAAAACTTTCTTTTGGCAGATTGGCCGCAGACGTACTCATGATTTCTTTGAAAATCGGAACAACATTGGATGAGCTTGCGCTTTGCAGGTAATGCTCTCGGTCTGTTTGGTCAAAACCAATCCAGATTGCCCCGACCAAATTTGGCGTATAGCCAACCATCCATTGATCCTTTGTTCCTGATACGCCGCTAAACGGGAGCTGGGTTGAACCTGTTTTTCCTGCGAGCTGAACACCAGGGATCTGGGCACGGCGTCCTGTTCCGCTTTCGACGACATTGAGCAGCATTGAGGTCATTTCATCTGTCACCTTTTTCGAGGTTACTTTTGTTGTAACTGGCTCCCGTTCTGCAATTATATTCCCCGTTGGGCCAACAATTTTTGTAATCAAATGGCTTTCCTGACGTTTTCCGCCATTCGGGAAAACTGAAAAGGCATTGGCCATTTGCATGGGCGATACACCTTTACTCATGCCGCCAAGAGCAATTGCGAGGTTCTTGTCCGCTTTTTCAACAGGAATTCCGAATTTATCTAACTTGCCGAGCCCCTTATCTAAGCCAACCTTGTTAAGCAGCCAAACGGCAGGAATATTCAAGGATTCTTCTAATGCTTTATACATTGGAACCTTCCCTTGATAGGTTCTTGAGAAATTTTCTGGTTTATACTTGTCGATTGTCATTGGCTTATCCTCAAGCTCAGATGAGTATTTATAGCCGTTTTCCAATGCTGGTGTATAAACAACAAGCGGTTTAATGGATGAACCTGGCTGGGCGCGTAATTGTGTGGCTCGGTTAAAGCCGCGGAATGTGTGCTCACCTCTTCCGCCTACCAGCGCCCGGGCACCGCCTGATGCAGGATCCATTAAAACAGCACCACTCTGAACGATTTGCCCTCCCATTCCACGCGGGAACAAATAATCTTTTGCATAAACTTTTTCAAGCCCCGTTTGCAGGTTTTGGTCCAATTCAGTATAAATACGATATCCCCGTGTTAATATTTCTTCCTGTGTCAAACCGTATTTGTATATTGCCTCATTTAAAACAGCATCAACATAATAAGGAAATTTCCGTTCAATAAAGCTGCCGCCGCCATCTTTCAATTGAATTTTTTCCTGTTTCGCTTCCTTATACTCAGCATCTGTGATCATACCAAGCTCTTTCATTTTGCCAAGCACAACGTTCCTGCGTTTCATTGACAAATCGTAATTATTATAAGGGTTAAGATAATTTGGCGAGTGCAAAAGACCGGCAAGCATCGCTGCTTCGCTGATTGTGACATCCTTAATATCTTTATCAAAATATTTTTTTGAGGCGTTGGCGATCCCCCATGCACCGCCGCCGAAATACACTTGATTCAAATACATTTGCAGTATTTCGTTCTTTTTATAAACCTTTTCGATTTTGACAGCTAAAAATAATTCCTCAGCCTTACGCTTATATGTTCGTTCAGGCGATAACAGGGCATTTTTTGTCAGCTGCTGTGTGAGAGTGCTGCCGCCTCCTGTTATTCTCCCTGAGAGCAGGTTGCCAAAAAAGGCACGGGCAATGCCCTTAATATCAAAGCCTCCATGCTCATAAAAGCGCTCATCCTCGATAGCAACAACGGCATTTGGAACAAATTTTGGAAGCTCCTCAATCTTTACACCTTTTGTTCGGTTCGTTGCCACATTTGTTGCCATGTCGCCGTCCTTGTCATAAATAACGGTCGGCTGGCTTAGGCCTTCTTTTAATGACTGGACATTAGCCCGTGATGCCAGCCAGGCAAAATATAGAATGGTCACAAGTACAACAACCAAAATGATTAATAACAGAATTTGCGTTAAATGTTTCCTTTTCCAAAAACGAACAATGAATTCCCAAAGTGGACGTAATTTTTCCATTGTGTCTCCTTACCTTAATAGGGATTTTTGCTTTTTATATTATAAGTTTTCTTAACCAAAAAGACCAATCATAAGGTGGATGAAATTTTTTCAAAAAACTGAAGGGGAAATATGGATGATAAACGTCTATTAAAGTGAAGTAGGAAAAATCAGGAGGAAAAAATGATTACAATCAATAATTTAAGTCACGAGTTTGTCATAGGTAAAAAGGGTAGACAGACGATTATTCCGGTATTAAAGAATATTTCGTTTAAAGTTGAAAAAGGTGAAATTATGACCATTGTTGGCAGGAGCGGGTCAGGAAAATCAACCTTGCTTAATTTGGTCAGCGGATTTATTCGTCCAAAAGATGGTGAAATTTGGATAAATGGCACAAAGGTATCTGAGCTGAATGAAGCAAAGTTAGCGGATTTCCGGATACATCATCTTGGCTTTATCTTTCAAAGCTTTCAACTGATTCCAAGCATGACTGCATTTCAAAATGTGGAGCTGCCGTTAATTTTAAAAGGGGTAAGTGACCGAGAGCGAAAACAGCAGACGGAGGAAATGCTAGAAAGGGTTGGATTACTAGAATATCAGGATCACTACCCTAGTGAATTATCAGGCGGGCAGCAGCAGCGGGTGAGTATCGCCCGGGCGTTAATCGTGAATCCTCCCATTATTCTTGCCGATGAACCGACCGGAAGTCTTGATAGTGAAACAGAAGAGGATTTACTTCAATTCATTAAGGAATTGAACCGTGATCTAGGAATTACCTTTCTCATCATCACCCATGATGACAAGGTAGCCGAAATCGGCCATCGGACGATTGAATTAAGTGATGGAAAAATTGTCGAGGAGGGGGTATTGGTATGAAACTAAGAGACCAATTTCGCTTCGTCCGGCAAAATATGAAGAAAAATAAAACTCGGGTATTTATGACTATCCTGGCAACAGCCATGGGATGCGCTTTTCTTATCGTATTAGCCTCAGTAGGATTCGGGCTGCAAAAATCAGTAGTAAAAGAAATGTTGGAACAACGAATTGTGACTCAAATTGATGTCCATGGAAAAGAGGTTAAAGACGGAGGGTTTCGTCCGATAAACATTAAGGATATTCAAGTTCTTGAAAAGGTCGGGAAGGTAAAAGCTGTAACAAGAAAGATCATGCTGCAGCAGGAGAGTACATATAAAATAGGAAATTATCAAGAAGGGGCAGAAACGTATGTGAGCCATTTTCCTTCTGAAGTAAAAGCAGGATTTGAATTGTCGGAAGGACGTTTGCCAAAGACTGAAAATGAAGTGGTCGTTGGTTATGATTTTCCATTAAATCTGGGAACAACGGACGAAGTAGAAGATTTGTATGATAACAAAGGTCATGTGAAGAAAAAATACCGTTATCCTGAAAATTTAATTGACAAAAAGCTAGATTTAACAGTTAAACAATTAAAAAACGGTAAGCATGTAGAGAAAAAACTGCAGTTAACCGTTGTAGGGATTGGCAAAAAGCCAACAAGAGAATGGATGCAGGATAGGAGCGTCTTCATTTCCGATCAAGTATTAAAGGAGATTGAGAGTTTTACCGGGACACCAAATGGAGCCATTCTTGGTCCGGATGAACCGCAGCAGCAAAATCCTGAAACAAACGAACGTATTTATGATGAAGTGAAAATTTATGCAAAAAACATGGAAGCTGTTCAAGGAATTGTTGACCAATTAAAAGATAAAAATTATGCAACTTACTCTGTTGTAAATGAGTTAAAGGAAATCAATATGGTCTTTACAATCGCCAAAGCGGGTCTCATCTTCATTGGGACAATTGCAATATTAATTGCGTCCATTGGAATTTACAATACGATGACAATGGCAGTAACGGAGCGGGCACCGGAAATCGGGATCATGAAGGCGATCGGTGCAAATCCGAAAACAATCAAGCGTATTTTCCTGCTGGAAAGCAGCTATATCGGCCTGATTGGAGCTGTAATTGGGACTATCGTTTCCTACGGAATTAGTTATGCTGTGAATTTTTCAATACCACTCATCATTAAACAGGCATTTGGGGAGGAAATGCCGGCAGGTTTGACCTTTAGTGATATTCCGCTCATCCTGCCAATCATTTGTATCGTGATTTGCTACGTTGTGACAATTATATCGGGATACCGGCCAGCACAACGGGCTGTAAAAGTTGATGTGTTAAAAGCATTGAGAAGAGAGGTATAAACCCGGTTAAGGTGTCAGGCACCATGTGAAAAATTCACATGGTGCCTGACACCGTTTTGGACAGCCTGTTTTTTTAAAATGGACAACCATTCGCCGTCACCCGCATATAATAATAGAAAGAAATTCTATTAAAGCGAGGTGGGGGAATGATTAACTGGAAGGTTCGGTTTCAAAATCGCAATTGGGTGATTGCTTTTATTTCACAGCTATTAATCGTCACACAAATAATATTGGCTGGACTGAATTCATTAGGAGTAACTGATTTTCAGCTTACGGATGCCATTAAGGATTGGATACTAATGTTTGCGAATGCTGTCTTTGTCTTGCTGTCGATGCTCGGTCTTGTCCAAGACCCAACAACAAAAGGCTATCGTGACAGTGTCAGGGCTATGAATTATAAAAAACCCAATTAGCTGGAAATTAGTAATTCTATTAAGGACAGTGGAATAGGATGAACTAACTTAGTAAAAAAAGGAGCTCTTATTATGTGGTATTGGATGACCCTTTTCATTCTAGTTATCGTCCTTATTGCTGTTTTGGAAGAATTAATCTATTATTTTTGGAATCGTTATGTTTACGGGAAAAGACAAAGAAAGCATGGAAGATGGTATCAAAAAGCGGCAGTGTGGTTTACAGGACTTAAAAGAAAGCGTCAAAAGGACCTTCAATCAAATATAACGAATGATATAGACTCGCCTTAATGGCGGGTTCTTTTATTGTCCATTGTTCTGTTGAATCTGTTTCACAAATCCTACAATTACCTTTATAACAAAATAAAGGGCAAAAAGGACCATTATGGTGATATCAGTTTTTTCTGATACCCGGAAAGGTTTTATTTGTTTGCTAATTATTTCAGTTCGACCGAAGCCCATCGCGAAATCTAATAGGGTCACAAGAATGATCATTGATAATGACAATAGGAACATGACGACAATGGTTTTCAATCGATTCACCTCATTTGGAAATATATCCTAGTTTCTCATTGGAGCCCCGAATTATTCATTTCAAAAATTTTATACCTTGGATAAAATAAGCCTTTTTGGATAACATAACCAGAACAAAAGTAGGTTTAAAAGTGGGGCGGTATTTGTGTCGATTTTAACCAAAATGTTAAAAAAGAAACAAGTGCAAAGGAAAAATGATAATTTTCGTCAAAAGCTCGATCACTCTATTCCGGGGGAATTATTAATTCATAAAGATTATCAAGAAAATATCTCACGTATTAAAGGTGAATTAGGTAATAGTGCGGATCTAGGGATAAGAGAATTAAAGATTGGTCCATACCAAGGGGCTCTGCTTTTTATCGATGGTCTGGTTGATGGTAAAGGCATTAATGAGTTTATTTTGGAAACGCTCATGGATAAAAAGGTTCCAATTGAAGAGTTTGATCTTTTTCAATTTGTATTGGACCAAACTGTTGCTCTAGGGTCGGTTAGTACAATTACTAATTGGAATGAATTGTTCGATAAATTATTATCAGGCTGTTCCATCATTTTATTGAATGGCTGTAATAAAGCGATTAGCGGGGAAACGAGAGGCGGGGAGACACGTTCGATTGCTGAACCCACACAGCAATTATCCATTCGCGGGCCCAAGGATGCCTTTACTGAGACGCTAAGAACGAATACTGCATTGATTCGCAGGAGAATTAAGAGTCCGAATCTTTGGATTGAATCAATGAAAATTGGCAGGGTGACACAAACCGATATTGCTATCATGTATGTAAAAGGTATTGCCGATGAAGAAATTGTGAATGAGGTAAAACAAAGATTAAATCGGATAGATATTGATGCGATTCTTGACTCCGGTTATGTAGAACAATTGATTGAAGAGCAGACGTTTACGTCCTTTCCGACAACTTACCATACGGAAAGACCGGACGTTGTTTCTTCGCAGCTGCTCGAAGGCAGAATCGCGATTGTTGCCGACGGAAGCCCCTTTGTGCTAACTGTTCCGGCTGTGTTTGTACAATTTTTCCAAGCACCCGATGATTATTATTCTCGCTTTGATCTTTCGACAAGCGTTCGGATGTTAAGAATTTTAGCTTTTTTTATCGCATTGATTGGACCATCATTATATATTGCGGCTACTACCTTTCATCAAGAAATGATCCCGACCACGCTGGCAATTGCGATTGCGGCACAGCGGGAAAATGTCCCTTTCCCGGCCTTTGTAGAGGCATTAATTATGGAAGTCACCTTTGAAATTCTAAGAGAGGCTGGATTACGCCTGCCAAGAGCCGTCGGACAGGCTGTGTCGATTGTTGGAGCGCTTGTCATAGGTCAGGCAGCCGTTCAAGCAAGTATCGTTTCACCGGTTATGGTCATTGTCGTATCAATAACAGCTATCGCCAATTTTTCTACACCTGTATTTGCGATGGCGATTTCAGCAAGACTGCTGCGTTTTGCACTGATGGCTCTGGCGGCACTTGTTGGATTTTTTGGTATTATGCTTGGATTAATAGTCATGGCGATCCATTTGTGTTCATTGCGTTCCTTTGGGGTTCCATATATGTCACCAGTAGCCCCGTTTAGCGGGGAAAATCAGCAGGATGTATTTATTCGTTATCCCATTTGGGCTCTTAAATACCGCCCTAGACATATTGCAAGAGGAAATATCGTTAGAACTGGGGAGAATCAAAAGCCTGCTCCGCCAAAACATGGAAATTCACATGAATCAGATGATACGAAAGGTAATTAGACGATGAATTCATTTATTCGAATATTTATGTTGTTGATCATCGTTATACCTCTTCTTGGAGGCTGCTGGAACCAGCGAGAACTGACGGATTTAGCTTTTGTCATGGCACTTGGAATCGATAAAGGGACGGGGAATGAAAAATATGATGTAACATTTCAGGTAGTTGTACCTGCAAATGTAGCATCAAGTCAAAATGGCGGCAGCGGGGGGCAGGGGCCACCTGTTGTTGTCTACAAGAGTTCGGGAAATAATTTAACAGAAGCAAGCAGAAGAGCAACAAAAAAGATTCCGCGGGAGCTGTACTATTCCCATACTAGTATTGTTGTCATCGGTGAAGACTTGGCCAGAGAGGGGATTCTTGGTGTATTAGATGCTCTTGACAGAGATCCTGAATTTCGCACGACAACGGTGGTTATTATTGCTAAAGATAGAAAGGCGGAAGATTTAATATCTGTAATTACAAATCTAGATAAGCTCCCGATGAATAGATTTATCAAGACGCTTGAAGCAACAGAGGCGATGCTCGGTGAAAATATAAAAGTCACGATAGACGATCTTTTGCAGGGGATTACCAGCTCTGGGAAAGAACCAGTAATTAGCGGCTTTATCATGGAAGGCAGTACAGAGAAAGGAACATCCCCACAAAACATTAATACGACAAAACCTCCGGCTATGATTACGGCTGATGGGCTTGCTGTGATTAGGAAAGGGAAATTAGCGGGCTGGCTTGATTACAATAATGCTCGTGGTGCTGTTTGGCTGATGAATAAAATGCAAGGGACGGACATCGATTTTAATTGGAATGGGATTAAAGATGCAGTAAGTACAACTCCGTTTTTATCTAATACGAAAGTTGCTGTTTCTATTAAAAACGGCAAGCCATTTGCCAACATCAATATTGAAACTGCGTTTAAGTTGAGTGAAATTAATACGGATTTTGATAACGAAGATCCAAAGAAGATTGAAGTGCTCGAAAATAGAGTATCTGCCCAAATTAAAAGTGAAGTGGAGTCAGCTATAAAACAGGTTCAAGAATATAAAGCAGACATCTTCGGCTTCGGGGAAAATATTCATCGAAATCACCCTAAGATTTGGGGAGAAATCAAACATGATTGGGGGAATCAGTTTGCCAATATGGATTATCAAATAAATGTTAAAAGCTATTACCGAGAGTCAGGTTTAAGGGGTAAACCGTTTTGGTCGGATTTGAAAAAATAATAGAAAGGGGGAAGGTCCTGTGGAAAAAGCAAAGATAAGTGCTAAACAGCTGTTTGTTTTAGTCGTTTTATTCGAAATGGGCAGCGCAATACTAGTGGGTTTTCCGCTTAATTTGAAACAAGATGCCTGGGTTGCGGTTTTACTTGGCATGGCAATGGGTGTAGGGCTTTTCTTTGTTTATTACCGTCTTTTTTTATATTTTCCTGACCTTCCCCTGACAAGTTATTTAGAAAAAATAATTGGTAAATGGCCGGGAAGGATCATGGCGTATTTTTATATTTTATATTTTGCTTACCTTGCTGCAAGGGTGCTAAGGGACTTCGGCGAGCTATTGACATCAACAATTTACACACATACACCGCTGTTTTTCCTGATGTCTTTAATGATAATTACGAATGCTTATGCCATTCAAAAAGGCTTTGAAGTGATTGCCAGGGTGGGAGAACTGTTTTTTGTGGTTGTTTATTTAATGGCGATCGGTGGATTTTTTCTCATCATTTTTTCCGGGTTGATACATTTGGAAAACCTAAAACCTGTGCTGGAGAGTGACTGGATTCAGATTTTAAAAACTACCTTTAAAGGCACGCTGACTTTCCCTTTTGGTGAGATGGTTGTTTTTACCATGCTGCTTCCTTATTTAAACCAAGCGAAGAAAGCAAAACTAGTTTGTATCTCTGGGATGATTCTAAGTGGAATTAATTTTACGATTGCTACAATCATTAATATTACGACATTAGGAATTGATTTATTTATGCGCTCACCATACCCGCTGCTTTCAACGATTAGTAGGATTCAGCTTTTTAATTTTATTGAGCGGCTTGATGTTTTGTTCATGATCTATCTAATGATTGCGGGTTTTATTAAAGTAGCGATTTTCTATTATGCAGCTGTTGCGGGAACAGCGAGCCTGTTTCAATTTAAGGATTACCGAACAATAAGTTTACCAATTGGAATCCTAATTTTATTAACTGCATTAATGATTGCTTCCAACTATACAGAACATATTCGAGAGGGTCTAGATATTGTTCCAATTTATCTGCATTGGCCATTGCAAATTATTGTGCCTTGCCTGCTTTTAGTCATTGCGTTTTTTCGAAATCGCCGAAAACAGTCAAAGGAAGCTGCATCATAGAATAAAAAAACTGCCCAAACAGTTAAGTTTAGGCAGTTTTAATTGTTATTGCGGGTGAGAACCTGCCATCTGTTGCTGCTCCATCGGTAATTCAATAAAAACGGTTGTTCCCACATTCTTTTCACTTTCGAATCGAATGGTACCCCCATGTGATTGTACGATTTTAAAGCTGACGGTTAGACCTAATCCGGTCCCTTTTTCTTTGGAAGAATAAAAAGGCTCCCCAATCCTCTGCAATCTTTCTTGAGAAATGCCGCAGCCATTGTCTTTAATCATGATTAAAATCCGGTTTTCTTGTTCTTTTTTTAGACTAATGGTAACTTTACCGCCATTGATGGAGGCTTCAATCGCATTTTTTATAATATTAATAAATAATTGCTTCAGCTGGTTTGGCTCACATTCAATGAAAAGCTCCTCTTTGGGAAAAGCAGATTTTATTTGTACATTATATAAACTTGCTTCCGTTCCGAGTAAGGAGATTACATCCTGCAGCAGTTTTTGAACCCAGGTTATTGAAAATTTAACATGTTGCGGCTTGGCTAATAGCAAAAGCTCCCCAACAATATGATTGATGCGGTTTAATTCATCTAACATTATCTGATAATACTATTGATGTTTTGCATCCTCTACCTGCAAGAGCTGAACAAAGCCCTTTAATGAAGTCAAGGGGTTGCGGATTTCATGGGCAACGCTTGCAGATAACTCCCCGACTACCGACAGCTTTTCTGTTCGTCTAAGGCGTTCTTCTCGTTCCTGTAATTCCTTTAACATTTCTTTTCTTTCCGTAATATCGCGCCCCATAACAACTAAACCTTTTCTCGTGCCATCAGGGTTAAAAAGCGGCACTTTAATTGTATCAAAAATCTTGATAGTGCCATCTGGAGTGGGCAGGGATTCTTCTACACGGGTAATTTCCCCATTTTTCCACGTTTGTTCGTCTGAAATTTCGCAAAACCTTAATGCCTCTGCATAAAAGTCCGTATATTCAGCAAGCTCAGAGTCTTTTTTTCCGCGATAGTCGACGTTTTCTAGTTGAAATAATTTCAGGCCAAAATTATTAGCTTCAATCCATCTGCCTTCTCCATCCTTAAAGTTAACAAAGTCCACCATCGAGTTAATTAAGGTAGAAAGGCGCTGCTGATCTTCTTTTGACGTATGCAACTCTTCAGTTTTGCTGACAAAAAAGTAAAAAAATCCGCCTGTAATAATGACATATATTACTTCCTTTATCCTTGCTGCTACTACATTAAAGGAATCTGAGAAAAAATTGTAAATGAAATAATTAGACCCAAATATCCAAATAATACTTATAAGAATGTAAAGGAGGATAAGCTTTTTTTTCTGCATGAAATACTCCTAATCAATACTTGTAATTTTATAAAACATTTGTCCTACTATATAGTACAAGAAATTGAATGGTTTTGGAATCTAATTATTCTCGAAATAGAAGAAGTTAAGAGACTCTTTTTCCTACAATCACAAGATCGCGCTCGATCCCATCTAATTCTGCTACATTAGGCAGATGGGCCCATTTTTCAAATCCGAATTGTGAAAATAGCTTTATACTCGGCTCATTATGAGCAAAAATAAACCCAAGTAATGTTTTGATTTTTAGTTCAGGGCAGATACTTATTGCTTTTTCAATTAAATATTTACCAAGTTTTTTTCCACGGTAGTCTTGATGCAGGTAAATGCTGATTTCAGCCGTACCGTTATAGGCTGAGCGGCCATAAAATGATTGAAAGCTAAGCCAGCCGCAAATAACACCTTTATCTTCAACCACCCATAACGGTCTGAATGAAGGGGAGTGCTCGTGAAACCATTGAATTCGGCTTTCGACATGGATTGGTTCGAGATCTGCTGTGACCATTCTGCCAGCAATTGTAGAATTGTAAATGTCCACGATTACGGTTAAATCCTTCATTTCTGCATCTCTAATTGTGAACATAATCACCATTCCTTATTGTTGTCTAATTTACTAGATTTTATGGTAAACCCCAGGCAAATGAAAATCAATAAAATTATGAAGAAAACCTTCCCTATTTTTTAGGAAAGGTTTCTCTTCGATCCGGAAGTATGCGTTAAGCTTCCTCCAGCATTCGTTTCTTTGCCAATCCCTTACCAACGGTGAGCTTTGGCATTACTCCTTAAGATGATTGTGTTTTGCGTCAATTGCGTTTGGCCATTTACTTGAGACTTCTGACGTTTCGGTCTCGTCCAAGTGTGGTGAAATAGCTCTGACTTTTCATCTAAACGCTCTCTGTAGCTCATCAAATCACCTCTATAAAGGATTTTTGAAACGACGATATTCATTAGGAATATCATTCTTATTATTTGTAAATGGACTAGAAAATAGTCAAAAATGGTCATATTTCTTTGCTGAGGAAGGAGTAAAGTAAGATGAATGATTTTAAATGAAGAAACATAATTAAAAGTGAGGTGATGGAAATTGTGGTGTTTCGGCTTTATTAAACCATTGAGAAATGAGTCGTAAAATAAATCACAACTTTCCATTTTTAGAATATAATATAAAGGTGATTTGAAAAAATCACTTATTTTTTTTTGAATCCTTTAGCGTAATCATATATAATTTCCATTAGGGTCATTTTTTCAAAAATTTATGACCTTTATACTTTAAAAGGATTGGGAGTAGTAACAATGGAAAAAGTTTTTATTTTTGGACATAAAAATCCTGACACAGATTCCATTTGTTCAGCGATTGCTTACGCTGACTTGAAGAAACAATTAGGATTGAATGTAGAGCCTGTTCGCCTTGGTGCAATCAATGGTGAGACACAATATGCACTTGATACCTTTAAGGCTGAGGCACCACGTTTAGTTGAAAAGGTTTCGGAAGAAGCACAGTCCGTTATCTTAGTTGACCATAATGAGCGCCAGCAGAGTGCCGATGATATTACCAATGTCCGTATTCTTGAGGTAATTGATCATCACCGTATAGCTAACTTTGAAACAAGTGATCCTCTATATTACCGCTGTGAGCCTGTTGGATGTACAGCGACGATCTTAAATAAAATGTACAAGGAAAATGGCAAGACCATCAGCAAGGAGATCGCTGGACTAATGCTTTCTGCGATTATTTCTGATTCATTGCTTTTCAAATCTCCAACCTGCACTCATGAAGATGTAATTGCTGCACATGAATTAGCAGAAATCGCCGGCGTAGATGCCAATGTTTACGGCTTAGAGATGCTGAAGGCTGGTGCTGATGTTAGCACCAAAACGATCGAGGAGTTATTGACACTTGATGCCAAAGGCTTCGAAATGGGTTCAAGCAAGGTGGAAATTGCGCAAGTGAACACAGTGGACCCATCTGATGTGCTTGTCCGTAAAGCAGAATTAGAAGCTGCTATTAATAAAAAAATTGCTGATAAGAATTTAGATCTATTCTTATTTGTGATTACTGATATCTTAACAAATGATTCCGTTGCCCTAGCGCTTGGCGGAAAAGCTGCTGCTGTGGAAAGAGCCTACAATGTAACTCTATCTGACAATTCGGCAACATTAAAGGGCGTTGTTTCCCGTAAGAAACAAATTGTACCTGTACTGACTGAGGTTTTTAATAAAGTGGAAATTTAATAAAAAATGTCCATGTGATAATGCATGGACATTTTTTATTTCTTCATGTAAGAGAAGCTGCTTGCTTTAGGTAGCTATTCTAGATTTTTGTGCTTTTCTTCTTTTTGTTGATTTAACATGAAAAAGGTTAACGGCTTATCGGAGCCGGTCATCAGTTTGTAAACATAGGACGATGTGAGTTTATATCCATCCTCAATTTTAGATGCCAAAAAGTTTGTCCGTTCAAAAATAATCGACCGGATATGGTTCAGCTGCCGGACAATTTTTTCCGTCAATGCTTCTTGGTTGTCCAGCCGCAGCAAAACGTCCTCTTGAAAATCCTCTTGTTTAGCGGTTGCATCCTTTTGCAATTCAAGCTGTTCGTTTAATCGCTGACTAAGCATCTGATTTGTTTCTCCTTGTTTTTCCAGCCTGTTAGAAATTTCTTGAATGCTGGCACTAAGGCGGTTAACATTTTCGATGATATCTTCTTTCAGCAGAGCCTCGTTCTCTAGAATCCTTTGGAAATCACCATTCTTCTCATTCAAGCTTTGTAAAAAGTGAACAATCTGTGTTTCAAAGTCCTTTTGTTCCAAATTGCTTTTTCTTAATTCTTGAAGCTGCCGATCGACCTGGGTCCATTGATGAAGTTGGCTTTGTTCTTGGACAAGTGAACGGGATTTTAATTCGCTTAAGGAATTTTGTAAGGCAGTATTGGTCTTATCCTGTTGCTTCATTAACTCAGTAAGAAAATCCTGCTTTGAATACGCTTGATTCGGTTCTTTTATTTCATTAAGATTTTTATATAAACCCGGCAGCTGTTTTTTATTAATATATAAGCCCATATCACACTCCACCTCATTATTTTTTGTTCTTGATATCCTATGCTTACATAATAAAGGAGGGGACAATAATGGGCTATGCTAATGAAACTGTATATTTGAGCATTATTTTGGAATTTATTTTGAATAAACATTTGCCGCATTGAAAAACAACCTGCCAACTCTCATACCTTAAATTGGTAACATGGTAAGTGTATGAATAGAAGGAAGGCTGCTTCGGCAGCCTGTCTTCTATTAAAAAAATATTATTTATATATTAACAATCTTCACCATTTCTTCTTGGCACTTTGACAAAAATAAATAATTGGATTACTATTATCTTGAATTCGAGATAAAATCGATTGAGAGTTGGAAAAAGGAGTGTATGGAACATGCTTAGAAAAATAGATAATGAAAATATGGGTAGAAGTAATTTAGGATGGTTAAGAAGTATTTTTCACTTTTCCTTTGCAGAGTACTATAATCCGAAAAATATCCATTTTGGAATGTTACGTGTACTTAATGATGATATGGTTGCTCATAGTACTGGATTTGATTTACATCCTCATCAAAACATGGAGATCATCTCATATGTTGTTGATGGTGAACTTACTCATGGTGATAGCATGGGAAATAAGAGTACGATTTCCCGCGGTCATGTTCAATATATGAGCGCTGGAACCGGTGTGTATCATAGTGAACACAACCTTGGCGAGCAAACATTGAGATTTTTACAAATCTGGATCATTCCTGATAAAAACGGCTATACACCAAGCTATGGCGATTACCGTTTTAATTGGGAAGACAGGAAAAATCAATGGCTTCATATGGTTTCAAGTAAAGCGGGAAATGCCCCAATTAAAATAAATCAAGATGTTAATGTCTATGCCCTGGAACTTGATAAGGGGAATGATATTAGTTTCCCAGTCGGTGAAGGCAGACAAGCATATATGGTCCAGGTGGAAGGTAAATCTACGGTTAATACAATGGAATTAAACCAAAGAGATGCATTAGAAATCCTAGAAGAAGATATTCACATTTCTGCAACAGAACCTGCACATATTGTCATCTTAGAGATGAAAAAAATAGATTTATAAAAGCTAAAGCTCCTTATAACAGGAGTTTTGTTTTTTCATTTCCTTGTTCTTTATGGATAGGATAAAATGGAAGGGAAAAGAGGTGCATTTCATGAAAATGGAAAATGTAAGCCGCTGTGGATGGGTCAATCAAGATCCATTGTACATTGACTATCATGATCACGAATGGGGAGTTCCAGTATATGATGATCGTTTGCTGTTTGAGTTTTTAAACTTGGAAGGAGCACAAGCAGGGTTAAGCTGGTACACGATTTTGAAGAAACGGGAGAATTATCAAAAGGCTTTTGATAATTTTGATGCCGAAAAAATTACTGCCTATGATGAACATAAGATGGAAGAGCTTTTACATAATGAAGGAATTGTTAGAAATAAGCTGAAAATAAATGCAGTTGTGACTAATGCTAAAGCATATCTGAAGGTTGTGGAGGAATTCGGGTCTTTTGCGGATTATATTTGGTCATTTGTTGACGGCAAGCCGATTCAAAATCATTTTAAAGATTTAAGCGAGGTTCCCGCGACAACCAACATCAGTGACCGCTTAAGCAAGGATTTAAAGAAACGCGGTTTTAAGTTTGTCGGTTCAACGATTTGTTATGCCTTCATGCAGGCAGTTGGAATGGTGAATGATCATGTTGAAACTTGTTTTTGTTATCAAAGAAGCCGCAAAAAAACGATGTCTTAACAAGAAGACATCGTTTTTAATTTATTTTCTATCAATTGCAAATTCAGATACTGGGATCGGAATGATCTTTCCCCCAATTTGAACATGAACGGTATCGTTGAAAATGGCTTTTACAATTCCTTTTAGTGAGATGGTGGAATTAATTGAGATTTTTTTTTCTTCAGATTGGACGGCCATAAAAAATCAACACCTTTCAAATTAGTCAAAGAAATATAGATAAAGATAAAGAAGTTACATTAATATTATTCGGAAAAATCTGTTAATATCCTTCTTATTTAAGAAGGAATTTGGTGAAAATAATAAAAAAATCGGTCATGTTATGTTTTATTTTTAAAGGGGTGTATTAAGGGATACAGCATAACATGAACCGTAGTTCAAGTATTACATGGTAATGTGTCTATTGTCAATGAAAAAGTGAACTATAGTTCATTTTTTAGAATTGTGATAATATGAGAATTGAGGTGGTAATCATGTCGGAAAAAGAAGATTATTTGGTTGGTGAATTCCCTTTTATCCCAAGGCAGGAAAGAGCACAGCAAAAACGAAAGGCGCTGCTTGAAAGCGGACAGATTTTATTTGCTGCAAAAGGATATGAGCAGACAACTGCGAAAGAAATTGCTGCACATGCCAAGGTAGCAACAGGAACATTCTATCGTTATTTTTCAGATAAACGGCAGCTGCTGATGGCTCTTTTGGAGGATGAAATTGATAATTTCCTTGCCCCTGAGCCACATTGGTTTTCTAGTAATCCCGAATTCGTATTGGCATCTCTTTTGGAAACACATGCGAATCGGCTGCAAAAATCTGGACTTTACCGCGTGTTACCTGAAATCTTATCAAAAGACTTAGAACTTGCCGAGGTTATGCAGGCAGCAAGAATAAGAATCCATGCAAGAATATTATCTGGTTTACAATTAATCTATGAAAAAGGATTAACATGGAGGGATTTGGATCTTGATATACTTGCCTGGTCCATCATGATATTAGTCGAAAATGGGCACGAAAAAGAAAGACAAGGTGGAAATAGGATAAATTATCAAGAGCTGGCAAAAGTGATTTGCCGGTTGGTTTTTCCGCCTGAAGTGTTAGAGAAATTACGGAATGATGGTGAAGCGTGAATAGAGATTTTTCAATGAAAAATGAGTTATAAAAAAATAAGGTCCATCATAGAATAACCTTGTTGGACCTTGTGGGTAATATAATTTCACTGTGCTGGCTTTTCAACCAAGAACTCAGAAGTTGGGATTGTAATAATTTTTCCGCCAATTTGGACATGAACGGTATCGTTGAAAATGGCTTTCACAATTCCTTTTAACGAAATCGTGGAATTTACAGAGATATTCTTTTTAGATTCAGCTTGGTTTGCCAATTTAACCAACACCTTTCAAGTAATATATGATGATATTATAAAGGATAGTGGATCAGGATTGCGAATAAAATGTACGGTTAATGAGTATTTTTTATTAAATAATTGTATTCATTTTTTTCCAAAATGTTTTAATTTTAAACCTGAATTCTATAAAAAAAGCTAATCCAGATGGACTAGCTTTTGGGTGGAATTTAATAATGCAGTTTTTTCTCGATATTTGTCAAAATGTGCTGACTTTGTAAATATTCACGCTCACGTCGTCTTTCGACTTTCATACGGACGTCAAGCTTTCTGCTGTAGTCGGCAAAACATACTCCATGGGCGCTATACATGGCTTTTTCCATATCGTGCGTGTAGTTCAATTTTAACTGATTGATACAAATCCCTCCGGTTTTTGTCATTTTTGCGACTTCCTATGATACATAGTTAACATCTTACCATCATGTGTTTAATTGAACAAAGTCGAAAATGAAGGATTTGAGGCGATATTGGCGAAGAAATCCGAAAAATCGTAAAATAACTCCGTGTTGCTTAAAATAATAAAAAATTTCTTGCAATCAAAGCATGTTTTAATATTCACACCCGTCGCATTACGGTAGGGGGGTATGTTATAATCAATCAAAGAGAGGGGGCCGTTAAAATGTCAAATGAATTGAGCCATGAAGATTTACTGGATCCATCCTGTTGTACACATGAGGGCAGTCAGCGTAAAAGCCATCATTCCGATAAAGTGAAAAGCAATTTAGTCACGAGATTAAATCGAATTGAAGGACAAATCCGCGGCATTAAAGGATTAATTGAAAAAGACACATATTGTGATGACGTCATCCATCAAATTTCCGCTACTCAATCGGCCTTAAATAGTGTAGCAAAAATTTTATTGGAAGGCCATTTAAAAAGCTGTGTGGTTGAAAGAATTCAGGAAGGCGACATAGAGGTTTTGGATGAGGTGCTGGTTACTATTCAAAAGTTGATGAAAAAATGAGTAAAAAAAGACTCCGCTGATGAAGCGACCCCCTTAAGTTGGACTAATATCCAGGTTAGGGGGTTTTTAGTTTGGTTAAGTTTTCAAGTGAATATCGAGCAAAGATTGTATTTGAGTATTTAAATGGAGGAGGATTGGGAGAACTGGCAAAGAAATATGGGATTGGCAGTAAGCAAACTGTTCTTGATTGGGTGAATCGATACAAAAAATATGGGAATAAAGCATTTGATATACAAAATACCAAGAGTGTTTATGATGGTAAGTTTAAGCTAGCAGTATTAGAATGGATGGAGAGAAATGGGGCATCATTACCTGAAACTGCTCTTCATTTTAATATAAATACACCCAGTACAATTTGGACTTGGAAGAAGACTTATGAAGAGATAGGCATTAAAGCTCTGATTAAACGGAGAGGAAGACCAGAACAAATGACAGCTAAAAATGATCATCAACAGGCGAAAGAAGAGGAATCCTCCGAACTTGAAAGATTAAAACGTGAAAATCGTATGTTAAGGATTGAAAATGAATACCTAAAAAAGCTAAGAGCCTTAATTCAGGGACCCGTGGATACCGGTAAAAGCAAGCGAAAGTAGTCACTGAATTAAGGGAAAAATATCGTTTATCAGAGATTTTGAAGGTCGTCGACCTTCCGAAAAGTGTATATTTCTACTATCAAAATCATGAAGAAACTAAACACAATAATCTGGGTTAATAAATGAAATTAAAGCAATCAAAAAGGATAATTCAGCTTATGGTTATAGACGCATTCATCTTGAATTAAAAAATCGTGGGTGGAAGGTAAACCATAAAAAGGTCCAGCGCATTATGCAGGAACATCACTTACGATCACAAGCATTTACCAAGAAAAGTCGGAAATATAACTCATATAAAGGGACAGTTGGTAAAGTTGCCCCCAATCGTCTGCATCGTCGGTTTAAAACAGACCGACCATATCAAAAACTTACAGTAGATGTCACTGAGTTACGCCGGGGAGACAAGTCCACAGAACATCGCTGTTATCTGGAACCTGTTATGGATCTTTACTCTGGTGAAATTTTAGCTTTTAACATTAGTCTTCATCCAACTGTAAGTTTTGCTTTAAAACCGTTGCATGAAGCCCTTGAGGCACTTCCTAAGCTACCTTATCGGACCACTGTCCATTCGGATCAAGGGTTTCAATATCAACATCATAGCTGGGTAAGGGAACTTAAGGAGCATCATGTATTTCAAAGTATGTCGCGAAAAGGAAATTGTCTTGATAATGCAGCAATGGAAAGTTTCTTCCACCTTTTGAAATGTGAAAAAATCTATCAACACGATTACAAATCCTTTGAGGAGGTCGCTGAGGCTGCAGCAGATTGGATAAATGATTATAACAATTATCGAATTAAAGAAAAACTCGGTGGTAAAAGCCCTGTACAATACAGGCTTCTTACCACCGAGCAATCAGCATAAAATTTTTTGTCCAACTTTATGGGGTCAGATCACTGATGGAGTCTTTTATTGTGAAAGCAAGTTGGATTGCGGTATTTCGGTCGATTTAGGGATTCTTAACAGGATGACAGCGCCTATGATGAATAAAATAATTAAGCTGAAAACACCGCTGTTTGTATTGCCGGTCATCTGTGCTGTGATACCTACTAAGAATGGTCCTAAGATGGCAGCAAATTTGTAAAAGATACTATAGAAGCCGAAGAATTCGTTGGCATTTTCCTTTGGAACAAGCCTGGCAAAATAGGAGCGGCTTAACGCCTGAATCCCGCCTTGGGAGGAGGCGACAAGCATAGCCAGGATCCAGAAATCCAATACCGTTTTTAAGAAATAGGCATACGTACAAATGACAATATAGACAAATATTCCAACAAGCAGCATTCTTTTGGTCTGGAATTTATCCGCAAGCTTGCCGTACAGTACTGCAAATGGCGCTGCCACCACCTGGGTCGCAAACAAGATGATTAATAGATTCGTGGAATCAATTCCTAGGTCTGAACCGTAGGCTGTTGACATTGTAATAATCGTATTTACCCCGTCAATGTAGAAGAAATAAGCTAGTAAGAAGAGAAACAACGGACGATATAGTTTGATTTTTTTAAAGGTTTCAAAAAGCTGCTTAAAGCTATTGGTAATCGGATTGGCAACACGTTCTTTGTAATAAACCTGATTTACATTTTTCAGCATTGGAATCGTAAATAACCCCCACCACAGTGCGGTAATGGCAAAGGCAAGCTGGCTGGCGATGGAAACAGAGATTGGAAGTATTTGCTGCTGTGATAAAATAATCAACGCGATTCCTAAAATAAAGGGAATCGTACTGCCGATATAACCCATGGCAAAGCCATGGGAGGAGATTCGGTTCATTCGTTCTTCCGTGGTAACATCAACCAGGAAGGCGTCATAGAAAATATTCGTTCCCCCAAAACCAATGACGGTGAGCATATAACAAATTAAAAGAATCAGCCATTGATTGCTCGGAACAACAGCGAGCATAAAGGTAAATATAATTCCTAATGCGAAGAAAAAGGTGAAAAAGCGTTTTTTGAAGCCTTTAAAATCAGCAATACTTCCGAGTACTGGTGCACAAATAGAAATGAGCAGTGTGGCGAACGAATTGGCATAGCCCCAATATGCAGTCGAAGTTGTGGCGCTAAGCCCGGCCTCTGAAGCTGCAGCTTTGAAATACAATGGAAATACGGCTGTGGTTATTAGAATGGAGTAGGCTGAATTGGCCCAATCGTAAAATACCCAGCTTTTTTCTTGTTTTGACATCCGGCCCATCTTAAAACCCCCTTATATTTTTAATAACGCCTTTAACACTTTGCCATCGGTTTCACCTAAACTAACACCTAACAATCTAGCAAAGGTTGGCCCTTCATCGATAAGCCGGCAGAAGGGGAGAGTGACTGGATTTATGCCGTTTCCAGCTGCCATAAGGATGGTTCCATAGTTTTCTTTTTCGGGTGAGTAACCGTGGGTGGCGAGTGTATATTTAGAATCAGCTTTTACGTCATCGACAGTGATTGTTTGGATATATTCCCCCTTTATATCTTCTAAAAAGTAATATCCTCTATGAGCTTCTAACATAAAGGCACATGAACCGTCAGCCCCTTTTTCTGCAGCTTGTGCACCTGTCAAATAAGATTCAATTCCGGAGTTTGAATCATTAATCAAAGAATCTAGCACCTGTTTTACTTTTGTTAATGAAGCAGTATCATATGAATCTTTAAGATAAATATATGCGGAGCCATCACAGCTTTTACAGTACGCCTTCCAACTTTTCACCCTGCCGTTTGGACTGGTGGTGATGAGATTCTGCTGCAGTAAAAGTACATTTGGCTTAATGGCTTTATTTTCATCAAGGGCGCTGTGGTCACCTAACAAGACAATGGTTGAATTTTCATAGATGCCGCCATCCTCTAAAGATTTTAGAATTTTGCCAAGACGGTCATCGTGGCGCCTAATGGCTGCAATGGCCTCATCAGAAGAGAAGCCATGCTTATGACGCTGGGTATCAAGGTCTGTAAAGTGAACCATCAATAAATTCGGCTTTCTTGTCTTAATTGTATGGACCGTTGATTCAAGGACAAAATCATCTAATTGCGGCTGATTAAGCCTATTCCTGATATGACCAAAAAGCTGGTTTAATTCCCATTGGAAGCTGGGGGTTCCATTCATCAGTGACACTAAAATTTGATTTTGCCATGGGCGGTTGGCGAAAATTTCCGGCATGTTATAGTCTATATTCGCTTTGGCGGTTACTGGCCATAATAGGGCCGCCGTTGTCATGCCTGCCTTTTTTACTTCGTCATAAAGCGTTGTCCCGCTGATCTCATCTCGGTACCAATTCCAATCTGGTGACTCCCGGCTAGGCTGAAGAAGGGTATTATTAATAACTCCATGACGTTTTGGATAATTTCCAGTCACAATCGAGGTATGACAGGCATAAGTCACAGAAGGATAAACGGTTTGGACGTTTTCCACATGGGCTCCGTTCTTTAGAATGAATTGAAAGTGTGGCAAGTCTTTTAAAATAGGTAAATCTAAAGCTGACAGGCAATCAAAAGAGATGATAATGAGATGGTCGGTAAGTCGATTCATGGAATCCTCCGATAATAGATGTCATGCTAGTTTCATTTTACTATATGCAGCAGGAATTGAGATCATAAGGAAAGGTTATTTCAGAGTTTTTTAAAAAATAAAAATAGACGTTCAGGCATCTGAGCAAAAAAGCCAGTAATAAACTTAAAAAATAAAAAAATTATATTGACGATAATAATTAATTGGTGTTATAATTAAAAATTTGATAAAAAAGTGAATGTGTGTTATGATTGAAATGGTTCAAAATTTGGAGGTGTTTTTAGTTGTTTCAAGTTGGTGATTACATTGTTTATCCAATGCAGGGCGCTGGCGTTGTTGAAGCTATTGAAGAAAAGGAAGTATTAGGTGAGAAACGAAATTATTATGTTATAAGAATACCAAGCACTAAAATGCGGGTTATGATTCCTGTTGGAAAAGAAAAAAAAGCCCGTATTCGATTAGTTTCAGATAGTCCTACACTTGAAAAAGTCTTAAATATTATCCAACACGGACAAACCGATAGTACTCTTTCTATGAAGGAAAGATACAAAATTAACTCGGAAAAATTGAGAACCGGAAATTTTAAAGACGGAGCTGAGGTTGTACGTGATTTAATGCGTATAAACAGTAATAAAGCACTTAATCAAAGCGAAAAGCAAATGCTGGAGACCGCTCGGAAGTTTTTCATCAGTGAATTAGGTCTAATAAAAGGGATATCTGAGAATCAGGCAATGGACTGGTTAAAGGACAAGGTTGTTTAAGTTCTTTTTGAGAAAATTGTTTTCCTATATAAAATAGCCTTGTTATTCACTGTCTTTTTTTTTAGAAATTAGTATACATAATATGAATTATGTAAACAACAAATTTGAATTTAAATATTTTCATGATATAATATTTTTCCAACTGGAACATAGTGGAAATTAAATAACTATAACATGAAAGAGGATATTTAAATGAAGATTTGGTTTAACAGATGGTTTACGACTGTTTCGCATTATATGGAAATGATACGTAATAATGAGGATCAGCGAAAATTTATTATTTATGGCAGTCATCCAAATAAAGATGCGCTTTATTTACAATATTGTGATTTTGCTTTTGAAGAGCCCGATCTTACGGGGGATGAGTACGTAGATTTTTGTCTTGATTTTTGCAGGATGCATGGCATTGATATTTTTGTTCCGCGTATGGAAAATGTTTTAATATCGAAACGATTGTATGATTTTGAAGCAATGGGTGTTAAGGTGTTAGTTTGCCCTGACGCTGGGCTGATGGAAATGATGGACAATAAGGCTGTCACATATCAAATGCTATTGAAAAAAAGAGGCGGTTCGATTTTTACCATTCCAGAGTATAAGGTCGTCAATAATGTTTTTGATTTTAAAAAGGCTTATATGGAGTTAAAGGAAAAAGGGCAAAAGGTTTGTTTTAAGCCGGTGATTGGAGAAGGGGCAAATGGATTTCGCGTTATAAAAGATGAAATGGATTCAATTGATCAGCTATTCCGACATGGCACAAGTTTTCGGATGCCTTTCAACTATGCCTGTGACATTTTAGGCCAGCAGGAAACTTTTCCGGATTTAATGGTGATGGAGTATCTTGAAGGAAGAGAATACAGCATTGACTGTGTAGGTTCTTTTGAGAAGCTCTTTGCCGCTATTCCGAGAATGAAAGGAGACGGCAGAGTCCGGGAACTGGTGGATCATCGGGAGTTGATTGAGCTTGCATATGAATTTCACCTCGAATACAAAATTCCTTATGTATTTAACATTCAAGTGAAATATGATAATGTAGGAATTCCCAAATTGCTAGAAATTAACCCACGCATGAGCGGCGGCATGCATATCAGCTGCCTTTCCGGCATCAACATGCCCTACCTCGCCATCAAAATACTGCTCGACGAACAAATTGACGTTGGGCAGCTAAAACCAAAATTCGGCATCCGTGCCAGCCATATCGAAAAGGAAATGATATTGGGATCAACTTTGGTGTCAGGCACCACAAAAAGACAGCTATAGGATTTTGTCCACGTGGGGCGGATGATTTTACAAATATATACAAATAGGACCGCTATCACCTCATGAATAGGGGATTGGTCCTTTTTTTGTTAATATGGTTTATAGTTGACGTTGGGTGTGTAGTTGTTTTCAGCGTTCCATAATAAAAATTCATTGATTCCCTGAGAGTGTAAGGCACGGATTTGATCTTCGATTTCTTTTTTTCCGTAGACCTGATAATTACCTTTACCGAGATATGAGGCTGTAAAATCTTGAAGCCATGGCCGTGAAATTGGTGGAGCAGTCAGCTTTTTAAGGCGGTCTTTCTCTACCTTGGCATACTCTGAAATAAGACGATATGGTTCTAAATCAGGCTTCTTTATCCCAAAAATACTGGTCCAATGACTGGGATAAATCATGGCAGAAATGACGTCTACATGCTGGGAAATTTCTGCAAAGTTCTGTCCGATCCCACGTGCCTCCGGAATAACAGTTGCATTGCCAAAAATATCGACTGACATTTTAACCCCGTAAGGCTTTAGTCTTTCATGAGCCGTTTTGACAAATTCGGTAACGGCCGATACACGGCTTCTCTCTTTTGTTTGCCCGGTATAAGTAAGAGAGGTTTCAAATGTCTCGAACTTTTCTGGAAATCTTACATAATCGAACTGGATTTCCTTAAACCCCATATTTGCCGCTTCGATGGCAATTCCGATATTATAGTCCCAGACCTGCTTGACAAATGGATTCGTAAATGAGTCTCCGCGACCATTTTTCCAAATCCCTTTTGGGGTTTTGAAGGACCAATCCGGGTTTGACTTCGCTAGTACATTATCTTTGAAAACCACTATTCTTGCTATTGGGTAAATGTTGTGCTGGTTCAATGTTTGAATTAACTTTGCTGGGTCTTTAATATAGGGTCTGCTAATATCGTAATAGGGCGAGTTATTGGCCGGCTGGAATGTGAGTGTGCCATGATCGTCCTTTATATCAATTACCATCGCATTCAAATCGGACTGGTTGACAAGCGCTAATAATTGATTAAACTTCGGTCCTTGGGTATTGGAGGCTTGGACATAAATCCCTCTAACTGGTATTTTGTCCTCTAGGACGTTACCATGAGCACGAATGTTCGTAATCGTAAAAACGAACATTAATACAAACAAAATAAATAATTTCTGCACACTGCATCACCCCTTAGTCATTTTCCTATAGCGTTTCCCAATTCACAGCAAAAACATTCCGTTTAAACAAGCGGAACAAAACAAAGATATTGAAATAAAGCATGAGTGTCCACCCCAGGAGGACAAATGTCCACGGAAGGTGTCAGGCACCAAATTGAGGCACCAATTGCAGCAAATAGCACCAAAGTGGTATCAAAATAGCGCGGAAATCTATGATGAAGTAAAATAAGAGAAGGGAAGATAGGGAAAAGGAGTAATCGTTATGGATGGTAAGTGGTTGATTGCGGATCGTGATTTGAATGAGCGGGAAGGGTTGAAGTGGCTGTTGAAATCATCTGCGATTTCGGTGGAGAATATTTTTTTGGCGGGGGATTATCAGGAATTTGTTGTGTTGTTTGAACGGGAATCTCCTGATGTGGTTCTGCTTGAGCTGGATATGGTGGGCCAGAATGATTGGTCGTCCTTCCGTGATTTGATGCAAATTTATTCGCCGGTGCTCTTGTTAACCAGTGCAGAGGCAACGTTTGAAAAAGCACGTTTAGCAATTGATATGCAGGCATTGGATTTAATGATCAAGCCTTTTTCAACAGCCAAAGTTAAATCCGCCTTTCAAAAGGCAGCACGTCAGCTGCGGTTAAAATCCAATTCGACCGGAACCAACAGCCTAAACTCTTACAAAGACCTTTCTTATGAAGCTTTATTCATGGATCAGTCATACGGGACGGAGAATTATCATATTGTTGCGTTCCAAACAGAAAGCAGCGAGGCTCTAGCCACCCTGCAAGCGTTTTTAACGGAGTTTTCTTTTAAAGACCTTCATGGTGTTTTTCCACTTAGTGATATGGTCATTCTTTTGTTTTCGCAACATTGTCAGCATATAAAGGAACAATGTCAAAAAGCCATGAGGCGTTGGGAGGAGGAATTCTCGGACCCGCTGGCCATCGTCATTCATTCCGGATGTTCTACAGAGCTTTCGCTAAATCAAAAGTATTTACAAACAAGAAAAATGCTGGAGCTTACCTATTATAAAGGATATCAACAGGTGATGGAATCTGAATACATAGCAGAATGGGTTCATATCGATCCTTTCTTAACACCTCCCGAACAGAGAACTTGGGTCGATATGTTAACAAATATGGATATTGAAAAAATCAAAAAATGGCTTTATGATGAATTTCTTCAATTAAATAATCCTTATCCAGATCCAGGTCTGGTAAGAATCAGGCTGACAAGTATTCTTGCTCAAGTAAGAAGATATATGAAAACCTATAAGTTGGATGAAGACGCCAGTTTTGAGCAGGAGTACCGTTATATTTTCAATTCCATATTATATGACACTGTACTTTACCGAACGGTCCAAAATTTAGTTTTATTTATACAAAAAATTTTCCACGGTGCAGAAACAAGTATCCGCAATTTCATGCCAGATCCAATTGAACGCGGAATAGCCTATATGGAGGCGAATTTTTGGAAAAACGATCTACGGCTGGAGGATGTAGCGCACTATGTCGATCGAAATCCTTCTTACTTTAGCCACCTTTTGATGTCAAAAACGGGTTCAAGCTTTACTGATGTACTTATTCGAATTCGGATAAAAGAAGCAAAAAGGTTATTAATTGAGTCGAATAAACCAATTAAAGAAATCTCAACACTTACCGGTTATCAAAATGCAAATTACTTTAGCAGGATTTTTAAAGAATTTGTCGGGCTGTCACCTAGAGAGTTTCGCAGTAAAAAAGTAAATATAGTGAATAACGAAATCGGCTCCGGGTAACTGGGGTCTTTTTTAATCTAAAAATATTATCATTTACTAAAAATATTAATATTTATTGGAAATGATGTATCCATAATATCTATCCTAATCTATGAAAACTATCCGATTTCTATTTATATATCTGTTTTTTTCAGAAGATTTACATTTTATAATAAAAACAAGTTGAAATTGAAAAAGGAGTGGAAAGAATGGAAACAAAAACATCAGAATCAAGAGTTATTAAAAATTATAAAGGAACTGAATTACATGCGAAAGGCTGGATTCAAGAAGCAGCACTACGTATGTTATTGAACAATCTCGACCAAGAGGTAGCCGAAAGACCGGAGGATTTGGTTGTTTACGGCGGTATCGGGAAGGCTGCACGTAACTGGGAATCTTTTGATGCAATTGTGAAAACGCTTTTAGAGCTTGAAGAGGATGAAACATTGTTAATTCAATCAGGGAAACCAGTGGTAGTATGGAAGTCTCACAAGGATGCCCCACGCGTATTGCTTGCTAATTCAAATTTAGTCCCTGCCTGGGCCAATTGGGAGCATTTTCACGAGCTAGATAAAAAGGGTTTGATCATGTATGGACAAATGACAGCAGGAAGCTGGATTTATATCGGCAGCCAAGGAATTGTTCAAGGAACCTATGAAACATTTGCCGAACTTGCCCGCCAAGAGTACAGCGGTTCATTAAAACATACAATCACACTTACTGCCGGTCTTGGCGGCATGGGCGGGGCTCAGCCGCTTGCCGTAACAATGAACGATGGTGTATGTATTGCAATTGAGGTCGATGAATGGAGAATCGACCGCCGGATTGAAACGAGATACCTTGATGTGAAAACACATGATTTAGATGAAGCATTGAAAATGGCGCATGAAGCAAAGGCAGCCGGAAAAGCTTTATCAATCGGCTTGTTAGGAAATGCGGCAGAAATTTTACCATTAATGATTGAAAAAGGCTTCAATCCTGATGTATTAACTGACCAAACATCAGCCCATGACCCGTTAAACGGATACGTACCGGTTGGTTTCAGCCTAGATCAAGCTGCTGAACTACGCAAAGCAGATCCGGAAAAATACGTAAAGCTTTCTAAGCAAAGCATGGCAATCCATGTAAAGGCAATGCTTGAAATGCAGCAAAAAGGTGCGGTTACTTTCGATTATGGTAATAATATCCGTCAGGTAGCGAAGGATGAAGGAGTTGAGAATGCATTCGATTTCCCTGGCTTCGTTCCTGCTTACATTCGTCCGTTATTCTGTGAAGGAAAAGGACCATTCCGCTGGGCAGCACTATCAGGCGACCCTGAGGATATCCGCAAAATTGATGAAGCATTGCTTCGCGAATTTAAAGATGATGAGCATCTTTGTAAATGGGTTAAAATGGCACAGGAAAAAATCGCCTTCCAAGGACTTCCGGCACGAATTTGCTGGTTAGGGTATGGTGACCGTGCACGTTTCGGTAAAATCATTAATGATTTGGTGGCTTCAGGTGAAGTGTCTGCACCAATTGTTATTGGCCGTGACCACTTAGATGCTGGTTCTGTTGCTTCGCCAAACCGCGAGACGGAGTCGATGAAAGACGGCAGTGATGCTGTTTCTGACTGGCCGATTTTAAATGCGATGATTAACGCAGTTGGCGGCGCAAGCTGGGTATCTCTGCATCATGGCGGCGGTGTCGGTATGGGATATTCGCAGCACTCGGGAATGGTTATTGTTGCGGATGGTACGAAGGATGCAGAAGTTCGATTGCAGCGTGTATTAACGACTGACCCTGGTATGGGAGTTGTCCGCCACGCAGATGCCGGCTACGAACTTGCGATTAAAACAGCAAAGGAAAAGGGCATCCATATGCCGATGCTAAAGCAAGACTAATAGACTGAAAGGATGTTGTAACTTGAGTAAAGCAGTTTTTATTAGAAATGCTGCTCAGCTTGTCACTCTTCAGGGGAGCTCCGATGCTCCCCGTGTGAAGGGTGAGATGTCTGAGCTTGGAATCATTGAAAATGGCAGCGTGTGGATAGAGGATGGTGTCATCCAAGCAGTAGGGCCTGACACTGAGCTGGCGGAAAAATATGAAGGACGTCTTTCCGAAGCAGAGGTTATCGATGCAGCCGGGAAGCTTGTTACTCCTGGACTCGTTGATCCACATACACATATTGTTCACGCCGGGAGCCGAGAAAATGAATTCAATATGCGTCTGCAAGGTGCTACTTATATGGATATCATGAATGCTGGCGGCGGGATTCACGCGACAACAAGAGCGACAAAGGCAGCACCACATGAGGAGCTTTACAAGCAAAGCTATAACAGGTTAAATCAATTTTTGCGCCATGGTGTAACAACTGTGGAAGCCAAAAGCGGTTATGGAATGGACTGGGAGACTGAGCTTAAACAGCTGGAAGTAGCAAAGCAGCTGAACGAATCGCATGTGATTGATATCGTTTCTACCTTTATGGGCGCGCATGCAGTCCCAAAGGAGTACAAAGAGAGACCGGATGAATTTGTTCATCTATTGGTGGAAGAGATGATTCCGAAGGTGGCGGAATTAGGGCTAGCGGAATTCAATGATGTCTTTTGTGAAAAAGGGGTATTTACGCCGGAACAGTCACGGGTGATTTTAGAAGCTGGGAAGCGTCATGGGCTGATTCCCAAAATCCATGCGGATGAAATCGAACCGTATGAAGGGGCGGAACTTGCGGCTGAGGTCGGTGCTATTTCCGCAGATCATCTTCTGAAAGCCTCTGAAAAAGGTATGAAGGCAATGGCCGAAAAAGGAGTTGTCGGCGTGCTGCTGCCAGGAACGGCTTACTTTTTAATGGCCGAATCGGCTAATGGTCGGAAAATGATTGACCTAGGGGTACCTGTAGCATTGTCTACTGACTGTAACCCAGGATCGTCACCAACCGTATCCCTGCCATTTATCATGAGTTTAGGCTGTTTAAAAATGGGAATGACACCGGCGGAAGTCATTACGGCTGCAACCATCAACGCTGCACATGCCATCAATCGCGGCCGTGAGATCGGCAGCTTAGAGGTCGGCAAAAAAGCCGATGTCACTATTTTTAACATTGAAAATTATATGAAACTTCAATACTCATATGGAGTAAACCACACCGATACCGTTGTGAAAAATGGCCAAGTGGTTCTCAGAGGCGGACAGCTGGTTTAGTTTATTTTTGATTTTGGTGTCAGGCACCACAAAAAGACATTTTGCTAGCTTTGTCCTTCTGGGGTGGACACTTATTCACTTTGAGCACCGTTCTGATGTAGATCGGTGTTTTTTCGTTTGGCAAGGATTATAATTAGGATGTGCATTCATTTAAGGGGGAGTTTAAACGTGACCAGTATACTTTTTTCAGTTCAAGGTTCATGGCAGGGCGATCGTAATGGGAAAGGGAAAATATGTTTGGGGAATGATTTAAGCATTGAGGTGTCCGCTCCAAGTGAATTGGATGGGCCAGGAATTGGCTCGAATCCGGAGCAGCTGCTCATTTCTTCATCAAACAACTGCTATATGATTACTCTCGCTGCGATGCTAAGTAATCGGAAAATTGAAGTGGAAAAGTTGGAGGTTCATTCAGAGTGTGTGGTTGAGAAAATAGATGGCAAATTACATTTCAAGCAAATTACGCATAAGCCTGTATTTTACATAACTGCTGACACTGAAGCTACCCAAGAAAAGCTGAATGAGATAGCTGTTCGTGCTGAAAAAGCCTGCTTCATTTCACAAACATTAAGAAATAGTGTTGAATTCTCAGTAGAGCCTAATGTTGTGACCGTATAATTATTAAATCGAAGAAAATTATTCTTCATAAAAAACCTTGAAAAGTTAAAACTCTTCAAGGTTTTTTTACATACTAGAAAAAATGAATTATTTTTTCTTTTTTTGTTTTTTGCCTGCTTTTTTATTAACTTTATCCAGTAAATCTTCCTTCTTTAATGCCTGGAGTTCATTCTTTATGTCCAAAATGTCCTTTGTAATTTGTTCTAGCTGACTGCTAATGATAAAGTACTCAGAACGATTTGGAGCTGTGGTGCTGTTATCTGCAGCTATATTAGTCGTTTGGTTAATCTCGTTGCTTTCCGGGCCCGGTTGCATCGCCACATCCTCAGCTGATACGGCTGAAGCTGCTAGTTTAGCGAGCTGATCTACTAGATTATTTTCAGGAAAGGTTTTTCCTGTTTCCTCTGTTTGATTGCCAGCAGAGTGAGATTGATCAGGTATACCCATTACGTTATTTGAATGGGAGGCGGCTGTATTTGGCTGTGAAATTGCCTGAACAGAGTTCATCAGGGCATCATTTGACAACAAATTCGTCGCCATTCTCATTATGGAAGAGATATCAAAAGAACTTTCATTTTTAAACAGGTTATTTGCTAAATTCATGACGGCGTCTTGGTTGATTGTATTTCCCTTATTTTGGTCATTATTATCATTTCTCACCGTTTTTACCTCCTTCTTTACAATCATTTATTTGTCTAAGGTATGATATTTGCCCGAAATAGGTGTGTGCGGATGCCGTGTAAAAATAAAAAAGACAAAAATTTACCCTAGAAGATTTTTCTAAAAGAAATAACTTCTAGGGAAATGGATTAATGGGGCCGTAAATGAGCTAATTGAAAAGATAAAACTAACAGTTTAATAATGCACGGATTGCTGTTAATAATGGCATTGTGTTTACATTAAGAGCTGTCGCTAAAAGTAAAGCAACTAACAAAACTAACACAATCATGAAAATAGCAACGGAAAACATTGATCACCCACCCCTTTCTCCCCCCAGAATAGGGCTCCTTCAAGAAATATAATATGTAAACACGACGGACAAGCGAGGACGTTTGTCCTGCATAAAGAAAAATGGGCTGCCCTTTAAGAAAAAAATATTGAAGATCCGTAATAGTTCAGAACCTTAATTTCCTATCGAAAATATAATAAAAAATAGACAAAGTAATTATTTCAAATGAGGAATCTGGATATTTGCCTTTACAATCTGCTGTTTACTTGAATTTACTATATAAGGCAGAAAGGATTTTCATAATTAAACCGATTTGTAGGAATAAAGGGTTGGCTGTAAATTTACAACTAAAACCAATACCTATATTCCAACATATAATGTGGAGAGGGGGAAAATTATGGATACCGAAAAACTGAGAAAATGGACCAAGAAGATTAAGGTTACGAATTTAATCAATGCTGATGTGGAAGTAGTCAATAATTCACCACTTAAATTGATTGGAAAAGGTCGTCAAGGAGCTGTATTTCGTTATTCAGATGATATTTGTGTGAAGGTATTCGGGAACCAGGAGGATTGTGACAGAGAGCATTATGCACTGTCACTAGGACAGCATACGAACCTATTTCCAAAAATTCATGCAAAAGGAAAGCTTTATATTGCAATGGATTTCGTAAGAGGGGTAGATCTAAGAGAATATTTGCAATCCCAGCCATTAACAGAGGAATTATCCGATAAATTAATCAAGATGTTAATCGTGTTTAAAGAAATTGGATATGAGCGGATTGATCATCATAAACGGCAAATTTATTTACAGGAGGATGGGAGTTTAAAAGTAATTGATGTAGCAAGGACTGTTTGGCGTGACCGTGTGTATCCTTATCCTCGAAAATTATTAAATTCGCTTGGGGATGACAATAAGGAAATTTTTCTGTCACATGTACAAGCATTATCACCGCAGCTTTATGAGGAATGGCTGCATTATATCCGTATGGAAGAATTGTCCAGGGAAATTTACCAATTGATTCTTAATGAAACACCGGACGAGGAGAAGAAAAAGGAAAAAAAGAAATCGTTGAAAACGGAAAGTGATAAGCTGTTAACTCGTGATGATGAAAAAAATTACGTTCTATTGATGGAAGGATTAATGCACAAAGTGTTTAAAGAAGAATGGGTCAAAACAATGCTTGCTCGTGGTGAAGATCCAGACAAAGTAATGGAAGAAATCGATAATTATTGGGATGAGCGTGAATTGGAAAGCATGGGAATTAAGGTTGCATCTTCCAAGTCTGATCAAAATAAAAATACACGCAGGTATACAGGGTTCCGTGAAAGTAGAAGCCAGTCCAGTACAAAGTCATATAAGCAATCAAAATCTAAGTCAAAAGATAAAGATCTTAAAAAGGAAATAAAAGTGAAATACAATGATGAGAACGGCCGCAAAAAATATACAGGCAGCAAAAAGAAATAATTTCTTAAAAGTTCTGAGGAGGTTCCCAACATGAGAGGTGATACAAACATGAAAGTACTTGTCATCTGGCGTTTACTTACCGTTGGCGGAGTAAATGCCGGCTGGCGAAACCGTGCGATTTATTTTAAAAAACATGGCATTGAAACGGAGTTCCTTTATACGACAGACCATGGCGGACATCATATCATGCGGGATGTTGCCAAAGTGTATTTAACTAGGGATGACGAAGAAATTATAAAAATTATAAAGCAGAATGCCTATGATGCAATCATTGTGGTTGATACAAAAGCCGCTTACAAATGGATTCGAAAAGCTCAATTTGAAGGTCCTATATTAATAGAGGCACGTACGCCTGAACTAATCAAGCTATCACCCCATTTAAAATCCTTTAAACGGATTGAACCGCAGCTAATCATTGTCCCCTCAAAATATCAAAAAAGGTTAGTTTCCATATTAGTTGAGGATACTCCCATCAATGTCATTTACAACGGGGTCGATACCTCTTTTTTCCATGCCCTGCCACCGGAGGAAATTGATTATTCAAATGTTCCAATTCTTCCTAGAGAAAAGAAAATTATTGGGTGGATTGGCCGGATTGATAAACGAAAAAACTGGCCGATGTTAGTCGAAGTAACAAAGAAAATTAAAAGTGAAAGAAATGATATTGAGATTTGGTTAATCGGCGGTGCTCAAAGTGTCCAGCGGGAAGAATTTGCAGATGTGTGGAAAAAGGAACATCTTGAAGATATGATTAAATGGTTTCCTGTTATACCTTACCAACAAATGCCTCATGCTTATGCTAAAATCCGTCAATCAGGGGGCTGTACATTAGCGACAACAAAATCGGAATCCTTTGGCAATACCTTTATAGAATCAATGATCTGCGGAGTACCTGTTGTTGCCTCAAACATCATGCCAATTAATGAGATTGTTGCTCATGGTGAAACAGGATTGTTATTTCGCGGACAAAATGTTGATGATGCTGTTAAACAGCTTTATACAATCCTAGATGATCCGGCTTTGCAGCGTCAAATGTCAAAGGCAGCGATTCAACGAATGGAAGAGAAGTTTGCGATTGAAGTAGTCGCTGAACAATATGTAGAGCTTCTAAAAAAGGTTATCCTAAAGAGCGGGAATGACAAGGTGAAAGGGGATATACCATGATGGAGCCTGTAACATATAAAAGAAAACTGGAAGGAAAATCGAATGCCCATCTCATTACTTTTAGTGATGGGAAGGATTATGTCGTAAAATATTTTCAGTCCGGGTTTGAAAAATCATTACCGAATGAATGGGTTGGTTACTGTCTTGGACGTTATTTAGATCTTCCCATACCTTTTGCCAAGATTATTGAAATTCCTCAAGAATTTTCATCTCAAGTTCCTGAACTGGCAGAAATGAGTAAGACCCCCTATCAATTTGCATCCGTATTTGTACCGGATTGCTTTGATGGCCATCAAGCTGCAAATATTTGCCGAATTAATAATTATCAGTCTTTAGCTGGAGTCATTTTATTTGATTATTGGCTTTATAATTGTGATAGAACGCGGAAAAATATTCTGCTTCGTGAAGAATCGCCACGTTCTTTTAAAATTTGGATTATCGATCATGCTGAAGTGTTTGGAGGGTTTGCCTGGGAGCAGGCAGATATTGAAAATCTCCCTATGAGTTTGATAAAGAGTGCTACCCATCAAATGATGGCTTTGTTTATTGAGGATGAGCAGCAATTTTATGAGCAATTGGAACTGATACAAACGATTCCAATCCTTTTAATCGAAGAGATTGTCACTTTAATCCCAGAGGAGTGGAATGTTTCGAAGGAAGAAAAGAAGGCGATGGTGACTGCTTTGGTGACAAGACGGAATAAAGAACTGCCTGATATCATGAAACATTTTATTAAAACAGTCTATCGGCCATTACATTATTGCATCAAAAACTTAAAAAACCTAAAAAACTCCCAATCTTAAATGGTGGGAGTTTTTTGACAACTGGGGTTTGTTCTGGATTCTCGTAGTTGGTAGAAAAAATATCCTGCATTTATTCTTGAGTATTAAGCGAGAAATAGGTTTCCGTCGTGACCGGGGGTTGGCCTTTTGCATATAAAAGAGAGTAAGGAGTTGTTGAAAGGTGGGAGTTTATGAAAGTCCGAAAGGCCATTATTCCAGCAGCCGGTCTCGGTACTCGTTTTTTACCTGCTACTAAAGCGCAGCCCAAAGAAATGCTGCCAATTGTTGATAAACCAACAATTCAGTATATTGTAGAAGAGGCTGTTGCATCAGGGATTGAGGAAATCATTATGGTTATCGGCAGAGGGAAGAGGTCGATTGAGGACCACTTTGATAAATCCTATGAGCTGGAAGATACATTACTCAAGAGGAATAAGTTGGAAGTTTTAGAGGAAATTCAAAGAATATCAAGTCTAGTGAAGATCTATTATGTTCGTCAAAAAGAGCCTAAAGGATTAGGTGATGCCATTCTATGTGCCAAAAGCTTTATTGGGAAAGAGCCGTTTGCCGTTTTATTAGGAGATGATATTGTCGTCTCGGAAACACCTTGTTTGCAGCAGCTGGTGGATATTTTTGATTATTATCAAAGTTCGGTGGTTGCGGTCCAAAATGTTCCGAAAGAAGATGTTCATAAGTACGGGATTATTAAGCCAAGGGGGGGAATGGATGAAGCAAATTTGAACTATATTGCAGCTCTGGTAGAAAAGCCGAAAAAAGAGGAAGCCCCATCGAATTTAGCGATTATGGGCAGATACATTTTACACCCGGATATCTTTGCAATCTTAGAGAGACTTCCAATTGGACAAGGCAAAGAACTACAGCTAACCGACGCAATCAACGAACTAAACAAACACCAAGCCGTCCTCGCCTACAATTTCCAAGGAAAACGCTACGACATCGGCGACAAAATCGGCTACGTCAAAGCCACAATCGACATTGCCCTCGAAAGATCAGACACAAAACAAGCCGTCATGGAACATCTTAGGGAAATAAAAGGGAAATGGTGTCAGGCACCATAGAAAGACAATCCTGCCAATTTGTCCACCTGAGGTGGACAAATTGGCGGGAAAGTTGTTTTGATGATCCGGATTGCGCAGGTATGAGGATTTTTTGTTTTTATGGTCTTATTTTGATGACTGGGGATGTGAGAATTGGGTTGATTACATAGGTGTATAAATACTCCACGTTAGTGTATCCTGAAGGAAATATTCCTCGGGAAAGCGCAGGAAAAGACAATTATCGATTGATGGTGTCGGAATTGAGCGAAATATGGTGACTTGTTTTATAATGGTAGTTAATGAAGAATGTGCTGATTGTTCTATAAAATTAGAAAGGGAAAATTAGAATGGGGAAAAAAGTAATTGTTTATACCACTAATGATTGTATCGAATGTACGATGGTGAAAAAGGTACTTACAGAGGATGGGATTCAGTTTGAAACGAGGAATATTTCTGATAATCCAAAGTTTCAAAAGGAAGTGGAAAAGTACGGATTTTTAGGAGTTCCGGTTACAGTACTTGAGAATCGTGCCGTAAAAGGGTTTACAAATGAATTGAAGGAACTGATGGAGCTGGCAAAGCAGGAAATATAATAAATTCCTTAAAAACCCCAGTTTTCATTGGGGTTTATCTTTTTTAAAAAGGATATTTTTAAAAAAAGCCGAATTAATAATAGAAAAGAGTGCGGGAGGCTATTCATAATGAATCCTAAAGGCTCATTAACAAAATCAGGCGTTTTTATTTATGACAGTTATAAAGATAACATCATCATTGATAAATATAATCGTGTTTTTCTGAAAATGCGCGCTCCAAAGCTTGAAGCCATTCGAAGTGAAAATAGCGAAGATGCTGTAACGTGGAATATTTTTCGAACGCTGCAGAAAATTGACCCAGAATTGTGGCTTCCTAAGCTGTTCCAAGCTTCATTCCGGAAACTTCGATATGACATTGTCCAAGACATGAAGATTTCCTTGTGGAAGAAATTCACACCTCCAGCAGGAGTTCAAAATCCAGAAGGACCCACTGAGGTGGATGTCATGCTGGAAAATGATCATTTTGTTTGGTTTATCGAAGTGAAATATAAAAGTGATATAAGCATGAAGACAGTACATGATAATAGTCGAAATCAGATTTTGCGAAATATTGATATTGGGTCAGATTACGCTGGAAAGAAAGACTTTTATTTTTCCCTATTAATTCTTGATGAAAAATATTCCCCTAAAGGCGTGCAGATTATAGATTCATATAAGAATGAGTGTTTGGAGGCTTATGGGAATCTAAAAGAGATTTCTCTTTTAAAATTTGAGGACTTACGAAACCTATTTAGGTTTTGTGAGGAACAGGTTCAATACGAAGATGAGAAGTATCTTGTACAATTAGCGAAAAAAGATTTGGAAAAAAGAATCGCACAATTTAGTATTTTCCCTCAACTAAAGATGTGAAGCAAAGTAACTGGAACAATTTCCTTTACTTTTAAATGCCAGCGGAGTATGATGAATTTAATTTAATTTAATAAGAGTAATATCTACTGGGGGTGCCCTGTTTGCGGGCTGAGAGAAGACGATCGAGTTTTTAACCCTTCGGACCTGATCTGGATCATACCAGCGGAGGAAAGTAGCAGTGTGCTTTATATTAATGCTAACAAGCCAGGTCCATAAAAAGGAACTGGCTTTTTTATTTTACAAAAAGGGGAAGACTACCATGGATAAAAACGACGTATGTAAGATGTTGCAAAGAATTAGGGATGAGAACCCACTTGTACATAACATCACAAACACAGTGGTAACCAATTTTACGGCGAACGGGCTGCTGGCGGTTGGAGCCTCCCCTGTTATGGCAAATGCCCCGGAGGAAGCCGCGGATATGGCGAAGATTGCTAGTTCCCTTGTTTTAAATATCGGCACGTTAAATGGGCAGACAGTAGAATCTATGATTCTAGCTGGAATGAGTGCAAATGAACTTGATGTCCCCGTCATTTTCGACCCGGTGGGAGCCGGAGCGACCCGATTTAGGACAGAAAGTGCGCAAACAATTATGTCTAAAGTGAAGGTTGCCGTGATTAGGGGCAATGCAGCTGAAATAGCTAATGTAATAGGAGAAAAATGGGAGATTAAAGGGGTCGATGCTGGGGCCTCGGAAGGAAATGTATTGACACTTGCAACAGAAGCCGCCCGTAAATTGAATTGCATCGTTGTGATTACCGGAAAAGAGGATGTTGCTTCGGATGGGACCACATCCTATGTGGTGGCAAATGGACATCCGCTTTTAACGAAGGTAACAGGGACAGGCTGTTTGTTAACCTCGGTCATCGGTGCGTTTGCGGGAGTGGAAAAGGATGTACTAAAAGCATCGACTGCTGCTTTAATGTTTTATGGCGTTGCTGCAGAAAAGGCTGTTGAAAAAACTTATGGCCAGGGAACAGGAAGTTTCCAGATTGAATTTTTGAATCAATTGTCACTAGTTGGAGATAAGGATCTTTATCGAATGGGTTCATTTAAAATAGTGCAATAATTTTGTTTTTGCGATTAGGTTGAAAGCGCATACGTGCCCGAACGGAGGAAAAACCAGGGCTCTTGGTCACGTAAAGGGGATTCCTCCAATTTGTTCTAGGTTTCCAGTAAATATACCAATCAAAAAGGAGACGATTATAATGCAAAAAGCTTTAACAATTGCTGGTTCTGACTCCGGCGGCGGGGCAGGAATTCAGGCAGATCTTAAGACATTTCAAGAACTGAACGTTTTCGGAATGTCCGCCCTCACCGCTGTCACAGCACAAAATACATTAGGAGTCCATGGTGTATATCCTATGACAGCAGATGCCGTCGTCAACCAAATTTATGCCATTGGTGAAGATATCGGTGCTGATGCAATAAAAACAGGCATGCTATTTAATGCGGAAATTATTGAAGCTGTTGCAATACAAATAAAAAAATACCAATGGAAAAATGTTGTGGTTGATCCCGTCATGATTGCTAAAGGCGGTGCTTCCCTGCTGCAAACAGAAGCCATATCAGCGCTAAAAAAATACTTATTGCCGCTATCAAAAGTGATAACACCAAACATTCCGGAAGCTGAGGTCCTAACAGGAATGACGATTGAAACCTCCCAGGAGAAAAAAGACGCTGCCAAAAAATTATATGAACTAGGCGTCAGCAATATCATCATTAAAGGTGGTCATGATGAAGATCCTTCTGAATCCATCGATATATTATTTGATGGGAAAGAATTCTACACGTATACAAGCAAACGAATGAATACGAAAAATACCCATGGTACAGGTTGTACTTTTTCCGCTGCAATAACCGCTGAGCTGGCAAAAGGAGCAAGTATACAAGAAGCTGTGCAAACTGCGAAGCAATTTATCCAAGCAGCAATTGAAGACCAAATCCAAGTTGGACATGGGCACGGACCTACAAACCATTGGGCATATCAAAAAAGAAATGCCGTAAAGGAGTATGCACCAAGATGAAAAATCTACAACAGGCCTTAAAAGTCTACTTTATTATGGGCAGTCCAAATTGCCAAAAACCACCTAAAGAAGTATTAACAGAGGCAATCGCAGGCGGTATCACCCTTTTTCAATTTCGTGAAAAAGGTGAAGGGGCATTAACAGGTACTGCCAAATACAAGCTGGCGAAAGAGCTGCAACAAATTTGTCAACAGCATCAGATTCCTTTCATAGTGAATGATGACCTCGAGCTGGCAGTCGAGCTTGATGCGGACGGTGTTCATATCGGACAGGAAGATGAACCAATTCATATAGTTCGGGAAAAAATCGGTCATGAAAAAATCCTGGGTGTTTCTGTTCACACAATGGAGGAAGCTGCAGCGGCGAAACAAGAAGGCGCAGACTATTTTGGAATTGGTCCTGTTTTTCCAACTGCCACAAAGAAAGACGCCAAAGGGTCCCAAGGAACAAGGCTAATTGAAAAATTACGCTCCGAGGGATTCACCATTCCGATTGTCGGGATTGGCGGAATTACAAGTAATAATGCAGCAAGTGTGATTAAAGCGGGGGCCGATGGTGTTTCGGTTATCACGGCTATTAGCCATGCAGAATCACCACTGGAAGCAGCTAATGCCCTAAAGATGGAGGTCTATCGAAATGAAGAAAACCTATAAATTGACCTTAACGGCAATGATGATTGCTATTGGCACTGTCTCAAGCAGCGTGGTCGCGATTCCGGTGGGTTTTACCAAGGTATTCCCGATGCAGCATTTTCTAAACGTCTTATCAGCAGTTCTTTTAGGCCCTGTTTACGCCGTTGCACAAGCTTTTTGTGTTTCGCTTCTTAGAAATCTAATGGGCACGGGATCCCTATTTGCTTTTCCAGGAAGTATGGTTGGTGCCTTATTGGCGGCGTTAATTTTTGCAAAAACAAAGAAAATTTATCATGCAGTCATAGGTGAGGTAATTGGAACGGGAATCATAGGTGCCATTTTGTGCTATCCAATCGCAACTCTTTTCTTGGGGCAAAAAGCAACGTTATTCGGATTTATTCCCTTGTTTATTTTTAGCTCATTTGCGGGAGCGCTGCTTGGATTTGTTATTTTAGTTGTTTTTTTACGAAAGAAAGTTCTGCATGTAGGGGCAGCCGATGAAGTTCATGTTCTAAAATCAAAATAAAATTTGTTGCTAGGGGAAGCCAGCTTGGATTGAGATGGACTGGTACTGTCAGAACCCTTTGAACTAGAACTGGAACATACCAGCGGAGGACAATTGAAACATGAACTGCTTCGAAAGTAAACCTGCTATCCGCTGTTTTGGTAAGCGGGTTTCTTTGTACAAAAAGGGAAATGGGGGAGAAAAAATGGAACGTCTTGTTGAAACAATCTCACGGCAAGTGGAAGAACGAAAAGCGGAACTAATCCACCTGCTCAGCCAATTAATTTCATATCCCACAGTAAGTCCGCCTGCACGAAATACAAATGATATCCAAGACTTTATCAAAACATATTTAGAGCAGATGGGATTTAAAACGGATAAATGGGAAGTGTACCCTGAGGACCCAAACGTAGTTGGAATATTAAAAGGGGAAGCTTCAACAGAATATAATAGTTTAATTGTCAATGGCCATGTGGATGTAGCGGAGGTTGGCGATGAAAGGGAGTGGCATTCATCACCATTTGCAGCTAGAATCCAAGATTCCTATCTTTATGGACGCGGGGCTGCTGATATGAAGGGCGGTATTGCTGCATCATTATTTGCCATCAAACTGCTGCAAGACCTTGGCGTCTCATTTAAAGGCGACCTTCAATTTCAGTCAGTAATCGGTGAAGAGGTTGGTGAGGCTGGAACTCTTGCATGTGTGGAGAAAGGGTATTCAGCTGACTATGCTGTTGTGGTGGATACAAGCGACCTACATATTCAAGGACAAGGCGGTGTGATCACCGGATGGATTACGATTGAAAGTAAGGAAACCCATCATGATGGTCTGAGAAGAAAAATGATTCATGCTGGCGGTGGTGTAAAAGGGGCCAGCGCGATAGAGAAAATGGTGAAAATCATCACAGGTCTGCAGGAGCTTGAGCGCCACTGGGCAGTGACTAAATCCTACGAAGGATTTCCACCGGGGACGAATACGATAAATCCAGCGGTGATAGAAGGAGGCAGGCACGCCGCTTTTGTCGCCGACCGCTGTGCACTGTGGATCACGGTTCATTTTTACCCGAATGAAGATTATCAAGAGGTTATCAAGGAAATTGAGGATCATATCCGTGCGGTTTCAGCAGCGGATCCGTGGCTTCGAGAGAATCCGCCGCAATTTAACTGGGGCGGGAAATCGATGATTGTCGACCGGGGAGAAATTTTTCCTTCATTAGAATTGGATAACGAACATCCAGGCATGCATGCGCTAACAAACTCCTACGAAAAATTGCTGGGACATATGCCAGCTGTTGGCATGTCGACGACCGTTACAGATGCCGGCTGGCTTGGCCGGGCAGGAATTCCTACAGTTATCTTCGGACCAGGAAAACTTGAAGATGCTCACGCTGTTAACGAAAAAGTAGAAGTTCAGCAGCTGCTAGATTTTACAAAGGTTATGGCTGTGTTTATTGCAGAATGGTGTAATACGAAAAAGGGGGAAGAGTAGGATGAAATTTTCACAAAGACTGTTTAAACAAGTAGGAGATATTTGGGGAAAAACACATCAGCATCCATTTGTAGTCGGTTTGGGGACGGGCGAGCTGCCGGTTGAGTCATTTATCCGTTATATGAAACAAGATTATGTATATTTGATTGATTATTCTAAGATGTTTGCTTACGGTGCTGTGAAAGCTCATGACGTTGAAACGATGGCGGCATTTGCCAAGCTGCTGGACGAGATTTTACATGGTGAAATGGACCTTCACCGCAAGTATGCGGAACGTTTTGGCATCACCAGCCAAGAGTTGGAAGAGACGAAACCGCTGCCTAATAATTTAGCTTATACAAGCTACATGCTGAAGGTAGCACAAAACGGGTCATTGGAAGAATTAATTTCTGCATTGCTTCCATGTATGTGGAGCTATTGGGAAATTGGCAAATTGCTGGCTGAAACCTGCCCGGGTTCGAAAGATCATTCCTTATATGGTGATTGGGTAACCATGTATTCTTCTGATGAATTTGGTTCGTTATCGTTATGGCTGATAGACATTTTAGATCGTCTGACGGACGGAAAGCCAGAGCGTGAATTAGCAATTTTAGAAGAACACTTCCTGACCACATCACGGTTTGAATATATGTTTTGGGATATGGCCTATGAGGGGGGCGATTGGCCTGTCTGACACATTGATGTTATCCATCCATGATTTAACATATGCCTTCCAAGGAAACAGGCCGATTTTTCAAAAAATAAATCTAACCGTCAATCCCGGAGAATTTGTGTCTGTGATTGGATCAAGTGGATCCGGAAAAAGTACGCTGTTTAAATTGATTACCGGTTTATTAGAACCGGACCAGGGCAAAATCGGGATTAACGGGGATTTTTCTGGAGGACGTTTAGGCAAAGTAGGCTACATGCCGCAAAAGGACTTGCTATTACCATGGAGACCCGTTCTCGATAACGTATTGCTTCCCTTGGAAGTAAGGGGGAAGAAGGGAAATCTGGCTGAGGCACGCGAATGGTTATCCCGCTTCGGTTTATCAGACTATGAAAACGCCTTTCCAGATGAACTCTCCGGTGGAATGAGGCAGCGGGCCGCTTTTTTACGAACAATGATGACTGGAAAAGATCTGTTATTGCTTGATGAACCATTCGGAGCCTTGGATGCCTTAACGAAACGGAAAATGCACAGCTGGCTCCTTGGTCTCTGGGAGGATTTGCAGAAGACTGTATTGTTTATCACCCATGATTTGGAGGAAGCAATTCTGTTAAGTGACAGGATTTACCTAATAGGAGATGGCAATGTTCAAGAATGGAAGGTTAACCTGCCAAGACCAAGAAATTCGGAGCAAATCTACCAACCAGCATTTATAGAGTTAAGAAAAGAACTGGAGCGGCTGATTCATCATGAAAACTAAATGGAAAAAATGGACCGCTGATTATGGCTTGTTTTTCCTTGCTGTGATTTGCCTCATCTCTATTTGGGAGTGGATTGTACTTGCCGGGGCGGTTCCAGCATTTATTTTGCCTTCCCCAACAGCTATTTGGGGCTCGCTTGTGGAAAATAGAGAGCTGCTTTTTGGAGAGCATTTGCCTGCAACCCTTTTGGAAGTCTTAATTGGTTTTGGTTTTTCACTTGCAGGTGGACTCTTATTCGGTATCGGGATGCATTTCTCACGTTCGTTAGAAAAAATCTTGTATCCCTTCCTTGTCATTTCACAAACGGTGCCGCTGATCGCGATTTCACCGATTTTTATTCTTTGGTTCGGCTATACGATTTGGAGCAAGGTGGCAGTTACGTTTTTAATTGCTTTTTTTCCTATTGTCGTTAGTACCTATGACGGACTGAAGGCGGGAGGAAATGAATACCGGGAGCTGCTACGGACGATGGGAGCAAACCGCTGGATGATTTTTAAAAAAATCCAGGTACCCATGGCCTTGCCTTCCATTCTATCAGGGTTAAAAATGGCCGTTGTGTACAGTGTCACAGGGGCAACGATTGGTGAATGGCTCGGGGCAAGCGAAGGCTTAGGATACTTCAGCCGCAGGATGTCCGGTAATTTACAGGCGGACTCAGTATTCGCAGCCATATTCCTATTGTCTTTAATGGGAATCTGCCTATTTTTAGTAATTAGTTTCATAGAAAAGCGGTTGTTGAAAAATGTAATGAGAGGACGCTAGGAAACATAGGGGCGATTCTTCTGCTGCATTGGTGTACTTGGAATATGGGACGGTCCAGGTGCCGGTAAAGGTTGAAAATCTGCCGGTAGCTTGCTTAAAGTGCCGGTAATTATAAATTACTGTAAATACATTATGTTAACTAAACTTCAGGAGAGGAAGTCAATTTTTATGAAAAAAATTCTATTGATTATATTTAGTCTATGCTTAGTTGTTTTAGGTGCCTGCGGTAAGGAAGAGTCTGCAAAAACAGCAGGGAAGGAAAAGGGGTTGGAAAAAGTTACTTTAATGCTAGATTGGTATCCAAATGCTGTCCATTCGTTTCTTTTTGCAGCTGAAGAAAAGGGCTACTTTAAGGAGCAAGGCTTGGATGTGCAAATTGAAATGCCTGCGGATACGAATGATCCTTTAAGACTCGTTGCTGCCGGAAAAATCGACATGGCCATGAGCTATCAGCCGGAGGTGCTTGTTGCAAGGGGAGAGGATATTCCTGTCCAATCATTTGCCGCCATTGTCCGCCATCCGTTGAACCAAGTAATGGTTCCTGAAGATGGTCCTATACAATCTCCAAAAGATTTAGTGGGAAAAACTGTTGGGTATCCATCAATCCCACTGGATGAAGCGATTATCAATACAATGGTGAAAGCAGCGGGCGGTGATGCCCAAAAGGTAAAAATGGTCGATGTCGGCTGGGATTTGATTCCGGCAATGGCTACAAAGAAAACGGATGCTTTGATCGGTGGTTACATCAATCATGAGAAATTATTGCTCGATAAAGAAGGGCACCCAATGCGAACGTTGAACCCTGCAGAATACGGTGTTCCGGATTATTACGAATTAGTTATGGTTGGAAGTGAAAAAGGGTTAAAAGAGAAGCCGGAGGTATTTAAAAAGTTTGTTGCAGCGATGACGAAAGGTCAAGAATATGTGGCAGAGCATCCAGAAGAAGGGCTTTCAATATTATTAAAGCATGAGGAAAAATCATCCCCGCTGGAGAAGGATATCGAAACGAAAAGCTTAGACATCCTTCTGCCGCTTATGGACGCCAAAGACAAACCATTCGGCTACCAAGACCCACAAACATGGGACAAAGTCGCCAGTTGGTTAAAAGAAACCAAAGTCATCAACCAGAAAGTAAACGCAGAAGATGCATTCGTAAATGTTAAATAAGTGAAAGTGGTATCAGATACTGATAATTATGATCGCAACCTTATATGGATGTAATTTTTACAGAAAATGTCTAAATAGCCAAAACATCATGAAAAATAGCCAAAACAGTTGAAAAAAAAGCCAAAACAGTTGAAAAAGTAGCCAAAACAGTTGAAAAAGTAGCCAAAACCCTTTGAAAAACAGCTAACACTTTTTTGAGCCAAAAAACCAGAGATTTGATCCGAAGATCGCATCTCTGGTTTTTATTTATTACGCACTTATCGACATGTCTTTTTTCTTTGTTTTAACTTCCGAAGTTGGATGGAATTCATTTTCCATTTTAGAGACAACCACTGTTGCTACACCGTTACCGATTAAGTTGGTAATCGCGCGTGCTTCAGACATAAAGCGGTCAACACCCAGCAATAAAGCTATTCCTTCAACAGGAATAACCGGGAAGGCTGAAAGGGTAGCGGCAAGGGTAATGAAACCAGAACCTGTTACACCAGCTGCACCTTTAGAAGTCAACATTAATATCCCTAACAAGGTAATTTGATGCCAGATTGTAATGTCTACATTATAAGCTTGTGCAATAAAGAGGGCTGCCATGGAAAGGTAAATAGCAGTACCGTCCAAGTTAAAGGAATACCCCGTTGGAACCACAAGTCCGACCACAGACTTAGAGCAGCCATATTTCTCCAGCCGCTCCATCATTCTAGGTAAAGCTGATTCGGAGGAAGAAGTACCGAGTACTAACAATATTTCTTCTTTTATATAAACAATAAATTTTAAGATGTTAAAGCCATACAATTTGGCTACTGCACCAAGTATAATCACGATGAATAAGAACATTGTTAAATAGACACTGCCCATTAATTTTCCTAGAGACACGAGCGAACCGAGACCAAAGTTACCGATTGTATAGGCCATTGCACCGGAAGCTGCGACTGGTGAAAACTTCATGACGATGTTAACAATCTTGAAAAAGACCTCTGTCAATTGTTCAAATAAGTGAACTAGCGGCTTTCCTTTTTCCCCGAAGGAAGCAAGCGCTATTCCGAAAAGTACCGAGAAGAAAAGAATCGGAAGGAGCTCGCCCTTTGCCATTGCCCCAACGAAATTATCGGGAATGATTCCTAAAATAAACTCAATCGCCCCGTGGCTCGTTTCTGCGGCTTGTGAAGTATATTGTGAAATATCCCCGCCCTTGACGTGTGAAGTATTAAAACCAGAACCTGGTTTAATAATATTTACGACAATTAAACCAATTGCGAGGGCAAAGGTAGTTATGATTTCAAAATAAAGTAGTGCCTTACCGCCAATACGACCAACCTTTTTTAAATCGCCCATGCTTCCAATTCCAATTACAATCGTGAAAAAGACAATTGGTGCGATGACCATTTTAATTAATTTTATAAAAATGTCCGCTAAAAACTTTAATTCTGCCCCAAATTTCGGAAATAGAAATCCGATGATAATACCAAGAATAATCCCGCAGATTACTTGGACAGTCAGATTTTTAAAATTAATCTTCATAATTCCAACCCCTTTGTTTAATTTGACAACGTTTTCATTCCCCTGACTCAATGATAATAAAAATTCAGAAAATGATGTTATTTTGGTCATATTGTTCTTATTGTTCCTTTTGTTATAGTACAAGGAAGTGGGGTTTGATCGAAGTGGTAATACAGGTTTGTAAAAATAGTTGTGTGAATGTGCCGCTTTTTATAAAATAAAATATGATTATCAATACTGTGGAGGTAAATACGTGTTTCCGATAAGAGTAATTTTAGTAGAGGACGATCCAATGGTCAGGGAAGTTCACCGGCAATTTATCGAGAAAATTGATGGGTTTTCCATCATCGGAACAGCCTCCAATGGAGTGGAAGGGATAAAATTGGTTCACGAATTGCGGCCGGATCTTGCGATTATTGATTTATACATGCCGCATTTAGGCGGGGTGGACATGCTAAGAGGCATTCGCTCAAAGGCATTATCTGTTGATGTAATTGCTATTACAGCTGCAGATGATGTTGACACAATTCATCAGGTTCTGCAGCAAGGGGCTATTGATTACATCATGAAACCATTTACCTTTGAACGAATTAAAAAATCGTTAGAAAACTATAAAGAATATCGAATTAAATTATCTGAAAAAGAGTCAATCTTGCAGACTGAGTTAGATGAAATTATTTTTAAAAATACAAAAAATGAGTCTAATGAAGGAAATTTACCAAAAGGCCTAAATTTCAATACACTTACAAAGGTAGCCATGTTTATTTCTCAGCAGAATAATCCGGTATCTGCTGAAGAAGTGGCAGAAAGCATTGGTATTGCACGGATTACGGCACGCAGATACCTGGATTATTTAGAAAAGGAAGGAAGAGTAAAGCTTCACATCCAGTATGGCGGGGTGGGCAGACCTGTTAATCGGTACGCAATGTATTAAGGTTTATTCCTTCATAAATCAGGAGGAATGATTGTGGGGCAGAGAGGTTTTAAAGGCAATAGATTTACTTTAAAAACAACGATTATTTTACTCGTATTGACAGTGGTTTTATTAGCGTTACTTGTAACGGATTTGTTAATTTCCAACTGGATTTCGGAGCGAATTGAGAGCAGTCAGGCTGAAAAAGCAACCGATATTGCCCGGATTGTGGCACGGTCGCCGGTTGTCATTAATGGGCTCAGTCGTCATGATAGTGAAGATGATATTCAAACCTTCACGAACGAAATCAAACGTGTGACTAAAGTGAACTTTGTTGTCGTGATGGATATGAAGGGAATACGAAAGTCGCATCCAAATAAGCGTGAGATCGGAAAGCATTTTGTCGGCGGGGACGAAGGACCGGTATTAAACGGGAAAGAGCATATTTCGATTGCAAAAGGAACCTTAGGGATATCTTTACGTGCTTTCACACCAATTTATGATAGGCAGCACAAGCAAATAGGGGCTGTGGCTGTTGGAATCTCGCTTGAACAAGTTAATAAGACAAGTGGGCAAGCACGGACATTTATTTATATCGGAGTTGGTGCGGGATTAGTGGTTGGAATTCTCGGCGCGCTTTTTCTAGCGAGAAAGGTTAAACAAATTTTATTTGGGTTGGAGCCAATAGAAATTGCTAAATTGTTAGAAGAACGAAGTGCCATGCTGCAATCGACGAAGGAAGGGATTTTGGCAGTCGATCAGAGTGGGATAATTACCTTGGTGAATACGGAAGGGACTAGACTTTTCCATGAGGCGGGTTATTATGAGTCTCCAATAGGCTCAAAAATTAAAGATTACATGCCTTATTTTCAGCTTAATGCCGTTTTAGATAATGGAGTATCATTATTAGACCAAGAGCATGACCTAAATGGAATTACCCTTATTACAAACTCAGTTCCTGTTGAAGTAAATGAAAGCATAGTCGGTGCTATTACTACTTTCCGAGAAAAAACGGAAATCAAATTGCTGGCTGAACAGTTAACCGGTGTAAAGCAATATGCTGAAGCACTGCGAACTCAGGCACATGAATTTAGAAATAAATTACACGCCATTTCGGGATTAGTTCAAATGAAAGACTATCAGGCCGTTTCATCCTATATTGAAAAGGTCGCTGATCAGCAGCAAAATGAAGTAGAATTTGTTGTCAGCTGCTTTAAGGATCCTGTGCTAGCCGGGTTTATTTTAGGCAAACTCAGCTATGCAAGAGAAAATGGCTGCGACTTTTTGATTGAGGGTGAAGGCAGCATTCCTAAACCAGAGGAGACGGAAACCATACATGAAGTCATTACGATACTTGGGAATTTAATTGATAATGCCTTGGATGCAGTCCAGGGACGACCAGTGAAAAAGGTCATTTTACGATTTGATTATTATGATGAGGTCCTTGTGATGGAAGTGCATGATACTGGCGGTGGAATTGCGGAGGAGCATATGGAGCAAATTTTTTTGAAAGGCATTTCGACGAAAGGTCCTAATCGGGGTCATGGATTATATTTAGTGAAGCAAAGTCTTGGAAAAATGAATGGAATGATGGAAGTGCATTCAAAAGCAGAAAGCGGGACGACCTTTATTGTGACCATCCCATATAAGAGTTATAAGAAGGCTTTATAATCAGGTCTAGTAATCATATTCATGAGATAAGCTGAAATCTTTGGATATGGCTTTCTTTTTTTATTAAGGAAGTCAATGATAGTACGTGAATTGCGAATGCCAACGCCGTGGCCATAATATTGATCGTCTCCAAAATACACTACATTCTCAGCGCGCCAGTGCGGCTGCTTCGGGTCAAAGTCAGGGTTATTAAAGTGGAGTACATCGCCAGGCAGATAGTCATCCCCATTTTTTTGATGAATGGGAAGATCATCATCAAATTGCCAATCCATCAGGTAAAGTCTGGTGAACAGAAAATCAAATCTTGAGCTTCCAATCGAATAAAGTGTGGCTATATAGAGAACGATGGCTATGGCGGTAGAGCATTCAAAGGCATAGAGCTTTCCGTTTTTCAGGATATCAAGAATCGCAGTGGAAGGGCTGACGTTGTTTTTGAGCAGGAACCCTCCATTGCTGAGCCGGTCCCAGTATTTTTTATTTGGAAAGGCATAGCTAAATGTTGTAAACTTTGCCCCGCTGCTATTTAATTCACGCGCAGCCTTCATTATATTGGAACGAAAGAAGAGCTCAAATTTTAATTCCTGGATGGTTTGATATTGATAAACTTGCTGATAGGAGCCCATTTGCTTAATGATTGCATTGTTTTCAGCACTGGTAAACTCATTAGACAGATCCTCCGGCTTGACAATCTGATAGTTAATTCTAATCATAAGCTGTTAAACCTCCAGATTGCATAATTCGGTGCTCTATACAAAGTATGATGCAGCAAGGGGTTTTATTTGTATATAATTGGGGGATTTAACTAGATTACTTAAAAAGGAGTTCAAGAGGACAGATGCCATCCAAAAAGAGGGTCTGAAGAGTCCTCAAGGAAAAAGATCAGCAAAAAAAGAAGTAGATTTTTCTCCATCAGCCTACTGTCCACCCCACGTGGACAAATTGCTACATTTGTCCACGGGTGGTGCCTGACACCGATGATACAGAGGATGATGTTTTTGATTTCAAATACATCACGAAGAAGACTACAGCGCTCATGAATCGGAGGAGGCTGTTGATGTGCATGGATAGGTGAACTCCTGTTGTTTCGAGCAGCCAGATTCCGATTTGTGGTGCGATGAATGCGACAAAGGAGAGCAGGACGTTGTAAGTGGTGATGCAGTAGGTTCTGGTTTCCTTTGGCGATTTCTCCAATAATAGATTGAATAGTAATAGTGTTGTACCAGATACAAAAAAGCCGGATGTCATTTGGACAAAGGTTAAATAATATAGATTGGTTGATAAAACAGTCATCGATGGTGCTGTTGCCATACCAACGGCGACCCAGACGAACACTAAAGTGTTTGATTTCCGCTCGGCCCATTTTTTCCACAATGGAAAGGTAAAAATCTGTACCAACTGGTTCCCGACGGAGAAAATACTAATCCAGAGAATGGTCACATGGGCATATTTGACGTTATAAATATTGAATATACCCCACGCCATTTGCCAGGTAAAATTAAAGCATAAAGCAGCAATCAGAAACAATTTGTACCCTTGATTCTTAAAAATCGACCAGTCCATGTAGGAATTTTGTTTGGAAGCGCCCGTTTTGGGCTGGACCGTTTCTTTATGTTTAAACAAGAAAAACATTTCCATTAGACCAAAAATAAATGCCAGTAAAAATAATATTTGATAGGCAGCAGGGTTGTACGATTGTTTTTTCATGACTATCCCAATAATCAGCATCGTCACCATTCCAACGACGGTTAATAAGCGATTGCGGTCACTAAAGAATGTCCCTCTTCGCTCTTCACTGATCATCCCGCTGATCAAGGTCTGCCAGCCAATATTTGAAATTGTTCCAGGAACGTTCATTAAGGCAATAATCAATAGAAACACCCATGCTTGATAGGCGGGAGGTAGAAAAGCAACTCCAATTAAAAGCAAAAACATTGCTCTAGCCCCAAACACGTTCAGAGCAACGATTTTCTTTTGCTGCTCCAGCCGGTTTAGCAAAATCGCTGCCGGAATCGTCACAATGAGGGCAACAAGCGGCGGGAGGGAGCTGATTAAGCCAACCTGATAGTTGGTGGCACCCAATATTGTAATGGCAAAGATGGGAAAATAGTTGCTTGCTAAATTTAAAGCAATAGTTGACACCATTCCGTGATATATACTAATTTTTTCGTTATAAGTCCGCATGCATGTTTTCCACCATTTTCTTATGATATACAAAGCTATTATACTCGGAAAAACTAAAATTGCACGAAAAATTTTTGCCAAAATCTGAAATATAAAAAATGAATGTTCGGATTCTTTTATCCTCAATTATGGAACTGTTATAATAGGTTCAAACTACATACGGAAGGGTGTGCGAAAAATGACGACTGAAGCACCTCAATCGGAGCAAATCCAGTACCTGCCGCCAAAAGGTGAATACGAAACCTTTCGCGATGAGGAGCACATGAAAGAGAAGCTAAAGGAGTGGGGATTATCCACGGCTAAGAAGGAATTTTGGTACAAGGATCGTAATTTCCAGCAGCCAGTTTCTATTAAAGGGTACGAAATATATGGAAATACTGCTGAGTTTAACACGTTAATCATCGAATTTCCGGATGGGAAGTTGACCAGTATTCATCCTGCGTTTTTGAAAGAGATGCAGCAATCGAGCTTTGGTAAAGAAAGCTTAATAACTGCTTTAGAGGATAAGGAGATTAAAGAAATGGCATCCGATAAAGACAGCAGCTCAGCAAATGAGGCTGAACCAGAAGTGGAAACGGCCATCAAAAAAGCTGAATCAAAGACTTCCAAACCATCTGAACCAAAACCTAAAAAAGCAAAAGCAGCAAAACTTGAACTTCCTGCTGAAAAGGTCCATTTTACGGCAAATGTAAAACAATTCGCCTTTACCTATAATCCTTTTAATGAGGAAAATGACGAGGTAGTCGTTCTTGAAAACGTTCAAATCCAGCAGGAAAATCCACTCGATCTAGGACTTGCCTGGTGCAGCCACAGCAAAACGCTGAAAAAATTTGAACTGGCTCCAGGAGAGCTGCTTGAATTTGATGGAAAAGTTGTAGCAAAGAAATTGGCCAAAGGAAAAGATGTAGAAGAGGAATTTATTGTAGAAGCTCCTGTCTTGTATAAAATTAACAACCCATCTAAACTTATGAAAAAATAAAAGGGACTCCTTTGCGGGGTCCCCATTTTCATTCTAATGAGGAAAATATATCTCCAATCGGTCTGTACCATTCTTGAAAATATAATAATTTTGAAAGTCATTGTTAATCACCGCCGATGTATATTCCATAAGAGGAATTTCAACGATAATGCCATTTTTTTTGAAGAATATTAGTTTCCTGATATCAACTTGAATCGATTCAAAATGAAAGCAATCTCGTTTCCATAAAAAATCGTCATCTTGATAATAATTCAAAACGACTTGTCTGTTTCGATATTCTTCAAAAATCGTTAAGTCATTGAACTGCTTTTCCATAAGAATAATCACCTATCCCCTCCTGAATCTATTTTAAAACTTATTGGCGGTGATGTGGTGATAGCAATCACAGTTTTCAAATTAATGCTAGGAACGAAATATGGCTTCGTATTTGGGCAATTACCTATTCCTTTTTTCATATAGACACATACACTATTGTGCAACCATATGAGGAGGAGATGCAGAATGGATAGACAATTTATGGGAATGCCTGGCGGTTTTCCTGGGATGGGTATGAATGTTGGAACAGGTGCTGGAATGCCAGGAATGGGCGCAAATGTTGGTGCAGGCGCTGGTGTTGGTACTCCGGGTATGGACTCTTACCATCATGGACATGGCGGCTATTATCCAGGAATGGGCTACCACCATGGACACGGCGGCTATTATCCGGGGATGGGCTACCACCATGGACATGGCGGCTATTATCCGGGGATGGGGTATCACCATGGACACGGCGGCTATTATCCAGGAATGGGCTACCACCATGGACACGGCGGCTATTATCCGGGACATGGCTACCATCATGGGCACGGAACCTATGGTCAAGGACATTAAAACTAGGGGAAAATTAATAAGAAATTTAATCAACCAAGACAGGATTATTCCTGTCTTTTTGTGTTTTGCCAATTTAGATGCGGAAAAATGCTAAAATTTAGCTTATAATGATATTTTGATACATATTTTCCAAGGAGCAGTCAATCATGAATCAAACTTTTTCTTTAAAAGGAAAAACAAAGCAGATCTTTGTGCTGTTAATTCCGATTTTAATCACCCAGCTTGGCATGTTTTCGATGGTGTTTTTTAATACGATCATGTCAGGGAAATATAATTCTGCTGATCTTGCCGGAGTAGCGATTGGATCATCGATTTGGAATCCGGTTTTTACAGGGCTTAGCGGCATCTTGCTTGCAGTCTCACCTATTGCCGCACAGTATTTTGGGGAAAAAAGAAGTAATGAAGTTGCTTCAGTAGTGAAGCAAGGGGTATATTTGTCTTTTATTATAACCATCATAATTATCTTTTTTGGATTCTTTCTTTTAGAGCCACTTTTAGCTACGATGGATTTGCCTGCAAGAGTTCAGAGGACTGCCCGTGACTATTTAATAGGACTCAGTTTTGGTATATTACCCTTATTTTTATTTAATGTATTAAGGTCATTTATCTACGCTTTAGGGAGAACTAGGGTAGTGATGGTAATTATGATTTCCTCGCTTCCGGTTAATTTCTTTTTGAACTATGTGTTGATTTTCGGGAAATGGGGATTTCCTGAGCTAGGCGGCGCTGGTGCGGGGTATGCGACCTCGATTACGTATTGGGCAATTTTAGCTTTTACTGTCTATATTGTTAAAGCGGAAGAGCCGTTTGCTGCCTATCGAGTGTTTACCGATATGAGGGAATTCTCGTGGGGAAAGTGCAAGGAAATTTTAAAAATCGGGATACCGATGGGTCTCTCAACCTTTTTCGAAACAAGCATGTTTGCAGTTGTCACCATTTTAATAAGTAAGTTCAGTGTAACGACAGTGGCAGCATACCAGTCAGCTTTAAATATCGTTTCGTTTTTGTACATGATTCCGATTAGTATTTCAATGGCTTTGACAGTTTTAGTAGGTTATGAAGTCGGGGCGAAACGCTATAAAGATGCCAGGGATTACAGCTGGCTTGGGATTGTCTTGGCGGTAGTAATTGCGGTCGTAACCGGTTTGTTCGTGGTCGGATTCCGTTATCAGGTGGCAGGGTTTTATTCCAATGAAACGGCGGTCATCAATTTAACAGCGTATTTCTTAATCTTTGCCCTGTTTTTCCAAATTTCGGATGCAATCCAGGCAACTGCCCAGGCGGCTTTAAGAGGCTACAAGGATGTTAATCTCGCCTTTATAATGACATTGTTCGCCTATTGGGCCATTTGTCTTCCTATTGGCTATGCCCTTGCCCATTACACACAACTAGGCGCAAGAGGCTACTGGATCGGCCTAACGGTCGGCCTCCTCGCAGCAGGAATCGCTTTATCCATCAGACTCCTTTATATCCAAAAGCGAAAATTCGTTATGGACGAAATCGAGGAAGTTGGTGCCTGACCCCACAAAAAGGCAAACCGTCCATTTTGTACGCCTGAGGTGGATAGTTTGGGTGATATTGGTAAACGAAAGGGTGTGTCTTTAAACTTGAAAGGTTTTGTGTTGTTAGTTGTTTCACTTCTTGCAGGGTTTTCTTTAGTTGGCTGCTCTACCGTTAATCATGCGAAAGAAAAGCCACAGCTCAATGTGAAATGGCCGTTTTATAAAATCAGCAAAGGTGACCACTATATGTATTTACTCGGAACGATACACATTGGGAAAGAGGAAATGTATCCTTTCCCAAAGCAAATCAAAGAGGCTCTGAAGGATTCACAATATTTGGTCACGGAAACGGATGGTGAAGGGATTGACAGGGGAGACTATCAGCAATCAATCGATGAAAAGGTATTTCTCCTAGGTAATGGTAAAACTCTCAATCATTATCTATCAAAGGAATCCCAAGACTACCTACAGGAAAGAGCCAAGGAATATGGTGTAAAGTATGAATCCCTTCAGGACTATAAGCTCTGGTATGTAATCAATCAGTTCTTAAATGCAGAAACAGCTGGCTTAAGTGTTGATTATGGGGTTGATCATAAAATATCTGAACTGGCCACTAATTATCATGTAAATTATAAATTTTTAGAGTCCCCAAAAGAGCATTTTGACCTCATTCAAAAGGCATATCCGGAAACAGAGGCAGATCAATTAATAAAACAAATTCCGCCATTAACAGAAGCGAAAGAGGGGCTCAATCATTTATTTAAGGATTACATAGAAGGAGAAATTAAACTTGACGATGAAATCCCTGTGAATGACGTGGAAAAATGGCAAAATAAAATTCTGGTTGAAGAGAGAAATAAACGGTGGATTAAAAAGCTTGAGTCTTATATAGATAGCGGGGATATTTATTTTGCTGCTGTTGGAGCAGGACATTTAGAAGGACAAGAAGGCTTGCTTGCCAATTTTGAAAGCAACGGTTACTTAGTGGAAAGGGTCATAAAATAAACTAACGTTTTTGACTAATCAAATCGAGCGCTTCAAAAACTAAGACGCCGCTCCTTAAAGGGATGGCGTCTCCAATTTCTAAAATATTTTTTTCGGTTTGAATAGTTTCAATAATGGGTGCTGATTTTTGTCTGTAATGTTTAGTTCGTGCATGACTAATTTTTCCTGGTTATCTGCAATCCATTTTTTTAATTCGTGCTTATCTTTGCATTGTGTATAATATGTTTCCCCACCCTTACCAAGAGCATTGACAACATACCTACAAGTGTTCCCCATAGTGCCCACCTTTATAAGTGTAATATATTCATATATTGCATTATATCAGGGATTTTAAAATAGTCCATCGTTATTTTTTCTCAAAATTAGTCAAAAATTTTAAAAGGGCTCCTTTTAACGGATATAATAGTAAATGAATTGAAGTGACAATACGAATGAAAGGGTTTTTTATATTGAAAATAAGTGAATTAGAATATTGGACGACCAAGCTGGGGCTGACTCCCCATCCGGAAGGCGGTTATTACAAAAGGACTTTTGAATCAGGGGAAAAAGTTTCTTCTAAGGAGCTAAGTGTTAATTACGCAGGCCAGCGTAAGCTATATACGAGTATATATTTTTTGTTAACCTCAAAGGATATTTCCCATTTCCACCGGTTAAAATCGGATGAATTATGGTATTACCATGGCGGATGTTCATTGACTGTTCATGTTATTCATGAAAATGGAGAGTATGAAGAAATCGAATTAGGGATGGATTTGGAAAAGGGTGAGGTGCCTCAAGCACTAGTTCCAAAAAACTCTATTTTTGGATCTTCCGTCAAAGAAGAAGGGACATGCTCCTTGGTAGGCTGCATGGTTTCACCAGGTTTCGACTTCCAGGACTTTGAATTATTTACCCAGGACGAGCTGTTGGAAAAATATCCGCAGCATCGGGAGATTATTCTGAAAATGGCGTATAAGGAAATACCGAAGTTCTAGTCGGTATTTCCCTTTCGTTTCAAGAATAGCAACCTCAACAGCGGCGGTACAGCGAAATAAATAAAGAATAAGCGGAATAATTGATACCCGGTGACCACAGATAAATCAGCATTCACCTCGTGTGCGAGTATCGCCATTTGATCCATTCCTCCGGGTGCCACGCCTAAAAAGCTGGTGGCGGCGGAGATGTGATAATAATAAACAAGCAGCAGACTTAAGCCCCATGATCCTAAAATCATCACGATTCCACTAATTAAAGCAAGAGAGATCACCCGTGCTTTATGGTTTAATTTCTCCGGTTTCAATAGCAGACCTATGTAGCCTCCAATCATAAATTGCGAAAGATCCAGTAATGGAGCGGATAGGGCAGGACCGTGTAAACCGGTAATATTGCAAATCGCTGTTGCCAAAATGGGTCCCAACAAATGCGGTGTTGGAAATTTAAGTTTTTTTGCAAGTAAAGCACTTAGTATACAAATAACAGCAAGCAAAAGCAGGATTCCTAAATTCCCATGCAAGGAACTCTCAACGCTGAGCAACATATCGTCTTGTGGCACCTGCTGTATCGAATTTTAAAAAAAGGTCCTAAAATAAGAAATGGAACAAAGAAGATAATCATCATCAATCTTGCTACTTGTAAAAATGTAACCGTGGTGAGATCGATACCTTTCATTTCTTCTGCAAAAATAATCAATTGTGTCAGTCCTCCGGGGATGCTCCCTGTGAGCACGGTCGGATAATCTACACCTGACAGTTTCGAAACGACAAAAGCAATCCCAGCGCAAAAGCAAACCAACAAAACGGTTACCAGCAGCATGGACGGCAATTTTCCGATAACGACAAAGAGTGCTTCCTTTGTAAACGAAAGACCGACAGAATATCCCACAATAATCAAGCCGGCATTACGAATCCAGCTTGGCCAATTGTATTGAAATCGTCCAAATCGAGCACCGATAAAAACCGCCGTCATCGGACCGAGAAGCCATGGAATGGGGGTATTTAAGGCCGAGAAAATTAGACCTCCAAAAAAGGCATAAATAATTGTCACGAAAAAACCTAATAAATTGCTATTTAAATTGATCAATAATAACCCTTCTGACTTAGCTGACTTTATTTTATTTTACCACGTTAAAACTGCTTATAAAAAATAAACCCTTCTAATTTAAAAAAGCGCCTTAAGCGCTTCTAAATCCGTCCGAATATCTATTCTACCTACACCGAAAGCCAAACGGTTTTTGGGTCGTTTTTCTGTCTACACTGAAAAAATGATTCAATAACCTTCTTTTTTTGGGCATCTAGTTGAAATATCGCCTCAATCGTGTCCTCTATGACAGAATCGTTTGGACAAAGCTGGTGCAGCACCCTGTTTAATTGAACGATTTTTGTTTTTCGATTAAGGGTGTCAGCCTCATAAACCGTATCTTTCCCATCAATTGGAAAATATTCGAGAAGATAAATGAATTTTCGTAGCAGCAGCCGCTCTATTTCTAAAATGGCCTGGAGCTGGGGAATCACACCGTTTTTAATGGAGTCAGCAAAAGCGGAAACATCGGCAGTTTCGCTTTTTTGAATGCTAATCGCATAAACCATCTCATAAATAGCATTTATATATTGATTAACGGCAGTATTTAAACAGCAGAGGGGGGTTATCATTTTATTTGAAAAATCCATGAGCTGTTTCCCCCTTTCAAACAACGATTACATTTCCAGTGGACCTTCACAGGGTGGAGAAGGGTGACTAGGAGGAGGACTAGGAAGAGAACTTTCAGACCTTTTGGAAAAATAATCCGATACACTCTGGAATTTTCGCAGCAATAACCATTCCTTTATAACTAATGTTTCGATAAACCGTGCAGCCTCTTTGTTAAATTGAAAAATTTCCACGTTGCTGGGATTGGTCGGGAAATCCAGTTCTTTCCCAACAAACGCCTGCATTTTTTTTGCTTCTGCATTTAGAAGATGTGAAATTGCAATCTCTTCCATTGCAATGGAATTCATAAAATCAACCATTACATCATGGGAGTCAGGACGTTGAGGTTCCTCAGGGGTCATGGGATTAACCTCCTTATCATTAAAATTCCGTAATTATTTTATGACATGTCACCAGCAACCGTGACGAATCAGATTTTTTAATCTCTAAAAGTTAGACTTAATCATCCATTGTTTGTACCATTCAACAAAACGGTATAACCCTTCTTCAATGGTGGTCGATGGAAGGAAGCCAGTATCTGTTTGTAAATCGCTGATATCAGCATATGTTACCCTCATATCTCCTGGCTGCATTGGACAAGATTCGATGATGGCTTTTTTACCAATTAGATTCTCTAATATTTGAATAAAATCATGTAATTTCACTGGTTTATGGTTACCAATATTATAAATTTTGTAAGGGGCAGTAATTGAATTATGGGCTTCCTTCGATATTTGTCTTGCCTCCGGGGGACGGTCAAGCAATTGAATAATTCCCTCGACAATATCATCAATATACGTAAAATCTCTTTCCATGTTTCCATAGTTAAACATTTTAATCGGCTTGCCTTCAAAAATATTTTTTGTAAAGGTGTAATAGGCCATATCCGGTCGTCCCCATGGACCGTAAACCGTAAAGAAACGGAGTCCTGTTGTTGGCAGCTGATACAAATGGCTGTAGCTGTGGGCCATCAGCTCATTGGCTTTTTTCGTAGCAGCATAAATATTGATGGGATGATCGACAGAATCCTGTGTCGAGTAGGGAAGACGTTGATTTGCTCCGTAAACCGAACTTGAGGAGGCATAAATCAAATGCTTTGTCCCGTTATGTCTGCAAGCTTCCAGCACATTCATAAAACCAACGAGGTTTGATTGAACGTATGAATGGGGATCTCTTAAACTATAGCGGACACCAGCCTGAGCGGCTAAATTGACGACCAACTCAGTATGATTTTTAGTAAATAATTCATTTAATTTTTCCCGTTCCGTTAGGTCTATTAGGTAAAATGTAAAATTAGGCTGTTCTTCAAGAATTTTCAGCCGTTCTTTTTTAAGATGGACATCGTAGTAATTATTAAGATTGTCAACACCTATCACATGAAAACCAAGTGATAGCAGCCTTTTAGACAGATGGAAACCAATAAACCCAGCGGCCCCTGTCACTAAAATTTGCCTCACTTTAACATCATTCCTTCTTCATCATGAGTGATTGGAGATTTAGTCCATTCTTTATAGGTTTTAATATCAAGTACCTTTACTTGTTCAAGAAATGTCTCTAAAAAGCCTCTGATATGAAGGTCCTTGAATAATTCTAAAGGTCGCTCCTGATTACGGATGAATGAGTAAACATGGTCGACTAATTTAAATCCATTTTTTGTTACAATGATATGTCTTAAAGGAGCATCAATTTGCTTAAAACCAAACTTTTTCATCTGAGTTAATATTTCAAGTAATTGTTTCGTAACGTCCTCGGATAAATTTGCTTGTTTTTTTAAAAACGAATTTAAATCAGGTCCTGCTAAAAACTCCATAACAACGAAATTATCCCCAGTTTCAAAAACTTTTGGGATAAAGGATAATTTTTTCGCTGATAAAAGAACTTCTTGTTCCTGCTTGGCATGATTTGTTTTTCCATAAATTTTGACACAGCGATTTTCAGAAACACGAAACACTGCACCCTGATGTCCTTTTCCAATCAGTAGGTGTGCATTGGCGTGATCTACTTTTACAGCTTCACCTGAACCTCCTGAAGAAACAGCAAGGTTTTGATAGTCGACCTTTTTTATGTTTAAAAATTTCCCCCATTCTCGAAACATAGTTGGTTCTAGTTTCTTAACCTGTGATAAAAAGGAGTCCTTTAATAGAATGATATTTAAATCCCTCAATAATTTTAAGGGAATGGGATGGTTTCGTTTAAAGGCATTCACATGATCAATTACTTTCAATTCTTCATTTTCCAGCACAAAAATATGTCTTAGCGGAGCATCCACCATTGTAAATTTTGCCTTTTTTAATTCTTTCAAAATCGCTAACAGCCTCTTTACGATTGATTCAGGTATATGAGTGGAATTTTTTAGGTATTCTTTTAATGTCGGTGCGTTAAAATACTCCATCACGACAAAATTTTCACCATAATCATATAACCTTGGAAAGAAGGATAAAAGCTGACCAGCTTTAAGAGCTTCTGCTTCCATAGTGGCTTGTTCGGGGTTTGCATATATTTTGACACATTTGTCCTCTGATAGTTGAAATACTGCCCCTTGTGAACCAGATCCAACAAGGGGATAGTGAGTCGGGTTATGAATCTCTAAAGTTTTCTCACCTTTTATTACCTTTATCGCCTTGAAATCCTTTACCATAGTCTTGTTAATCTGATTCTTTTTCTCCTTTTTCTTCTTAATACCATGAAATTTTCTCATGCTGACCCTCCTAACAGCTCATCATAGTAAGCAGCTTGCATCTTCAGCTGTTTCTCTAAGTCAAAGAATTGCTCTACCTTTTGACGGGCTGCAACAGTATAGTCTTCCCATTTTTTCCGGTTTGACAGCATGAACTCAAGTGCTTCTGCAAGTTCATCTACATCATTTTCTTGAACTAAAATCCCTTCTTGTTCATGGGTAACTATTTCTGGAATACCAGCATGGTTGGTCGTGATAACAGGAATCCCGGTTGCCATCGCTTCTTTTACTGTGTTTGGTATCCCTTCTACATCACCATTGGATGCAACGATGCTTGCGGCACAGAATAAATCGGCATTTGCCATATGTTCACGTACTTTTTCCTTCGTAAGGTGAGGGAGGAGCCGGAATGAATCTCCTAATTGCAACTGCGCAGCTAATGAATTCATGTAACCTTCTAATTCACCCCTGCCGATGATGGTAAGGGTAGCTTTGGGGAATTTCCCTTTAATTTTATGAAAGGCCTTCATCAGGACATGATGACCCTTTTTTTCTATTAATCTACCGACTGATAAAATATTTTGAGTATCTGTTTGATTAGGAGCCCTGTAATGGTATTGATTCAGATCGACTCCGCCATACAACACCCTGATTTTATCGTTAGGACAGCCCCATATATTGATCCGATCGGCTAAATACTGACAAACAGGAAAAAATACATCTCCTTGTTGAAAAAGCAGTTTCATTCCCTCTAAGAAACCAACTGGCTGATTTGCCATCGTTGCATCGCGGCCGCGTATACTAGTGGCCAGCGGCAGTTTGGTTTTTTCCTTAAACGGGAGCAGCATTACGCCTAATTGACCGTGATGCGCATGTAAAAGAGAGATATTGTTTTTCTTCACAAATTTCCTTGGTGAAAAAATTTCACTTAGATAATAGACCTTGTCGTTTAAAAGGGAGAGATCCACCATATATTTTGGCTGTCGTACTAGATGGATATAATCGTATCCCGGCACTTCACGAATTTGGGGTATATACTGAGTGGGGTCCACTCTTAAATTTAAATGCATGACAGTGTCCAAAAAAAATCCTCCAATCTTTGCTGTTTATAGAATTCCTTATCCGTTCTTATAAAATATGTCTTTTTGTTCCTCTAGGGCATGGACAAAACGGCAGGAAAATTTGAAGAATTCCCCGAAAAGGGCGCCCCGCAACAAATATTGAAAAATTTTAACCTGTAAAGAAGGAAAATCAGATTCCCAACTCGTATATGGTAAGTATTAGATTTTTCGAAAAATAATGAAAACAGTTCAGGGATGGGGGACTAAAGATGACAGTTGATAAAGCGGAAGGCAAGCTGATGTGGGAGCCTTCCCAGGAATTGCAAGCTGAATCTAATATGAAAAAATTTATGATGTGGCTTGAGGAAACAAGGGGGCTGCATTTTAAAACCTATGATGAACTGTGGCAATGGTCTGTCACTAGTATTGAAGGGTTCTGGTCAGCGCTATGGCATTTCTATGAAGTGCAAGCAAAAACTCCTTATGACGAGGTATTAACTAATAAACGAATGCCGGGTGCGAAGTGGTTCACCGGTGCAAAATTAAATTACGCGGAGCACATTTTTCGAAATGATGCAGCTGATAAAGCTGCAATTATTTATGAAACAGAATTACGTCCGCAAGCGGAACTTAGTTGGCCTGAATTGAAGAAGAACACAGCAGCAATTGCGGCCTATTTAAAATCATTAGGTGTTGGGCCGGGGGATAGGGTTGCAGCTTATGTTTCGAATATTCATGAAACGATTTCGGCCTTTTTGGCCTGTGCCAGTATTGGTGCGGTCTGGTCAAGCTGTGCACCGGAGTTTGGGATCATGAGCGTGATTGACCGGTTTAAACAGATTGAACCAAAGGTGTTAATTGCTGTCGATGGTTATCGATACGGGGGAAAGGACTTTGATCGCCTGGAAATGGTTAAGAAAATCCAGGAAGAACTGCCGACATTGGAAAAAACGATTATGATTCCTTACTTACATACGAGTCCAAATGTAAGCGGTTTATCTGAAGCAGTGTTATTGGATGAGGTGATTACCGAAAATCGTGATGCGGTCCTTCGTTTTGAGGCTGTTCCATTTGACCATCCTCTCTGGATTTTGTACTCATCTGGCACGACGGGTAAGCCGAAAGCCATTGTCCAAAGCCAGGGAGGTATACTACTGGAGCATTTAAAAATGGGCGGTCTGCAAAATGATTTAAAAGCTGAAGATCGATTTTTCTGGTACACGACGACAGGATGGATGATGTGGAATGTGGTTGTAAGCGGGCTGTTGGTAGGCTCTACTATTCTATTATACGATGGAAATCCTGGCTATCCAAACTTCAATACGTTATGGAAGTTTGCGGAATCAACAAAAATGACCGTATTCGGAACAAGTGCGAGCTTTCTCACCGGTTGCATGAAAACAGGAGTAAAACCGAAGGAACAATTTGACCTGTCCTCATTAAAGAGCATTGGTTCCACTGGCTCTCCGCTTCCTGTCAGCGGTTTTGAATGGGTTTATGAAGAGGTCAAGGAAGATGTCTGGCTGTTTTCCACTAGCGGCGGCACAGATCTTTGTACCGCATTTGTAGGTGGCTCTCCGCTAGTGCCTGTGCACTCTGGTGAATTGCAGGCCCGTTCCCTCGGTGCTGCAGTAAGGGCATTTAACGATCAAGGAGAAGAATTGATCGATGAGATTGGAGAACTGGTGATAACTGAGCCGATGCCGTCGATGCCAATTTACTTTTGGAATGACGAGAACGGTGAAAGATATCGGGACAGTTATTTTGATGTATTTCCTGACGTTTGGCGCCATGGGGATTTTATCAAAATTACTTCACGCGGCAGTGCGGTGATTTACGGCCGCTCCGATGCAACAATTAACCGCGGCGGCATCCGGATGGGGACGAGTGAGATCTATAGTGCTTTAGAAAGCATCCCCGAAGTAGTTGATAGTTTAGTTGTGGATATTCCACTATCCAGTGAACAATCGTATATGCCGCTATTTGTCGTGTTAAAAGACGGGGCTGAGCTTACTGAAGATGTGAAAGTACGGATTAACCTGGTCATTCGTCAAAATTGCTCACCAAGGCACGTACCAAATGGAATTTTTCCAGTAAAAGAGCTGCCGAAAACACTAAATGGTAAGAAGCTCGAAGTACCAATCAAGAAAATCTTAATGGGAACACCTGTGGAAAAAGCGGTAAACCTAGACTCATTAGCTAACCCGGGTTCATTGGAATTTTTCTTAGAGTTTAAAAAGAAAATGGGATAAGGAATAGCCGCCAATTTTTAATGTTGGCGGCCTTTTTTTATTTATTTGCAGTTTTGAATGATATATAAGCAATTTTATAGTGGATTATTAAAAATATAAAAAGCGCACACCCAGAGTCACAGTTGAAACGACAAAATTGCAAGGGCCCCAACTGTTATATTGACGATTATGATTTTAGCCAAAAGTGGGATGGAATCCTTTTCCTTCTGGTTAATCTTTGCTTCCTGTTCATTGACAACCTTCCGATATTCCGGACTGCAGCAGCCCACTTACGCCACCTGATTCCAATCGGAAATGTCCACTTCAAGAGGAAGGTTATTAGCGCGGGCCTTTGCAGCTGCACGGAAGAATAGTGCAATTAATACTGCTGCACCGATGAACCCGCCGATCCAGGCAATATTCATTGGAAGGCCGAAACCAATTTGTGCATTTAAGATGTAAGTAATAACCATTACCAGCATGAATGAACCCGGAACAAGGGAAATCCAGTAATTCTTTCTGGCAATGTATAAATACATCGCACCTACGAACAGGGCAATAACGGCAGTCGCTTGGTTCGCCCAGCTAAAGTAACGCCATAAAATGTTAAAGTCAATCTGCGTTAACACAACAGAGATTGCAAATAATGGCATCGCAATCCATAGACGGCTGGAAAATTTCTTTTGTGCGATATTTAAGTATTCTGCAATAATCATACGAGCACTACGGAATGCCGTATCACCGGAAGTGATTGGAAGGACAACAACCCCAAGTACAGCAAGAGTTCCGCCGATTGCACCCATCATTCTTGTTGAAACTTCACTTACAATCGCACCAGGTCCGCCGGCAGCTAGCAATTCATTTAATCCTTTATAACCATCGAATAAACTCATTGCTGCAGCAGCCCAAATCATCGCAATGATTCCTTCTGCAATCATCATGCCGTAGAAAATTTTACGACCTTGTTTTTCCTTTTGGGTCGTACGTGAAATAATTGGTGTTTGTGTTGCATGGAATCCTGAAAGCGCACCACATGTAATCGTAAAGAATAGCAGTGGGAAAATCGGTGCATTAGCAGGGTGGAAATTCTGGAAGGATAATTCCGGAATTGGAGCACCTGTTGCAACTAAACCGATTCCAACTCCAACAGCACTGATGACCAGTAACGCACCAAAATAAGGATATAAGCGCCCGATGATCTTATCAACTGGCAGTAAAGTCGCTAAAATGTAATAAAGGAAAATAGCTGCGATAATAATGCCAATAGCAATTTTACCGTCCATTAAAACATTAAGCAGGGCAGCTGGTGTTGAAACGAACACGGTACCAACTAATAAAAGTAATAGTACAGCAAAGGCGTTAACAACGTGCTTCATCACTTTTCCTAAAAACTTGCTTGCAAGTTCTGGTAAGTGAGCACCTTTGTTGCGGATGGAAATCATTCCTGTTAAATAATCATGTACCGCACCGGCAAAAATACAGCCGACAACAATCCAGATAAATGCAACTGGTCCATAAAGTGCACCCATAATTGGACCGAAAACAGGGCCGGTTCCGGCAATGTTTAATAATTGTATTAATGAATTCTTTGGAGTGCTCATTGGCACATAGTCAACACCATCATTATTTACATAGGCAGGTGTTGCCCGCTCTTCTTTTACCCCGAAAACTTTTTCAATAAACTTTCCATATGTGAAATAACCAATGACTAACAGGGCTATGCCCGCTAAAAATGTATACAAATTCTCTTCCCCCTTTATAAAAAAATGAATGCGGTTACATAGAATAGTATAAAAAAGAAAGGGGGAATGAGGGGAGATTTGAGATTGAAAGGTAGAAAATTAAGATTATGATGTTTTATAATCGGTATAAAATGCAAAAAATTACGAAAAAGTTCACAATTCTTAGGAAAAAAGTCATATTTCTAATTTAGCCCTTAGTGCTTTGACATAATTTCTGCTGACAGACAGCATTTCCTTTCTTCCTTCTATTTGTAATTGATAGGCTCCGTTAAACCAAGGGGAAAGCCGGGTGACATGTTCCAAGTTTACAAGAAAGCTTTTATGAATCCGGAAAAATCCAAAGCCAATGAGCCGGCTTTCTAAATCCTTCAAAGGGGTTTTTGTTTCAAACTCGCCATTTTTTGTTATTAATTTTGTTAGTTTATCATCTCTGACAATATAGAGGAGATCCTTTGGCTCGAGATAATAGATCTCCCCATCTGACTCAACGGCAAGCTTTCCGGTCGTTTTGCCAAGATCGGTTTCCTTATGTGTATTAAGCTTTCTTTCAATCCGTTCAACCGTTTCCTGCAATTGCTCTTCATCATACGGCTTCAGCAAATAGTCGACTGCATCATAGCGAAAGGCTTCAGCGGCAAATTGCGGGTAGGCTGTCGCAAACACGACTAATGGGGCTTTTTTCAGCTCCATTAACGCTTTGGCAGCCATCATTCCGTTTATCTTTGGCATTTCGACATCAAGAAAGACGACATCAGGCTGAAGCTGTATGGCGTTTATCACCGCAGCTTCTCCCGATTCTGCTTCGCCGACTATTTGAATAGAAGGATAAGCCTCTAACAAATGCTTTAATTCATCCCGGCTGTATGGTTCATCATCGACAATGAGTGTTCGGATGGTGGTTGGTTCCATTGTTGCATCACCTCTACAAATGGTATGGAAAAAGTAATGTCCGTCCCTTTTTCTAGTTCACTTTTAATTTTTAGAGCGGCTTGATCCCCGAACATTGCGGTCAGCCTGCGGTTTACATTATAAAGAGCTAGTCCGCTGCCTGTTTCTGATGAAATAGGCGTTTTGCATATTTGCTCAGACCGTTCTTTTGTCATTCCATGCCCATTATCTTTCACTTTTACATAGGTAGCCTGATTTTGTGTGAAAATTGTTATTTTGATCAAACAATTGCTTTCTTTATTTTTCATGCCATGTTTAATCGCATTTTCGACAATCGGCTGCAGGGTAAGGGGAGGTATACCTTGTAATAAGGCATTATCCTCAATTTCATAGACAATCGTTAATTTATCTATGAATCTAGCTTCTTCAATTGCTAAATAGGCTTTCACCTGCTTTAGTTCCTGCTCAAGCGTTGTTAAATTTTGGGTTGTGACCGATAAATTTTGCCTTAAAAAATGCGAAAGATAGACAAGCAATTTCCGTGCTTTCGTTGGATTTACCCTAATTAATGAAAGAATCGTATTCAGCGTATTAAACAGAAAATGGGGGCTTATTTGGGCTTGAAGCGCCTTGATTTCTGCTTCCTTCGCCAGTTGATGGGCTTTATCGGAATCGGCCAATTCCAGCTGGTTGCTTAGAAGGGCACTGAGCCCTGTAATCAATTCGATTATGACTGGAGTGATTTCTTTTTCAGACCGGAAGTAAAATTTCAATGTTCCGATGGTTTTTCCCCGCTGTTGTAATGGCGCTATGACCGCAGCCCCCAGTTTGCATCCTTTAATACAACAATTGATTAACTCATGGTCTGCTGTGATGATTTCCCCTTTTTGAATAACATCTAAGGTGATTTGAGTTTGGATGGGACTATTCGGGCGGTGATGTTCATCACCAACACCAACATGTGCCAAAATTTCCGATGAGTTGGTCATGGATACTGCGCTTGTATTAATTTCTTTATGAATAATTTGGCAAACAGCTTCAGCCGATTGTGTATTCAGTCCGTTTCTTAGGTGGGCAAGTGTTTTTTTCATAATTAGGAGAGTCTTTTGTGCCTGAATTGCGCCCGCTTTTTCCTCTTCATTTATGACACTTTTGATAATTAACAGGAATAGTGCACATCCGAGTCCATTCGCGATAATCATTGGCAGACCAATGATTTCAACTAATGTCCAAGCCTTTTCAAATGGACGGGAGAGCAGTAAAATAATCAGCATTTGCATTGATTCTGCAAATGCACCGATGAAAAAGGCGGAGCTTAATTTCACATGCTTATTTTTTCGGTAAAATAGCCCAGCGAGAATCCCCGAAATAATGGTGGCCGTGCCGCAAGAAAGAGCGGTAAAGCCGCCTAATGTAAACCGGTGAATACCGGCAAGAAGTCCCGCGCCGATTCCTACCCTGTAACCGCCCAAAAGGCCAGCTAAGACAACGCCGATAACACGGGAATTAGCAATTGCCTCATCACCGGTAAGGCCTGAGGTCCATTTATTAAATTGCAGACTGTTGGTACTTAAGGTCAGCCCGGAATAGGTACCGATGATGCCGAAAAAACCAAAGAATAATATGGCTAAAATTTGCTGTTTTCGATTTAATTGATCTTGGTAAATCATGCTGCGAAAAAATGGAAACCTTGTTAACACAAATGCAATTGTCACGAGAATACCAAGCCGTTCAACCATCGTAACCAATAATTCAAGCATGCCGGGGTCCCCCTTCTTTCTATGTAAGCATTTTCTCTACTATTATACTAGCATTTTTTTGAATAGTCGTAAATTTAGTCCGGTGTTTTAGTGAGCGACGCTGTTTAGGGTGTCGCGCCATTTGGAGGATGCTAAATGACAACTAAAGAGTGTTATGTACAACGTGGTTTGTGCTAAATTGAATAGTTTTCCATAATTCACTAGTTTCAATCTCCACGTAACAAGAAAACGCCTACATTATATTTACCATTCCCATAGGAAAAATAAAGAGTATAATAGGAGATTATATAAGCTTTTGGGAGTAGTGAACGTGAATAAACAAAATAGCAAGTACCGTTGGGTCGTATTCGCTAGTGTGCTGTTTGCCTACTTTATTATCGTTAGTCAAAGGACGGCACCTGGATTAATTTCTGACCAATTAATGAAAGATTTTAATATGACCGCCTCGATGATTGGATTACTAACAAGTATTCAATTTTTAGCATATGCCGGTTTGCAAATACCAATAGGAATTCTCTCGGACCGATTCGGACCAAATTATTTCTTAATTTTTGGGACATTGCTTAACGGGGTTGGAACCTTCATTTACAGCATAGCTCCAAATGAATATATTCTGCTCGTTGCCCGCCTATTGGTAGGAATGGGGGATGCAGCCATTTGGGTCAACCTTGTCCTGATTTTAAGTATCTGGTTTAAAGTCAATGAATTTGTCGGCTTACTGGGGCTTGCAGGGATGACCGGAAGCTTTGGCTTTTTGCTCGCAACCGTTCCGTTCTCCAAATGGATCTCCGATTTTGGATGGCGCCCGCCGTTTTTAACGACAGGGGTCATTTTATGCTTTATCGGCATTTTGCTTTACTTTATATTGGTAAAAATACCGCAAAGACACGCTGAAAACGAATTGAAAGCAAAGGTAAAAGCAGTAAAGCGTCGGGAAAATACAGTAGTCCTGCTGAGGAGGATTTTTTCAAACCGTCAGGCATGGGCCACCTTCTGTTGTCACTTTGGTGCAGTTGGCACCTACGTCGGCTTTATCGGATCATGGGCCGTGCCGTATGGCATGCACGTATTTGGTATGTCCCGCTCAGGTGCAAGTCAGCTGATTATGGTTGGATTGATTGGAGCCATTATTGGAGCACCGGCTGGCAGCTGGATTTCAGGCCGATTACATTCCATTAAACGGCCGTATATTGCTTTTCATGTCATGATTTGTTTGAGCTGGACCGCGTTTTTATTATTCAGCGGCAAGCCGCCGTATTTTTTACTTAATATTCTTTTCTTCCTTATAGGATTTGGGAATGGAGCGAGCGCCTTAACATTTGCGGTCGTGCGCCAGTCGTTTCCGATGAAAGAGGTTGGTGTCGTCTCAGGCTTTGCAAACACCGGCGGTTTTATTAGTGCTGTTCTATTACCAAGCATATTCGGGAAGGTATTAGACCATTATCATGCAGCCCCAAGCAGCGTCGGATATCACTACGGCTTTATTATTCCCGTAATCTTCACCCTTGTGGGATTTATGGGAGGATTGCTTATTAAGGAACAACGGCAGGAAATGAGGCAGACAGAGCTTGGAACTAACTAATATATTTACGTAACAAAAAAGGCTTGGATTCTCCATGCCTTTTTTGTCTATTTTTAAGGCGAGTCAGAAACCGCTGCTCCCATGATGGTCATTTTTTATGTTATGCATAGTCGATTCCATATAAACCCGTTCAGACTCTGAAACATGTTTTGCATTTTCTTCAGGATCAATTTGATTGATTCCTTTCTTTTTATAAATCAAGTCAACGATAAAACCCAAACCTAAAAGACCGCCAATCCCCATTAACCACCACATAGTGTTTCACCTCTAATGAATTTTAAACTAATGGATAATATTTACTTTTATTGTACCATAATTTTCCGATTCTGAGACCATGATTTGCATGCTTGATAGGGACAATTGATCATTTTTTATTTTAAAGGAAATACGATTATTTTTTTAAAAAAATAAGCAAAATAAAAAGGCTGATAAAGGGGGGATTGTTATGGCAAAGAAAAAACATGTTTCATCTTTAGTTGTTGATCAAAAGAAATTGTTAAATGACAAGGTTGAAGCGGCCAGAGAAGATAATTTTAAAAATAACCAAATCCGTAAAGTTACGCAGAACGGTGCAGATGGACAATAAACGAAGGAGAGATGCTCTCCTTCGTTTTATATTTTCAAAAATATCAAATGTAACAGAATGATTAAATTCTTAAGGTTGTATAGGTGTGTTCATTAAAGAAAATTAACATTTTAGTGATCATTTGTTATTTCGACAGTTTTTGTGGGTATACACAGTTATAATGGCAATGAGCAGGGAAGGAGTTTGCGTTAAAAATGAATGGAGGGAATCCTGAATGAAAGATTTTCTTCAAGATGCTGTCCAGGATAAAAGACAAATTTTGATTGAAAAACTAATAAAATCTGGTGTTTTTAAAATTAATGAAAAGCACCTTTACGAAGGAAGCATGTCTGAATTAGAGAATCTTTATCAAGAAATCCGCAATTGCGAAGCGGTTACTTCATAATACTTAGAAAAAGAGGGCGGTGTCAGGCACCGCCCTCAAAAACTGTCTCCCCGATTAATAACACTTTAAGCTGTTCCTCAGGCAGACTGTGGTTGTTCCAGGCTTGCAGGAGGCGCTCTAGTGCTTCAGGTCCGGTGTCGTCCGCCAATCGGTAGGTACCGTAATGCATGGGAACAAATTGTTTCGCGCCAAGCTCGATGAATGCTTTCACACTGTCCTCCGGCGAGATATGGGCAGGCGCCATAAACCACTCCGGTTCATAAGCTCCGATGGGCATGAAGACGGTATCAATGCTGAAAAGTTCAGCGATTTGTTTAAATCCGGGAAAATAGCCGGTATCGCCGACAAAATAATAGGTCTCGGCTGCTGATTGAAAAATAAACCCGCCCCAATGGGAAGTATTGATATCTGTAAGAGTTCTACGTGTCCAATGCTGTGCCGGAACAAAATGAATCGTAACTCCTTGATGCTCTATCCTGTCCCACCAGTTCATTTCCGTGACGTTTTGGTATCCTCTTCTCACTAAAAGTCGTTTTAATCCAACGGGAACATAGTACTGTGGATTTCCTTTTAAGCGCTTCAACGTCGGAAAGTCTAGATGGTCATAGTGGCCATGGGAAATAACGACAACATCGATTTCGGGCATGTCCTCCATAGCAATCCCAGGTTCTGTTGTGCGTTTTTCATACCCCATCCGTTTGGCCCACACTGGATCGGTAAGGATATTAAGTCCATTCATTTGGATAAAAAAAGTAGAGTGGCCAATCCATGTATAGGAGGTAGTGCTGCTGTTTTGTTTTAGTTCGTTAATTCTTTTGACCGGCGCTTGCTCAATGCGTTTGGTTAAATCTTTAACTTTGCTGCGCCGTTCCTTACCCCAGCGCAGCATATCTTTCATGGATTTATTGCTTCTCACCGCGTCTAAATTTTCATATCTTTTTCGCATATTTCCACCTTGCATGTTGCAGATTTTAGGTTGATTATACCAACATTTGCTAGCAGGCGGCAAAATTGAAGAAATTCTAGCTGGGTTGATGGTAAAATAAAGTAATATAAAAGTTGGGGGGATGACAATGACGGTTATCTATAAATCACGGGCGGACATTCCGGAAACTGAAAAATGGCGCTTTGAAGACATCTATTTATCAATAGAGGACTGGGAAAAAGATTATCATTTTATTGAAACGATGCTGCCGCAATTAAAACAATATGACGGGGCTATTCATGATGGGGCTTCACTTTATCAGTATTTATCTCAAAAGGAAGAAGTTTCAAGCAAATTCAACCTTGTGTATGTTTACGGAATGCTTCAGGCCGATGTCGATACACGGGATACTCGTGCACAGTCGTTAGTTGACCGTGCCAAGCAGCTGGCAGTCAAAATGAGCGCAGCATCTTCGTTTTTCATGCCATTTTTATTAAGCCTCGAAGAAAGCACATTGATGGAATATATCCAAGAGGAGCCGCGCCTGCAATATTTTGAACAGGATCTCTTCGATTCGTTTCGCTATAAAGCACATGTGCTTAGTAAGGAAAAAGAAGAAATCTTGTCTCAGCTGGGCGAAGCACTTTCCGCTCCAAGCCATACGTTTAATATGATGAACAATGCTGACATTAAGTTTGGCGAGGTTACGGGCGACGATGGTGAAAAGGTAGAATTAACCCGCGGTATGTACTCGAAATTAATAGAAGATGAAGACCGAAATAAGCGGCGTGAGGCTTACAAGGCTTATTACAAACCATATCTGCAGTTAAAAAATTCTATTGCTTCAACACTGTCCTCGAATATTAAAACAAATGTGACCCTTTCGCGGCTGAGAAATTATCCGTCCGCTCTGGAAAAAGGACTGTTTGGAGACATGGTCCCAAAAGAAGTGTATGAAAACCTGATTACGGCGACAAAGGCAAATATTGGTCCGCTTCACCGCTATACTGCTTTAAGGAAAGAGAAGCTCGCCGTTGAAGAGCTGCGCCAATACGATTTAAATGTACCGCTTGTTAAAGGAGTTAAATTGGAAATATCATATGGTGAAGCATATGAAACAATTTTAAAAGCATTGGCACCGCTCGGTGAAGAGTATGTTTCGACGTTAAAAACATTCAAGGATGCCCGCTACATAGACATACGGGAGACACCTGGAAAACGTTCTGGTGCCTACAACTTAGGGGTTTACGATGTCCATCCTTTTGTTTTGCTCAATCATCATGATGATTTAGATAGTATGTTTACCATGATTCACGAGTTCGGTCATGCCATGCATTCCTATTATTCCAGCAAGCATCAGCCAAGAATTTCAGCCGGGTACAGTATTTTCGTTGCTGAGGTTGCCTCTACGGTTAATGAAGTCCTCTTAATAAATTATTTATTGAAAAACGAGGCCGATGATGCGGTCCGCAAGCATTTGCTGAATCATTTTATCGATCAATTTAGGGGAACGTTTTTCACCCAGGTGATGTTTGCCGAGTTTGAAAAAATCACCCACGAAATGGCCGAAGCAGGTACACCGCTTAACGCTGAGGCGTTTAATAAAATTTACGAATCCGTGTTCAGACAATACAACGGGGATGAAATAGTGTTCGATGAAGAGGTAAAATACGGATGGTCGAGGATCCCGCATTTCTATCGTCCATTTTATGTGTATAAATACGCAACTGGCTTCGCGTCAGCGATTCATATTGCTGAAAAGCTGTTAGCTGGAGATGAAACGATATTGGCTTCGTATTTAGAGTTCTTAAAAAGCGGCGGCTCGGATTATCCGCTGGAATTGTTAAAGAAAACGGGCGTGGATTTAACGACATCTGAGCCAATTGACAATGCGTTGAAGCAGTTTGATCAGCTGGTGACGGAGTTTGCCAAATAATATGCAGCCGTTTTTTATTAATTTAAAAGGAAAAAAAGTAGTAATCGTCGGCGGGGGGAAGATTGCTGCAAGAAAGGCCAAGAACCTGGAAACGGCGCAGCCGGAAATCACCTTTGTTGCACCAGAGTTTAGCGAAGATGTACTGGCGCTATCTAAGCAAACGGGGTATAGCTTAATCCAGAGAGAAGCATTTCCAGCTGACTTAAGTGACGCATTTATGGTCATTCTCGCTACAAACCACCGACAAATCAATAAAGCTTTGGCGGAACAGCTCTCACCAAATCAATTAATATGTGTGGTAGATGAAGCAGAGGAAGGAAATGTCATTTTTCCGGCAATCATTCAACGTGGACAGCTGCAAATTGCGATATCCACCAATGGGGCAAGTCCTAAACTGACACGCAAACTAAAGCAAGATTTGGAATCGCAATTTGATCAATCTTGGGAAACATATTTGGAATTCCTTTCACGTTGCAGGAACAAGCTGAAAAAGCTTAAAATTTCAATTGAAGAAAAGAACAAGCTATTGGAAAAGATATTGGATGACCGTTATCGGACAAATGAGCATTTAAGAGCGGAGATCCTAAGCAGCATTTTAATACTAGAAGAATAACTGCACATTAGGAAATGAAACCTTTCTTTTCCAATTTCGTCACATTTTTTAAAAGGGGTGTGGCAAAATTGGTTAGAAAGGTTTTTGTATGTATATTTATATCAGCATTCTGTGTTATTTTCTCTGCCTGCCAAACAGCGGGAATCCCGCTAAAGGACAAGGATTTAACGGAAAAAAATGAGATAGTCGAAACACACGGCGGCTTGCAAAACGTTGAGCGCTTGGATGATTTTATTTACAATGTGAAGAACGATAAGAAAGATAAGGTACGGCTGACACGCTATACGATCGAGGGAGACCCGATTTACCACGATTTAGATTACACTGATTCCAAATTAACGTTTACTTTGGACACGAGAGAAGATGAATATGGTCATGGGGCAGTAACAAAATCGATTTGTAAAGGAATTCAAAAACAAGAATTAGAGACAGAAACAAATTACCTATTGACTGGCTGCGAGAATGAGCCGATGAAGGGATTGCTAACGATTTTTCATGATGTGGACAAAGAGGACAATTTCGCTTTTGAGTTAAACTATGGGGTCGGGAAGAAAAACATGATTAATACAAAAGAGGAAAAGTTAATCAAGGACTTACAAAATGGCGAAACAGTCGCAGTGGGTGACTTTCAATTTTCCAAGAAGGAACTGAATCAAATCTACAAGCTGCTGAAATTTTCAAATTACCTAGGAGATAAAAATTTAACGACAAAATGTAATCAAAAACCACATGAACGCTATGAACTGAATGTCTGGATTAATTCGGGAGAACGTCATTTTGAATGGACAGAGTGTGATCACAGTTCGGATGGCAAGGAAATGACCAAGCTTGTTCATGACATTTTGACAATCTTAAAGAAAAATTCAACTTATAAAACGCTTGGAGATTATGAATAATACCTTATGGTAGCTAGAAACGACACTTCCTATAAAAGGTTGTCCTTCTGGCTATTTTTTGTCCCTTATTAAGGCTGTAATGAGTCCAATGGCCCAAAATTATATTTTTTCAAAAAATTGCTCATTTACTAATTGCACAAAACCTATAGGTATGGTAGGATTAATTTCATCAAATATCATTTCTTATCAAGAGCGGCTGAGGGACTGGTCCAATGAAGCCCGGCAACCTGCCAAGCAAGGTGCCAAATCCAGCAAAATGACGTCATTTTGGGAGATAAGGAGATTACAAATGTAATCCTTTCCCAAGTGGAAAGGATTTTTTTATGAAAAGGGGGCGAATCCACTGACGATAGAGAATAAAGAAGAATTATTGGCACATCTTGAGAAAATGCTGGAATCCCTAAAATTTGGTTCCATTACCCTTGTGGTACAGGATGGCAGGATAGTTCAAATTGAAAAAAATGAAAAGGTTCGTCTTAAATCAAATAAAAATCGCTGACTAGAAAAACTAGAGGCGGTCTCCATGTTATCAAACGTGGCAGACTGTCTTTTTTTATTAAAAAAAGGCGGCCCGCCGGAAAAATGAAGGAGGATTACCGCAATGACAAGTACCGTAACATTTGAAAATTGGAGGCAAATATCCAGTGATTTTGATGTCAAAGATGAAACCAAAGGGGCGAGAGCCGTTTTAGATTGGGCTTACAATGCCTATACGGCAGAACAAATTGTCTATGCTTCAAGCTTTGGAGCAGAAGCAATTGTGCTGATTGATTTGATTCAGCAGGTGAAACCGGATGCACATATTGTATTCCTTGATACGGGGTTACATTTCCTCGAAACGTATGAAGTCATCGACAAAATGGAAGCTCGTTTCCCGAGCCTGAGGATTGAGCGCAAGCAGCCAGCGATAACCCTTGAAGAACAAGCAGAACAATATGGAACGGCATTATGGAAGCGAGACCCGAACAAATGCTGTGAAATTCGTAAAGTGATTCCGTTACGGGAAACATTGACGACGAAACAAGCATGGATTTCTGGGCTTCGGCGGGAACAATCGCCGACAAGAGCAAACACTGAGTTTATCAATAAGGATGATAAATTCAAGAACATCAAAATTTGTCCGCTAATTCACTGGACTTGGGAGGATGTTTGGTCCTACATCCGAAGAAAAGATCTTCCATATAACAAATTGCATGACCAAAAGTATCCGAGCATCGGTTGTTTTCCATGCACTCAGCCTGTTTTGGCAGAAGGCGATTCACGTGCGGGACGGTGGGCAGGAAGCGGAAAGACGGAGTGCGGCCTGCACACACGCTAAGGAGGATATGACAATGCTCTTAATGCTGGCTATTATCATCGGTTTGTTTTTTGCAATGAATATTGGCGGAAGCGGTGCCGCTGCATCAATGGGAATCGCCTACGGCTCCGGTGTTATTAAGAAGGGTCTTTCTTTACTGTTATGCAGTATTGCTGTATTTTTGGGTGCCTGGCTAGGCGGCGGGGAGGTCGTGAAAACGATTGGGAGCGGCATTGTACCCTCTAGCACATTTACTGTCCCGCTTGCCTTAATTGTCTTGGCATCCGCTTCATTATCATTATTTTTGGCTAATATCTTCGGTATTCCGCTATCTACCAGTGAAGTGGCAGTGGGGGCGGTGGTTGGAGCGGGAATTGTTTATCAGTCAGTATTTGTAGGGAGTCTCCTGTGGATTATGTTGTTCTGGCTCCTTACTCCATTTGCAGCATTTTTAATAGCCATTGCAGCGTCCTATTTTTTAAAAAGCAATACGGTACAACGAGTGGTTTCGGCCCGGAGAGCAGTACCGTTTCTATCGCTATTGGTAGTATTTATGGGGCTTTTCGAGGCATTTTCGGCTGGGATGAATAATGTGGCTAATGCCGTGGGACCGCTAGTTGGGGCTGGGATCCTTTCAAAGGGAGATGGAATTCTTTGGGGAGGATTATTCGTAGCAATTGGCGTGTTACTGCTAGGGCGGCGGGTTCTTGAGACGAATGGGAAGAAAATTACCACTTTGAAGCTTGAAGAAGGCTGCGTTATTTCCGGAACAGGTGCCAGTATTGTAACGATTGCCTCGCTGTTTGGGATTCCTGTCCCGCTGACACAAATCACGACATCCTCAATCATAGGGATCGGCTATGCGAAGCACGGTAAAACAGTGTTGAAAAAAGATATTGTCGTTAAACTGTTGACAGTATGGCTCGTTTCACCGGTGTTATCAATGGTGTTGTCATATACCATGATTCAAATGGTGATTGAACATAATTTTTACCCGATTATCGCGATGGCGGGAGTATTGGTTTCCGTATTCGGCGTGATGTCCTTGATGAAGCGAACGAAGCAGCCGAAGGAAGAGCTTTTTTGAAAAGTTGTCGTTCACGGGTTAAGTTAGAAAGTGCGATTCGCCGATAAAGGAATTAACAAATCTAATTAACTACTAAAAAGAAAGGTCTGATTTACATGTCATTTTTACCACAACCTCATGGAGGGACATTAATTCAAGCGTATAATCCAAATTTTGATTTTTCTCAAATTGAAAAGAAACTTGAAATTGATGTAATTGCATTAAGTGATCTTGAGTTAATTGGTGTAGGTGTATTTAGTCCGCTCAAAGGTTTTCTCGGAAAGGCTGATTATGAATCCGTTGTGGAAAATATGCGCCTAACCGATAATACGATATGGTCCATACCCGTAACTCTGCCTGTATCGTATGAAACCGCAAGTAGATTAACAGTAGGGGAAGAAATCAAATTATCGTTTGATAATGAAGTTTACGGCGTGATCACCGTGTCCGAATGGTATGAGCCGGATTTAGAAAAAGAAGCACTCCAAGTCTATAAAACGCAGGAACTCGAACATCCAGGTGTCAAAAGGCTATATGAAAGAGGCCCAGTTTATGTAGCCGGAGAAGTTACTTTAGTAAAAAAGTCGGAAAAGGGGATATTTAGCGATGTATGGTTTGAACCGCAGCAAACGCGTGCCCTGTTTGAAGAAAAAGGCTGGAAAACAGTGGTAGGCTTTCAAACCCGCAACCCGATCCACCGGGCGCATGAATACATTCAAAAAGCGGCGCTTGAAATAGTTGACGGACTGTTTGTAAACCCGCTTGTCGGAGAAACGAAGTCAGATGATATTCCAGCTGATGTCCGTTTAAAAAGCTATCGTGCACTTTTAGAAAACTACTATCCTGCAGACCGTGTGCAGCTCGGTGTACATCCAGCGGCAATGCGTTATGCCGGTCCAAGGGAAGCAATTTTCCATGCAATTGCCCGTAAGAACTATGGCTGCACCCATTTCATTGTCGGCCGCGACCATGCTGGGGTGGGTAATTATTATGGAACTTATGATGCACAGCTTATTTTCAGTGAATTTTCTGAGCAAGAACTCGGCATTAAGCCATTGTTCTTTGAACACAGCTTCTATTGCACGAAATGCGAGGGAATGGCTTCCGATAAAACCTGCCCGCACACTAAGGAAGACAGGGTCATTCTATCAGGAACAAAGGTTAGGGAAATGCTGCGTTCTGGAGTCCTGCCGCCATCTACCTTCAGTCGAAAAGAGGTTGTCGAAGTGCTGATAGAAGGACTGAAAGAGAACGCTGCCGTATAAGGGGGATGGAAAAATGGTGAAAGCAACAAATCTTACTTGGCATAATGCTGCCGTAACAAAGTATGACCGTCATCTGCAAAATGGCCATGGAAGCTGCGTCCTCTGGTTTACCGGACTTTCAGGCTCTGGGAAATCAACCATTGCAAACGCAGTTTCTGCTGAATTATACCGTATGGGGATCAATGAATATGTGCTCGATGGCGATAATATTCGTCATGGGCTGAACGGGGACCTTGGTTTTTCCGAGGCAGACCGGACGGAGAATATAAGAAGAATTGGTGAAGTAGCTAAATTGTTTGTTGACAGCGGAACGATTGTAACGACTGCATTCATCTCACCGTTTCGTACAGACCGTGACCAGGTTCGCGCCTTGTTTAATGAAGGGGATTTTATTGAAGTGTTTGTCGATTGTCCGATTGAAGAGTGTGAAAGGCGGGACCCAAAAAAGCTTTATGCGAAAGCGCGCCGTGGTGAAATAAAGGATTTTACTGGTATTGATTCACCATATGAGGCTCCGGCCCGGCCAGAAATTATTATTCGCTCGGATCTATTAACAGTGGAAAAAGCGGTGAAGGAAATTATTGCATTTCTTCAAGACCAGAACTTTATTTAGTTTTTTATAGAAAAAGAGAAAGGATGATTGGCGATGGTCGGTAAGGTGTATTTAGTGGGTGCAGGACCGGGTGATCCCGATCTGATTACCGTCAAAGGGTTGCGTTGCATTAAGCAGGCAGATGTCATTCTTTACGATCGCCTGGTAAATCCGGAACTGTTGAAGCATGCCAAGGAGGGGGCGCAGCTAGTGTATTGTGGCAAGCTGCCCCATTACCACACGATGAAACAGGAAACGATTAACCGTTTTTTGGTGAAGTATGCGAAGAAGGGCTATGAGGTTGTTCGTTTAAAAGGGGGAGATCCTTTTGTATTCGGACGCGGTGGTGAGGAAGCTGAGGAATGTGCTAAAAATGATGTTCCGTTTGAAATTGTCCCCGGCATAACAGCTGGGATTGCCGCTTCTGCTTATGCAGGAATTCCGGTCACGCATCGAACTTTGAGTAAAAGCTTTGCTTTCATTACCGGCCATCAAGCTGGTGATGAAGCGGCAGAGCATCAATGGTCAAAGCTTGCAACTGGGGTTGATACGATTTGTGTGTATATGGGTGTTTCGCAGCTTCCCACAATCATAAATCAGTTAATCCGCCATGGGAAACCATCGCAAACGCCGATTGCTTTGATTCATTGGGGAACGTTGAGCGATCAGCGGACCGTTGTCGGAACATTAGACACAATTGAGGATCTAGTGCGTCAAAAACAAATTTCAAATCCTAGTATGATCGTGATTGGCGAGGTCGTACGGCTGCACGAAAAATTAAATTGGTTCCAGGATGAGATTGTCCCAAAATTGCCGGTGGTACATGGATGAAGGCAATACTTTACATTGGTCATGGCACTCGCTCGAAAAAAGGAGCTGAGGAGGCTAAGGGTTTTATTGAAAGGGTTATCCATCGTATCGATGTCCCCATTCAGGAGATTAGTTTCCTAGAGTTGACAGAACCGTTGATTGAGGATGGTTTTCAGCAGTGCGTGGAAAAGGGTGCAACGGAAATTACCATTGTACCGCTGTTTTTGTTAGCCGCGGGCCATATTAAACAAGATATTCCTAGAGTCCTAGATTCCTTACGGGCCAGTTACCCTCACATTCAACTTGAAGTAAAGGATCCTTTCGGTGTACAGGGGAAAATTTTGAATGCAGTTGCTGAGCTTGTGTGGAAGAGTGCAGGAACCTTAACCCAGCAGGACCGCTTGTTGATTGTCGGCAGGGGCAGCAGCGATCAGGCGATTTTGGATGATTTTAGGGGAATTCAAGATGGTCTTAGGGAGCTTCTCGGCATTGAATATGTCTCTGTTTGTTATTTAGCCGCCTCAGAGCCAAGGCTGCCTGAGGGCCTTAATACCATTTTAGAAAAAGCACCCGGCAAGGTCATTGTCGTTCCCTATCTATTATTTTCCGGCCTTCTTAGTGCAGAAGTAAACCGCGAAGTCCAGAAGTGGAAAAAGCAGGGCAGGTTGGTGCTTGTTACCGAACCATTGAGCCGCCATAAGGTGGTCGAAGACGTTGTAGTGGAACGGGCAACCCTATGATTTAAAAAAATATATAAATAACCCATTGTGAGGTGGATTTCTTTGTCATTACAGGTATTAAACAGTCCGTTTAGTCAGGAGCAGGCAGAACTCCTTAACCGCCTTCTGCCAACATTAACAGAATCACAGAAAGTTTGGTTAAGCGGTTATTTAGCTGCAGCCATTCATCCAGCTTTTATTCAAGGAAATACTGCAGTACCACAATTATCACAAAATAGTAATCAGGCAGTCCCGAAAGAAGTAACCATCCTTTATGGTTCGCAGTCGGGGAACTCCAAGGGTCTGGCTAAAAAAGCTGCCGCCGCACTTGAAGCTAATGGATCAATAGTAACCGTATCGGCTATGAGTGATTTCAAACCGAACAATTTGAAGAAACTAAAAAATCTTCTCATTGTCGTGAGTACACACGGGGAAGGGGATCCGCCGGATAATGCGCTGACCTTCCATGAATTTATTTATAGTAAACGGGCACCAAAACTGACGGAATTAAACTTTTCTGTATTGGCACTCGGTGACAGCTCTTATGAATTCTTTTGCCAGACTGGAAAAGACTTTGATAAGCGCTTGGAGGAATTAGGCGGCACACGTTTGTATCCACGATTTGACTGTGATGTAGATTATGATGAACCTGCAGCAGAATGGATCCAAGGTGTGCTCGGTAGCTTGAGTGAATCGCAAATCCAAAATTCTGTTCCAACACCAGCGGCATCACTGCAGACGGCTGAATCCGTTTATTCAAGGACGAATCCGTTCCAAGCAGAAGTATTAGAAAACATTAATCTAAATGGACGCGGTTCCAATAAAGAAACCCGCCATCTGGAAATTTCTTTGGAGGGATCTGGATTAACATTCGAACCTGGCGACAGCTTAGGAATCTATCCGGAAAATGACCCGGCACTTGTGGAATTCCTTCTCTATGAATTGAAATGGAATCAAGAGGAACCGGTGACGGTGAAACAGGGAGATATTCGTACGCTGAAAGATGCTTTGCTCTCTTTTTATGAAATTACGGTTTTAACAAAACCACTTCTTGAAAAAATCAGCAAGCTATCAAGCAATCAAGAATTACATGAGCTTGTTTCACCAGGCAATGAGGATAAAGTAAAAGAATATCTAAAAGGTCGTGACCTACTAGATTTAATCCGTGATTTCGGACCATGGGGAGAATCAGCACAAGAGTTTGTTTCGGTTCTTCGTAAAATTCCGGCGCGGTTGTATTCGATTGCCAGCAGCTTAAATGCGAATCCCGATGAAGTACATTTAACGATTGGTGCACTCCGCTATGAGGCGAATGGCAGACAGCGAAACGGAGTCTGCTCAATCCTTGCTGCCGAGCGCTTACAGCCGGGGGATACGCTGCCAATCTTTATTCAACATAATGAAAACTTTAAATTGCCTGAGAACTCGGATGCTCCAATCATCATGGTTGGACCAGGAACGGGTATCGCGCCGTTCCGTTCCTTTATGCAAGAGCGGGAGGAAGCCGGAGCGGAAGGGAAGTCTTGGCTATTCTTTGGTGATCAGCATTTTGTAACAGATTTCCTATATCAGACGGAATGGCAAAAATGGTTAAAAGAAGGTGTCTTGACAAAAATGGATGTTGCTTTTTCAAGAGACCAGGCAGAAAAAGTGTATGTGCAGCATCGCTTGCTCGAACATAGCAAAGAACTATTTGAATGGCTGGAAGCAGGAGCTTATTTTTACATCTGCGGTGATGAAAAACATATGGCGCATGATGTACACAACTCTCTGCTTGAAATTATTGAAAAAGAAGGCGGTTTAAGCCGAGAAAAGGCAGTAGAATATTTGAGCGATTTGCAGCAGCAAAAACGTTACCAACGGGATGTATATTGATAGGTATGAAAGGAGTTTTTTTAACATGGTTTTAAAAAAAATTTTAACAGCACCTGGCGGACCGCCGAGTGATGTAGAGCGTATAAAAGAGGAAAGCAACTATTTGGAGGGTACGTTAAAAGAATCGATTCAGGATCGCTTAAGTGCCGGCATTAACGATGATGATAATAGGCTGATGAAATTCCATGGAAGCTACCTGCAGGATAACCGCGACCTTAGAAATGAACGGCAAAAACAAAAGCTTGAACCGGCCTATGGATTTATGCTCCGTGTCCGTGCGCCAGGCGGGGTGGTTACATCTGAGCAATGGCTTGTGCTAGAGGACCTAGCAGAAAAATATGCCCACGGGGCGTTAAAGCTGACCACTCGCCAATCATTCCAAATGCACGGAATTTTAAAATGGAATATGAAACAAACCATACAGGAAATCGATGATGTTCTGTTAACCACGTTAGCAGCTTGCGGCGATGTTAACCGGAACGTGATGTGCAACCCGAACCCATATCAATCGGAGATTCACTCCCAAGTTTATGAATATGCAAGCACGTTAAGTGAGTATTTATTACCACGGACAAGAGCGTATCATGAGATCTGGCTTGATGAGGAAAAAGTGGCCGGCACCCCCGATGTTGAGGAAGTTGAACCGATTTACGGTGCGCTTTATTTGCCGCGAAAATTTAAAATTGGGATAGCGGTGCCGCCATCGAATGATGTGGATGTTTTTTCACAAGATCTAGGATTGATTGCAATTGTTGAAAACGGTAAGCTGGCTGGATTTAATATTGCCATCGGCGGCGGTATGGGCTTTACTCATGGTGATAAAGCTACCTATCCGCAGGTTGCCAAAGTGATTGGCTTCTGTACTCCGGAGAAAATTGTCGAAGTGGCGGAAAAAACGATTACCATTCAGCGTGATTATGGAAACCGCTCTGTCCGTAAAAACGCCCGTTTTAAGTACACAATTGATAGGCTAGGTCTAGAAGTAGTGAAGGAAGAATTAGAAAACCGCCTCGGATGGAAGCTGGAGGAAGCAAGGTCCTATCATTTTGATCATAACGGTGACCGTTATGGCTGGGTGGAAGGTATTGATGGAAAATCGCATTTTACATTGTTTGTAGAAAACGGGCGCGTACAGGATTTTGCGGATTACAAATTGAAGACCGGGCTGCGTGAAATTGCTAAAGTCCATACAGGAGATTTCCGTTTAACGGCTAATCAAAACCTTATAATTGCAAATGTATCAAGTGAAAATAAAGGACAAATTAGTGGATTGCTTAAGCAATACGGTTTGACGGATGGAAGGATCCATTCCGCACTGCTCCGCAGCTCGATGGCGTGTGTGGCGCTTCCTACTTGCGGTTTGGCAATGGCCGAAAGTCAGCGTTATTTACCAGATCTAATTGAAAAAGTGGAAGAAATTTTGGATGAAAACAGTCTGCGTGATGAAGAAATCACGATTCGGATGACCGGCTGCCCGAATGGCTGCGCACGACCAGCACTTGCTGAAATTGCCTTTGTGGGGAAAGCTGTGGGGAAATACAATATGTATCTCGGTGGAGCGTTTGACGGCAGCCGCTTAAATAAAATGTACCGTGAAAACATTGGCGAGGAAGAAATTTTAAGCGAACTTCGTGTATTATTGTCCCGCTATGCTAAGGAACGTTTTGATGGGGAACACTTCGGTGACTTTGTCATTCGTGCTGAAATCATCAAGGCTGTAACCGACGGAACGAATTTCCACGATTGATTCTAGCTTGTTTTAAAAAAATTTTAAGGGACAGTTTAGCAGGAAAACGATGAGGACTTGTCCCATAGAAGTGGTCTATAGGAAAGTTTAATAGGAAAAGAATGAAGAGTTGTCCCATAGAAGGTGTCTATGGGACAATTTTATGGAAAAACAACAAGGGTTTTTCCTTAAGAAGGGTGATTATCCATATTATTCAAAAAGTGTAGAAGAGCAATGATATTTTGTAGATAATATCCTGTTATTTGTAAATAAAGTCATAATTATGTAGATAAAAGCTACTTTTTTGCAGAAAAAAATAAACGGTCTTTACTTTAGCACGATTTCATGAGCAAAGACCGTTTTTTTTATCAAAATCTATTAACGAGAATGTACCTTTTCACCCTGCACCCAGACTTCACGAATGTTTTCTGGCTGCACTAAGTACATAATTTTTTGGAAAATATCATGTAAATTTTCATAAACATTATAGATAGGCAGCTTGGAAAAGCCTAAATTAGTATCAATGATTTGCACATCCCATGCATAGTTTTCAGCCAAACGACCGATTGGCAGGCTCAAGCTTTCACCGCCTCCAGCAGTTGCAAAATAAAATGCTTCATCAATCGTCAGTCGGGAATTCGGTACACCCCGTTCTTCAGCAGGAAGAGCCGGATTAACTCCATCCTCCAGCATCCGAGATGACATCACTGCCTGCCGTGCATTATCAAAAAGACTTGGCGAAAAGCCTCCAGAAATATCGGAGCCTAAGCCAATCTCAATCCCTTTTGAATGAAGGTGGGAAATTGGAATGACACTATTAGCAAAATAGGCATTGGATATTGGACAATGGCCTATCGCCGTGCCTGTTTCAGCAAACAATGCAGCATCTTGTTCATTTAAAAAATTACAATGTGCCATCACCGATTTTTCACGTAAAAGACCAAAATCATGCAATGCAAAGGCATCATTTTTGTTGAAGCGCTCTTGAACATACCCATGCGCCCAGTCACTTTCGCTGCAGTGCGATTGTATATATGTATCATACTTGGCAGCTAATTCCCCTAATCCGTTAAGTGCCTCGTCGGTCCAGCTTGGGATAAAACGCGGGGTCACGACAGGGAAGACACCTTGTTTGGTTGACTTTGCTAATTCTCTGACTGCTAAAATAAATTCCTCCGTATCAGCGAGAGCTGTTTTTGCATCAGCATCACGATAATATGCTGGATTTTGATCCGGGAGGTCCATTACCACCTTTCCAACTAAACCACGCTGGCCTTTTTCTGCACAGATCTTAGCAAGGAGCAAACTCGCCTGTTTATGAATAGTGGCAAAATAAAGCGCCGTCGTTGTCCCATTTGCCAAAAGCGTACTAACAACATCCTCATACACATTTTTTGCAAATTCCAAATCGGAAAATTTGGATTCAATCGGGAAGGTATAGGTGTTTAACCAATCATTAAGAGGGATATCTAAGGCTGTACCGGATTGTGCCCATTGCGGTGCGTGAACATGTAAATCTACAAAGCCGGGTAATAGGTATTGACCGTTTGCTAAACGATGGAAGTTTTCCTCACCATGATATAAATCTAGTAAAGGTTGATAATCGGTATCCTCCGGTGCAATAATTTTTTCGATTATCCCATCTGAATTGATGCAGAAAAGATGGTCTTTTAAAACTTGTACTTCTTTCGGTGACTTGCTGGTAAAAGCAGTCCCTTGAAAAACATGCGTATATTTTTCCATGATAACTCCTATTGTGTTCGCTTTTTGAAATATTAAAGATATTATAAGATTTATAAAATATATTGTCTAATAGTTTTAAATTTATTTCGAAAAGTAAGAGGTTACTTTATAGATAAAAGAACAGGCAGCCATCAAATGTTGGCTGCCTGATCGGTCTATATTGTTTTACTAGTATTTAAGCTTCGCCCAGTCCTTCCTTCTGGTGCATCCGTTCTAAAATTCTTCGTTTTCTATACAACATAATCCCCGTTTCAGCCACATCCTGGATGGAAGACCGATTGATAAAAGCACCAAAAACTACACCTGCTATCGGGACAAGTTGAAATAGCTTTTTCCAGCCGAAATTATCGCGATAGGTCATCACTACTTCACGCCAGCCTTGAAGCTGCGAAATGATTCGGTTATTTTTAGCCTCTGAACTAAAATTGGTTAAGTCCTCCAAAATGGCTTTTTTTCCGACGACATCGGAGGAAGTAAACTGCAGGCACTTAACGATAAAGATCCGTTCCGATTTTTCTTTCGGGTCATAGCCGTAACATAAAGCAATTTCCTGCAGAACTTTAAGTGAAAGTCCGAGCAGAACTGGAATATCGATAGCCAGCGTAAAAATCCCGCCAAATCCAGTGGTTGCGCCTTGAATCGTTGCAACCCTTTTTCTAGAGTTCCTTAATTCCTCCGCTGTCTCGTCCATTTTTAAAAGCGGTAATTGCTGCACTTGTTCTAAGCTGGTTACCTCATTTTCTAGTTTAAACTTTTTAAAAATCGTTTTCTCACTGATTAAATATTGACCGCCTGTTTGTATGTAGCTGCCTAGCTCATCGAGAGCAATGCCAATCTTGTCTTGAATAAATTTCGGCGTCAACTTATCCAATATGGCGAAGGGGATTCGTCCAATTTTTTCCCAAAACCATAACCCTTTTTGATCCTTTTCCCATTTTTCAATTTTGTTTAATTCCTGTTTTAAAAATTCAGCTGATTCAGTTGTTGGCAAAGTTATTCGACTCCTTCAACGAAATTAATTTTATATACGGGCTAAATGATAGGCAGGTTTCAAAAAATAATGCATTTAGGTCTATTGTAGGAAAAAATAGGGGAAATAAACCGACATTAAACTAATCAATGAAAAAAAGGGATGTTGCAATATATTGAGACTTTCATCCTAAATATTTACAATGAAATATTTGGAACATCAGGAACTTTATCACTATTGGACAATCCTTCGATATCCTACAATGAATATGAATAGGGGAGGAGGAGTCAAAATGAAAAAGAGAAAATTATTAAAAGTTGCAACAATTGTAACAACGTTAGCCTTAACTCTTTCATCAATGTATAATGCAAATGCGGAAACGGTAGTTTCAGAGAAAAATCAGACAACGAGATCAGCAATCGTATTAAAGACAGAACCGAAATACTCCTATCAGGATGCAATCAGAGAGACGGTTTTTGTTCAATCGAGTCTTGATACGGATGAAAACGGTGTTCCGGACAAAATTGCAGTTGATATCATCCGTCCAAAAGAATCAGACAAAGGGCTTAAGGTTCCAGTCATTATGGATGCAAGCCCATATTACGAGAGTTTAGGAAGAGGGAATGAGAGTGAGGTAAAGGACAAGGATAAAGACGGAATTAATGAGAAGTTTCCATTGTTCTATGATAATTACTTCGTACCAAGAGGGTATGCTGTTGCGTTACCAGAAATGGTAGGCACAAACCAATCAGATGGCTGTCCGACAACCGGAGGCTTTGAAGAGATCGAAAGTATTAGAGTTGTGATCGATTGGCTCAACGGCAGGGCACAGGCTTTTGATAAAAACAATCAAGAAGTAAAAGCGGAATGGACGACCGGAAATGTGGGTATGATAGGGAAATCTTATGACGGAACATTGGCAAATGGGGTAGCCGCAACAGGAGTAGAAGGATTAAAAACCATTGTTCCTATTGGGGCCATAAGTAATTGGTATAACTATTACCGCTATGCTGGGTTGACGTATTACCGCAATGGACCTGGGGGACTGGCCAGCAGGGTTGTAAATAGTTCCCGTAAAGCAGCATGTCAACATGTTTTCGATCGTCTTAATAAGGAAGCAGATGACGCGACAGGGGATTACAATAAGTTTTGGGATGAAAGAAACTACGTGAAAGATGTGAAAAACGTTAAAGCAAGTGTCTTTGCGATTCACGGACTAAACGATTTAAACGTAAAAATGAACCATTTTGGCGAATGGTGGGATGCCTTAAATAAGGAAAAGATCCCTCGTAAATTATGGCTGACACAAACAGGGCATGTCGATCCATTTGATTTTAGAAGAGCAGAATGGGTGGATACGCTGCATCGCTGGTTTGATTACTGGCTAATGGGTATCCAAAACGGTATTATGGACGAGCCTCAAGTAGATATCGAAAGAGCGGCTGATGAATGGGAAACTCGTGGTGCTTGGCCAGATAACAATGCACAGGAATTTAAAATTCGACTAGCACCTGGTGAAAAAGAAGATGGACCTGGTGTACTGACAACCGGTCCGGTCAGAGGAAACCTTTCACAACCATTTACCGATAATCCGCGGCAAACTGAAACACAAATGGTAAGTAATGAAACAACCGTTAAGAGTGACCGATTGGTATTTTTATCGGAACCATTAAGCGACGATGTTAGATTAAGCGGTGCTCCAGAAATTTCTTTACGTGCAACGGTAGATAAAGAGAATTCCAATTTAACCGTGATGATTGTTGATTATGGGCTGGATACCCGTGTAAACCATAGAAGCAGCGGGGAAGGCATTCGAACGATTGCTGAAGAAACGTGTTGGGGTGAAAGCAGCGACACGGATGATGCCTGTTACAGAGAAACAGTTAAAACGACGCATACAGCTCCATATGAAATTGTATCCAGAGGCTGGTTCGACCCGCAAAACTGGAAGTCACTGTTACTAACTGATCCATTAAATCCGGGCAAAAACTATAAATTTGTATGGGATGCACTTCCGCATGATTATGTATTTAAGAAAGGTCATCGTATCGGGGTAATCATAGCCGGCAGCTCCTATCAGCGAACCATTCCTTCAACCACAGGGGCAACTTTCCAAGTCCATCTTGGCCAAAGCTATATCTATCTGCCAATTGTGGAAGGGAAAAAGGCAGTTAATTTTTAAAAATTAAATTACGAACAAAACCAGCAATCTCCATTTACGAGATTGCTGGTTTTGTTTAATACCTATTTATTCCCATTCCCAGGACCAACGCGGAGCGTGGACACAGCTGTTTTACTTTTATCCGTTTCAGAAATTGCTGTAAAGTTTAGTTTGGTAGGAACGGGCTGAATGTCGCCGCCTTTTGGAATTTTCACGTAAACAGGCACGCTGACTGTTTTTCCAGCTTCTACTTCCACAACATTATGCTGCAGCTGAATGTCCCAGCCCGCATCTGTTTTTGTACTCACCCGAATTAAATCCGTTGCTTTTCCAGTGTTTGTTACATCAAAATAATAGACACCAATTTTACCTGGTGCAGCAAATTCAGTTTTACCATTCTTAACGGCGACACCGCGGGCGGCGGAACCAGCCCCATCCATATGTCGAACGGCAACACGATAAGAAAGCGCGCCTTTCTTATCATATTTTTTATCCAAAATATAGAAGTGAAGACGGTTGTGTTCATCTTTATATTCACTTATAACACCTTCGCCTGTTCCAGCTTTAAAGAGGGCATCCGCTAGCTGCTGGTAGTCTCCTTTTGAAAGCATTGCAGTAGAACCATCGGGACGCTTGAAGTCTTCTTGATTAATATCTTCTTTATGGGCATCAATGACCCAAATATTTGGTGCAGATTCGCTATCCTTTGTTTTTGCCAATAAGACACCGGCGTCCGGCGTGAAAGAGTCGAAACCGACCCGATCAACGACTTCCATCGTATAGTTATTGTACCATTTGGCACCGCGCTGCATATCTGCACGCCAATCGTCATTTAAGGAATTTGCTGGTGTATGATCAACCATCTTAATTTGAATCCCGTGTAAACCATCTCGGCCAAATTCTTTACCGGTTGGTATTTCGCGGGCAAGAATATCAGTAAAAACAGGACCCGTTTCAGCAAGCTTGTCCCTGTCCAAGGTCAAATATTGATCCTCTGTTAGGAAGCCCTGTTTAATTTTGTTTCGAAGCATATGGTGTGATGGAGCTGCAGAACCAAGCGTTGCCGGAACCATCCAGCGAGTGTGCGGACCGCCAGGACCATTAAAGCTTCCACGGCTCATTAATTCCCATGGACCAGAATAGGTTCTTGAAACCGGGATCCCATATGGGTTATTATAGTTGTCACCCAGTTTCATGATATGGCCAAACTCGTGTGCGAAAACAGCCATGCCATCGTTTTCCCCTTGAATTGAAGTGCCATTGCTTGCACTGGACCAAATCCCTTTCGCTGCATACCAAGAAGTCCATGGTACATAGCGGGTTACAGCCGAGTTCGGCATTCCTGGCACATTTGGACCAAATGCATCTGAAATCTTATCGGCATTTTGGAACATCATTTCACCAAACTCCTGCCAAACACCAGATTCATCATAACCAGCATGTATGATAAAATTGAAATCGAATTTTTCCCCGGATGCTGTAATGTCAGCCTGTGCTTTTTGAAGGGCTTCAGATCTTAAACTTCGTCCTTTATCACCGGGTGGCAAATTCACCTGTTGTCCGAATTCGTTCAGGCCATATTCATGTTCTTTGCCATCCATTCGGTAGGTTCCGAAGGATTTGACCTCGATTTGCCATTTACCAAAGGAGTTCTCACGCCAATATTCATTAACAGTTCGATAATTATTCAATGCCGATGGCTTGTTAAGAAAATTCTCCCAAAACTTGCCGATTTGATCTCGCGGGATTTTCCCTGTACCGATCGGATTTCCAGCTATTTCAGAACCCTCGGGCTCGCTTAAGATAAAATCACGGTCTTGGAAATCAACAATTATCAGGGCACCCCTAATCACTCTCTCTGCTTTAATGTCGGATTTATTCCAGTCAATACCAGGGACCGGGCGATAATCACTCCAGCTCATATCCCTTGGCAGGACCCAGGACTGTGGGTCAACAGGTTCAGGAAAATCGCTTAATCCCGGCTGGTCAGCATAGGCAGTTGAAGAAACTGCTAGAGTCATAACAGTTGCTAGACCCAATAGTGTTCTTTTTACATTTCTCAAAATCTCTCACTCCCCCAAATATAGTATATACAGGTAAATCATACCATTTAGTAGATTTAGAAAATATGCACAAAAGTCACAATTTTCAGATAGTTATTAAGACCTAAAATGTGAATAGGAAGAGCTTGTGCTAGATTTGCTTTCAAAAAAATAGACCCCTTTGGTGTCAGGCGCCAAAAGGGGTCTATTAATAACATCAAGACTGTATAAATGGGTTGTTTTTCAAGTGTCCAGTGTGTTCTTTCATATAAAGATAGAATAGTTCGTAGCGGACCCAATTTTTCGGGAACTTGAAGGCAAGTTCGTTTTTATGATTGTAGATGAGGACATGTTTCTTGTCATAGGCTACTTTTTTAATCTCTGACATGCCGATGCTTTGCTGTTTGGTTCCTTCCGTTTTTACTAGCTGCTCACCGATAATCATAATCTTTCTTTTCTTATTTTTCGCCACTTCATAGAGACAAAATCCACCGCCAATTACGGTAAATAGAAGCGAAATAAGGATTGTACCGTATTCAAACCCAGTGAAAATTTCTCTAATCCAGTGAGTAATCAGCAAGGCAAGGAAGAACCAGGCGCCTTTGCTAAGTTTTGGGGAGCTTTCATAAAATATACTGCTTTCATATTCTTGAATTTCTTCGTCCCTTTTTTGGAAAAATTGCTGTTTATGACCTTCGATGGAAGCGGAATCAAATTCAACAAAATCTGTATAGCTGCCGTCCCAAAGATGGGCCGTATCATCGCCGTCCTCAAGCGCATAACCGCCTGCCCAGCCAACATACACATGATCATGTTCCTTAAACATCAATAAATAATACCTAAGCGGCTGTCCATGGGTATTTTCGCTATCCACCTTATCGATGATCTGAATGTTCTCAGGATAGCGGATTACCCCGTCCTCTTCCTCAGGCAAATTTATAATGGTAGAGAACAATCTTGTCTTTGCCAAATGCGGCTGTTTTCCTTCTAGGATGGGATACAGATGCTCTAAATTTTTATCCTTCAACTCCCAATAAACCATTTCAGCTGTTTCTATGTCATCCGCACATTGTAACAATGTACTTGCTTGATATGGAAGATTTTTTGAAATACAAACCAAGAGTGCTTCGGTTTTAAGAAAAGGATCCTGGAATTCAAGTGCTTCTTCAAGCTCCTTAACAATTTCCGGCGAAAAATAGTATTCCATTAAATGTAGAAATAGCCTCATCCGGCTTCGAACAATAAAGTAACTGTCCTTCCAAGCCGTATAGACGTACTTCGTTGTATAATCCTTATCAAATTTCAAGTATTCCAGTTTCTCTTTTTGATAATCTTTAAACAAAATAGGCAGCACTACATCTTTACGATAGCCTTGTTCGACTCCTGAATTGTTAAGCGATAACAGCAAATCATAAAGCATGAATTTATAATGTTCAGAATCTAGTTTTTCAAGTGTGGCATCAAGAATCCCTTTAATTAGCATCGGATATGAGGTTAACTCACGATAGGGAATAAGGAAATCATCTGTCTGCATCAAGCCAATAATTTTTTCCTCAAGGAAATAGAAAATTTCCTCATCCTCCGTCAAAAGCAACACCTCAATTGCGCGTTCCTTTGCCTGTATATCAAATCCGTCAAAATGCTTCATAAGACCTTCGATGACTTCTGGCTGCGGAAAATCGCAAACAAAATCAATTAAATAATAGGAAGGGTTGTCCCAATGGTCGACGCGTTCAGGAAATGGTGATGCAGCGGTCTTAATGATATCCTTTAAGACATCCATTTGAACCTCAATACCATCCTGCTGCTTATATTCAAAAAGCTGACCAAGTGCTTCATATCTAGCTTCCGGATTTTCACTTTTCACTTTCTTTAAAATACTGCGCAGTTTTGCTTCAATCAATTTGCTCACCCTGTCTTTGGGAATATTTAGTCTATTTTATTTCATTGAAGGAAGGTAGTCAACGCAATTTGCATGGAAACGCACCGCTCTTCTTTGTGAACATTATGAACAAAATGATTGTTAAGTTTTTAATGCTGTTTATAACTATAATCTATGATTCGCAATTTTTTTTTGTAATATTAAGAAAACGGTAACAAAGGGGGAAATGAAATGTTTTCAATTAAAAAATTTTCAGCCGTTATGTGTGCAGGTGCCTTGGCAATGAGCTTAGGAGCATGCAGCAATAAAGAATCAGCAGGACAAGCCAAGAAAGAGGATTCCGGCTATCCAAAGAAAGCGATTACAGTTGTTGCTCCTTCTGGTGCTGGAGGAGGCTGGGATTTAACAGCGCGTTCCTTTACAAAAGTGCTGAGTGAAACAAAGCTTGTAACACAACCATTGACAGTTGAGAATAAGCCAGGCGGCGGGGGAGCTGTGTTTATGGCCGAATATGCAACTCAGCAAGTATCCAATAACGAAATGCTTTTCGTTAATTCACCGCCTATTATCATTAACAACTTAAAAAAGGAAGGAAACAGTCCATACGGTTATAAAAATACAACACCGCTTGCCCAGTTAACAAAGGACTTCGGTGCCATTGTAGTGAAAGCTGATTCAAAATACAAAGATCTGAAATCTGTATTGGAAGAGGTAAAGAAGGATCCTAGCAAACTTACATTTGCCGGTGGTTCGGCTCCAGGTTCCATGGACCATTTAATATCTATTCTTCCTGCCTATAAATATGGAGTTGATCCAACCAAAATAAAATACGTTTCCTATGATGGAGGCGGGGAAGCCATTACAGCGCTGCTTGGCGGAAATGCGGATGTCATTGGTACTGATGCCTCGAGCGTGAAGGAGTTTTTAAAGGCTGGTAAGGTTCGAGTTTTAGCTGTGACATCAACTGGGAGGTTAGCTGGTGAGTTTAAAGATGTTCCAACAGCAAAAGAACAAGGTGTCGATGCCGAATTCACCATTTGGCGCGGTGTGTTTGGTCCGGAAAAAATGTCTAAGGAAGCAAGAGTCTATTGGGAAAAGACAATCGATAAGCTTGTGAAATCGGATGAGTGGAAAAAAGAAGTTGAGACACAGGGATGGGAATTAGAATATAGGAACAGTGAAGATTTCAAAAAGTTTTTAGAGGATCAAAATCAACAAGTTCAGCAGTTGTTAGAAGCGCTTGGTATGAAAAAATAAAAATTAGCGGGAAGGAGTAACTTTCTCCTTCCTTATTTTTTCCTAAGGGGGAGTAAAAATGACTATCAAATTTGACAGAATTGCGGCTGTGGCGTTTCTTGTTGTCGGGGTTCTATTTATGGTCGCGAGCAAGCAGCTATCCAGCACGTCATATGGAAGTGTTGTCGGTCCCGATATCTTTCCGTTCATTCTTGGAATTATACTCGTCTTATTAAGTATCCGTTTATTTTTTGAATCCCTTACCAGCAGTCCGGGAGAGGGCAAAAAGGAATCTATTCAATACAAACCCTTCTTAATCATTTTAGCTGCTACATTGGTCTACATTTTAACGTTAGAAATTGTTGGGTATGTCATTACCACCTTTTTGTTCTTGTGTATTTGCTTTCAAACAATGGAACGGTCAAAGTGGGTTACGTCTCTCATCATTTCTGCAGCATTTTCAGGAGTTGTCTATGTCTTATTTGTGGAAGTATTGAAGGGTACGCTTCCAGGCTGGCCAATCTGGTTTTAACAGCAATTAAAGAAAGGAGGAAAATCTTTTGAGTACACTTGAATATTTATTTCAAGGATTTGGAACAGCACTTATTTGGTATAATCTCATTTTTGCCTTCGTCGGGGTGTTAATTGGCACGGCAGTCGGTGTTTTGCCTGGAATAGGTCCAATGAGCGGGGTAGCACTCCTGATTCCGGTCACAGCTTCTATCACTGGCGGGCTGCCGCCCGAGCAAGCGGCGACAAGCGCGATTATTCTCCTAGCAGGCGTTTATTATGGAGCAATGTATGGCGGTTCTACTACTTCTATTCTATTAAATACACCGGGAGAATCCTCTTCGGTAGTAACGACATTAGACGGATACCAGATGGCGAAGAAAGGGAGAGCGGGAAGTGCTTTATCGATCGCTGCTATTGGCTCCTTTGTGGCAGGGATTGTGACAATCGTTGCGTTGATTGTCTTGGCAAAGCCATTATCCAATGTAGCTTTAAAATTTGGTCCGGCAGAATATTTTTCGTTAATGCTATTAGGTCTTGGAGCAGTCAGCGGGTTAGCTGGAAAATCGGTTACTAAAGCATTAATTATGACAGTTTGCGGGTTATTGCTTGGAACGATTGGGATCGACAACGTTTCGGGAATTGCCCGGTTCACCTTCGATGTTCCATGGCTATACCAAGGAATTGAATTTTTAACCATCGCAGTAGGACTGTTTGCACTGGGTGAGGTATTTAAGACAATTTTAGAAAAAGAAGAGGAAGACATGGAAATTGCTCGAATCAATAATTTGCTTCCATCAAAAGAAGAGTTTAAAGAATCAGCAGGACCCATTGCCCGTGGTTCTATCCTAGGTTTCTTTGTCGGTATCTTACCGGGAGCCGGGGCAACGCTGGCCTCCTTCTTTTCTTATATTCTCGAGAAAAAGATTTCCAAAAACCCTTCAAAATTTGGTACGGGAGCCATTGCTGGGGTTGCGGCACCGGAATCTGCGAATAATGCGGCGTCTGGCGGTGCGATGATTCCCTTATTGACATTAGGAATACCTGGTTCGGGTACCACTGCCATCTTAATGGGAGCATTAATGATGTACAATGTCCAGCCTGGGCCATTATTATTTGAGGATCATCCACAGGTTGCCTGGGGTTTGATCGCAAGTATGTTCATCGGAAATATTATGCTATTAATCTTAAATCTGCCGTTAGTTAAGGTGTTTGCCAAAATCATTCAGACACCAAAGAAATATTTGCTGCCGATGATTATCGCGATTTCGATATTTGGCGTGTATGCGGTACAAGTGTCGACAAACGATCTATTGCTTTTATTAGCATGCGGCATTCTCGGTTATTTCTTTAGTAAACATGACTATCCGATCGCCCCGCTTGTGCTTGGGCTAGTGTTAGGACCGATGATTGAGAATAATCTAAGAAGAGCGTTAACCATCTCAAATGGAGAATATAGTGTATTTGTTACCCGTCCGATTTCTTTAGCCTTTCTACTGATCACCGTCCTTTGGCTGGTTGTCCCATTCCTGATGAAAAAAAGAGGCAAAGAAGTCGTGATAAATATAGAAGGATAGGTTTCAGAAGATTACGAAAAACTCCTTTTTAACAGGAGTTTTTTTTTATATGATAGGGATAGAGGTGTTTTAATGAGGTTACATACGAAATTAATGCTAGGAATATCCATACTCATCATTGTGCTTGGTACGATTATAGAATTTACTTTCAAAAATATTATGGAAACTAACTTGAAACATGAAATCGGCTTGAAAGCTTTATCGGTTGCGGAATCCATTTCCAATATGCCCGCAATTGAATCTGCTTTTCATACAAAAAATCCAGCAGCGATTATTCAACCAATTGCTGAAAAAATTCGCAAGGACGTTGGGGCAGAGTTCATTGTGATTGGTAACCGAAGCGAGATTCGTTATTCACACCCCAATCCCAAACGCATTGGGCAGAAAATGGTAGGGGGAGATAATGACCGTGTATTTAAAGGGGAATCGGTCATCTCGGAATCTACGGGAACGCTTGGTCCTTCACTTCGAGGCAAAGCACCGATTTTTAATGGGGATACGGTAATTGGTGTCGTTTCTGTCGGATATCTTCAAACGGATATTGAAACAGAAGTGGCCAAAGTGCAGAAAAAAATCTTTGTCGCAACGGTTATCATTTTATTGGGCGGAATCTTGGCGGCATACTTAATCTCTATAAATATCAAAAGAGCCATTTTTGGATTGGAACCAAAGGAAATTGCCTGGATGTATCAAGAAAAACATGCGATTCTAGAGTCGATACATGAAGGGATTATCGCTATTGATACGGAAGGGCGGATTACGGTCGTTAATGAAACCGCCCACACTATTTTGAAGACGCCGCTCGAAATTCTGCTGCGAGGAAAAAGAATTGAAGAGGTACTGGAAAATACGCATCTTCTTGACGTTGTCCGAACAGGAAAAGCAGAATATGATCAGGAGATTTTGATTGCCGGAGAAGTGTACTTAGCCAATCGTATTCCTTTTTTTAATAATAAAAAAGAGGTTATAGGAGCGGTGGCAAGCTTTCGCAATAAATCCGAGCTTGCTAATCTCTTAAAGGAATTATCCCATATTAAAACCTATGCGGAAGGCTTGCGTGCCCAAACCCACGAATATTCAAACCGGATGTACACCTTGTTAGGCTTGATTCAGCTTGGGTCCTATAAAGAAGCGATGGATTTTATCTCGAAGGAAGTAGATGTTGCTCAGGGATTCATTCACTTTTTAATGAAGGAAGTGCCGGATCCTATTCTGGCAGCCTTTATTTTAGGGAAATCGAGTTTAGCAAGTGAGTTAAAAATTGATTTTTCAATTGATCGAGAGAGCAGTTTTAAAGATGTACCGGTAGAAATTAGCAGAGATGCATTGGTAACCATCATAGGGAATCTGGTGAATAATGCTTTTGAGGCGGTAAGGGAAAATGAAAAGCTAGACAAGAAGGTTACCCTGTTTTTAACAGATCTCGGTAAAGAATTAATTATTGAAGTCGAAGATAACGGAATGGGAATAGATGAGAGTGCAAATAATATGATATTTAAAAATGGCTTTACAACGAAGGATACAGGCCGTAATGCTGGGATTGGCTTAAGCTTAGCAGAAAAGGCAATTACTGAATTAAGCGGCACGATTACGTTTTCATCTGACATTGGAAAAGGTACCATTTTTACAGTAGCAATACCAAAAAGCAGGGGGAAGTTGCATGAAGGGGAATCGGGATATTGAAGTGTTAATTGTTGAGGATGACCTAAGAGTTGCGGAAATCCAAAAACGCTTTCTTGAACAGATTGAAGGTTTTCAAACAGTTGGAATTGCCGCTAGCTATGCAGAGGCAAAAACCTTAATAGAGATTCTGCAGCCAGATTTGCTCTTGCTGGACATTTTTTTCCCAGATATGAACGGCCTGGACTTATTGAAAGAAACAAAACAGCAAGCGAAACAAATGAACGTCATTATGATTACAGCTGCGAAAGAGATTCATAAAGTTCAAGAAGCAATAAGTATCGGTGTATTTGATTACATCATAAAACCAGTTGTTTTCGAGCGTTTTAAACAATCATTACTACGATATCAGGATTTTCATAGAAAGCTAGTTCAATTGGAGGAAGAAGGTGTCTATGTCACACAGCAGCAGGTAGACAGGCTGCTGCGAAAAGAAATTGAAGTAAGCAGCAGTATTGAAAAGTCTTATCTGCCAAAAGGAATTGATCCGCGCACACTTGAAAAGGTACTAGAGGTGTTAGGCAGAGAAGTAAGCGGCCTAACAGCTGAAATTGTTGCGAAAAAAATTGGAATCAGTCGAACTACTGCCAGGCGCTATTTAGAGCATCTAGTTGCTGAGGAAAAAATAGAAGCTGATTTAGCATATGGAACTGTAGGCAGACCGGAGCGTGTGTATATTGTTAATGCTTAATATCTTATAAAATTTTTTTACAAGGTTGTTAAGAGAAATTTATCTTATTGAAGGAGAGAAGCAGATTGACGAAACATCTCGTGTTTGTTTATGGCACATTAAGGAAGCATGAAGGAAATCATGGATTATTGCTCGGAGCGGAGTGTGTTAGGAGACAGTGCTGGACGAGAGGGAGGATGTTTGATTCAACATTAGGGTACCCCTTTTTAGCTGCTTCAGAAGAAAATAAAGTCTACGGTGAGCTTTATAAGGTAGATGATCGGCAGCTACAAGCACTTGATGGGCTTGAGGGCTATTACGGTCCCGGGAAAAATAACTACTACAATAGGGGCGAACAGCTAATTCATACGGATACAGAAAGCTATATGGCATTTGTTTATACTCTTCCTGAAGACCAAGAGCCGCAAAACATGCGGCAGATTGAAGACGGAGACTGGTGTGTCGATCGGTTTCTAAGGGAGCAAAACCAATCATATTATTATTTTGCTTATGGAAGCTGTATGGACCATGAGCGATTCCAGCAGGCCGGGGTGGATCATTTTTTTCAAAAAGTAATAGGCAAGGGTGTCCTTGATGGTTACCAATTGCAGTTTACAATAAGGTCACTTGATGGAGGAAGGGCTGACATTGTAGAAAAAGGAGGAACCGTTGAGGGCATTGTCTATGAAATTCCGGCAGAAGCGCTAGCGTATTTATACCGAAGAGAGGGTGTGAGCGTTGGCTGTTATCGGCCGGCGGTGATAGAACTCACAATCAATGGTACCGTGGTTAAAAACGTATTGACATTTATCGTTGTGAACAAAGAAGAGGAATCGGCTCCTCCTGAACATTATGCTGAAGAAATATTCCGCGGTGGCAGCGGCTATTTAAGTGATAGCTATCTTGCTGATTTAAATCTGCGCATAGAAGAACTGCGAACTAGATAAGAAAAAACTCGAAAAAATAGATTGACTTTACCTCGGTTTAGGAGGGAATCACCATGAAGAAGTTAAAATATTGGGGAGTGGCGGCGGTAATTAGCTTGGTAATCGGGACGGCATGTTGGTGGGCTATATCAAAGGTGAACGAGCATAATGACCCGCTCAACAAATCTGACGCATTTGTGTATAGTGATAACGGCTTTCTTTATTGGTTTGAGCTGACTAGTAAAAGAGGGAAAGTCGAGGGAAAACTTCACCAACTGAGATTCATAGAAAAAGCCGGGAAAGCACCGTTAAAGGATGAGAAGATTTACAATCTGATTGGTGAAACAACCGAAAAAGGATATAAATTAAAGGTGAATAATGGCACGGAAATGATGACATATGAGGCTTGGTTTACCGGACCGCATCTTTCAATCCAAAAGCAAGGTGAAAAAGATATCAAATTATACAACCCCGTTAATCAGGAAGAACTCAAAGGGTATGTAAGTGCATTAAAAGACTACGACGCGGAAGAAAAGGAAAATAAACGACTAAGAGAATTTTTTTCTAAGCTTCGTAATGTTTACGGATATCTTTACACCGCTAAGGACGGCTCGTTTCAATTGTTCGTCAAAATCGATGAAGCCTTGCTCGAAGGCGAAATAACTGGTTCTCTTCTCATGATGGATGACAAGGGGAAAGAAAAAAGGTATGTATTAAATGGAATAACAGATGGGCAAATGGTGAAGTTCTTTATTAATGCAGACGGGAAAACAACCGAGTTGGAAGGGGATTTCCATAAAGGAGCCACTAGATTGGACCTGTCGTTTTGGACAACGGACCAAAAACTCTCGTTTCATGAAGTTACTAAGGAAGAATTTAAACAGTATTACGAGGAATTTAAAAATTAGCAGGCCACAAAAACAGAACCGTAAGCGACAAATAGTCCCGATCTTCTTGAAAGCTGGGGACTATTTGTCGTTACATTGAGTAGACAGAACAATCCTACTTTACTTTCGTGTAATGCTCATAAAACACCCGGAAAAGCCGGTCATCGCCGCCGTGGTCGGGATGGAGTGCCTTAAGTAGTTTTTTAAACTCTTTCTTGATTACGTCCTTGTCGGTATCTGTTTCTAATCCTAATATGTCCGTATATGCAAGGGGAGGGGATTCCGTAAGTGCATATTCTGCCTGCAGCATTCTTTTTAAACCGCGCACTTTGGTTTGCTCGATGCGAACTTTTACCTTCAATTCCTCGTTTTCCGCTTTTAATCGTTTGTTATCTTGAAATGTTTTTTCCCATTGCTGATAATCGATGCCGTATTTCTTACTGCGGTCCGCTATCTGTTTTTTCAAAATAAATGCTGCTATATCAATAGGATGAATGACATAATCTACATTTAAACTTTTACTTCGTTTTGCTTTCAGTTTACCGTTAAGAATCAAGCGTATAACATCTTGTTCGGAATTTATGATGCCTTCAGATTTTAATAGTTCAGTTGCTTCCTTTAAATTCAACATGAAATCATCTCACAATTACTATGTGCTAACATCAATCTATCATATAAAAATCTCTATTTGTTTTACTGATTTATGTTATTTTTATTAAAAATTCGTTTCGGAAAATATGTTACGATAAAATAAAAGGAAAAAAGGAAAACGGGGGCAACGATTCATGTATAGCTTTAAAAATGATTACAGCGAAGGCGCACATCCAAGAATATTGCAAGCTTTAGTTGATTCCAATCTTGAGCAGGAAGATGGCTACGGTGAAGATCGATTTTCGCAGAAAGCAGTGGAGCTTATTAAGGAAAGGCTTGGACGAAAAGATGTGGATATTCACCTGTTAGCAGGGGGAACTCAGACAAATCTTACGACGATATCCGCATTTTTAAGACCTCACGAGGCAGCCATCGCCGCTAATTCCGGCCATATTTTTACGCATGAAACAGGTGCGATTGAAGCAACAGGTCATAAGGTGTTATCGATTGAAACTGAGGATGGGAAATTAACACCGTTGCTGGTCAAAACAGTTCTCGATTATCATACTGATGAGCACATGGTAAAACCAAAGCTGGTTTACATATCGAATTCTACTGAAATTGGAACGATTTATAAGAAAGAGGAGCTGCGGAGGTTAAGTGAATTCTGCCGTGAGCGAGATTTAATTTTGTATATGGATGGGGCGAGACTGGGGTCCGCACTTTGTTCAGAAGAAAATGATATCGAGTTATGTGATATTCCTTCATTTGTTGATGCTTTTTATATTGGCGGCACAAAGAATGGTTCTTTGATGGGCGAAGCATTGGTTATTTGCCGAGAAGCGCTTAAAGGAGATTTTCGTTATCATATTAAACAAAAGGGAGGACTTTTGGCTAAAGGAAGGCTTTTAGGAATCCAGTTTTATGAACTTTTTCGGGATAATTTGTTTTTTGATTTGGCCGAGCATGCCAATAAAATGTCGGGTTTGCTTGCGGCTGAACTTAGCAAAGTGAATATACAATTTCTAACACAATCACCATCCAACCAAATTTTTCCGATCCTGCCGAATGAAGTGATAACAGCATTACAAAAGAACTATGGTTTCCATATTTGGGAAACGGTCAACACAGACCACTCAGCCATTCGCCTTGTAACTTCCTGGGCAACGAGAGAAGAGGCCGTTCTAGCATTTATAGACGATTTGAAAAAACTATATTAGGTTTGGTGCCTGATACTCATTTTGGTGTCAGGCACTTTTAATAGGAAAAATAGAAAAATAATCCAAAGGCACCTTTTTTGTTACATTCAGAATTGATAGACTATTAGTAACATCAGGGGTGACTTCGAATAAACCTTAGGAGGGAAAAAGATGGAGCAAAAAATGCGTTTAATTCCGTACCGATTCATTGCAGAGGTTGAAGAAGCAGCCGAGGTGCCAACAGGGGTAGAAATGATTCAAGCCCCGAAAATTTGGGAAAGAACGAAAGGAAAGGGAATTACGGTCGCCATCTTAGATACCGGATGTGATGGTACCCATCCTGATTTGAAAGATAGAATCATTAGCGGTCGGAATTTTACCAATGATGACAACAGCAATCAAGATATTTACCGTGATTATAATGGCCACGGCACACATGTTGCTGGAACCATAGCGGCAGCCGAAAATCAAAACGGTGTCGTTGGAGTTGCTCCTGAAGCGAATCTACTAATTGTTAAGGTATTGGATAAACATGGTTCCGGCCAATATGAATGGATTATCAATGGAATCCATTTTGCGATTGAGCAAAAGGTAGATATCATCTCAATGAGCCTTGGCGGTCCAGTTGATGTACCAGCCTTACGTGAAGCGATCCAGAAGGCTGTTGCCAATAATATTTTGGTTGTTTGCGCGGCAGGAAATGAAGGGGACGGACAAGATTCTACAGATGAACTAGGTTATCCTGGAGCGTATAACGAAGTCATAAGTGTCGGTGCTGTAAATCTTGAACGACGTATATCTGATTTTAGCAATTCAAATAAAGAGTTAGATTTAGTCGCACCTGGGGAAAAAATTTTATCCACCTACTTAAATGGCAAATACGCCAAACTAAGCGGAACATCAATGGCCACTCCCCATATATCTGGTGCACTGGCACTTATCAAGGCTCTCAGCAACGAAACCTTTGAAAGAAATCTCACCGAGCCTGAACTATACGCCCAGCTAATCAAGCGAACCATCCCCCTAGGAAACTCGCCAAAACTCGAAGGGAACGGTATGGCCTACTTAACCGCACCAGAACACTTGAAAAAAATATTCGAACAGAAAGAAACAGTCGAAGCTTAAACTAAGTGGTGTCAGGCACCATAAAAAGACACGATTCCACCTCGGGAGGACAGTGAAAACTGTAAGTGAATTGTAGCCTGTTTTTTTAAAAGTATATACATGTATTAATTCAAATAAATAAGCACTTTTAAAAGCAGAGCGAATCGTGAACAGCTCTGCTTTTTTTGATGAAAAGGGAAGGGGGCATTTATAAAAATTATTTTTTGAGTTGTGACTGTTTACAAAAAATCCTTAAATTGTTAAGGTCAAATGCGGTTTACTAAAGTGACTTGTACCCCCGCTGCCCACTAATATATAACCGTTTTTTGGAAATACCACTAGTCTACTTGTGCCATCGGAAAGTAAAAGTTCTACTGTAGCCTTATCTTTCAGCGCAACATATTTGACATAACCGGTTGAAGTAATCGTTGTATCCCAGTTATTATCAAACTCTGCTCTTAACACACGATTAGAATAAGTTTGATTTGACTGTGTTTTTGTTCTTGAATTCTTCATTTTCATCAGCCCTCCTTTACGGTATGCGCGCATTAAAATATGCACAATATTTTATGCACCATAGAAAAATTAGAATGGACAAGAATCACCCTTTTCTAAAATTTTTCATACATATGTATATATTCGTGTGTTTAAAATCGATAGGAATGTTAACCATTCATTAGAATAATGAAAGAATATATAGAAAATGCTAATAAGAGGCTTGTCAATGTACAGGAGGTCAACTATGTTTAAACAAATTATAAAAGTAGTACCTAATATATTTACACTTGGAAATTTATTATGTGGTGTGCTTTCCATTACGCTAAATATGAGCGGCTTTATCGAAACAGCCGCTATTTTAATATTTTTTTCAGGCGTTTTTGATCTTCTTGACGGAAGGATTGCAAGAAGGTTGAAGGTAAACAGTGAAATGGGAGTGCAGCTCGATTCTTTAGCCGATATAGTAAGTTTTGGGGTTGCTCCTGCCCTTCTATTCCATTCGATCGCACCAACTTCCGTTTTGACTTCTTTGGCATTTATACTTTTCCCAATAATGGGCGCATTACGTTTAGCAAAATTTAATGTGAAACCGACCATCGGGTATTTTAATGGTTTGCCTATTCCGGCTGCCGGACTGCCGTTGGCCGGGATGGGATTCTTTTCATATAGTAATGCGTGGATTACGTTACTCCTGGCTCTTTTAATGGTAAGTCCTATTAAAGTGAAGAAACTTTAATAGAAGGAGTCTTCACGACCGAAGCACTGTAAAAAACAAGCGCAGGTTTACGAAGAAGTTCTACACGACAAGAAAGAAGGAGTCTATGTGGATCAAGAGTTAAAAAAACGAGTAAGGCAACGAGTAAACTACTGGCGGTGATGAAGATGCCTTGTCAATCAAGTGGTGAATTAAAAGAATTAGTACTTGAAGCGAAGAAATGCGCTAAAAAGGGAAAGGTTGCAGATTATATTCCCGCACTCGGAAAAGCAAATCCTAACGATTTATCAATTGCAATTCATTATCCAGAAGGGAACTGTATACAGGCAGGAGACATAGAGAAAAAATTTACGCTGCAAAGTATTTCAAAAGTAATCAGTCTAGCTCTGGTCTTAATGGACAGGGGAGCAGATTATGTATTTGAACGAGTGGGGATGGAACCGACTGGAGACCCATTTAATTCAATTGCCAAACTTGAAACGATGGTGCCGGCTAAACCATTGAATCCAATGATAAACGCCGGAGCATTGGTTGTAACGCATATGATCAAAGGGAATACAGTGGAAGAGAGGCTAGATAGGCTGTTATCTTTTATACGGGACTTAGTAGGAGATGCTTCTGTTAGCTACAACGAAGAAGTGGCCCAGTCAGAATACGAAACGGCAAACCTAAACCGTGCGCTTATCTATTTTTTAAAACAGCATAAGGTAATCAATGAAGATGTAGAAACGTTAATTGATTTATACACAAAACAGTGCGCCATAGAAATGAACTGTTACGATCTAGCAAAAATCGGCTTAGTTTTTGCAATGGACGGGATTGATCAGGAAAAAAACAAACGAATCATGCCAGTTGATATTGCTCGAATTTGTAAAACCTTCATGGTAACCTGCGGAATGTACAATGCTTCAGGAGAATTTGCTATTAAAGTAGGGATTCCTTCCAAAAGTGGAGTATCAGGAGGCATTATGGGAGCAGTCCCAGGCAGATTTGGAATTGGAATTTTCGGACCAGCATTAGATCAAAAAGGAAACAGTATCGCAGGAATTAAATTATTGGAGCTGTTATCTAAAAATTATCAATTAAGCATGTTTTAGCTTTTGGCGAACAGTGAAATACTGTTCGCTGTTTTGTACTTAGACAAAAAGAAAAATACGGAGCTGATTAAATGCATTTAATTTTTAATGCTTTGTTTTTAGGTGCAGGGCTAAGATGGGGTGACTGGAAAAACTGGAAGAGGTACCATTCTACAATATTGTTCTTATGGTTTGGGGACTTGCTTTATAACATACTTTGTTATGAGTATAAAATGTGGGAATATAACGAGAGTATAATGGCTGAAAATCTCCTTTCTAACCATACCGTTATTTCATTATTAATCATGTTTGTTGCCTACCCGGCAACTATTTTGATTTACTTAGGACAATTTCCAAAAGAAACTTCTAAAAGTATCATTTGGATTTTATGCTGGGTAGCTTTATATTCATTAATTGAATATATAAATTTACGATATTTAGATTTAGTTTCCCATCACCATGGTTGGACAATTGGATGGTCCATATTATTTAATGTAATGCTTTTTCCCATGCTTCGACTGCATTACAAAAAGCCAATGATAGCTATGCTAGTTTCTATTCCAATTGTTCTGTTTTTCGTAATATATTTTAATGTACCAATCATTGATTAATTGGCCGGACTAATTGTAATAAGAAGACTTTATTTCAAGCATGAATTGCTGTTAAAAAAAAAGCACATCCTATAGACAAGAAAGAGGTGTGTCCATTGCGTAACATGAAAATATTAAGAATTCTTTTATATATAGGCTTAGGCAGTTTTCCATTTATTTTGAAAAAGCAACCAATAAAGGATTGGTCTTCTGCATTAAAGCCTTTTATTCTGGATTTATCGATTCTTTCGTCGTATCCCATAAAAAAGTTGTATACCCAGTACGGTTATTACCAAATGTTTTTCATATTAATATTTTGTTCGATCTTCTGCTTTTCCCAATTGTATGTGTTCTTTATAATAAGCTAACGTATCGAACAAGTTTACTGAAAACAGTATCGTCAGTATTCATTTTTAGTACTCCGATTTTACTTGGTGAGATTTGGGCTGAAAAAAATACTAAATTAATTAAGTATAAGAATAATTGGTCTTGGGCTCATTCCTTCGAATCGCTAACAGTATCCTTTTGGTTTGTACGAGCAACAATGGCCTTGCTCAGAAGGCTTGATAAAACGACAAAAGAAGCATATGAAGCAGAAAGCCTTTAGATGGCAGATTCAAGGTCGCATTGGCCTCATTATCTTAACCATTAACGGTATATACGCGAACTGGATTAAGAAATTAAAAGACTTATGGCAATAATTAGGCTATTTTAATTTGGAATTTAATGTTATAATAGTGCCAACTTGTTAAGAAGGGAATGTGGGTGGACGATGATTAACTAATCTTATTTTACTCGATCAATCGTATAGTACGATTAACGAAAAATAGGATTAGTCTGCCCAATTTTCATATATTCGAAAGAATGGTCTGTTAAAAACGGGCTTATTTTTGCACGAAATTTGTAGGCTAATCCTTCCAATTAAACTTGGGAGGATTTTTTACGTTCAACAACTTTTCGGTAATGCTCTTTAATCCTCCCGGAAAGCAGGGATATGAATGAAAGAAATATTAAAAATACAAAATCTACGATGTACAATCGAAGAAATAACTCTATTTGAGGCAGCTGGATTACAAGTTAAAAGTAATGAGATAATCGGAATTATTGGAAAAAATGGAGCCGGCAAATCAACGTTGTTAAAAATGATTGCGGGTGAAATAAAACCGGCATCAGGTATAGTAGATTGGAAACAAAGAATGGACGTAGAGTTTGTATTACAAGAACTAGCAGAATTTGCAAATCAACAGGTTAATCCTAATGAGCAGGAGCTTTTAGCAAAGCTCTCGGTCCCATTGAAGGATTATGAATCGTTAAGTGGCGGAGAGAAACTGAAGGCACGGTTGGCAAGAGGATTTGCACAAAATGCCGGAATATTGCTTTTGGATGAACCTACAAATCATTTGGATGAGGCCTCGGTACAACTATTAATTAGCTTAATGCATAATTATAAAGGGGTAATTATCATTGCCACGCATGATCGTTATTTTCTAGATCAAGCGGCAACAAAAATATGGTCGATTGAGGATAAAAATATCCTAGAGTTTGAAGGGAATTATTCAGCTTATATCACATATAGGAATGAAAAACGACAGGCTCAGCAGCATGCATATAATGTACAACAAAAGCAGATTAAACAAGTTGAAGCACAGCTGAAAAAACTAAGCTCATGGTCAGAAAAAGCGCATAATCAATCGACTCAGAAAGAGGGGTTTAAGGAATATTACCGTGTCAAAGCTAAACGAACGGATGCACAAGTAAAATCCAAACAGAAACGGTTAGAAAAAGAGTTAGAGAAATCAAAGGTAGAACGGTTAAAACCGGAATATACGGTTCAATTCACATTGCCTCAGAATCAAAGGAGAGGAAAGCGTCTGATTGAAATCAAGGATTTACGGAAAGTTTTCAACAAAGAGTTATTGTTTGAGGGAGTAAACTTAACGATCCAATCAGGAGAAAAGATTGTTTTAGCGGGACCAAATGGCAGCGGCAAAACCACACTATTGAAAATCCTAATGGAAAGAGAAACAGCTGAGGGGTACATTTGGAAATCACCGGCAGTAAAAATTGGGTATTTGACACAAGAAGTGTTCGATTTACCTTTAGAGCAAACACCAGAACAATTCTTTTACAAAGAAAGCTTTGATGAACGTGGAAAAGTGCAAAATGTAATGAAGCATTTAGGCTTCAATGCTGGACAATGGACGGAAACAATTGCGAATATGAGTATGGGTGAACGAGTAAAGTGCAAATTAATGCAATTAATCCTTGAGGAAAAAGATTTATTACTATTAGATGAACCAACCAACCATCTCGACTTACCATCAAGAGAGCAGCTGGAACAAACACTTGTGGAGTATAACGGTACAGTCCTTGTCGTATCCCATGATCGCTATTTCATTGAAAAAATAACAAACAAAAAGTGGATGATTGAGGATAAGAAGATACGAACTCCTATTGTTGAAAGCAAAAGGGCTGAGGAACTGGAAACACACCGCCTCCAGCTTGAAAATGAAAAACAGGAAATACTAGGAAAATTAAGTTCACTAACAAAAAAAGATGAAACCTACAATAGGCTCGACCAAAGGTTCAATGAAATTATAAAAGAGCTGCTGAAAATAAATTCCTAAACACGAGGGTGTCCCAAAAGTAGATAATTTTTAGGGACATTCCCTCTTTTGTTTATGTACTTTGAAATTGGTCTGTTGATTTC
>NZ_BNDS01000002.1:0-70224 GCF_014656545.1 Neobacillus kokaensis
AATTATTTTCACAGAAAAAAGCGCCAATGCAGCGGTAAAAATTATCGATATGATTGAAAGATCTTGCATTTTAGTCACATCCTACAAAAACTTTTTGCGTTCTTCATCAATAATAGAAGATAGAATCTCATCTTCTATTTCATCCTCAGTTTTTTTAGTTTCTGCCTCCGGTTCATCGATGCTCTTTCGTTTTACCCATTTACGAATGACAAAGGCTATCGCCGCAGCTGCAACGGCAATCACCACGAACGGGAGAATCCAGGCAGTTAAACTAAAGCCGCTTTTCTCCGGCGAAGTTAGAATTTCTTCTCCGTAAATATTGACATAATACTTACGGATTTTATCTTTATCCCAGCCTTTACTCATCATTTCGACTAAGTCCTGTTTAAAGTCTTTTGTCAGGCTGCATGTATTTGGATCACATTCATAGTGGTCCTGACCGCAGCCGCACGTACAGGCAAATTGGGAAGCAACTGCCTTAAATTCTGCCGACTTATAATCGAAATCTTTTGCCTCTGCTTGAACAAAAGAACCTTGAAAGATTATCACTATTAAGAGGATCCCAAGATAAATTTTATTCCGCATATTAAGACACCTCTTTACGAACTCCGGTGTATCTTGGAGTGACATTTCCGTATTTTCCATTCGATATGGCAAACAGCGCACCAATAACAATCATGAAGGAACCAAACCATAGCCAATTCATCATTGGATTTACTTTGACGATAAAGGTTGCTTTGCCATCATCCTCCCATGCACTCAAAACGATGTATAAATCCTCTTTCATTGATGAAATAATCGCCACTTCAGATGAAGGCTGTTCCCAATTTCCATAAAAAACTTTTTCCGGCTGAAAGGTTCCTAGTTTTTTACCATTCTTAAAAACTGTTAAATCCGCATAGACGATATCATTAATTCCTTCTCTCTTTTGATCCAGACGTTCATAATTTAGTTTATAATCCTTTACCTCAATGGAGCCGCCTAATGGAACAGTTTTCATTGTTTCTTCATCAAAGTTTTGCGAACCGATGATTCCCATTGTGATAAAAGCGATCCCTAGGTGAACAATATATCCTCCGTAGCGGCGGCGGTTTCTAATCATTAACCGGTATAGAGCTGTAAAATGCTTCTCCTTGGTCATCTTCCTTCTCGCTTTTACTCCTCGGTAAAACTCTAGGTAATGCGTAATGAATAATAGAATAATAACCCCGTATCCAATAACTGCCCACGCTTTTTGAATCCCTAACACCGCCATTAACACCATGCCAAGAACTGCTAATATAGCCGGTAACATGAAGTTTTTCTTAAGATTTTTCACAGTAGATCTCTGCCATGCTAAAAGCGGACAGACAGCCATAACAAACATCATTGATAAGAGAATTGGCGCTTCTACTTTATTAAAGAATGGCAGGCCGACGGTTACCTTTGTACCGCGAACGACTTCAGACACTAATGGAAAAATCGTGCCCCAAAACACTGCAAATGCTGCTCCGACAAGTAACAAATTGTTAACCAAAAAACTGCTTTCCTTAGACACAAATGAAGTAAATTCCCCTGCGCTTCGTTTCAGCAGGCTATATCTGCTCATCAACACATACAGCGCACCTATAACGGCAATTGCCATAAAGATTAAAAAGTATAATCCGAGATTTGAATTTGCAAATGCATGAACAGAGGTAAGGACACCGCTTCGTACCAAGAAGGTCCCAAATAATGTTAAGGCATAAGAAACGATTATTAAACTTATATTCCAAATCTTCAGCATATTTTTTCTTTCTTGAATCATTACAGAATGCAAAAACGCTGTCGCTGTCAGCCATGGCATAAAGGAAGCATTCTCCACCGGGTCCCAAGCCCAATATCCACCCCAGCCAAGCTCAACATAGGCCCATTGACCGCCAAAGATATTTCCAAGACTTAAGAATAACCAGGCAATAATCGTCCACCGTCTTGTCATTTTAATCCAGAAGTCATCAACATTTTTCAAAATCAAAGCAGACATTGCAAAGGCAAATGGAACCGCTAGTCCAACATAACCAAGGTAAAGAGTAACCGGATGAATAATCATTCCTGGATTTTGCAGCATCGGATTTAACCCTTTTCCTTCAAGCGAAACCTGGTCCAATAGAACAAATGGTTTGGCAACAAAAGCTAAAATAAAGAAGAAGAAAACCGCATTGGCCATTAGAATGGCTGAAATATATGGAACCATCGGGTTGCCCTTCATCTTCCTCGAAAAGGCAGTCATTAATGCATATAAAGTTAAAAAGAAAGTCCATAGCAATAATGATCCGGCATTACCTGCCCATAATGCAGTGAGTTTATAAATAACCGGCAGTTCGCTGCTCGTGTAATCATAAACATATTCGTATTGAAACTGGGAAGTTGCTAGCAAATAAAACATCGAGAGCATCGCCAGCGCGGCACAAATAAATAAGGAGATCATTCCACCCTTACCGCTGTTTACTAATTTTTGATTTTTTGTGCTAATTCCCAGTGTTAAAATGAGAAGTGAATAAATTGCAACTGCAAAGCCTATGTAAATGGTTGCATTAGCAAATAAATACATTTTGTCACCTTCTTATGTTTGCCGTTATTTTTCTTTCGGTGGCTGATTCAGCTTTTCCTTATGTGTTTCAGGGTCATAGTTTTCCCTATCTTTTCCTTCATATTTGGAAGGACATCTTGTTTTAACAGTTTCCGCCTTAAAGGTGTCCTTTGTGGTTGGAGAACCCTGCAGAATCGTAATCACACCTTCTGAAAAGTTGTCCGGCTTTGGCCCATTATGGATCACATGCATGATATTACCGTCATTATCTTTAACGTCGAATTTCAATTCTATTTTGTCAGGGTTCCATTTGATAGACTTTTCAATTAGCAACCCTTCAAAGGTAACAAAATCATCCTTATGCTGATCCTGCGTTGCTGACAATTCTTTCAACGTCAATTCAATGCCGCTCGAACCAGGAGTTGCAGCCATCAACAGAAAAATAATAGCCCCGGCAATGATAAAACCACCCAGCAAAACCATCGTGTTCTTTTTCAATCAACTCACCCCGTTAAATTAATTTTTTCATTTCCTCTTCATACGTTTCTTGATCCATTTTCCCTGTCAGCAGTTTTTTTCGAAGTTCCTTTTTAGCCTCGGCGGCATCTATTTTGCTATTTTTTTTGGTGGAGGCTGGCCTCTTTTTGTGATATTTATTCTTCCTTGTTACATGCGCTGTATCCTGGGAATTTGCTTTAAACCCTAAAAAAACAAAGATACCGGCAATAATGACTGCGATTCCAATAATGAAGGCACCGCCTATACCGATTAGTGGACGCTTTAAATTGTTTATTGGACCTGATGTTCCCTTTGTTATTTGGTCGGTTGCCGAACCACTGACACCCGAGTGGTTTGCGTCATTAGGCACCTGTACTTTACTCATGACCTCCATAGAGGATTCCGTCCCATCTTTTTTATAAGAGAATGTATACTTTAAGGTCCTCCCTGCTTTGATATTCTTATATTGGTAGAAAAATAGATTTTCACCGTATTCATTCTTGGAACTCTCATGTGCTTTTGGCTCCATTTGTATCTGTTTAGCGTTCATTGGCGCATAATAAATGACTTCCAGCTGCTCTATGTCGCTATTATTCTTAAACTCATATGTAAAACTCTTTATGTCCTTAACGTCAATTGTTTCGGTGTAGTATTCGATCACGAACTTATAACTCTCATTTTTTTTTATTGGTTTAGAAGGTTTCCAGCTGATGATGCCATTTTCCTTATCAACATCATATGGCCGTTGAACTTCCGGCTTATTTTCCTCAGGAAATTCTGCGACTAAAAAGGCTTCAAATCCTTTATCTTTTGCTGGAACAGAAACTTCAAATTTACCGTCAAAATCATGACCACTTTTATTGATGATGGTTCCATATTCCCCAACAAGTAATGCAGGAATATCTCTTGACGGCCAGTCGTCCGGGTAGTCAAATTCCGGCATAACTTGAATCTGCATTTCCTTGATAGGAAACTTTTCAGCAGGATAAGCGGTTGCAGCATCAGCTTTTAAAATCATTAGGTTTGACAAATAGAATGCAATAACAAATATGAACGCCCACTTCTTTTTTAGCATAGTTATCCTCCCTGCCCTATGAATCTACATTATGATCTTGCTAATTTTTTACTATAGTCCTCTTTGAAATAAATAATAATCTTAATTTATTGCTAGTGGCCAAAGGACTCTTGAACATTTTGTTAAAGGGTGAAAAACGTTACTTTTTCGTCAAAAAATAACCACAAAATGTTCACATATTCCAATAATGGAGCATTTATCCGAATAAAAAACCTGAATCCAACGAATTCAGGTTTTTTCGTACTATTTAGTTTTCTCCAAAGATCGAATATAGCGAACTATATCACTAATATCCTCTTTTTTTAATTGACGAGCGCCTTCAAGCCCCTTTAAAGACGGGCCCATTCTAGTCTCTTCCCGTCCAAAAGCAGTGGCAGTCCAAATTTGACGATCGGTCGTATACTTTAAATATTGTGGGTTCGCAAGTGCTGTTCCCATTTTTATTTTTCCTGCTCCGTCTTCCCCGTGGCAGGAAAGACAATACAAATTATATTGCCCTTTTCCGCGTTCTGGGTCACCGGTAATTGTTGTTGGTGCCTCTAACGAGATCTTCTCCGTTTGCCATTCTCTTATGAAAGACACAAGATTATGTAAATCTTCATCCGACAATTTTTTGGCATATGCAGGCATATCTGTTCCTTGTCTGCCGAATTTAACATAATTAAATAAATCTTGATTAGAAATAGAATTTAGAAAATGTTGATTATTAATCGCTGTTCCGGCTCGTTTTCCTTCACCTTTTCCCGTTCCACCATGACATGCCAGACAATTCTCATTATAGAGCCTTTCTCCTGCCGAAATAGCCTTTGATTTTTTACTGTCAAATAGCTGCCCATTAGTGACAGCATAAATGACAATAATTGCAATTGTAATATAGCTTCCAATTAGAATTTTTTTCATAGAAGGGCTCACCTTCTTATTTTGGTTCAGGCGTTGGAGTTGGTTCTCCAAAATCCTCATATTTCTTTGTTATATACTGATATATTTTCTTAGGATCTTTTCCATCCAGATGCATATCTATCGCCTCCCGGGCAATATCGATACAGACATCTCACGATATACTCATCGCATCCCATTCTTCAACGGCATTATTTTCGCCAAAATGGTCGATATAACAATCTAAATTGCTTTTATGACCGTCCTGTGCAAAGCAGCCGCAGTAACAAGGAACATTTGCTACAACTTCCGGATAGTTTGATACCATGATATATGTTTCTTTAATTTTCTCTGACGAATTCAAGACATAATCCGGCAGCGGCTTATGCTTCTTATCGAGTGTTACATTTGCCTCATTAGAACTGCAAGCTGCCACAATATGGATCATTGTCATGCAAATTATTATTAATGAGAAAAGCCTTTTCATTCTTATGTCACCCCTTCCATAATCATTATGTATTTCCATTTCATTTTAACAAATAGGAATTCGGTTAAAGCGGGCTAAATATTACTATTTCGTGAAGATTTTTGATAGAAAAAGAAAAAAACCTTAGTCCAAATAAAATGATTTGGACTAAGGTTTTTTAAACTTAGGCTCTGGATACATATGTTCCTTCAGATGTGTTGATGATTAATTTGTCACCTTGGTTGATGAAGAATGGCACTTGAACAATAAGTCCTGTTTCCATAGTGGCAGGTTTCGAACCGCCGGAAGCAGTGTCACCCTTAATTCCAGGTTCTGTTTCAGTTACTTCAAGCTCAACAGTGTTCGGCAGTTCTACTCCAAGAGTTTCGGTCTGATACATCAAGATATGAACTTCCATGTTTTCCTTTAAAAACTTTAGTTCATACTCAAGGTTTGATGCAGGAAGTTCTACTTGCTCATAAGATTCCATATCCATAAATACATGCTGATCGCCGCTTGCATATAAATATTGCATTTTACGGTTGTCGATTTGAGCTTTCTCTACTTTCTCACCAGCACGGAAAGTCTTCTCTTGAACAGCTCCATTACGAAGATTACGCAGCTTGGAACGAACAAACGCTGCCCCTTTTCCTGGTTTAACGTGTTGGAAATCCATAACCCGCCAAATACTGCCGTCTACTTCAATAGTTAACCCTGTACGAAAATCGTTAACTGAAATCATGCTTAAATTCCTCCTAAAAACATTACAAAATTATTAAATCTTTGGTTGAATGAGTAAGGACTTCATTATGGTCCTTTGTAATAAGCGTATCATCTTCAATCCGCACGCCGCCAAGCCCTGGGACATATATCCCCGGTTCACATGTTACGACCATTCCCGGTTCAAGGACTAAATCAGATTTTTTGGAAAGGGCAGGTCCCTCATGCACTTCTAGTCCAATCCCATGACCAGTAGAATGCCCAAAGTTCTCTCCAAAGCCTTTTTCAGTTATGTAGTCCCTTGTCAATGCATCAGCCTGTTTCCCTGTTAATCCTGGTTTCAGGCCATCCATACAGCGCAGTTGTGCCTCAAGAACAATTTGATAAATATTTTTTAACTTACTGTCTGGTTCTCCTACAGCAACTGTTCTGGTAATATCAGATACATACCCTTTATAATAAGCACCAAAGTCAAGTGTAACCATATCCCCTTTTTCAATAACCTTCTCTGTTGCAACACCATGTGGAAGCGCTGAACGAACTCCTGAAGCAACAATGGTATCAAAGGACGAAGATGTCGCTCCAGCTTTTCTCATAAAGAATTCTAACTCATTCGACACTTCCATCTCCGTTTTACCTGGTTGGATGAAGTCTAAAATATGTTTAAAAGCAGCATCAGCAATATCCGCAGCTTCCTTTATTATCTTAATCTCTGCATCAGTCTTAATCAAGCGTAACTTTTCAATTACTCCTGCGATTGGTACAAGTTCAGCTTTCACTTCTTCTTCATATACTTTAAATAAGGAATAAGTTATATAATCTTCCTCAAAGCCAAGCTTTTTGATTCCTAACTTTTTAACCTGTTCGGCAACTTCTTTTTGAATAGTATCTGAAAACTTAATGACCTCAAAGCCTTCGCATTGCTTTGATGCCTGTTCAACATAACGGAAATCAGTTATGAATTGTGCATGATTAGCACTTATTAACACAACACCAGCTGTACCGGTAAAATTAGATATGTAGCGGCGGTTATAAGGACTTGTGATTAACAGCCCCTCAATTCCATATTCTGCAAATTCTTTCCTTAGTTTTGCTAATTTCTCCATCGTTCCCACTCTCCTTTATCTATTCCGCAGACAGACACAATTATTTTATCACAACCATTCCTTGCCGACTAATGTCAACTTAGCTGGCCGCCTCTTTTTCCTGCTCTTTTTTATTCTGATATTCATAGTTGATGGAATAACCGATAAACATCCCATAAATGATAAATAAACAAAACGACGTAATAACAGTATTCCGATTTAATTTTAAAAGCGGTTTTATATCAGGAAAGAGCGGATGTAAAAGCAAAAATACGATAAAGAACAATATGATACCATATCCAATACCAAACCATAAGCCATTAAATCGTTTTAACAGGGCTGAATATATGAAAGCTACACCAATTGAAATAACTCCAAGAAATAGGATGGAGACAACGGTTCCCACCCAGTCGTATTTCCAGTTTCCAAGTGCCCATGGAATGAGGATAACATTGGGGCGGATTTCTGTAAAATTTAAATAATAGGTGATAAAACCGACCGAAGACCAAAAAATTCCCCCAAATAGGCCAGTCCAAAAGACCATTACAGGGAAAGCCATCGGTTTAGGATATTTAGCTGCTTCATTTTCGTTAGTCATTGTAACAACCTCCAATACATTTTCATGCCTATTATGCCCTTAGCAAACGTAACACTTGCATAAAAAAATATTTTTCGGAATTTAAATGGAAAGATTATGACAATCCTAGAGGATTTTTTGTTTTTCTAGTAGAATACAATTAAGTACATACAGATTTTACTCTCTGCTCATGTGCAACTTTGTATATAGGTTGGTGTCAAATACATGTCCAATTCTCAAAAACCAGTATACGGCGGTCAAGCCGTCATTGAAGGTGTCATGTTCGGCGGTAAACATCATTACGTTACCGCAGTTAGAAGAAATGATCATTCCATTGATTATTTTCATGTACCAAGAAAAGTAAATCCTGTCCTTCAAAAATTAAAAAGGATTCCGTTTCTTCGCGGGATTATTGCGATAATCGAGGCAAGTGGGAACGGCTCAAAACATTTGAATTTCTCTTCAGAAAGATATGACGTCGACCCAAAAGATGATCATACAATAAAAGAACAGGAAACTTCGAAATTAACTATGTACCTTGGAGTAGCAGTAATCGGCGTGATTTCCTTTATCGTCGGAAAATTGGCTTTTACAGTACTCCCAGCTTTATTAGCAGCATTAACGATACCGATTTTTCCATCACATGTGGTTCAAGTGGTCGTGGAAAGTGTGATAAAGCTATTTCTGCTACTTTCCTATATTTATTTTGTTTCGTTAACCCCCCTGATCAAACGGGTATTTCAATATCACGGCGCTGAGCATAAGGTCATTAATACGTTTGAATCCGACGTCCCGCTTACGGTAGAAAATGTTCAGGCCCATTCCAGGCTTCACTACCGCTGCGGCAGCAGTTTTATTTTATTTACTGTCATTGTAGGACTATTTGTCTACTTGCTTGTTCCGACAACACCGCTTTGGCTGCGGATTGTTGACCGGATATTGTTAATTCCAGTCGTATTAGGAATTTCCTTTGAAGTCCTGCAATTTACTAATAAATTAAGAAATGTTCCTGTACTTAAATACCTTGGTCTGCCGGGACTCTGGCTACAGCTTTTAACAACGAAGGAGCCAAATGATGAGCAGGTAGAAGTGGCTATTCTTTCGTTTCAAGAATTATTAAAAAAGGAATCAGAAACCGAATCTGGTGCGAAAAATGAAGAAATTGTCTAAATTTTTATCTTTAGTTGTTTAAAAGATTAAAAAAATGCTTATGATGCTCATAGAGGGAGGTGGCTTTCTTGAAAAATCGGACATCCGTCCTAATTGTAGGGGGACTTATTATTCTTGCCTTAATAGGTATTGTTGGTTCAATCACAGCTAACCCCGCTGGGTTTATTCAGAAAATAGCCATTATGGCTTTAATCGGATTTGCAATATTTTTTGTTGTTCGAAAGTTTTCAAATTCGAGCCCTCAAAAAAAAGATCAGCGGGCATTTTTGAAAGCTGCAAAGCAGTCAAAAAAACGACTGCAAAATAAAAGCGGTGAACCTAATTTGAAGAGTTCTTCACTTGGCCCAATAGCTACTTTAAAGAAAAACAAGAGCAAAAGGAAACCTCCTGCACATCTCACTGTTATTGACGGCAAAAAGGGGAAAAAGAAAAATCGAGCGTCACTATGAACGCTCGTTTTTTTATGGGTAAATTTTGTTAATAAGTCCACTTACTTAAAAATCGTCTGGCATGCTCCCTACCGAAATCAAAGAGAGCCTGTTTCTTCTCATCTGTTAATTTAAATTCTGTTGTTACAATTCCTTCCGTTGGTATAAAGATAATGTTTTCAGCATGTTTTTTTGAAATGTACCGTGAATCATGGGCATCCTTCATTGTTTCAAACAAGGCGCCAAACAATTCAATTCCATTATTAATTTTATGTTTTTGATGTTCATATTCATTCGCGCTTAACTTAATTCCTAATACAGGTCTCACTTTCTTTACATTATCTTTATCAAATAGCCACATCGGAAAATTACTTAACACTCCGCCGTCTACCAGAATATTGATACCGTCAATCGAGCGCATTTTTACAGGTTCAAAAAAATAGGGGATACTGCAGCTCATCCGAATCGCCTTGGCAATAGAAAAGGATTCGGGTGAAATACCATATTTACCCAAATCCTCAGGCAATACAACCATTTGACCGTTCGAAAGGTCTGAAGCAATCAAACGTAATGCTTGGGGGGGCAAATCAGAAAATGTCCTCAGTCCCTTAGCTGCCAGCTTTTCTTCTAACCAGTGCTCCAGTTCATTCCCTTTATACAGTCCTAATTTCCAATAGAGTAAAAGCCATTTTGCAAATTTAAACGGAATAATTGTTTTTCGAGGATCTAATAAATTTGTTGGGTCAAGCTCATCCACCAGCTGATAAATTTCTTTACTTGTGTAGCCTGCAGCAATTAAAGCAGCAACAATAGCCCCGGCGCTGGTCCCTGCTACTCTGACAAACTTAAAGCCGCGGCGTTCAATCTCTTCATAAGCTCCAATCATCGCAAACCCTTTTATACCTCCTCCAGAAAAAACTCCATCTATATTCATGGCAGCCACCCCTAAGATGAAAGTCATTGTTACATCTTTAAGCGGCTGCTTCCTAAAATAGTACCACGGACAAGGTAAAAATTTTGATATCAAAGCCTAAAAAGGAAAGAAGACTGAGAATTTCTGTCAGTCTTCTTGAAAACTAGAGTTCTTTTATAGTTTCACTTTCTGAAGCCGTAAAGCGTTTAAAACAACAGATACGGAACTGAATGCCATTGCTGCTCCTGCTAACCATGGTGCTAAGAAGCCGAGTGCAGCAACCGGGATGCCCAGCGAATTATAGGCAAGGGCCCAGAAGAGATTTTGTTTAATATTGGTGATTGTTTTCTTACTCATAAAAATGGCATCCGCGATACTGTTTAAATCACCGCGAATTAGAGTAATATCAGCAGCTTCCATTGCCACATCGGTACCGGTGCCGATGGCCATCCCAATGTCGGCAACAGCCAGTGCCGGGGCATCATTGATTCCATCGCCAACCATCGCCACTTTTTTTCCTTGAGCTTGAAGTTTCTTAATTTCTTCTGCCTTTCCTTCTGGCAACACCTCTGCAATTACATGCTCAATGCCAGCCTGTTCAGCAATCGCTATCGCCGTTTTCTGATTATCACCGGTAATCATAATGACATCCAGCCCCATTTTTTGAAGACGTCTTATGGCTGCTTTTGAGGTAATTTTAATGGTATCCGCAACAGCAACTGTACCGGCGTAACGACCGTTAATAGCAGTAAGCATAGCCGTCTTGCCAGCTCTTTCTAAACTATCCATTTTAGCAAGAGCTCCTGCAATTGCCACATTATATTGGTTCATGAGTTTTCTCGTACCGACTAATAATTCATTTCCATCTACGACGGCTCTTATTCCGAACCCAGGAATCGCTTCAAATTCAGTTACATCTATTAAAGTAATTCCCTTCTCTTTAATGCCTTGTACAATTGCCTGTGCAAGCGGGTGTTCCGATTGCTTTTCAGCTGAACCCACCAAGGACAAAAATTCGCTTTCTGTAAATTCTTTTTCGATCATGACATCGGTTAATACCGGCGTCCCATTTGTTACCGTACCGGTTTTATCTAATACGACGGTGGAAATACGGTGGGTCATTTCCAAGTGTTCACCGCCTTTAAATAGAATTCCATATTCCGCCGACCTTCCTGAACCGGCCATAATAGACGTTGGCGTAGCCAAACCTAATGCACAAGGACAGGCTATAACAAGGACAGCGATTAATTTTTCTAATGCCTCTGAAAAATCACCAGGCGAAACTACAAAATACCAAATAATGAATGTTAAGACTGCCAAACCAACGACAATGGGTACAAACACTCCGGAAATTTTATCAGCCAGACGCTGGATTGGAGCTTTAGACCCCTGAGCTTCCTCTACTACTTTAATAATTTGAGCTAATGCCGTATCCCTGCCGACCTTAGTTGCCTCAACTTTTAAAAATCCATTTTTGTTAAGTGTTGCACCGATGACCTCATCCCCAGTTTTTTTATCCACTGGGACACTTTCACCAGTAAGCATGGATTCATCGATGGCTGAACCACCTTCGATAATTTTTCCGTCGACCGGGATCTTTTCCCCAGGCTTAATATGAAGGATATCACCGACTACTACCTCTTCGAGCGGGATTTCCTGTTCCATTTCACCCCGTTCAACAGTAGCAGTCTTTGCCTGAAGACCCATTAGCTTTTTAATAGCCTCTGAGGAGCGTCCTTTTGCTTTTGCTTCAAACAGCTTTCCTAAAATGATTAATGTAATCAGCACAGCACTTGTTTCGTAGTACAGTTCAACTTGGTGGGCGTTTCCTGAAAGCGACAAGATTGATAAATATAAACTGTAAAAATAGGCAGCAGATGTACCTAAGGCAACAAGGACATCCATATTGGCACTTTTATTTTTCAAGGCTTTATAGGCGCCTATATAGAACTGTCCGCCAATAATAAACTGGACCGGTGTTGCCATAAGCAATTGAAACCATGGATTCATAAATATATCGGGCACCCAGATGAATGAAGTAAATGAAAAGTGACCGACCATTGCCCATAAAAGCGGGAATGAAAGAATCGCAGAAAAAATAAATTTCCTTGTTTGTTTTTCAATTTCCTTTTGACGATGATCTACGGCTTCCTTCGTATCTTCTTTTAGTTGCGCACCATAACCAAGGTTTTCAACTTTTTTTATGATGTCGTTCGTAGAAAGCGCTGAACCATTAAATTCCACAGTTGCTTTTTCCAGTGCCAAGTTCACACTTGCTTTTACAACACCATCAAGTTTGTTGAGGCCTTTTTCAATTCTTGCAGAACAGGCTGCACAGGTCATGCCAGTAATATCAAACTCCGCTTTTTCCGTTACCACATCATAGCCTAAGTCCCTGATTTTCTTTTCTAAATCCTCAACCTTTATTTGCGAAGGATCATATTTAATTGCTGATTTTTCCAAAGCTAGATTTACAGTTGCTGACTCTACACCTGTAATTTTATTTAATCCCTTTTCAATTCTCGTAGCACATGCAGCGCATGTCATACCGGAAATTTGTAAATTTGTTTCTTTCACATTTTGAGCCATGGAAGCCAACTCCTCATACCCCATATGGGTATATATTTTTGTAAAAAGAACGTGCTAGCAGCTAGCACGTCTTTAAAATATTTACTTTACATCATATCCTTGATCATCAATTGTATCTTTAATTTTATCCAAGGAAACTTTTTCAGGATTAAATTCAACAGCAACAGTTGCATCTTTTAGGTTAACCTTTACAGTATTCACGCCATCAAGTGTACCAACGCTTCCCTCTACTGCTTTCACACAATGATTACAAGACATTCCTTGTACGTTTAAAGTTACTTTTTCCATCTATATCCTTCCTTTCATAACTTAAAAAAGTAAATTATTTTTTATAACACCAATTTACCATACCCCCCCATCCTATGTAAAGAAGTTTGTTATAATTTTCATTAATTTTTTTGGCTTTTTCGAAATTAACACATTATTCGATTTAAACATGATCTTCCAATTTTAATCATTAACTTGTCCATAAATTGTACTTTTATATTTCAAGAAATACTAGTCCACTTATTTATTCATTATTATAATACTTCAATATAAGGAAAAACTGTGTCTAAAGTTACAAAATTTTATTACAAATTATTGAACCCTCAATATATCAAACGAAAACAATTATCGTCATAATATCGACAAACAATATCCATTAATTCTGCAAAATTTAGCGTTATGATTAAGATAATAAAAGAAAGGAGTTGTACGATCATGAAAAAACTTGCAGTTGGAGTTTTAAGTGCTGCGTTGGTTCTTGGAGCCGGAACAGCCGTATTGGCGGCTGGCAATAACGATTCTAATGTTGGTTTAAGCTTTGAAAAAATGCTTCCTTTTATGCAAAAAATGCATCCAGACTTCTCTAAAAAAGATTTACAAAAAATGTACAAAGCCTGTCATGGTGAAGGTGGCATGATGGAAGGAACAAACGCCAAAAATATGATGAATAGATTTTAACACTAACAAAATAATGAATTTACATTAAAAAAGAACGAATTCAATCTTTATTATCTCGATTTCCTGTCCGACAATTGGGACACGCTATCCGACAATTAAACTGCCTTATCCGACAGTTGGGGATCGCTTGGCGACAGTTCCTTCAATAAAATTTTAAAGAAAACGTGCCTAGACAGGGTACGTTTTCTTATGATGCTATTAACCGCTTTTTACTTTTTCCTGTTAGCTGGTTACCTTTTTCTAGGAAACCAGCTAAGCGAAAATGATATCATTTCAAAATCATGCAATAGAAAATCATAATGACCAATATGTTAATGTATCAAATATTCCTAAAATAAGCATAAAGATACCCGCAATTCGTTGAACAAATATGCCGATTTTCCGCCCTTTTTTCATTAACATACCACTGCCACCAAGATACCATATGATGAAAATAACAATTAATAGCGGCAAGGCTGTTCCAAGAGCGAATATGGACGGGAGAATAATTCCATAAGAGCTTGACAACACAACCGGCATTAATGTTACAAAAAACAGGATAAACATGGTTGGACAAAAAGCCAGCGAGAAACTAAGGCCGAGCATAAAAGACCCAAAACGACTTTCTCTCTTGTATTCCTTGGGTTGTTTAAACAAGTTTAATGTCCCTTTCAACTTTATTAACCCGAGCATATAGATTCCTACAATAACTAATATAGGTCCCATAATTTTCCGCAGCCATGGAAAATACAGTGTTAGATTTTGTTCAATTCCTTTACCCAATAGCCATACTAACCCACCTAAAAGAGAAAAGGCCACTACCTTTCCCAAGGTAAAGCTGAAAACATCCTTCCATACTATTTTCTTTTGAATAGAAGTGTTGCCGTACAGCGTGATTGCACTAATATTCCCGGTAAGCTGACATGGCGCAAGTGCTCCAACTAGACCTAGAATTAGTGCAAAAACAATCGGTAAGGATTCTAAGCTATTTGCCATAGTAAAAAAGGGCTGACTTAGGAAGGTACTTATTTGGCTAAATAAATTATACATAATATCACCCTAAGTTTATTTCATAGGATAAGAATATCATAAAAATGTGCAATAAGTTTGAAGATAGGAGATTGTTCAAATAAAAGTCGTTTATTGAACTACTTGCGGTGAAAGTTTAACCAATCACAGGTGGGTTATATATTACTGTAGAACTTGAAGATAGTTAAAGCACGGATCATAGTGATTCGTGCTTTCCCTTTTTGCCTATATATTGATCATTTCTTACTTTTCTTTTTGATTTTCCAAATAATCGTGATTAAAGTAATTATGAGAAGGCAGAGGATCATCATCTGAGAAAACCAGAAATACATGTGATGAAACATCATTTTCTTCCCCATCATCATCCCCATGCTAGTTGGGGGAAACCAAACCATTTTTAAGACAAATATCAAGGAAGATATCCCTAAAATAATAATCAAAATTAAAAACATGGTAGCTATTAGTCTTTCCATATTCTCACCTATTCTACTTTATATCCAATCCCCCAGACTGTTTTAACAGGCTGCTCATGTACACCAGCAGCTTTCAGTTTATCTCTAAGATTTTTAATATGAGAATCCACTGTTCGATCTTCCCCTAAAAACTCAATTCCCCAAATTAACTCAACAAGCTGCTCTCTTGTTAAAACATTTCCTTTATGTTCAAGGAAGACTCTTAATAAATCAAACTCTGTTTGTGTAAGACTTATTTTTTTATTCATGTAAATCACATCGCGAGCTGCGAGGTTCACCGAAATCCCATTATGTCTTAACAGGTTTTCCGTTTCTTCATTTAGATGCGTTCTTCGCAGCAATGCCTGAATCCTTGCTATCAATTCCTCTGCATCAAACGGTTTTACTAAATAATCATCTGCCCCTTTTGACAATCCTGACACCTTATCTTTCACGGTCCCTTTTGCTGTTAACATAATAACCGGCATATCTGTTATTTTTCGAACTTCTTCAAGTGTCTGCCATCCGTCCATGAGCGGCATCATAATATCAAGAATCATTAACTGATATTCATTTTTTATAATTTTTTCATAAGCTTCCTTTCCGTTTTCTGCTTCTTCCACAACAAAACCTTCTTGCTGTAAATAAAGCCGCAAAAGCTGGCGCATTTCAAACTCATCATCGACAAGCAATATTTTAATCATCTTTTTTCTTCCCCTTATCATACCATTTAAATTTTTAATTTTATGGTGAAAGTTGAACCTTTGTTTTCTACACTGTCAACCTTAATTTCACCCTCATGCGCTTGAACGATTTGTTTTACGACATATAGTCCCAGCCCGGTCCCCCCTGTTTTCCTGGCCCGCGATTGTTCAATACGATAAAAACGCTCGAAAATTTTCGATAACTCATCCTTTGGGATACCAATCCCTGTATCTGTAATTTTTATTTTTACAAATTCGTTTTTCATATAGGAGTTAATCGTAATCTCCCCCTGATGAGTATACTTCATAGCATTTTCTATTAGGTTATAAAGGACCTGCTCGATTCTTTTTGGATCAATTTTAATTAAAGGGATATCTCGTAAATTGGATGTTATCATCAGGCCCTTTTTTGCTATTTCAGGTTTTAGATTCGTTATTACTTTTTCAATAATTTGATTGATATTGGTCCATTCACGTTCAAGGGCGAATTCATGAACCTGCAACTTACTCATTTCAAACAAGTCATCCACTAGAATCGAAATTCGTTTTGCTTCTTGATTGATAATTTGTAGGTACTGACTCTGTTCCTCACTGCTTTTATACATTCCTTTATTTAATATGTCGCTATATCCTTTGATATAGGTTAAGGGGGTGCGAAGCTCATGTGAAACAGCCGCAAGAAACTCATTTCTACTATCCTCATAGTATTGAAGCTGCTCCCCAAGTGATTGAATGGACTTGCCTAATTTCGCCACTTCATCATCACCAATCACGGGTATTCTTTGTTGATATTTACCAAGAGACATTTTATTCGTTGCATCCTTCATCATTAAGAGAGGCTGTGCAAGCTTTTTCGACAAAATCCCGATAAATCCGAATGCGAGTAACACAATCCCTAAACTGGCAATTAGCATTAATATATTTAATACAACTACAATTTCTCTTAAGATATTTGAAGGATAGTACATATATACAAAACCCTCATTAGCTCCGATAGGTGATACGGAAATTAAATAATCGTGATGCTTCCAATCACTCTCTATCAACACTCCATTCTTCAATTTCTTTCCTTTGGGTAATAAATGATTCTCCATATCCTCATCAAGCGGTACCGATGAATCAATTACCCTCTGATTAGCATCAGTGACTAAAACCTTCGTAGTTGCCCCTTTTTCCATCCGGACAACATGCCGAATTGTTTCCTGATTATATTGTCCTTCTAGCACTAATGCGTGATTATTTCCTCTTACAAGCAAGTCCTGCTTAATATAATCACTGAATACATTAATAAAAACTCCGTATAAAATTGCTCCTAAAATGAGCAGCAAAGCAACAAATATCCCGCTGAATAGCAATCCCAGCTTCGTTGATATACTATTTATTTTGAATGATCTTTTCATTTGTTTGCTCCTTAAGTTATCGACACCAAGTTTTTCATTAATTACATCATAATAAAATAATATCGAGAATGTATGTAGAAATTATTTAATCATTGCAAAAAAGAGCACCGGATTACCGATGCTCTTTAAATCTATCTTTTTATATACGCTTAGCGCCAATGAAACGCGGCTTCCAGTATACATTGTTTGTGTAAGCGATTGATACCCCTTTTGATGAAGAAGATTGAATCATTTTGCCTTTGCCAATATAAATGGCTACATGTGTCGGCTTGCTTGCCTTATTCGGGGCAAAAAACATAAGATCGCCTACTCGTAAGGAACTAACACGCTTTCCTTTTTTATAGAACATGTCAGCTGCTGTACGTGGCAATACCTTTCCCGCTTTTCCAAAAGAGTATTTAACAAGACCTGAGCAGTCAAAGCCTTTTGGTGTAATGCCGCCCCATCTATATGGAACACCTAAATTGGCTTTTGCAACGGAGATTGCTTTGGTGTGGTAAGAAGCTGCTTCTGCTCTACCTCCAATAGCGGAAAACAATGAGCTCAGTATAATAGTCATGGCGAAAACTGCGACAATCTTTTTCAACATCTTGTTAATCCCCCTGGCGAGTTTTGTTAGCGCTATCATACAAAAAATGCGTAACATCAACGTGACAGGAAGATTACAGTTTTATTACAAATTTCGACTTTATTCCTCACTTTTCAATATATTTAAAAGGCGTGGATTTTCATCCACACCTTTTAATACATCCTATAGACCGCACTTTAATTGCGCACCGCAGTTTGTACATGTATTACAGCCGCCAATTTCTTCGACTTCTCCTTTGCGGCATACTGGGCAAGTGTTACCTACCTCAGAGCCAATAGTTACATTTGTCGAACGAAGATCACTGATGGTGTCGACAAGTACCACAGGCTTCTTTTCTTTTTCATCAAACATCGACAATTGCTCATTAGTATTTTCTTCTGCTTTAAGAGTCAATACTTGAGAATCGCGTGATCCATCTACATAGACAGTGCCGCCTTTGGCACCACCCCGGTATAAACGTTCGTAAACTTTCTCGACTTGTTCGACACTGTATCCTTTTGGTGCATTCACAGTTTTACTGATTGAACTGTCAATCCAGCGCTGGATTACACATTGAACATCTGCATGTGCTTCAGGAGCCAGTTCCATAGCAGTTACAAACCAGTTTGGCAGGTTTTCTGGATCTGCCTCTGGATGTTGATCTAGATATTCTTGAACGATGTCCGCCTTTACTTCGATGAACTTTCCAAGACGACCGCTGCGGAAATAAGAGAATGAGAAATAAGGTTCAAGTCCTGTGGATACCCCAACCATGGTCCCAGTGGATCCCGTAGGAGCAACAGTTAGCAAATGAGAATTTCTTATTCCGTTTTCTAAAATCGATTGACGGATATCTTCCGGCATTTTTTTCATATATCCAGTTTCAATAAACGCTTGTCTTAAGCGGTTTGTTTCATCCAAAGATTCACCTGTTAAGAATGGGAAGCTGCCCTTCTCCTTCGCCAATTCAATCGAAGTTCTATATGCTGTAGTAGCAATAACTTCAAACACTTGATCTACTAATTCATTACCTTCTGGTGAGCCGTATTCTGTTTCACAGTAGATGAGGAGGTCGTGTAATCCCATAACACCAAGACCGACACGGCGTTCACCAAGTGCTTGCTTTTTGTTTTCTTCTAAGAAGTATGGTGTAGCGTTGATAACATTGTCCTGCATGCGGACACCAACTTCAACTGTCTTCTTCAATTTATCAAAATTAACTGTTTTCGTTTCTTTGTCTGCCATTTCTGCTAAGTTAACTGCAGCAAGGTTGCAGACGGAAAAAGGTGCGAGCGGCTGCTCCCCACACGGATTTGTTGCAACTACCTGTTGACCATATGCCTTTGCATTCGTCATGTCATTTGCATTATCAATAAAGAAGATTCCTGGCTCTGCAGAGTAGGTTGCACAAATGTTGATTAAGTTCCAAAGTTCCTTTGCCCTAATCTTCTTGTAGACGCGTACTTTGTATCCAAGCTTTTCCCACTCGCGAACGTCGCCTACTTTATGCCATTCTTCATTATAAGTTTTCATTTCCTCTTCATTGTAGTGCTCCACATAAGGGAACCGAAGTTCATATTCACCATCATTTTCAACAGCTTCCATAAATTCTTTGGTTAAACAAACAGAAATATTTGCACCGGTTAAGAACTCTGAATTATGAACTGTGTAATTGCCGCCAACGGCTAATTTTTCTTCAGCACTAGCAATGATACTCTCGCTGAAACCGCCATTACCAGGAATATTTTTGTAATTCACGATTCCCTGATACATTGCGATTTCCTGAGTTGTAAATGGTGTAAACTTTAATTTATCTTTCGCCAGTTTTTTAATCGTTTCATCTTTTGTATTTTCAATTAAGAATCGTAGAATTCTAGGATTTTGCATCTTTGAAATAATGAATTCAATGATATCAGGATGCCAGTCCGCCAACATGATCATTTGGGCGCCCCTCCGGCTGCCACCCTGCTCAACTAAATGCGTTAATTTCGCAATGTCATCAAGCCAAGATACTGAACCAGATGACTTGCCGTTTACGCCGCGTGCCAGAGTGTTTCTTGGACGCAAAGTTGAACCGTTTGTACCGACACCGCCGCCGCGGCTCATGATTTCCATGACCTGCTTACGGTGGTCAGAGATTCCTTCGCGTGAATCGGCTACAAAAGGCATAACGTAACAGTTAAAATACGTTACATCCGTGTTTGCCCCGGCACCATAAAGAACACGGCCAGCAGGAATGAAACTCAGATTAACGAGCTCTTGATAAAACTTTTCCGTCCACTCACGCCGCTTCTCTTCCGTCTCCTCAACGGCCGCCAATCCTGTTGCCACACGGCGGGCAATCTGCTCATAGAACAGTTCTAGAGGTTTTTCAATCACATCAAGCGATCGCAAAATAACTCCTGTACTGGCTTCTTCAGTATCATCCAGTACTCCTCTAAACTCCTCTTCCACTAATACCTTTGCCTTTTTCTTCTCCCAATCGATTTCTGTAATGGTTCCTAAACCTCGTGCTGGGAATTTTGGATCCTCTTTAATCGTTAGTACAACAAAGTCTCCTTTGGTGAGGGTAATTTTCTCCGTATCTTTGAAGGTGTAGCGATCCAACATAACTAAACGCGAAACACCCTTGTGAGTTATTTTCATATCCGGGGTAACTGGGTGTACCTGGGGAAATAGGCGGATATCCTCATTCAACCTTTCAAAATCAATATTCATTTTTTGTCTAAACACAACAGACATGAGAACAACTCCTTCTAAAAATTAAATCTATTGCATTCTGCTAGATTCTCGTCTGATTATTGTATATCTAGTAGCATTAATATAATTAAGGTACCACAACTAGGTGATGAAAATCAACATATGGTGTTTTACAAAATTTCGACACCACTATATATTGTATGTTGAGCAAAAAACATTTATTTTGTCAAACCTAAAATTAAATAGATTTGAAAGAAAATAAAAGCATTACTCGATTTTTCTCTTAAAAACGAGGAATTTTAACAATTTTCGCGGCTTGCTAAAAACTAAAAGCGGCAGCGGCCGCTTCAAGTTATTACCTTTTAAAATTCCAATCTTCGTTTTCATAACGTTCGCAAGCAAGCTTATGAACGTATGCCAATTCATCCTCTGATAATTGATATGGTTCAAGGTCAATATTAAGTCCTTCTGCAAAACCTTTATAGAAAGCATCTTTTGCTTCCTCAAGCGTAATCTGCCTCTGGCTGATGGCGTTAATCGCAACCGCTTTATCTTTAAATGCTTTCTTCATCCGTTCCTTTACCCGCTCATTTGGATACTTAAACAAGCTAAACAGCTTTTCTTCATCTAGGTCCAATAGAATTGAACCATGCTGAAGAATAACACCCTTTTGCCTCGTTTGCGCGCTTCCGGCAACCTTTCTTCCTTCGACCACTAGCTCATACCAGCTGGGCGCATCAAAGCATACTGCTGAACGCGGGCTTTTTAAAGCATCCCGTTCCTCAGCTGTCTTTGGAACCGCAAAATAAGCATCAAGGCCTAAATGGTGAAATCCTTTTAATATCCCTTCCGAAATCACCCGGTAAGCCTCCGTCACCGTTTTAGGCATTTCTGGATGTTCTTCTGAAACAATTACACTATATGTTAGCTCATGCTCATGGAGGACACCTCTGCCGCCTGTAGGCCGTCTTACGAAGCCTAGAGCATGCTCTTTTACGGCATCCATGTCAATTTCTTTTTCAACCTTTTGAAAATAACCAATCGACAATGTTGGCGGATTCCAGCCATAAAAACGAATCACCGGTGGAATTTTCCCATTGCTGTGCCAATCAAGCAATGCCTCGTCAAGTGCCATATTAAATGAAGGAGAACTGTTTCCTGTATCAATAAAAAGCCATTGTTCTTTTTCCATTCAATAACCTCATTTAAATGAAATATTTTACCTTTTTAAGTCTATCAAAAACGAAAACGAATGCAAACTAGATTGTTTTGGCATTATTTTATCAAAAGAATTTTCGTCATAATTCTTTATCTTTATGTGAAGGACTTATATAATAAAAGCTAGTGGAGTACAGCTTGAAAGGAGAAAAGATTTTGAGTTCACTTTATGTTTTATTAATTATTATTGCTGCGGTTATTATTTACTCCGTTTTCACTTATTTCTATCAAAAGAAAATCGTCAAAACGGTTACCGAGGAAGAATTCCGTGCAGGTTACAGAAAGGCACAGCTTATAGATGTTCGCGAACCAAACGAATTTGAAGGCGGTCATATTTTAGGCGCACGTAATATTCCAATGTCACAGATGAGAATGCGGATGAAGGAAATCCGCCCTGATCTGCCAGTTTATCTATATTGCCAAAGTGGAATGCGCAGTGCCCGTGCAGCTCAGTTTTTACACAAAAAAGGCTATAAAGATCTTACCCAGCTGCAAGGCGGGTTTAAAAAATGGTCAGGCAAGATTAAAGCTAAGAAATAATACTTCTAGACTCTGGACGTGTTCCGGAGTCTAATTTATTTTCCAATAAAAAATAAGGGATGATTCACAATATGAATCATCCTTTGTTTTTTATACTAAGCTTGATATCTTAAGATTGGTTTACGAGCAGCAGTTGTTTCGTCAAGGCGGCCGACAACAGTTGTATGTGGTGCTTCTTGAACGATTTCCGGATTTTCTTCCGCTTCTTTGGCAATTTGGATCATAGCATCAACAAAAGCATCAAGCGTTTCTTTCGATTCTGTTTCAGTTGGCTCGATCATGATACATTCTTCCACATTTAATGGGAAGTAAATGGTTGGCGGATGATAGCCAAAATCTAGCAGGCGTTTTGCAATATCCAGCGTACGCACACCTAATTTCTTTTGACGCTTACCGCTTAAAACAAACTCATGCTTACAATGTTTATCAAATGGAAGATCGTAGAACTCTGCCAGTCTTCTCATCATGTAGTTAGCATTTAGCACGGCATATTCTGTTACCGCTTTGAGACCATCTGGACCCATGGAACGAATATACGTATAAGCACGTACATTAATGCCAAAGTTTCCATAAAACGGCTTCACACGTCCAATAGACTGAGGGCGGTCATAATCCAGTACATATTCATCCCCGCGTTTGTCAACGATTGGTTTTGGAAGGAATGGAATAAGATCAGCCTTTACCCCTACAGGACCTGAACCAGGACCGCCGCCGCCGTGTGGACCGGTAAATGTTTTATGAAGATTCAAGTGAACAACGTCAAAGCCCATGTCTCCAGGTCGAGCTTTTGAAAGAACAGCGTTTAAGTTGGCTCCATCATAATAAACCTTTCCGCCGGCTTCATGAATAATTTCTGCAATTTCAACAATATGCTCTTCAAATAATCCTAGTGTATTTGGATTAGTCAGCATTAAGGCAGCTGTATCTTCGCCTACCACTCTTCTTAAATCCTCAAGGTCAACAAGACCATTTTCATCCGATTTAACAGTAATCGTTTCAAGTCCTGCCACCGTTGCAGAAGCAGGGTTTGTACCATGGGCAGAATCTGGAATAATAACCTTGGTCCGCATCGTATCCCCATTTGCTTCATGGTAGGCACGAATCATCATTAACCCGGTCCATTCACCATGGGCTCCTGCCGCCGGCTGCAGGGTTACTTCATCCATACCGGTAATTTCTTTCAAATGCTGCTGAAGATCGTACATCAGTTCAAGTGCTCCCTGAACAGAACTTTCATCCTGAAGCGGATGAATATGTGCAAACCCATTATAGCGTGCAACACTTTCATTAATTTTAGGATTGTATTTCATCGTACAAGAGCCTAATGGATAAAAACCTGAATCTAAGCCATGATTTCTTTTTGAAAGGGAGGTATAATGGCGCATGATATCAAGCTCTGATACTTCTGGAAGTCCAGGCTCCTCTTCCCTTACATATCCATCTGGGAGAAGACCGGTTAAATCTGCTTCCGGAATATCCAATTCCGGCAGGCTATATCCGATTCGCCCTGATGTACTAAGTTCAAAAATCAGCTTCTGATCTTGATTATGCATGCAAATCCCCCAATTCTTTCACAAGAGTATCGATTTCTTCCTTCGTTCTTTGCTCTGTTACAGCAATCAGCATATGGTTAGCTAAATCAGGATAATCACGGCCTAAATCGTATCCGCCAATGATATCTTTTTCAAGCAGCTTTTGATTAACCTGCTTTACTGGATTATTTAACTTAACGACAAATTCATTGAATAAATGGCCATCATACACTACTTCAAAGCCAGCCGCTTTAAAAGCATTTTTAGCATAGTTTGCCTTTTGCAGATTGGCTGCAGCCATTTCACGAACACCGTTTTTACCAAGAGCCGTCATCGCCACAGATGCAGCAAGTGCATTCAATGCCTGGTTTGAACAAATATTCGATGTTGCTTTATCACGGCGGATATGCTGTTCACGAGCCTGAAGGGTTAGTACAAAACCACGGCGCCCTTCTTCATCTGTCGTCTGTCCGACAAGACGGCCAGGGACCTTTCTCATTAATTTGTTTGTGACAGCAAAATAACCGCAGTGTGGCCCGCCAAAAGCAGCTGGAATACCAAACGGCTGTGCATCCCCGACTACAATATCAGCTCCAAATTTTCCAGGAGGTGTTAATACCCCTAATGATAATGGATTGGAGGAGACAACAAACAACGCCTTTTGTTCATGAATAACTTCTTCCAGCTCTTTTAATGGTTCAATTCTTCCAAAAAAGTTTGGATATTGCACGATAACTGCAGCTGTATCCTTATTAACTAAATCCTTTAGTACGCTAACATCTGTAATGCCATCCTTCACCGGAACCTCAACTACTTCAAGGTATTGGCCCTTTGCATATGTTTTCAAAACGTCACGGTATTCCGGATGTACTGCGCTTGAAACAACAATCGTTTTGCGTTTTGTATGACCGGCACTTAGCATTGCTGACTCAGCAAGGGCAGTTCCGCCATCATACATGGAGGAGTTTGCCACATCCATGCCGGTTAATTCACAAATCATCGTTTGGAATTCAAAAATGGCCTGCAGCTCACCCTGTGATATTTCAGGCTGGTATGGTGTATATGCTGTATAGAATTCTGATCTTGAGATAACATGATCAACGATGATCGGCATATAATGATCGTAAACCCCAGCACCCAGGAATGACGCATTTTGTTTTAAGTCAGCGTTTTTTCCCGCAAGTTTAAACAATTCTTTCGTTAAAGCTGTTTCTGATTTTGCCGGTTTAATATTGTATTGCCCCTGGAATCTTACTTTTTCCGGAATATCACTGAACAGTTCATCGACAGTGGAAACACCAATTGTTTCAAGCATTGCCTTCTTATCTTGTTCAGTCATAGGTAAATAGCGATGTTTCATAACCTTAGCTCCCCTCATGTTTTACTTTTCTCGTTTATAAAATGGTGTTGGAATGATTTTTACTTTTAAACGTTTGCCGCGAATCTCTACCTCTAATTCCGAATCAAGTACTGCATTTTCAGATGAAATTAGAGCCAACCCGATATTTTTCTTTAGGGTTGGTGACTGTGTACCAGTAGTAACCTCCCCAATAAGCTCTTCTCCCTTATAAATAGGGTAGCCATGACGAGGAATACCGCGGTCGATCATTTCAATCCCGACAATTTTCCTTGGTACACCATTTTCCTTCTGCTTCGCTAAAGCAGTTTTACCAATAAAATCAGCTTCTTTATTTAGCTTCACGGCAAAACCAATACCGGCTTCAAGCGGGGAGATTTCCGCTGAGAGTTCTTGGCCATAAAGAGCTAGGTTGGCTTCAAATCGTAAAGTATCACGGGCACCTAATCCGCAAGGAATAACTCCTTCTTCTTTACCTGCCTCTAAAATGGCTTTCCAAATTTCAACTACATCATCTGCCTGGCAATACACCTCAAAACCATCTTCTCCAGTGTAACCGGTTCTGGATACAAGCGCCTTTTTGCCGCTAATTTCTACGTCCTGCTGGAACTTGAAGAAGCTGATGCTGCTTAAATCTGTTGAAGTAAGCTTTTGTAAGACCTTCTGGGCAAGCGGGCCTTGCAAAGCAACTTGAGCTGTTGTTTCTGAAAGATTTTTCAGTGACACATCACCTTCTATGTGTCTTTCCAGCCACTCGTAGTCTTTATCGATATTTGATGCGTTCACAACAAGAAGATAATGTTCTTCTTCCATTTTATATACAAGCAGATCATCAACAGTGCCGCCCGTTTCATAGCACATTGCGGTATATTGAGCAGCACCATTTTTGACCTTGGAAATATCGTTTGTCATCATCTTTTGTAAATAAGCTAAGCTGTCAGTACCTTTAACTTCAATCTCTCCCATATGAGAAACATCAAATAATCCAGCCTTTGTGCGGACAGCTTCATGTTCCTCTTTAATGCTTGAAAATTGGACAGGCAGCTCCCAACCGCCAAAGTCAATCGTTTTCCCCCTGTATTCCTTATAGACATCAAACAGTGGAGTACGTTTTAATTCTGTCATTCTTAAATCCCCCTTCATCTTTTACATATCCATTATTGTAAACTCTTTAAAAAGAGGTAAAGCACTTTTTCAGCTCATTTTATCCAGCTATTATTAGACTTTAAATAACTTTAAAATGCATAGAAAAAGGACAGAAAACTCCCTTGTAAAAAGGAAGTCTCTGTCCTTGCACCTGAAAGTTTAACCTAAAATGGCTTTCCCCGTGGGTGGCTGCTTTAGCAGCACTCTCCAGAGCTGCGTCAAACAAGAGTTCTTTTGCCTGAGAGATTCACAATTTCTGCTTGCTCCTTCGGCGCTACAAAAGTAGTCTCTCCCCTTGTCGTCATTCGCATTTATAATATTTTCCAATTTGGCCATACTAATTATACTTAAAAAAATAGATTTACGAATTTAAATATTTTAAACATTCAAAGCTAACTTCATCCTACCATTAGAAAGCATTTTGAGCAATAACATTTTACATAAAAGGAGCTGAAAACAATGTCCGCAGAGATTGAATTTGATTCCTCCTGGCAGGATGACTTTTTAGAACGAATAGATGACGATGGCCCTTGGGGAGATTGGCAGCTTTTTAAGCTGGCAATCGAAGTAGAAAAACATTTGGTCATCCCTGAATTTGAAGGCCTGCAGGCACCAAAACACTTACCTAATTTAACCCCGCTGCCGCATCAGCTTGAAACAGCAAAACAGGTGATAGAAAACATGAATGGAAAAGCCATTCTTGCTGATGAAGTCGGATTAGGAAAAACAATTGAGGCGGGATTAATTTTAAAAGAATACATGATTCGCGGTTTAGTTAAAAAAGTATTAATTCTTGTACCTGCTTCACTTGTCACCCAATGGGGCCAGGAATTAAACAGCAAATTTTTCATTCCCGCGATTACACAGAAAAAAAGCTATGTGTGGGAGCAATGTGATGTCGTTGTTTCCTCTATCGATACAGCTAAGCGAAACCCTCATCGGGACATTATTTACCAGCAGGACTATGACTTAATCATTATTGATGAGGCTCATAAGCTTAAAAATAATAAGACAAAAAACTATGAATTCGTGCAAAACTTAAAAAAGAAGTTTTGTTTACTATTGACCGCCACACCGATTCAGAACAGAGTAGAAGAAATTTTCAATCTTGTTTCACTATTAAAGCCTGGCCACTTAGGAAGCGAAACTGCTTTTTATGAAAAATACAAACGGGATTCACGTTCTTTAAATGACAACGAGCATTTGAAAGAATTGGTTAATAAGGTCATGATTCGTAATCGCCGTGCTGATACTGGAATTGAATGGACAAAGAGGCAAGTGGAAACAATTCCAATTGAATTTTCTCCAAGTGAACGGGAGCTATATGAGGACATATGCGGGTTGAAGAACGAAGGTGACTGGCTTGAGACAAGTGCATTCTCAGTGATGACATTACAGCGGGAAGCTTGCAGCAGCAGAGAGGCCGTTTTTTATACATTAAAAAATATGCTTCAAAGAAAGGAAAATCCATCTCAAGCATTTCAGCAGCAAATCGAGTATTTAATTAAAAAGGTGGAAGCCGTCCAGCAAAATTCAAAAGCGGAAAAAGCACTTGAATTAATCAAAAACATTAATGATAAGGTAATTATTTTCACAGAATACCGGGCCACTCAATTGTATCTGCAATGGTACTTAAAACAAAACGGGATTTCGTCTGTCCCTTTCCGTGGTGGTTTTAAACGCGGAAAAAAAGACTGGATGCGCGAGCTGTTTCAAAAGCATGCACAGGTCCTGATTGCCACTGAAGCTGGAGGTGAAGGTATTAACCTGCAATTCTGTCATCATATTATTAACTTTGATTTGCCATGGAACCCGATGAGGCTTGAGCAGCGGATTGGTCGTATTCACCGGCTCGGGCAGGAACATGATGTTATAATCTATAATTTTGCCATAAAAAACACCGTTGAAGAACATATTTTAAAGCTTCTATATGAAAAAATCGATTTATTTGAGCGGGTAATCGGCGAACTCGACGATATATTAACAAAGCTTGAGTTTGGAAATATTGAGGACCATTTAATAGATATTTTCGGTGCTTCTAGTTCCGAAGGAGAAATGCGAATTAAAATGGAAAACTTATCTTCAATGATTGAATTTGCCGAGAGTATGCAGAAAGGAGATTCACATGCAGCAGCAGGAAATTCATAACTTTCTTTTGCAATACTTTAAAGCCAACGATTGTCCAATTATAGAAAATAAACCAGGATACTTAACGGTCCAATTAACAATAGCACTTGATAAGGAGCTGATGAACCGCCCCTTTTACTGGCATTATCTAGAGAAAACCGGCGGCACACCGAATCCTATGAAATTAACCCTAATTACCAATCAGAAAGAAGCACCAGATAATCTTAAGGGAGAGATCATCCATTTTGGGTCGCCAAGACTTCATCAAATTTTTGCATCGTCAAAAAATTTAGCCAAGTATATTCGTCTTTATGAAAATCATCAGCATGGTCATCAGCAAACTCCTCTGCTCCCGTGGTTATGTTTGAATGTTAAAATATCCTACCAATGTGACCGAAAGCGTGACGAGTTTAAATCAATTGGTCTGCAGCTGATTAATGGAGCTATGGTGGAGGATTTCCACGACCGGCTCCTTAACATTCCGTTAACACCGAAAATACCGGACTATTCCTTCACCTTATCACCATTAGTAAGACCAAGAAGCGGAATAGCACGAATTGAAAACTATGTAAAATCAGAAATCATGAAGGAAGACCATACGTGGGCAGAAGAAGCTAAACAACGGTGGCAGAAGGACTTGCAGCTTCTTGACCATTTCTATGAAGACATTGAGGAAGAAAACGAAAGCTACGAAACAGAAAAAAAAGCTCTGCAAGACCAATACGAGCCAAAAATCAACATCTCCTTCATCAACGGCGGTCTTTTCTACTTAACGGATAGAGCGATATAGGGTGTCAGGCACCATGTGAAAATTCACATGGTGCCTGACACCCTTATGACTTTTTACCTATTTTCGAAATATTTTGGAAAAGATTGAAACAATCTTGCCATATAATCGTACTAACATATAGATGGATTTTGGGCGGGGTGATTAATTGTTTCGGTTTAACAGGTGTTCGGCAATGTTAACGATTATTTTGATATTATTTACCCAAATAGTAAGCGCCTGTGCACATAGGGAACAGCTAAAGGTGAAAATACCGGCAGGAAATAATAAGCCTAAAGATACCTCTCCCGCCAATGTAAGCGAATGGAAATTACCTATTTCAATTCCAGAGGGGGAATTCTACAAGTCAGCCGGCTGGCTTTCCGAATCAAAGATTCTTTTTATTACAAATCTTCAGCAAACATCTAATGTTTACCGCTATGATCTCTTATTAGGAAAAAGTGAATTGATTTATCACAGTGACCATCCTATAGTTACCTTACAGATTAGTCCATCTAAAAAGTATTTCTTGATCCATTCTGCCCCGTCATCCTATGAAGGAGTTATTACAGTCATTGATACAAATGGCAAAGAAAAGCTTAAAAAATCAATTGCGTCCTATGAATTAGCATTTGAATGGAATCCATTTGACGAATCTCAAATCCTCATATCCAAATTTGAGGAAGATTGGACCTTCCAAGTGCTTCTGATGAATTTAAAAAAATTTACGACTATGGATGTTTCTATACCGCAGCCTTTTATTAAATGGATGGCTGCAAAGCAAATTGCGTTTTTAAATTGGGAATATGACCATCCAGCACTAGATGCTCCCTTAACCAAGAAAGATTTAGAAGATGGAAAAGAGACCACATTGTTTAAAAATGTAACACAGTTTGCAGCATTTAAGGATGTTCTGATGACAGTGACTATAAATGAAGAAGATCAGTCACATGCAAATTATTCTTTTTATAATAGAACATTAAAAGAGATATTTAAGTTCTCAATTCCGCAGCTTACCAATTATTCTGATTGGTTAATACCATTTTTTGATTATACCGATACTACCGGACATTTTATCACCTTCCAGCCAATAAACAGCGGTGAAGCAGATACCTACAGAGAAGGTTTTAATCTTGTTGAATATGACCTAAGGAAAGGAATGCATCAAACGATTATGGATGGACTGGAAAACGAACCCATCACTGTATCCCCGTCAGGTAAAGCGATTCTTTACGGAAACAGCTTTGAACAAATCATTGACCTTCATGAAAAGAAAATTTATCAAATAGCAGCGGAATAAAAAAAGACTGTCGATAAGACAGTCTTTTTTTAGTGTGTTCCTGTAGGAAATCCTGAATGAATAATAGTCATGACCGTAAACCAGCCAAAAACTGCAAATGAAGCGACTCCCCAAAATGCACCTAAAAGATTTTTATTTTTTAGTGCGGTGAATCCACCAACAGCAGCAAGTATGGTTACAAGTGCAAAAATAATAACCAATCCCATGAATAATCCCCCTTTAAGGCTATCTTGCCCAATTTTTGAAGAAAATTATGTAACAATACTAAATACATTCGTTTCCTATTTTATATTTTTTTCCGTCATTTGTCGAGGGTTTAAAGGCATTCTTTATAACAGAGTTCACTTTTCATTCATGGCATTTCTTTTTCTCTTTCTTATAGATAGTGTAAAATAGGTATAAAGCGATTCTATTTGGAGGTACAAATGATGAAATGGCAGCAGCTCCCACTAGGGAGTATTCAAACCAATTGTTATATCGTAGAAAATCCTGACCGTTCATGTTTAATTTTTGATCCCGGGGGTGATGCAAAAAAGCTTATTAATCTGATTCATACTAGAGGGATAAAACCTTTGGCAATTTTATTAACTCATGCTCATTTTGACCATATCGGCGCTGTTGATGAGATTCGGGAAATGTATAAAATTCCTGTTTATGTTCATAAGCAGGAGGAAAAATGGCTGGGGGACCCTGCGTTAAACGGATCACAGTTCTTCCCGCTAATTGAACCATTAAAAGTAAAACCAGCTGACCACATTATAAACGAAGAAGGGCTCATGAAAATTGCTGATTTTGAGATGAGGGTTTATCATACACCGGGTCATTCTCCAGGAAGTTTGTCCTTTTATTTTGAAAACGAAGGTGTCGTCATCTCCGGTGATGCCTTATTCCAAGGCAGTATCGGACGGACTGATCTTCCAGGAGGTAATCAAACCCAGCTGTTAAAAAGCATCCACGATAAGCTCCTCACATTACCAGAAGATACATATGTATTATCGGGACATGGCGATGTGACCACCATTACCAATGAAATGGATAGCAATCCCTTTCTTAACGGATTTTGATGATTAAATAATAGAAAGACCCTTCTCATCGAGAAGGGTCTTTCTGGGGGATGTTCTATTCATATAATGGGAGGGGATATTGTTAAGCTACTAATTCTACAATATAATAAAGTATTCACTATGTCAATAGTGTTATTTAAGAGGAGTATGTATGATTACTTATTTACAGAACTTAATTTTAAAATCACCAAATCAATTAATTTCGTATGCAGATTTTATCGCGACAGCTCTTTATCATCCGGAATTTGGTTATTATATGACAGAAAAACAGAAAATTGGCCGGCAGGGTGACTTTATTACTACTAGTAATATTTCTGATGTATACGGGAGATTGATGGCTAAATGGTTTTCAGTTGTATGTAAAAAAAATAATTTGCCACCTAATTTTTGTGAAATCGGTGCTGGTAACGGCCGATTTGCTAAAGCTTTCTTACAAGAGTGGACAGAAAAAATAAATATGCCTCTACAATACCTTATCATTGAAACAAGTCCCTATCATAGAAAGCTGCAAAGTGAGGTACTAAATTCTTATCCGTCAGTTCGCCAAATGAATGACGTTACTGACTTGAAAAGCTTTGAAGGAATAATCTTTTCCAACGAACTTTTTGATGCATTGCCGGTTCATGTAATTGAAAAAGAAAACGGGACACTAAATGAAATTATGGTTGGTTTAAAAAACCAACAATTAGTAGAGCATAAAATTCCATTAGCGAACCAGGATATTCTTTCATTTTTGGAGAAAAATCAATCAACGTTACATGAAGGACAGCGTATGGAAATCCCCTTAGCAATGGACGTAATACTGAAGCAAATTTCTTCTAGTCTTACAAGAGGAATTGTTGTCACAGCTGATTACGGTTATACAACAGAGGAATGGCAGGACCCGAGAAGGTCCAGGGGAAGCTTGAGGGGATATTATCAACACAAAATGATTGATAATGTTTTAGTCAATCCCGGTGAAATGGATATTACCACCCATATCCACTTTGATCATCTGATTAAAAAAGGTGAACAATTTGATTTGCAATTTATTACAAAACTGAGACAAGATGAATTTTTATTGAAAGCCGGAATTTTAAAGGAATTAGAGGACCATTATGACCCAAACCCCTTTTCAGAAATAGGACGTAGAAACAGAGCCATCCGCAGCTTAATAATGCCTGGAGGAATCAGCTCATTTTTCCAAATCGTGATTCAACAAAAGGGCCTAGTGGAAATTACTACCCATCTATTTGAAGGATGAATAAAAAAACGCTGGAAAATTTCCAGCGTTTTCTCATCATTAATGTCCCCCGCCAAGCGGCATCATGAATGTAGTCCAGTATGTGAATCCTGCGAAAAAAATAGTTAAATAAGCTGCGAAAATATGTAAATACATACGCTCTGAAAGCTTTAAATAACTAAGAAGAACGAAGAACCCGGTTTGGGCTAGGAAAAGCATTGCTGTCTTATCCATGTCGCCAAGATAAAACATAACGGTAAAAATACCAGTCCAGAAACCACATACTCTAAACATGCGTTCCATATGTATCCCTCCTTTTACCCTACGAATACCATCAATACAATATTATAAGTAAAAGGCGGGGTAATGTAAATAATGGTTTCGTATTTAGTTTGTGACAAGTGCCTGATATGAGCATGCATCGCAGCCAGAAATCATATTTTCTTTTTCCAGCAGTTCAACCGAATCAAACAAGACTTCAAACATTCCTTTGAGAAATTCATGATGCATACTGCATACTGCCTCATGCTCTTCCGCAACTTCCTTAAATGGACAATTGAATATTTGGAAATAAATTTTTGTTTGATCACCGTTAGCATCAAATTCAGGATAGAAACCTGCAAGTGTAGCAGCATTTTTTAATATAGTTAGCTTTTCATCAAAATTTAATTCATCGCCAAATGACCTTTTAGCCATTTCTTGTTCAATTAATTCCGCCCCAAAACGCTTGCCTGTTAAAAACAAAGCCTGTTTTCCAGCTTCCCCAAGTGACAGCATAGTTTCAATGGCTACCTTCGATAACAGCATGTAGTCACGGAATGGGAAATGCAGCTGAATGACGTCATCAGATAAACGATACATTCTGCTCGGTCTTCCGCCTTTACCAGTTTTCTTTGTTTCTGATATAAGCATATTGACATCTTCCAGCTTCGACAAATGCAGTCTGGCTACATTTGGGTGGATATTGAAATTTTCCGCTACCTCCTGAACAGTTACCTCTTTATGACGTTTTGTAATGTATTGATAAATATAGTACCTTGTTGGATCTGATAACACGTTTGTAATTTTTAATGTTTGTTCCATCTTGGCTCACCTCGGACCCCATAATCTATTCCCATTATAATACAGCATGAAGAAAGAGGGAATGAGGTTAACAACGTAAACACTATAAGTTTAGAAAATGTTCACAATTACCGTCGATAGTTCGTAACAATTATTCCAAAATCGGGAAAATTGGGGACAAAAAAGCTCTAAGTTGTGAAAATTAAAACTTAGAGCTTCCTTTCCTAGTGGATTAGTGTTTCTTTCTACGCTTTACTTCAGAATAAACAACATATGGCAAAATCCCGAACCAGCGATACCAAAAAGAAGCTTTCGTTTGCTTTCTTTCCTGCCGCAATCGTTTCCGTTCTTCTTTTGGCTGATCAGCATATTTTACAATTGTTTGCGTCATATATTTCACATAGTCATTTGTTTTCAATGAATACACCTGCCCTTTTTACATTCAGTACAAGTATGTCCAGTTTTCTTCCTCTAAAAACAACGTTCTATTGCAATTCTGCCCATTTGATTAACTTCTTAGTGGCAATATCAAAAACACCACTCCCTACAACAGTTATTCCTGATTTTAAATGTAGTGTATAGTTAACCTTTTGGGTAATACCAGCAGGCGGCTCTGATTGATAGTTCATATCACCTTCTTGAAAATGAATGCTTCCCTTTCCTGGTATGCCCTTTTCCTCTTCCAGCATTTTCTCCATCTTTTTAACTGTTGATAAAAAATAGTATTCTTCTTTCAAGAGGGCTTCTGTTTCATGAACCAATTTTCTTTCAGAAAGAAGCCTTTCAACATTCATGGAGAAAAAAATTAAGAAGAGAATCAACAGGCATAATGTCAATGGGTAGGTAAATCCTTTTTCGTTATATTTCATGTGCCGGCCTTCCATTCCACTAATGAATAGGCAATTACTGAATGTTCTTTTCCCCATTTATCAATAACAATTACCTTAACAGCATTTGGTAAAAGTGCGAAGGAATACTTTGCAACATTTTGCAGAACAATCTCATGCCCAGTAAAATTTACTCTCCTGCGCAAGTTTGTTTCGTATTGATCATAAAGGATGGTTTCCGATCCTTTGGTAAGAATTAATTGCCCTTCTCCAGAACCTAACTTTACTTGTGTTGATAAGCGTATTTCTTTTTTTAACTGGCTGCAAAAAACCTCCCATTCCATCGCCTGCAGCTTTACCTGGCTTTCCTTTTGATCAAGGATGACATGAAAAATGGGTGTGATAAAGAAAATAATGATCATAAAAATCGTTAAAGCAAAAAGAGCCTCAATCAATGTAAATGCTTGGTCATTCCAGTTTACCGCAGATTTCAATTTGGGAGTGGCTGGTGTTTTTAGTAACACTTACGCATACCTCCTTTAGACCGCCCTCCTCTGAGTCCGACCATTGAATTTGATATAAAATGTTGTTTTGAATAAAGTTTTTATCCCCAAATCCTTTCGAATCATTTAATTTTGCCTGCATTTCTTCATACATAATCTGCCGTGCTGTTTTTTCCAGCTCAAGGGCTGAGGATTGTGCTCTAAGATCCATTAATAATGGGATAAAATAGATACAAAGCATAAACATGGCAGATAACGATAACAACAATTCCAGTAAGAAAAATCCTTCATTGTTCCGCAACATAAAATCGGCCCCTGCCAATTAAAAAGGTTAAGCGATACACTTTATTATTCGTTCGAATATAAAAGGAACCAAACTTGCTTACATTTCCATTCGGCAGAAATTTAATTGTTAATGGAATGGTCCCTTCAGTTAAATAAAAACTTTTTGAATAGCTTCGTTGTAAAAAAGGGGGAAGCTCCGTCCTCTCAGAAAGTTTATAAAAATATTGATTCTGCATAATAATAAATAATACTTCATGTTGATGGGACAATGCGTAATTTTGAGCATAATACAAGTCGGCCTGTAATTGCGTTAAAAAAGCTTCATCCTCAAGCATGGTATGTTCCGGCTTTAAAGAGAAAACTGTTACGGTGGATAAGATCATAAAGACCGAAAGAACAATAAGTGACTCCGCTAAAGTGAAACCTTTTTGGTTGTTTTTCATTATGAAGCGCTTGATTGGGCGACTGCTGTAACTTCCCCTGTTGTCTCGTCTATTTTAACTTCTTTTCCATTAGGACAGCCTTTAGTTTCATCATTAATGTAGCCTTCACTTTTTAGTAATGCTAGAGTAGGAATTTCATTTTTATCCAACCGATACGCCTGTACCTCCGCCTGAACCATCTTCACGTAAGCTTCACAGCCTTTGTTATTAATATTAGAATTATGTTTTGCAACGTTTGGAATCGTGATTATTAATAGAACAGAAATGACTAACATAACAATCATCATTTCAATCAAGGTGAATCCTTTTTCATTTTTTAATAATTTTACCTTCATTTTGTTAACCTCCAGTTTTCAAATTCCATCTAATAAATGAAACATTGGCAAAAGAATGGCTAAATACATGGACACAACAAGGAAGCCGATAAACAGGTATAAAATCGGTTGGACAGTTCTCAAGCTTTTTTCAATGATTTCTTCCATATTCACAACGCAATGCTTGCTGAAAAATAATAATTCCTGTTCTAATTTTCCATTTTCTTGACCGTGCTTTACAATCATTGGGAATTCCCTCTCAAAGAAGCAGAAAGAGGCTAAAATCGTTTCCAATCTCTCACCGGTGATCAGCTTCAATTTAATTTCCCGACCCAATTCACTGTAAAAGGGCTGTCGTTTATTTTTTTCAAAGAGAATGAGTGCTTCAGAAACGGAAATGCCGCCGGATAATAGAAAACTTAACTGAATGGAAAAATAGTGGGTAAACAGCAATTTGAGGATTCTGCCGGTTATTGGGAGGCGGGCAAGGAGTGTCCGCTGCTTCAAAACGGATAATTTACGGAAGCTGAAAAAATAATAAATTGCTGTTAACAATAGGGACAATAGCAGCATTTCAAAAACAATCGGAAAATATTCGTCAAAGGCATAGATAACTTTAGTAAAAAAATTTGCTTCTAAACCCAGTGATGTAAATAAAGTTGTAAACCTTGGCAGCAATGTTTTTTGCACAAATACAAAAAGTAATCCTGTAATCATAATGAGCAGCAATGGATACTGAAGTAATTTAAATAGTTTCTTTACATCTTTATCCCTCAAGAGCGCTAAACTGCTTCCTTCGAGCAGTGCTTCGGCAAAACTGCCATGTTGTTCAGCAAAATAAACATAGCCGATTAAATCCTGATGAAATCCTAAGCCTTCAAGTACATCATGAAACTTGTGCCCTTTCCGTAATTCAACTAAACAATCATGTAACTCCCCCTTTCGATAATCGGGTAAATGTAATGATATGGATTCAATTGCATCAGCAATTGGGTAACCCCTAGCCAAGAGCTCTCCTATTCTTCTTAAAAAGCTTGCCTGCTCATGGACCGACCATTTATGCTTCTTCATCGTCGTACACCAGCCGGTCATATTCAGATGGTTGAATATAGCCAAGTGCAATCCCTTTTTTAATTACATCTTTTAATGTCCTATAGTTTGTTTCAATCATTTCTCCCTTAGCTGCCCTCATCGCAGCAGTTAAGTTTCTTCCTGATAACAGTTCAAATACACTCGCTCTTTTCCATCTGCCTCCCGAATAACAATGTGGCGGACATTCGCCTTCACAAAATGGGCAAATTAATTCGACCAATCTCTGGGCGGTAACGGCTATTAAGGTTTGTTCTACTTCTAACCAGTTCACCCCAAATTCCCTCAGGCGGAAAACCGCGCCTTTCGCATCTCTTGTATGCATTGTTGAAAGTACTAAATGCCCCGTCAAAGCAGCACGCACAGCAATTTTAGCGGTTTCTGCATCCCTGATTTCCCCCACCATAATAATATCTGGGTCATGACGAAGAATCGCCTTTAAACCAGCAGCATACGTAACCCCTGCTTTTTCATTTACCTGTACCTGCAGGACAGAATCATAGTTTTTTTCAACGGGGTCTTCAAGTGTAATGACATTGCGGTGAAATAGGTGAGCCGTTTCATTTAATAACGAATACAAGGTTGTCGTTTTCCCGGATCCGGTCGGTCCGGTAAATATGATTAAACCGTGAGCATGTTTGAGCAGAGCTAATAATTTGCGTGTCATTGATGGGAAGAGTGATAGCTGGTGAAAAGGGATTTGATCTTGCTGCGGCAAAAGGCGAATGACAAGGCTTTCTCTGCTGTTAGAAGGAAGGGTAGATAGCCTCAGCCCCATTAATTGGCCGTTAACATCACAAACAATCGCACCGCTTTGCGGGCGTCTTCGTTCTCCGATATCCATATTCGCTGTAAATTTAAAATGGGAAATCAATCTGTCGCATTCATCTTTTGGAAGTGATAATCGTGGAATCAGTTTGTTCGTTAACCGAATTTGCACTAGGGTGTCATTCTTACGAGGTATAATGTGAATATCTGTCGCTTGGTTTCTTGCCGCATCTGTAATGATTCTGTTCGCTAAAATTTCAATCTCACTAACAATTGGAACCACCACCTTTTTGTTTTATCATAGCCTAAAATTCGACAGCCTTCTATCATTTTCTTCTTTCTTTTTAAAAAATTTATTCCTTTGTGAAAAATTTGTGTACAAAAAAACCTGCTAATGCAGGTTCGTTAATTTCCTAAGTTATTCTTGATTAGCCACGAAGCACCAATGACGCCTGCATCATTCCCTAACGTTGCGAGAGCTAATTCTGTGGAGTCCCGGACGGAAGAAAAGGCAAACCGTTCAAATTGATTTCTCACAGCACTAAGCAGGATTTCTCCGGCCTTTGAGACACCGCCGCCAAGAACGATTTTTTCTGGATTTAGAGTATTGGCAATATTCGCCAAAGTAAAACCTAAATGGAAGGCAACTTCATCTAACACTTGTATAGCTAGCAGATCGCCATTCCGGGCACAATCAAAAACATCTTTAGCCGAAATACGGCCATTGTCCTTATTTTTTTCAAATAATTCTCCTCGTGCACCATGTTTTCCAAGAGCTTCATTGGCTAATCTTACTATCCCCGTTGCCGATGCCACCGTTTCAAGGCAGCCAGATTTCCCACAATTACACGGAGCCCCGCCTACAGGAATAGATGTGATATGTCCAATTTCCCCTGCTGCACCGTTAATTCCTTGGACTATATTTCCGTTAGCGATAACACCCCCGCCCACACCCGTTCCTAATGTTACACAAACAATATCCCTTGCACCGTTTCCAGCACCCTTCCACATCTCGCCTAACGCGGCACAGTTTGCATCATTTTCAATCATAGACGGAAGGGATGTTGATTCTTCAAGGCTGGCTTGCAGCGGAAAATTACTTTGCCAGCCTAAATTGACCGCATTTAAGATAACACCCGTTTCATAATTTACAGGTCCCGGAGCTCCCATTCCTACTCCTGCCAGCTGGTCTTTTTCCCGACCAAGTTCTATTAATTTCTTAGAAATTGAATTTGCTATATTAATCGTGATGTTTTTCCCCTCATTGCTATTATCAGTAGGGATTTCCCATTTTTCAATGATCTCCCCATCCATTGTAATAAACGCAATTTTAGTTGTAGTACCGCCTAAATCAACACCAGCTATCCAGTCTTTAGCCAATTTCCCTCACCTATCTTCTTTCTTTTCTTTTGTCTTTCTCCATTTGAATTTCATGTCTTAATATCAAAAGGGCTGTCTGGAAGTCACGCGTTTCGATTAACTGCGATTTATATAGCTCTTTTAATTCCGCTTCCATTAGCTCAAGATCTGCAATTCGGTCGCCAATGTAAATAATCGTACCGAACAGTTTTAAATATTGCTGTATCTCATAGACTGTTTTCATCTAGGAGGGCCCCCTGCCTTTAAAGTTACTAGAGAGATAGTTCATCAAAAAGTATAACCCATGAATCAACCGTCCTCAAGGCAATCTTACTTGAATCAGTATATTCCATTGACTCCCTATGAAAAAAGTTTTTTTATTGTCATTTGCAGATTGTCTATCCCATATAACAGTAATAGGACAAACAGATTGAAACTTGGAAGGATGAAAACAGTCATGAAAAAAGTTTATTATCTTTTATTCGGAATCATTCTCACATTCTCTGCAATGAGTGCGATTATATATAATAATCAGCAGCCAAAAGCACTTGAAAGTATAACCTTCTTTCCAATTGATCCGAAAGTTTCCTTTACTGCTTTTGATACCTCATTAAAGCCACTCAAAAAAAATATTGTTTTATGGCAAATCAAATCTAATCTTGACCGTCATGCCTATTTACGTCAGGATGCAGGAATGCTGTATTCAAATGGCAGGCTGATTGGAAGGCTGGGCGGCTGGAAGCAGCACACAGCATCCTTAACACAAGAAAAACGTGTCCCTGTTACAGCAAGTTCTTTTCTCCAGGCCTTCACCTTTCATCATGCAGAACTTCATGAAAGAGGAGGACAAATCTTCAGTGCTCAGGCAATGTCACAGGACCACCTTTATTTAATCAAGCAAAACGCAGACAATTTCATTAGCTTTCGGTCCCCCAATACAACTAATCAAAGCAGCTGGAAAGACAGACTGGATGAACAAACTGAACGGATGCTGCGATATAGTTGGAATAAAGCTGTCAGGCACTATGCAATTCACTTAAAAGATTATCAGGCGTACCCATTAAATGAGTTTTCACAAAAAGCCAGCGACACTTTCCCCGGGTTTACCAAGGATGAAACCGCCAAAATGATAGGACGTTTATGGGAAGGTCTCTATAAAAATTATTTTCTCAGCATCACAAAACAGGATGGCAGCAAGGCAGATCCCACCGGCAGTACCATCCCGCTTATTTTATTAGCTAAAGATAAAACCCATTTGTTAGTGTTAACTGAAACAGTGAAGGGTGAATCTATTCTTCTCCGTCAGATGATTGGAGATGCTGATTAATTTCCCGGACTAAATTAGTATATGGCTTATGATTCGGCTGCAGTTTAGCAGCCTTTTCTGCATTAACCTTTGCCTCTTTAACCTCGTTTTCTTCAAGATTTATCAGAGCAAGGTTATAATAGGCTTCGTGTAATTCCGGGTTTAGCTCGACAGCCTTTTGCAAATGCAATTTAGCGTCTTTTAGCATACCTTTTTTTATTTCCGTGTAGGATAAGAGAAAGTAGGTCTTATCCGATGGATTATCGGCACTCTTCTCAAAATTCTTTAGAATCCGATAGGCTTGTTCATAATTATTTTGTTTAATATATTCCTGTGCCGACAGTAACGCGGAGGCTTCATTCTTCGATTTTACGGATGGACTAAAACCATATGAAAGTGCCCCCCAAGTAATTACCGCAGATAATATTAGAAAAATACATTGAAGCAGAATCTTTTTCTTTTTTGGAAAATACACAACTCCCGCAGCCAGGAAGCCGCCTGCTAATCCGCCTAGATGACCAGCATTGTCAATACTTGATGCTGTAAAGCTGAAAACAAGATTAATTCCAAGCACAGCTAACAAGTTCATTCCCATTGTTCGGGAAAATAATTTTGGATAAGTTACACCAAAATAAAGTAATGCCCCAAAACAACCATAAATGGCACCGCTAGCGCCAGCGGATAAATTCGGACTGAAGATAAAACTTGCAATAAATCCAATTACACCGGCAAACAAATAAATAAACAAGAAACGAACCTTACCGTAGATCCGTTCAACTGCAGTTCCTAAAAAATACAAAGCAAAAGTATTAAGTGCTAGGTGCAGAAATCCAATATGGAGAAAAATCGGGGTAAAAAAGCGCCACCATTCCCCATCATAAATTAATTGATTCACTTTTGCTCCATATTTAATCAGGGTAGAGGTATTCTTGCTTCCGCCGTTTAACTGCAGCCATAAAAAGACAGCCACTTGTATAAAAATAAATACATAAGTAAAAAATGGCTTACTATTAAAAAGAATATCACGTTCCGCTTTTACTTGGTCTACAGCCGCTGCTAATGTGCCCTGCTTTAGCGTCTGAACATCCAGGTCGGAATATTCCTCAGCGGTTGAAAATCTGGTTAAGTGCTGCAGTTTCTCCGACAAGAGATTATATCCCGTATCCATGATTCCTTGTGCAAACAAAATGGAATTAACTTTTGTTTTATTCACCTCTGAATGGACAAAGGGCTTTTCAATGCGGAATTCATATTCATCAACAGGAGGAAATTCACTTATATAAATATTCAATATCTCAAGTTCACGGCGGTTTAACTGGCGCCGGACTCCTTCTCCCTTCACAGCAGTAAACTCAATATCCCGCTGTAAAGCGTTGCTCCAATCAACATTCCCCTGCTTAAGGCGAATAATGGGAGCGGATTTATTTTCCAACTTTTCAAGCCAAAGTTCCGTTTGATTTTCAAATAATTTGATGATTCGATAACCATGGTCTGTTATACATGTATTGGCTATTTTCCAAAAGATATATTCCTCTCTATAACCCATTTCTCCCCTGCTTTCTGCAAAATAGTCTTTCTCCTATTATAGTCAAAAACTAGATATGACATGAAGTAAACAACTTCTTATTCAAAATAAAAAAACCATCTGTGGCTTTCACCAATCAGACGGTCCTCCAAAAACGGTTTGCATCATTTTGTTTTTTACACCCGGTAAACTTAAAATCGAGCCAACCGCTAGTTTGCGCAGCCAGCCTGAGGCTAGCAGCAGATTGATAATCCGAAATCTGTAGCGATAGGCAAAATACCCTATCGACCCAATCATAAGAATTGATGTCAGTATTCGAGACATTCCACATCCCTCCTGCCCTTATTCTGTGGAATTGACAAGAATTTTATCCATGACATACAAACTTTATCATTTATTTCGCTGCAGCACGGGCTCCATCGTTTTCTTTAATACTTGAACAGAATGTTCAAATTTCTCTACTTCATCCTTACCTAAATCCAGTTCAACAATCTCTCTAATTCCATTACGATTTACTACTGCAGGAACGCCAATATAAAGATCGTTTTGGCCATACTCGCCTTCAAGATAGGCGGAAACAGTAAGAACTGAATTCTCATTTTGTAAGATAGCCTTAGTTAATCTGACAAGACCCATGGCGATTCCATAAAAGGTCGCCCCTTTTCTCTCAATAATCTGATATGCAGCATCACGAACATTAATAAAGATTTCATCCAAGTCCTTTTGGTTAAAACCTTCCTTATTTTTCGTCCATTCAGAAATTGATGTTCCAGCAATGTCCGCATGACTCCAAACTGGAAGTTCTGTATCACCATGTTCACCAATAATATAGGCATGGACATTCCGGGTGTCCACATCGAAATATTCCCCTAGCAAGAACCGAAAACGGGCTGTATCTAAAATCGTTCCGGAACCAATAACCCTTTCCTTTGGCAGACCAGAAAACTTCCAAACCATATAAGTAAGAATATCGACCGGATTTGTAGCCACAACAAAAATCCCATCAAACCCGCTAGACATAATTTCCTCGACTATTCCTTTAAAAATTCTCGTATTTTTTTCCACAAGGTCCAATCTTGTTTCTCCAGGCTTTTGATTAGCACCCGCGGTAATTACAACAATGTCCGCTTTCTGACAATCGGAATAGTTTCCGTACCAAATCTTTGTCCGGGATGGCGCGAAAGGCAGCCCATGGTTTAAATCCATCGCATCTCCTTCTGCTTTCTCTTTATTTAAGTCTATTAGAACCAATTCTTCAGTAATTCCCTGATTTAGAAGGGCAAATGCATAACTTGAACCAACAAACCCCGTTCCAATCACAGCCACCCTATTTACTCGATTTAACATGGAAACTCCTCCTTTTAGTTTGAACAACATTACCTATCCTAATTAAAATTGTACACTGATTTAAAGCTTTTATTTACTATAAATAAGAGGTGTAAACAGTATCTCTGTATCAAATTTGTTATAAAGGAAAGAAAAAATGAAATACCCACATCGCTATAATGGCAGAAATTAAACCTGAAAGAAAATTAACCATGTCATTTTCAATAAACGAAATCCCTTTTATTCTCATTGTTGGCTGTCCGCAGTGCATTCTTTTTTCCGTTTCAAACCCACATTTTTTACACCTAAACAGCTGTTGATAGAAGGCACCGACCAATGTATCAACGACATTGCCGAAAAAACCAAACAGAAAGACTATACTCCCGAGCAGCAAGTCAAAATTAAAAATCCAAACACTAATCAGTGAAATCAGCAAGGAACCTAATAATGCAGCAATTGTCCCTAACCCGCTGACCGCTCCCGACGTCCCTTTTTCAACTCGCTTAAATGTACGTATGCAAAGCGGTGCCTTTTTGCTTAAACTGCCAATCTCTGAGGCCCAAGTATCTGAATTGGCACTTGCAAGAGAAACAACAAATCCAATTAGCCATATAGGGGAATTATCAAAATAATAAAGGATACTAAATAGGGCGGCAGCTCCCCCGTTTGCGAAAACTTGACGCCAATCTCTTGCCCCGCCCTTTGCTAATTTTTCCTCCATTTTTTCTTTGGCCTCACTCTTATATTTGGACCAATAACTTGAAGTAGCAAAAAACACGCCCAATATTAATAATCCTTTAAAATGGAAACCTAGATATATAGCATACCCTACTACAGCGGCCGCAATAGCTCCAGATTTACTTAATGATTTAGTTCTATAGCCGGCATATCCCAAAAGTAACATGATCACGCCCATCAAAACGGAATCTAACATAAAGTCTTAATAACTTCCTTAGGTGTAATAATTTTAGCTACAGGTAGATCATATTCCTCAATTGGAAAATCGAGAATCATTTGTTCATTAAAGGCTAATGATAGGGTATTACCTGAGTAATTTGACAAAAAGCGGTCATAATATCCACCGCCAAATCCGATACGATACCCTGATTTCGTATAGGCTAACCCCGGGACAATTAACAGGTCAATCTGCTCTGCTGGCACGATCGTTGTTAATGCAGGAATCGGCTCAAGTAAACCATAAAACACAGATTCAAGCTGAGAAAATTCAGTTAGTGTCCTAAACTCCAATTTCTTTTCCTTTGGATAACATTTAGGAACCACGATTGTCTTGCCTGATTCCCAAGACTTGCGAATAATTTGATATGTATCGACTTCCGGGGCCTTTGAAATAGTAATTCCGATTACTTCTGCTTGTTTCCAATCGTCATCTTCATATAATCTAGAGGCAATTTTATACGAGTAATCCTCATATAGCGGTGTTGAAAGCTGGGATAGAGATTCTTTCACTTGAAGACGAATGGCATTTTTATCATTCATTTTAAATACCTCCTATTTTTATGCACAAAAAAACAGCAGGAAAGCCCCTGCTGTTTATTTTGTTTCGCGGTGTACAGTTGTACGCTTTTCTCTTGGGCAATATTTCTTAAGCTCAAGACGGTCTGGGTTGTTACGTTTATTTTTGTTAGAAATATAGTTACGGTCTCCACACTCAGTGCAAGCTAACGTAATATTCACACGCATGTTTATTTCCCTCCAAACGATTAAGCTTGTTCGTTCATACGACTTTTCTATAATATCATTTTTCAAAAGGAAATGCTAGTGAATTTTTAAAAGTGCTTGCTCCATTGCAATTACTTCATTTTTATTCTTTCCAGCAATCGTCCATGTGCTGATTTTTTCAGTCTTCTGCGGACTGACTGTTATCTTTTCAGCTAGTATGCTAGCTGCCGGTCCTTTTGCCATTGGCTGATACTTTAACGTTCCGTTTTGTAAAGAGCTCCAAATTTGATTGGTATAGACATTCCACAGCGGCATTGTCGTATACTCCTTTGTTTCGGACTCATTGTGCATTAAATTAACCAAGAAAACATTTTGACCTGCGTGATGGAAAATTCGTTGATCGGTTGGTGATACAAAAGTCAAGTGGTCCTGATGGGCATTTTGAAAATGATGCATCGCCAGAATTTTGATATCCTTTGATTGATGACTATGATTGCTGACAAAAATATTAAAAAAGTGAATTTTAGAATGAAGGTGTTTTTGTTCTACCTTTATGATGAGCCCTTCTTCATATATAACCTTTTCCATTCGATTTTGCAGCCAAAAATATTTTCCGTTCACCCATATGCCAGGGATATATTGAAGCTTTCCGATAGAAGCCAGCCGTTTTGAAAACTGTTTTATTTGCTGTAATTCAGTCATATTTATCATTTGTAATTACACCTTTTCAATGTATTAAGTAATCCCGTTAATATTTACTCGTGAATTCAATATTGTATCCTCCATCACCCTGCTGGTGTCAGCTGCAATTCGCCTCCAGCCATATAGACTTCTTGCCGCTCGACCCCCATTTTTGCCAATTTCGTTCGCGACCTTTGCGTTAATCGTCAGAAATGAAATTTGTTCAAGTAAACTTTCAGCATCGCCAGGGTTTATGAGCAAGCCTGTTTGCAGATGTCTGACAATCCCTTTGATTCCGCCAGCATTGGATACGATTACTGGTTTTTCCTGAATCATCCCCTCAAGGGCCACAATTCCAAATGGCTCATACAAGCTTGGTATCACCATCATTTCACAACCCTGAATAAGAACATCTCGTTCCTTATCCGTTATATATCCGATAAATACCACATATTCTCCTAATTTTCTTTCCTCTACCTGACGCCTATAGATGTCAAGCATCGGCCCTTTTCCAGCAATAATGAAGAGGAACTTTTGCCCCTTTTCCATGGCAATTTCCGCTGCCTTTATGATGGTTTCAAAACCTTTTTCCTTCACAATTCTACCAATTGAAAAAATATATTTTCGCTTTGGCAGATCCGAAAAAACAGCTGCAGCCTTCCCTTCAATATAGGGAGGTTCGATACCATTTGGAATAACCGCTAATTTTTTCTCCTCGACCTGAAAAATCGACATCAATGATTCCTTCATAAAATAACTGCAAACAATTATTTGATCTGACGATTCAATTAATGATTGTTCTTTATCATGAATAAATTGCTGTATTTCAGTATGAATCCCATTATTTCTGCCATGTTCGGTTGCATGAATCGTACTCAGCAAAGGTATGCCTGTTACCTCCTTTAGGGCGAAGGCTGCCGTACCAACAAGCCAGTCATGAGCATGAATTAAGTCAAATTTGACTTCGTCCGCTAACTGTTCTCCCTTAAAGGCCATGGCTAAATTAAGTCCGCCTATCCATGTAAGAAAATGATCATCGTGATCATTGATTGGCTTCACCCGGTGTACATGTACTCCATCTGCCCTTTCATATTCCGGCAGAACACCGTTACCTGCTGATAACACATGAACTACATGTCCTTCATGAGCTAAATGAACCGCAAGACCAAATACATGTCTTGAAAGCCCGCCAACGACATTCGGAGGGTATTCCCAACTAAGCAGCAAAATGTTTAACTTCTGCTTATGTACCAATCCTTGTGACAGGTTAATTTTTTCTGACACCGCGTTAGCCATTTTTCTCCTCCAAGTCTTTTTCTCCGCCATAATAGCTGTAGGTGCTTACATGATCTTTCCATTTCGGAGGCCTTGCTTCATATCGCAGCATTTCCAGCTGATCATGGCTTAATAAATTGCCAGACAGTTCAAGTTTTGGAGTTTGCACACAATTGGATCTAAAGAGAGGAAAAAAGCCAGAGGCCGGTAAAAGAACACCTAATTCTGCTACAAAGCTTCGATTCGCTGCTAACCCTTTCACAAACCAATGTCCATTTTGGTATGGCACGGTAATTTCATAAAAATGGTGGGCATTTGTTCCATCGAAGATTAAATCGGTTACATCATAAATTCTGATTACCGAAACGAGTTCTGTGAACCTAACATTAAAATAAGATTGAATTACTTTATTAGCTATTGCAGAAATATCCCAAAAGAGAACAACTTTTGAAGCTGTTACCAATCTTGTATTTAGTTCGCCCTTCGAAGCTACAAAGGAGTGCTGTTCCATCCTTTCTAAAGAATTCTCCACTTCTATCTCTGACAAACCGCTTTCTCGAATACTTTTACTTTCCTCACTTGCTGCCCATTTATTCCAGCGATATTGGACCTTACCAACCGTCGTATTTAGTTCGGTTGCAATTTTCCGAAACGAAAGCCCGTCCTTTCTTAATTTAATAATGTCTTTAATCATGGTTTCCTCCGTCTCCTAAACAATTAATATATGTTTAATTTAGAAAAGTATGAAAAATACCTTGTGATTTAATGGTACCATTACATCGGAAGGCATACAATAAACGCAATTTGTCGGATTTTGCCCATCCTTTATAAATGTAGTTTTTAGGCTGGGAAATTTTTTAGGAAAAATAATTTCATTGGACAAACGATAAAAAATGACATGAAAATTAAGGATTAATAAGTAGAATTCGACAAAAAAAGATGAGGACAAATTGTCTCATCTTCTGGCTGTTCCTGTTGTTTAGGCATTGAGGTTGTATCGTTTGCCTGTTTCTAGGTAAACAACATTCTCTGCTATGTTCGTAGAGTGGTCTGCCATTCTTTCAATAAAACGACATACGAATGCTAACTGAATAATTTGGTTGGTGAAGTCTGGATTTTGCGGGATATAAGTTAGAAGCTCCTGAACCAGCTCCCCAAACATTTTATCTACCTGATCATCCTTTTCCGCACATTTTTGTGCCATCGCTGAATCTTCTGAGTAAAATGCGGTAATGGCATCAGTTAACATTTCTAACGCAATTTCCATCATATGAGGAATATCAATTAGTTCTTTTACATGTTTCTCATTTCCAATATGAACTGCTGATTTTGCGATATTTACAGCAATATCTCCTAACCGCTCCACTTCTGATGAAACTCTCAAAGCTACATGTAATCTTCGCAAATCTTTCGCAACCGGTGATTGTCTCGCAATCAGCATTAATGCTTTTTCATGGATTTCATACTCCAGATCGTCAATTACATTATCTCCATTAATAACACTATGGGCAAGTTCGATATCTTGGTTTAATAGAGCAAGCATGGCATTCTTAATGGCCGTTTCAGCTTCGCCTGCCATTTTTAATTGCATTGATTTTAGTTCTTTTAAACTTTCATCAAAATTAGATCTAGTATTCATGAACATCACCCAAATCTTCCTGTAATATAGTCTTCCGTCCGTGAATCCTTTGGCATGGAGAAAATTTTAGCCGTATCATCACATTCAATTAATTCCCCCATTAAGAAGAAAGCTGTCTTATCAGAAACCCTTGCTGCCTGTTGCATATTGTGTGTCACGATGACAATTGTATATTTCTCTTTTAACTCAAAAATCAGTTCTTCAATTTTCAAAGTAGAAATTGGATCCAATGCTGAGGTTGGTTCATCCATTAACAAAACATCCGGCTTTGTCGCTAAGGCTCTTGCTATACATAATCTTTGCTGCTGTCCACCTGATAATCCGAGCGCCGGTGCAGATAATCGATCCTTTACCTCGTCCCATAGCGCCACATCCATTAAAGCTTTGGTGACAATTTCATCAAGATGCTTCTTTTTCTTGATTCCATGGATTCTCGGGCCATAAGCTACATTATCAAAAATCGATTGTGGAAATGGATTTCCCTTTTGAAAGACCATGCCAACATGTTTTCTCAATTCTACCAAGTCTGTTTTCGGATTTAGGATATTTTGACCGTCAAAATTGACTTCCCCGGTAATTTTGACACTCGGTATCATTTTATTCATTAGATTAAGGGTCTTTAAAAAAGTTGACTTCCCGCACCCTGAAGGACCAATCATGGCCGTTACTTCTTTCTTCTGAATGGGAAAGTTAATGCCCTTTAAGGCATGGTGATCACCATACCATAGATTAAGGTCTTTTACATCAAAGATATCTCTTGTTAATGTCTGGATCGCCATTTATTTTCCCCCTTATCCGAAACGACCGGAAATGTATTCCTCTGTCTTTTGAACAGATGGATTGGTGAAGATTTTTTCAGTATCATCATATTCAATTAAATCACCGCTCAAAAAGAACGCTGTTTTGTCAGAAATTCGGGATGCCTGCTGCATATTATGAGTAACAATAATAATCGAGTAATCCTTTTTTAAATCAACAATTAAGTCCTCAACTTTTGCATTTGAAATAGGGTCGAGTGCAGATGATGGTTCATCAAGCAGGATAACAGTTGGTTTCATGGCAATTGTTCGGGCAATGCAAAGCCGCTGCTGCTGTCCGCCAGAAAGGGATAAAGCCGATTTATGAAGCCTGTCTTTCACTTCATCCCACAATGCCGCTTTTTGTAAACTTTCTTCAACTATTTCATCTAACACGCTTTTCTTTTTCATCCCTGCAAATTTAAGGGCATGAGTAATATTTTCATATATGGACTTTGGAAAGGGATTTGGCTTTTGAAACACCATCCCAATTTCCTTGCGTAATGCCACTACATTAATATCATCTGACAAAATATTGAGATCTTCGTACAGGATTTCTCCTTCAGCTCTTGCTCCAGGAATTAAGTCATTCATCCGATTTATGCTCCGTAAAAAGGTGGACTTTCCGCAGCCTGATGGGCCAATTAATGCAGTTACGTTGTTTTTTCCGATGTCCATCGAAATCCCATTAACCGCACGCTTTTCCCCGTAAAAGATTTCTAAATTCTTTACCGTTAAAATATGTTCCGGCTGAAATTCCCTATACTCTTGAGCCGTTACATCCAAGGTTATTCTCTCCTTTATGGCTGTCACCATCTGACTCCCACCTTTTTATTTAGTTGCGGTTACACGCTTATGAATAATACTTCCAATCCAGCGGGCCCCTAAATTAAATATTAATACTGATATGACGAGGACTGCAGCAGAACCGCTGGATACTGCCTCTACATCAGGAATTAACCCTTGTGTATTTACAGACCATATATGAACCGCCAGCGTCTCGGCCGGGCGAAAAATATTCAATGGAGATTGTTCAGAAAAAGGATTCCAGTTTGCATAGTCTAGTCTTGGTGTCGATAATCCAGCAGTAAATAGCAGCGCTGCAGCTTCACCAAATACCCGGCCAGAAGCTAATATAGCCCCTGTTAATATCGATGGAAAGGCCGTAGGTAAAATAACAGTTTTAATCGTATGCCAATGAGTAATACCCAAAGCTAGACTAGCTTCTTTTAAATCACGAGGTACAGCACGGATGGCATCTTCCGTCGTACGTACCATTGTTGGCAGGTTAAACACCGTTAACGCCAAGGCACCACCTAAAATTGTATAGCCCCAGCCTGTTGTATTAACAAAAACTAATAAACCAAACATCCCAATGACAATTGATGGCAAAGACGATAACACTTCAATACAAGTCCGAATCAAGTCTGTTACTTTTCCTGGCTTGGCATATTCGGCCATGTAAATCCCGCCGCCTATCCCGATTGGTACTGTAATCAGCATTGTAATGAAAAGGATATAAAACGAATTAAATAATTGGTCGCGGATTCCTCCGCCTGCCCGCACATTACTCGAAGGGGTTGTTAAAAAATCAAATGAAATATATTTTAATCCGTTAATAAAAATATAGAAAAATAGTCCAGCAAGAATAGAAACGATTATAATTGCGATGGCTATAAAAGCCCCTGTCGCTATGCGGTCGGCTGTTTTACTATTCATCGTACTTTCCTCCTAGATGATAGATAACGAATGAGGAGTATGAATGCAAAGGACATGATTAATAATATTAGACCCATTGACCAGAGCGTATTATTCTCCACGCTGCCATATGTGGTGTGTCCCATATTTAACGTAATAATAGTTGTTAATGTTGCCGATGCATCCAAAATACTTGACGGCAAATTCCTTACGTTACCGATTACCATCTGAACGGCTAAAGCTTCACCAAATGCCCTTGCCATTCCAAGAATAATCGCGGTTAGCAATGAAGGCAAAGCGGCAGGTACTAATACTTTTCGAATGGTCTGCCATCTTGTTGCACCTAAAGCTAACGATCCTTCACGTAGATGGTTTGGGAGCGAACTCATTGCATCCGTCGCTATGGTGGTAATGGTAGGTAATATCATGATGGCAAGAACGATAGTTCCAGAAAGTAAACTAAAACCCAAGCCGCCAACATGTTCTCTAATAAATGGAACTAAAACAGTCAGTCCAATAAATCCGTATACGACGGATGGAATACCAACGAGCAGCTCTACCACTGGCTGAAGGATTTTTCTTCCCCATGATGGAGCAATTTCTGTCATAAATATTGCTCCGCCAATCCCTAGTGGAGCAGCAATAAGTGCAGACAAAAAAGTTACCGCAAAAGACCCAAAAATAAACGGAAGAACACCATATGCCGGGTTCGCTTTATCAGTTGGATTCCATTTTGTACTTGTTAAAAATTCTATAATACTAATGCCGTTCTTGGTAAAGGATTGAAGCCCTTTTGTCCCTAGGAAAATGGTAATCGCAATCGTGGCTGATATCATCAAAACTGCACACAAAATGACCATTATTTTTCCGCGAAATTCCCCATCAAGACTGCTTTTCTTTGATTTAAGCAGCCTCTCTCTTGCAGGAAGAAGCTTTTCCATATTAAACCAAACTCCTCTTAAATACGTCATAATAGGGTAAACGCCTACTGCATTTACCCCATATTTTTAAATTTTCATCGGTTGTTGATATTAGATATCTTTTTGATTCCCCTTAGCATCGCGTTCAACCTTCATTTTAGTCACAGGCAGATATCCTTGTTCTTTTAAAAGAGTGTTCTGGATATCATCTGACATTAGATAGTCTAAGAACGCTTTTGCTAGTCCTTCTGCTTCACCTTTTGTATACGAATGCTGGTAAGCCCACACTGGGAATTTACCGGATTGTACATTTTCTTCAGTTGGTTCCACACCATCAATCGCAAGTGGTGTCACAGAATCATCAGTGAAGTATGAGAAAGCAAGGTATCCAATAGCACCTTCTGTTTCATTAATAATCTTTTTGACTGTATTAGATGAATCCTCCGTAATACCTTCAGCAGGTGTCGCCCCATCAAGTGCAAATTGATTGAATACTGCACGTGTCCCTGAAGAGTCAGGACGGTTTACAAGAACAATCTTTTGATCGGCTCCGCCAAGTTCTTTCCAGTTCGTGATTTTGCCAGTGAATACTTTAATTAAATCTTCTTTTTTAATATCTTTAATACCAACTTTAGGATTAACGGCAGCAGTCATACCTACAACCGCTACTTTATGGTCAACAAGCTGGTCAGCTGGAATACCTTCTTTTTCTTCAGCAAAAACGTCTGAGTTACCGATTTGCACAGATCCTTCAGCTACTTGCGAAAGGCCTGTACCAGAACCGCCGGCATTGACTTGAATATCTACTTTAGGATTTTCAGCCATAAATTCTTCGGCAGCAGCTGCCACTAATGGCTGCATTGCTGATGAACCAGAAATGACGAGTGAGCCAGAAAGTTCATCAGTTTTTTTATCTGCATTATCTTTTTTATCTGTTCCATTAGAAGCTCCGCCTCCACATGCAGCCATAAATACCATTAACGCGGCTAATACTGTTAGCAGGCTTAATTTTTTTAAACTTTTCATTGCTGTATTCCCCCTAAGGTTATTGTTATGTTTATGTTTGTCTGCTTTACATGTTTTAGAATAAAGGAAGACTGTAAAGCTTGTTTTAATGAATTGTAAAGGTTTTGTAAATAAATATTGAGTTTTTGTAAATCACTTTATTAACATTACTATCATCTTTTGCAAAATTCATTCAAACTATGTATTTCCTTAAACAAAAAACCTGCCTCCAATTCGAGACAGGTTTTTCAAAATTATTATTGATCGGACTGATTTGTATCATTATTTTCTGGATTTTGTTCTTCCGATTTTTTTCCTTTATCTGTTTGCCGTTCTTTCTTTAGGTCAAAATAAGCATCCATGACTTGTTGACCGATTGTATTATTTATAGAAGGGCCACTTCCCTGATATGCCCACGGTACTACAACCGCCATGGCCACTTCCGGATTATTATATGGGGCAAAGCTGACAAGACTTAAGTTCATAACTGGTGTTCCCCATCTACTGCGTTCAGAACCGTAATAAAACGCTTGAGCTGTCCCTGTTTTTCCGGCAGGATCATAGGACTTTCCTTTAAAATAGCCAGAAGCTGTACCATTACTGGTCTGCATGACCATGTGGAAGCCTTGTTGCACCCTCTTAATCCATTCATCTTTCATGTCAAGTCGGTTTAATACTTTAGGTTGAATCTCTTCGATTACTGGACCTAATTCCTCCTTATCCATGACTGGTTCGCGGATTTCCTTGACGACATGCGGCTGCATCCGATTACCGCCATTAGCAATCGTCGAAACATATTGTGCAAGTTGGATCGGTGTATACGTGTCATACTGTCCGATGGCAAGGTCCATCAGTTTACCAGGAAGTGTTTCGGAACCTGGGTAACCGGTCATCTCATTAGGCAGGTCAATTCCAGTTCTTACGCCAAGGCCAAACTGACTGAATGATTTTCTGATAGTATTAAAGGCTGCCGAATTAATATCTATTGGTTGATTATACACATAATGTCCCCCGGCAATTTTAAGTACCGTTTTAAACATATAAACGTTCGATGACACTTGAAGTGCCGTTAGGTCATTTATATTTCCAAAGTTTCTCCACGATTTTTTTGCCGGTGTATCTTTAATTTTTACTGGTGCGTCCAATAAATAATCATTTGGGTGTATCACTCCAGTTTTATACCCTGTTAATATTGTTGCTCCCTTCACGGTAGACCCAACATTATAAGAGGTTGTAAACGTTCCTTGGGCATAGTCCTGCATTTCGAGTTTACCCGTCTCTTTATCCCTGATGAGCTCTTTTCCAGCAAGAGAGAGGATTTCACCCGTATGCGGATCCATTAAGACAACAAAGGCGCGATCCAATAAACCAGTACTGCCATATTGTCTTTTGGCTTTCCACATTTCATCCTCAATAATATTTTCAACCTTTTTCTGAAGCTCGGCATCAATTGTTAAGACAAGGTCTTTACCACGCTGACCTTCTGAGACGACTTCTTGTGATAAGACATTTCCAGCTTTATCTGTTTTATTAATCACCTTTGCCTTTTGTCCATGTAATACGTCTTCGTATTTATATTCAAGATAACTTTTACCGACACGGTCATTACGGCTGTAATCCTTTGCCATATATTTTTCAAGACTTTCTTTTGGAAGCCCTTCTTCTGATGAAGAAACTTTTCCTAAAATGGTTTTTAACGTATCACCAAATACATATTTTCGTTCCCAGTCAGTTGTGGTGTCAACACCAGGAAGGTTTTCCAAATTTTCACTAACAGCCGCAAATTCTTGTGGGGTTACATCCTTATTTTTAACAATTTGCGGGGCCAGCGCATAGCCGCTGTTCATTTTTTTAAAAATTGCTATAGCTTTGATTTCTTCTTTTGTATAATGATTAATCTCAGATTCTTTGATTCTATCAAGCTGCAAATTATAGATTTTCTTATAATCCCATTTTTTATTGTCATATAAAGACCATTCTTTTTCCGTGATTAGCTCCTTTGCTTGCTCAGGATTTTTTATGATCCAATAGTCTTTTTTATCGCGGTCTCTAACTTTTTTAGTGTCAACATCCATGATTTTGGCAAGTTTCTCTGCTGTCTTCACCATTTCCGTTTGACTTGTATTTTGATATTTTGTATAGGTAATCGCGTTCAACGGGGTATTATCCACTATAACTTTACCACTACGGTCAAACATTTTTCCACGCGGTACTGGATTGCTGACAGTAATATCTTCCGTCCGCTCAATTTCCCGTTTAAAATCATCACCAAATACAATCTGTATCTCACCAAGACGAAGAATTAATATGGAAAACAATAAAAACACAACAAAGAATAACATGTTCAAGCGAAAAGGAACATGTGACTTTTTCTTTTTTTTCTTTTTATTCAATGTTGATCAACACATCCTTTTCAAAGCATTTTCATAACCATGTTCTATTTTAGCTGATTAAGCAGCTTTTTTCTATGAAGAACCCTTGCCAATTTTTTTATAATAGGAGAATAAAGAAAATAGCGATGAGCTCTTTTAACTCATCGCGTTGGTATAGGTAAAGAAATTCGTTTCATGAAAAAATAAATGATTGTATGTCCAGCGCCCAAAACTAACAACAGGATGGGTATACTTTTTTCTTCATTGAATAAAGTGATCGCTACAAGAAAAGCAAGAATTGATACCACCCTGCCAATATTCAAGAAAATCTCACGGACAACGATGTATTCAATTCTCATCTCAGCTGCCTTCCACCCTAAACCGATCACATCATATGTAGTTGAAATATAAGGAACGAGGAGAAGCGGATAGGCAATGGCAATAATACCTGCATAAATTAATAATTTTGCATAGGTAACTTCCCAGACAATTAAAATGACAGCGGCATAAAGCAGTATTCCGCCAATGAGAATCGCCTTTTTACGGAAATTCTTTTTAATAAGTCTCGAGGCGAGAAAGTAAGCAATAAATGAGATTCCCGAATTCAACAGCCCGTATGTACCTAGGGCCATTTCGCTGCCCGTGGATATATAAACAAATACTGAGATAACAAATAGAAACGTTCCTTCTCTTAATCCTTGAAAGAAGTGGGCGTTTGTAACAAGACGCCAATTTTTATTTTGTTTTCTTTCTTCAAAGATTCTTATAAAACAGTAATCTCCATGTGCCGGCCGCGGCTTCAACGAAAAGCTCAAGAAAACGGCTAATGCAAATAGTGATAAGGATAAACCAAATACAATCGTATAACCGGTAAACTTCTCGAATCTTGTAATGATAATTCCGGCGGCTATAGGGCCAATCATTCCTCCAAAGGAAGATAAAATTCCCAAAAACCCGTTAAAAAAATCCCTAGTTTCCGGTTCCGTAATTTCAAAGGTTAACACATTGTAAGCAAGCCAATAAAAGCCGTAACCTATTCCTAGAAGGCCGCCTAGAACTAGTAAAAAATCCGCTGCCCTTGTACCAGTTATTAGTACAGAAAGATAAAAAAGCGCCAAAAATATAACACCAATTCTTAGAACAATAACCCGGTCAATTTTTTTTGCCCACCGCCCTGCCAAAATAAAGGTTAAAGGCTGCAGCACAACAACTGCCAAATTATACAGAGCCAGGTCCGAATACTTGCCCGTTTGTTTCCATAAGTAAATGTTCACAAATGTATTCGACAGTGCCACACTTAGTGAATATAAACCACCGATAAATAGTAATAATGATAAGTCTTTTGTTAACTCGACATCACCTAGAAATTTAAACTTTTTTGCCATCAAAAACTCCCCTTTTTCTTAACAGGTAGTTTTCAACAAGGCCATTGTTCTTATTCACATTTAAGGGAAATAAAAAAAGACAGCCGAGGCTGCCTTTTTTATTTAAGGATTAAATTATTTTGCTGCGCTGTAAAGTTTAGCAACTTCATCCCAGTTTACTACATTCCAGAATGCGCCAATGTAGTCAGGGCGTTTGTTTTGATATTTTAAATAGTAAGCATGCTCCCACACATCAAGACCAAGGATTGGAGTTTTACCTTCCATCAAAGGATTATCTTGGTTTGGAGTGCTTGTTACTTCTAATTCGCCGTTGTTTACAGCAAGCCAAGCCCAGCCGGAACCGAAACGAGTTGTAGCTGCCTTTGTAAACTCATCTTTGAAGTTTTCGAAGCTGCCAAATTTGCTGTTAATCGCATCAGCTAGTTCACCACTCGGTGCGCCTCCGCCATTTGGAGAAAGAATTGTCCAGAACAATGAGTGGTTAGCATGACCGCCGCCGTTGTTACGAACTGCAGTGCGAGCTGCTTCAGGAACTGCATCTAAATTAGAAATAACTTCTTCAACTGATTTAGAAAGCAATTCTTCATTACCAGCTAGGGCATTGTTTAAATTAGTCACATATGTGTTGTGATGTCTTGTGTGGTGAATGTTCATTGTTTCTTTATCAATGTGTGGTTCTAGTGCATCTTCTGCATAAGGTAATTTTGGTAATTCAAATGCCATGGATAATTCCTCCTATGTAATATATTTTTTGGCTTTAGCCGTCATCTTAAAAGAATTATGATTTAAGAATTCTTCTAAAGCGTTACTTTTAAGATACCAAAGTTAACCATGAGATTCAAATAAAAAGCTTTGTTTCACCATATTTAAAATATCCATAACCCCAGAATTTATTCGGTTAATTCATCTTTCGAAAAATTGTCATGATTGATCTAAACTGCATGCTATCTGTACTTTTTGTTATATGTCCGAGAAACAGTTTCCATTTTATGTAATATCCATATTGACAATATAATAGCAATTTCTTTTAATCAAGTTACAAAGGTACTAGAGGAGTGACACAGATGGATGAAACCAGCTATTCTATTAATCATTTATTGCTGCAATTTTTCAAAAAAATCGCTCCTGTTCAAAAGGTAAAAGCAGGTTCAGTCCTGTTTCAGGAGAAAGATTCCGTTCAATATATTTACCTGTTAATAACCGGAAGCATTGCCCTTGGAAGGGTTCATTTACGGGGAAAAGAGTTTATCCTAAAATTATTAAATGAACAAGAAGTAATTATTGAATATCCATTATTTAAAGCAAATCCTCATTATCAATTTTATGCAAAAACGCTGACAGATTGCGAACTTCTAATGATAAAAAGAGAGTTGTTTGAAGACTATGTGTTAACAGATACAGAAGCCATGAATGCGCTTGTTTCCTGGTTAAGCACTGGCTACCTAAAAGCACAAATGAAATGCCAAGACTTGATTATGAATGGTAAAAAAGGCAGCCTATATTCGATTCTAATCCGCTTATGTAATTCATATGGAGTCATGACCAAGGATGGAATTCTTATTGATTTGCCTTTAACACACCAGGAATTAGCCAATTTAACCTATGGGACAAGAGAAGTCGTCCAGCGTTCGTTAAAAGATTTACGGGAAATAGGTGTGATTACCTATGAAAACCAAAAATTCACAATCAACAACCTGGGATATTTGAAAGAAGCAGTCGATTGTCAAAACTGCTCATACGAAATTTGTGGAATTAATTAATGTTAACCGCCGCCTTCAGTAGGACGGCGGTTACTCGTTTGAGCTCATTCTTGTATATCATCTGGACAAAGGCTAAAATAGAATGGTGAATCTATTTTAAGGTGGTCTTTATGAATATTTTTAAGCAGCTAGTCAAAAGTATCTATTCCCCAAGGGATATTGCCTTATTTCGTTTTCAAGGAATTGGGAAAACCATCCTTTATGTTTTCCTCTTAACTTTTATATCAGTTTTACCTTCCATTGTTTATTTAAGCTCAGCATTATCTACTGGACTTGATTCTGCAAAAGCTTTTATTCAAGAGGAAGCTCCTGATTTTTCTATTAAAAATGGTCAATTATCAGCAAAGACAGAAGTGCCGGTTACCATTAATAACGAAGGTTTTACCTTTTTTCTCGATCCTACAGGAACTATTTCCTCAGAAGATGTTGCTAATGAAGGAAATGCCTTTGGACTATTAAAGGATGAATTTGTCTTAGCAGCCGGCGGGCAAAGTGAAACTTATGCATATTCGATGATGGAAGGACTGAACATCAATAATAATGAACTTCTTAATTTAATTGATAGTATCAGTGGCTTAAAGGGAATCATCATACCGGTTATTTCGATTTTCATTTATTTATTTTCAAGCGCATCAAGCTTTATTGAAGTTTCCATTCTTGCCCTTATTGGTTTAGCATTAAAAAACTTAGCCGGAAGAAAGCTTACCTACCGCCATTTGTGGAGAATGGCAGCCTATAGTGAAACACTTCCGACTTTATTTTTCACTATTATGGCAGCGCTAAAGACAACAGTTCCTAATACCTTCTTCATCAACTGGTTTGTCGCCATTATCGTTTTACTATTAGCAATTAAAGAAATTCCAAGACCTAAAAAAGCAGCTTAAGCTGCTCAGGCTGTCGAAAAACTTTCGATAGCCTTTTATTTTATATAATTTCTTTAACAATTCGCCGCGTTAATTTACTATAATCTTATTAAAATATAGGCCTTTCAACGGGCCAGTTAGCAGGGACAATCTTTTAATAAATACATATTATGTTCTGATAAAATGAAAAACAGCCGAGAAAAATACCCTGTCTCTACAATTAGAGTAGCCTTAAGCTGCTTTTTTTTGTTCTATTTATACACGGACAAGCATACGTATGTACAAATTCACTTATGGAGGCCTGTCCGATGAAGAATTTAGTTGGAATCCTATTCGCTGTATTAGTCATTTACGTTATTTATTTCGATTTAACCGTCGGCACCCTGCCCTCCTCCGCGGTAACCCAGGAAGAAGCAGTTAAAACAACTATTCAAAAACCTACAGTTGACTTACCTTCTTTTCAAGCTACAGTTAAGCCAGGACAAACTGTTATTTCCATAGTTGAGCACGAGCTAGGCAAATCACTACCGGTCTCTATTACCGATTTAATCAACGACTTCAAAATTTTAAACCCTGGGAAATCCCCGGAAAAAATTCAAATAGGTTCTACATATCATTTTCCGGATTACGGGAAACTAAGATGAGGAAACCTTATTCTTGTCAAAAATAGAGGAACATTGATACAATATCATTGATTTGTTTTTATCCCTGCTTATTGAAATCATTTAAAGGGGCGAATTACACGTGGGTGAAATTATACATCGTACTAAAACCCGTCCGATTAAAGTTGGCAATTTAACAATCGGCGGGAATAATGAAATAATTATTCAAAGCATGACAACAACCAAGACACATGATGTCGAGGCAACAGTTGCCGAGATTAAACGGTTAGAAGATGCAGGCTGCCAAATTGTTCGTGTTGCATGTCCGGATGAGCGTGCCGCAAATGCCATTGCTGATATCAAAAAACGGATCAATATTCCGCTTGTCGTTGATATTCACTTCGATTACAAGTTAGCTCTCAAGGCAATAGAGGGCGGTGCAGATAAAATCAGAATTAACCCCGGCAATATCGGCAGACGGGAAAAAGTAGAAGCTGTCGTTAAAGCTGCTAAAGAACGCGGTATTCCAATTCGAATCGGTGTGAATGCTGGTTCATTAGAAAAAAGAATCCTCGATAAGTACGGTTATCCAACCGCTGATGGAATGGTAGAAAGCGCCCTTCATCATATCAAAATTCTTGAGGACTTAGATTTTCACGACATTATTGTTTCAATGAAGGCATCTGATGTTAATCTTGCCATTGAAGCATATGAAAAAGCAGCTCAAGCATTTGATTATCCGCTGCATTTAGGGATTACGGAATCAGGAACATTATTCTCCGGCACAGTTAAAAGTGCTGCAGGCCTTGGAGCTATCATTAGTAAAGGAATTGGAAATACGCTTCGTGTCTCCTTAAGTGCAGATCCAGTGGAAGAGGTGAAAGTAGCACGGGAACTATTAAAAGTATTCCATCTTTCATCAAACGCAGCAACATTGATTTCCTGTCCAACATGCGGAAGGATCGAAATCGATCTCATCAGCATTGCCAATGAAGTCGAAGAATATATCTCAAATATTAAAGCACCAATTAAAGTTTCAGTTCTCGGCTGTGCCGTTAACGGACCTGGTGAAGCACGTGAAGCTGATATCGGCATCGCCGGTGCCCGAGGTGAAGGCCTGTTATTTAGAAAAGGCGAGATCGTTCGTAAAGTACCAGAAGCACAAATGGTTGAAGAATTGAAAAAAGAAATTGACAAGATTGCAGAAGAATATTTTCAGAAAAAAGCAGAGGAAGAAAAGGTATCTAAATAAATGTAAAAAACCCGGTAAGAACTACCGGGTTTTCTTTTAGCCATGATTATATGGCCAATTTTAGAAAAATGGAAGAATAAAGATACCGACAATAATCGATACCGCTCCAATACCAATTGCCCAAGCGCCAAGTCCTTCGGCACCTCTCTTTCTTGCCACAAATCCAAGTACAATTCCAGCGGCACCAAAAAGAATCGGCAATACAAACAGCGATAATATTGATAATGCTAAAGCAACCGTCCCTAAACCTGCACCGCCTGCAGCTCTTTCCCTGTTGACGTCTCGCTCTCTTTCACGGAATACCGGAACTGGAGCCGCAATCTCAGCAGCCGTTTCTTCCTGATAATCCCTTGACCGAATCGGAACAGCCTCACCTCTTTGCGGTACATCATCATCCTTCTTAAGTGAAACCCTAAGTGGAACCGAGGCACCTATTTCCGTGGCTGTCTCTTCATTAAAGCTTGAGGTTTGAGCTGGTACAGGTAGATTGTTATGAGAAGCAACTTCCTCCCTCATATCAGAAGGATAACTTGGTATTCCCTCACCAATCGAGGAACCCTTGAAAGCTTCTTGCACGTTTGTATCTCGTTCATCTGCCAATTAGCATCCCTCGCTTTCAGTAATAGGAGCATTTATTATTGTTTACCAAACGAGTCCTTTTACTATGTCAATGTTTGACTAAAATAGTTAGTTATTTCATTTTTCGACAAATTTTTATAAAAAATTATCTTTATCATTCATTTTTCTTTGGTAAAATTAAAAGTAACGTAAAGCATTGAAGGTGGAGCATATAATGAAAAAAAGATTTGGAATCGACATAGATGGGACGGTTACATGCCCAACATCCCTTATTCCTTTTATTAATAAAGCATTTAACATGAATATTACCTACGAAGAAATAAATCAATATGATTTAACACCATTCGTCAATGTTTCGAGCGATGTGTTTGCCAGCTGGTTCTCGGAAAATGAACCTATAATCTATCAAGGCTCACCTATTGCAGCGGGAGCTAAGAAGGCTTTAAATAAATGGAAAAACGTGCATGAATTATTTTTCATCAGCGCCCGCGGCCCTCATTTACTGGAGGTTACAGAAAAATGGTTTATTGACCATGGCTTGACGTTTGATCATATTGAACTAATTGGTTCACATGACAAAATAGAAACGGCAAAGAAACACAATATCGACATCTTTTTCGAGGATAAGCATGATAATGCCGTCGCAATTCATGAGGAATGCCATATCCCTGTCGTACTATTTGATACTCCCTATAACCAAGATCCAATTCCTAATGGTGTCATTCGTGTGAATAATTGGAACGAAGCATTAAAGTGGGTTGAGAATTGGTTAATTCAGCAGAAGAATCCATATCAGATAGCTTTTTCATAGATAAAAAAACAGCTTGCAGTCGCAAGCTGTTTTTTTATTGTGTACATTCGGGACATCTTCCGTAAATTTCAAATTTATGCCCCGAAACTTCATATCCCTTTAAATTTTCAATTAATTCGTCCATTGGGCAAGTTTCAATTTCTTTTGTTTTGCCGCATGATAAACAGATAAAGTGATGATGGTGCTGATGAACCGTACAGGTAAAGCGAAAATGTTTTTCCCCAGATAATTCCGTCATCTCCAAAATCCCCATATTAACAAACAGAGCAAGATTGCGATAAATCGTATCAAAGCTCAACCCAGGATACTCATCTTTTAACTGCTCAAAAACATCCTTCGCTGTTAAATATTTATCACTGTCAGCAAACACTTGCAGCATGTCTTCTCTTTTACCAGTTTGCTTAAAGCCATTTTCCTTTAAATATTGAATCGCCTCATGAACGTTCATGGAACCCGATCTCCTTTTGCACATGCCTTTTTATCATCCATTTTTTAGAAAAAATCGTCAATATTAAAATCAATACAGCAATTATGACAATCGTACCACCAGGAGCCAAATCTAAATAATAGGCTGAAAATAACCCGCCAAGCACTGAGATTTCCCCAAATAGGACGGAGAAAAGAATAGTCTGCTTAAATCCCTTGGCAATGCGGATACTTGCTGCAACAGGAAGGGTCATCAAGGACGATACTAATAAAATACCGACAATTCTCATTGAAGCAGCTATCACCAGTGCTACCATCACAATAAAAATAAAATGAATCGTTTTAGCAGGGATCCCCGAAGCTTTTGCGTGCTCTTCATCAAAAGATAAAATAAACAATTCTTTATATAAGAGTAAAATCAATGCAACAACAACAACACTAATAATAAAAATAACGACTAAATCGGTTCTGCTAACTGCTGTCACACTGCCAAATAAATAGCTAAACAAATCCGTATTAAAACCGTTGGCCAGCGAGATAAAAATAACTCCTAATCCGATCCCGCTGGACAGAATAATAGGAATAGCCAGCTCCTGATAATGCTTGTAGACACTTCTAAGCTTCTCAATAAATAATGAACCGCCGACCGAAAATACCATACCTAAGTAAAGCGGATTTAAACCGGCCAGCACCGCAAACTTTCTTTCAATTAAAAGGCTTGCTGCTATCCCTGCTAAAGTAACATGGCTAAGGGCATCGGCTATCAATGACAATCTCCTGACAACGATGAAGACGCCTAATAATGGAGCAAGAAAACCAATTAAGATCCCTGTCAAGAAGGCGTTTTGCAAAAACTCATAATGAAAAATCCCTTGAATCACTTTAAAACACCCCCGTGTTCATGTTGATGTGAAAGCAGGTGTATATCGTGACCATAGGTTTTTGACAACTCTTCCATTCTCATCTGTTCGAATTCAGTTGTTTCACCATGGAAGTGCAAATGCTTATTTAAGCAGGCAACATGTGATACCTTATCCGAAATTGTCCCAATATCATGTGTCACAAGGAGCAGGGTAATCCCTCGATTTGTATTTAAGTCACACAGCATTTGATAAAAAGCATTAACGTTTTCAGCATCTACTCCAACTGTCGGTTCATCTAGAATTAACAGCTTGGGATCACTGACAAGGGCGCGGGCGATAAACACCCTTTGCTGCTGGCCACCCGAGAGTTCACCGATATTCCGGCAGCGAAATTGCTCCATGCCCACAGCTTCTAATGCTGCGTTTACAGCAGCCGCATGTTCCTTTTTAAAAAATTTAAACATACCGATTCGCTTTGTTAAGCCGCTTGCCACCACTTCAAAGACTGTGGCCGGAAAACCAGTATTAAAGGAATTGGCCTTCTGTGAAACATAACCAATCTTTTGCCAATCTTTAAATTTACTGATGTCCTGGCCAAAAAGCACAATTGTTCCTTTTTGAGGTTTTAACAGACCTAAAATGAGCTTAAGTAATGTCGATTTACCTGACCCATTTGGACCAACAATCGCTAAAAAAGACCCTTCAGGAATTGATAAGTTGATATCATCAAGGACAAGTTCCTTTTCGTAGCGGTAAAATAAATGGTTTATGTCAATTATAGATTGCATATCTTGCACTCTCACCTTTAATTTAAGAATCATTCCGATTTAACTTAAAGTAGTATACAATAGCTCCTTCTGATTGTAAAGTAAGCAATTCTACCGTTCAAATCAATTGTCACACTCCTTCCATTTCTTCATAAATTATCATGGAGGAGTGATCAAGGTGAAAATTTTCGAAAGTATTATTAATCATAAAATTAATACAATCACTGCTGATGAACTATTAAAGTATGCTAAACAATTTAACATTATCGTAAACAAAAGTCAGGCTAAGAAAATTGCTGAATACTTAAGAGGAAAAAATATTAATATTTTTAATGACCAGGAGCGTTCTAAATTAATTAGAGAAATTGCCAAATCTGCCGGCCCGCAAACTGCACGAGAGGTAAATAAATTATTTATGGAATTGGTGAAAAATTAATAATGCATAATAATAAAATGCACAAGAGCTTCGATTGTGAAAACTCTTGTGCATTTTTTATGTTCTACTTATAGAGTTTGGAGCTAATTTTTCTTTACCTTTGGAAGAATTTTCGCTAATGGGACATTTTTTCGTCTTTCCCAAGTTGCTTCATTGTTTGGATCAAATTGTTCCAAGAATGTTATAACTTCCTTTGTAATCGGAGTCGGTGTGGAGGCACCTGCAGTTACAGCCACCGCTTTTGCATTCTTAATCCAATCAATCTCCAATTCCGAAATATCCGCAATCCTGTAGGCCTTAGTTCCCGCAATTTCCTCAGATACTTGGGCAAGGCGATTGGAGTTGTTACTTTTCGGGTCGCCTACCACGATCGTTACATCTGCCTCAGGCGCCTGTTCTGCCACTGCCTCCTGACGAATTTGCGTAGCGTGGCAGATTTCATTATGCACCTCTGCATGAGGATATTTTTCTTTCACCTTTTCCATCGTTTCGCGGACATCCCATTGACTCATTGTCGTTTGATTTGTAACAATCAATTTGTCATGCTGTAAATCCAACGCTTCAACATCTTCAGGAGTTTGAACTAAATAGACCATCCCTGGTGCCACACCAAGGGCCCCTTCAGGTTCTGGATGCCCTTTTTTACCGATATAAATTGTGTAGTAGCCTTCTTTGGCTTTCTCGGCAATCAAGTCATGTGTCCTTGTCACATCTGGGCATGTTGCATCCAAGGTGACGAGTCCTTTCTTCTTGGCTAGTTCCCTGACTTCTGGAGAGATTCCGTGTGCGGTAAAAATAACTGTACCGTTATTTACCTTTTCTAAAATTTCTTTACGATTATTTCCATCAAGAGTGATAATTCCTTCTTCCTCAAAAGCATCGGTCACATGTTTATTGTGAACAATCATGCCTAAAATGTAGATAGGCCTGGGCAATGTTTTATCTAAAGCCGCATTTCTGGCAATCACCATAGCATCAACAACACCATAACAATAACCACGCGGTGAAATTTTAATGATCTGCATTATTTAAACCCCCTGAAAGGTTAATTTAATAGATTATATGTTTATTATATATAACTAATAGAAATAATACAAAGATACATTTTTTCCTGCAAAACAAAGAAGGTGTCAGGCACCATGTAAATTTTTCACATGGTGCCTGACACCTTAAGGTTATATATATAATTTTGGCAGTGATGATCCTTTCTGTCTTGTAGATTCCCTGGTTGAATTTGACTGCTCGCGGCCGGTTGTTGTTCTGGTCTGCCGGCTGGCTTTTCGATTCGTTCTCCTGACAGAAGTTTTTGAAGTCGTGTTTTCCTTTTGAATCGTATCGGATGACTCGATGCTGGCTGTAGCAGTTGATTCTTCTTTAGTATCTGGGGAGTCTTTAAATCCCTTGTAAAGTTTCCAAAGGGCAGGCAGATTTCTAATTAACGGTCCATATTGTTGAACCATTGGGCCAATGGTTTGCGCTGTTTTGATTACCTGCTGGGTATTATTTAGGAAACCTGCTAGGCCGCCGCCTCCTGACCCGGATAGGGACTGAAGTAAACCACCACCTCCGGCGGCTCTTCCAGCGCTGCCCATCATCCCCCCGGCTCCTTGCATTGGCCCCATAAATCCTCCAGATCCGCCTGCACCAGCGCCTCTTCCTAAAAGTCTAGAAAGCAATCCGCCACCGCTACGGCCCATTTGTGGAGCACCTCCACCCATTAAGCCGCCGAAGGGATTCCCTTGTGGTCCCATCATGGGCGGTCGACCGCCTCCAAATAAATTAAGTCCGGGTCCCATTGGATTTCTTCCACTAAATAATCCGGGTCCCATTCCTCCTTGCATCGGCATTCTTGGTCCTGGCAGCATATTAATCCTCCTTTCAGTCATTTCGTTCTTTACAGGAAAACAAGCGAATTAGACTTTACCTGCCAAAAACACGAAAATGACATTTTTATCCTTGTTTTAAAGTATGCATCCACCCTAAATATGTTTAGGTGTTCTACACAGAAGCAGTATAAAAAACGGTTTAAAAATTTAAAAGCAGTAAAAGATGATAATATAATGCATGTTAGCTGGAGATTTATACGAAACTTTACTATAATTACATGATGAAAGAAAAGTGAAAGTTTTTTTCATACGTAAATTCTATCCGTTTAAATAAGGAGCAATTAGATGAAAGACAATCGATTTGAACGTTTTAAGTTTCAGCCATTTATTATGAATGCTATTCAAGGGTTCGGCTTTTTCGAGCCTACAGAAATACAGGAGCGAATGATTCCTCTCGTTTTAAGTGGGGAGAGTGCGATAGGACAGTCACAAACAGGAACAGGGAAAACACTTGCTTATGTTCTTCCAATCCTTGAAAAAATAAATCCGGAACGAAGGGAAGTTCAAGCTGTCATCACAGCACCAACAAGAGAGCTTGCAACGCAAATATATCAACAAATCGTAAAAATAACTGAACATGCTGCACCAGAACAGTCCATAATGACTAAATTATTTATCGGTGGAACAGATAAACAGCGGACAATTGACAAGCTGAAGGTTCAGCCGCATATTGTCGTCGGAACACCCGGACGAGTTAATGACCTAACTGCGGAACAAGCCCTATTTGTCCACACTTCACAGATTCTTGTAGTCGATGAAGCGGATATGATGCTTGATATGGGCTTTATTGAGGATGTTGATAAAGTAGCGTCGAAAATGCCTGAAAATCTGCAAATGCTTGTTTTCTCTGCTACGATTCCGGAAAAGCTGAAGCCGTTTTTAAAGAAATACATGGAAAACCCCAAAGTAATTCAGATTGAACCAAAAAGAAAAACAGCGGAAAAATTGGATCATTTTCTTTTACCATCAAGACATCGCGATAAAAAAGAACTTGTTCATGATTCACTTCTCGCCTATAATCCCTATTTAGCCATCGTGTTTACAAACACAAAGAAAATGGCGGAAGAAGTGGCGAACTATTTAAGTGAAAAGGGTTTAAAGGTAGGGCGTGTACACGGTGATTTAACCCCGAGAGAACGTAAAAAAATGATGAAACAGATTCAAGATTTAGAATTCCAATATATTGTGGCGACAGACCTTGCTTCAAGAGGTATTGATATTGAAGGAGTAAGCCACGTAATAAACTTTGAACTTCCTTCAGATTTAGACTTTTATGTTCATCGGGTTGGACGGACTGCGAGGGCGGGAAGTGCTGGCATCGCCTTAACCATTTATGATTTATCTGATGAAGATGCCTTAATCCGCCTAGAAAAAATGGGGATTCAATTTCAAAATGTTGATTTGAAAAATGGGGATTTTATTAATCTAGAAGATCGAAACCGCCGAAAAACACGGGTTAGGCAAGCGGATGAGGCAGCTTTACTTGCTAAGTCCATTGTTAAAAAACCGCAAAAGGTAAAACCGGGCTATAAAAAGAAAATGCAAGCCGAGATGGATAAAATCAAAAAACGCCAGCGGAAATTGAATCAGAAAAAGAGATAATTTAGATTGGAGAGGTATGGGATGTTAAAAATAGGATCGCATGTTTCAATGAGCGGCAAAGAAATGCTTCTTGCTTCAAGTAAAGAAGCTGTTTCCTACGGAGCAAATACCTTTATGATTTATACCGGCGCTCCGCAGAATACAAGAAGAAAGAAAATTGAAGACTTAAATATTGAGGCGGGCAGAAAACATATGGCGGAGCATGGAATTGACGAAATAATTGTCCATGCCCCTTACATTATCAATATCGGGAATACCACTAATCCGGATACGTTCGAATTAGGCGTTCGTTTTTTGCGTCAAGAAATTGATCGAACTGAGGCAATCGGGGCTAAACAAATCGTCCTTCATCCTGGTGCACATGTAGGAGCCGGCACAGAAGCGGGAATAAAGAAAATTGTGGAAGGTCTTAATGAAGTTTTAACTGGTAAAGAACAAGTTCAAATTGCCTTGGAAACAATGGCAGGTAAAGGTTCCGAGTGCGGAAAATCATTTGAGGAACTTGCTATGATTATGGATGGCGTAAATTATAACGATAAATTGTCAGTGTGCTTTGATACTTGTCATACACATGATGCAGGCTACAATATCACAGAAGATTTTGATGGTGTATTAACAGAGTTTGACAAACTTATTGGTTTGGACAAGCTTAAAGTACTTCATATCAACGACAGCAAGAATGCAATCGGGATGCGCAAGGACCGTCATGAAAACATTGGATTTGGACATATCGGGTTTAAAGCGCTGAACTATATTGTCCATCATCCACAATTAACAGAGGTACCAAAAATCCTTGAAACACCATTTGTCGGAGAAGATAAGAATAATAAAAAAGCTCCATACCAATTTGAGATTTCCATGTTTCGCAGCCAGCAGTTTGATGAAGACCTCCTGGATAAAATCATGCAAGCATAAAGAAAGAATCAAAAGGTAAAGATGCTGACTCAAAAGGTCGTTGAATAACGACTCTTTTGAGTCATTTTCCTTTTTCATCCATTTTATTTTTAGATTTTAAAGATTTACTCCCCCCAGGGGGAAATCCTCCCTTATTTTTCCCTTATTCTTCTGCTACCTTTAACTGATTTTTAGTTATTGATTCCCACTTCATTAAATTATGGGCAACA
>NZ_BNDS01000002.1:70287-178876 GCF_014656545.1 Neobacillus kokaensis
TATATTTATTGGCATTGGCTTAAATTTTGGTTCCATCGAAAAAGTAATCTTCGAGTTTTACGAGCACTTCTTAGCAAAGTAAATCGACAAGGGAAAAAAACGTCTCGTAAGTAACGTCCTTAATACGTTTAGAACGGAAACGATTTATTGTACGAAAATCTGGAGTTTGGCTGCCAGATAGCCACATAAAATAAATTTTTTCACGCAGTTGTTTTGCCATTTGGCGAGATGAATCAATACGATTGATATAGGAATAGAGGACCACTTTTAACATCATTTTGGGATGGTAGGGAGGACGGCCTCCACCTGGATGAAGAGAGCTAAGGATGTTTGGATTCATCTTTTCAACAGCCAAGTCAACGATTCGGCAAAGATGGTGTTCGGGGATCAAGACTTCAATATCCATAGGTAGAACTAATTGGCCGGTCGTGGTATATTCATGTACATAAGAAAATCATTCCTTTTAGTTAATGTGGTGTGGTAACTTCATTATACCAAATGGGATGATTTTCTTATTTTTTTGTACAAAGAATAATGACTTATTTTTTCCACTCTGTTGATTGGAGCGGAAATCAACAGACCAATTTTAGAGTACATAAACAAAAGAGGGAATGTCCCTAAAAGTTATCTACTTTTGGGACACACCCTCTTTTTATATAAATTGAAACGGATTTGTCTCTGCTTCGGAAGGGAAAATTTCTATTTCATACCCTGCATTCCTACACATATTCTGCAATGTTTTCGTTAACCCCTTCTTCATGACCTTTTCAACATTGTGGCCCGGGTCAACAATATTTAAGCCTTGCATCATTGCGTCATGTGCAGTGTGATAATAAATATCACCTGTTACATACACATCTGCTCCCTTAATTTTAGCAGTGCTGAAATACTTGTTGCCGTCTCCTCCTAACACCGCCACCTTTTTAATCTTTGCTGTTAAATCGCCAACAACACGGACTCTGTCTACCTCTAGGTCTGTTTTTACCTTCTCAGCAAACTCCGCTAAAGTCATTTCAGCAATTTTTCCAATTCTGCCTAGTCCTAAGACTTCTCCTTTATTATCTATAGGATAGATATCATAGGCTACCTCTTCGTACGGGTGGGCTTTGATCATTAAGGATAGTGTTTTTTTCAACAACGGTTCAGGCACAATTGTTTCAATCCGAACCTCATCCACTGCCTCCAGCTCTCCAGACTTCCCGATATAAGGGTTTGTTTCTTCCCCAGGCATAAACCTGCCTGTACCCTCTGCAGTGAACGAGCAATGGCTGTAACCGCCGATAAATCCAGCCCCTGCATCCCCTAGAACTTGTCGAATTTGATTAGCATGGCTGGCAGGTACAAAAACAACCAGTTTCTTAAGCTTTGTATCATATGTTGGCACCAATACTTCAGCACCTTCGAGCCCCAATGCTTCAGCCAGCCAATCGTTCACTCCGCCTTTAGCCACATCAAGATTTGTATGGGCAGCGTAAACCGCAATATCATGTTTTAACAATTTTTCAATCATCCGTCCCTGCGTCGTGTCCGTGACAATATTTTTTAACGGCCGGAAAATCGGCGGATGGTGGGCAATGATTAACTGAACATCTTTTTCAATCGCTTCATCGATGACATTTTCAAGAACATCAAGTGCAATCATTACCCGCTCGATCTTCTTGTTTAAGCGTCCAATCTGCAGGCCGATTTTATCCCCTTCCATTGCCAATCCTTTTGGTGCAAACTGTTCAAATAATTGAATGACTTCATGACCGTTAGGTATTTTCAACTTTAAGAACCTCCCCTACTAATTGCATTTTATGTATTAGTTCTTGCTTTTTTTCCATGGCATCAGTCGTCTCAGCCGCGTTTTCAAGCTGTTGATAAATACGCTCCCAGTTTTTCTTTTCATGGAGCCACTTTTTTTTAAAAACAGCATTTTGCTCTTTTACAAGATATGGGCCTAACAATAAACCAGCTTCAATATCAGAATCATACGGCATCAATGGCGATTCGCCTTTTTCACCGACTAACACCTCATAAATTTTTCCATCTTCTTCAAGGATCTCTTCTGCTGTCAGCATCCAGCCGTTATCCAAAAACCACTTTCGTATTGAAACAGCACTAATATTTGGTTGTAAAATCAGTCTTTTTACCGAGCCCAGCTTATCCTTACCGTTCTCTAAAATACTTGCGATTAAGGCTCCGCCCATTCCGGAAATTGTTATACAGTCAACCTCTCCAGGCCGCACAACTTCAAGTCCGTCACCTAAACGGACAGAAATAGTTTCTGATAACCCTTCTGCCGAAACATTCCGTACAGCAGATTGGAACGGGCCAGCTGCTACTTCCCCAGCAATAGCAAAAGCTATTCCTTTGTTTTTCGCCAGATAGCAGGGTAAATAGGCATGATCTGAACCGATATCCGCAACTTTTGCATTTTTTGGGACATATTGTGCTACTTTCGCCAGCCTGGCTGATAATTTATCAGTATTCAAGAAATACACCACTCTTTTTACTTCTATTATAAAAAAGGTCCTTTACAGATGCAAAGGACCTCGGGTAGTAAAATATTTTTTACATGTAAAACTGAATAGAAACAGAGCACAAAGGCACTATTTAGCTTGATCTTATTTAAGTTTGGAAATCCAATCTGCCATTGCATCAGCTTGTTCTGGTTTTACAAGACCTGGCGGCATGTTTCCTTTACCATTTTGAATAACATCTTTGATTTCGCCTTTTGAAACCTTGCTGCCAATTCCTTTTAATGCAGGACCTACTCCGCCTTGATATTGATCGCCATGACAACCAATACAAGTAGATTTATAAATATCTTCTGGGTTTGTTGCAGCTACTTCTGTCTTTTCTGCACCCTTACCCTCACCTTGATCCTTTGCCATTTCTTTCATATCGCCAACACCTTTGAAGGACAAAATGAAGATTAGTCCAATTCCAAATACCATAACGAGAATGAAAGGAATAACCGGATTTCGTTTCATGATAAAACCTCCCTTATGTACGTAAACATGTTATTTAAATAAAAATCATCCCACAAACAACTTCTATTTTACTTGAAAATCAACAGAAGGAAAAGCCCTAAACTTATTTTATTACGATAATCTTTTAAAAAAGATAAAAGAGACTAAATTACTTAAGTTTAGTCTCCTCTTATCTTCCCCATTTTCAATTTTTTAACAACCTATTAAACGTGAAATCACTACTCTTTGTACTTCTGATGTCCCTTCTCCAATTTCAAGCAGCTTGGCATCACGCATCATTCTCTCCACATGATAATCCTTCATATAGCCATTTCCTCCATGGATTTGTACTGCCTGACTCGTAACCTCCATACAAATTTCAGAGGCATATAGTTTACACATGGCCGCTTCCTTAGAAAAAACCCTTCCTTGATCTTTTAACCAAGCCGCTTTATAAACCATATTCCGTGCTAATTCTATTTTCATCGCCATATCCGCGAGCTTAAATTGAATCGACTGAAAAGATGAAATAGATCTTCCAAACTGTTTTCGCTCTTTAGCATAGATAAGAGCCTTCTCATAAGCTCCCTGAGCAATCCCTACAGCCATTGCACCGATTCCAATACGACCGCCGTCAAGAGTTATTAAAAATTGTTTAAACCCCTCCCCTGCCTTTCCTAAAAGGTTTCCGAGCGGCACTTTCACATCCTCTAATACCAGCTCTGTTGTATTAGAGGAATGCAGCCCCATTTTTTCATAATTATCAAATATCGAAAAGCCCATTGCATTAGTTGGAACAATAATAGCGCTAATCTCTTTCTTCCCGTCCTTTTCCCCAGTTATAGCTGTCAAAGCTAAATATTTAGCATAGCTGGCATTTGTAATAAAGCATTTATTCCCGTTAATGACGTATTCACCGTTTACTTCTTTAGCTGTTGTTTTTGTCCCACCGGCATCCGACCCGGCATTTGGTTCTGTCAGTCCGAATGCACCAAATGATTCACCGGTACAAATTGGGGTTAGATATTTCTGCTTTTGTTCTTCGGACCCAAACAAGTATAATGGTGCCCCGCCCAAAGAAATGTGGGCAGAATATGTAATCCCAGTTGAACCGCAGAATCGGCTTAATTCCTCTACTACAATCGCAAAGCTAACCGTATCTGCACCGCCCCCGCCATATTCCTCCGGAAATGGAAGCCCCATCATCCCCATATCAGCTAATTTCTTAAAAATATCTAAAGGAAATTGTTTTGTTCTGTCACGCTCGATTGCACCGGGTGCCACCTCTTCCTCGGCAAATTCACGAATGGTCCGTTTGATCATTTCCTGTTCAGTCGTTAAATCAAAATTCATTTCCATCCTCCTCGAGCCTTTGTATACGCTTACATTTATATTATAAAAGGATTAGAATAAAATTCTCAACATTTAAAAATTTCTTAAAACAAAACGCTATTTAAATATATTTATTTAAATTTAATAACACAATCATATGAAGCAACTAGCTTAAAAATTCCTTTATTTAAAAACCAAATTTCCAAAAAAAGTTTATTAGACCATTTGCAAAGTGAGAGACAATTCAGTAAAATAATTAAAAAGCAGGATAAAGAAACAAAAAAATAGTTTACTCCTTTATGGAATAAACTATTTTGTAAAATCCGATTTATTCTAAGAAATCCTTTAAGCGTTTGCTGCGGCTAGGATGACGCAGTTTCCGTAATGCTTTTGCTTCAATTTGACGAATTCGCTCGCGGGTTACACCAAACACCTTGCCGACTTCCTCTAAAGTTCGAGTCCGGCCGTCGTCAAGTCCAAAGCGCAGGCGAAGGACGTTTTCTTCACGGTCTGTTAACGTGTCAAGAACATCTTCAAGCTGCTCTTTTAATAATTCATAAGCAGCATGTTCAGAAGGTGATGTGGCATCTTGGTCTTCAATGAAATCTCCAAGGTGTGAGTCATCCTCTTCACCAATTGGTGTTTCTAATGATACAGGTTCTTGTGCAATTTTTAAGATTTCTCGAACCTTATCCGGAGTTAAATCCATATCTTCGGCAATTTCTTCCGGTGTTGGTTCGCGCCCAAGGTCTTGAAGCAGCTGCCTTTGAACACGAATAAGTTTATTAATTGTTTCAACCATGTGCACTGGAATACGGATTGTTCGCGCCTGGTCTGCAATTGCACGGGTAATTGCTTGGCGAATCCACCAAGTAGCATACGTACTAAATTTGAAACCCTTTCGATAATCAAATTTCTCAACAGCTTTAATCAGACCCATATTTCCTTCTTGGATCAAGTCAAGAAATAGCATTCCTCGCCCTACATAACGTTTTGCGATACTTACGACAAGTCGGAGGTTTGCTTCAGCCAGACGACGCTTGGCTTCTTCATCCCCTTGTTCAATACGATGGGCCAAGTCGATTTCCTCTTCAGCAGAGAGCAGGTCAACACGGCCAATTTCTTTAAGGTACATACGAACAGGGTCGTTAATCTTAACCCCTGGTGGAACACTCAAATCGTTTAAATCAAACTCATCATCGTCTTCCTTGGATAAATCCTTAATACTCGGATCTTCCTCTTCACTATCGCCAACCAATTCGATTCCTTGGTCACCAAGAAACTCATAGAATTCATCCATTTGATGAGAATCTAAATCAAAATGCCCCATTTTTTCAGCGATATCATCATAGGCAAGAACACCGACTTTCTTTCCTACCTCTGTTAATTGGTGTTTCACCTGTTCTAAGGTCAATTCATTTTCGACCTCCTGTGACCGTGCTGATTTTTCAGCAGCCATAGGAAACCCTCCTTCCAGAATCAAAAACAATAAATTAATCTATAATGACTTACGTAATTGAATAATCTCGTTTGCAATGCCTGCAGCCTTTAAAAAATCTTTTAGCCGCTCTGCCTCTTTTTGTTCTTCCTCTTTTTCCTTTATCTTTAACAACTTTTTGTAATTCAACACCTGTTTGATATAATCTGATAATTCCTGATTGTTTAATTCATCATTAATCGATTGCATTTCAATATTTGCAACCATTCTTCTCAGATTTTCATCTTGTACATAGGTTAAAAATGCTGCAGAATCAGGTTCCAAATGGTCTTCATAAAATTCGATTAGATATGTTAGTATTGCCTGATGTTCATCAATATTAAACATATTCCCCGCGAGCAGCTCTTGGACTTTATAAGCTAAATCTCTGTCCTTTAGCATATGCGCTATCAAATATCGTTCTGCAGTATAATACGCAGGCTTTAATTCATTTGCTGGTTTTGCAATGATAACAGGCTTTTGATAATCCTCATTCTTCCCTTTCGATTTTCTTTTTTCAGCAAAATAAAACTCCTTTTGCTGCTGCTTAAGAGCATCTAGTGAAAGTGAAAATTCGGCTGCCAGCTGCCGCAAGTAATGATCTCTTTCGACTGCCATAGGTAATTTGCTTATTTCTTTAATTATTTCTTCGATATAGTTCAGCCTATCTCCTTCATTCTGAAGGTTTTTTCCTCTCCGAAAATAAAGAAATTTAAATCCCATCCACGTTAAGCTGGCATCAATTACTTCATGTCGGAATTTCTCCGGACCATATTTTTTAATGTACTCGTCTGGATCCATCCCATCAGGCATCATCGCTACTTTTAATTCAAATCCCGCATCTTGCAAAAGATTTCCAGAACGATAAGCAGCTTGAACCCCAGCATTATCTGAATCATAGCAGATAACAATCGATTGAACGCTTTGACGTAATAACGCAATATGTTCATCCGTTAAGGATGTACCCATTGTGGCTATGCCATTTTCTATACCGGCACGATCTGCTGCAATTACATCGGCAAAACCTTCAAATAATACAGCATACTGTAATTTTTTTATACTGGACTTCGCTTGATGATAATTATATAAGATTTTACTTTTATTAAAGATTGCTGTTTCGGGACTGTTTAAATATTTTGGGTCTTCACCCCCGAGTGATCTCCCTGAAAAAGCAATCGTACTCCCGTTACGGTCAAATATCGGAAACATAATTCGATCTCTAAAACGATCAAAATACGTTCCATCTCTTTCGCGTTGAATAATTAGACCGGCTTTTTCCATCCATTCTGGGATAAAATTTCTCTTTGAAAGAAATTTCACGACAAAATCCCATGATGCTAAGGAATAGCCAATTTGAAATTTATCAATCGATTCCTGACTAAAACCTCTCCCATATAGATACTCTAGAGCATGCTGACCTTCTTTTGTATTTACCAGCAAATGGTGGTAAAATTTACGTAACAGCTCATGAGCATCTTTCATGGCTTGAAATTCTTTTGGAACTTTTTTCTCTTGTTGATGGATATTAATATCTATATCGAGATCAATATTTACCTTTGCAGCTAATTTAATTGCTGCTTCTTGAAACGAAATTCCTTCTAGGTCCATTAAAAAAGAAAAAACATTTCCTCCAGCATGACAGCCAAAACAATGGAAAATCTGTTTATCAGGTGATACCGAAAAAGATGGGGTACTTTCTCCATGGAATGGGCATAAGCCGAAGTAATTTCGTCCCTGTTTTTTTAATTGCACATAATCACTGATTATTTCAACAATATCAACAGCGTGGCGAATTTCGTTTATTTTATCTTCGGCAATACGTTCAGCCATGAAAAAACAACTCCAGTTTACTATAGGTATTCAACATGCACCGACTAATTTCCTTCAAAATTCGACAAATTTTTAATTATCATTCTATCTTTTAGAAATTTTGTTCAAGTTACCTTCCTAGAATCAACATATTTCCAGTTGGGATATGTATGCTCTTCTTTTAAAATGATGATCTTAGGAAGCAATAAATGAATCTGTGTGTTGAATGCAGAAACAATTTCGACAATTTCCGTTTTCAGCGGGCAAGAATCCGCATCAGTATAAATTGTCGGAACTCCGTTTATATTTTTATAAATTCTACATCATTCCGCATATTCCTTCTTTAATGCCTTAATTTCTCTAAGAAACAATAATAGAACAGTTTTACAAAGAATTGCTTACACTAGACAGATCAACGCATTTGTTATCTCATCAAAATAGAAAAAAAATATGTCGAATTTTTTTGGAACAATAAGGACTAGTTCACTTGACATCTAACAGTAAATAGTTTATTCGTTCACATGCAAGTCTAAACCTAAAAGATTCATTTTTATCACAATTTTTTATTATAGTATATTTAATGTCATTTCGCCATAACTTTTTTCTTATTTTAAGTTAATAATTTTTTAAAAATAAATAGAATGTACTATTCATTTTGCAAGACTATGATCTTTCTCATAAAAAAGAACACATAATCAGAAGATTATGTGTCAGGCTCTCCCTTTATAAATATAATTCAGAATCACATTTGCCGTTTCTTCAACTGCTTTATTTGTAACATCAATAATAGGACAATTGATTTTTCCGACAACCTGTTCAAAAAAGGTTAATTCCTCTTTAATCCGATCTATATTGGCATAGCTTGCTTGATCATTTAAGCCTAAAGAAATTAAACGTTCTCTTCTGATATGATTTAGTTTTTCAGGACTGATTTTTAGTCCAAAGCATCGTTCTTTTGGGACTTTATAAAGTTCTTCGGGCGGGTCAACCTCAGGAACAAGTGGAACGTTAGCAACCTTTATACGCTTATGTGCTAAATACTGGGATAAAGGGGTTTTGGACGTTCTCGACACACCTATTAAAACAATATCTGCTTTCAATATACCACGAGGATCCCTGCCATCATCATATTTTACTGCAAATTCAATTGCTTCGATTTTTTTGAAATAATCCTCGTCGAGTTTTCTAACAAGTCCAGGTTCGAACAAAGGTGTTTTTCCAGAAAAGGCTTGAATCTCATCAATGATTGGACCAATGAGGTCGACAGCCAAAATCCCTTCTTTTTCTGCCTGCACCTTCATATAGGTGCGCATTTCCGGCTTCACTAGTGTAAAAGCTACCATCCCTTTATCCAAGGCAGCAAGGGACAATACTTCCTCAATATGCTCCTTGTCTTCCACATAAGGAAAACGTTTAAGCGTCATTCCGGAGCCATTAAACTGGCTGATTGCGGCCTTTGTTACTAATTCTGCCGTTTCCCCTACTGAATCGGAAACGACATAAATAATTGGCGAGTTCATTCCTGTTCCTCATCTCCTCTGCAAGCCTACTCTTTTATTCTTCGCCTAAAGCAACAAATGCCTTAGTAATATTCGTTTTTGTAATCCTTCCAATTACTTCATAACCTTTATCTGACTGTTTTACTATCGGCAAAGCATCAATTTGTTTTTCAATTAATTTTTTCGCCACATCTATCAAGAGGTCATCTCGTTCACACATCGTTATATTAGGCATCCGCGTCATAATGATATGTACAGGAATCGTTGAGAGTTCCTGTTTTCCAATACTGGCTCGAAGAAGATCCTTTCTTGATAAAACCCCAACCAGCTGCGAGCTTTGGTCTACTACAAATAGTGTTCCTACATCTTCAAGAAACATGGTACAAATGGCATCATAAACCGAAACATTTTCATTTATGACAACCGGTATTGATTGATACTCTTTTACATAAATTTTTTGCAGATTTTCAGTTAATAATTGAGTTCCGGACTTTCCAGTGTAAAAATAGCCAACCCGCGGTCTGGCGTCTAAATAGCCAGCCATTGTTAATATCGCAAGATCGGGCCTTAGCGTGGCCCTTGTAAGGTTTAATTGGTCGGCAATCTGTTCACCTGTAATGGGGCCATTGTCCTTGACAATTTGCAGTATTTGCTCTTGACGTTTTGTTAGTTCTATTGTACTCACCACCTATTAATTGACCATTGGCAGTTCATTTTAAAAGCGAATTTTTTCTTGTAAGAAACTGACTAATTCATTGATTGGCAGCCTTGTTTGTTCCATTGTATCCCGGTCTCTTACTGTTACCATTTTATCTTCAACTGAATCAAAGTCATATGTGATACAGAAAGGTGTCCCGATTTCATCATGACGACGGTAACGTTTTCCGATAGAACCTGCCTCATCATAGTCCACATTAAAATGCTCGGCCAAGGATGCAAAAACTTCTTTAGCGCCTTCAGACAGTTTTTTCGATAATGGCAGTACAGCAGCTTTGAACGGTGCTAGGGCAGGATGGAAATGCATTACTGTCCTTGATGTTCCGTCTTCAAGCTGTTCCTCATCATAGGCATCAATTAAAAATGCTAATGTAACACGATCTGCCCCAAGCGAGGGCTCAATACAGAATGGGACATACTTTTCATTTGTTTCTGGATCAAGATAGTGGAAATCCTCACCCGAATATTCCATATGCTGCTTTAAATCATAATCGGTTCTTGAGGCAACACCCCAAAGCTCGCCCCAGCCAAACGGGAACTTATATTCAAAATCAGTAGTAGCATTACTGTAATGGGAAAGCTCTTCCTCAGAATGATCTCGAAGTCTTAAGTTTTGTTGTTTTAACCCTAATGACATCAACCACTTTTCTGCAAAGTCCTTCCAGTATTCAAACCATTTCAGTTCTTCACCTGGCTTGCAGAAAAACTCAAGCTCCATTTGTTCAAACTCTCTTGTTCTAAAAGTGAAATTACCTGGTGTAATCTCGTTTCTAAAGCTTTTACCAATTTGTGCAATCCCAAAAGGCAGTTTCTTTCTCATTGTTCTTTGGACATTTTTAAAATTCACAAAAATACCTTGCGCTGTTTCAGGACGAAGAAAAATTTCATTTGTGCTTGTTTCGGTTACCCCCTGGAACGTTTTAAACATTAGATTAAATTGACGGATACCGGTAAAGTCATGGCTGCCGCAATCCGGGCAGGCAATGTCATATTCTTTAATCAGCTCTTCCATTTTTTCAAATGGGAGACCGTCAACTACCATTTCCATCCCTTTTTCCTCAAGAGCATTTTCGATTAATTTATCTGCACGGTGGCGTGCCTTACAATTCTTACAATCAATCATTGGGTCATTAAAGTTTCCGATATGACCGGAAGCTTCCCATGTTCTTGGGTTCATTAGGATGCTGGCGTCCAAGCCGACATTGTATGGCGACTGCTGAACGAATTTCTTCCACCATGCCTTTTTAATATTATTCTTAAATTCAACCCCTAAAGGACCGTAGTCCCATGTGTTCGCAAGGCCTCCATAAATTTCAGAGCCAGGGAATATAAAACCCCTATGCTTTGCATGAGAAACAATTTGTTCCATTGATACTGTCATAATTATTAACTCCTTTTTTATATCTTCAATTAAAAAACTCCCGTCTCTATGCCTATGGCATAGGGACGAGAGTTAACCCGCGGTTCCACCCTATTTGCTGTGCAATTGCCAGCCTCTTTTATACGTTTGCTCCAGAACGCCTTCCTTAGTTTTCTATACCCTAGCTCACACCATCCTAGGTTCGCTTTTACAGAAACTTTCTAAGTACTACTTTCCTTCACGGCAATTATTAATTTAATGAAAATATAACCAAAACAAGAAGTATTGTCAACTAATACTATAAAAGATTTCGAAAATGTGTCATTGAATCGAGAAATTTCTTAGATTTTAAATGCAATCCTGAATATTCGTCATAATAGGCATCAATCACTTTCTTGAGCTCAGCCTTCGTAGAATCTTTCACAGAGATGTTTCCCAAGCGTGATAAATCAAAATAGTAAAACAACCGTAACAATTTAACAGCAGCTGGTGAGAGTTTATAATGATATGGGTCCTTATCTAAACAACGGTGGCAGATAAGCCCGCCTTCGCGGATGGAAAAAGAAAAATGCCCGGTTGACTGACCGCAAACGGAACATTGATTTAATACTGGGTATAATCCTAACACATTCAGCATTTTCATCTCATAAATATTCATAAGAATATCGGGATCGTACCCTTCATTCATTAAATGTAATGTCTGAAATAATAATTCAAAATGGTAAGGATTTGGTTTCTTCTCGTCAGTGCATTTATCAGTAAGTTCCACAATAAAACTTGCAAAAGCTGTCAAAAAAATATCTTCACCAATAGTACGAAAAGAAGTGTTGATTTCTCCTTGCTGCAGACCGCTTATACCGGACCCTTTTTGTATCAGAAAATATCCGTATGTAAAAAGCTGGGTAACGGAGGAAAGCCGGCTGTTTGGCTTTTTTGCTCCCCTAGCCATAACGCCAATCTTCCCCCATTCCCTTGTATACAAAGTTACAATTTTATTTGTTTCACCATAATCTGTTGTTCTAATGACGATGCCTTCACATTTTTGAAGCATAATGTCACCTTCCAAAACTATATAGCCGGCACGCCACCATTTAAAACCACACCTTGCCAAAAAAGTGGGTGTGAGCAGAGCTAAACTACACTACTTTCAAATTAGAAAATGTTTATTTAATATCTACAACTGGTTAAAATGAATTTCTTAACGCGCGCTCCGCCCCTTTTTAATTAGAACGTGCGGCCAGCTAGAAAGCAGGAAAATCAATTTGTGCTAGCTCGTCATTCGAATTACCGGGTATTTCTTGGTTTTCCTTCTCAAGCTCTTTAAAGAGAAGATATGTGTCAATACTACCTGTTTCGGTAAATACTTTCCACGTTAAATCCAACACGAAAACCCCACCTCTCAATTTTTAGACTAGCGTAAATTCAGGTCCTAAGCCTTACAATTATCATAGCCTGCCCACGTTAAAATCATAAGACGTAAATATTGTTAATGTTGTCCATGCATAAACTTAATACTCGCATAATATTCTAGTTAGGGTGGATTGGTTAGTACTCATCCTCATTAAAGCCATATTCACGCAGCTGTGACATTTTATTACGCCAATCCTTTTGAACCTTTACCCAAAGCTCTAAAAACACTTTAGAGCCCAGCAAGTTTTCAATATCAACCCGGGCACGTTTGCCGATTTCTTTCAACATACTGCCTTTTTTTCCAATAATAATTCCTTTTTGCGAATCACGTTCAACAATTACTGTTGCCATTACATCAATGATATCCTTGCCTTGCTGCCGCTCTATTTTATCAATCCTTACAGCGAGCGAATGAGGGATTTCCTCCCTTGTTAAATGCAGGGCTTTTTCTCTAATTAACTCAGAAATAATAAACCTTTCTGGATGATCAGTTACTTGGTCTGCAGGATAATATTGCGGTCCTTCCGGCAAATATAATTTAATTTGCGAAAGCAGACGCTCAACATTATTTCCTTCCAAAGCAGAGATTGGAACTATTTCTTTAAATGAATATTTTTCTTTATAAGAATCAATAATGGAAAGCAATTCATCTGGATGAACTTTGTCAATTTTATTAATGATAAGAAAGATTGGTGTGTTTACAGTTTGGAATTTTTCTATTATAAATTCTTCACCACGTCCAAATCCTTCTTCAGCGTTTACCATAAATAGAATTAAATCCACTTCTTTTAATGTGTTTTGGGCCACCTTCATCATAAAATCGCCCAATTTATGCTTTGGCTTATGGATACCTGGTGTGTCAATAAAAATCATTTGTGCATCATCTTGAGTTAGGACACCTTGAACTTTATTACGGGTTGTTTGCGGTTTATCGCTCATGATTGCAATTTTTTGACCTATTACTCGATTTAGAAAAGTTGACTTTCCAACATTCGGTCTGCCAATTATAGAAATAAAACCTGATTTGTAAATATTGTTTGTAATGGTATTATTTTGCATGTAAATCCTCCGCTGTAAACGCACCTGGAAGCAGTTCTTCAACTGTCAACTCTAAGATATCGCCTTTAAGATTTGTCAGAACCACTTTCATATTGCTAGGACATAATTCTGCAATTACTTGCCGGCAGGCACCACATGGCGAGCAAGGACGGTCAGTATCAGCAACAACAGCCAGCATTTGAAAATCACGATCCCCTTCTGAAACCGCTTTAAAAATGGCAGTCCGCTCTCCGCAATTACACATACTATAGGCAGCATTTTCAATATTACAGCCATGATATACTTTTCCGTCTGTTGTTAAAAGAGCAGCCCCTACTCCAAATTTAGAATAAGGAACATAGGCTTTTTCTCTTGCTTTTTTTGCTTCATCGATTAATTGCTCAATCTTCAATAGTCTTCTTCCCTTCCAGCAGTTAGCTGCTGTGTCTTTATTTTACATGAAAAACAGAATTAAATCATTACTTGTAGCAAAAAAGTAATAAAGAAATAAGAATTTTCACAAAAGTTAAATTGAGTTAAAAAATAGTTGCAATTATATTACCTGTTTTTAAATCTCATTTCAATTTAACCGTACTTTAGAAGCTTAAGAATATAAGGAAAATAAATTAGAACCCCTGCTGCAAAAGATAATACAGCGAACACGAACACAGCCCCTGCCGCGAGGTCTTTAGCCTGTTTTGCCAGGGGATGAATTTCGGGGCTCGCTAGATCCACGACCCTTTCAATTGCACTATTTATTAATTCTAGAGAAAACATACCGCCAATCGCAAACAAAATGATGAGCCACTCCGTTTTTGTAATTGAAAAGTAAAAAGAAATAATGAGTACAACTCCCGCACTTAACAAATGTATCCGCATATTTCTTTCCTGCTTAATGGCGGTAAGAATTCCAGTTAGTGCAAATGAAAATGAAATTAAAAGTGAATGTGATTTACGCTTATCGTGTAAGTCCATATTCATTCAAAATTTCCTTCTGCAGCGTAAACATTTCTTTTTCGTCGTCTTCTGTCATATGATCATAACCTAGAAGATGGAGAAATCCATGTACTGCTAAGAAACCAAGCTCTCTTTCAAATGCATGGCCATATTCCTCCGCCTGCTCTCTGGCTTTCGGGACTGAAATAATAATATCCCCCAATACGCGCGGCTGCTCGGCACCGATTAATTCCACTTCACCTTCCCCGAGCTCCTCCATAGCAAATGAAATTACATCTGTAGGGGCGTCTTTTTTACGATATTCCAGGTTAATTTCGTGAATTCTTTCATTCGTAACATACGTAACAGAAAGCTCACTGTGGTCTTCAATATTCTGCTTTTGAGCTGCAAAATTAAGAAGACGCTCAATCTCAAGCATTTGCTGCTCTGTTATTTCTTTCGTTTCATCCATGCTGTCAATTAGTAATGTCATGCTCCTTCACCTTCTTCGTCATTTCCGGATACTCAATCCTTGAATGAAATATCCCTTTTAATGTCTCGCATAATGTATGAGTAACAATTTCTATTTCTTTTAATGTTAATTCACATTCATTTAACTGACCATCAGAAAGCCGATCTGCCACAATTTTTCTAATCAGTGATTCAATTAACTCCGGGGTAGGCCTCGATAAAGACCTGACTGCCGCTTCAACACTATCTGCTATACCGACTATCGCCGATTCTTTTGATTGCGCCTTTGAACCAGGATAACGAAAATCCTCTTCCTTAACCTCTGGGTTCTCCTGCAGTGCCTTATGAAAAAAGAATTTTAACAGGGTTGTCCCATGATGTTGTTCGGCAATCTCGACTATTTCCTTCGGCATATGGTGTTTCCTTAAAATTTGAGAACCATCAGTGACATGGGCAATAATAATACTCGCGCTCCTTTCAGGAGGCAGTTTGTCGTGAGGATTATCCCCATGCATTTGGTTCTCAATAAAAAAGTTTGGCCGCTTTGTTTTTCCAATATCATGATAATAGCTGCCAACCCTTGCTAACAGTCCATTTGCCCCGATGGCCTCACAAGCAGCTTCCGATAAATTTGCCACCATTACGCTATGATGATATGTACCAGGTGCCTCCATTAAAATCTTCCTTAATAAAGGATGGTTTGGATTAGATAGTTCAATCAACCTGATCGTCGAAAGGATGCCAAAGCTAGCCTCAAGAAACGGCAAGAGCCCAATTGTTAAAACCGCAGATCCAATTCCTGAGGCAAGAGCTGTAATGAAATAATACCCAAACTCGATCCCAGAAAATTGCCCGTTTGGTAAAAATACTATAACTACAATGGTTAAAATATTAACCACGGCTGAAAACGAACCAGCCTGTAAAATCTTTAACCGTTGATTTTGTTTACTAAGGAACAGAACTCCGGCTAAACCACTGAAAAGAATATAAATTCCTTCCGCAAAATTTAAAGAGCCCGCTACCCCTTCATTAAATAGTATACTTCCACATACCGCTAAGACAAGTGATGTGAGAATGGCAAGCTTTTCATCGATTAAAACTTTAATTAGCATTCCACCCATCGCAGCCGGGAACAAATAACCAATCCACGAATAATTAAAAGCCTGCAGTAAACTGATTATTTTCATAATAAAAATCGATAAAATAAAGATTATCCCAAACAATAATAAATTAGTTTGTCTTTTTTCTGGCTGAGAATTTGAGTGGTAAAAATAAAAATAAATACCCGACAGGATAATAGTAATCAAAACAATTAAGCCTATGAATGGCCGAAAGGATTTTTCATTTTGCAAAAGACCGACAAGTTTCAGCTGACGGTAAATTTCTTGATTGATTAATTTCCCTTCTTCCACAATAATCTGGCCTTGAAGAATTTTTACCGGTTCGACACTCTCTGCAGCCTGTCTCCGTAATTCTTCAGTAGCGGCTGGATCATAAAATTCATTCTGAATAACGGCATATCTTCCAAGATTAATGGCAGCTAGTCTTAAATTATCATTCAATGTAGTATATTTTAATTCTTCTTCCACTTGCTTCTTGGCATTTTCCACTTCATCAGTGGAAATCCTTTTTGTCATGACATTATTAATCGCTGTTACCGTTAGATCCTTCGCAATTGCTAACTCCTCATTGCTCGCTTGAACTAGGGCAGAAAAAACTTGGTGTGAAAGATCGTTGTTGACAGTTGAGGTTAGTTTACCTTTTAACCTTTCCACCTTATCTGAAACACTTGGTTCTTTTAAATCTTCGTCATTTTGTTTGTCCAGCTCTTCTTTTACTTCATCATTAACTTCAACCGCTGTTTCAAAAATAGAGGTGATTAAATCCACGCGGTTTTGCGTGTATTCTTTCTTAACGGCATAAACATCCTGAACCTGATCACGCGCCTCTTTCCGTTTGATTTCTGTGCTTTTTTTATCTTCTACAGTACCTGGCGAGCGAATGGTCTTTTCAGCAATTGAAAACAGGCTTAAATTCAGTTTTTCCGGTTTAACATTCCCATACGTGGCTGTAAATAAAACAATCCCTAAAATTAAAAAAAACAGTACCCGAAAAAAAGTAATATCAAGAAGTTTTCGTATCCGTATGAAGTGCTGCTGCAGCAATTCCAACTAAATCCCCCCAACCCCGGCCATAACTATCAAAGCATGTTTACTCTATGTAAAATGATAACAGTTTTTTCAACAAGTTTCATCCTCCTATTCAAATTAATGACACTGCCGATTGGCGGTTTCCTTAGGTTAACCTAAAAAAGGGATCCCATATAATAGGCAATCCCTTCCCTACATTTGCTATAAGGTTAACTATCTGCTTCCCCATAAGCTTGAATAATTTTAGCGACCAGCGGGTGCCGGACAACATCGCTTTGCTCTAGAAAAACAAAGGTGATGCCATTTACATTTTGCAAGATTTCCTCTGCTTCCACTAAACCGGATTTAGCCCCTTTGGGCAGATCGATCTGGGTTCGGTCCCCAGTAATCACCATTTTTGAACCAAAACCAAGCCTTGTTAAAAACATTTTCATTTGCTTGTTAGTCGTATTTTGCGCTTCATCTAATATAACAAAGGCATCGTCTAATGTTCGCCCTCTCATATAGGCAAGCGGTGCAATTTCAATTGTCCCCCGCTCAATCAGACGCTGTGTATGCTCTGCACCTAATACATCATGTAAGGCATCATACAACGGTCTTAAATAAGGGTCCACTTTCTCTTTTAAATCTCCGGGTAAAAACCCAAGACTTTCACCTGCTTCTACAGCTGGTCTTGTTAAAATAATCTTATTCACCTGGCCATTTTTAAGAGCATTTACCGCCATCACAACTGCGAGATAGGTTTTTCCTGTCCCGGCCGGTCCGATTCCAAACACAAGATCTTTGCTCCTAATTGCCATTACATACTGCCTTTGACCAAGCGTCTTGATCCGAATCGTTTTCCCTTTAACGTTTTTGCCAATTTCCTCATCATACAAATTTACAAAATAATCAAGTGTCCCTTTTTGTGCCATCTGAATCGCATAAAGAACATCTCTGCCGCTGATGGTAATCCCTTTTCTAATCACGTGCACCAGCTTATCAAGAACCTGCTCCGCCATTGTCACCTTCTCTTGGTCCCCTGACAAGCTGACAGACTCTCCTCTTGTGACGATGGAAACATCAAGCTCCTGCTCAATCATTTTAATGTTTTGATCAGAATTCCCTAGCAAAGAAATGGCCTCTGCCGGATTTACAAGCTGTACATTAATGGTCGTTAACTTTTCTGTCATTCATGAATCTCCTTGGTAATCGGCTGCCCGATTGCAATGTTTTCGATGATTTTAAAATGAATATCTAGTATAACCTTACCATTTTTTATAACTTTGTGTAAAATTTTTTCATCTTTAAAGATAGCATCCTCATCTACTTTCTTTTTTATGTCATTTTTCGCCAGCTCTATCGCTTTTTCTTCTGCCTCTTGATCTGTATAAGTTCGAATGAATTTCTCTTGTTCGCGGATGGTTTTATCTACATAAGAAATGGGCAATTTCCATTTTAGAAAATGGAGTTTATGAATATTCTTTTCCATTTTATAGTCTTTAAACTCATGTTTGCCGAAGCCCCAAACAGGGATTTCGAAACTTCCGAGCAATAGGGAATACTTTCGTTTTTCTTTCCCGTTATAAACAAAAAATGTAGACTTTATCGGCAGCTCCACATGGCCTTTGTACCACGTTTCTCCCCAAACATCCCCTTTTGCCGCTACGAGTTCCGGCTCCTTCCCCTCTTGTCCAATTTGACCGGACACCAGCAATTGACCTCGTTCAACATAATCATTAACATCGACAACCTTTTGACCATCATCAATATCCATCCTAACAATCACCGCCTTCTTTTTTGCTATCAGATTCCTTGGCGTGAGCTTTACAGGCTGTTTTGGCTCATTTTTCTCCACTACCTGCAGATGATAGGTTGTCCCCTTTAATTCCACACCAACCCACGTCAGCTCACCAACATTGTCAGTTAAACGCCTTTGGATACCTTCCGCATTATCTACAAAAAACTGAAACTTTCCAATTTTAACGCCCATCTTGTCCAATTCCTGGCGAATTTGATATTCTGTTGCAGGCTTTGCACCTTTTACTTCGATTCCCCAAATCACGTTTGATAATAGAAATACAATAACAACAAAAAATACAGCTCCAATCAAAAAACCACTGTTTTTTAATAAACGCATTAACAAAAACGGTGCACCGCTTTTTCCAAGAAAGGAAATGCGGCAGCCGCTTTTTCTTACAAAATGTCTTATTTTCAGGGCATCACTAAGTTTTATTTTAAAGGTAATAGTGTCCGTCCCATGCCTCTTTACATTCCATATATGAATTTCATTCCGTATTAAAACGTTTAATAAACGCTCAATTCCTTTGCCGGTAACCTTTACAGTAACCTTGCCAAATAAAAAAACGGTCCATTGATTCTTCATTTTGATCCCCCTGGATTTTCATTTATATAGATAACCTGATCGATTTTACCTTCAAGTAAGATTTCTTCAGGTAAAATGGTTTTAATCACAAAGGATTTCCCTTTAATCAATAATTGCCCCTGCTTTAACAACAGTCGGAGTTCTTTGTCGGTAAAAGCAAGTAAGCCGCGATGATTCTCGATATAAATGTGAATTTGTCCTATCATTGTTATTCGGGGTAAATCCATCATGACATCTTGTGGAAGATCCATATTTTTTGCCATCCAGCTGCGAACTCGCCCAACCCAACTTTTTGCCATAAAAAAAAGAACCCCCTTTCATCTCATGTTTATGAAATGACGCAGGGTTCTAGCACATCTTTTTCCATTTGCTTCATTGTTTTCGCTGAAAAAAACTTACCTTCTTCTCGTGAAATGAGGGTTTTTGGAGCGTGGTTCACCAAGGATTTCGGACCAAATGATGCCGTTAAGAATCATATTAGTTTCAAGATTATCTCGATGCCGGCTTCCTTCCTCAGTAAGTTCAGTATATAGCGGCTCCTTATCCTCTACAATTTCCTCTTTCACTTTATTTCTGGGTCTACTTTGTACCCGCTCTCTGGCCTCAATATTCTGATTTACCTGTTTATATTGTTCAATTACATCTTTTTTTGCAGGCTGTAGCTGCTCGAATTCATTCTGGATCGTTTTTGTTCTCTTTTTCGTTTCATTTTGCATAAATGTCTTAATTTCCTCAAAAGTTTCCAAGGAAACAGGTCTATTCCTGTGATTTTGTTTATTTTTTGTCTGGCCTTTACCAAAAATACTTGAGAGGATCCCTATTATAATGATAATAAATAGAATTTCCATTAGCCACCTCTTTCTGTTTACAGACCGGCAACTGGTTTACTTGTCTTCCTTCTTATCACCTGTTATTCTACCAATTGATCCTCTCATATCTGTATCCGCTGAAATATTTTTAAAGTTTAGATAATCCATTACCCCAATATTTCCAGTTTTAAGTGCATCCGCCATTGCCAAAGGAACAGTAGCTTCCGCTTCTACGACCTTGGCTCTCATTTCCTGTACTTTCGCCTTCATTTCCTGCTCTTGAGCAACTGCCATCGCACGTCGTTCCTCAGCTTTTGCCTGTGCAATCCGCTTATCCGCTTCCGCTTGTTCGGTCTGCAGTTCAGCTCCGATATTCTTACCGATATCAACATCGGCAATGTCAATCGAAAGAATTTCAAATGCTGTACCCGCATCAAGACCCTTTGCTAATACTGTTTGTGAAATCAAATCAGGATTTTCTAATACTTTGCTATGGCTTTCAGATGAACCTATGGTAGATACAACCCCTTCACCAACACGGGCCACTACCGTTTCTTCACCTGCACCACCCACAAGCCGGTCAATATTGGCACGAACAGTAATTCTTGCTTTAGCTTTTACTTCAATACCATTTTTTGCAACACCAGCGATAAACGGCGTTTCGATTACCTTCGGATTAACACTCATTTGTACAGCTTCTAATACATCGCGACCAGCAAGGTCAATTGCAGCACAGCGTTCAAAGGTTAATTCAATGTTTGCTCGGTGTGCGGCAATCAGAGCATTTACTACGCGGTCAACATTACCGCCGGCAAGATAATGGCTTTCAAGCTGATTAATCGTTACACTTAAACCAGCTTTATGCGCCTTAATTAACGGATTAACCACTCTCCCAGGAATTACCCTTCTAAGCCTCATACCAACAAGGGTAAAAATACTAATTCTTACCCCGGCAGCAAGCGCTGAAATCCAGAGCATCACTGGAATAAATGATAACAGGATACCTAAGAAGATTACTGCAACCACTACAATTGCTACAATAAAAAACGTTCCTCCCGCAATAAAGTCCATATTACATAAACCTCCTGAAAAAAATTATTTTATTTCGCGGACAACAATTCGAGCACCTTCTACTTTGATTACTTTTACTCTTGCATTTTTTTCAATAAAGCTTCCTTCACTGATAACATCAATTCTTTCATTATTGATCTCCATTGTACCTGCAGGACGCAAAATAGTTAACGTAACACCGACTTGGTCCAGTAACTCAGTACGGTTTATATTTGAAACATAGCCATCTTCCTTTCTGGCTATATCAAACAATACCATTTTATTAAACAGAACCAGTTTCTTTCCTAATACCCTGATCATTAAAAAGAAAACGGTAATCGAAACAATGATCGCAATCAGAATCGAAACCCCCATTTGCACCGGGTTTTCTCCCGCCAGGAAAAAGCTGAAGATCAATGCTGCTGTACCGAGTGTCCCCGCCACTGCGCCAGGAAGAAACAATTCAAAAAAGATTAACAGAATTCCAACAACAAATAAGGTTAAAGTTCCGAATCCTGCAAGCCCTGCTTGGAAATGTCCGAAAAAGAATAAAACAAGTGCAAATAAGCCAATGAATCCTGCTATCCCGAATTTTGGTGAAAATAGTTCAAGTACCATCCCAACCCCCGCAATGATTAAGAGAACGGTTACAACAATTGGATCCGTAAGAAATGCTGCCATTCTTGTGAAAGCCCCCTTTCTATGTTCGATACTAATTAATACGTTTTAACAAGCAATTTAGTTTCATTTATAAAATAATAAAAGACCGCAGACAAATTATCTGCGGTCCCGATGTCAGAATACTATGAAAGGTGTTGTTGTACAAATTTATTTACAAGCGATCCGTCTGCTTTACCCTTTACTTTAGGCATGATAGCAGCCATCACTTTTCCCATATCTGCTTTTGATTTTGCGCCAGCCTCAAGAATCGTTTGTTTGACGATTTCAGACACTTCTTCTTCAGAAAGCTGTTTCGGCATGTACACCTCGACAATTGAAATCTCTGTACGCAATTTTTCAACTAGGTCTTCTCGACCAGCTTTATCAAACTCATGGAGGGAGTCTTTGCGTTGTTTAAGTTCGCGAGTTAGGACTGTTAACTCTTGGTCATCGGAAAGTTCTTTTACTCCAAGCTTAATGGCTTCATTTTGCATGGAAGCTTTAACCATCCGAATGACTGAGAGTTTGTCTTTTTCCTTACTTTTCATCGCTTGTTTCATGTCATTATTTAAACGCTCTAGAAGACTCATTTAATACACCCTCTTAAAACTTACGTTTTCTAGCTGCTTCAGACTTTTTCTTACGTTTTACACTTGGTTTTTCATAAAATTCGCGCTTTCTTGCCTCTTGCAAAGTACCAGTTTTTGATACAGAACGTTTGAAGCGACGAAGAGCATCTTCAAGCGATTCGTTTTTACGAACGACGGTTTTAGACATCCTCTTTCCCTCCCTCCGAAACACAACACACTAACATCAATCCATGTACCTTGCAATTATAATATATCCTGGATGCTAGGTCAACTGAAATTCGTCTAATCTTAAGACAGATATTTTCATTTTTATACACGGTATTCACCATTTCATATAACACGTCTAATTTATTACTATTTAGGAGGCATGTCCCTTCATAGCAAACCATACAATGGATAAAAGGGGGGCGTTAGACATGCTGTACATATTATTATTTGTCCTTTGTATTTTATTATTTATTTTTGGTATGACCATCATACGTTTCGGCTTGTTTAATTTGTCTGCAAATAAATTAAAAACTTGGCTGATTAAACTGACAAGCTCGCCTTTAAAAGGGATGTTAACTGGTACATTCATTACTGCCCTTATACAAAGCAGCTCGGCAGTAATGGTCATTACAATTGGATTAATTTCCGCAAGAATCATGACCTTTCCGCAATCAATTGGCATCATTCTTGGAACAAATATCGGTACCACATTTAAAACCGAGCTGATTACCTTTAACCTCGATGCTGTCTTAGTACCTTTTGCGGTCATGGGTGCGGTAATGATCTTATTCCCTAATAAAAAATTTAGGAGTATCGGGATGCTGTTTTTCGGGATTGCTTCCGTTTTTACGGCAATGAAAGGGTTTGAGATGTTAGCTCATCCGCTTACTTCCATGAAAGCAATTCATCATTTTATCGTTTCCATTAATGATAATATCCTTTTAAGTCTGCTTACAGGTACAATTATTACATCAATTATTCAATCTAGTACAGCAATGACAGGAATCGCAATGGGATTTTTATCAGCTGGCCTGCTTCAGCTCGATGCAGGAATAGCGATCGTCTTTGGGGCAAATATCGGCACTTGTGTTACCGCTCTAATCGCAGCGATTGGGGGAGGAAACGAGTCACGGCTGGCCGCCTATGCCCATGTCTGGCTCAATGTATTTGGGGTATTGCTTTTTATCCCGCTAATCCCATGGCTGACGGAATACGCCCCATTAATGGCCAGCAAAAAAGACGTGCAGCTGGCACATATTAGTGTCATATTTAACGTCGTAACCTCATTACTTGTTTTGCCATTTGCCGTAAAATTTGGCGAAATGATATTATTTTTGCATGACAAAAAGCCGAAAACTCCTATTATAAAAGATTAAGGGGTGCTTGGCGGCTCTTGGTGGCAAAACTTAATGCACAATTAGGAAAAGTGTTTCCAAGCGAGGCCATTGGCGACTAAACCTTACGCATAATCGAGAAAACTATTTCCAATCAAGCCTTTTGGCGACTAAACCCTATGCATAATCGAGAAAACTGTATCCAATCAAGCCTATTGGAAGCTAAATGAAAAAGAGGGGTCCCAATGGATTTCGGGACACCCTCGTGTTAGATTGCTGCTTCCTCTTGTGAAAGGATTTCTTCCTTTATTGACACATGTTCTTCCATTACCTTTACAAATTGACCTTCATTATACGGGTAGCCTGCTTTTGTAATTTTAACCTTAACTATTTTACCAACCATTTCTTCCATTGCTGGGAAGACAACTTTCAAATAATTATCGGTATAGCCTTCGTATAAGCCTGAATTTGGGTCTTCCTTGTATTTCTCTTCAGGAATGACTTCAAGTACTTCCCCTTCAAATTGTGAGGCGTATTCTTTAGCCAGCTGGTCTGAAAGAGTGATTAACCGGTGGACACGCTCATTTTTAACCTCTTCATCCACTTGGTCTTCCATTCTGGCAGCAGGTGTACCTGTCCGTTTCGAATATGGAAATACGTGAAGCTCTGAGAATTTATGTTCTTTAATGAAATTATATGTCTCCATAAATTCTTCTTCCGTTTCACCAGGGAATCCAACGATTACATCAGACGTAACCGCTAAACCTGGCAGCACTTCTTTCAGACGATCGAGCCTTTCTGCAAAGAATTCCATTGTATATTTACGGCGCATTCTTTTCAGAACTGTATTTGAACCGGATTGAATTGGAATGTGTAAATGACGGACAACAAGATTAGAATGTTTGATCACTTCAATTACTTCATCCGTAATTTGACTTGCCTCAATCGAAGATATCCGCAGGCGTTCCAATCCCTTCACACTTGATTCCAAATCACTCAAAAGCATGGCAAGATTATAGTCCTTCATGTCTTCACCGTAACCACCAGTATGAATACCAGTTAAGACAATTTCCTTATATCCGGCATCGACAAGCTGCTGGGCTTGACGGATTACTTCTTTTGGATCACGGGATCTCATTAAGCCGCGGGCCCATGGAATAATACAGAAGGTACAAAAATTGTTACAGCCTTCTTGGATTTTTAAGGAAGCTCTTGTTCGGTCTGTAAATGCAGGAACATCAAGCTCCTCGTAGACCCGATTTTTCATAATATTACCAACACCATTTATTGGCTGGCGTTCATTTTTATACTGCTCTATATATTCAAGCATTTTTACTCGGTCCTGTGTTCCAACAACAATATCGACTCCAGGAATTGCCATTATTTCGGCAGGAGAGGTTTGTGCATAACAACCAGTTACACAAATAACGGCATCAGGATTTTTCCGAACCGCACGGCGGATTACCTGACGGCTTTTTTTATCACCGGTATTGGTTACCGTACAAGTGTTAATAACATATACATCCGAAGTTGATTCAAATTCAACCCGTTCGTAGCCTTCCTGCTTAAACAACTGCCAGATTGCTTCAGTCTCATAATGATTAACTTTACACCCAAGTGTATGAAAAGCGACTGTTGGCATTGTAAACTCACCTCAGTAATTCAAAATGATAGGAAACCGCCGCCAGTGTATATAGCGGAGCTGTTTCCGTTCTTAAAATCCGCGGACCTAAACCGCAAAGGATAAATCCAGTGCTTTCTAATTTCTTAACCTCTTCATCAGCTAAACCGCCTTCGGGACCAAATACGATCAACAGTGAATCCCCCGGCTGCATCTGTTTAAGAACAGCAGAAAAGTTGGATGCTTCTCCGTCCCTGCTTTCCTCTTCATAAGCTGCTAATTTATATTGGAAATCCTTACTTTTTTCCAGCATAGCATTAAAACTCATGGGACTTATCATATCGGGTACCATCGTCCGATGTGATTGTTCAGCAGCTTCTTTAGCAATTTTTTGCCATCTTTCTATCTTTTTCGCTGCTTTTTTATCGTCCCACTTGACGACCGAGCGTGCCGCAGAGAATGGAAGGAACTGATGGGCCCCTAATTCAGTACCCTTTTGAATAATCCATTCAAGCTTGTCCCCTTTTGGCAGACCGCTGGCGATTGTAATTGAAATCGGAAGCTCCGAGTTTCCTTCTAACCATTGTACAACGTCTGCAACGACTGTTTCATCGGTAATTTCTGCAAGCCTGCATATAGCCTGCTTTCTTTCTTGATCTACACAAATGATTTCATCATCTATTTGCATACGCATCACTTTAACAATATGATGGCGATCGTCTCCTTTAATGATAAAGCGATCATCATTTGCTCGATGATTAACAAAGTAGCGTTGCACACTTTTGCACCCTCTCTAAAACGTTTTACTCCTTATTTTACTAAAGATTAATCAATAAGGAAAGCTGTAATCTCAACCAAATGGTTCAAGGGTCCCCTGTAGGGGGACCCCATTTTCTCGGATTATTTTTTTACTGCGATAAGTGCCACCCAATCCTCCATAAGGATCGTTTCCGAAATTTCAAACCCTGAGGCAAGCAGTGCTTCCTTTACTTGGTCTTTTTTCGGCTGGATAATTCCAGAAGCGATGAATGACCCACCAGGTTTTAGTACTCTTGCAACATCATCGGTAAATCTTAAGATTACCTCCGCTAAAATGTTGGCAACAATGACATCTGCTGAATTTTCCTCAACACCATCGAGCAAATTGTTTTGATTAACCATGACGATGTCGTTAACCTTATTTAACTTAATATTTAATCTTGCCTGCGTAACAGCAACCTCATCAAGATCATATGCTCTAATATCTTCGGCACCTAACATCGCTGCAGCAATACTTAAAACCCCAGACCCTGTTCCTACATCAATCACTCGATCACCAGGACGCACTGTTCTTTCAAGCGCTTGAATGCACATTACCGTTGTCGGGTGTGTGCCTGTTCCAAAAGCCATGCCTGGGTCCAATTCGATGATTAATTCATCGCTGCTAACCGGATGATAAATCTCCCAAGTTGGAACAATCGTGAACCGCTCTGAAATTTTCACCGGGTTATAGTACTTTTTCCAAGCGGTAGCCCACTCTTCTTCATTTACTTCACTGATTGTCACTTTATTAAGTCCGATATCAATATTGTATATAATTAGGTTATTAATTGACTCCTTGATGGCTTCGACTGTTTCACCTAAAAAACTATTAACCGGCAAGTACGCTTTTACAATAACGCCTTCTTCTGGATAATCACCTGGATTGAGTTGGTAGATTTCCCCGAATTGATCTTCCCTTTCTTTTGTCAATTCAAATGGATCTTCTATGACGACTCCGCTCGCTCCAGCCTCATGCAAGATATTAGAAATAGGCTCGACCGCTTCGTTTGTTGTATGGATACTAATTTCAGACCATTTCATTCTACCAACTCCAATCCTCACTCACCTTTAAAGGCACGTTTTACTTTTGAGAAAAAGCTCTCTTCGTGATCACCAAGCGGTGCTGAGCCGCTAATGTCTGCAAACTCACGCAGCAGCTGTTTTTGTTTATCTGATAGTTTTGTTGGTGTAATAATCCGTACTTGGATATGCTGATCTCCGACCCCATAACCACGGACATTAGGCACCCCTTTACCTCTTAAACGGAATTTAGTACCTGTTTGTGTTCCTGCAGGAATTTTCAATTTTACTTTACCATGCAGAGTTGGCACTTCAATTTCGTCCCCTAAAGAAGCCTGAACAAAAGTAATCGGCATCTCACAGTATATATCATCGCCATCTCTTTCAAAGAATTCATGCGGGCGGACATGGAAAACAACATAAAGGTCGCCAGCTGGACCACCGTTAATCCCTGCTTCCCCTTGTCCAGCCATTCTTAATTGCTGGCCATCATCAATACCAGCAGGGATTTTCACATGAATAATTTTACGTTTTTTCACCTTGCCGTCGCCGCCGCAGGTTGAACATTTTTGTTTAATTTCCTTACCTGTCCCATTACAGTAATGACAGGTACGGCGATTAACAATTCTTCCAAACGGAGTATTTTGCTCAACACTTACCTGTCCAGAACCATTACAATGCTTACAGGTTTCAGGATTGGTTCCTGGCTTTGCTCCAGAACCATGACAAGTCTCACATGTCTCTTCCCTTGGTATTTCAATGTCTGTTTCCTTTCCAAAAGCTGCTTCTTCAAAGGAAACCGTCATTGTATACTGCAAATCCGCCCCCTGTCTTGGTGCGTTCGGATCCCGTCTTCGCGAACCGCCGCCGCCGCCAAAGAAGGTATTAAAGATATCTTCAAAACCGCCAAAGCCGCCAAAATCTGAACCACCGCCGAAACCGCCAAAGCCCTGGTTTGGGTCTGTATGTCCAAACTGGTCATAATGCGCCTTTTTCTGGTCATCACTTAAAACCTCGTAAGCCTCAGCAATTTCTTTAAATTTCTCAGCTGCATCCGGCTCTTTATTTATATCTGGATGGTACTTTTTTGAAAGCTTACGATAAGCCTTTTTTATTTCATCCTTTGAAGCACTTTTGCTAACACCAAGCACCTCATAGTAATCCCGTTTGCTCATGATTACCACTCCCGAATCTGTCACATAAAGCTTATTTTAACACCGTAAAGAAGTAGAAAGCAATAAAAATACATATGAATATTGCTTGCACAGTCCTTTACTCAATGAAAAAGCCAAAGTCTAGGAATCTGACTTTGACTTTTTCACCTTCAGATGCACAATTTAGCTTTTCTGCTTATTTGTCATCCTTTACTTCTTCAAACTCTGCATCAACGACATTGTCATCTTTACCAGAAGCGCTGCCTGCATCTTGAGCGCCTTGCTGTGCCTGCTGTGTAGCTTGCTCGTAAAGTTTAACGGATAGTTCTTGAACAATTTGTTGTAATGCATCCTTTTTAGCACGCATTTCAGTTAAATCATTCTTCTCAATCGCTTGTTTTAAAGCATCTTTGGCTTCATTAGCTTTTGCCACTTCAGCTGCGTCCACTTTGCCTTCAAGATCCTTTAACGTTTTTTCAGTTGTAAAAACTAGCTGATCTGCTTCGTTTCGAAGTTCAGCTTCCTCTTTACGAGATTTATCTGCCTCAGCATTTTCTTCGGCTTCTCGAACCATTTTTTGAATTTCTTCATCTGACAGACCAGTTGAAGATTTGATTGTAATTTGCTGTTCTTTATTCGTACCGAGGTCTTTTGCACGAACATTAACAATTCCGTTTTTATCGATATCAAATGTTACTTCAATTTGTGGAATTCCTCGTGGTGCCGGTGGAATATCAGATAATTGGAAACGACCAAGTGTTTTGTTATCTGCGGCCATCGGACGCTCCCCTTGCAAAACATGAATATCAACGGCTGTTTGATTATCTGCAGCTGTTGAGAAAACCTGTGATTTTGAAGTAGGGATGGTAGTATTGCGATCAATCAACTTCGTAAATACACCGCCCATTGTTTCGATACCAAGGGAAAGCGGAGTTACGTCAAGTAAAACAACATCTTTTACATCTCCCGTAATAACACCGCCTTGGATGGCTGCACCCATGGCTACAACTTCATCAGGGTTTACACCGCGGTGAGGTTCTTTTCCAGTTGCTTTTTTAATTGCTTCTTGCACGGCTGGGATACGAGTAGAACCACCAACAAGAATAACTTTATCAATTTCAGATGCTGATAGACCTGCATCGCTAAGTGCCTGACGAGTTGGTCCCATTGTACGCTCTACAAGATGTGCTGTTAGTTCATCAAATTTTGCTCTAGAAAGTGATACTTCAAGATGAAGCGGACCCGCAGGACCGGCAGTGATAAATGGTAAAGAAATTTGTGTTGACGTTACACCGGAAAGATCTTTCTTGGCTTTTTCAGCAGCATCCTTTAGGCGCTGTACAGCCATTTTATCTTGAGAAAGATCAATGCCGTTTTCCTTTTTGAATTGATCTACTAAATAATCAATAATCACTTGGTCAAAATCATCACCGCCAAGACGATTATCGCCGGCAGTTGCCTTTACTTCGAATACGCCGTCACCAAGTTCAAGAATAGATACGTCGAAAGTACCGCCGCCAAGGTCATATACTAAAATGGTTTGGTCCTGATCCGTCTTATCAAGGCCATAAGCAAGAGCCGCAGCAGTCGGTTCGTTGATAATCCGTTCTACTTCTAGACCGGCAATTTTACCCGCATCCTTTGTTGCTTGACGCTCAGCATCATTAAAGTAAGCTGGAACAGTAATAACTGCTTTTGTAACAGGTTCTCCAAGATAGTCCTCAGCATAGGATTTTAAATATTGTAGAATAACAGCAGAAAGTTCTTGAGGTGTATATTGTTTGCCCTCAACTTCTTCCTTATAGGCTGTACCCATATGGCGTTTAATTGACATAACTGTATTCGGATTTGTAATCGCCTGGCGCTTTGCCACTTCCCCAACCTGACGTTCCCCATTTTTGAAGGCAACAACAGATGGAGTTGTACGGTTTCCTTCTGGATTTGGAATTACTTTTGGTTCGCCGCCTTCAAGTACAGCCACACATGAGTTCGTTGTACCAAGGTCAATACCAATTATTTTACTCATTCCCTTTTCCTCCTTGAATTTTATGTAGATTACTGATTGACTTTCACCATTGATGGACGGATAACACGGTCCTTTAAAATATAGCCTTTTTGGAATTCCGCAATCACAGTGTTAGGTCCAAAGTTTTCATCTTCCCCCTGCATTACTGCATGGTGCTGATGTGGATCAAACTCTTTTCCTACTGCATCAATCGGTTCCACGCCTTCCTTTTTCAAAGCTTCTAATAAGCCGCGGTAAACCATATCCATTCCTTGAAGCAATGACTTTGTTTGTTCATTATCAGCTTCGATTTGAAGCGCTCTTTCAAAGTTATCTAAGACAGAAAGTAAGTCTGTCACAATATTTTGAGCTCTATATTTTTCATTCGCCTCTTGATCTAATCTGGTACGGCGGCGAAAATTATCGAAATCAGCTTGAAGGCGTAAATAGCGGTTATCCGCTTCCTCAAGCTTACTCTTTAACTGCCCGATTTCCTTTTGGAGTTCTTCTATCTGTTCAGCCGGATTTATCTCGGCAGCAATATTTTCTTCCTTGTTTTCTGCATTAGTTTCAGCTTGAGTAGAAACATTGTCTTCGGAAAGATTATCATTTTCATTTATCATTTCTTCTGTTTCTTGATTCATTGTCTGGTTTTTTTCATTCATCAACATGCTCACCTCCCTTAAAGCATTATCATATATTTAGAATATTTATTTCATGGTAAAAGGGGTGAAACCATTGGATCTTTCACCCTTACTCAATATACCCGCGCTAATTATTTTGATACAGCTTCGTTAATACCGCTGTTAAATCCTTACTTAACAATTGTAATAAACTGATGACCCGCGAATATTCCATTCTTGTAGGACCTAGAATTGCTATAGAACCTAATTTTTCTTCGCCTACTGAATAAGTCGCAGTAATTAAGCTGCAGTCATCCATGATTTTATTATTGTTTTCACTGCCAATTTTCACATGGATTCCTTTTGAATTATTTCTAATAATATTTGAAATCCATTCTTCTTGATCAATCATCGTCATTAAGTCACGGATTTTTGTTAAATCATGAAATTCAGGCTGACTTAACATGTTTGTTTTACCTGCAAAGAACAGCTTCTCTGTGATTGGCATTTTTAGCAGCTGGGCGAACGTATGCAGCATTAAATCATAATTATGAATATGCTGCCTTAACAGCATGGCTACCTCCTTATAAATTTTATCATTCAAATCCTCAAGGGGAACACCATTTAATCTGTCATTTAAAATATTGACTGTCTTCTCAAGATCGCCAGCATGGACTGATGGCGGCAATGAAAACAACCTGTTTTCAACATGACCTGTATCAGTAACAAAAATTGCAACCGCAGTTTCTTTATTTAAAGGTATAATTTGGATTTTCTTAAGTTTATTTACACTAACAGCTGGTCCAAGAACAATTGATGTATAATTGGTTAATTCAGAAAGAATACTTGCTGACCTTTGGATAATCTTTTCAAATTCAAAAATTTTCTCAGCAAATATTGATTGAATAATCGATATATCGTGCTGAGTCAAGTCCTGAGGTGATAGCAAATGATCAACATAGTACCGATAACCTTTTTCGGACGGAACTCTCCCTGAAGAAGTATGTGTCTTTTCAATAAACCCCAATTCCTCTAGGTCAGCCATCTCATTGCGTATGGTAGCCGAACTCAGCGAAATTCCATCCTTTTTCGACAAGCTTCTAGAACCAACTGGCTGCGCAGAACGAATAAAGTCATCAACAATCACCTGAAGAATTAATAATTGACGATCTGTTAACAACATTCATCACCTCTGTTAGCACTCATTAATCTTGAGTGCTAATTATACTAATAAATTATCAAAAAAGGGAGGATGGTGTCAATCAATCACACCTAAAAACATTTGGAAAACTTCATTTCCTAAGAGCCGCCCTTGTTTTGTTAAATATATATTATCATCGTTCACTTCTATCCATTTTTTTGATGCTAATTCGTTTATTTCATTTGAAAACAACTCGAGTGGGTCACGATTAAATTTTTCATTAAATTTGGATATAGACACTCCAGCAGTCTTGCGTAACCCTAGAAACATTTCTTCTTCCATTTGTTCGGAAGGTGTAACTTGATGATTTTCTCGAATTGGAAGTTCTTCATTGTTTATACAATCAATATATTTTTTTAACGGTCCAATATTGGAGCGCCTAATTCCATTTACATAACTATGAGCACCGGCACCAAAACCATAATATGACTCATTATTCCAGTACACTAAATTATGCCTGCTTTCATAGCCATATTTGGAGAAATTACTGATTTCGTACTGATGCAGCCCACGACTTTCCATTTTCTCCATTAAAACCTCATACATTCGTGCCTCAATATCTTCCCCAGGTGTTGGGAGCTTACCTTTTCTTAGTAAATTATAAAAGACTGTCTTTGGCTCAATAATTAAGGAATAAGCAGAATAATGCGGCAGGTCTAGAGAGAATGCTTCGTTTAATGATTCTTCAAAGTCCTTCAGCGTTTGTGTCGGCAAACTATAGATTAAGTCAATACTAATATTATCAAATCCAATTGATTTAATATTATCAACTGTTTGATAAACATCCTTTGCCCGATGAGCGCGGCCGATTTTGGTCAGCAGATGATCGTTAAAGGTTTGTACACCGAGGCTTATTCTATTTACCCCGGCATCTTTTAATATTTGTAATTTTTCCTTAGATAAGTCCCCTGGATTTGCTTCAAATGTAAATTCAACATCTGCTGCTTTTGGTAGATTCTTATTGATACCTTCACAAAAACGGTCAAGCTGCTGTTCATTTAGTGATGTCGGTGTACCTCCTCCGACAAATATCGTTTCCAGCTTATCTGATGGAAATTCTCGTAAAGTCAATTTCATTTCCTGCTCAATAGCCTGTATATAGTCGTCGACTGGCTGACCTTGCAAATACACTTTATTAAAATCGCAATAATAGCAAATATGTTCACAAAACGGGATATGAAGATAGGCTGCTTTAATCATTCGTTTCACCTTCCCCCAAGCAGAAACACATTACTTGCTTGGATTCATTTTAATTAAAAAGAGGCCAGATTCACCATCATGGCTCGTCCAACCTCCCTTAAGTTTATTTCTTTTGATTGTTATCGTCCATTTTTAAGACGGCCATAAACGCTTCTTGCGGTACCTCGACTGAACCTACCTGCTTCATCCGTTTTTTACCTTCTTTTTGTTTTTCAAGAAGCTTTCGTTTACGGGAAATGTCACCGCCGTAGCATTTCGCCAATACGTTTTTGCGCATGGCTTTAATGGATGAGCGCGCAACGATTTTCGTGCCGATGGCTGCCTGTACTGGAACCTCGAATTGTTGCCTTGGAATTAACTCTTTAAGCTTTTCAACAATTACTTTTCCACGTTCATAAGCAAAATCCTTATGAACAATAAAGCTTAAAGCATCTACTTTTTCTGCATTTAACAATATATCCATTTTAACCAGTTTGGATGGCTTATAACCAATCAACTCATAGTCAAATGAAGCGTATCCTCTAGTATTTGACTTTAATTGGTCAAAGAAATCATAGACAATTTCAGCTAAGGGTATTTCATAAATAATGCTGACTCTATTTTCATCTAGATACTGCATATCCACAAAAATACCACGCTTTTGCTGACAGAGCTCCATAATCGCTCCCACGTAATCATTTGGCGACATCATCGTAGCTTTTACATACGGCTCCTCGACGCGGTCGATTTTTTGCGGATCCGGCATATTCGAAGGATTATCTACTTTTAGTTCAGTACCATCTGTCATGTGTACATGATAGATAACACTCGGTGCGGTGGTAATTAAATCAATTTTAAATTCTCGTTCAATCCGCTCTTGAATAATCTCCATATGAAGCAGTCCTAAAAATCCACAGCGAAAACCAAATCCTAATGCTTGAGATGTTTCTGGTTCAAATTGAAGAGCAGAGTCGTTTAGCTGAAGCTTCTCTAGTGCTTCACGGAGATCGTTAAATTTGGCAGTATCAATTGGATACAGCCCGCAATAAACCATTGGGTTTAATTTTCGATAACCTGGAAGCGGCTCAGTGGCACCTTTTTTGGCGTTTGTAATCGTATCCCCAACCCTTGTGTCACCAACATGTTTAATCGCTGCTGCCAAATAACCAACATCACCGACTGTTAATTCATCACGAGGCACTGCTTTTGGATTATGAACACCAACTTCAGTCACTTCAAATTCTGCCCCAGTCGCCATCATTTTTATTTTATCGCCGACCTTAACCGTTCCATCGACAACACGAATGTAGACGATTACGCCGCGATAGGCGTCATATAATGAATCGAAAATTAACGCTTTAAGTGGTGCATCCGGATCTCCTTCAGGAGCTGGAACGGTATGCACTACCTGCTCGAGGATCTCTTCAATTCCAATACCGGCTTTAGCGGAAGCTAATACAGCCTCAGAAGCATCTAAACCTATTACATCTTCAATTTCAGCACGAACTCTTTCAGGGTCGGCACTTGGCAAATCGATCTTATTAATGACCGGTAAAATTTCCAGATCATTATCAAGCGCCAAATAAACATTGGCGAGCGTTTGAGCTTCGATACCCTGCGCTGCGTCTACGACTAAAATAGCTCCTTCACAGGCAGCAAGACTGCGGGAAACCTCATACGTAAAATCGACGTGACCTGGTGTATCAATTAAATGAAAAGTATATTCTTCCCCATCCTTAGCTTTGTAGCTTAACTGGACGGCATTTAACTTAATTGTAATACCGCGTTCTCTTTCCAGATCCATCGAATCTAGCAGCTGCTCTTTCATTTCACGGGAAGTTAAGGCATTAGTTTTTTCCAAAATTCGATCCGCCAATGTTGATTTTCCATGATCAATATGGGCAATAATCGAGAAATTTCTGATTTTAGATTGTCTTTTAAGTCTATCTTCTCTGTTCATGTCGTTCACTCCTACTATACACGCCACACGTAAACTATTTTTGATTATATCAGCCAGACTTTCAACATTCAATTAAATTTGAATAGCGGCACCATTTTTTGGTGCCGCCCGAAGGGTCTATTCCGTAATTTTACGAATTAGTTTTTCCGAACCATTCGTCAAACCGTCTGACACTTTTTTGCCCATAGAAGAAAAAAAATTAAAGGCGTTCATCTCTTCAAGCTTCTTCTTTTTGGATTCGAGGTCATGGCTTGATAGTTCTTTTCCTAAAAAGGTCGCATTGAAATCTTTATCGTGTTCATTGATGGAAACCGCATTTTGAAAGTTCGGGTCATCGTAACCTTTCATTTTATGAATACCGTTATTTGCAATCTCCATCCCGGTTAACACAGAGATAAACATTAATGCGGCTACGATAAAACTTTTCAGCATGAACATCTTCATATATCTATCCCTTATTTCTATTGTTTATTGGTTGACTGCTCTATATCCTTATTAACTTTTTCTGCCTGCCAGTAGTAATCACTAAAAACTTCTGCAAGAGCATCTGCCGAACGGTTTAACTCTTCGAATGTGTTATCTACACCGCCAAATTCAATTAAAATGGCATTTTCAGATAAGTTTTGGTTATAGATCGCGTTTCCTGTACCTGCTGGCTTTACAAAAATCCCTCGGCTCAATCCCTTATACTTTTCCTGTAACCGTTTATGAAGCTCCCTGGCGAATTTTTCATTTTTTTCGTAATTAGGGTTTTTTCCACCTATAACAAAGGCCAGCTTTGCGTAGGATTTATTGTTAATTGTTACTGTTGTTTTCCCTCTGCGCTGCGAGTCACGGTGAATATCAATAAAATACTGTAAGTTTTGATTTGAAGCCATAGCTTCTTGAACAATAATCCGCGATTCTTGATAGGATTGCGTATATTTCCAGTTCTTCTTATTCAGGTTCCCCTGAACATCAGTTTTATCAACATATGTTCCAATTCCCCGATCTTCAAGACTGGCTTTTAATGGGTCGCCAATAATATTGGTCACGTTTATTTTCGAATGTTGTGCCAAATCAGGGTTCGTAACACCTTTTAAATATGGTAAATAAGATTCGCGATTATGCGTGAAATAAAGATAAACAACCTTTCGCTTTCCCGTTGTTTGTCCCGGAGCAGTATGAGATTTTCCTTCAGAAGATTTTTCTAAATCCTCTAAGTTCTGCAGTGCAGCCTCTTGCTCCGCTTTCATGATCTCGATCGGTGGTGCCGATTCCATTGGCATATTTGTATAATTGGTCCCTTCACCAGCAACGAGTATTTGTCCGTCAAATTGGAAAAACCCGGGCAATTCACGACCCAGCAGACTGCGCGGGTCATCCAAATTAATATTACTTGCGAGCTTAAATACTAAATTTGTCAATTTTGGATACTCTGCATCAGGCTTTACTGTTAGGAAATGGTGATTTTCCCAGCCCATTAATTGATATAATAGTTGGCTATTTACATTAGTTGCTGCTTGATTTACAGAGGTTGATGTTAGTCTATATTGTGGCTTTAACGAGGTTAATAACCCACTAATAGAGAAAATCAATAGCATAAATAGAAGTAACAACGCTGCAGATTTTAGTAAGCTTGTCCCTTGAACGATTACAAATGTTCCTGAAGCTCTTTTCATGGTTCCACCTCGCAAAACAGATTCTAGTAAATCCTATGACATTACTAGAATTGATAGAACCAGTTTTATTTTTTGTTTTGCGAGGATATTAAACTTTACATCTTATCGTGTGTAATAACCGGCATTGCCCTGATTTACCGTGCTATGCAGGGAGGCATTTAAGCCATTGGCAAGTAAGTTAGCCATGTCTTCAATAAAAACATCCACTTCCTTTGGCGTAACCATCAGATTATGACCAAGCGGTGATAATACTTCATAAATTAGCTTTCTTTTTTCATCCTCTTCTAATGTCCCAATGATTCCAAGGAATGTTTTTCGATGCTGCTCATCTGGCAAATCTTCATCCGTGAGCTTGCGGCGTTCTCCAAAGCTCATTCCTGCCGGGGCAAGTGCTCTTGATGGACGATCGTTTTCTTTCATTTCTTTCCCAAAATGCTTAAGAATAAAATCAATCGTATCACTCGTAATCGAAACCGCATCTACGACCGTTGGTACACCGATGGCAATAACAGGCACCCCCAGCGTGTCTTTACTAAGTTCCTTACGCTTATTTCCTACTCCCGAACCCGGATGAATCCCCGTATCAGAAATTTGGATAGTGGAATTTACCCGTTCAATCGACCTTGACGCCAAAGCATCGATGGCAATCACAAAATCAGGCTTCGTTTTTTCTACCACCCCAAAAATAATATCGCTTGTTTCGATCCCCGTAAGCCCCATTACTCCCGGAGATAATGCACTAACGGGACGGTAACCCTCTTCAACATTTTCCGGCTGAAGCTGAAATAAATGGCGGGTAACAAGCAAATTTTCACAAACCATTGGTCCAAGAGCATCTGGAGTTACATTCCAGTTGCCAAGTCCGACCACCAGGCAGGAGTCAGTTTTCTTAATCCCAATACTCTCTAAGAAATGAGCAAATTCCCGGGCAAAAACTTCACCTGTCTTTTGCTGCACATCTGTATTTTGTTCCCGAATCCCTTGCACTTCGAGCGTAAGATACCTTCCCGCTTTTTTCCCCAGTGCTTCCTCACCCTGTTTCGTTACCTCCACTAAAGAAATTTTTATATTGTCCACATCTTTTTCTTTAATAATGACACCTTCAATATGAGAGAGGTTTTCCTCTTGGTCGACAGAATTTTGGGCAATCACCATTTCCCTTGCTTCAATCGCCAAATCTGTCCTTACCGAATATTTACTTAAGTCAATTGACTCTTTCATTCACGAATCACTCCCATTAGTTAGAAACTATTTCCTATTTTTCCCCTGTTTTAATAAAAACATGCAAGTTTATCTTGGAAAGCCGATGAATTCTGTATTGCAATATGGGTTCCCGTTTGATAAAATATCTCTTGTTGCCAATAAGTTTATGAATGTTTAAGTCGAGTTCATATAGTCTCGATTCTTTACAGGAGGTGAATGTAATGCCTAATATTAAATCTGCTATTAAGCGTGTAAAAACTAGCGAAGCTCGTAATGCTCAAAATACAATGGCGAAATCTGCAATGCGTACTGCTGTTAAAAAAGTAGAAGCTGCAGTTACTGTAAACGATGCTGCTGTTGCGAAAGAAGCACTTGTTGCTGCTGCAAGCAAATTAGACAAGGCTGCTGCTAAAGGTTTAATCCACAAAAACGCTGCTGCTCGTAAGAAAGCTCGTCTAATGAAAAAAATTAATGCTATGTAATAATAAAAAAACGATTCCTTTATAAGGAATCGTTTTTTTATTTTTTGGCTGTGTTAAACTTGGCTGTTGATTTCCACTACAGGCGCATCACTTTCCGCTGGCGTACCAGCGACCCTCCCCGGCGCTTAGGCGCCTGTGGGGTCTCCCCTGCCCGTACTCCAGCAGGACCGAACCGCCCACGCACGAAGGAAATGCGCCAGCATTTTCGAGGAGTCTGCGCCCCTTCCACTCCAATTTAACCGAGTTAAAAAATCAACAATGACCTTTAACACAGCCTATTTTTTTAAGCGGAACAGCAGCATTTCAATTAACAGAGATTTATTCATGCCGCCCGTTTTCATCTGATAATCAGCATTTGCGAGAAGACCGATTAAATGTACTAATTCCTCATCAGTAAATCCAGAAGCTTGTCCAAGCGCCAGTTTTACCCGAAATGGATGGGTTTTAAGAAAACCAGCAATTTGCTGCTGCCCATATCCTCTGCGAGCCAATTCCTTAACTTGATAAATTAAACGAAATTGTCCTGCTAAAAGTGCAAGAATTTTAATTGGTTCTTCATTTTGCTTTAATAAATCGTAATAAATCCTTAATGCTTCATCAAGTCTACGCTGAACTACCTTTTCAATAAGCGTAAAAATATTCTGCTCTAGCGATTTAGCCACTAATTTTTCCACGAGTGAACGGTTTATTCTTTTTTCCTCTGCTGCATATAAGGAGATCTTTTCCAATTCACTTGTTATCATAAACATATTCGTTCCTACAAGAGTTAACAAACGTTCCACGGCATCATCATCAATCTCGAACCCTTTGGTCTTTACTTGGTTTTTAATCCAAGTTTTTAGTTCATGTTCATTTAATTTCTTGGCTTCGACAACTTCTGCTTTTCGCTTCAGCTCTTTTGTAATTTTTTTACGTTCATCTAATTTTTCATATGAGGCCGAGATCACCATTACCGTATATGGTGCTGGCTCCTGTAAGTAGGCTTCAAACTGCGAAAGATTATGATTAACTTTATCTTTTGATTTTTCGGCTGTTAAGAATGCCGGATTATGTAGGAAAATTACTTTTCTTTCTCCGAAAAAAGGAAAGGTTTCTGCATCTTCTACAGCAGCTTCAATTGGTGTTTCTTCCAGGTCGTAGACCGCAAAATTAAAATCCTTTTCCTCTTCCGTTAAAATCTGATTTAAAATCAGGTTTTTCGTTTCATTGATTAAGAAGGCTTCCGTTCCATATAATAAATAGACAGGAGCTATAGTATTTTGTTTTATTTTCCGCCAAGCTTCTATTACCATTATCCAGCGCTCCCCTTCACTTCACTCTATACTATCGTAATGAAGCACGGACAATTTGACAAGTCATATAAATGAGAAAATGTCACATCAAAGATCACATTTAAAAGGGAATTGACATCTTCTCTTGAGGTGCCAATTCCCGATCTATAATGAACGCCTGGGGTAGCAGCCCTAGGTACTGCCATTGTCAGGCGGAAGTTAAAACTAAGTAATCTTATTGTAGCCGGATCAGTGTCAAGCTATTATGACAACTCTTGTCAGTATAGGAAAATGGGTTAAAGGCAGGCTGGATTTTTTAAACTAAATCGCTTATACTATAATGTGAAATAGGAGGGGTAGACTGTGAACGAATTTGAAAAGAATCCGCAAAGTACACGTAATGATGCTATTGATTCTGGGGTTGGATTTGGCGTATCTTTTGGTTTTTTTGCCACCATGTTTATTATTGCAACAGTCATTAAGCTAATCGGTTCTTAATGATTGGCTACATAGTGTTACAAAAGAGACTGTTACTTGGTCTCTTTTTTCTTTGTTTTATACTATGGTAAATAGGTTGAAAAGGTTCCTGTGCCACGAAAAAAACGATAGGTAATAGCTCCATTTGCATCTGTTCTTAAGATTTTTGTATGCCGTTGTTCTAACCGCTCCAGCACTTCCTTATGCGGGTGGCCAAAACGATTATTTTCCCCTGCCGAGATTAACGCAATTTTTGGCTTGATTTGCATAATAAAGCCTTCAGCACTGGATGTTTTACTGCCATGATGCCCTGCTTTCAAGACGTCCACAGTTAAATTAGGATAGGTTTTTATGATGTTTTCTTCACCTTTTTGATCCAGATCTCCACCAAAAAACCAGCTCAGTCCACCGATATCGGCAAAAATTGTTAATGATCCCCTATTCCGCTCACCAGAAAAATGTTTTTCAGGTCCTAGAATGTAAAATTCACTTTCCCCTGAGCTCCATTTATCTCCCGCAGATACCCTTATAACGGAAATTCTCTTCCTTTTAGATGCCCGCAGGATCTCCTGCTCTGTTTCCGAAGAATCTACAACTGATGGAAGTAAAATTTCCTTTACACGTATTTCATTAATGACCGATAGTGCCCCTCCAATATGATCCATATCGCCATGAGTCAAAATTAATTTATCAATTTTCGTAATACCTTTTCCTTTTAAGTAGGGCACAACAACGTCGTTTCCCACCTCATATGGTTTAGCCCTCTTCCGCCAAGCTTCCTCCTGAAATACGATACTTCCTCCAGTATCAATAAGATAGTTGCCCCGGCTAAACGGGAGGTGAATGAAAATACTGTCTCCCTGCCCAACATCAAGCATTGTTACTTCACCGTAAGGACTTAAGTTATTCCAGACAGGCTGAAAGGCAAACAAGATAATTATTGCCATAACGATGTGCTTCTTCTTTTTCGAATTTTTAATTTCCCAAAGATAAAAAATACTGATGATTAACCCAATATAAATCATTAACTGCATTACATTCGGCTTCCCCGGAATGAATGAGAAAAAAGAAAAATCTGCAAGGAATGCAATTACATTGTTCGATAGGCTGATCGTTTTTAAAAAAAATTGAAGTATGAAAATCGGTGTTGTTCCCAAAAAGATTTGGATCATAAACAATAAATAAAGGCCCGGAAGATAGATAAATGAAAATAGCGGTATATATAACATGTTGGCAAGTATCCCGATGAGTGATAATTCAAAGTAATGGAACAGTAAACATGGCAGTGCTGCTAATTGTGCCGTAACAGATGTAACCAACATTTTCATTCCATATCTTTGGTATCGTGGGAGGATATGCACTGCAGTTAGGATGATGGCAGCACTTACTGTAAAAGAAAGCTGGAAACCTACGTCAAATATCACCATTGGACTAACAAACAAATACAGCAGAAACGCCAAACTAATCGCATCGATCGGCATTAGCTTTAAGTATGCTTTCCATTTTATCATCAGCAGCACTAGAAAAATCATTATGGCAGCTCTAATGACCGATGGAGACGCCCCGGTTAGAATTACATAGAAAGGTAATAACAAAAGCAGAAAATTCGTCATAAACTCTCTAGTCATTCCACAACGAATACCAAGATAAAAAAACATTCCAACAAGTAATGAAACATGTAAACCTGAAATAGCGAGCAAATGGACTATACCTGTCCTTTGGTAATCAGCAAGTAAATTAGGATCAAGCATGCTTCTGTCACCAAAGATTACGGCCGCTGAAAGTGAAGCAATTTCTACTGGAAAATGATTTTCTAAATAGCGGATGCCGGAAAACCGAAGCTGTTTCAATTTCAGTAATAAAGAAGATTTCATCGGAGTACAACCTTGAAGCGGATTCCCTTGAATTTCAACAATCCAAAATATTTTTCTCGTCGCTAAATATTCCCGGTAATCAAAACCATTTGGATTTTTAGCAAGCTTTGGTTCCGACATGGTACCTGACACCAAGCATACAAGTTGAAAGAAATTCTGCTGTTTCAAATTTTCCTTTTCAAGTTCCGATTTTATTTGGTAACGGATTAATAGCTTTTCATTATAGGTAGTTTCAAGTGCTTCAATTTGGAAAAGGTCGCCATCGATTTTTGGAAGCTGGGTATATTCGAGGGTAAATGTGGGTGTTGATGGTAGCAAGGTGGTTTTATTCTGTAACACAGCCATATATCCAAGTACCAAATAAATCATTGAGATAAAAATGGAAATTACAATTTGAATTTTTGTAAAGCGTTTGTATTTATACAGTACGTAATAATAAAGTATCGACAATAGCAGGAAAGGGATAAACTTAAGGAGCGCTGCTAACACCCCTAATAGGGCTGCGAGCGCAAAATAAAGATATTTTCCGTTCATGTTCTCTTTTCTCCAGTGTTTTTGGTTATAAATCAAAAAGGGGAAGCGATGGTGCTGCCCCGGCTTTATAAAAAATTTATTGATTTATCTTTCGAAAATCAATGACCTGCTCAGTGAGTTCAACCTTCTCAACTTTAACATCTGCCTGTTCAAACAGTTCGATTGCATGGGGGTGATTTTTATAATCCTCAGCATAATAAACTGTTTTAATACCGGCCTGAATTAGCGCCTTACAGCATTGCAGACATGGAAAATGAGTGACATAAATTTCAGCATTTTCGGTAGGTACACCAAATTTGGCGCACTGCAATAACGCATTCATTTCAGCATGTATTGTCCTTACACAATGATTATCAATCACATAACAGCCTTTATCGATACAATGATCCCCGCCTGCAATTGAACCATTGTAGCCTCCGGCAATTATACGTTTATCTCTAACAACTGTCGCCCCAACCGTCAGCCGGGTACATGTACTCCTTAGTGCAAGCAAATGGCTTTGAGCCATAAAATATTGATCCCAGGATATACGATTCATGATTTTCCCACTCTCATAAGTATTTTCATTTCTAGTTTAATGTCCTTTGTCCTAAATGGTCAATGGAAACAATCAGTGGATATCGACTAAATCCTTTAATTTTTCAAACGTTTTATCGCCAATCCCGCTAATATTCTTTAAATCTTCCACCGTCTTAAAACCGCCGCTTGTTTCTCGAAATTCAATAATAGCCGCTGCCTTCGCCGGGCCAATGCCAGGAAGGTTCTGCAGTTCGACGGCATCTGCTTTATTCAGATTAATCCTCCCTTGCTGATTACCTGAGCTTCCTGCATTCATTCCGCCGCTTCCTGCTGGTCCTGGTACAGCAAGCCCGTCCTCTCCTTTTGCTGGTATGTAAATGACCATTTCATCCTGTACATGTTCCGCAAAATTCACTTGTGTTTGGTCAGCCTTTTCGGTCAGCCCGCCTGCCCGGCCGATGACATCAATAACCCGTTCGCTAGAACTTGCCTGATACACTCCAGGCAGCTTTACCTGACCTTTTACATCAACCATAATTGTTTCTGAAGGCTTTAACTCTCCCCCTCCCTTTTCCTTTTCCTGTGCCCCCACAGCAGCTTGAAGTTTATTTTCTACTGTGGCAGCTTGGAACGACTGCCGAGGCGCTGCACTGTTTTCATAAAAATAAAAAATCCCGCCAAGCATCAATAATATTGCCGCAATAACATAAAGCTTGTGTTCAATCAACCATTCCTTCATTTGAAACCATCCTTTCTAAAGGTATATTTTACAAAAGGGAATCATATGGATATAAAAGAAACTTGCCACGTGAAGGAGGGTGGGAATCATGAATATAGGTATCATCGGTACCGGTAATATGGGGAGAATCCTGGTGGAAGCTTTACTCGATGGAAAGGCGATATCCCCTTCTTCTATGATGATTACAAATAGAACAATAGGAAAAGCAATGGTGCTGAAAGATAAATATAAGGAACTAAAGGTTGGAGCAAATGCCATTGAGGTAGCAAGTGAATCTGATTTAATTTTTGTATGTGTAAAACCATTAGATGTTTTTAAAATCATTGATCAGATTAATCCCTATTTAACCGAGGAAAAATGTCTCATTTCTATCACAAGTCCTATTAGTACAAATCAAATTGAATCTAAAGTAACCTGTTCAGTTGCCAGGGTAATTCCAAGTATAACCAATCGGGCATTAACTGGTATTTCTTTGATTACTTATGGTGAAAATTGCCACATGGAATGGAAATTAAAAATTGAACAAATGATGTCAAACATTTCTACACCGCTGTTAATTGATGAAAAAATAACCAGGGTTGCATCAGATATTGTCAGCTGCGGACCTGCCTTTTTCAGCTATTTACTGCAGCGCTTTATTTTAGCCGCTGTTCAAGAAACCGATATTGATACAAAAACCGCAACCGCATTAGCTAGTGAAATGACTGTCGGTCTTGGTGAATTATTAAGACAAGGGCATTATACCCTTCCATCACTACAGGAAAAAGTTTGTGTAAAAGGCGGCATTACCGGTGAAGGAATAAAAGTACTGGAGAACGAGCTTGGGGAAGTATTTGAACATTTATTCCAAGCAACCCATGAGAAATTTAAAGAAGACCTTGAAAAAGTTGAAATGCAATTCTCTAACTCAAATCTATAATTCGACTTATTCTGCTAATTTCCTGCAAAAAAAATCTTAAAAAGCCATCTTTTTTTAAAAGATGGCTCAGGCTGTCGAAAAACTTTCGATAGCCTTTTATTTTATACAGATTCTTTATTAATTAACCGCGTTAAAATGAATAAGCTGTTCAATAGGTCTGTTGATTTCCGCTCCAGGCGGCTTCGCTTTCCGCGGGCGGTTCGGGGAGCCGCCTCGGCGCTAAAGCGCCTGCGGGGTCTCCCCTGCCCCGTACTCCCGCAGGAGTCTTCGCCGCCTTCCGCTCCAATCAACAGTGTGTTATTTAATAAAGACCTTCCGCTCAACTAATAAATAATAATAATAATAATAATAATAATAAGTGGTGAAATCAATGTACAAGCCAAAAGAGTTAGCCAAAGTGAATATAAATTTGTGTCTATTGATGAATTAGTTCCAGACGACCACCTTCTTCGCTTGATTGAGAAATATATAGATTTTTCATTTCTTCTAGAAAAAGTTCGTCCTTATTATAGTGATGGTAATGGCCGCCCTTCTGATCCTCTTATTCTTTTTAAAATGATGTTTATTGGCTATATTTACGGAATTCATTCCGCACGACAATTAAAAAGAGAGATAAAAATGAACATCACCTATCGTTGGTTCTTGGGTCTAAAATTTCATGAACCAGTTCCACATCACTCTACAATTAGTTGGAATCGCCAACATCGTTTTTAAAGGAACTAATATTTTTCAGGAGATTTCTAATGAAATTGTTCTTCCGGCAATGAATCATAAAATGGTCGGTTGTCGTGTTTTATTTATTGATTCTACACATTTAAAGGCTAATGCAAATAAACATAAATTTACGAAGGAAGAGGTGGAGGTGAAGACTCGTGAATATAAAAAAAAATTTGCAACACACTTGGCAAGATTAGAAAAAGTGTGTTGCAATTCTTTATGTTGATTGCCTTCCTGTTGATTGGAGCGGAAATCAACAGGCCTGTTAGCAGGGACAATCTGTTAATAAATATCGGTTTTATGTTCAAAAAATTGCCGAGAAAAATACCTTTACTCGACAATCTGAGCCATCTTTTTTAAAAAAGATGGCTTTATTTTTTCTCTGCTATATAAAAAATTCTTTCAGAATCAGCTTGTGGCGCAATGTGTTCGAAGTCCGCATTTACCTCTAACAGCTTAAAACCAGCCTCTTCAAGCCACCCCGAATATTGTTCTACCGAATAAGTGCGCTGGTAATGAAGCTCATCGATCCTGTCATATTTACCCGTTTTTTCATCCAAAACAAAAAAACTAAGCTCATGTTCCACACTATTTGGATCATCACCAGGAAAGCTGTTCCAAATATAAGAAATTGGGTCGTCGCTAAAAGCATACGTTTGCTCAAGGAAAACCTCATTTACTTTATAAAGCGAATGGACATCAAAAATGAGCAGCCCACCTTGCTGAAGGTGAGCAGCTGCACGAGAAAAAGTGTCCCTCACCTGCTGCTCAGATTTCAGATAATTTAATGAATCACAAAAAATACCGATCACATCAAATTGCCCTAACCCTTCAAGTTCCACCATATCCTGCTGATAAAACGGAATGGCTAATCCCTCTGTGTCTGCTTTTTTCTTAGCAACCATCAGCATGTCCTCAGACAAATCGACACCTATAACTTGAAATTCTTCTTTAGCAAAACGAACCGACAGCTCACCAGTGCCACATGCTAAATCTAGGATGCGCAGCGGCTCCGTGGGGCTTGAGTCATTCAAGCTGCTATAACTAACAAGCTTTTCTTTAACAAACCGAACCCATTCGTCATATGGGGCCTCACTCATAAGTTCGTCGTAAAGATAAGCAAATTGTTTATAGCTCATGAATTGGACCCGCTAAGGATATCCACCCTAGGTGCATCGCCCCAAAGCCGTTCCAAATTATAATAAACTCTTTCATCACGGTGGAAGACATGGGCCACTACATCGCCAAGATCAATTAACACCCAGCGTCCTTCATCAAAACCTTCCATTCGTTTCACTTCAAAGCCATTCTCTTGAGCTTTTTCACGGATTTCCCGCGCAATCGCCTGAACTTGTTTATCAGAATTTCCGTGGCAGATAATAAAATAATCGGCAATTAGAGAAATCCCCTGCATGTTCAGCGCAGTAATATTTTCCGCGCGTTTGTCATCTGCAGCTTTTACGGTAAGATTAAGTAACTCTTGATTTGTCATTCATCAAGCCTCCTGATTTTTAATTAAATCATTATACGTATGAAATGTTTCTGGGTAGACCATTTGATTCTTTTTTAATAAAAATAAAATCGTATTTTGCACCGACTTAATCAATGCTTTTTCTAAGCTTTCCTTAGCTAGGCCGCGGACTTCGTCAACACCAGGGAAATGCCGGCCAGGCTCAATATAATCGGCTAAGTAAACAACCTTCTCAAGTATGCTCATTCCCGGTCTTCCGGACGTATGATATCTTATGGCTGCAAGAATTTCCTGATCTGTAATTCCTGCCTCTTTTTCCGTTAAGTATGCTCCAACAGGTGCATGCCACAGTTCGGCATTATATTCAAGCAGATCTTGAGGAAATCCTTGTTCGATTATAGTTTGCTTCATTTCTTCTTTTGGCCTAAATTTAGCATAGTCATGAAAAATAGCTGCCAGCTCTGCCTTTTTTTCATCAGCGCCATATCGTCTTGCTAAGTCAATTGCTGTTTCCATAACACCTAACGTATGCTGATAACGATGTTCGGTTAATTGTTCTTTTACAAGTTTTAATGCTTTTTCACGTTCCATATAAATGATTCTCCTCAATATAAGAGATGATATCATCCGGCAGAAGATATTTAACCGTCTTTCCGTCCTTAAATCTATCTCTGATCATACTTGATGATACATCAATTGCCGGTATGTCGACATATATAACCGGATAATCCGTTTGATGGCTGTAGGACGGCCGCTTAACCCCGACAAATCGGACAAGCTTGACGAGTTCATCAATCTGATGCCAATGTGGTAAATATTCAATCATATCTGCACCGATAATAAAGAAGAATTGATGATCTTTATATGTTTCATTAAGCAATTTCATCGTGTCAATCGTATAGGATGGCCCTTCCCTGTTCAGTTCAATCAGCTGCAGGCGAAAGGCTGGATTGCTGCCAACAGCGAGCTTCAGCATTTCAACCCGCTCATGATCTTTCACTGAGTCCAGTTTCTTTTTATGCGGCGGCTCATGATTTGGCATAAACCAAATTTCATCAAGTTCAAGAGTTTCCAGAACCTCATTGGCAATCAAAAGATGTCCGAAATGGGGCGGATTAAAGGTACCGCCCAAAATCCCGACTTTCTTCATCAAAGTCTCCCCTTTATGGAAGAGTTATTTGTTTATTTTCAACTGATTCCTTGTAAAGAACAATTGTATTCCCGATTATCTGGGCAATCTCTGCCCCAGTGCCGGAAGCTAGTTCTTCAGCAACCACGGTTTTATCTTCTTCACAGTTTTGTAAAATACTTATCTTTAATAGTTCCCGAGCTTCAAGGGCATCCGCAATTTGTTTAACCATATTTTCATTTACGCCGCCTTTTCCTACTTGAAAAATTGGATCCAAGTGATGGGCTTTAGAACGTAAAAATCTTTTTTGTTTACCTGTTAACATGTTGTCCTCCTAGTTGATTTAATACATTTTCTCTCATTCTTTCAACATCCGGGAAAATGCCTGTCCATTTTTCAAATGCAAGGGCTCCCTGATACACAAACATCTCAATCCCGTTTTGAATATTTGCTCCCCTGTCACTGGCATCTTGCAAAAATTTTGTCTGCAATGGATTGTAAATAATATCACAAACCAATGCCTGTTTCCTAACATTAGTCAGGTCAATCGGCTGTTCCGCCATTTTAGGAGCCATTCCGATCAGTGTAGTTTGTACAATTAAATCGTAAACAGCTAAATTTCCCTCTGCTTCTGCTAATGTCCAAGCCGAGGATGTAACGGAATAAGGACATTCAGCAATTAAGCTTTCTGCTTTTTCAACTGTCCGATTAGCAATATCAACAGCTGCCGGCTTTTCCTTCGCTAAGGTAAAATAGATAGCTCGGGCAGCACCCCCAGCGCCGACAATTAATATTTTTTTGCCGGCTGTGCTTGGCATGTAGACTTGAAGGCCTTTTAAAAAGCCTGGCCCATCTGTATTATAACCCTTTAGTCTGCCATTTTCATTGACCACTGTATTAACAGCTCCAATGCATGCAGCAAATTCATCCACTTCATCAAGCAAAGGGATAATATCTGTTTTATGGGGCACTGTTACATTAAATCCGCCTATGCCAATTGCTTTAAACCCGTTAACCGCATCCTTCAGGTTCTCACTTTTTATCTGAAAAGGAAGATAGCTGGCATCAATTTGATAAAATGAAAATAAATCGTTATGCATAATTGGAGACATCGAGTGTCCAATTGGGTTTCCGATTACCGCATATAGTTTCTTCATCCGTTCTCCTATCCCCTATTTAACTTAGATTAATGATTTTCGTAAAACTGTTTCCACACCCTTAGGCACATAGGCTGCTACTTTTACACCCGGCTCATTTACCGTTACCCAGCCGAGCCCTGAAAAGACAATATCTGTTTTAGCTTCCTTGATGACGTATTCCTGTTTGACCAGCTCAGGAAACGACTTCACTTGTTCCGGTCTTGGCGGTGCCAGTAATTCTCCTAGATGATTTTCATAAAGCTCAGCGGCCTTTTCAGTTTTCGTCCGGTGGATTGCCAGTTCATTGGCTAAATAACAAACAAACGAGCGTTTCTCGCTGCCGCTGATGTAATCAAACCGTGCCAATCCGCCGAAAAATAACGTCTGACCTTCATTTAACTGATACACTTTTGGCTTAATTTCCTTTTTCGGAGTAATCAATTTTAAATCGCCTTTATCAACGAAATGAGCCATTTGATGGTGATTAATGATTCCCGGAGTATCGATTAACGCTTTCCCATCATCAAGCGGGATTCGAATCATATCTAATGTCGTTCCGGGAAAATGGGAAGTGGTAATCACATCGCCTTCTCCGGTTACTTCCTTAATTATTCGATTAATAAAGGTAGATTTCCCTACATTTGTACAGCCTACCACATAGACATCCTTGCCATTTCGCAACTCATCAATGGCTGCAGCCGTTTCCTTCATCATCCAGCCTTTTCCGGCACTTACCAAAAAGACTTCTTCTGGTCTTAAGCCAAGATCTCTGGCCTCTTGCTTCATCCAATGGATTAGCTTATTATGCTTGACAGACTTCGGCAAGAGATCCACCTTGTTGCCTACAAGAACAACTTTATTGTTTCCGGCAAAACGATGGATGCCCGGAAGCCAGCTTCCGTTAAAATCAAAAATATCTACAACCATCACTATCAGCGCATCCGTCTGACTAATTCCATTTAAGATTTTTAAAAAATCATCATCCGTTAAGCTTACGTCCTGAATCTCATTATAATGTTTTAACCGGTAACAGCGTTGGCAAATAATTGTTTCTTTCTCTAATGCAGAGGCAGGAGCATAACCGATTATATCCGGATTTTCTGTCTGAACGGTTACTCCACAGCCGATACAAATTTGTTGTTTTGGGTCACTCACTGATTAATCCTCCCACTGAAGCATACCTTTTTTTCGGAACCAGTTCATAATTCTTCGTTCCACAAAGCGGTTAAATTTTGTTGCTAATCCGTCCGTCTGGGCAACCGGCACAACAAGAATCGTTTGAAAGCCGCTGCGGTTTCCGCCCAGTACATCGGTTAGTAATTGATCGCCAATCACGACGGCCTCTTCTTTTTTAATTCCCATTTGCCCTAAAGCCTGATTAAATGCCCTTGACAACGGCTTCCGCGCCCGAAAAATAAATGGAATATTGAGAGGGTCGGCAAACGCCTTCACCCTTTGTTCATTATTATTAGAAACGATGGTAACTAAAATATTTTGCTTCTTTATATCTTCGAACCATTGGACAAGCTGAGGCGTGGCACTTGGACGATCCCACTCCACGAGCGTATTGTCCAAATCTGTAATAATCCCTTTAATCCCCCTTGCCTTTAATTGTTCGGGGGATATTTCAAGAACGCTCTTGAAATGTTCATTTGGTAAAAATTGTTTCAACACTAAGATAACACCCCATTAAGTAAAATCAAACTTTCACTTTCCTTGTACCATTCTAACCAATTATATCCTTCGTTTCAAAGAATATATGTTGTTCCTATTGTTCATCAAAATATTACAATACATGAGGGTTTTCAAATAAAAAAGAACAATGAGAAGTGTAATTCCACATAAATATGAACTTTTTTAGAAAGTTTTAAAAAAGTTTTCGACAAATTCCCCCATCTTTATCGTCTGTGGATAAAGTTATTAACATTATACCCATTGAATCAGCCACTTTTCCTCACCTTATAAACAAATTAACCACAAGTTATCCACCTGTATTTGTGGACAACTAGAACGATTGTTCTAAAGGATTAAATTTGGTAGATTAAGGGTACACCTAAGAACATACTATTCTATGGATCCTTTTAGGCAAATAGAACATAAAATTTCATAATTGGAGGTGGAGCCTTACATGCGCAAACTGTCCGATGAGTTATTAATTGAATCCTATTATAAAGCAATTGAATTAAACTTAAGTGAAGATTTTATTAATCTTATTGAATCAGAAATCCGCCGTCGTTCATTATACAATAAAATCAAATTATCTTCCTAAACACCGCCCTTTAAGGGCCTTCTTTTTTATTGGCCACATATAATAACGGCGCCTTTTTAGCGCCGTTTATTCTTTTACTCTGAGAGTACCAATTTGTTCTCCCATTTTAATTTCTTTTGGAGTAAGAATGGATGGATCCACTTGAAAGATTTCCTTTTCGAATAACAAGACAACCGTAGAGCCGAAAGTGAAAAAGGCCATCTCCTCGCCCTTTTTTAATTCCTCCCCTTTAAAGGTAGTTTCAATTGAATTTACAAACATTGCTCCTACCTTAACAACTGACACATTCCCAAATTTTGTTTTAATCTCAGTAATGACCCGATAGTTTTTTGCAAGCGTACGGACCCCGTATTTTAACCCCCACTTATTAACCGGATAAGATTTGGAGCCGAGCGTCCACTGCTTTTTAACAATTCCATCAACAGGGCTATGTATTCGATGATAATGACTTGGGCTTAAATAAAGAATCATATAAGTTCCATTAAGATACTTTGTTAAAACATCACGGTCCCCAAGCATTTCTTCAATGGAATATACCTTTTCTTTAACTATGATTTCACTTTGTTCTGTAATCGAACCAATATCCTCTATTACAGCATCAACCGGACTGACAACAGAATTTCTACCTTGATGAATGTTTCTTGCATCCTTTTTTAACTGTCTGACAAATAAATCATGTAAAGTCGGATACTCACTTATACCTTTCTCCATTTCTTCCTGCTTTAAATGGTAGACCTTTGCAAATGACGGTACCATCATCCTGCTGACTCGAGAACGGGCAAATTTCTGTAAAATGGACGATGACCACCTGCCATTTGTTAATTCAATTAGCATACGATACAACAGCTGAAGCATGAAATGACCCCCAAAAAGTGTAAAAATACTCTTTACGAATAGACATAAAAACATTACAATTAAATATTATAGATTAACTGACAAAAACAAAACACCTATTATTTGAAAGGGGTGGTAAGGAAAAGTGTTTTTATTGGATGTACTTGACCAAACCATTAAAAAGCTGAAAGCACAAACTGCCAATGTAATGACATTAACCAACTTATCATTAGGCGGATTTGCGATTGTTTTTGGTTTAGATGGAAATTTACGATTAAGCTTGCTCCTCATTTTTATCGCTGCATTAGCCGACCGGTTTGATGGAATGATTGCCCGCAAATTTAATATTGAATCCGAACTTGGCAAACAATTGGATTCCATGAGTGATATTATATCATTTGGAGTGGCTCCAGCACTATTACTATATCAAGGAATTTTACATGAATTCGGCGGACCAGGTTCATTCTTTACCGTTTTCTATATTGGATGCGGGGCATTTAGACTAGCAAGATTTAATATTTCAGAAAGCAACGGCTATTTTACCGGACTTCCGATCACTGCTGCAGGATGTCTGGCAACGCTAAGTTATTTAGCAATTCCTTACCTGCCATCACAAACGTTCTTATTTACTATTATTATTTTATCCTTCCTAATGGTAAGTACCTTTAAACTAAAAAAGGTCTAATTTTCATTCCTATTTTCAACATATTATTAAAAAAGGCTTATTTCGGCACTTAGCCGGGTAGGTCTTTTTTTTTATTCTCGACTTCCTGCCAAATAAAATTATTTGGACAGACACAATTTCTCGTTTTTTTCATAGGAATTAATAATAGGCTATAGTCCAAAGTTTCGGGGGGGATATGGATGTCTGGAATCTTAACAGCTCTTGGTTATTTAATGAAGGAGTTTTTATTTCTTGTATCTTATGTAAAGAACAACGCCTTTCCTCAACCCCTTTCCGCTGCAGATGAAAGAAAGTATTTGCGGTTAATGGCTGAAGGGGACCCGCATGCACGTAATATGCTGATTGAACACAATTTACGCCTAGTCGCACATATTGTAAAAAAATTCGAAAACACCGGAGAGGATTCTGAGGACCTCATCTCCATTGGAACCATTGGTCTCATTAAAGCGATTGAAAGCTATTCCGAAGGTAAAGGAACAAAGCTTGCGACTTATGCAGCCCGCTGTATTGAAAATGAAATTCTCATGCACCTAAGAGCGTTAAAAAAAACGAAAAAAGATGTTTCGTTGCATGATCCAATTGGTCAGGATAAAGAAGGAAATGAAATTTCTTTAATCGACGTTCTGAAATCTGAATCAGAGGACGTCATCGATACAATCCAGCTTAATATGGAGCTTGAAAAAATCAAAAAATATATTGAGGTTTTGGATAATCGTGAGAAGGAAGTAATCATTGGCCGATTCGGCCTTGATTTACAAAAGGAAAAAACACAGCGGGAAATTGCTAAAGAGCTGGGCATTTCAAGAAGCTATGTATCAAGAATTGAAAAGCGGGCATTAATGAAAATGTTCCATGAATTTTATCGCGCTGAAAAAGAACGGAAAAAGAAAAGTTAATAAAAACGATAGCTAGAACAAAGAAAGAGCGGGATTTATTAATCCCGCCCTTTTTTACCTTCTTGAAGCACATTTACCCATTTATTCCCGCTATCCGTTGACTCATATACGTCATTTTTATAGGTTGTAAACGCCAATTGTTTATTGTTCTTTGGATTAACCGCTAAATATGTAATCGGGTTATCATAATCAAGAAAAGGAAAGTTATACGCTGCTTGTTTTCCTGTTTTCAGATTTAAGCTCTTTAACATAATTTTCTCATTTTCTACACTAGAAAATAACAGAGTATCATCCATGAACGTCAATGCCGTTACCATTAATGGCTCCGTTACAAGCTTCATTGTATTCCCATTGTCATTGGAGTAATAAATACCTGATCTTGTCGCCATTGCTAAGGAATCAGCATTGCGTGGATGCACAGCAATCATCCCTAGGGAATCAGCGTTAAACCCTTTAAGCTCACTTTTTTTCCAGCTTTCACCGAAATCTTTTGTATAATTCACACCTAGACTTAATTTCTCACTTGGTTCTTCGCTAATCACATAAAGTGCGGGTCCATTATAGGCTGCTGCCATAAAGTGAAAATTAGCTTTCCCGTAGAAAGCTATTTTTTCAAGACTTTTTCCTTTATCCTGACTCTTCACAATGCCAAGCGGATTCTTAAAATCGGTTCCATTCTGCGGCTTGCCGCTAGCTATAAAACCTTCCTCAATAGCCTGGAATCCCATATACTGATGGCGATTCGAGGTTGATTCATACCATTTACCTTCCTGGTATATTTTCAAGCCTTTATTTGACGCGATATAAAGACCATGATCATTACCTGGATAGCCAATGCCAAAAATCCGGCTTACTTTAAGCGACTTAGCTTCCTTTATTTCGTAAGGAACATTAGCATTATTCTCTTTATTTTCATTACTAATCTTTGATTCCTTTTTAGTGTTATTTGTGCAGCCAGCAGCAATTAATAAAATTATTGTTAAAATACTTAATAAAGCGCTTTTCTTCAATGCTATCTCCTCCGGAAATCCTTATCCCTCCACTTATACCCCAGTATCGTTACGAATGTCAAATTATATAGACTGATTCCCCGCTTCTTCCGCTTCTGCCTATTCAACTGAAAAAATGTCTACATATCTTAATAATAAAAGATGAGAGGGGGTATATCGTATGCCTACTGGTTATCCATATCCTTCATACGGTTATCCATCACCATATAGCTATTCTCCGTATGGCGGGCGTAGAGGCTGGGGGGGAATATGGATTGCGATCATCATCGTTTTATTTATCCTGTTAGCGATCTTTGGAGCTTGGTGGTGGTATGCATCCTTTTATTGATTTATCCATAGCTTATGCTAATTGGCATAGGCTTTTTATAATTCAGGTATTAGATTTTTTCGAATATTAAATATAAAATAGTATTGGATATATTTAAAGGAGGTATTTTTATGACAGCGGTTACATATTCAGATGTTTGGAATCTTGATGTATTTTTTAAAGGCGGCAGCGATTCACAGGAGTTCAAAGACCATCTGGTACAAACAGAAGAAGTAATTAAACAGTTTCATGCAAAAGTAAATTCCTGGACGCCAAAGAACTCACCTTTAGACAGTCAATACTAAAAAGAACTGCTCACTGATTTCGAGACTGCGGCCAAAAAGCTTCGTCAAGCAGGAGCTTTTGTCGGCTGTTTGCAAGCTGAAAATACCGATGATAAAAAAGCTTATACACTTGATTCGATTGTTACTAGTTTAAGTGCAGCTTTCCAAACTGCCATTGGTACTTTTGATAATACATTAACAACCATAGAAGATGAGATTTGGAACAAGCTTTTTACTGACGAATCTTTAAACGAGCTTTCCTTCGTATTAACAGAGCGCCGGGATCGGGCAAAGGATAAACTGTCAAAAGAGGAGGAAGCTCTAATCAGCGCTCTAGGTGTTGATGGCTATCATAGCTGGGGACAATTGTATGATCTTATCGTTAGTAAAATAAAAGTTCCGTTTATCGAAAATGACCAGGAACAGCTGCTTTCTGTCGGCCAGGCATTTAATAAATTCTCAAGCCCCGATCGTGAAATTCGGGCGAACATTTTCAATAACTGGGAAAAAGCTTGGGGTGAACAAGCTGACTTTTTAGGTAAAACATTGAACCATTTATCCGGTTTCCGATTAAGTGTCTATAACAAAAGAGGCTGGGAAAATGTTTTAGATGAGCCGCTAAAAATCAACCGCATGAAACAGGAAACCCTTGATACAATGTGGGCGGTGATTTCGGAAAACAAGCAAAAACTTGTAGAATATTTGGAGCGAAAGGCTAAGCTTTTAGGACTTAAGAAATTAAGCTGGTTTGATTTAGATGCCCCATATGGCAAAACGGAAACAAAAATGTCCTATCAAGAAGGAGCCGAATTTATTGAGCAAAATTTTTCTTTATTCGGTGAGAAAATGGCTTCTTTTGCGAAAAAGGCTTTCGAAGAACAGTGGATTGAGGCTGCTGACCGCACGGGGAAGGCACCAGGAGGCTTTTGTACCTTCTTCCCTGAAAATGAACAATCACGGATTTTCATGACTTATTCAGGAACGCCATCAAATGTCTCGACCCTAGCCCATGAGCTTGGCCACGGATTTCATACGTACTCCATGAGAGGAATTCACAATTTAAATCGCATGTATGCGATGAATGTTGCTGAAACAGCTTCGACCTTTGCCGAAATGATTGTAGCTGACGCAGCTGTGAAAAATGCCAAGGACGAAGAAGAAAAGCTTGTACTACTTGATGATAAAATTCAAAGAACAGTTGCGCTGCTCATGAATATCCATGCCCGCTTCTTGTTTGAAACACGTTTTTACGAAGAAAGAAAACGAGGACCAGTGGCTGTGGAGCGTTTAAATGAATTAATGCTTCAAGCGCAAAAGGATGCTTACTGCAACGCCTTAGAAGAGTACCATCCACTGTTCTGGGCTTCTAAACTGCACTTTTTTATCACAGGTGTGCCTTTCTATAACTTCCCATATACATTTGGCTACCTTTTCTCCTTAGGAATCTATGCTCAGGCGCTTCAGGAAGGAAAAGGTTATGAGGAAAAATATATTGCCCTATTAAGGGATACGGCATCTATGACTGTTGAAGACCTTGCGAAGAAACATCTTAGTGTTGATATTACACAAAAAGATTTCTGGGAAAAAGCGGTCAACATCTGTCTTGATGATATTAATGAATTTTTAGAGATTACTAAAAATATATAAGTTCAAAAAAGGGGGACGGTTAGAACTCCCCCTTTAACCCCTATTCACCGATAATCATTACAGATGAGACCACGCTGGCTGTTTTCTTTTCGTTTTGAACCAAATCAGCGACAACATACGCTGTCCGTTTTCCTATTCTTTCAACTCTTGCCTCAACTATAACCTCTCCCATTAGAACAGGCCGATGAAATGTTGTATGTAAATCAATCGAGGTAAAGGATTGACCATTGTGCAATTTCGAAGCAACTGCATAGGCCATCATAATATCAGCGGCAGAAGAAACAAAGCCGCCCATAGCAACCCCTAAACCATTAATAAACCTTTCATCGACCTGCCAAATTCCTCTTGCAATTCCATCATTGGCATCATTTACTCTAATTTGTAAAGTTTCATCACAGTTTGGCGGCTTTACCCCTTTTGTTACAACCCCCATTAGGTCAAATCGTTTAATAACATTCCCCATAGCCAACGCCCCTTTTATAACTGCTCTTCTTTTTAGATAAAACGATGTAAGCGCTCCTCCATAACAGTCCTAGCCTCGTTCATCATTCCGTCTAATAATTCCTTGACGGTTGGAATATCTTCGATCAGGCCGGCAACCTGCCCGCTGTTCATAAAGCCGTTTTGGTCGTCCCCGAGCAAGGCGCCATTCAAATGATAATTCTCCGAAGTCATCTCTTGATATTGTTCGATGGACATACCACTCCGTTCTAAATCAATAATTTGTTTGGCATAAGGTGATTTTAGGACCCGCCGCACTTGACCAACCGTACGCCCTAGAATAACTGTTTCATGATCGTTCGCATCCATTAGTCTTTGTTTATATGCAGAATGAAATGGGGCATCCTTAGTGGCGATTAACCGTGTCCCCAATTGCACCCCTGAAGCCCCTAACATCAAAGCAGCAGCTAAACCTCGACCATCTCCTATTCCTCCAGCAGCCAGAACCGGAATAGACACCTGTTTACAGATTTGCGGGATTAGCGTAAATGTTGTCAATTCTAAGTTTGAATTAATCCCTGCAGCTTCAAATCCTTCCGCTGCCAGAATATCCGCTCCTGCCTCTTCTGCCTTCTTGGCATGTTTGACAGCCGCAACAATAACAATTACTTTAATGTTATGTTCGTGCAACAATGGAATATATGGCGCTGGGTTACCAGCAGATAAAGATACAACCGGGATTTTATGCTTGATGACAAGTTGAATTATTTCTTCTGTATAGGAGCTGACATTAATCGGTATATTAATCGCAAATGGCAGTGCTGTTTTTTCCTTTGTTTCTTTAATGATAGCTTCTACTTGATCTGGAGTCATGGTTCCACATCCAATTGTCCCTAGACCGCCGGCGTTCGATACTGCTGCTGTTAGCTGGGCATTGCTGATGTTCCCCATTCCCCCTTGAATAATAGGGTATTTTATCGAAAGCAATTGATTGACATAGTTCATTTGGCTTCCCCCTTACAGGACTAGTACACTAATTCCATTTACAACAAAGCAGCTCTTCTTTAATGAAGAAAAGCTGCTAAATTTATTGCTGAACCATAAACGGATGGTATTGAGCATCGTAAGATTCATCTTTTTTGCAGATATCATTGTCATCTTTAAAAATGCTTTCAAAGAAACGGCTTGAAGGCTCTGCAAGAACTCGATAATATTGATTAAATAAAGATGCTGCAAGTGTTCCGTTCCAGTTATCGGGCAATAATTCTTTTGGTAGACCGGGATCGATAAATAGAAATTTCCGATATTCGTGGACAAGGTTTGTCCGCTCCACAAAACACTCTGCATCTGACATTTCGCCACGATTAATAATTTCTTGGTTTGCAATGAATTGTTTACTGTACTTAATTATAAATTCTTCGTATTTATCTACGACTTCGCATAACTGCCAGCTTTTCTGAACGAGTGTTTGATTGTCTTTCGGACCAATATATTCAGAAACGAAATAATCGACATAATCACTGATGTCATATTTTTGAATAAGAAGCTTCATCTCTTTTTCTAAGTTGTTCGGCGAAATCCAGCATCCGTTTGAAAAACTGCCGAAACCGCTCCATAATAATTCCTGCCTAAGCTCATCGCGAATCGAGCGTTTTTCTTCTGGAATGGTATACATTAAGATACGCCACTTTCCATCCCAATCATTTGGATTAAGTTTAAAAATCCGCTTCCCCGCTTCCTCAATACGGCTCACACCAAGCTTTGTAAGATAATAATAGCTGCGATTTTCCCTCTTTTCTGATTCCAGCCAGCCCTGTTTTAACATACGAGAGACAGCAACACGGACCGCCTGCTCATTATGACCAAATTCCTTTAACAACCGAATTAAACTGCCGATCCAAATTTTATTGCCATAGTGGTGGATATAATCCCCGTAAATGGTAAAAATCATCGAACGTGTATTTTCCCCCAAAAGCTGCTCACCTCCACTTCCCAATATTTCATTTTTTATACGGACGTTTTTATTATATCGATTTTTTTAAAAAAGAAAAGTTTATTTCCCTTTAAATTGCGGCGCTCTTTTCTCACTGAATGCCTGTAATGCTTCGATTCGGTCCTCTGTTGGTATGGTTATTTCATAGGCCTTCGCTTCGATTTCTAGACCTGTTTGCAGGTCTGTGTTAATTCCTCTTGTTATCGCATACTTGGCCTGCCTGATGGCTACTGGCCCATTTTTCATTATTTTTGCTGCAAATTCCTGACAAGCAGAAAGCAATTCACTTCTCGGCACAACCTGCAGCACAATTCCTAAGCTTTGTGCTTCTTCAGCTGATATTTTTTTGGCTGTAAAAATAAGCTCCTTCGCCTTTGTTTCACCGATTAACCGCGGCAGGCGCTGCGTTCCACCCGCTCCTGGAATGATGGCCCAGCTTGTTTCAGTCAGTCCCATTGAAACTCCTTCAGCGGCTATCGCAAAATCACATGATAACAGCCATTCAAATCCGCCGCCAAGGGCATAGCCGTTAACAGCTGCAATTGTTGGCTGCGGCAGCATGGCAATACTGTTAAACACATCGCGAATCGCTTTTACATTCCTTCTTACCTCTGTTTCATTTAACGTTTTTCTTTCCTTCAAATCCGCACCAGCGCTAAATGCCTTTTCACCAGCACCGGTAAAAATGACAACATGAACATCTTGATTAAGCGAAATAGCATTGACAATCTCTTGAAGTTCATGCAGAGTTTCATAGTTAAAACAATTTAGTACATCAGCGCGATTCACTGTTACATACCCAATATGATTTTCTACTTTAAATAATACGTTTGACATTAACCAATCAGCTCCTTCTTTTACCAAAAAGCCCTTATATAGCTAGCTAAATAAGGGCTTTAAGATTAATCGTTAATATTTTCTATAATAGCTGCAATCCCTTGACCTACCCCGATACACATGGTAGCAAGTCCATATTGAACATTTTGTTTTTTCATTTCATGGACAAGCGTCGTTAAAATTCTCGCCCCGCTTGCACCAAGCGGATGTCCAAATGCAATCGCCCCGCCGTTTACGTTTACTTTTTCTTGGTCAAGGCCAAGCTGTTTGATACATTCAATAGACTGAGATGCAAACGCCTCATTTAATTCAATTAACCCAATACTCTCAACTGATAAATTCGCCCTGCTAAGTGCTTTTCTAGTCGCATAAATTGGACCAAGACCCATAACAGATGGTTCTAGACCGGCTACTGCACCAACAACGTACCTGGCAAGCGGCTTTAACCCAAGCTCTTTTGCTTTTTCAGCGCTCATTAATAACAGAGCTGATGCCCCGTCATTAACTCCAGAGGCATTTCCAGCAGTAACTGTTCCGCCTTCAAAAATCGGTCTTAATTTTCCCAGTTTCTCTAAAGAGGTATCTGGGCGCGGATGTTCATCCATTGTAACGACAACCTCATTACCCTTTCGATCCTTAAATGTGACAGGAACAATTTCATTTGCAAAACGCTCGTTTTCCATGGCTTTTTTTGCACGCTGCTGGCTTTCCAAAGCAAATGCATCTTGCTCTTCACGTGTAATCGAATAACGCTGGGCAACGTTCTCTGCCGTTTTCGGCATCGTTTCTGCCCCGTACATGGCTTCTAATTTCTTGTTGGTAAAACGCCAGCCAATCGTTGTATCCTGAAGTTCCATGGAACCTCTTGGAAAATCAGCTTCTGGTTTGGCCATGACCAGCGGCGCTCTCGTCATGCTCTCCGTACCGCCGGCAATATAAATATCCCCTTCGCCTACAGCAATAGACCTTGCCGCATAAATGACAGCATCAAGACCTGAACCGCAAAGCCTGTTAATCGTTGTTCCGCCTACAGTAATTGGCAGCCCCGCAAGCAAGGCAGACATTCGCGCTACATTCCGATTATCCTCTCCTGCTTGATTGGCGTTACCAAAAATAACATCTTCGATTTGCTCTGGAGGAAGATTAGGGTTTCTGTCTAGCAGGGCTTTTATGACAATAGCACCTAGGTCATCTGGCCGAACACTTTTTAAAGCACCTTTATATTTACCAATTGGTGTTCTAACTGCATCAATGATTACTACTTCTTTCATTTTTTCACCAACTCTTCTTTCTTGCTATAATCATATACACCTTTGCCTACTTTACGGCCTAATCTCCCTGCCTTTACATATTGCTCCAGTAAAGGAGCCGGGCGATATTTTTCCCCTAATTTTTCATGTAAGTAGCGTAAATTGTTCAATCTCGCATCAAGACCAACAAGGTCGACTAATTCAAATGGTCCCATAGGAAAATTCAGACCAAGCTTGATAGCTTTATCAATGTCTTCAGGTGTACCAAGTCCTTCCTGCAGCATATAGAAGGCTTCATTGCCCACAAGGCAGCTGATACGGCTTGTTACAAAACCAGGGAATTCATTGATGACCACTGTTTCTTTCCCCATTTGCTCTGCCACTTTTTTAATCGTTTCCGCTGTTTCATCACTTGTTTCTAGACCACGTACGATTTCAACAAGCGGCATCTTGTGTACTGGATTAAAGAAGTGCATAGCAATGGTCCTATCAGCCCGCTTGCCATAAGAAGCAATTTCTGTAGGACTCATTGTCGAAGTATTCGTTGCAAAAAGACAGTGTTCAGGTGCATACTGCTCCATTGTTTCAAATACCTGCTTCTTAATTTCAGCCTTTTCCGGCACCGCTTCAATAATTAAATCTGCTTCTGAGCAAGCCTTAGGCAGATCGCTTAAATAAGATAAATTTGTTTTTGCCTGCTGTTCTAGTTCAGGAGAAATTTTCCCTCTCTCAAGTCCTTTGGCAAAAATTAAATTAAGTTCATTTTTAGCACTCTCAAGCGCCTTTTCGTTTACATCTACCAATGAAACAGTAAATCCGCCAATTGCACTGACATAAGCAATTCCACGTCCCATTACACCGGAACCGACAACGATGATATTTTTCATTGCAGACCTCTCCTTTTCCTGTATAAAGAAGTACGAATGAGAAAGTGCAGTCTCATTCGTACAAGTGGTTACTTAAACTCCTAGTGGATTTAATGGACGACTTCCATAATAAGAAATAATACTCTTTGTTTCTGTATAAAGATCTAGTGTTTCGATGCAAAGCTCACGGCCAAAACCAGATTGCTTATATCCGCCAAATGGGGTACCAGGGAATGCAGAGAATGGGCAGTTCACCATGACGATTCCCGCTTGAATTTGATTAGCAACGCGGGTTGCACGGGCACCGTCTTTCGACCAAACCGCTGAACCTAAACCAAACTCCGTATCATTTGCAAGACGGATCGCTTCTTTTTCATCCTTAAATTTCATAATAACAACAACTGGACCAAAGATTTCTTCTTTAACAACCGTCATGTCGTGGTTAACATCTGCAATAACAGTTGGCTCATACCAGAACCCCTCTTCGTAGCCATCTACTTTGGCAGGCTTGCCTCCAGCTAAGATGGTTGCACCTTCATCAATCGCTGATTTCACAAAGCCATCAATAACATCCAATTGTCCTTGGTCAATAATCGCCCCAACATGTGTACCTTTATCAAATGGGTTGCCAAGTACGAGTTTTTTCGTTTTCTCTACAAATTTAGTAACAAACTCGTCGTAAATATCTTCATGTACATACAAACGAGAACGAGCTTCACAGGATTGACCTGTGTTATAGAAAATACCAAATAGTGAGCCATCAACAGCTGCATCAATATCTGCGTCTTCAAATACTAGATTCGGAGACTTACCGCCCAGCTCAAGTGTTACACGCTTTAATGTATTAGATGCTTTTTTCATGATATCTTTCCCGATTGGTGTTGAACCTGTGAAGGCAACTTTATCAACCTGCGGATGTTCAACAAGATAATTTCCAACTTCTGAACCCGATCCTGGAACGATATTAACTACCCCGGCCGGCACGCCTGCTTCTAAACAAATCTCACCTAGAATAATAGCTGTCAGCGGTGTTAAGCTAGCAGGTTTTACGATAACAGAACATCCTACAGCAATTGCCGGTGCAATTTTCCAAGCAGCCATCATAAGCGGGTAGTTCCATGGAATGATTTGGGCGCAAACACCGACAGGCTCCTTTTCCGTGTAATTATGGAATTGTCCAGGCATGTTGTTCACAACACCGCGATGTCCGACAATCGCACCTGCGTAAAATTCAAAATCTTCAATCGCCTGACTTACCTGTCCTTGAGCCGCAGCCAAAGATTTTCCGGTATCTAAAATTTCTAATTCTACGATTTCGTTAAAACGGGAGCGCATAATGGCAGCGATTTTATTTAACACTTGTGAACGGCGGCCAACAGGATATTTACGCCATTTTCCATGATCAAATGATTCGCGAGCTGCAAGTACTGCTTTTTCAGCATCCTCTTGACTTGCTTTTGCTACTTCTGCTAATAATTCTCCAGTTGCAGGGTTATATGTTTTAATGGTTTGACCAGTTGAACCTTCTACTTTTTCACCATTAATGATTAAATGATAAAAGTCTCTTTTTAAAGTAACTGCTTCATTAGTTTGTACTGTAGACATTTCGTTGACCTCCTGTTATTTTCCGACAAATACCGGTTTTCTTTTTTCGATAAATGCTTGCACACCTTCACGATGATCTTTTGTTAATCCGGCTATTCTTTGTCCTTGAGCTTCTTCTTCCAAATAATCTTGGAAGGAAGTGTTACCGGCTGCTTTTATTGTCCGTTTTATTAAACCCACTGCTTTTGTTGGCATTGACGCAATTCGCTCTGTAAATTGCTGAACCTCCGCCTCAAAGTGATCGGCCGGAAACACTTTCGTTGCTAATCCTAATGATAATGCCTGTTCAGCTTTTATTTTTTCACCTAAAACTGAAATTTCAAGTGCCCGTGCTTCTCCTACTAATCTAGTAAGAAAATAACTATTCCCTGAATCCGGAATTAAACCGATATGGACGAACGCATTAAGAAAGCTGGCACGGTCTGACATCAGGCGAAAATCACAAGCAAGTGCGAGGCTGAACCCGGCACCGGCCGCTACTCCATTTACAGCAGCAATAATGGGCTTTTCACACTGGTAGATTTGCTTTATCATTGGTCCATAATGTTTTCTTAACACTTCGCCATGATCCATATGTTCATCTACTTCTGACAAGTCTTGACCAGAGCAAAACCCCCGCCCGGCACCAGTGATGACGATTGCCCGAACCTCATCAGAAGCAGAAGCTGTTTTAATCGCATGGGTAATTTCTTGATTCATTTTGGAAACAAATGCATTTAACGTATTGGGCCTGTTTAATGTAATCCAGGCAGCACCATTGTTTATCAAATAAGTGATCGTTTCATACATATGGTTATCTCCCTTTAAAGTCCGGCTTACGTTTTTCAATAAATGCAGTCATTCCTTCTTTTTGGTCCTCTGAGGCAAACAATAAATAGAAGTTCTTCCGTTCATATTGCATGCCTTCGTAAAGGGAATAATCAACTGCTTTATTGACAGAATCTTTTATTAAGCGGATGGCTAGCGGTGCTTGAACTGCTATTTGTTTAGCCATTTTCATCGTTTCTTCCATTAATAATTCCGGTGATACAATTCGGTTTATTAGGCCATGCTGAATAGCTGTTTCAGCATGGATACGGCTGCCGCTCCATAGCCATTCAAGCGCTTTTGTTCTTCCGACAATTTTTGTTAATCGCTGTGTACCTCCTGCTCCAGGCATTACACCAAGATTAACTTCAGGAAACGAAAACTCTGTACCGCTGGCAGCAATTAACAAATCACAGTTTAATGCTAATTCAAACCCCCCGCCAAAAACATAGCCTTTTACAGCACCAATAATTGGCTTTTTGATGAATGACAATCGATCCCAATCGGCAAATTGATTTAACAGTTCCAGCCGTACAGGGTCATCTCCTGCCATTTCATCTATATCAGCCCCTGCTGAGAATGCACGGCCTTTTCCAGTCAAAACAATGACACGCACCTCTTCATTCCGATCAAACGATTCCACTGCATCAACAATTTCCCTCACCATTGTTCGATTCAATGCATTATATTGAGCTGGTCTGTTTAACTCGATTAGCGCAATTCCATCACTTAGAGAGGCTTCAATAAATTCATATGATTTCATTCATCGTCTTCCCCGATAACTAAAGTAACAAGCTTACCTGCAAATTTCATTAAATCTTTTCCAGAAGCCTTTCCTTCCTCGGAGCGCATACCGTTTTGTAAATCTTCCATGCTGTCATAGCGCATTTCACACATTAAATAATAAGGAGGCTCTCCGCCCATTGGCGTGCCTGTAAATTTCGTTACTTTTATTTCTCGTAAACCAGGAATCTTTTCAGTAATAGGTACGTGAACGTTATTATAATGTTCATCAAATGCTGCTTTGTCTTCAGGTTGTTTATATAAAGCGATTAATTTTGCCATATTCATTCTCCTCACTTTTTATTAGTTGACTGTTGATTTTCGCTCCAAGCAACGATGATTTACATTAATGTTGAAATGGGTTTCATTGCTTCAAACGGATTTTTACAATTTTTACAGTATAAAATGCTTCTGCATGCAGTAGGTCCAAAAATGTTTTCCATTGTCACATATGTTGAGCCGCAAAACGGACAATCCACATGCCATGATCCATCACTATCCATCAGACGAGGCGGAGGAGCAATACCAAATTCCTTTAAACCTTTTCTGCCCTGTTCAGATATACGATCTGATGTCCATGGCGGGTGATTGATAAATTGAACATTGACCTGTTGTACTTCATCAATCGATTTGACTGCCTTTTTTATATTTTCTTTTATAAGTTCAAGTGCCGGACAGCCTAAGAAGGTCGGAAGAATCTTAATATTCACCACACTGTCTTGGACGTTAACTTCCTCTACCATACCAAGGTCGATAATACTCACTGTGTTAATTTCAGGGTCATGGACTTCCTCTAACACCCCTAATACTTTCTTTTCCAGTGAATTTATAGCCATTTGCATGATTACACCCCTTTCTGATGAATTATGAAAATGCGGATTACCAAGAAGCAGCTGTATCTATACGATAAACCTCTGAAAGTGTTGAAATAGCAGATTCTAAATCCTCTGTATGCTCAAAGTTACGTCCATTTGCTGCAGGCGATGCTGGAATCTCAGGAATGGATAGATTTAAAGATTCAAACACTGGTTTCAATTGTTCTTTCCATCTTTGAACAAGAACCTTTTCCTCTTCAATTAAACCTATTTCAACCATTTTTTCTCCTTCTGTTCCCAAAGAGAAAACATCTCCGAAATCTTTCATAACCTGTTCAATGGCAGCCTGCATTCTTTGCTTTGCATCTTCTGTTGAATTTAATAGCTGAGCAAACCAAGTTTTCCAATGTAATAAATGATAATATAATTCAATATTTACTTTAACAGCTACATTTGCTAATGGCTCATAAGAGCTATTTTTTAATGATTCAATTTTAATTTTCTTTGCAGCTGTATAAAAATAATTTCGAACGACTGCAAAGGCCCAATCATATTTTGGAACATCCATGTAATAGCCTTCACCATTTTGTCTTTCTACTAAAATACTATTTCTTCTTTCCTTAGCGGGACGTAAATGGGCTAATGCATCGGCATTATCTAAACCTAATTCCTCTAGCAATTGGTAAAACATTGCCGCATGTCCCATACTGTCCTGACTAATGGAAGATGAGGCTACATCTTCTTCAATATGCGGCGCTAAGCCTAACCATTCGGATCCTCTGAAGGAGTATAGGAAGTCATCGTCTGCTAGCTGAAATAACAAACTTACTACTGCGGCCTTATTTTCAGGATTTGTTGTTATATTTAGTTCAGTCATGTTTGTTACCTCCTGACCATGATAGGATTTCTTTTTCATCAAACATTTTTTGTTGGTAATAGCGCCATTTCTTTTTCAAGTAGCCATACCCTTTTGTTTCCCGGTAATCCTTATTATCTAATCGGCCTAGGGCTGCCTTTTCTTCTAGTGATAAACCGTGGATGTTTTCACGTTCTACTACCCAAATATCAGCCACTGGTTCCCGTCGCATAAAATTTTCTTGAGCCATCACCATTGCCATTTCAGCATTTGGTGCCAGCAAGCTGAATTGATGCAAAAATGGTGAAGAAGGTGTCCGTTTACTGAAGACTTCAAATTCACGATAAAAAGTTTTCTTTTGCTCCATATTTACCTTCTCCTTTAAATTAATTTGATGCCGCACTTAAGGCATCGCGCACCCATGCGTTATTTTCGTATGATACTCTTCTTAAATTCAGACGGGCCTGTGAACGCGGTCCGTTGTTTGTAATAATTTGTTTGAACTTAGTCCAATCTGGCTGTTGGTAAATCCATACTTTTTGCTCTTCATCAAATCGCAATGTTGGATCTGGAATCGTTAAACCTAATGATAAAATTCGTGGAATATACTTTGTAAAGAAGCTCTGTCTGAGCTCTTCATTTGTACTAGTCCGGATTTTGTATTTAATGGTTACATCCTGTTTACTTGAACCAGTTGTTGTACTGCTTGCAGGACCGAAAAACATAAGAAGCGCTTCCCACCAGCCATTCAAGGACTCTTGCAGCATTTGTTTTTGCTCCTCTGTTCCTTCTGCCAGTGCCATTATAATGGACTCACCGTGATGTGCATGGAATACCTCTTCGGCACAAATGCGGTGAAGTGCTCTTGAATAAGGTCCGTATGAAGCATTCAGCATATTTGTTTGTGTGATAATCGCTGCACCATCAACAAGCCATCCAATAACTCCTGCATCCGCCCATGTCTTCGCAGGCATATGGAAGACATTATGAAACTTTAATTTTCCGCTGAATAAATCCATCATCAGATCGCCGCGATCTTTTCTATAAGGTTTTAACAAATCTTCCGCTACACGTAGAAGCAGCTGGCCATGACCCATTTCGTCCTGAACTTTCGCCATGATCCCTAATTTACGTCTTAGTGAAGGAGCTTTCGGCACCCATTCTTTTTCTGGGAGTGCGCCCATAATTTCACTGATACCATGCATGGAAATTAATTTGATTAACGCCATCCGGTACTCCTCTGGCATCCAATCATCTGCTTCAATCTTGTCACCTGCTTCGATTCTAGCGATAAACTGTTCCAATTTCTCATGTTCGTTTAGCTCACGTTCTAGAACGCTCATAATTCATACCACCTTTTCACTATATAACGCATTATTAACGTTATTGTATTTTAATGTTATATAAAAAGCAAGAATATCCCCTTTTTTCAACCCTGAGTGTACTTTTTTCTTGCACTTTTATAGGACTTTACACTTTCGGTTTTCATGAAAGTGTAAAGTACCATAGATGGAAGCATATCTCTATTAATATTCATATTGTATATTTAGAAATTACTAATTAAGCGATTTCATTTTAGACAGCTGGTACAGTATTTCTTTTATCAACCACTCGTTTTGCTTTTCCGTCAGAACGAGGAAGGCTGCCTGGTTTATTAATGATTGTATCCATCGATACTAAACAGCTGTTTTTCATTTGATGCTGGATGTTACGCTTCAACTTTTGTAATTCAGGATGTGCTAAGTCTTGACCGATCTTTGCATAAAGGTAATTTTCAATCTCTACATGAAGTTCAACACTATCTAGGCTGCCTTTTTTAATTAAGTGAATTTGATAATTTGGGACAAGTCCTTCAATTTGCAAAAGTACGCGCTCAATTTCCGAAGGGAAAACGTTTACACCGCGAATAATAAGCATATCATCGGTACGCCCTTTAAGACGGGACATCCGTGTGTGGGTTCTGCCGCACTTACATCTTTCACGGGTAATCGATGCAATATCACCAGTCCGGTATCGAATAACCGGCATCGCCTCTTTGGTTAAACTTGTAAATACGAGTTCCCCATCCTGACCATCTTCTACAGGTTCTAATGTTTCTGGATTAAGCACCTCTACGATAAAGTGGTCTTCAGCAATATGCAGGCCGTCTTGTGCCTCATAACACTCTATAGCAACACCTGGTCCCATTACTTCACTTAAACCGTATATATCAATGGCTTTAATATCCAGCTTACGTTCTAATGTTGCCCGCATTTCCTCTGTCCATGGTTCAGCACCAAAAATTCCATATTCAAGACTTGTTTCCCGTGGGTTCATTCCTATTTGTTCCATATGTTCAACAATATTTAAAATATATGACGGCGTTCCACAAATACCTCTTGGCTTAAAATCATCAATAATTGTGATTTGTCTATCAGTATTTCCGCCAGAGATAGGAACTGTTGCTACACCTAGCTCTTCCGCTCCATAATGAAGACCGAGTCCGCCGGTAAATAATCCATATCCATAGGCATTGTGGAAAATATCACCTTTTCTTCCTCCTGCCGAGACTATAGCTCGAGCTACGATAGAAGCCCAATTTTTTATATCATTTTTTGTATAGCCAACCACTGTTGGTTTTCCGCTCGTTCCTGATGAGCCATGAATCCTGTTTACCTCATCCATCGGAACAGCAAATAATCCAAATGGATATTGATCACGCAGGTCCTTTTTCTTTGTAAATGGAAGTTTTCTAAGATCATCTAAAGATTGGATATCATCAGGTGTTATTCCGATTTCATCAAATTTTGATTTATAAAACGGGACATTTTCATATACCCTTTTTACCGTCTGTTGAAGGTGTGACAACTGTAATTTTTCCAAATCAGTACGGTTTATAGTTTCAATTTCATGATTGTACATTTTTTCGAATACCTCCTTGACTGTAATAACACTAAATAAACGATTGTTGAAATTCAGTAATATACTTATAGATTAATACCACATTAACACCGTGTCAATAATGTTAACTGAATTTTTTTATTATTGGAATCGCTTCACATCCGAAAAACCCTATTAATGTAAGGGTTTTCAGCAAAAAATACCAAAAAAATTATTCCGTCTATTTTGAAGTTTGATACTAATTAAATAAAATGATATATTACAATTATGGTTTTACCGTTTACAAAACGTTGTACAATTACATACCAGCGGGGGGATATTAGTATGGCTATTAAAACAGATGATTTAACGTTACATGAAAAACATTTTGACCAAATTGTAAATATTATGAAAAGCGAACCCTATGCTAATTTTCTTGGCATAAAGCTTACTGAACTTGGACCGGGAACTGCTTCTGCGGAATTAATACCAGATGAAAATATGTTAAATACCCATAACACGATTCATGGAGGTATTATTTTTTCTTTAGCTGATTATGTCTTTGCCGCAGCCAGTAACTCATATGGTAGAACTGCTATGGGTGTGACAACGAATGTTAATTTTATGTCGGCAGGGAAAAGGGGACAAACCCTACGGGCTTCGGCTGAGGAAATAAAGAAAAATCATAAACTTGGTTGGTATAAGATTTACGTATATAGCGGTGAGGAACTGTGTGCTACTATGGAGGCAATGGTATATCGTAAAAGTCATTCCTTTGTTGGTAATGAAGATTAAAACTAACATATTGGAATATTTAATTTAAAATAAAAAGCATCGACCTGCAAACTTTGGTCGATGCCTAACTTAAATATTTATCCTTCTGCACTAATTTCAGCGGAAATAATACAGCCAATCGCTCCGGTAATAACAAAGGCTATTACTACTAAAAACATAGTTCTCCACCCCTTAGATAGATCCGTCTTTAACTTTAATTTATCATATTTTCACAGTATCTATCTAGTGGAAATTTGAACATTATGTTAACAAATTAAGGCAGCTTTTAGCTTTTGAAAAACTTTTGCGATATCATCAAAATTAATCCTTTTTCGTTCCTATAAAAATCAAGGACAGAAATAAAATATGCAATGGCATTTTAACTATAACCTCCTACTATATTTTCTAGCTAGGTGGTATCTTTCATACCCCACAAGCTATCTCCACGGCCTTTCATCTTAAACCTCATCATCAAAACCACCTTTCATTTATTTTTATAAAAAGCTGACATTACATTAAGCGGTACATAGACATTTGACGATCCTTATGCTCTTCGTAAAGCTTCTCGACCATCTCTTGTTGAGCTGCTTCTTTTGTGCTAACCTTACGTTTTGTAATGATTATGGTTAGAAACAAAATATTTAAAGTCATGATTTTTCACTTCCTTTTAATCAAAGCCATTACATAAATTGATGAATGGACATTTGACGGTCTCTGTGCTCTTCATACAGCTTATCAACCATTTCATGTTTTGCTGCATCTTGAAGATTCGTTTTTCGTTTTTTAATCGTAATAGAGAAAAATAAAATATTCAGTGTCATTTAGGTCACCCCCTTTAAATTCTATCACTCTTCTGCAGTTTCTAACGTATGCACTCCATATCCATTTGGCGATTAAAAAGGGCACAAAAAGGCCGCAAGAAGGCACTCCTTGCGGCACAGTTATGGTTTTTAAGCACAAAAATACCGCAAGGCGTCATTCTCCCTGCGGCATGGATATGTAATATAACATAAAGTTAAGCAATCCATTCCCCTTTGGTCGAATGTGAAATATTCAAATATAAAGTTTTTACATTAACGCTAGATCCAAATAAAAACATCATCTTCTTCGACCTCCTTTGGAATTTTTTACTTACTACGGTAAGTATATCCACATATCGTTCATTTGTAAACCATTTTATAGAAATTTCTTTATTTAAAATAAAAATGGGTGTCAGGCACCATGTGAATTTTTCACATGGTGCCTGACACCCGATACCTGATTATTTAAGGGCAGCAATCATTTTCATCACAAGTGTGGCAGAATTAGTGGCTGCTTTATCGATGAATTGGTCAAATGATATTTCTGATTGTTTGCCGGCGATGTCGGAAAGTGAGCGTATAATGACAAATGGGACGCCAAAGCAATGAGCAACCTGAGCAATGGCTGCTGCTTCCATTTCAACTGCCTGTAATTTTTCAAATTTAGATTGAACAAAGGCAACTCGTTCCGGATCTTCCATAAAAGAGTCCCCAGAGGCAATTAAACCTCTTACCACTTGAAATTTATCCAGTTCCCTTGCCACAGTCTCGGCAATGTTCATTAATTTTTCATCCGCAGTAAAGGCAGCCGGAAGCTGAGGAACTTGACCATATTCATAGTTAAATGCCGTTACATCTACATCATGATGACGGACTTCAGTCGAAATAACAGCATCTCCTACATTTAAGTCCAGGTTGGTGCCGCCGGCAGACCCCGTATTAATGATACAATCCGGCTTATATTTCTCAAGCAAAATTGTTGTCGACATAGCGGCATTAACTTTGCCAATACCTGAACGCAATAATATAACATCTACATCATGCATTTTTCCAAATGTAAATTCACAGCCTGCAATAGTTTCCTGCGATTGCTCCTCAATATGGTCTCTTAATAAAGTTACTTCTTCTTCCATTGCTCCAATGATTGCAATTTTCATTGATTAACCTCCGATGTTATTGGATCTCTGCTAATTCTTCTACTTTTGTCGGCATCCAGCCCTGACCGTCTACCCATTTAATATAGACTTTATATTTCTGCTGTTTATCCTTTGACGAGACTGTACCAATGGAAGCATTGGTGGTACTGCGGTCACTCCCTAAAAACCAAACAGTCATATTACTTTGATCAAGACCTGTTGCATAAGTGATTGCATTTAACATTTCCTGCCAATCGACAGAACTCGAATCATAAACGGGAACATGCTCACCTGTCTGTGAGGTACCCACTGGTTTCCAGGTTGGATTCTCAATTGTCCGTAAAACGTTAGAGGAACTCCCGCCATCGGAAACAACCTTCTGAGAGTCATCTGCATCTGCCTTTTCAGATGAGTCTTCTTCAGTCTGTTTTTCTTCATCTAATTTAGTGTCTTCAGCAGTAACTTCTTGCGATGCTTCCTCCTCTGTTGTTGCCCCAGAATTATCTTTTTGCTCATTATTGACCGCTTGTTTTTGTTCTGTATTCGGTGTTTCCTTCGTAGTTGATGCCGTATCATCATTACCTGAAACAAAAATATTATAAGCAACAAAGATAATTAATGCGAGCACTATGATGATTAAAGTATTTAAGACCAGATTTGTTTTTCGTCGTTTTGCCCGGTTGCCTGACCGTGAAGTATGGTTCAGATCATTATTCATTTAAATTCCCTCCTAAAAACAAGGCTGTGAATATTCTAACATGAAAAGCCGAGAACTTGAAGGAAAATCCCACGATCGTCCGCAAATTGGAAAAAACCGTAAGTTTTTTCTAAAACATTACGGTTTTCTTAGTCGTTAGATATACTTGTTAAACCAATTTACTATATAATCTAATCGATTGATGCGTAATTCCGGTTTCCCGCTTCGTGATAGCTCGTGGTTTTCTTCAGGGAAACGGACAAATTTCGTTTCCTTTCCAAGTCTTTTTAACGCTATAAACAATTGTTCTGCTTGTTCTATCGGGCAGCGATAATCCTTTTCACTATGCAAGATTAGCAGCGGGGTTTTCACATGATGAACATACGCAAGAGGTGAATGCTTCCAAAGTGTTTCAACATCCGCCAAGTCAGCTTTTATTTGCCACTCCGTAAAGTAATAACCAATATCACTAACCCCGTAAAAACTAATCCAGTTTGAAATCGAACGCTGAGTAACAGCTGCTTTAAAGCGGCTTGTATGGCCCACAATCCAATTGGTCATGAATCCCCCGTAACTGCCGCCGGTGACCCCTAACCGGTTTTCATCAATAAAATCATAGTTTGCTAATACATAATCCATACCAAGCATTAAATCTTGATAATCATTGCCTCCATAATCTCCCCTGACAGCATTGACAAACTCCTGACTATACCCATGGCTGCCCCTTGGGTTTATATAGAGAACAGCATAGCCCTGTTCTGCTAAGATTTGAAATTCATTCATGTATGTATTTCCGTACATCATATGTGGGCCGCCGTGAATTTCGAGAATTAACGGATATTTTTCTCCTTCCTTAAAGCCAAGAGGCTTCATAAGCCAGCCTTGGACCTTCCAGCCATCCGCACCTTTAAATTCAATCACCTCAGGCTGAGATAAGGCAATATCTGATAAAAATTCCTTATTTATATCCGTCAGTTTTTCAATAATTCTACTATCACTTAATGAAACTAAATATAAGTCACTGATTTCAGTTGGTTTGCTGATTGCTGCAATTGCTACTTGTTTTTTTGGGTCGATAGACAGTCCATACACATGGTGTCCGTCGCTAAGAACTGCTTTAACTGTGCCAGATAGATCACTATAATAAATATTCGTGCTACCTCGTTCAGTGGCGATAAAATAAAACCCATCACTGTTTTTAGTCCAAATAATATTTGGTGATGTAACTCCCTGAAGAAAATCACCAACCATTAAATTCCCCACAGGAACATCCCAATTTGCCGTTATACAAGAAAGCTGTTTTGTGTGCATATGGAAAAGCCAAATTTTCGTTTGAGTGGCATTTTCAAATTGTTGTTCATGGCCAAACATCGCCAAATAGCTGCCATCCGGCGACCATTCTGCATTACTAAAATAGCCTGTACCTTTTGTAACCGCCGTTAATTCCTTTGATTCCACATCTAAATAAAATATATCCTCAAGAAAAGAAAAGTCCACTTCTTTACTAATATCCGCCCCTACTGCCAAATATCTTCCATCCGGGGACCAGCTAAACAAACTAAAATTATGCGCACCCTCTGTAAGCTGGTTCAGCTCACCACTCAACACATCTATTATCGCGATTTGCCGGTACTGCCCTTGCCAAAACCCATCAGAATCGGACTTATATTTCATTTGCGTTACTTCTAGCGGTTTTACTTGCGCTTCTTTTTTCTCCTCTTGCTTATCGAAGATGGTTTTCTCTTCTTTTAAAGAAGTGTTAAAGGCAATTTTTCTTCCGTCTGGTGACCAAACGGGGTTTACCGCACCGCTGTCAAGGAAAGTTAGCTGCATTGCTTCGCCTCCGCTTAGGCTTAGCAAATAAATTTGACTTTTCCCGCTGCGGTTAGATACAAAAGCTAGTGTTTTTCCATCTGGAGACCAGCGAGGGGAATGATTCTTTCCTTTCCCAAATGTCCATTGGAATGGTTTCTTATTACTGTTTAGACTATTAAAAAAAAGATGTGATTCATATTCATCCGTCTCCCGGTTTATTGTTGTCTCTGCGAAGACATAGGCATTTCCATCTGGAGATAGCTGTGGATTTGCTACTGATTTTAATTGATATAAATCTTCCGTTTTGATTCCTCTTCTGGCTGTCATAAAGGGTCTCCTCACATTTTAAATTTCGTTCCCCCTTTATTTCGACATTAGAAATATTTTTCCTGCCAAAAAAAAGCAGCATGGTACTTTTTTTAAAAAGCACCTGCTGCATGGTTAATTGTTTTCTTCATAAAGCATTTTTACCATATCCGCAAATAATAGATTAACGCCGCCTTCATTGTCTGGAACGTCCAAATTCACTGTAACTAACGCATATTTAGGCTGCTTATAGGGGAAATAACCGGCAAACCACTTATTATGCAGTTGTTTACCATTTAAAAATTTTCCGGTTTCAGCAGTACCGGACTTTCCGGCAACCTCATAAGGCAGTTCCTTGAACCATCTGCCTGTCCCGTTTGGGTTCAGTACAACCTCACGTAATAACTTTTGCAGTTTCATTGCTGTATACGGAGAAATGATATCGCCTTTAAGATTCTTTTTAGAAAAATCAGCCATGGTTGTACCATTTTTATATTCGATCTTGGATACAACACTGACCATTTCCTTTTGACCGCCTCTGGCAATTGTCGCCATCATATTTGCCACCGCCAAAGGGGTAGCCCGTACTTCATGCTGGCCAATTCCTGACATAGCTGCAAAGTTCGCATCATGACGTGCCTCATCCGAAATAAACACTCTGCCTTTATCCTCATCCGGCAATTGTTTAAAATCACTCGTATGATAAATATCTCCCTGCCAGCCGACGGAATCGATAAGTGATAACTTGGATGCAGTTTGTTCTAAAGCATTTAGATTCATTTTTTGCAGTTCTTTGGCCAATTCACCGAAGGTTCTGTTGCAGCTTCTGGCAAAGCTTTCGGTAATATTCAGCATTCCATAATCGTATTTTAGTTCAGGCTTTCCATTGATTTTCTTACTGCAATTATATAGCCGATTAGGATTATCCAAATTCTGTTCAATGGCAGCGGCAGCAACAACTGTTTTAAAAACAGAACCTACGATCTGCTGCTTTACCATTTGGTTACTGATTCCAATTCCATCATATGGGGCCTTTTTATTAATTGCTGGTCTTGAAACAAGTGCCAGCACACTATTATCCTGTAAATCAAGGAGAACTAGTCCTCCCTTTCGGATTTGATACTGATCAACTAAATTTTCCGCCCTTTGCTGAAGTGTTTTATCAATCGTCGTTCGGATATTGACCGGATAAAAAGGATTTGCAGGGTCAACATACTTTACATTAATACCAAATAACGGAGCACCGCCGCCATCGACATGATATACAAGCTTCGATTTCCCCTCTGGGAGCAGAAATTCATCAAAGCTTTCTTCAAGCCCCGATACACCAATTAACGTTTTTTCTGAAAGCTCTTTGTCAGGATAACGCTTTTTTAATTCTTCGGCATTCTCACCCGTTAAGCCCAGCAGCTGCTCGGCTGGTACCTCTGTCCGTTCAAATTTTTTCTCAACGGCAAATACCCCAGGGATTTTTAATCCGTTTATTCTATCCATTTGAAAACTGCTTAATTCAACAGGATCCGGTTCACCGTAAGCAAAGGGTTTTTTAGCAGTTTCGATGGAAGTCAGCAATGAATCTTTAGGGATTCGAGTAATCTCAGCAACACTTTCAACATCCCAATCCATTTTTTTTAAAAACGGAAATAACACAAGGACTGTTGCCTTTTTATGTGTAAGCGGGTCGCCGCTTCGATCTAAGAAATTTCCTCTGCCATTATCAATCACCAATTCCTGTGTCCTTTGCTTTACGCTTTCTTCGAGCAGATTCACATTGTGTTTTGAAAATGCCTCTGTTTTAAATAATTGAATTTGCATCAGCCTTGCCAATAGTAGCATAAAACAAACTATACCTATAAATAGTAAGCCAAGCGTTCGTCTCTTCCACATAAAAAACACCTCGTCAAAAGTTTTGACGAGGTTTCAGATTTTCAAACTTTAAACCATTATTTAATTGAAATAATACGGACGTTCATTTCTCCGCCCGGGGTTTGGACAGATACTTGATCGCCCACCTTTTTGCCAATAAGACTTTTGGCAATAGGAGAATCGTTTGAAATCTTACCTTCAAATGGGTCTGCTTCAGCGGAGCCGACAATCGAATAAGTCTCTTCCTCACCATTAGGAAGTTCAATAAATGTTACAGAGCTGCCTAATGAAACAGAGTCTCCAGCAAGTTCACCTTCCGCAATAATCTTGGCATTGCGGATCATGTTCTCGATTGTAGTAATTCTACCTTCTACAAATGCCTGTTCTTCTTTCGCAGAATCATACTCAGAGTTCTCAGATAAATCGCCAAAGCTTCTGGCAATTTTAATTCTTTCCACTACCTCTTTACGTTTAACCGTTTTTAAAAATTCGAGCTCCTGCTCAAGTTTTTCTTTTCCCGCCTGTGTCATTGGAAATACTTTTTCTGTAGCCAAAACCCTCACTCCTTCTAGTCTTCACAATCCCCCGACAGATTGTGTATGTGGTTATTTATGTAAAATTCACATGCCGCTTGGCATAATACATAGTGCGCGTCCTTGTAACAGGGCGCGCAGCTATTGTTCATCCATTCAGGATTCTTTTTTGCTATTCTTTTGCTATTGTTTCATAAAATTGACTTTTGTTCAAGAATTGTTTGAATTTTTGTCACCATTAAATCAATAGCAACATGGTTTTGACCACCCTCAGGGATAATAATATCAGCATAACGCTTCGTCGGTTCAATAAATTGATTATGCATCGGTCTTACAACATTTGTATACTGATCAATAACAGAATCGAAGCTCCGGCCGCGTTCCTTAATATCACGGGTCATACGGCGGATAATTCTAATATCGGCATCCGTATCGACAAATACCTTAATATCCATTAAATTTCTAAGGCGCTCATCCTCAAGTACTAAAATTCCTTCTAGGATAATGACTTCCTTTGGCACAACATGGATAACTTGATCCGAACGAGTATGAAGAGTATAGTCATATACCGGTTTGTCAATCGGTTCATAGCGCAAAAGCTTCTCAAGATGTTCAATCAATAAAGTATTATCAAACGCCAATGGGTGATCATAATTCGTTTTTAAACGCTCCTCAAATGGCAAGTGACTTTGATCCTTATAATAGTAATCCTGCTCGATGACTAAAATGGAATGACCTTTAAAGCTTTCATAAATAGCTTTTGTCACACTTGTTTTTCCAGAACCGGAGCCGCCGGTTACACCAATAACAACCGGTTTTCGCATAACGCTAGTTCTCCTTCCGCATCATGTTGTTCGGATAAACCGGTTTGTCCAGCTTAAATTGCACGATTTGCAGCGGATGTCTAGCCGCATCAAGTTCGTTCCCTTTTTCATCCCAAATTTTATCAATCACATGGGTGAAGTTTTCAATTTCTGGCCCAAAGAATTCAACCTCGTCTCCTGGTCTGAAATGGTTTCTCTGCTGCAGCGTAACCATTTGTGTTTCTTCGTTATAATCTAATATAAGACCAATAAATTCAAAACTTGTCTTCTTGCTATGATTACCAAACATCTGCTCTTTATACCCAGGAACGCCTTCAAAAAATGCCGGTGCTGTTTCCCGGTTAGCGCATTTATCCAGTTCCTCAAGCCATTCTTGTTTAATAACAAAATTGTCAGGATCCGCACAGTAGGCATCAATAACCTTTCGATATACACTGACAACTGTTGCAATATAGTGAATGGATTTCATCCGTCCTTCAATTTTTAAGCTGTCGATGCCAATCTCAATCATCTTTGGAATGGATTGAATTAGGTTAAGGTCCTTAGGACTCATGGCAAATGGGGAATCACTCTCTTTGAATAAAGGCACCTCATTTTTACTGCCCTCTATACTATAAAGATCATAATCCCAGCGGCATGACTGACAGCAGCCGCCTCGGTTTGAGTCACGCGCTGTCATATGGTTACTTAACGTACAACGGCCAGAATAGGCAATACACATAGCCCCGTGGATAAAGGTTTCAATTTCAATATCTACCTTTTCCTTCATTTCGCGAATCTCTTCAGCACTTGTCTCACGGGCTAAGACGACGCGCTCCAAACCTTCTTCCTTCCAAAACTGGACAGCCTTCCAGTTTGATAGGGACTGTTGTGTACTTAAATGCACTTCGATTTCTGGAGCAATTCTGCGGCATGTTTCAATAATGAGCGGGTCAGCAACAATGATACCTGCAACTCCTGCCTCTTTCAAGCCATGTAAGTATTCTTCTAACCCTGGAATATTTTCATTATGGGCATAAATATTTGTTGTCACATAAATTTTGGCGCCGTATTTTGCAGCAAACTCAACGCCTTCTTTCATTTCTTCATGCGTAAAGTTATCAGCATTGGAACGAAGTCCATATTCCTGTCCTCCGATAAAAACTGCATCGGCACCATATTGAACGGCAATTTTTAATTTTTCAAGGTTACCTGCTGGCGCAAGGAGTTCCGGCTTCTTCACAATGACACGTTTTCCATCAATGATTTCAGAAATCTTATCTTTAACAGTATTCATGATTGAACTCCTCCTTTTTAGTAAACTGTTTCTTTAAAATAGAATCCAGTATCCAGCGGACGATTGGCTGGCTGAATTTCCTCAATCGCTTCTAGCAGCTCGTCCTTTTTATCTTCATAAAGATCCGGGTCAGCAAAATATAAATCAATTGCCTTACGATAAATTTTTGTTACAGCAATAATATATTCAGGGCTCTTTAAGATTCCATCGATTTTAAAGGAATCAACGCCTGCCTCTAACATCTCCTGGAGCTCATCAATGATACAAATATCATTTGGGCTCATAATATGAGTGCCGTTTTCATCTTCAAAAATAGGATATTTATTTTCTCGCTCTTTATCGTGAAGGAACATATTCTTTTGCTGTTTGCGGTTTTCAATTTCCATAACTTTCCCTTGGTATTCAAAATAATGACCAAGCAAAGACCGCTTAGACTGAAACATACAGCTCATTCCATGCACCTGTACTTCAATTTCCACTTCTGCCTTTTCTTTTATTTCAACAATAGCATCCATATTCACTTCACGGGCAAGAACTGCTCTTTTAGCACCTTTTTTGCCCCAATAATTGCAAGTATACCAGTTCGTGCCCGTAGTTTCCGTACTCCAATGAAGTTTCATATCTGGTGCAGCTTCTCTTGCTGCCATTAATACCGCAGGGTCGCCAAAAATGACGGCATCCGCTTTCGCATCAGAAACAAAACGAATATAATCAGCTAACTCATCTATTTTTTCATTATGAAAAATGGCATTCATTGCAACATAAACCTTTTTACCTTTTGAATGGGCAAGTTCAATTGCATTTTTAACAGCATTACGGTTAAATTCACCGGCAAGCCGTAAACCATATCTTTGTTCTCCGATTACGAAGGCATCTGCCCCTGCTTCAGCTAATGGCAAAATATCTTCAAATGACGTCGGTGTCACAAGTAATTCAGTCTTTGTCATTTCCTCTCACCTCTTTTTTTACTTACGGCAACTCCGTCTCCTACGGGAAGGATGATAGAATCAAAATCAGGATGATCCATTAACCAGCGGTTGAATTCATCAATTTTTTTCACAAGGTTACGGGTTCTTTTTGATTCAATCTCCTGCTCAGCAACAAGTCCCTTAAATAAAACATTGTCTGTAATAATCATTCCGCCATCACCAAGGCAGTTAGAATAAATCTCAAAGAACTTTCTGTATTGCCCCTTTGCTGCATCAATAAAAATCGCATCGAACGGCCCATGGCTGCTGACTGTATCGACAACCTCAAGTGCATCCCCTTCAATAAGGGTGATTTGCCTTTCAAGTCCCGAACGATGGAAAAAATCTTTTGCCAATGGAATACGTTCAGGATCTCGTTCAATCGTAACAATGTGGGCATCTGGAATTGTCGTTGCCATCCGTAAAGCGGAATAACCAATGGCTGTCCCCACTTCAAGAATTCTTTTCGAGCGATGAATACGAAGCAGCTGCAGCATTGTCTCTATGCCGGCAAGTTCCATGATAGGGACACTATGAATCACAGCAAACTGCTCCATTTCCATTAACAATGGATTCCGCTCGTGAATTAATTCCTCAATATATAAATGCAGCTTCTCATTTAACAAGCTGCGTCACCTCAATCCTTTTAAAACAATTCTTACCAAAATAATGATGCTTAGACATGAAAAAAATAGCGTTCACAAAAAAGACGTGCCGAAAATTGTCTGGCCCGATCTGTTTTAAGGCAAAAACCGCCATAAAACTTGCTTACTGTGAGTTACGCTATAGAACATGTATAAAACACTCGAACTATTTTACCATAAAAAATGAGGGAATGCGACAATTCCCTCAAGTTGTTTTCGATTATTTTTTATTGGAAATATGTTTAGCTTTTTCATTATTGTGCTCAGCTAACGTTTTTGTAAAAATAATCGTACCATCAGCTGCTGCTAAGAAATAATAATAATCGGATTTTTCCGGTTCAAGTGCAGCCTCAATGGAAATTTTCCCGGCGTTGGCAATCGGGCCAGGAGGCAAACCTTTGTGTTTATACGTATTATATGGTGAATTCACCTCTAAATCCTTATAATACACCTTTTGTTTATGTTTCCCTTGAGCATATAGCACTGTAGGGTCTGTCTGCAGCGGCATTCCCTTTTTTATTCGATTATAGAACACACTTGAAATCATTTTACGGTCAGCTTTTACCGTAGCTTCTTCTTCAATTAAAGAAGCCATCGTTAGCAACTGATGATTGGAGAGCTTCTTCGCTGTCCTTTCCTCTGAATAATTTGAAAGGACATCCTGTGTTTTTTCAAGCATGACGTTAACCATTTCTTCGACCGATGGATTTTTCTTATAAAATGAATAGGTTGCCGGATATAAATACCCTTCTAGCGGATACTTCACTTGAGAATTTAGTATTTCATTTGTTAACATATTGGGATATTTCGCCATGAACCCTTTCACAAATGCCTCATCATTTAATTGTTTAAGCACATCAGCTTCTTTTTGTTTTGTCTCTTTTGCCATTATAGCTGCGATTTCTTTCAGCTGTTTTCCTTCAGGAATCGTCATTTTAACAGCTGCCTGCGCCAGCACCTTTCCCGTTTTTAGACGGCTGACTATTTCAGGTATATCCATAGCTGGACTTAATTCGTAAACTCCAGCCATAAATCCGCCTTCATTTTTAAGCTTTACATAGTATTTAAATACCTTCGCATTCTTAATAATGCCATGGGACTCGAGTGTTTCTCCAATCCCCGTTACGGATGAACCAATCGGGATATCAACTTTTTTCTGAATCTTACTATTTGGATCAATTGGATTAAGTGCTGATTTTATATAAAGATATCCTCCGCCGCCAATAATTACAATAAATAATACCAGTAAGATAAAAATTGTTAATACTATTTTTCTAACAATCCTTGCTTCTTTTTGTGATTCGAGCATTTTTTGCCTAATGATATCTTTTTTATCTGTTGCCATTATACTCCCCCTTCCCCATTGCGCTCCGAAAGCATAGGGTATTTCATGCCTATAATTAAGAATATCTATAATTTTCGCATCGTAATTATTTCAGCATATAGAGAGAAAAATGTCAATTTTACATGTATTTTGTCTGAAAAACTAAAAAAAGAACCGGCTGTTGTTGTAAACCGGTTCCTTTTGCGTTATTCGCCTTCTTCGTCATCTAAGAAAGTATTAAATACCTCTTCGACCATATCCCATTCTTCATCGGATTCAATTGGCATCAGTTCTCCAAAACCGCCTTCTTCCGTAGGAATATAGGAATAAGCATGTACTTCACCATCATCATCATCTTCATCATCTTCTGAAGCGCCTACAGGATAAAACAATACATAAGACTTTTCAAATTCATCGGAATCAAATGTTAAAAGGATTTCAAATAATTCTTCGTCGCCATTATCATTTACTAGTGTGATATAGCGGTCTTCATCAGTGTGATTATGTTCTTTCGTCATTTTTCCACCTCATTATTTTTTGCTGTCAAGATAACCTTGGAGAATCAGCACGGCTGCCATTTTGTCGATTACTTTTTTCCTTTTTTTACGACTTAAATCAGCTTCCAGCAAGATTCTCTCTGCTGCCATGGTTGTAAGCCGCTCGTCCCACAATACAGCTGGAACACTAAACCGCTGTTCAATCTCCGCTGCATATGCTTGGCTGGCTTCGCCTCGCGGTCCGATTGTACCGTTCATATTTTTGGGCAAACCAACGACAACTTGACTAACTTGATACTCTTTTATTAATTGACCAATTTCCTCAAAACCAAACTCCTGCTTCTCTTCATTAATATGGAGTGTTTTGAGACCCTGTGCTGTCCATCCCAGCTCATCGCTAAGGGCAACACCTACTGTTTTAGAACCGACATCAAGACCCATTGCACGCATTTATTAAACCTCTCGCTGCTGTCTAAGATAGGATTTTACTAATTCCTCGATGATTTCGTCACGTTCAAGCTTACGAATAATATTTCGGGCATCACGATGTCGAGGAATATACGCAGGGTCTCCTGATAAAAGGTAACCGACAATTTGGTTAATTGGATTGTACCCTTTTTCCTTTAACGCTTCGTAGACCTGGAAAAGAACATCATTTACGTCATGTTCAAAGGGTTCTTCAGGAAAATTAAATCTCATTGTTTTGTCAAATGAGCTCATTAAAGTACACCTCGAATTGTAATAGTTACCTATATTTTACACTAATTTGTCGATATTACAAACCAGATTTTACCCATTCATCGACATATTGCAGTGCGGATTCAAGTTTTTGTGGATCCTTCCCGCCTGCCTGTGCCATATCCGGACGACCGCCGCCGCCGCCGCCGCATTTAGCTGCAACTTCTTTTACTAGTTTACCGGCATGATAGCCTTTATCAATTAAGTCCTTCGTTACTGCTGCAATAAGATTGACTTTTTCGTCATGAACGCTGCCTAGAACTATTACAGCCGAGCCTAATTTTTGTTTCAAGTCATCTGCCATATTTCTTAAATTATTCATATCAGCGGCCTGAACCTTCGCTGCTAACACCGTTACACCGTTGATATCCTTTGCTTTAGAAACAAGACTGCCTGCTTCGATATTTCCAAGCTTCGCAGCAAGTGATTCATTTTCCCGTTGCAGCTGCTTTATTTCAGTAAGTAATCCATCAATACGGCTGATTACTTCTTTAGGATTTGTTTTTAGCTTTTCAGCAGCATCCTTTAATAAATTGACCTGCTCATTTAATGCCTTGTATGCTGATTCTCCTGTTACTGCTTCAATCCGTCTTGTTCCGGCACCAATTCCGCCTTCAGATACGATTTTAAACAATCCAATTACAGATGTATTCGGTACATGACAGCCGCCGCATAATTCAAGGCTGTAATCCCCAACTTTAACGACACGGACAATATCACCATACTTTTCACCGAAAAGCGCCATTGCTCCCATAGCTTTTGCCTCGGAAATTGGTTTTAAGCTGATATCTACCTCAATACTGCTCCAAATCTTCTCATTGACAATCTTTTCGATTTGCTCCAGTTCTTCAGGCTTAATTTGGCCAAAATGCGAGAAGTCAAATCGAAGACGATCAGGTTCGACAAGGGAACCAGCCTGGTTAACATGCTCTCCAAGAACGTCCTTTAATGCACGATGCAAAAGGTGGGTTGCTGTATGGTTTTTGATAATTTTTGCGCGGTTATCAACATCGACAGAAGCAATTACCTGCTGGCTTGTTTTTAATGTACCAGATTTAACCTCTACTTTATGCAGGTTTTGCCCGTTAGGCGCTTTTTGGACGTCCTTGACATATAGGCTGACACCTTCACCTTCAATTACACCATGGTCAGCAATTTGTCCGCCGCTTTCAGCGTAAAATGGTGTTACATCGAGCATGATTTGTACTTCTTCTCCAAATAATGCTTCCGCTGCCAGCTCACCGTTTTTGATGATTGCAATTACAGTAGAAGTAGTCTTTAGTGCATCATAGCCGGTAAATTTGCTTGCTAAAGTAATATCTCTTAAAACACCTCCTTGGACCTGCATTGAATTTTCATCATGACGTGCAGCACGGGCACGCTCGCGCTGACCTTCCATTTCCTCTTCGAAACCTTCATGGTCAATTTGCATACCTGCCTCTTCGGCATACTCTTCTGTTAATTCTACTGGGAAACCATAGGTATCATACAGACGGAAAACATCCTCGCCACTAATGGTATCGCTGCCTTTTTCTTGTTCTTTCTTAATTACGCCAGCTAAAATCGCTAAGCCTTCATGAAGGGTTTCATGGAATCGCTCTTCTTCATTTTTAATGACCTTTTGGATAAAATCAGTTTTGTCTTTGACTTCTGGATAGAAATCTACCATGATTTCCCCTACAACAGGAACTAGCTCATACATGAAAGGACGGTTAATATTAATTTGCTTTGCGTAACGGACTGCACGGCGAAGCAGACGTCTTAATACATAGCCGCGGCCTTCATTTGACGGCAGTGCCCCGTCACCAATTGCAAAAGCAACTGTCCGAATATGGTCAGCAATTACTTTAAATGCCACGTCAGTTTCTTTGTCTACCCCGTATTTTACCCCAGAGATTTCTTCCGTTGCCCGGATAATCGGGATAAATAAATCAGTATCAAAGTTCGTTGGCACATTTTGAACAACTGAAGCCATCCGCTCTAAGCCCATCCCGGTATCAATATTTTTCTTTGGCAGCGGTGTATATGTACCATCTGGATTATGATTAAATTGGGAAAATACTAAGTTCCATACTTCTAGATAGCGTTCATTTTCACCGCCTGGATATAATTCCGGATCACTAGGATCATCGCCATATTCCGGACCACGGTCATAAAAGATCTCCGTATTCGGACCGCTTGGACCTTCGCCGATATCCCAAAAGTTCCCTTCTAAACGGATAATCCGTTCCTCGGGAATGCCGATTGTATTATGCCAAATGTCATATGCTTCATGGTCTTCAGGATGAACGGTTACAGACAGTAATTTCGGGTCCCAGCCAATCCATTTTTCATCGGTTAAAAATTCCCATGCCCACTCAATAGCTTCTTTTTTAAAATACTCACCAATGGAGAAGTTCCCAAGCATTTCGAAGAAGGTATGGTGACGCGCCGTTTTTCCGACATTTTCAATATCATTTGTCCGGATTGATTTTTGCGCATTGGTAATCCTTGGGTTCTCTGGCACAACACGGCCATCAAAATATTTTTTTAATGTTGCTACACCGCTGTTGATCCATAATAATGACGGGTCATCATGGGGAACAAGCGATGCGCTTGGTTCAATCTGGTGCCCTTTTTCTTCACTGAAAAATTGCAAAAACATTTTACGAATTTGTGATCCAGTTAAATTTTTCATCATTTAGCCTCCTTATTTTCTAAAAAAGAATATAAAAAAGCCCTCATCCCCCTGGACAGGGACGAGAGCTTGACTCGCGGTACCACCCTGATTATGAGCACAAAGTACTCATCTCTCAATAAACCTTTAACGCAAGGCGTACGGCAGGTATTAGCTGCACTCCAGATTAGCTTTCTGTTGTCCTTCATCTAGAGCTTCTTTCAGCCTTGGAAGCTCCTCTCTTTTGCACTATGTGCGCAGATGGTCTACAACATACTTGATCCTTCAACATGTTTCACATATATTCTCTATGTCGAATTATATCTACCAGTAAAACGTTTGTCAATTATTCGCCGCCATTAGCCGGCTGTTCATTTCGCTTTACATCTATAAAGTGGTTTTTAGCATGAACAATCCCTACTTTTAAGACCGCCAAAACAGGGACCGCCAAAATCAGCCCTAGGATCCCGCCAATTTCTCCCCCCGCCGTTAGCGCAACCATAATCACTAACGGATGCATATGCAGGCTTTTGCCTACGATAAACGGTGAAAGAATATTGCCTTCGAGGAACTGGAGCCCGAATACAATTACGATGGTGGTGATGACTAATTTCCCCGATGCAGCGGCAGCTATAATTATAGCAGGGACCGCGCCAATAATTGGTCCAAAATAGGGAATGACATTTGTTACACCAATAATGAAGCCTAGAAGTAACGGATAATTAAGATGAAAGATCCAAAACAGCAGTGCAGAAATGCATCCAATAATCACGCAGACAAGCAGCTGCCCCCGAATATAACTGCCAAGTGATTTATCTACATCCTTCAAAAAAAGGGTACCTTTTCTGCGCCATGATTTAGGGGTGATATACCATACCGCCCGTTTCAATAAAGGAAAATCCTTTAACATGTAAAATGCGATAAATGGGATAAGCATAAGAATTAATGCTGAATTTAAAAAATCCACTAATATGCTGACAATCGTCGACAGCAACGAATCCAGCTTTTCTTCAAAGGCATCAATGCCATCATTTACCCTCGTTTGCAGACCGTCCGGCCATTCTCTTGTATGGGATTGCAGCGCTCTAATCCATTCACGGTACTGCTCTGCGAACATTGGTGCACTTTCAGAAAGATCTTTTAATTGATCAATCATTGCGGGGATTCCTTTATAAAGAGCAATCCCAATGCCACCAAAGAAAATGATATAAATGAAAATAATAGCCAATCCGCGTTTCAGTCCTTTTTCATGGAGCTTTTCTACGATTGGATGAAGCAAATAGGTTATAAACCCAGCAATGACGAAGGGAGTGGCAATAATGGCGGCAACTTGTAAGATTGGCAGCCAGACCGAACGGATTTTTAGAAAGAAATAAATGACAATTAGTAAAAGAAGTAAGAAACCAATTCGATAATACCATTTCATACGAATATCCAAGACAATGCCCCCTTCCTGTTATTTTTTGAGACATTGCTTCGAAATATGTAAAAATCCCCTTCATTGTTGAAGGGGACTGTTTATTAGAATATTGTTCGCTTTACTCTTTTTTGAATTCGTTTTATTTGCCGTCCTGACATCAAATTATTTCTTTGTGCCATATTATAGGCTGCCATTCCAGCTCCGAAAGCGATCATTGACGTTATCATTTTATTCATTCGTCTCACCTCTTTAAATTTTGGTCCAGCTACAGCGCGTAGGGGCTCGAGGTTATAAGCGAATCCGTCATATGGTTAAAAACCCATCTTTCTGCCGGTAGGCTTATGCTTGTTGCTCCTGGGCATGGCGCTTGCGCTTTTCTATTACAAGGTGTAACGACGCTCTTCTTCTTCAAACAAGTCATCTAATGAGCTTAATGTTCCGTCCTCTTCGACTTGGTGGGTATTGATGATACCTTTGGCAACTGAAAGTTCGATAAAACAGTTCCAACAATAATATTGGTTAATGCCTATTTTTCCAATATCTTTGCTTGCACAATTGGGACACTTTAACATGGAAAGACACCTCACGTTTGATTTACATCTACGATGATGGCATCCTTTCCGATCGTTAAGGGCTTTCCGGTTTCGATTACTTGCTTACCTTCCATGATGTCCGAAAAGAAGCCATCCGTGATTTCATACCCTACGATTGTGCCCAATTCCTCCTGGAAATATACATCTTTTAACATCCCTAACGTGTTGCCGCTCTTAGAAAGCATCATCATTCCTGCAAGGGAATGAACCGATGTATATTCTAAACTGTCGATCTGTTTTTCCAAAGCATTCTCATCCTCAATCATTACCCCATCCCAGCCGAAGGAGGTTACATTTTGAATGTCCAAAAAGCAGGATTGTTTGAAGAAAACGCCTTTTTTAACTAACAAGCCTTCCACGGTGCCAGCCGTAGAAAGAAACAAATCCGTGACTTCACCGATTTTTCTGCCGCTTTTTGTTTCAAAAACAGGCTGCCCTTTTAATAAAGAGAATGTTCGCAAAGAGTGACACCTCCTTCGAACATACTTAGTTTTAGTCATTGTTCATAAAATCATAAGGTGAAACGTTTTCCATCCCAATCATTGGATTGACCAACATTAATTCTTCCTCTAATGACATTTCTGCGGTCAGATTTTCGGCTTGTTCAATTTTTCCCGCAGTTAATGGTATCGATTCCTGCAGCTTTTCACATAAGGTGGTTAATCGCTTCGATTCATCTGCCCTATCAACACCCATCTTGAGTGCGTCCGGTTCACCACATAAAATTAATGACTGTTTACTTCTTGTTATAGCCGTATAAATGAGATTTCTTTGCAGCATCCGGTAATAACTTCTTGAAATAGGCAAAATAACAATCGGAAATTCGCTGCCTTGCGATTTATGTACTGAGCAGCAATAAGCATGTGTGATTTGATTCAAATCCTGCCTCGTATATTCCACTTCATTTCCCTCATAGGAAATATAAATCATATCCTGTTTTTCCGTATTTTCCTTTGCATAGATAATGGAAATAATTTCGCCGATATCCCCATTAAAGACATTGTTCTCAGGCTGGTTTACGAGCTGAAGCACCTTATCGCCAATCCGGTATTTTACATCGCCAAAGGCAATTTCTTTCCGTTTGCCGTCAGGATTTGGATTGAAGATTTCCTGCAACAATACATTTAACCGATCAATTCCGGCGGGACCGCGGTACATTGGGGCAAGCACTTGAATCTCTTTAGCCGTATACCCTTTGCTTTTTGCATTGAGTGCAACCTTTTCCACTACTTGCGCCACTTGCGCTGTAGAACATTTTATAAACGAGCGGTCCGCTTGCTTTATGGTAACATCAGCAGGAAGCCGTCCCTTCTTGATTTCGTGAGCAAGCTCAATAATTGAAGACCCTTCTGCTTGACGGTAAATATCCGTCAGCTTTACAGTAGGAATCCGCTCAGATTGAAGCAAATCTTTTAAAACCTGCCCTGGACCTACTGATGGAAGCTGGTCCTCGTCTCCAACCAGGATTACTTGAATATTCTCAGGCAAGGCCTTAAACAATTGATTGGCTAGCCAAATATCAAGCATGGAGGTCTCATCAACAATCAAAATCTTTCCTTCTAAAGGACTTGCATCATCTCGGTCAAAACCCTCTCCCCCGTTAAAGCCTAGCAGCCGGTGAATAGTGACCGCGGGCAGCCCGGTCGACTCACTCATTCTTTTAGCCGCTCGTCCAGTGGGCGCTGCCAGCAAAAACGGAAACGGCTCATCTTTTTTATGATAGTCTTTTATCTCTAATGAACAGCCGTGCAATTCCCCGTAAAGTTCAACAATCCCTTTGATGACGGTAGTTTTCCCAGTTCCTGGACCGCCGGTTAAAATCATCATTGGTGACATAAGGGCTGTTTGAATTGCATCCCTTTGAGTTGGTGCATATTGAACTCCAAGCCGCTCTTCCAGGCTTCCTAATGCTAGTAAGAATTCAGATTCCGGGAATTGATCTTTATATTCCGTCTGCTTCAAAATCCGCTGAATACTTGTCACAAGTCCTTTTTCCGCGAAAAATAAAGACGGTAAATATATGCGCTTTTCTTCACCAATGATTTTTCCCTCTTCTTCTAGCTTTACAATTTCATTTGAAATATCCATAAAATCAATTTGGTCACGCTTATTTTCTTCAAGGAGAGCCTGCACCCGTTCAAGCAAATCCTGAGCATGCATATAAACATGTCCTGTTTGCATACATTCATTTTCTAACATATACAAACAGCCCGCTTTAATTCGGTCTGGATGGTTTCCGGACATTCCCAGCTGGTAACCAAGTTCATCGGCCCGGCCAAAGCCAATCCCTTCAACATCCTCAACAAGCTTATATGGATTTTGTTGAATAGTGTTTAAGGTCTCCTCTTTATATGCTTGATATATTCGCATCGACAGCTGCGGGCCAAAGCCGTACTGATTGAGGGCTATCAATATTTGTTCTAGGCCTTGATACTCCATCAATGTATCATATAATTGTTTTGCTTTATCAGGAGGGAGCTTTGGAACCGAATCGAGCAGCGAGGGCTGGTTAAGAATTTTGGAGATCGCGTCTTCCCCTAATGTGTCGACGATATTTTCCGCCGTTTTCTTCCCAATCCCTTTAAACATTTCCCCGGATAAATAGGCAATAATACCTTGCTTTGACTGCGGCATATCCTTACGATAGTGATTGGCTTGGAATTGAAGTCCAAACTTGGGATGGTCCTTAAATTCACCGTAAAAAATATATGTTTCTTGTTCGTAAACTTTCGGAAAATAGCCAGTAATCACTGCCTCTTTGTCATCATACTCATGATTGGTTTCATCAACGCGGATTCGTAAAACGGTATAAAGGTTCTGTTCATTATGAAAAATAGTAACGATTGGTCTTCCCTTAATAAACCGGCCTTGATCCCCAAATAAATCAAGTGATTCTTGATTAGCCATGCTGCTCCCTCCCTTCACTACAATTTGTTATTATCAGGCTTGTTCGATAATTTTTTTAGCATGACCGGCTAATAGATGGTCCGGCTGGATTTCCAGCGCTTTATTGAACATGCTGATTGCTTTATCGCCGTCTTCTTTAAAAGCATAGGAAACACCTAAGTTATAGTAGGCATCGGAATGGTTCGGATCCAGTTCAATACATTTTTCAAATTGTGCCATGGCTTCGTCAATAAATTGCTCCTGCGCAAGGCATAGTCCATATTGAAAGCGGGCCTCTGCGTCAATTTCATTAAGTTCCACCGCTCTTTGTAAATACGGCAGGGCCAATTTGCCTTGATTTAATTGAATGAGTGAAAGCCCAAGCATAAAGTAATTATCGCTTGATTCCAGTCCTTTTTTTATTGCCAGCTCAAACATTTTCTTGGCTTCGTCGAATTGTTCATTATTAAAGAAAAGGCCGCCCGCACTATAATACGCTGCTGGTGTATCTTCATCCAGCTCGATTGCTTTTTGGAAAAATTTCAACGCCTTTTCATTCTCATCTAAAGCAGATAGCACATTGCCGAAATTTATGTACCCGATTGGATCGTTAGGTTTTTCATTAATCGCCTCATTAAAGGCTTTTGCGGCCTCTTCTAAGTTCCCGTCTTGCATATATTGTACACCTAATTGGTTTTTGTCCACTGTGTTTCAACTCCATTCTACATGGAAGTATATCATATTTCGCTGTTTTTATGGAAAGCTGGTCACTCTTTTCCATTACAAAAAGCCAGGCGTTTTACCCGGCTTCCGTCCCCTTTATACTGCACTCTTGTTCTCGTTCATCGTATCTAAGTCCATTTCCTTTTTAAATTTAACGAAGGAAATCGCAATTAAAGAAGCAAAGACAAACAGACAGGTTATAATACTGACACGATTTTGTCCATCAAGCACAAAAGCGATTAGAATAATGATTAAAAATACTAAAGTAGCTCCGGAAATATACGGAAAGCCCCATACTTTAAAACTCGGTTTTTTCGTATAAGTAGGACGAAGCTTTATGTGGGCTGAACAAATGCCGGTCCAAACTAATGAAACAACAAATCCTGGCACAGCCATAAGAATTGTAAACACCTGATCCTGTGCAAAAAAGGCAACCATAGACCCGGCAGTCAGGACAATCGCTGTTAACAATAAACTAGCGATTGGAACGCCTTCTTTTGAGACATAGGAGAAGGACTTCGGAGCTTCACCCTCTGTGGCTAAAGAATAGAGCATCCTTGTACTCCCATAAATTCCCGAGTTCGCCGCTGATAAAACAGCGGTAATTAAGATAAAATTCATAAGATGTGCAGCACCCTGAAAGCCGACCATGGATAACACCTGAACAAACGGGCTAGCTTGCCCGCTAAGTTGATTCCAAGGAATTAAACCGCAAATAATCACGATTGGCAATGTATAAAACAGGACAATTCTCAAAATAAAGCTTTTGATGACTTTAGGCAAAATCTTTTCTGCATTTTCGGTTTCCGTAATCGTGACCCCAATTAATTCAGACCCCCCATAGGAAAACATGACGATCAATAGTGCAGGAAAAATTGACATCCAGCCATTCGGAAAAATTCCGCCGTGATTCGTATAGTTTTGCAGATAACTTGCTTTTTCAGTTGGTATTATGCCAAAAAGAATGCAGGCACCTAGAACGATAAATACCATGATCATGATAATTTTAATACCTGCAAACCAAAATTCAAATTCACCGTAATTCTTCACATTCATTAAATTAATACCAAGTACAAAAGCTGTACATCCTAAGCTTAGCACCCATAGCGGAATATCCGGCAGCCAATACTGCAGGAAACTGCCGGCGACAACAACCTCAATTACACAAACCGACAGCCACATAAAACAATACATCCAGCCCATCACAAATGAGGCCCTTCTTCCGAATGCTTTGCCAACAAATCCTTTAATATTCGTGTTCGGATAAGCGCTCGCCATTTCAGCGATTGCTCCCATCACAACAAGAAGAAATAATCCTGCTACTACATAGGAGAAAATGACGCCCGGTCCGGCAATCGAAACCGTTTCAGCACTTCCTTTAAAAATCCCGGTGCCGATTGCTCCTCCCATTGCCATTAAACTAATATGCCGCGGCAGCAGCCTTTTTTGCAGTCGTGCATTATTTGAATTCATGATTAAATCCACCCACATTTCTAAGCTTCAAGTATTGTAAAGAAGAGTTTTTCGATTACTGCTCAAGTTAAGCTAATTCAATTGGCCATAGCTTTGGGTTTTCGATCAGCTGTTTAAAGCGGTTAGTAAAAGCAACGGCTGTAGCTCCATCGGTCACGCGATGATCAAACGACATAGACATATTCATCATCGAACGGATTCGTATCTCATCGTTTTCCATGACAACAGGCATTTTCTTTGTTTTATGGAAAGCGATTAATCCTGTTTCAGGATAATTAATGATCGGGGTTGCTCCAATACTGCCTAATGGACCGACATTGCTGATGGTAAAGGTACCGTTTCTCATTTCAGCCGGCTCTAATCTGCCCTCTTGCGCTTTTTTCGTTAAGATTTTAAGCTGGTCATGAATTTGGCGGACCGATAACCGGTCTGCATGGTGGATTACCGGAACAATTAAACCGTCTTCTGTATCGGTTGCAATGCCGATATTGTATTCCTTCTCCAAATAAATCACTTCATTTTCCTCATCAAGCTTTGCATTAAAAATAGGGTACTGCTTTAGTGATAATGTAATCGCTTTAATAAAGAAGGCGGCGGCTGATATATTGACATTCATTTCTTTTAACTCATTACGATAAGCTAACAGCTCCGTTAAATCAGCTTCTTCAAAATGTGTTACATGTGGAATCGTAAAAATAGACTGAGTCATCTTTTTCGCAATTTGCTTACGGCGTCCTCTAAAAGGAATGACTTCGGGCTTTTGATGATCTTGCTGCAGCTCGTTTCTTCCCTTTCTTGTCCGGCGCTCATGTTCAGGTTCTGTCTGCCCTGGTGAACCATTGGTGAAGGCTTGCGGCGATCCCTCTGGGGACTGAGCATAATCTCGTTTTTTTACATAATCGTATACATCTTTTACCGTGATTCGACCGTGTGGACCAGTACCAATAATTTCCTCAATGTTTACAGAAAATTCTCGGGCAATTTTTCTTGTATAAGGTGCCGCTATAATAAATCTTTTTTTCCCTATTATCGTTTTGGGTTCTATTTGCTCCAGCTCTAGGCTCCCCTGTTGGAAAATCGTTTCATTAACGGTTTCAACTGTTTCCAAAACTGGTTCTGCTGCATTACCTTCCTTGGTCTCAAGGACAAGCAATGTTGTTCCGACAGACACCATGCTGCCATGATTCACCACAATATCCTTAACTTTACCTGAAACAGGGGAAGGGAGCTCTGCTACCATTTTGTCTGTTTGTACTTCCACAAGCGGCTGGTCAACCTGTACCACATCGCCAACTTTGACAAAATATTGAATAATCTCTCCTTCTGTCATCCCTTCACCAATATCATGCAATTTTACTTCAACCATCTATCTTCCCTCCTAAAAATTCACCACTTTTTCAATTGCCTTTAAGACCCGCTGCGGTGTTGGAAGATAATGGTCCTCTAAAGCAAAAAGCGGAACTGGAACATCAAAACCTGTTACTCTTTCAATAGGAGATTTCATATACAAAAAGGAAGTATCATTAATAATCGACACAATATCATTACCCAACCCGCCAGTTTGATGTGCCTCATGAACGATCACCGCACGGCCTGTTTTTTGAACAGATTCAGCGATAATATCTTTATCAATCGGATATAAGGTCCTTAGATCAATTACATCACAGTTGATTCCCTGAGTTTTTGCCTGCTCTGCTGCCTTCATTGTTACCGGAACCATCGCGCCCCAGGCAATTAAGGTCACATCGCTGCCATCCAGGAGCTTCTTCCCTTTTCCGATTTCAACCGTATATTTCCCTTCTGGAACCTCTTCCCTGCTCGCTCGGTATATTCTCATCGACTCTAAAAACAATACCGGATCCGGGTCTTCAATCGCCGCTATCATTAGTCCCTTTGCATCATAAGCAGATGAAGGGCAGACAACCTTAATTCCCGGCATATGTGTAAATAATGCCTCGACACTGTCTGAATGTACTTCTGGTGCTCTAATACCAGCACCATATGGAGCGCGGATTACCATTGGAACACTGTATTTCCCCATTGTCCGCATCCGTATGCGTGAAACATGGGTCATAATCTGCTCATAAGCGGGATAAATAAACCCTAAAAATTGTATCTCCGCAACCGGTTTAAAGCCATTTACCGCCATGCCTATGGATGCCCCGATAATGCCGGCCTCACTTAGCGGCGTGTCGATAATCCTGTCTTCTCCAAATTGTTCATATAAGCCTTCCGTAGCACGGAACACACCACCATTTTTTCCAACATCTTCTCCTAAAACGAGAACACGCTCATCCTCCTGGAGCATCGTCCGTAACCCATCTGTTATCGCTTGAATCATTGTTAATTGGATGGTTTTCGTGGAACGTTTTACTACTGCTCTCTCCATGACCATTAAGCTTCCCTCCCGCTTAATCGAAGATATTCTTCCTTTTGTTTGGCAATCGTCCAAGTCGGCCTTTCAAAAACATGATCAAATAAGTCATTCACATTCGCTTTTGGGTAATTCTCCATGTCTTTAACAGCCTGATCAACCTCATTGGAAATCTCTTCTGTTATCTTGTGAACCCAATTTTCATCCCAGAAACCATTATTCTTCATATATCTCTCAATTCGAAGGAGCGGATCACGGGTATTTCTAATCGTCTCGCTTTTCGATTGATCCCGGTATTTGAAAGGATCATCTGCGGTTGTATGGGCACCATATCTATAGGTCACGGCTTCGATTAAGGTTGGTCCCCCGCCATTACGTCCCCTGTTAAGCGCCTCCAAAGTGTTAAAATAAACAGCGAATACATCATTTCCGTCAATCCGAACGCCAGGCATATTATAGGCAAGTGCCTTTTGAGCAATGGTCCTTGAGTTCATTTGCTTTTCAACCGGAACAGAAATCGCAAAGCCGTTATTTTGGTTAAAGAAAACCGCAGGGGCTTGAAACACGCTGGCGAAGTTTAACCCTTCATGGAAGTCTCCCTCTGAAGTCGCTCCGTCGCCAAAATAGGCAATAGCCGCATTCTTTGTCCCTTTTCGTTTTTCCGCCATTGCCGCCCCTGCTGCATGCGGTATTTGGGTAGCTATTGGAACAGCAGGAGGAAAAATCTTTTGCCCATCATCAGGTACACAGCCCTCCACACGTCCATTCCAATACAGCAGCGTCCGCATCATACCGGCACCAAATGTTAACGTTGCACCGTGGTCACGGTAGGTTGGGAAGATCCAATCATCCTTATCAAGTGCCAAAGCACTCCCGACCTGTGATGCCTCTTGACCCTCAAATGGGGCGTATGTTCCAAGTCTTCCCTGGCGCTGTAAACTAACGGCTTTACGGTCAAAAGTCCTGATGCGGACAATGTGATAGTAAAAGCTTTTAACAAGCTCTTCTGTGATTTTTTCCTTGTATTGTTCGTGCAGTAACAGTCCATTTTCATCCACAACCTGTAAAATTGGAAAGTCAGCTAACATATAGATCACCTCATCTTCTTGAAGTTGGCTCATTATTTACCAATAGTCCATTTAGGGCGCTTCGTATGGGAGAAAAAGCTATTAAGTCTTTTGCCATCTTCTAACCGTTTTTCGCATAATCGATTTGCCGCCTGGACAGTTGTAATATCATCTAATTTTGCTTGCTTATAAACTTCTAATAATGAATCGTAGATGGATTTTGTTTTCTTTAACACGCGTTCTTTGTTATAGCCGTATAGTTCATCAGCCACTTGAATTAACCCGCCTGCATTGACAATATAATCCGGGGCATATAGAATCCCTTTTTGCTTTAATATTTCCCCGTGTTTTTCCGTCAGCAGCTGATTATTAGCTGAACCGACAACAGCTTTTACTTGTAACTGGTTAATCGTTATATCATTAATAATCCCACCTAAAGCGCACGGAACAAATACATCGGCCGATATAGCATACAGCTCATCCCCGCTTACAACCTGGGTGTTTCCTCCCAACTGCTTAGCACGTTCTTGAATCGCTTGTATGGACTTTTGATTGATATCACTTACATAAAGATTAGCGCCGGCTTCAAGCAACTGCTCAGCAACCTTGAAGCCTACCTTTCCCAGCCCTTGAATGATATAGGTTTTACCAGAGAGCTCTTCGCTGCCAAAAATGGTTTTATTCGTTGCTTTTAACCCATAAATGACCCCAAGTGAAGTGGGCACGGATGAATCACCGCTGCCCCCATAGGCTTCAGGTACACCGACAATGCAGTTTGTTTCCCTTGAAGCATGAACAAAATCCTCCGTTGAAGTTCCCATATCCGTCCCTGTATAAAAACGGCCATTAAGAGAATCGACAAACTGACCAAAAGCTCTGAACATAGCCGGTGTTTTGTCCTTTAAAGGATCACCGATAATCACCGCTTTTCCCCCGCCAAAGTCTACATCGGCAGCCGCACATTTATACGTCATTCCCCTTGATAGTCTCAAGACATCCTCTAATGCATCCTCCACTGAAGAATATGGATGCATCCGGCAGCCGCCTAATGCAGGACCAAGGGTAGTATTATGAATGGCGATAATCGCCTTTAGACCAGTATTAGGGTCATTGCAAAAAACAATTTGCTCATGCTCATGCATTTTTTCCAAAATAGTTGATTGGAGCGATCCATCTTGTGCCTTTATTGCGTTCATCATGTTACCTCCACTCTGTTTTTCATCACCCGAGATAGCGCTTTCACGAAAACTGATGACAATTAAGAAAATTGTGTTTATACTATTATGATAGTGAAAACAAATAGCTAATTACATAACACAATGCATAATTTTTAAGTCCACACTATACATTTTGAATAAGTTTTCTATGAAAAAACTTCATTTTAAAAGGAGGGCATTTTAATGGATCAAATCGATATTTGTCTTCTAAAGCTCCTTCAAGAGAATGCACGGATGACCATCAGTGAATTGTCAAAGAAGTTATCACTTAGCCGCCCAAGTATTTCCGAGCGATTAAACAGATTGCAGGAACAGGGGATTATTGATGGTTTTAGTGCGCGTATTTGTCCTAAGAAGATTGGCCGCGATGTCGTTGTGTATATTCAACTGAGTGAAATTAAAATACTTTCTTATACAGATTTTGAGGACTGGATTAAAAACGACCCTGATATTGTCGAATGCCACCGGCTGACAGGTGCCGTCAGTTATTTATTGAAAGCCGCCGTAACAGGAATGGAACATCTAAGCAGCCTAATAGACCGGCTGACGCCATATGGTAATGTCAATACATCCATCGTCTTGTCATCACCCGTTCCGTTTCGCTGCATCACACCACACGCAGTAATGCAGGAATAAAAAATGGTGTCAGGCACCATGTGAAAATTTCACATGGTGCCTGACACCGATTTAGCCAACATATGTCAAGCGTTCGCCATTTTTGTATACTTCGTCAATCGTTCCGCCTCCGAGACATTCGTCGCCATTATAGAAAACAGCAGCTTGTCCTGGTGTTACAGCACGGATTGGTTCGTAGAAGATGACTTCTACCTTATGGTCCTCTAGCAAGCGGACCTTCACTTTATGGTCTTCCTGACGGTAGCGGAATTTTGCGGTACAGTCAAATTCCACTTGCTTCTCACGATTGGAGACCCAGCTGACATCAGTAGCGATAATAGAATCAGAATAAAGCTTGTCATTATGGAAACCTTGCCCCACATAAAGGACATTTCTCTGTAAATCCTTACCAATAGCAAACCAAGGCTCGCCGGCGCCGCCGATTCCGAGTCCATGACGCTGCCCTATTGTGTGGTACATCAACCCTTCATGCCGTCCTTTTACTTCACCATCAAAGGTTTCCATATTACCCGGCTGTGCCGGTAAATATTGACCGAGGAATTCTTTAAAATTCCGTTCACCGATAAAACAAATTCCAGTACTGTCCTTTTTCGTTGCCGTTGCAAGACCTGCCTCCTTGGCAATCTCCCGGACTTTTGATTTTTCAAGGCTTCCGATTGGGAACATAACTTTACTAATCTGATCCTGCGATAATTGGTTCAAGAAATAAGTCTGATCCTTATTTTCATCGATACCGCGCAGCATTTTGTATTCCCCGTCGCGGAACTCAACACGGGCATAGTGACCTGTAGCCAAATAATCTGCCCCTAAATTCATCGCATGCTCAAGGAAGGCTTTAAATTTAATTTCCTTGTTACACATGACATCTGGATTTGGCGTCCGGCCAGCTTTGTACTCATTCAAAAAATAAGTGAAGACCTTGTCCCAATATTGCTTTTCAAAGTTAACGGCATAATAAGGGATGCCAATTTGATTACAAACTCGGATTACGTCATCATAATCTTCTGTCGCCGTACATACCCCGTTTTCGTCAGTATCATCCCAGTTTTTCATGAAAATCCCGATGACATCATACCCTTGCTGCTTTAATAAGAGCGCTGCAACGGAGGAATCGACACCGCCTGACATACCGACAACAACCCGGATATCTTTTGGATCTTTCCTTTCCACTTCAATTCACCTCTCTTTGCCTAAATTAGGCGTTACAATTTATTTTCTAAGACGCGAAACGACTTTTGCAGTCTCTTCAGCCGCCTTGATGATTTCTTCCGTTGTGTTGTTATAACCGAAGCTAAAGCGGATAGAGTTTGTTAACCGCTCCGAATTCTTGCCAAACATCGCAACAAGCACGTGCGACGGCTCGATTGAACCGGCCGTACAAGCAGAACCGCTTGATACCGCAATTCCGGCCAAATCTAAATTGACCAGCATAGCTTCGACATTTGATTCCGGAAAGCTTAAGTTTAATACATGCGGCAATGATTGTTCAAGCAATCCGTTTACAGTGAATTCGATTTCTTGTTCACGCAGTGTTTCCATCAACATTTTTTTAAAGCCAAGGAATTTCCCCCGCTTTGCTTCCCGATCTTCAGCAGCAAGCGTAACAGCTTTGTGGAAGCCCGCGATTGAGGCAACATTTTCCGTTCCCGCACGCCTTTTTCTTTCTTGTTCACCGCCAAATAAACGGGGCGAAATTTTCACATTAGATCCGACATAAAGGAATCCAATTCCTTTTGGACCATTTATTTTATGAGCTGAAACTGACAACAAATCAATCCCGCTCTCCGCTACATCAATTTTTTCCATCCCATACGCCTGAACAGCATCTGTATGGAATTTCGCTTGGTGATCCTTTAGGAGCTGTCCAATTTCTTTAATCGGCTGCAGCGTGCCAACTTCATTATTGCCATACATGACCGAAACCAAGATGGTATCATCTCTTAAAGCTGCTTCAAGTTGATTAATGGAGATACGGCCAGTTTCATCTACCGGCAAATAGGTAACCTCAAAGCCCATCTTTTCTAACCTTTGGCAGGCATGAAGAACAGCGTGATGTTCAATCTGTGTTGTAATAATATGCTTTCCTTGATGTTGGTAGTTCTCAGCAACACCAAATAATGCCATGTTATCAGCCTCAGTACCGCCGCTTGTAAAAATAATCTCGTTTTCTTTCGCCCCAATGCTGTTTGCCATTGCTGCCCGGGCTACATCAAGATAATGCCTTGCTTCCCGTCCAAATGAATGGATGCTCGATGGATTTCCAAACGTTTCATTCATTACTTGGAGCATTTTTTCTATAACCTTTGGGTGCATCGGAGAGGTCGCGGCATGATCGAGATAGATTCTTTCCATCTTTACACCTTCAATCAAAATAATTCTCTACTATTAATTTTGTCATTAAATATAAAACATATAACCTTCAAGATCGTTGTCATCACTATGACTGGCTAAATCCTCAAGTGTTGTATTGTCAAGCACATCTTTAATGGCATCGCGGATGCGAATCCATAGCTCACGCTTTGCCGGTTCTTCATCTTCGATTCCTTCAACGGGTGTAATTGGTCCTTCCAATACACGAATAACATCACCAGCTGTAATTTTTGAAGGAACATCCGATAAAATATAGCCTCCGTATGCCCCTCTGATACTTTTTACCAAACCGGCGTTTCTAAGCGGTGCAATCAATTGTTCTAAATAGTGCTCTGATAAATCATTAGCCTGAGCAATTGTTTTAAGGGAAGTCGGCCCCTCACCGTAGTTTTTTGCCAGTTCAATCATAATGGTAAGACCATAGCGGCCTTTAGTAGAAATTTTCATTTCGTTCACTCCTTGTTCTAAACATTTTTATCAAATAAAGGCGGTTTAAAGCAAATTTTCCGCATAACTCATCCTTTTTCTAAAAAAATCCACAGTAAATAGATAGGCATTAGAAATTATATCATATTCTTCTTCAATATGCTTTTTCAAGCGAAAATGGTATTGTATAAGGAGTGAAGTTTACTTTGGAGAGATGATTATAATGCAAAAACCATTAGCATTTCGCATGCGGCCACGAACAATTGAGGAAGTCGTCGGCCAGCAGCATCTTGTCGGCGATGGAAAAATCATTGCCCGAATGGTCAAAGCCAAGCAGCTGACCTCAATGATTTTGTACGGCCCGCCGGGAATCGGTAAAACCTCAATTGCCAGCGCAATCGCCGGCAGTACAAAGTATGCATTTCGGACGCTGAATGCCGTCACCAATAATAAAAAAGATATGGAAATTGTCGCTGCCGAAGCGAAAATGTCTGGAAAAGTAATTCTGCTTCTTGATGAGGTACACCGCTTAGATAAAGCAAAGCAGGATTTCCTCTTACCCTATTTGGAAAATGGAATGATTGTGTTAATTGGGGCTACAACAAGCAACCCTTATCATGCAATTAACCCGGCCATTCGCAGCAGGTGTCAAATTTTCGAACTAAAGCCGTTAACCCCCGATGAGGTGAAAGAGGCATTACTGATTGCACTTAAGGATGACGAACGCGGATTAGGAAAAATAAAAGTAGACATTTCAGAGGATGCCTTACATCATTTTGCACAGGGTTCTGGCGGTGATGTGAGAAGTTCATTAAATGCTCTCGAATTAGCCGTTATGTCTACGGACCAAGACGAAGATGGTGTCATCCACATCGATGTACAGACTGCCGAGGAGTGTTTGCAAAAGAAAAGTATTGCCGCGGATAAAGACGGTGACGCCCATTATGATGTCGTCTCCGCTTTTCAGAAATCAATCCGCGGCAGCGATGTTAATGCCGCGCTGCATTATTTGGGACGGCTGATTGAAGCAGGTGACCTGCCAAGCATCAGCAGAAGATTGATTGTCATTGCCTATGAAGATATCGGACTAGCAAATCCGCAGGCGGGTGCACGTACCTTGGCAGCAATTGAAACAGCGGAACGGATCGGTTTTCCTGAAGCGAGGATACCGCTTGCCAATGCCGTTATTGAACTATGTTTGTCACCTAAATCCAATTCTGCCATTTTAGCGATTGATGCAGCATTAAGTGATATTCAAAAAGGCATCACAGGCGATGTGCCGGACCACTTGAAGGATGCCCATTATCAAGGAGCAAAAGAACTGGGAAGAGGCATCGGCTATTTGTATCCTCATGATTACGACAACGGCTGGGTCCAGCAGCAATACCTGCCGGACAAAATCCGCAGCAAACGATATTATGAGCCGAAGAAAACCGGCAAATTTGAGCAGGCCTTCGCGAGTGTTTACGAAAAGCTTACACGAAATAAATAACTAAGAATCCCCTTGTAACATTGCTTACAAGGGGATGTTTTTAAAATCAGCCATTTTTCACAGTGAGTTCTTCGCCAATTTCCTTTAATCTTTCGGCTATTTGTTCATCTGTTAAATGATGTTCCTTCACATATAAATTCCTTGGATGCACCCTGCATTCATGTGTACAGCCGCGCAAATATTTATGCTCATTTTCTTCGGAACAAATAATTTGTTTATTACATTCCGGATTAGCGCAGTTTACATAGCGTTCACATGGTTCACCGGTAAAGTGATCTTTTCCGACAATGACATGTTCTGTTCGGTTAATTGGGACACTAATTCGTTCGTCAAATACATAGCATTGTCCATCCCATAATTGTCCTTGAACTTCAGGGTCTTTTCCGTAGGATACAATCCCGCCATGCAATTGCCCCACATCTTCAAAGCCTTCTTTAACAAGCCAGCCGGAAAACTTTTCACAGCGAATACCGCCTGTACAATAAGTCAAAATCTTTTTTCCTTCAAACTGCTGTTTATTTTCCCGAATCCAATCTGGAAGTTCACGAAAGGCTTTAATATCAGGACGGATCGCCCCTCTAAAATGACCTAAATCAAATTCGTAATCATTTCTAGCATCAATCACAACCGTCTCTTCGTCCTGCATTGCTTCAAAGAACTCTTTTGGATTTAAATGTTGACCAGTTATTTGATTCGGATTAATATCATCCTCTAATCGAAGTGTTACAAGCTCAGCCCGCGGGCGGACATGCATCTTTTTAAAAGCATGATCATCTGCCTCATCCACTTTAAACACCATTTCCGCGAAGCGTGCATCCTCTTTCATGGTTTTCATATATTGGTCAGTCTGCTCAATCGTTCCAGATACAGTTCCATTGATCCCTTCCGCCGCCACAAGAATGCGTCCTTTTAGGCCAAGGTCTTTACAAAACTGTAAATGCTGTACTGCAAATTCCTCTGGATTCTCGATTGGTACATACATGTAATAAAGCAGTACTCTATATGGTTTGTTTTCTATCATGTTCTTCTACCCCTATCTTATATTTGCAAGATATAAGCATGTAGGTTTATTTAAATTGAACCACTTTTCTCTTACAAATCATTTATTGAAAAAAATTTTTTAACTTTTTCCCTAAGTTATTATTTTTATATAAAAATCCTTAAATTGCAATGGGAATAATTGTTTTTCTGTAAAAACCTCAGCTGACTGCCCCATGCTTTAGGCGGCTACATCCCGCTTTTTGAAAATAACAAAGGCCAAAACCTGAAAAATCACAAAGTATATCAGCAGCATGAGAATTGAGAAAGGCAGTGTCATTCCCTCTACAATTGGTGTTCCTTCAAAGTATTGCATTAAATCAGTGTTGGCAAACAAAATATATTTCGCCCAAGAATATTTTAGTGAAATCAATGCGGTAAATTGAGCACCTGTAAACAATAGAAAAATAGACAAGCCAATGGCAAGCGAGCTGTTACGGAATACAGACGATATCATATACGCCATAGTTGCCAGCATAATCATGTCAATGGAGCTTAAACCATAATAAATTAATAGGTGGATCACCATATTTTGCTCCGTCACGCGGCCATTATAGTAATTTAAATATGGCACTGCTTTATCTGGCATTCCAAATAGAATCGCTCCTAGAACACTTGAAAAAACAAACAGGACAGCTAATAAAAATAGTGCAAACAAGATAACTGTTATGTATTTTGAAACTAAAATTTTGCTGCGATTAATCGGTCTGATCAGAAGCAGTTTAATGGTTCCCCAATTAAATTCACTCGCCACAATCCCCGCTGCAATAATAATCGTAAATAAACCAGCAAGAACAATAAGCTCTGAAGCATCTTTTACAAATGTCCAAACATTGTATTTTTCTTGCGGAGGAAAATTGTGTTTGATCCGATAATCATTTATAGCGATTTCTTTTTTAAAAAATTGCTGTTCCATTTTAGAGGTACTTTGCTGTAATTGCCGCTTTAAAGCATCGTTCTCCTGGTTCAATGTTTGAGTCCAATGTTGATCAGCCACTTCCGGTCCCTTTTCCTGGTACTTAAAAAAGGCACCGACAATCGACGTAGCAATAATAAGAATTGCAATCATTACATAGGTTCCAGGACGTTTAAAAATTTTCATCCATTCATTTTTGATTAAATTAATCACGGCTGGCTTCCTCCTTTTTCCCTGTAACTTCAAGGAAGCGGTCCTCCAAAGTTTTAGCGGTTTCTTTTATTCCGTAGATTTGAAGGTCTTCGGCCGCTAACATTTTTACCAGTTTTGGAATTTCTCCCTTAGGCACCTGCACTGTAATGCCATTTTTAGAAAGGCTTGTCCGAACGTCTGGATATGACGACTGCATCAACTTTATTGCTGTTTCACCTGGTGTGACTTCCAGCTCAAATAAAGTGTCTGTGCTGCTGACAAATTCCTTCACCTGCTGTACATCGATTAACTGTCCATTTTGTATAATTCCAATCCTGTCGCACATCATTTCCATTTCTGACAGCAGGTGGCTGGATACGATGACCGCCATGTTTTTTTCACGTGCTAGAAGCCTTACATAGTCGCGAATTTCTCTAATCCCTGCTGGGTCGAGTCCGTTCGTCGGTTCATCCAGAATGAGAACATCTGGGTCATGGAGAAGACACTGTGCCAGCCCTAAACGCTGCCTCATACCGAGTGAATACGTTTTTACCTTATCATTGATACGGTCTTTTAGGCCAACAAGCTCCACTGTTTCAGCGATTTTTTCCTTCGTGATGCCTTTTGACATCCGCGCATAGTGGACTAGATTTTGATAGCCAGTAAGGAATTTATACATTTCTGGGTTTTCAACAATCGCTCCGATGTGGCTGACCGCCGCTTCAAAGTCTGTTTTAATGCTTGAGCCGCCGATGGTAATATCCCCTGATGTGATTCCCATCAGGCCGACAATCATCCGAATCGTCGTCGTTTTCCCGGCACCATTCGGCCCCAGGAACCCGAAAACTTCGCCTTTATTTACCTGGAAGTTGATATTGTCAATAATCGTTCTTCCCTTAATCACTTTTGTTACATTTTTAAGCACAACGATAGATTCCAAAGTGTTACTCCTCTCTCCTGCAAATTGACGCTATTACAGTTTACCTTATTATGGTGGAATTTTCCTGTTTTGTTTTATTTTTAAATGTTAACAAAAGGTTCAAATTATCTTTCTACAAATTTCGATATTTTTCTATAAAATTATGGTTGGATGATCATCTTTTTGGAGAGGAAGTGGCTTTGGCCTTATGATACTTTTAAAGCCTCGCGTTGAGTCTGACGAGTTAAAAATATGGAGATTATTAAACAATCGAATGACTCTTCCAGATAAAGATAAAAAACGTTTTATTTATATGGAAAAAGGATACCAGGGTGAGGTCCTTTTTGATCAATTAACAGCAAACCTGCAGCCTGATTTCTTTATCATAAACGATTTATGCCTTGAATTTAACAACTCTGTGTTTCAAATTGACACCACGATTATAGCCCAGGATAGGGTTTTTCCATTCGAGATAAAAAACTATGAAGGTGATTTTTATTATGATGACAATACAAAAGGGTTCTTTACATTAAGTAAAGATGAAATTAAAAATCCGCTTGATCAATTGAAACGGAGTAAATCACTACTAAGCCCGCTGCTCAAAAAACATGGGTTTTATTTACCTCTTGAAGGTTACGTCACCTTTGTAAACCCCGAATTTACGCTATACCAAGCCCCTTTAAATGAACCAATTGTATTACCGACACAGCTTAATAAATTTATGAAAAAATTAAACCAAACACCTTCAAATTTAAATGAACGTCACAGAAAACTTGCTGAACTATTAATTTCAATGCATCATACCGATTCGCCATATAAGCGGCTGCCTCCTTATGAATACCACCAAGTTGTGAAAGGGTTGACCTGTGCCAGGTGTAATTCGTTTATTCCTTCAGTCAACGGAAAGTACTTTACGTGTTTATGTGGATATAAGGAGGATGTTGAATCTGCTATTATACGTAGCGTGAAGGAACTTCAGCTACTATTTCCTGATTTAAAAATTACTACTAGCCTTGTATATGACTGGTGTATGGTGATTCATTCTAAAAAGGTAATTAGGGAAGTTCTTAAGAAAAACTTTGAAGTAAAGGGTGAAAGACATCTAAGATACTATATCTAAGATTTTTGAGTACTCGATACCTCTTTCTAAGTCGATGGTTCCTGATCCATTGACCTTTTTGGAGGATCTTTCTTTTTTGGGGCACTGGATGTATCTTGCATTGCCTTTTTTGAATAATTTCCTCTTTTTTGGGCAATGGAACCTGTTTGCTTTGACCTTTTTCAATGAGGTGCCTCTT
>NZ_BNDS01000002.1:178934-204788 GCF_014656545.1 Neobacillus kokaensis
GGGCAATGGAGCCTGCTTGCTATGACCTTTTTCAATGAGGTTCCTCTTTTTTGGGCAATGAAGCCTGCTTGCTTTACCCTTTTTCAATGAGGTGCCTCTTTTTTGGGCAATGGAACCCGCTTGCTTTAACCTTTTTCTATGAGGTGCCTCTTTTTTGGGCAATGGAACCCGTTTGCTTTACCCTTTTTTAATGAGGTGCCTCTTTTTTGGGCAATGGAACCCGTTTGCTTTGACCTTTTTCTATGAGGTGCCTCTTTTTTGGGCAATGGAGCCTGCTTGCTTTACCCTTTTTCAATGAGGTGCCTCTTTTTTGGGCAATGGAACCGCTGAAACCGACTATTTAAAGAGTAAGAAGAATACCGCAAACGAAAAAACCCCTAAACCACAAAGGTCTAGGGGACAATAATAAAATACACCTATCTCTCATCACTCACACGATAAATCTTAATATCCTTAAGAAGCTCTCTGACTACATAGCTTGCCATAATTAAGCCGCAAGCGGACGGAACAAACGCATTCGAGGATGGCGGCATTTTTGCCTTACGGATCTCAGCTTTATCGTTGCCGACTACTTTACGGACGTCCTCCCGAATGACAATCGGGCTTTCATCGGAAAAGACAACCGGAATCCCTTTACGAATCCCTTCTTTACGAAGCTTTGTACGGATTACCTTCGCAATTGGATCGGTGTGGGTTTTCCAAATGTCAGCAATTTTAAAGCGGGTTGGATCCATTTTATTAGCCGCACCCATACTGGAAATAATTGGAATATCACGCTCCAGACATTCCTTCATTAAATGGATTTTGTACATAATCGTGTCAGATGCATCGACAACGAAATCTAAATTGTGGCTAAAAATCTCTTCATAGGTTTCTTCTGTATAAAACATTTTTAATGCAATAACTTCGCAATCAGGGTTAATGTCCTTAATCCGTTCCTGCATGATGTCAACCTTTGGCCTGCCAACCGTTGACAAAAGCGCAATCAACTGGCGATTCACATTTGTGATATCGACATCGTCTTTATCAATCAAGACTAACCGGCCGACGCCTGAACGGGCAAGCGCTTCCGCGGCAAATGAACCGACGCCGCCGATTCCAAGAACAGCAACGGTGCTGTTTTTCATGATATCAAGGCCTTCTTGACCTATTGCAAGCTCATTACGAGAAAATTGATGCAGCATGATGTTCACTCCAAATTAATTCAATTGATTTTTTTATTTTTCACCTTAAAAAATATATCATACCCTTCTATAAAAACAAGTATTTTTATAGGAATTATGAACATAAAACACAAAATAAAAACCTCCCGCAGAAAGCAAACAGGAGGTTAGAATCCGTAAAAGAAAAGAGTCCCAATAATGCCGTCGCTTTAGATCCCTCGTTTTGATCCCGCACGCAGCAGGTGGGTGTTCTATTCCCGGTATTGCAAGTCCCCATACTCGTCAAAGAGCGGGGCATTTGCGCAGCCAAGAAACTCCGGACTCCCAATAAAAATATGTTCGGTCAAAACTTCAGGTAACACAACGTACATTTCAGGACTCTTCTTTAATTGATTTTATATTAGCATATTTTAAATCCACATTCAAGGTTTCTTGAAAGCGAATTCTTGTTATTTATTAACATTTAGTGACAAATATAATTCCTTTAATTGATTCTTCGATACTTCACTTGGTGCTTCCATCAACAAGTCGCTTGCGCTTGCTGTTTTTGGAAAAGCAATCGTATCTCTTAGGTTTGAGCTTCCAGCAAGAAGCATTACCAAACGGTCAAGACCAAGCGCGATACCGCCATGTGGAGGGGTGCCATATTCAAAAGCATTTAGCAGGAAGCCAAACTGCTCCTGTGCTTCTTCTGGCGTGAAGCCAAGAACCTTAAACATTTTTTCCTGAACCTCACGTTCAAAGATTCTTAACGAACCGCCGCCAAGCTCATAGCCATTAAGGACAATATCATATGCTTGAGCACGAACCTTAGACGGGTCAGTGTCAAGATATTCTAAATCCTCACGGAAAGGCATTGTGAATGGATGGTGAGCAGCATAGTAGCGGCCCTCTTCCTCATCGTATTCTAATAGCGGCCAGTCAGTAACCCATAAGAAATTGAATTTGCTTTGGTCGATTAAATCGAGCTCTTTACCAAGCTTAAGTCTAAGCGCGCCTAAAGCATCGGCAACAACACTCTTTTTATCTGCAACAAATACAAGCAGGTCTCCTTCAGATGCTTCCATTGTTGCTTTAATTGCTGCAAAATCCTCTTCCGTGAAGAACTTCGTAATCGGTCCATTAAAGCCGTCAGCTTCCACCTTGAACCAGGCTAAACCTTTAGCACCGTATACGGCTACGAACTCTGTTAAGGCATCAATGTCTTTGCGGGAATACTTATTAGCTGCCCCTTTGACATTGATTCCTTTTACTTGGCCGCCGCCAGCAACGGCTGAAGCAAATACTTTAAAACCGGAATCTTTCACAATTTCCGAAACATCCACCAGTTCAAGTCCAAAGCGAGTATCTGGCTTATCTGAACCGTAACGGCCCATTGCTTCATTATATTGCATCCGCGGGAATGGTACAGTCACATCAATTCCCTTTACTTCCTTCATGAGCTTGGACATCATTCTTTCCGTCATACCCATGATATCGTCCTGGCTTAAAAAGCTTGTTTCAATATCAATTTGCGTAAATTCAGGCTGCCGGTCTGCACGCAGGTCTTCGTCACGGAAGCAGCGGGCAATTTGATAATAGCGTTCAATTCCGCCAACCATCAATAGCTGTTTAAACAACTGCGGTGACTGCGGCAGGGCATAAAACTCACCGGGATGCACACGGCTTGGCACTAAATAGTCGCGCGCTCCTTCAGGCGTGCTTTTCGTTAAAATTGGTGTTTCAATATCTAAAAACCCTTCCGAATCAAGGAAATTTCTAATTGTCTTTGTTACGTCATGACGCATTTTTAATGTGTCAAAAATAACCGGACGGCGGAAATCTAAATACCGATATTTTAGACGGATATCTTCAGAAGCGTCCGTTTTATCAGAAAGAATGAATGGCGGAGTTTTTGCCTTGTTAATTACTGTTACGGCTTCTACCTGTACCTCAATTTTTCCTGTTGTAATGTTGTCGTTATAGGTTTCTGGGTCGCGGGCAACGACTGTTCCAACAACATCTAATACATATTCATTACGAACCGTTTCCGCAATTGCTAAAGCCTCTTTGGAAACATCCGGGTTAAACACAATTTGGACAATCCCTGAGCGGTCACGCAAATCGATAAAAATTAATCCGCCAAGGTCCCGTCTTGTCTGTACCCATCCTTTTAATGTAAGTTTTTCACCAACTGCACTCTCAGGCACTTCCCCACAAAAATACGTCCTGCCATATATCACTGTTGAATCCCCCTTATTGTTATTGCAACTCCTGAAAATATTCAACCACAGAATCGAGTGCGACCTCGACTTGTTCTCCAGTTTCCATATTTTTCACATTAATTATATTATTTTTGAGCTCATCATCGCCAAGTACTGCAACATATTTGGCATTTAAGCGATCAGCTGCTTTAAATTGCGCTTTAATTTTTCGATTTAAATAATCTCTCTCTGCTGAAAAACCAGCTAGGCGGAGCTTTTGTAACAGTCCGACGGTATAATCCTTTGCCTCTTCGCCAAGTGAAGCTAGATAGCAATCAATACCTTCATTCAGTTTCGTTTCAATCCCCTCTGCATTAAGCGCTGCAATGAATCGCTCAATGCTTAAAGCAAAGCCGATTCCAGGTGTTTCCGGCCCGCCAAGGTCCTCAGCAAGACCATTATAGCGTCCGCCGCCGCAAAGCGTCGTAATCGCACCGAATCCTTCAGCATCGCTCATAATTTCAAAAGCGGTATGATTATAATAATCCAAGCCGCGGACAAGGTTAGAATCAACCTCAAATGGAATATCAAGCTGTGTTAAATACTTCTGAACTTTATCAAAATAGGCCTTTGACTCCACATTTAGATAATCCATAATGGACGGCGCCGTCTTCATTAATTCGTGGTCACGGTCGACCTTGCAATCAAGAATACGAAGCGGATTTTTCTCTAGACGTTTTTGACAGTCTGAACAAAATTCACCGATTCTTGGCTGGAAATGATTAATCAAGGCTTCACGGTGTGCCTGGCGAGATTCCTTATCACCCAAGCTGTTAATGATTAGCTTTAGTTTTTTTAGACCCATTTCTTTGTACAAATTCATTGCTAGGGAAATGACTTCCGCATCAATTGCCGGGTCATTGCTTCCCAAAGCCTCCACACCAAACTGGACAAATTGGCGGAAGCGTCCTGATTGCGGTCGTTCGTAGCGGAACATTGGTCCCATGTAATAAAGCTTTACGGGCTGTTTAGCAAAGCCGAACATTTTTTTCTCAACAAATGACCGAACAACCGGGGCTGTTCCCTCTGGTCTAAGCGTAAGACTGCGTTTACCGCGGTCTTCGAAAGTGTACATTTCCTTTTGAACAATATCGGTTGTGTCACCGACTCCTCTAGAAAAAAGTTCAGTATGTTCAAATATCGGTGTACGAATTTCTTGGTATTGATATTTCTCACAAAGCTGCCTTGCTTTTTTTTCAATTTGCTGCCAAAGCTCGACGTCTCCTGGCAGAATGTCCTGTGTTCCTCTTGGTATACTAATTGACATTGCAGGAACCTCCTTTTTAGAAATTGTTTTTATGTATGGTTATTTTTTCAAGGACAAATAAAAAAACTCCCACCCCTTGTAATAATACAAGGGACGGAAGTTTGTATCCGCGGTGCCACCCTAGTTGAAAAGCATGAAATATATATACTTTTCCTCTCAAACAGTTAACGCCTGTTACGTTCTTCCCCTACTAGAGTTAAACTTTTTCAGAGAGAAGCCTACGGAGTGTTCTTTCATTAAGATTCATGCGGAAATGCTTTCAGCCAGGGCATTTCTTCTCTTTTCATGGAATGGCCTTAACTACTGTGCTCCATCATTGGTTATTTCTATTTAAGTTTATTTTATAATAATACGGAGCATCAGAAGTAAAGTCAAGTAAAGTTTATGACCTTTCTAAGTGTTTTTTTAAATTTCTGACATCCCTCATTGACAGTCCGAATTCGGAGGCAAGTTCAACCGGGGTTGAATGCTGCTCCTTTTGCAAAAAATCGTGAAAATCCACTCCAAATAACCGGCCATCCATAGACTGACTATTCATTCCTTTTTCACTTGCACGCATTTTGACCACTCCTTAACAAGTTTCCTTTGGTGTTTATTATCTCCATTCACCAAAAAAAATTTCATGTTGTCCATTTTTTTACCCAAAATTTCCACATGAGGGATGATTTTCTGCTAAAATGAATGTGGATTACTCTTAAAAACTAAATAAGGAGGGCCTATGAAGAAAAAATATTGCCTAATTCTAGTTTTTATAATTCTTATATGTCAAGCCTTCCTGCCGCAAGGAAAAACCTTGGCTGCCGGAGCCGCCGGGTCTGTTATTATTGGTACAGAAACCATTAATATTCGCAGCGGTCCCGATTTAAGTTATCCTTTAGTTGCCATCGCAAAGCGGGGAGAAACCTATCAAATTGTACAAGAGCAAGGAGACTGGATTGAAATTCGCTTCGGAGTTTCCAAAACCGGATGGCTTGTCAAATGGCTGGTCGTAAAGGAAAGTGACCAACCACAAACTGCAGCCGCTGTTACAGCCCAAGGATCCCAAGTAAGCTCACAGGGTTCGCAAGGTTCCCAAGCATCTAGCATTGGCTTTGTCAACGCCGATACATTAAATATCCGGATGGATCCATCCACAGCAAGTACAGTCGTCGGTAAATTAGGAATGGGGACTATGGTTTCGATTTATAGCAGTCAAAACAATTGGCTTGAGGTTGGCTATGCTGACCTTAGAGGATGGGTTAACACTGAGTTTATCAATCGGAACGGATCAAAAGTTATTACCACAAGTTCAAATTACGGTCTTAAAAATAAAACGATTGTTATCGACCCTGGCCATGGCGGCGTTGATAATGGAACAACCGGGGCAAAGGGCACACTAGAAAAAAAATTAACGCTGAGAACGGCATACCTGCTTTATGATAAATTAAAAGCAGCGGGTGCGAATGTATATCTGACGAGACACTCGGATACGTATCTATCCCTTTCCTCGAGGGTGATGATTGGACAAGCTAATCTCGCAGATGCCTTTATCAGTCTGCATTATGACAGCAATTTAGACCCAACGATCCGCGGATTGACCGGATATTATTACCATGCTTATCAAAAAGCGCTCGCCACTGCTCTATATAATGCAGCGGTTGAGAAGACCCAATTAATCAATCGCGGTGTCCGTTTCGGTGATTACCATGTCATCCGCGAAAACAGCCAGAATGCCGTTTTAATCGAGCTCGGCTATTTAAGCAATCAAGAAGAGGAAGCAACCGTAAACACTAACTGGTACCAGGAAAATGTTGCCGCCGGTTTATACAATGGATTGGTGCGTTACTTTAACGAGCGCAATTAAAAACGGGTGTCAGGCACCATGTGAAAAATTCACATGGTGCCTGACACCCTATTTTTATTTTTTACTTTCTACAATTAGTGTGACAGGGCCGTCGTTTATTAATTGGACGTCCATCATGGCGCCGAATATTCCGGTTTCGACTTTGACGCCTTTGTCACGGAGCAGTTGGTTGAAGGTATCATAGATTTGAATGGCATGCTCGGGCCTTGCTGCGTTGATGAAGCTCGGTCTTCTCCCATTTGCGCAATCACCGTAAAGCGTAAACTGGGAGACAGATAGAATGTCACCGCCTGCACTAAGCAGCGACAAATTCATTTTGCCATTTTCATCTTCAAAGATTCGTAAATTAACAATTTTATCCGCTAAATAGGCGGCATCCTCCACTGTATCTTCATGGGTAACCCCTACAAGGAGGACCAGTCCTTTTGTAATTTGTCCAGTTATTTCACCATCAACTGTAACTTTTGCCTCTTTACTGCGCTGAAGAACGACTCGCATACTATACTCCTTAATTCATCATCCTGCGGACAGAATAAATATCTGGGATTTGTTTAATCCGATCGACGACTTTATGCAGATGGTTCACATTGTGAATAGCAATGGACATATTAATCATCGCCATTTTATTGCGGTCGGTTTTGCCGGTTACTGCAGATATATTAGTTTTTGTTTCATTAACAGCCTGGAGCACTTCATTTAAAAGACCCCTGCGGTCAAATCCGCTGATTTCAATATCAACATTATATTCCTTGCGGTCATTGAGGGAAGATTCCCATTCTACTTGAATCAGGCGTGACTGTGCATCATTCGAATCAATATTGGTACAATCTGCGCGATGGACAGAAACACCGCGGCCCTTTGTAATATAACCGACAATTTCATCCCCTGGAACCGGGTTACAGCATTTCGATAAACGGATTAACAAATTATCGATCCCTTGAACACGGACACCCGATTCCCTCTTTTTCGTTGAAGGGAAGGCCTTTAAATCAGCAACTGCATTGGTAATGCTGGCTGACTGCTCTTGATCGCGTTTCTTGCGCCATTTTTCCGTTAAGCGATTTGCCACCTGCAGCGCAGTTACGCCGTTATAGCCTACGGCCGCATACATATCTTCCTCATTGGTAAAATTAAATTTTTCGGCAACCTTTTTAAGATTATCGGCCGTTAAAATTTCTTTCGTGTCAAATTCCATACTGCGGATTTCCCGTTCCACAAGCTCTTTTCCTTTGACCACGTTTTCCTCTCGGCGCTGCTTTTTAAAGAAGGCACGAATCTTGTTTTTGGCCTGAGACGTTTGTGCCAGTTTGAGCCAATCCTGACTCGGACCATAGGAATGCTTAGAAGTAAGAATTTCTACAATATCACCGGTTTTCAGCCTGTAATCAAGCGTAACCATTTTGCCATTGACCTTCGCACCGATGGTTTTATTGCCAATTTCCGAATGGATGCGGTAAGCAAAATCAATCGGAACTGAACCAGATGGAAGTTCGATGACATCTCCTTTTGGGGTAAAAATAAACACCATATCAGAAAATAGGTCAATTTTTAACGATTCCATGAACTCTTCGGCATTTGATGCATCATTTTGAAATTCTAAAATTTCCCTAAACCAGGTCAATTTTTGTTCAAAGGTTGAACTGTCAGCCATTGCTTTGCCTTCTTTATAGGCCCAGTGTGCAGCAACCCCGAACTCTGCAATCCGATGCATTTCAAAGGTACGGATTTGTACTTCAAGCGGATCCCCTTTAGGACCTATCACGGTTGTATGCAGGGATTGGTACATATTAGTCTTAGGCATCGCAATATAATCCTTGAAACGGCCAGGCATCGGTTTCCAGCATGTGTGAATGATTCCTAAGACGGCATAACAATCCTTAATGCTTTTAACAACGATTCTAACAGCCAGCAAATCGTAAATCTCATTAAACTGCTTGTTTTGCAGCGCCATTTTCCGATAAATGCTGTAAATATGTTTGGGCCGTCCGGAGATATCGGCCTTAATGGTTACCTCATTTAGCCGTACCTTTACTTCATCAATGACATCTTCAAGGTATTGCTCTCGTTCTGCCCGCTTCTTTTTCATGAGATTAACGATCCGATAATATTGCTGCGGATTTAAATAACGTAATGCAGTATCCTCCAACTCCCACTTAATCTTAGAGATTCCAAGACGATGAGCTAAAGGTGCGAAAATTTCAAGTGTTTCGTTTGAAATCCGACGCTGCTTCTCTACAGGAAGATGTTTAAGTGTCCGCATATTATGCAGACGGTCAGCAAGCTTAATCAGGATGACCCTGATGTCCTGTGCCATTGCGACAAACATTTTCCGATGGTTTTCTGCCTGCTGTTCTTCATGTGATTTGTATTTAATTTTCCCTAACTTTGTTACCCCATCGACAAGCATTGCTACTTCAGCGTTGAAAGCATCCTCAATATCTTGCAAGGATACATTCGTATCTTCCACAACATCATGAAGAAAACCGGCCGCGACCGTTGCTGGATCCATCTCAAGATCTGCTAGAATGCCAGCGACCTGAATCGGATGGATGATATACGGTTCGCCCGATTTTCGATATTGTTCACGATGAGCATGCTTAGCAAATTCATACGCTTTTTTCACCTGTGCAACATGCTCTTCGTTTAAGTATTTTCTAGTCTTGTCGATGACTTGGTCGGCTGTTAACACTTGATCATTCGCCATAAAATCACCTTTATTTTCATCTCAATTTAATAAGCTTTATAAGCTTTTTAGAGTATTTTTATTCAATGAATCATCTGAAAAAATAGTTACTAAATAAGAATGATTGTTACTATTATCGAAAAAATTCACCAAGTTGTAAAGAGATTCAACCTTTTTTTCTGTAAAAAATGAAATTTTTGTCGATTTATCTGTTACTCCTATGAAATAAAGTGATTTTTTCCTTATATAAAGAGAGCACTCTCATCTTGAGTGCCCTCGTTCATTGTTTAATACATCATTAATGATAGGATATCATATCCGTCAAGTTTTTTCCTGCCGTCTAAGTAAGAAAGTTCAACAAGAAAAGCGATTCCAGCAACAACGCCGCCCAGCTGCTCCACTAATTGAATGGTTGCATCAATCGTACCGCCAGTTGCTAATAAATCATCGGTAATGAGAACGCGCTGGCCAGGTTTAATGGCATCTTTATGGATCGTAAGAACATCCTTACCATATTCTAGGCCATAGCCGACTTTAATCGTTTCTCTTGGAAGTTTGCCTTCTTTTCGTACAGGTGCAAAGCCTACTCCGAGTGCATAGGCCACAGGGCAGCCAATGATGAATCCGCGTGCCTCCGGGCCGACAATTATATCAATTTGCTTATCTTTTGCATACTCGACAATTTGGTCTGTTGCATATTTATAAGCTTCACCATCATTCATTAATGGAGTGATATCTTTAAATACGATCCCTTCTTTTGGATAATCCGGAACGATCGCTATAAATTGTTTTAAATCCATTGTTTAATAGCCTCCTCAATTTCAGCTGACTCTTCCATAATGTTAGTAAACCAAGTCTTTAATTCTTGAAAGGAGGAAAATAATAATTCCTTCTCCAATGCAGATTGGGCCATTTTCTGTTGATAGGTTTTAGAGTCAGTTAAATCGCGCTTCTGTGGTTGTTTATTTAAATTGATAAATCCATTATTTATTGTAACAAAATCTAGTTCAGAAAACACCTTTGACATAAAGTCAATGGTTTCACGTGACCAGCCTCGATGTTTGGCGATGTCATCACCGTATCGTTTCAAGTCAATCGGTCCTTTTTTCAAAAGAAAGCCAAAAAACCATTTAAAATGCTCACGGGTTGGAACGGTACTGAAAAAATCACTGGATTCTTTATAAAAATAAGCATATATTCGAGTTGGCTGCTTTCCTTTTAATAAATGAACTAGAATATCCTTTGAAGGAGGGAAATCAACTAATGCAATATTAGCATGATAACCGTCAAAAGCCTTTGCAGCTTCATCATCCTCAATACAAATCGTTTCAACACCCAAATGAAAATTCATTTTTTCCGCAAGCTGTTTATTAAAAACAATGATTTTCCTATTTTCTTCAGGAACCGTTGCCGGTATACTTTTGATGCGCTTTTGTCCACGAAAGTCAAATAGCTGCCACGTATCAATGGCAATGTCTTGAACGAAAATCTGCGGTTTACGTATATTGTTCCATTCATTGATCGATAATTCACCGATTAATGAAATTTTTGAAGCAGGAGAAATTTCATCAACTGCTGCTCCTAGTCCAAAGCCCACTCCGTCTAGATTGGCATTTTGGTCATTGACCGTAATTTTCAAATGGTTTTGCTCACTGCCAATTTTTCTAAGATTAGTAATTTCAACATTATTTATAAGAACCTTTGGCTTCGGATTGTCCACACCAAAAGGTGATAGTAATCCCATTTCATCCAAAGAAGCCAAGTGAATATCTTCTAACCGAACTTCTTCATCAAGGTATGTGACTGGAATAAAATCTTCCTCCGTCATTGAATCCTCGGCAAGTTGGTTTAATTTATCGCGCAGTTCCGCCACATCGTCAATTTTCAATGTCATCCCAGCGGCCATTGGATGTCCGCCAAAATGAGGAAGAATTTCTCTCAATGTTGACAGGTTTTGAAATAGGTCAAATCCAGGAATGCTTCGCGCCGAGCCTTTTGCCAGGCCTTTCTCTTGATCAAAGCTGAGGACAATCGCTGGGCGGTAATATCTTTCAACGAGCTTCGATGCAACAATTCCAATGACCCCTGCATTCCATCCTTCTTTTCCAATAACAAGTACCTTATTGCGGTCAGCTGGATAATTTGATTCCACCTCCGCAATTGCCTCTTCCGCAATAGTATTTACAATCGACTGTCGCGATTTATTGAGAGCATCCATTTCCTCTGCTAGCAGCTCTGCCTCTTGAGGGTCTTCAGATAAAAGGAGATCCACTGCTAAATCAGCATCAGCTAACCTTCCTACCGCGTTAATACGAGGAGCTATTGTAAAGCCAACAGTCTCTTCGTTAATGGCCATTGGATCAACACCGGCTATTTTAAAGATAGCCCTTAGCCCGTTGTTTTTGGTAACCTTTAAATTTTCAAGACCTTTTTTCGCAATTAAGCGATTTTCCCCGGTTAAGGAAACAAGGTCTGCAATCGTCCCAATGACAGCAACTTCAAATAAATGCTCTGGCAGCCTGCCATAAAGGGCATGCGCTAATTTAAAAGCTACTCCAACACCTGCCAGTTCACGAAATGGATATGTGCTGTCAGGGAGCTTAGGGTGAATAATAGCAAGAGCATCAGGTATTACCGGTCCAGGTTCATGATGGTCAGTAATAATAAGGTCTACTCCTAATTCTTTAGCTACATTGGCCTCGTGAACTGCAGCAATCCCCGTATCAACAGTAATTATTAATTTAATGCCGATTTCCGCTGCGTGCCGAAAAGCCGCTTCATTCGGACCATATCCTTCTGAAAAACGATTAGGTATATAAAACTGGACGTTTGCCCCTAAATCCCTAAGTGTCAGCATCAATACCGAGGTACTGCTGACTCCATCAGCATCATAATCACCATATATAAGAATAGGCTCATTATTCTTAATTGCTGCTTGGATTCGGTTGACAGCCACATCCATTCCTTTAAGTAAATAGGGGTCGTGAAACTCATCCTTACCAAATAAAAAAAACCGTGCGGACGAAGCAGATTCAAATCCACGGTTAACAAGCAGTGATGCAACAAGAGGAGAAATATTTAATTCATTAACAAGCTTTTCAACCAACTGATGGTCAGAATCACGTACAACCCATCTTGTTTTCGATTTTAACATCTTTCACGTTCACCTCTCAGACTTTCTCATTATACAGGAGCACAAACCCGCTTTCAATCATTGCAAAAAGAAAAATGAAACCGCAGAATGAATCTGCGGTTTCATCTTGGTCTATTAAACCTGTGGCTGATCGGAGTACTTTCTCTTTTCTTTCACGGTTTTGATAACACCTTTTTTCTTAAGCTCCCGTGTCTTAAAGACATACCATAGCGGACCGGCGATACAGATGGAGGAATATACCCCTACCATTAAGCCGACAAATAACGCAATCGAGAAGTTTCGAATTGACTCACTGCCAAAGATAACAAGTGCAATTACCGTAACTAATACTGTAAAGACTGTGTTAATCGAACGGGTTAATGTTTGACGAGTACTTACATTTAGCACTTCTGCAATATCAGCCGGTGTTTTAAGCCGCTTTTTCTTTTGCATATTTTCGCGCATCCGGTCAAAGGTTACGATGGTATCGTTAATCGAATAACCGACAATCGTTAACACGGCGGCGATAAACGTTAAATCTACCTCAAGTCTTGTGATGCTGAAGAATGCCACCATAAAGAAGGCATCATGCAGCAAGGAGATAACCGCTGCAATCGCCATGTATAACTCAAAGCGAATACTAACATATATGATAATCCCAATAGCAGCAATAATCAGAGCTATAACCGCATTTTTCGCCAATTCCTTCCCAACTGTTGGAGAAACGGTGCTAATACTTGGCTCGGAACCAAATTCTGCTTTAAAATCATTCTTCAATTTGGCAATTTGGTCCTTAGAAAGAACTGTAACCAGCCTTGCTGCGGCCCTTTCCTGCTTATCGCCAGATATGACAACATCATCCGTAGTTAAACCTTGTTTACTAAAAGCATCGTTAACTATTTCAGTTGTAAGCGGCTTATCGGACATCACTTCTACACGAGTCCCGTTTGAAAAATCAATCGACAAATTCAAACGCATGATAATAAGAACGATTAAACCAGCTACAAGCAGAACACTTGAAATAGTAAAGAACTTCTTTCGATTCTTTACAAAATCAAGTTTATCGAAACGAGTTGGCAGGTCTAACGTATCAAAGTTTTCCTTTAGGTCGTGAATATCGGACTGCTTCACACCAAACCAGCTAGTTTTCTTCTTAAAGAAGCCGCTGTGCACCCATAGGCCAAGGAATAGACGTGAACCATAAACAGCAGTTAAAAAGCTCATTAGAATACTGATGATTAACATCGTCGCAAACCCTTTTACAGAGCTATTACCATAGAAGAAAAGAACTGCTGCTGTTAGAATCGTTGTCAGGTTCGAGTCAAGAATCGAAGTAAACGCATTTTTCTCCCCTGCTTGGAAGGCCGACTTAATCGATCTTCCAACCTTTAGCTCTTCCCTGATCCGTTCATAGGTGATGATATTTGCGTCTACCGCCATCCCTACCCCGAGGATAATCGCGGCAATACCTGGCAGCGTCAGCACCCCATTCATCCAATCAAAGATTAATAGGACTAAATAAATATAAATACTTAAAGTGACACAAGCAATTAAACCAGGGAAACGGTAATAGAAAAGCATAAACAAATAAATAATCGCAACCCCGATGAGCCCGGCAAAAATAGTATCATTTAATGCCTTTTCACCAAATGTAGCACCTACAGAAGTTGAGGACTCTTCCTTAAGTTTCACTGGTAATGATCCTGCATTTAATAAATCGGCCAAAGATTTAGCTTCTTTTGCCGTAAAATTACCAACGATAGAAACTGTATTTTGGTTAAAAACTTCTCTAACAGTAGGGGCTGATAAATATTTTGGTTTTTCCTTACCAGCTTCTTGTTTAAACGAGTCTTTTCCTTCTTCAAAATCAAGCCAGATCACAAGAAGGTTCGTTCCGTACGGCTTGCTGGAAATTTCTTTTGTTACTTTAGCAAACTTGTCCGCACTTTTTAATGTTAGTGAGACACTTGGCTTTCCTTCTTCATCAAATGTTTGTTTGGCACCGCCCTGTTTAAGGTCGGAGCCGTCCATCATCAGCTTATCATCTATATCTCTGAAGGTTAAATTTGCCTGGGTCGATAAAATTTCACGCGCTTTATTCTGGTCTTTAACCCCGGCAAGCTGAACACGGATTCGGTTTGACCCCTCAATTTGAATACTTGGCTCACTTACACCAAGGACATTAATCCGTTTATCGAGTGCCTCGGCAGTGCTGGCCATTACGTCTTTGTCAATTTTCTGACCTTTTTTCGCCGGCTCTACCGTGTATAAAACCTCAAAGCCCCCTTGGAGATCAAGTCCAAGCTTAATATTATGTAAAATGTCTTTTGCTGTTACTCCCATTGTGCTGCCAAGGAGCAGTAAAAGTAAAAAGAAAGCAACAATTCTACTACGCTTTACCATTATGTATTTTTTCCTCCCTTAATGCGCGCGCCTGAAACAGAAACGTACAAGTATTAAATAAGTTAAATTATACCGCTTTCTACATTATGAAATAAGTAAGTATGACTGTCAATTTACATAAAATGAAAAATTTTTCTTAAAAAGTGAAATTATTTTAACAGCTCTTTTAGTTCGTTTTCATCATCAAATGAAAACTCGGCAGTTTTATATGACTTAATGGTTGCAAAGCTGATGAAATCGCTCACCTTCACAGCAAGGATGTCCTCAATAATTTGATAAAGATGAATTTCTTCTTTTATCTTTCTCCATTTTTTCTTCGTTAAAAAATCCCAAAGCTCATTGTCTGATACAGAATCGTACCCAAGCAGGTGAAACTCCTCTAATTTACTGACTAACGCCGGCTGTACCTCGGATCGAAAATAATCATAAGCATGGCCATTTCCCATACAAACTGCCTCCTCTGTTTATGCAACCATAAGTTTAATGCCTAACTTGTCATGCTTTGTCCACCTTGAAGCATATAGTTAATTGTATATGAATTCCTCTTTTTTGAGAAGGTGGGAAGTTGAATGTCGAAGTTTATTAAAGGCACTTTCATTCTGCTGGCTGCCGGGCTCGTTACTAGAGTCCTTGGGTTTATCTATCGTATCGTCCTAGCACGCAGTATTGGTGAAGAAGGTGTCGGTTTATACATGATGGCGTACCCAACATTTATCCTTGTTGTGACGCTCGTGCAGCTTGGACTGCCGGTTGCCATCTCTAAAAATGTCGCAGAAGCTGAAGCAAAGGGCAATTTTGCTGAAATAAAAAAGATTCTTGTCGTGTCTCTTGGGATTACGGTAACGTTATCGATTATTATTACACCAGCACTAATTTTTCTGGCTCCGCTGCTTTCCTCAACGTTGTTTACGGATTCCAGAACATATTTCCCTTTAATCGCCATCATACCCGCCATTCCAATTATTGCCGTATCTTCTGTTTTGCGAGGGTACTTTCAAGGAAGGCAAAACATGCAGCCTTCAGCCATTTCACAAATTTTAGAGCAGGTCGTGAGAATTACTCTGATTGCAGTGATGACGAAGGCGTTTCTACCATATGGGGTTGAATATGCAGCCGCAGCTGCCATGGCAGCTTCTGTACTTGGGGAATTGGTCTCACTTATTTATCTTGTAACAATGTTTAAATTTAAAAAACGCTTTAAACTGAGAAAAAACTTCTTCAAATTTATTCAGGCTGGGAAAAACACCTTTAAGGAATTAATGGAGATAGCCCTGCCAACAACCGGCAGCAGAATGATTGGGTCGATTGCCTGGTTTTTTGAACCGATTGTCGTTGCCCACAGCTTAGCGCTTGCGGGAGTCATTGCTGGGGAAGCAACAAAACAATATGGATCGTTAACCGGTTATGCTATGCCGCTGTTAATGCTGCCGTCATTTGTTACTTTTTCCTTGGCAACATCATTAGTCCCTGCCATCAGCGAAGCTAATTCAAGGAAAAACTATAAACTAATAGAATACCGCTTAGAACAGGCATTGCGGTTTGTGTTTTTATCCGGTGGATTAGCTGTCATTGTTTTATATGTATTGGCTGACCCGCTGATGGAGCTTATGTACGGCTCAACGAAGGGCTCTTATTTGGTTCGTCTAATGGCGCCGTTTTTTATCATTTATTATTTCCAAGGGCCATTGCAGGCTGTCCTGCAGGCACTGAATCTTGCCAGAGCGGCTATGATTAACAGTCTAATTGGTGCAGTTGTAAAAACAGCCGTCATCTTTGTACTAGCTTCCCAGGCTTCCTTTGGTATTACCGGGGCAGCCCTTGGTATTATCGTGGGCTTTGTATTAGTTACGTTTCTTCACCTCGCTACTGTCATAAAGCAGGTTTCATTCTCCTTCAATGTCCGGGATTATGTGAAAGGATTTCTTGTTATGGGGGCCGCAGGATGGATGGGATACTGGGTATTTGGACATTTCCTGATAAAGGAACTATTGATTATCAGAGTATTAGTATCTTTGATTACAATGACACTTGCCTATACCTTTCTGCTGATTATCATGGGGCTGATAAAAAAGGACGATTTAATCAGAATTCCATGGATTGGTAAGTTTTTTGATAAGTAAAAGACACGCACCTGCATTAAGCGTGTCTTTTATTCATAATCCTTAAGATCAATAAAAAATTTCCCATTTTCATAGCTGCAAAACGAAATTTTTTTAATATCACGGTATCCTTTCTTTTTCATTTCCTGACGAAGCCAAAGATTCGTTTTATTAATCTTACTTAAGCCTTCTTCCCTGATTGCCCCATCCATAATCAGCGGGACGGTAATATCGCCATTTTTTTTAGGGTTCTTTGGCTCTTTTGGATCTTCCATTTTTTCAATAACCGATAGCTTTCCTGATGTCTCTAAAATAGCAAATTCCACATCCTGAATACTCCTGACATCTTTTTCACGCAGCTGCATCATCAGGTCGTCGAAATTATAACGATGTTTTCGCATGGCCTCTTCATCAACCTTGCCTCGATTGATAATAATGGTGGGCTTCCCATCTACAAGATCGCGAAACTTTTTACTTTTCAAGGACATATAAGCAAGTGAGATTTGAATTCCCATTAACAAAATCATCGGTACAATCGTATGGAATAAAGGATCCCGCGTATTTTCAATTGCAATCACGGCCATTTCACCTATCATAATAAAGACAACTAAATCCAAGATACTTAATTCACCGATTTCCCGCTTCCCCATAAACCTAAATATTAAAAGTAAGACAACATATAAAATCAAAGTTCTAAAAATGATATTTAAATAAACTACCACGTTTGGACTCCCCTTTCAAAACGTTACAACTCTTATTGTTTATCATTCCTCCACAATTCATTATCGGAATAAAATCCCAAATACCAAAAAGCGCAAGTGTAAAAATTTCATTCTACTTTCAAACCATCATGAATATGCTTGTACTAGGAAAGAATCTGTTTCTTTGTCAACAGATTTAAAAAAAAGAATAAAGTTGGCCAGGAGGCTTAAGGGGGAGAGAAAAATCGAGTCAAAAAGCTTTGGTACAGCGATTCTGTACGGATTGATCTTTATTTTTGTCTTTGCAGCTGTTTGCAGCCTACTCATTTCCTTTATTATGAGATTTACATCCGCAGGTGAATCATCACTTCAATACATCGTCACAGCCATTTCATTTATTGCATTGTTTGGCGGCGGCTTTTTGTCTGGCGGAAAGCGGAAGGAAAAGGGCTGGTTAATTGGCAGCGTAACGGGGCTCATTTACTCGCTGATTGTTTTTTTATTTCAATTCTTAGGGTACGACCGCCTGTTTGATGCTGAACAAGTCATTTATCATACCTGTTATACACTGATTGCGATGATGGGCGGCATTCTCGGGGTAAATATTGCAACAAATAACTCAAAACACGCTTAGAAAACCTGTTATTCGCGAATCAAAAATTAGAGCTTAAAAAAGGAAGCCGAATAAATAGTACGGCTTCCTTTCCTTTTTACTGTATTATTACGCTTGTGCTTCCTTAGCTGAATCCGTTACTTCACGAATCGCATTGCGATCATATGTAAGACGGCTGCCGTCGCCACATTTAATCACGACTTTGCTCTCATCGATTGAATCGATAAAACCGTGTAAGCCGCCAATCGTGACAATCTTATCACCCTTTTTTAAATCACTTTGCATTTGCTGCACCGCTTTTTGGCGCTTTTGCTGTGGACGGATTAATAAGAAATAGAACAACACAAACATTAGAATTAACGGAAGAATTGTACCTAATCCACCTGACATACTTGTTCCCCTCCTTTCAAAATAGCATCTATTAGAAATTTCTCGCGTTAGGCTTGTTAAACCCGTAACGCTCAAAAAATTCTTCTCGGAAATCACCAAGCCGGTCTTCCCTAATGGCTTGTCTGACCTTCTCCATTAATTTTAGCAGAAAATAAAGATTATGGTAAGATGTTAATCGAATTCCAAATGTTTCATTACAACGAATTAAATGACGGATGTACGCCCTGCTGTAATTTTTACATGTATAGCAGTCGCAATCAGGATCAAGCGGACCAAAATCTTTAGCATATTGAGCGTTTTTAACAACTAATCTGCCTTCGCTGGTCATTAATGTACCATTCCTCGCAATTCGCGTCGGCAGAACGCAGTCAAACATATCAACTCCGCGGATCGCCCCGTCAATTAATGAATCTGGAGAACCAACACCCATTAAATATCTCGGCTTATTTGCAGGCAGAAGCGGTGTCGTAAACTCAAGAACACGATTCATGATATCTTTCGGCTCGCCGACTGACAGACCGCCAATCGCATAGCCAGGAAAATCAAGCGATATAAGATCATTGGCACTCTGCTTCCGCAGTTCCTCATACTCCCCGCCTTGAACGATACCAAATAACCCTTGGTCTTCAGGGCGTTGATGTGCCTTTAAACAACGTTCCGCCCATCTTGAGGTACGCTCCACAGATTTTTTCATATAGTCGAATGTAGCCGGATATGGCGGACATTCATCAAAGGCCATCATAATATCAGAGCCTAGGGCATTTTGAATTTCCATCGCTTTTTCCGGAGATAAAAATAATTTTTCACCGCTTAAATGATTGCGAAAATGAACGCCCTCTTCTTCAATTTTACGGAATTCACTTAAACTAAAAACTTGGAAGCCGCCTGAATCGGTAAGAATTGCTCGGTCCCAGTTCATAAATTTATGCAGCCCGCCCGCTTCCTTAATAATCTCATGGCCTGGGCGGAGCCATAAATGATAAGTATTGCTCAAAATAATCCCAGCATCCATGCCCTTTAACTCTTCGGGGGACATCGTTTTCACGGTTGCCAGCGTTCCTACCGGCATAAAGGTTGGTGTATCAAAGGAGCCATGTGGTGTGTGGACCCTGCCAAGCCGGGCTCCTGTTTGTTTACAAGTTTTGATTAATTCATAGCGAATCGCTGTCAAGTTTCTTTCTCCTTCCTCATACAAGCCCTAGATAATGAACATCGCATCGCCAAAGCTGAAGAAACGATATTTCTCTTCTACAGCCGTATTGTAAGCATGCAAAATGTGCTCCCTGCCGGCCAAGGCGCTGACAAGCATAATCAAAGTGGACTTCGGTAAATGGAAATTTGTGATCATCCCATCAATCCCTTTAAATTCATATCCAGGAAAAATAAAAATATCCGTCCAGCCGCTGCTCGCGCTAAAATGACCGTTACCCGCTTTTGCAATCGTTTCTAAAGTCCTTGTAGATGTTGTTCCGACAGTAATAATTCTGCCGCCGCTGCTTCTTACTTTATTTAGCAGTTTCGCTGTTTCATCCGTCATGATGTAAAACTCAGCATGCATATCATGTCCTTCTACATCGTCTGAGCTGACAGGCCTAAACGTACCTAACCCAACATGAAGTGTAATAAAGGCAATATGGACGCCCATCTCAGCAATCTCCTGCAGTAATTCTTCGGTAAAATGAAGTCCGGCTGTTGGTGCCGCTGCCGAGCCAGGTTCCTTTGCATAGACCGTTTGGTACCTGTCTTGGTCATCAAGCTGTTCTTTAATATATGGCGGTAATGGCATTTGTCCTAATTGTTCAAGAATTTCGTAAAAAATTCCTTCATATCGAAATTCAAATGTCCTGCCCCCATGCTCACTCTCTCCTGTGCAAACAGCCGTAAGCAAACCATCGCCAAATTCAATAACGGTGCCTTCCTTTACCCGTTTGGCAGGCTTGACCAAAGTCTCCCACCTGTCGCCTTCGAGCTGTTTTAATAACAGCACTTCTATTTTTGCACCAGTATCGTTTTTAACACCAAAAAGGCGTGCCGGTAATACCTTCGTATCATTTAAGACAAGGCAGTCCCCTTCACGCAAATACTTCGTAATGTTCTTAAACACTTCATCCTTTAATTCGCCTGTTTCCTTATTTAACACCATTAACCGGCTATCGGTCCGATTTTTCAATGGAACCTGGGCAATTAATTCTTCTGGTAAATGAAAATCAAACAAATCTACTTTCATATTCAAACATCCTAACTTTAACGAAATCTCCCTATTACATAAAAAATAAGGGACAAAACAATACTTACAACTATGGAAGTAACGACCGGAAAATAAAAGACATTATTCCCTTTTTTGACGACAATGTCACCCGGTAGTTTTCCCAAATGCAAAAATGGCATCAATAAGCCGATAAAAAAAATAACCGCGCCAATAATCATCAATGTTTTTGATAATCCTGTCAAGGCGCAGGCACCTCCATAGCAAAGTGATGATAAACAGCAGCTGTTACCATCCTGCCCCGCGGCGTCCGCTGCAGAAAGCCAATTTGCAATAAATATGGCTCATACACATCTTCGATTGTTTCGGACTCCTCACCAATGGAAGCCGCGATCGTATCCAGTCCGACCGGACCGCCGCGGAATTTTTCAATAATTCCTTTTAACAGCTTATGGTCAATATGGTCAAGGCCGCGCTGGTCCACCTGCAGGAGTTCTAGCGCTTCTTTAGCAAGCGATAGATGGATTTCCCCATTCCCTTTCACTTGAGCAAAGTCGCGGACACGTCGTAAGAGGCGGTTAGCAATACGTGGTGTTCCCCTCGCCCTTCTGGCAATTTCCGCTGCTGATTGTTGATCAATTCCCGTCTCAAACAATTCCGCTGTCCGCAGCACAATGCTTGTCAGATGGTCTTCTTTATAATACTCGAGACGAGATAAAACGCCAAATCGGTCTCTGAGAGGGGCTGACAGAGAACCTGCTCTTGTTGTTGCCCCAACAAGGGTAAATGGCGGCAAATCAAGGCGGACTGACCTGGCGCTCGGACCCTTCCCGATCACAATATCCAGACAAAAGTCCTCCATTGCCGGGTAGAGCACCTCTTCAATCGATCTCGGCAGACGGTGAATTTCATCGATAAATAACACATCGCCTGGCTCGAGTGCAGTGAGAATGGCCGCTAAATCACCAGGTCTTTCAATCGCCGGCCCTGAAGTTGTCCGAATGTTTACACCCATTTCATTGGCAATAATCATCGCGAGAGTCGTTTTTCCTAATCCCGGCGGGCCGTAAAGCAGCACATGGTCGAGGGTTTCCCCACGCTGTTTAGCGGCCTTAATAAAGATTTCCAAGTTTTCTCGAACCTGATCCTGTCCGATATATTGTTGTAAGGTTTGCGGCCTGAGGCTTTGTTCAAAACTAACTTCACTCTCATTTACTTCGCTGGAAATGATCCGCTCTTCCATACATCATCACCTATTTTAACAGCCGCTGAAGGGCTTTTTTAATATATTGATCTGTTGACATCTGTTCCTTCTGTAATTCAGGAGAAATTTTCTTAATTTCTTTTTCAGAATAGCCAAGTGCTTGTAAGGCAAGGACGGCTTCTTCAAAGGCTGTGTTCGTTGCTCCTGTATGTATATGAAGCTGATCTGCGTTAAACAAATTCGGGAAGAAGTCTGGCACGACATCCTGTAATTTCCCCTTTAAATCAAGAATCATCTGTCGGGCAGTTTTTTTTCCGACACCAGGGAATTTAACAAGGAATTTCTCATCCTCGTTTTCAATCGCATTAACCACTTGCTGGACCTCTCCCGATGCAAGGATGGCTAGAGCCCCTTTGGGACCAATTCCCGACACATTTAATAATTTAGTAAATAACTTCTTTTCTTCCCTTGTTTCGAAGCCATATAAAGCCATTACATCTTCTCGGACATAATGATACGTATAAACCGTTACCATTGTTTCCATTTTACCGGCATAAATAAACGGATTCGGCGTCGATATTTGAAACCCAATTCCGCTGTTTTCGATAACGATATATTCTGGTCCGACAAAATCAACGGTACCCTTGATAAATTCAAACAATCCGCTTCTCTCCCTTTAAACACTAAACGCTAAAAATTACACTGTATTCCATTCTATCATATTTTTGAATGGTAGTTGAAGAAATTAGTGATTCGGTGCGCTTGGCTAATAAAATTGGAAAATTCGCCAATATACAAATTTTAAAACAAAAAAATCAGGCTGATTTCATTCACCAGTCTGATTTTTTAAAACATCTATTCTTTTGTTACTGAATAAGGCTTAAACGTTTCAAGCACCTTGACATAATGATCCTTTGTTTTAATGGGAATACCTTGGAGCAATTCTTCCTGCTTATTACTCTCAAGCTTTTTCATATCGATTTGAAAGAAGGATTGAATAATCTTCGAGCTTCCAGGCCGCCCATTAAAAATTGTTAAAACCCCATCTTCCGTAATACCAAAATAGCCATTTGCTTTTAACAGGGGTGAAATATCATCCATTTTTCTAGTAAAAACCATCGATGATTCTTCCCTATTTTTTAGCGTCCAGGCATCATACTTCGCCCAAAAATTCTCCATCGACCAGCATTTTTCATGAACAACTTCCTGGCTGACTTCTCCGTCCAGATAGACTCGTTCTAAAATAACTGTTATGTGCAGAGGTTCCGTCGCTTGCTTGGTTTCCACTTGCGCTGCGAAACCATCCCATGCCATTCCTAAACTGAAGAGAATAACAGAAAATACGGCGAAACAAAAGCGAGCCATAGCTTTTCCTGTGAACCTCATGCCCCTCACCTCTTATTAAATATTTTACACGCTTTCCATTCCTAGTTTAGCCTTTTTTTGCCTTTTTATCCGAAACAACCGGTGATTACCCTTTCTAATTTTCCCAGCAAGCGTTTTTCCATACAAAAAGGCAAAGCTCATTCGCTTTGCCTTTTTGCCTTATTTAGCGGGTTTTGGAACTCTTTGGGGAATATCGTTATTGATATTACGGTCGCGCCCAAACGTCCCTTCATCAATAACGACTTTAATTGTCTTTCCCTTTACGTAAGGCTGGACTACTCTTTTGATGTCTCTTTTCGTTTTATTGGCTGCTGCCTTGCTATTATCAACCAGGCTCACTGATACCCAGACAGAATTTCCGTAAGCAACATTGCGGATGCTTCTTACATTGTCGACATGTTCAACTTTATCCCTAATCGTATCCGTAATATCTTCCTGAAATTCATGGTCAACATGTGACCATGTATTACCGGTTTTTCGGTTTAGATGGCCATGATAGTTCATATCACTTGTACTAAAACGGTTATCCTTCTGAAAAAAATTACGATCCGTAGAAGCTAAAGGCTTCGTTGGATTGACAGGATGTCCATTCTCGTCCTTTGTTTGCAGCCTGCTGCGGCTTTGTTCATTAAAATTTCGATCCTCGTCCCCCAAAGTATGATCCATCATTTCCGTGAACGGGCCATCATTATCACGATATAAAGCGTTGCTATTGTCCGGGTGGTTTTCGTTAGAGTAATATCCCATTGGGCGTGCAAGGTTATTATTGGCATCATTGACACCCTTGTTATTATTTGCACACCCCGCAGCTCCAACAAGCATTAAAGCAGAAAGCGCAAATCTCCATCGTTTGCTGACCAAGCGAAAAACCCCCTCACGTTAATCCTTGAGCATTCGAATATGCTCCTTACTAGGTTGTTAACTTAAGGAGGTTTTCATTCTTTAGAAATAACAGCATTAATCCAAAACGCTTTTGATTTGATGAAAAAACTTTTTCCGTGAATAAAACTCACCAACTGATAAATCCATTACCTGCTGTAATTTTTTTTGATCGGTATAGGATTGTTCCCTAATTAGTCGATTCCACTCACGAAAAACATCTGCGGGGTATACTAATGCATATAAGAAAGCTTTGTCACGGAGATACTTTTGAAATTGTTTATACCTGCTAAGCCTATTTAACGACCAATCAATATATGGGAGAATCCGATTGGCATATTGTAAATAATCAAGTGCCGCTGGGCCAATACTGATTAAATCAAAATCAATTAAATGTAGCTTACCCTTTTTGTCACGCAAAAAATTGTGATGGGCTACATCCCCATGAAGAATTACAAATGGTTCTTCTTCAAAATAGCGGATGTTTTTTTCCATCCCCTTTAATGACCAATTTGCCCACGACACCATTTCAGAAATAAATGGTTCATTCATAAAATATCTGAGAAAAGGAATATTATTCGAAAAAATCATCAATCTTTCTTTCCATTTTCCAATTAAATCTGCTGTTGGAAGCAGCCTGCGATACCTTGCTTCAAACGAGGCTGTCGCCTGATGAAATTGTTCTAATAAGTTAAGTCCATCCCTTCGGTCTTTTTGTCCATAAAAGGTAAAAGCTGATTTGTTTGGAGAAATATATTCCATACAGCCAAAATAAGTACCCTCAAATAAGAGCGGTTCTTTTGTTAATGAATCCAAATAAATGTACGTATTGAAGAATCCTTCTTTCCTCAGTGTAGCTGTAAAGGCTTCCTGCACTTTTAGCCTGCGATTGGATTGATATCCTTTCATGACATACATATTGTGATCTGTTTTAAGCAGCATAACGGATCTTTGCAGCGGATTCATTTCTGATACATTTTCGAGAAATTGCGACTGAAAATAAGAGAAGAGACGATCAAAATAAGCATCGTCTCCATGCATGTTTGCTGACGAGTTAACTTGATTCGTCATGATATCCTGGCATTCCATAAGAACTTGTTCCTGCTGGTCCCATTCCATATGGATTCATAAAAGGCGGCTGGGCAACATCCATAGGTCCTGTATAGGGTGCACTATAAATAGGCGGAGTCGGCGGGACAAAATCTGCCGGCATGCCTGCTGGTTTTCCTGGACCGCAGCCGCAATCACCCCCAGCTCCTGTTGGGAAACTTTGTCCTGGGGCTTGCATAAAAGGCATTTGCGCTCCTGCTGCAGGGCCTGGCCGGTCTGGTGATTCATATTCAAATTCAGGTACCATTCCATAAGGTGTTGTTCCCATCATTTGCGGATATCCATAGGGTGTTGGTCCATATGTTCCGGGGTACCCTGGCATTCCATATGGAGCACCTGACCCTGGATTTCCAAATGAACCATCGGGATTACCTGGTGCTGAGTGGACCCCAGGAGAAAATTCCATTCCTGCTGGATAACCTGCTGCTCCCCCCATTGGGCCTGTTGCTCCTGGATAACCTGCTGCTCCCCCCATTGGGCCTGCTGCTCCTGGATATCCTGCTGTTCCCGCCATTGGGCCTGCTGTTCCTG
>NZ_BNDS01000002.1:204852-244815 GCF_014656545.1 Neobacillus kokaensis
CTGCTGTTCCTGGATATCCTGGGGCCCCTGTCATTGGTCCAACACCTTCTGGATATCCCGCAGGCATTTGACCATACCCAGCTGGAGTTTCTCCATATCCCATTGGCATTCCGCCATATGCTCCTGGCATTGCCTGATAGGCTGGCTGCATGCCATATGCCGCTGGATCCATAGGCTGCTGGAATCCGGCTGCTGGAACTTGAGAATACGGACTTCCCATCACTGTTCCTCCAGGATTATATCCCGGATTCATTGGCATTTGGGGCATAAAGGCAGATGATTCATCATGAAAAGACATCGGCATATAGGATCCGCCCACCATTTGCCCCGGATTATTTGGAGTTATGTTAGGGAGCATATTTGGAACCGCATTAGAAGCAGGCATCATTGGGGCTGCCTGCATCGGCGGGCAAGGCATTTGCATCGGAATGCCTCCATATGGCGGACAAAATCCTGGTCCGGGCATAATCGGTGTAATTGGAACACAATAATCTTGCATTGGTGGACATGGCGCTTCTTGTACCGGCATTGGGGCAGGCATTGGAACTTCTTTCTTTGGAACCTCTTTCACTTCAGGAAGGATATTAGCCGGTTTGGGCGGCAGCTCAGGTTTTACCGTCATATTAGTCATGTTAGTCATATAATAATTATTAATATCGATTTCTGGGACTACTTGTAGAGGCATTTTTGGGGTATACGGCGCTTTCGGTGCTTCTTTTATAATTGGCTGCTCTTTAATTGGCACTTCCTTTATCGGTATTTCCTTAACGGGTGCTTCTTTAATCGGCATTTCTTTAATCGGTACTTCTTTGGCAAACGGATGCTCAGCTTTGATTGGCCCTTCTTTTTTGATGGTGCCGCCTGTTGTCGGGACCTTTATTTTCATTCCGGGCATTATCATATCAGGGTTGCTGAGCTGTGAATTCATCTTTTTCAGCTCTTCAAAATTCACGCCGTACTTCTTGGCGATCTTCCAAAGAGTATCCCCTTTCTGTACGATATGGATCTTCACTCTGATTTCCCTCCTATGGCATAAGTCCATATAGTGTATGTGGTAATGGGCAAAATGCTATCATTCTTCACAAAAACTTATGCTTCTTTTTTTCGAAATATGTTTACACAAGCTCTAGTCTATTGGTTTACTTCATTTATTTTTAAAAATCAGTATGGTACTATGAAAGCATGTACATGGTAAGGAGCGTTTAATATGGAACAAAAAAAGATACTTGGGGACGAACGGAGAAGATTTATTTTACAATTATTACAGGATAGCAGCCGACCAATTACCGGAAGCGAGTTAGCCGAGAGGACAAATGTCAGCAGGCAGGTGATTGTCGGTGATATTACGCTGCTTAAGGCTAAAGGTGAACCAATTATCGCAACGAGCCAAGGGTATCTGTTTTTACAGCAACAGAGTGAAAATTTAGTTTATGAACGGACGATTGCTTGTCGCCACACTTATGAGGACACAGAAAAAGAGCTAAATATCATAGTTGATTACGGGGTAAAAGTGAAGGATGTTAAAATCGAACATGCTATCTACGGTGATCTAACCGCATCTATTATGGTGTCAAACAGACAGGAAGTAAAGCAATTTATTGAAAAACTTGAAACAACGAAAGCACCGCTATTATCAGAACTAACCGGAGGAATTCATTTACATACTTTATCAGCTCCAAGTGAGGCTGCTTTAGAGAAGGCAGAAGCTGCACTTAAAAAAGAAGGAATATTATTGGAATCATAAAAAGGACCTTTTAATGGTCCTTTTACAATGCTTTCGCTAATCTTAATCCAAATCCACCATCATTGCTGGGTAGCTTCCGAGCAATTTGACACTGCATCCTAAAGCTTCCATTTCAGCAATAGCTCCAGGTATTAACACATCATCAAGCTTCATTTCTAAATCTATAATGAAGAAATAATTTCCAATTCCCGTTTTCATTGGTCTTGATTCAATTTTTGAGAGATTTATTTTGCGCCAAGCAAACGCAGATAACACTTGGTGCAGAGCACCCGCCTGGTCAGATGGCAGTGTTACCATTAATGTTGTTCGATAATGGGAGGAACCGCTTAGCACTTGAAAATCAATATCTTTTTTGGCTAAAACAATAAACCGGGTATGATTATGGTCAAAATCATGGATGCCTCTTTGGACAATTGTCGCCCCATATTCCTTTGCAGCCAATTCGTTCGCAATTGCTGCAATGTTCAGTTCAGGTGATTCCATGATCATTTTAGCTGATGCAGCTGTGGATGAAACACTTTCGTACGGTACTCCCTTAAAGTGTTTATGTAAAAATTTATGACACTGAGCAATCGCATGGGAGTGGCTGAAAATTTTTTCAGCATCCTGCCATCTCTCCGCATTCTTAGGGTGAACCATTAAATGCATTGTAATCGGAATCGTAATTTCCCCAATAATCGGAATGTCTGCAACATGTGTTAAATAATCAAGCGTAATGTTAACAGATCCTTCTAAAGTGTTTTCCAGCGGGACTACAGCAAGCTCAACAACGTGGTTAGAGACTGCATCCATACATCCCGGAATTGTTTGAAACGGCACATATTCAAAGCCTTCAAAAACCTTTTTCACTGCTAATTCTGTAAATGTTGCCTTTGGGCCTAAATAACCTACCTTCACTTCTTCTCTCTCCTTTAAAAGAAAGCCGGGAACTTCTCCATTTATGCTCCTGTTCCCAGCACCTCAACCTTCTCAACAAATGCGAGCTTTCTCAAATCAGCCAGCAATGACTCAATATCATTTTTCATATCCGATGTGTTTAACGAAAGCGTTACATTCGCTCTCCCTTGAAGGGGAATCGTTTGGTGAATCGTTAACACATTGCAGCCTGAAGCGGCTACAATGCTTAACAGTTTTGATAAAGTTCCTGAACGGTCCTCTAAATGAAAAAACAAGGAAACCAAACGTTCTTTTTGAATCGTAGAAAATGGAAATACCGTATCACGATATTTATAGAAAGCACTGCGGCTTAAATCTACCTTTTGCGCTGCATCCCAAATGGATTCCGCCTTGCCGCGTTCAAGCATTTCCTTTGCATCAAGCGTTTTTTTCATCGCCTCCGGCAGCACATCTTCACGGACTAAATAAAATTTTTTTTCAAAGTTATCCATTCTCATCTCTACCTTTTTGGAAACTTTATCCCGCTTTTACGGGCAGTAAGATCCCTACTTTAAATTCTTAGCTTAAACAGGAAATCAAAGCGGGGAACAACTGCCCGTAAAAGCCCGATTGGTTCAACTAACAATCAGTGGAACCCTCCTCTGATTGAGGTTTCACTTTATTCAATAAACTCAAATTCAAATTCTAACAATTTGACGATATCTCCGTCTTTCGCTCCTCTTTGCCTTAGAGCATCGTCAACCCCCATGCCGCGAAGCTGTCTTGAGAATCGGCGGACTGATTCATCTCGTGAAAAATCAGTCATTTTAAACAATTTTTCAAGCTTATCACCTGAAAGCACAAAGCTGCCGTCTGGTTCTCTTGTAATGACAAATGCATCAGGATCGGCCTCATGCTTATAAAGGACGCGGTTAATTTCCACTTCCTCCTCATGCTCAAGCGGAAATTCCGGTGTTTCCTCCACTTTATCAGCAACTGCAAACAACAGTTCACGCAAACCTTTTCTGGTAATGGCCGAAATCGGAAAAATCGGGTAATCCTCTTCAAGCTGGTCCTTAAACTTTTTCAAGTTTTCCTCCGCATCCGGCATATCCATCTTGTTCGCCACAATAATTTGCGGACGCTCTGTTAACCTTAAGTTATACTCTTTTAATTCGCGGTTGATTGTCAGATAATCCTCAAACGGATCACGACCTTCGGTGGCAGCCATATCAATGACATGGACGATAACCCTAGTTCGTTCAATATGACGCAAAAATTGGTGACCTAAGCCGACACCCGCGTGAGCACCTTCAATCAGTCCTGGCAAATCAGCCATAACAAAGCTGCGTCCATCCTCCGTTTCCACCATACCGAGATTTGGAACGATGGTTGTAAAATGATACTCGGCAATTTTCGGTTTTGCCGAAGAAACAACCGATAATAACGTAGACTTTCCGACACTCGGGAAACCAACAAGTCCAACATCAGCCAAAAGCTTTAGCTCTAGAATGACATCGCGTTCCTGCCCAGGCTCACCATTTTCGGCAATTTCCGGCGCTGGATTGGCCGGTGTCGCAAACCGGGAGTTACCACGACCGCCGCGGCCGCCTTTGGCAATCACAGCCTGCTGGCCATGCTCCACCAAATCAGCGATGACAACTTTCGTTTCAGCATCCATAACCACCGTACCAGGAGGGACCTTAACAATCATGTCCTTGGCATTTCGGCCGTGCTGGTTCTTTGACATACCATGCTCGCCGCGAGTAGCTTTAAAATGGCGCTGATAACGAAAATCCATCAGCGTCCGCAAACCTTCATCAACTTTAAAAACAACATCGGCACCTTTACCACCGTCGCCGCCGGCAGGCCCCCCTTTTGGTACATATTTTTCACGGCGGTAGGCAACCATTCCATTGCCTCCATCGCCGCCCTTTACATAAATTTTCACTTGATCAACAAACATTTTTTATAATCCTCCGGTAGTTGAAAAATAACAGAGAATCGCTGGTCTTTGCCAGGCTAAACAGCCGGCATATAAAGCTCCAATGCGAGTTCATTTTCCGAAAATTCCTTCACCACTATATCAAGCAGGCTAGTGTGTTCAGAAAGGAATATCTCAATCAATTCTCTGCTTATTATTATCCCGCTAAAATCAAAAAAGAAACGAAGTCCATTCGATTGCGGTTCAATCGTAATTGATAAATGATTATCTTGAAATGCCTCTATGGCGTTATTTAAACATAAAAAAAATAGTTTTGTCCAATTGGTTAAGGTTTCATCATCTACCTTCATTACATCCTTATCGATTAATACCTCATATTCGAGCTTAAATTGAGGATTCTCCCAATTGGTCCTTAATAGCAGTGAAACAAATCTCTTCATTGGAAGATTTGAGAGGTTTGTCTCATTTTGTGCTTCGATAATGATTTCCTCAATAACCGTTTTCACACGATCGATTCTGTTTAAATCAATATTCCCCTTTATTAGCTGCAGCTTATTCATCCAATCATGGCGCGAGTGCCGCAGCACCTCAATTATATCCCATTGTTTCTCCATACCTTCGCTCCCAAATTTCGTTGTCCGAAAAACTGTTTGCTGTTAGTATAACAAAAAAACAACTATGAGTAAGCAATTTTCTATGTATACAGGGAAAATGTCTGAATTTATGAAGAACTTTTTGAAGATTTCTTGGTGAAGTTTTAAAAAAAAAGAAAACTCTAACCTATAGTGTTAGAGTTTTCAGGCAGCTATTAAGCTTCTTGAGCTACTGGATATACGCTCACTTTTTTGCGGTCGCGGCCAAAGCGTTCAAATTTTACAACGCCGTCTACTTTTGCAAATAAAGTGTCGTCTCCGCCACGGCCAACGTTTTCACCTGGGTAAATCTTTGTACCGCGTTGACGGTAAAGGATAGAACCGCCAGTTACGAATTGACCGTCTGCACGCTTAGCACCAAGGCGCTTTGCGATAGAGTCACGACCGTTCTTAGTAGAACCTACCCCTTTTTTAGATGCAAACAACTGAAGATCTAATTTTAATAGCATTTATTCCACCTCCTGCTTTTTGAAGGTAATTTTTATGTGCTTTCCGTAATCAATTTCAATCGTTCGTAAGGCAACAGCCATACCTTCTAAAAGAAGCTGCACTTTCCCGCTTGTTTCCTCCGGAAGATGTTCCGGAATCGTACAGCGGAGCAGTCCAGACTCATGGTCGATTTCAGGAGTAACGCCTGTTAGTTCGTGTACCGCGTTAACGGCACCAACCGATACGGCAGAAACGCCGGCACAGACAATATCCTTCCCCCGCCTTTCAAAAAAGGCATGTCCGCTTATTTCAAACGACTGGATTTGAGCAGATTTCGTACGATTAATCACTACTTGAATCATCTAATTCAACACCTTACGCGTTGATTTTTTCGATGACTACTTTAGTGTAAGGTTGACGATGACCTTGTTTCTTGTGATAGTTTTTCTTCGCTTTGTACTTGAAAACAGTGATTTTCTTCGCACGGCCTTGCTTTTCAACTTTAGCTGTAACAGTAGCGCCTTCAATAACAGGGCTTCCAACTTTTACAGTTTCGCCGCCTACGAAAAGAACCTTGTCAAAAGTAACAGTTTCGCCAGCTTCTACACTTAATTTCTCGATGTAGATTGCTTGGCCTTCTTCAACTTTCACTTGCTTACCGCCAGTTTCGATAATTGCGTACATAACTGCACCTCCTTATAAACTCAGACTCGCCATATGCAGGTGCTTTGCATTAATGATGCAAAATCTTATAACCTGGTATGTGCGGTTGTAGCACGGGTGCTACAAACAACATTAAAATCCTACCATAATCTAAAGCATTGTGTCAATATATTTTAGTCCGCTTTGAAGGATATCTCCTGTTCATCCCCGAACTGTGTCAACCTATAATAGTGTTCAATAGAAGGCTGGATGGAAAAATAAATCTTGAATTGGAGCAGTTCCTCTAATACTTCTTTATAAGAGCCATCCGGGCTAATCAGCGCATCCTTCACTTCACTTGTGGTTTCAACAAGAACAGCCTCATATTCGGTACTGCGGTGCTCCATCAGCTCCCGCTCGAGGCGAAAGGCGATTGTCTCGGCACTTAACACTCGGCCAGTCCCATTGCAGACACGACATTTTACCTGCATCGCCTCAGAGATCGATACCTTTGTTCTTTTCCTTGTCAGCTGAAGAATACCAAGTGGTGTAAAGCCGATTACTTTAGTCCTTTTTTCATCTTTTGCAAGCTCTATCTCTACTGTGTGACGAATTTTCTCTTTGTCCTGTTCGCGTTTCATATCGATAAAATCAATCAACACAATACCGCCAATATCACGGAGCCGCAGCTGCCGGACAATTTCCTTCGCTGCCAGCTGATTCGTTTTGAACACGGTATCTTGATAATCGATCTTTCCAGAGAATTTCCCGGTATTCACATCGACAATCGTCAGTGCCTCTGTTTCATCAAAGATCAAATAGGCACCGTTATCGAGCCAGACGACACGTTTTAACGCCTTATCAATTTCCGGCTCTACCTTGAAAACAGAGAAAATATTTTCTTTTCCATTATAGTAGCTGACTGGTACATTTCCACCGTCGAGCCTTTTTTTCAATGATAAATCATCAACCATTACCTCGCCGGCAGTCATTCTGGCAACCTCGTCTAGGATCATTTCGCTAAAATGATCTGTTTGATAAATTAAGCCCGGATTTTTCATTGAAAGGGTGCGTTGAAAAATTTCTTCGTATCGCTGTCTTAGCTGATTAAGCTCACCTTGAATCTCCGCTTCCGCAGCATTCACACTTGAAGTTCGAAAAATAAGCCCTTCTTCGTCTTTTTTGATTTGGTTTCCTAAATGTTTAAGATCCTTTTGGCTGTCATCGCTGATTTTTTTAGAAACCGCCAGATAATGCCCTTTTGGCATATAAATCAAATGTGTCCCAGGAATTTCAATAATGGCTGTCACCTTAGGACCTTTCGTGCCTGTAGCATCCTTGTCCACTTGGACCATCATTTTTTCCCCCTGGCGGACAAATGATGTAATGTTTTTTTCCTTCTCCTGTGATGCAACAAAGGAAGGAATAACGTCCCGATGCAAATAGGCGTTTTTTTCCGTCCCGATATCAATAAAGGCCGCATTCATTCCAGGAAGCACCTTTGTAACCGTCCCAAAATAAATATTACCGACCAAAGATCGATGCTCCGGCCGGTCAAAAATGATTTTTTCTACTCGGTTGTCTTTAATATAGGCAAACCTTTTTTCACGTGAAGCAGTATTAACAATTAACCTTTCCAAACTAACGTCCTCGCTTTTTTAAATCGATGACCCATTAAAATTATGCATCATCGCATTTCTTATTGGTCCTATTATACCTTATTAATACAAAAAGAGAAGGTCGCTGATTTTATCGGTTAACCGTTTTTCCGTGAAATAGGCATGAAGCAGTTCATTTTCATCTAAAGTCCCCTTTTTCTCACCCTCTGCTTCCACCACAATCGGGTGCTTGCAGCCGCGCTGGAATTTCTCCAGCACATGAATCAGCAAATCCTCTTCCTTTGCCTGTATGGGCACCAAATCATCGGGATTCGATTTATTGCCGTAATAACGCTCTAATAAAAATCGCATAAAAATAAATCGTCGCTGTTTCCATTCATAATAGATGGAGAATAGCAGGTAGCCAATCACTACCCAGACATTAATATGGGCGGGTGCCGCAACTAAGATGAGTATTGAAAAAACGGCCAAACTTACAAGTGAAAACAATAGTGTTATTTGATGAGCCTTTGTAAAGGAATGTTTTAATGAGAGCAATAAAAATACCATTTTTCCGCCATCGAGCGGCCAAACGGGAAATAAATTAAAAATAAGAACCATCATATTGTAGTGGAGAAATAATTGATACCACTCTTCCGGTAAAACGTTGAATGTAAACAGGCCATATGCAGCCGCGATCATCCAGAGATGCTGCACTGGTCCCGCGAGTACCACAATGGCCTCTTCCTTTAACGGGCGGTTTCCGTGCTCATCCATTTCTGCCACACCGCCAAATGGCAGGAGGGTAATTTTTTTAATACGCCAGGAAAAAAAGAAAGCTGCGGCCGCATGCCCCATTTCATGGATAAAAATAATTCCGATTAATAAACACACTTCCCGGAAATGTGCCGTTGCAATGGATAGAGCAATAATCAGCCACAGCAATGGATGGATGTGGACGAGCCTAAGTAAGGAAATCAGCTTATTCAAAGCGAATCACCTTAACAGGGTCGATAAAACTTTCATCCTTTTTAACGGCAAAATAGTATTGACCCTTTGTTTTATCTTCACTAGCAGACCCTGACACCGTTCCAACCACTGTTCGTTTGTCGATATATTCATATAATTTCACCTTAATACTTTCTAAATTCCCATACCACGTTTCCGATCCATCCCCATGCTGAACAATGACGGTTTTCCCTAGTCCTTCTTTGACTGCGGCAAAACTGACAAAGCCATCATTAATCACTTGAACCGGTGCTCCCTTTCCGGTCTCAATCATGATTCCTTGTCCATTCTTTTCAAAATTTTCGAGGAGTCTTCCTGTTACGGGAACAGCGCCGCTTTGAACCTCTTCTGTTTTACCTGCTTCGTTCTTCTCTGTGAATGGAAGCAAGGCTAGCGGTTTGCCAAACTTATCCTCATACCATTTTGAAACTGTAGCAAACTTAAATTCCTTGTCCATTGTTTTGACAACGAAATTCTTCACAGGTTCCACTGCTGGAACTTGACTGCGGAACATGATGGCTACTACTAGGAACAACAGGATTGAAGCCAATACTTTGAAAAAGAGGACCTCTTTTTTAAACAATGGGTGCCCATCATCCCCTCCACCAGATGGAGAAATATAATTGTAGCCATAGCTTTCATCATCATTACCAGGCCATAATAAATGCTGATCCTGGGTTTTGTCAGCTGTACCTTTTCCTTTTTTCCTTTTGGCAATTCTCCTCCGTATTTCGTCCGCTGAAGACCGCGCCATACCCATCAATCCTTTTCGAGCTATTTGTACAAGTCTATGAGGGGGATGGAGGGAGTATGACTTGATTGTGGAGGATTTTGTGGCTGGGGCGAGTTTTGGGTTTTTTATTAAGCGGTTTTGGCTTTTTTTCATGGGGTTTTGGCTTTTTTTCATGGGGTTTTGGCTTTTTTTTTGACCCTTTTGGCTATTTAGACATTTTTTACCAATAAAACATAAATAAAAAGCCTGTCCACTACACAAAAAGCAGACAGGCAAAATATTTTATCGTACACCAAAAAACTTTTTAATCCGGCCAAACATGCCTTTGTTTGCTTCTTCAAGCGGCTGGAGCGGGATCGATTCTCCGAGAATCCTTCTGGCAATATTGCGGTAAGCAATGGAGGCTTTGCTATTTGGATTTAAAGCAATCGGCTCACCATGATTTGAAGCTCTGATGACCTCGTCATCGTCGGCAACAATGCCGATAAGACCTATTGATAAGTGTTCGGTAATTTCATCTAAATCTAGCATATCGCCATTTTTCATCATATGGTTGCGGATACGGTTCACGATTAATTTCGGGGCTTCCATATGCTTTTCTTTTTCAAGCAGGCCAATTATTCTATCAGCATCACGAACGGCAGAAACTTCCGGTGTTGTCACTACGATCGCTTTGTCTGCACCTGCAACAGCATTCTTATAGCCCTGCTCAATGCCAGCAGGACAATCAATAATGATATAGTCATAGTCTTGTTTTAATTCATCCATCAGTTTCTTCATCTGATCGACTGTTACAGCATTTTTATCGACAGTTTGGGCAGCCGGCAATAAGTATAATAGGCCATCAAATCGTTTGTCTTTCACTAATGCTTGATGAATTTTGCACCGTCCATCGACCACATCAACAAGATCATAGATAATTCTGTTTTCAAGCCCCATTACGACATCCAAGTTTCGGAGACCGATGTCTGTATCAACCAAGCATACTTTCTTGCCTTGAAGGGCGAGCGCTGTGCCAATATTGGCACTAGTTGTCGTTTTGCCGACGCCGCCCTTACCGGATGTAATTACGATTGCTTCTCCCACTTTAATGTCCCCCTTCTAATCTCGTTAAATCAGGTCTTAATTGGATTAAAACTTGTAATCTATCAATTTTGATTTGATGGTCCTCATCTATGTAGGCACATTCCATTTCATGTTTTTCATCAACCGGAATGATATCTGGTGCCTGGTTTCGCACTTCGTTAATCATAAGCTGTGATGGTTTCATACTAGAAGCCGCAATTACCGCCTGGTCGTTTCCATAACAGCCGGCATGGGCGATTCCTTTTAACGCTCCCATAACAAATATATTGCCCCCCGCGATAACTGTACCGCCCGGATTAACATCGCCAATCAGCAATAAATCACCAGGAACTCTTAAAATCTGCCCGGAACGAATAATCTTTGAAACGGTTACAACCTCGTTTTCAGCCCGCAATTGATCCGCTTCTTCTCTCGTAATGACATTTGAAACAATGTCATCGACAACAAGATTCTTCTTTTGCCGAATCAGTTCTTTTAATTCATCTCGCTGTTCCTCGGTTACATAGCGGTTGCCGACTTCCAATTTTACAGAGATCAAGTGACGCTCATCTTGGGTTCTCGTGTTTGCCGAAAGCTTCTGATCTAACTCCCGCTTTAACTCATCATAGGAACAACTGTCATCAAGTCGAAGAACCAGACCATCCTTTGTTCCTTTTATTGTAACATTTTGCCGTTTTTTCATGGAGAAAAATTCACCTCATAACTAAGAAAACAATTTCGGATCGCATACAAAGATGACCGACCTGAAGGATATATTTCCATATCTTAAATAAATTTCGACACGAACTGTCCATTCTCCTTTTTTTATTCGTCTCTTAGTGCATCGGCATACTTTTCAAAATACCGTTTTAAAGGAAAAATGAAGATCAGCAAAAATGCCGCATTAAGGATTAAAGTAGGATATAAACGCAAATTTAAGAAATCTATGAATTCAAGGTTTGTTACATGAATTAAATAATCCATTTCATAAACGCCAACCTCCAGCAGTGCGATACCAAAAACCGAAACGACAAAGGCAACAATCATATTAGCCTGCAAAACATGCATGATTTTTGAAATGAGATAGGCGACGAATGGGAAAAGAAATAAATAAATCCCAATAATTTCAATATAAACAATATCAAATATTAAGCCAAAAATGGCTGCATAAATGATCCCTTGTTTCCTGCCAACAAAAATTGTTAACAAAAGCAATCCAGAAAATAAAAAACGCGGCGCTAGGATTCGATTTTGCCCGAGAACGTCCGCTGGTAAAAATTGAACAAAAAGACTTTCGGCAATAAAAAGCAGCATAAATAAAAGGGGAAGAAGGAATTTCCTCACAATTCCTCCTCCTTCCCGTTTGATATATCTTTTTTAGCCGGCTGTGTCATTGAACGTTTAATGATGACGACGTTTTGAATATCGTAAAAATCTGCCCCCGGCTTTACCAGTGCCATTTGGTTTAATCCGTATTGGTCTGTCTTCACGTCAACCACTTTTCCAATCATCAAACCGCCGGGAAACACTCCGCCCAACCCGGAGGTTGTAACAGTTTGTCCCTTTTCCACTTTAGCCCCTGAGGGAATGCTTTTGATTTGGAGCAGTTTTTCCTTATTGTCAAAACCTTGGACAAAGCCATATACGTTTGATTTCTTTCCTTGAATCACAGCAGAAATCCGATTTTTCGGATCCATTGCACTTAACAGCTGTACGGTTGAACTAAACTGATTGACACTTTTCACTTTTCCAATCAGTCCGTTGGCCGTAATTACAGCCATATTTTTGTTAATTCCTTTTAAACTTCCTTTGTCAATAATAATCATTTCATGCCAACGATCAGGATTCCTGCCAATAACAGTAGCTGGTTGTGTTTCATAATCTCTCAGGGTCTTTGTTTCACCGAGAATGTCACGTAAGTCACTATTATCTTTTTTCAGCGCTTGAACTTCTGCCTCAAGGCTGGCAATTTTTTCAACCCGTGATTTTAATTCCTTATTCTCATTATATGTATTTTGCAAGTCCTGAAGATTTTCAAAAAAGCCCGCAATATAGTTGGCAGGCTTTGAAACAAGGGATTGAACCCAGCCGGTCGTGTCTTTGACAAATTGCTCCGGCCAGGATAGTTTCTCTCTCTCCCTTAAAGAAAACCCAATCAATGCCACGAGAACAATAATGCTGACTAGCAAAATGATCAGACGTTTATTCAAAAAGAACTGTGGCATGATGATACACCTCTATTATCTATCTAGATTCTTTCGCTTTGTTTTTAAATAACTGAATGTTATCCAGCGCTTTACCCGTTCCTATTGCTACACAGTCAAGCGGGTTTTCAGCAATTAATACAGGCATTTTGGTTTCTTCGCTGATAACTCTGTCTAAATTCCGCAGCAGCGCTCCGCCGCCCGTTAAGACAATCCCGCGGTCCATAATATCAGCCGCAAGTTCAGGCGGGGTTTTTTCTAATGTATTTTTCACTGCCTCCACGATGGAGTACACTGTGTCATTCAAAGCAGATGCAATTTCTTTTGGCGTAATTTCAATAGTCTTAGGAAGGCCGGTTAATAAATCACGGCCGCGGATTTCCATATTATCAATGCCCTCAGGAATACCAGCCGAACCAATTTCCATCTTAATGGTTTCCGCAGTCCGGTCGCCAATCAATAAATTATAATTTTTTCTAATATAAGTAATAACGGCTTCGTCCATTTCGTCACCAGCTACACGAATTGATTGGCTGGTCACAATTCCTCCTAAGGAAATAATCGCAACCTCTGTCGTACCCCCGCCGATATCAACAACCATGCTGCCGGTAGGCTCCCAAACCGGCAGATTAGCACCAATTGCCGCTGCAAACGGTTCTTCAATGGTATACGCGTCCTTAGCCCCAGCTTGTCTTGTTGCATCGATAACGGCTCTTTCCTCAACAGCTGTAATTCCTGATGGTACACAAACCATGACATATGGCTTACCAGCGAATGGTCCTTTATTTTTAATCGCCTGACGAATCAAATGCTTCATTAATGCTGATGTCGTTTCAAAATCAGCAATAACCCCGTCCTTCATAGGTCTAAGGGCCACTACGTTTCCTGGTGTCCGGCCGATCATATTTTTTGCGTCATTCCCGACAGCGACAATGCTTTTTGTATCAGTTTGTAATGCCACGACAGATGGCTCGCGCAATACAATTCCTTTCCCTTTCACATACACAAGGGTATTCGCAGTACCCAAGTCAATCCCAAGATCTTTTGTTCCAATACCAAACATAATGCTGTATCTCCCTTTCTGATACGAATTGCTTAAAAATTAGGCAAGTAATGACTTTTATATCATGTCTAAATAGTTAAGTTTGTAATAGCTATTCCAAAAAAGTAGTCCTAAAAAATCATAAACAATATTATAACGCAACGTCAAATAAAAACATAGGATTATATATATCCTTTTTCCTTCAAACTGACAAACTTATTTTCTCCGATGATCAAGTGATCGAGGAGATCAATGCCGATGATTTTCCCGCATTCAACTAAACGCTTGGTCACTTCAATATCCTCACGGCTTGGCGACGGGTCGCCTGAAGGGTGATTATGCAGCGCAATAACAGAAGCCGCAGACCGTTTTAAGGCTTCGCGGAAAACCTCCCGGGGATGGACGATGGAGGCATTTAAGCTGCCGATAAAAATAGTCTGTTTATGGATGACCTGATTTTTCGTATTTAAGTACAGGCAGACAAAATGCTCCTGTGTTAAAAAGCGCATATCGTTCATCACATAATTGGCGCCGTCTTCCGGCGAGCGGATCACATAGCGGTCAGTGTAATTCAGATTGGCAATCCTTCTGCCAATTTCAACTGCGGCAAGCAGTTGAATTGCCTTGGCTGAACCGATCCCTTTAATTTCTGTCATTTCTTCCAATGTAGCCGATTTCAACTGCCTTAACCCTTCAAAATGGGTCAAGAGCCGGTTGGCTAATTGCAGTACCGACTCATCCTTCGTTCCGTTCCTTAACAGTATCGCAATTAGCTCATGGTTCGATAGGCTCCCAGGGCCATGTTGAATAAACCGTTCCCTTGGCCGTTCATCCTGCGGAAAATCACGAATCATTAATGTTTTCGTATTTGTAGACACACCTTTTCCTCCCTTATTGTTCGGGAGTTAATGATGGCTAATACGGCAGCTGATAGCCTAACCGTTTCAATTCCCTTATCGTCCGTGAAACAGGCAGTCCGACAACCGCAAAATAGTCCCCGTGTATTTTTTTGACAAGCATGCTCCCTAGCTGCTGTATACCATATGCCCCTGCTTTATCAAGCGGTTCGCCAGTTTTTACATATGACCGTATCATGTCTTCTGTTAACTCCCAAAACCATACTTCTGTTTTTTCGTAAAACCTTGTCGAGTTTTCTTTTGAGACAATGGATACACCTGTGTAGACATCATGCTGTTTACCTGAAAGAGTTTGTAGCATTGAAATAGCTTCTGCCTCATCTGCTGGCTTCCCTAGGATTTGATTATTCGCAACCACAACCGTGTCTGAGCCAATCACAAGAGCATCCTGGTTTTCTTGAAAAACCTTCCTCGCTTTGCGGTCAGCTAATTCCATAACGACTTCTTCCGGTGAAAGCCTTGGGTCAAAGCTTTCATCTACTTCACTGCTTGATATTGCGAATGATAGATGGAGATTTTCTAGAAGTTCTTTTCGCCGTGGAGAAGAAGAGGCTAAAATGAGGTTCTGCATGTCATCACCTTACCTTTTTGCTTCTATAGGGAGATACAAGTTAATCGTATCAGAAATTATAGAAGCAAACAATTTTTATATGATTAAAATTTGATGAAATTTGTAAAATTATGCAGAGGTTTTAACTTCTTCCTGTTTTACACTTCAAAAAGCCTGCCCCTTTTGGACAGGCTTTTGTGAAAAAATTTCCCGGAAAATAGTGACTTTTGACACTGGCTATATAAAAATACTATAACCAATAATAGACAGCTAAGAAATTCAATAAATGCTGCTGGGCTTCGGTTAAGCTCTTAGGATCCTTTGATGCTTCAAAGTTTCTTACTTTTTCTTGAGCACCCTGTAACGCCGTTTTTAGACTCGTTACTTTTTTATTTTTTATTCCGCTGTCATTCAATTGCTTTTCAATAACAGCTAGTGAGCTTGCTCCTTCAGCAGGTAACTCATTCGTCAAAAGGGCGCTTGAAGTTACTAAGGATAGTGTTTCATAAATCGTTGGGACCGCCTCTAAAAAATTCTTCTCATTTGAGCTGAGGCCGGAAATAGTCTTTTCATCGATTAAAAGCGGCTTAGCAAAGACATCTTCCACACCGTTTTGTTTATATTGCGCCCCTAATGACTTGGCGCTTTCAATTGAATCGGCAACACCGAGAAATAAATAGAAATTATTATCAATCTCGATAATTTCGGAAGGAACACCAATAGATGCTAGTTTATCTGATATTTCTGCAGCACCATCTTTTGATCCAAAAACTCCGCCCTGTATAACAAAAGCTGTTTGCTGGTTAATTTCCGCCGAAGCCGTATTTACCATTGATTGCTTAGGATTGTCCGTTTTCGGTTCCTCTATCGTGACGGGATCGGTTACCACCTTTTCAGCTGGTGTACCATTCAGCAATTTAAGCATGAAAACCCCAATCGTTGTACCAATCAGGACCGCGAAAACAGCAGTAATCAATATAGAACTGACCGGCTTGCCATTCTTCTTTTTATAATAACTTGAAAAAGAGACTGTTTTTTTACCGGTGGTTTTATGGGGTCCTTTTCCTTTACCCTTGCTGCTTGGGGCTTTCATCTCTTCCACTTCATTCTCTAACGAATCCGGAATGATCCAGTCAAAGCTTTCATCCTCATTTTCTTGTGCGGCGGCGGTTTCTAGCATTGCCTCCTCTTCAATTTGCTCCGGGTGCAATTCTACTATTGGAGGATTTTGTACTGTGTTCTCCTCTGTCTCGGCTTTATGAAGCTCTTCCTGATAGGTTCTATTGTCTCCATTTATTTTAATTGTGATTGTATTGCCCTTTTTAGGCCTGTCCACAGCTCGTACTCCTTTCTCTACCAAAAGTTAATTTGTTCCATCCTATCATAAAGGCAAAAAAAAATAACAAGACTTTTGTCGTCTTGTTATCGTAGAGTTTCGCCAAAATATCGGAAAGTTTGCAAGCACTACTAACTATGGCTTATTGGTAACAACCGGAAACTGGGACAACGGATTATCCTTACCCGCGGGTTTCAGTGAGTCGATTTTTGGCAGGTCTGCAGCCAAGTCCGTTAAATCGGGCATATAAAACGAGGAAATGGTCAGGCTGAAGGTTAACGGCTGATCCTCTTGATCAACAGTTGTGACTTCCTTTCCCCCAGAGTAACTAATAGACTCTACCACGACAATCCGCTTCAAAGATTCGATTGTTCCCACAAACTTTTCAAAATCTCTGTAGCTCGGTGATTCCACTGCTAAGTTAACCGTTACTTTTTTCATTCCTGCAGGTGTGGGCGGCGCTGCAGGCTGACCGTCTGTGTTTTGAGCGGCCTGATTTGCTGTATCCTGGTTCGCTGCGGCATTTTGCTGCCCATTAGCCTGGTCCGTTCCTGTACCTACATCTGCATCCTTTGCAAAACCCATGGAGTTAATTTTGCTGTTTGAAAGCGTTTCGGCTTTTTCTAAGTCTAAAATAAGCTGCTCCACTAGGGATTTTACAGGAAGCTTTTTCTGTAATTCTCTTGTGTCTTCAACTGTTTTATTGGCATCTACCGTTTTTTTCTGAGTGGCAATCTCCAAAAGCTTTTGCTCGGATTGCAGTGATTCCTGCTTTAACTTCAAATCAGATTTTAAGGGCGAAAGGAAAATAAACTGAGCAATTACGATGACCAATACCACAATAAGTGCACCTGCTCCAATGATCAGATTATTCCTTTTGGAGGCACTAAGCTTCATGAGCCAGTCCCCCCTTCCACTGTGTTCTTATCCTTATTAATTAATTCCTTCATGACATCTTTATTAAGCTTGATTTCGTATTGTCCATTATATCGAGGAAGAATGTCATTATTAATCTTTTTACTTTCCGTACTAGTTGAGGTCGTTGCTGTCAAATTGGAATTGCTGACCGAATTATTATTAGTCGTTTGAGTATCGTTAGTATCTCCTGCCGCCACTGATGGGTTACTTGTATTTTGATCTGCATTATTATTCAGATCAGATCCACTGTTCTGGTTCTGGGTGTTTGCATCCACTGAAGCATTTCCCGTTGTTGTTTGGCTGGACGTTTCGGCCTCAGGCAGCGCTACAGCAGATAAGGAACTTAAGTCTGCTTCTTGAACCCAGTTAGATTCATTTAGGTTATCTAAAAAGAATGCAGCCTCTCTCGTATTGTCAAACTGAACGGTTAATGTAATAGAGCCTTCTTCTGTATAGCCAAAGCTTTGTATAAAGCCTCGCTCTGGCAGCAATGCAGTAATGTGGCGCATGACTGGAACGGATTGAATGGGATATTCATTTGCCCAATCAATTGCTGTCTTCAGTTGATTTAACGAATTAGCTGATTCATTACTTTGTGCTGCTTGAGTTGTTTTCTCAACTACCTTGGTTGTCATGGAAATTTGTCTATCAATAGCGGCTATTTCATCCTTGGTTGAATTGATCTGCCAAAGGTAAAATCCGCTTACTATTAATAAAATAGCCAGCAAGCTGGATAAAGTAATGATAAGTGTCATTTTCTTCGGTTCTTTTTGGGGAAGCAAATTTATTTCAACTAACATTATTGCACCCCTTTTAACGCGAGACCTAAAGATAGAAATTGACTTACTGGGAAGCCTGTCTGATCTTTCTCTTCCGCCGTAATTGAAATCATTTCAACCGGAATTTCAAATCTCTCTTTCATTTCTTCATAAATGGCTTCAAGCATTGGATGGTCCCCATTTAAAAGAAATTTGGAAATATCATGTTTCTCGCTATTTAATGAATAACGGTAAAAATCACTTAACTTATTAATTTCACGAAAAATATCCTCAAACTGAATCACTAATTCTTCCTCATTACCGATATATTTATAGACAAGTGTGCCAAGCACGTCGTGTTTAATAATCCATTGCTCCATGTGAAATGGCAGCGAAAACTGGCGCATAATTAATGGAACAGTATCTTGAAATATTGATAGATTCACACTTGTTAAGTCAAATTGAACGGTAAACAAAATCTCGTTAGTGCCTGCTTGGTCCAGGTGGTAATATAAACGGTACAGGGCAAGCGGCGATATATCTGCTGCAACCGGATTCAGCTTCAGCTTGGACAATAATTTGGAATACTCCAGCACATTTTCTTCCGGTGCAGCAAATAGAAGAAGTTCCTTAGATTTCCCATCATTCGTAAGCGGATAATAATCAAAGATTGGTTCTTCAAATGGCAAATGAATGCTGGCTCCAAGTTCTAGATACAGATACCCCTTTATTTCATCATCCTGAATTTCAGCTGGAATGGTGACCTTCCGAATAATGACAAGCGGATCCGGAACTAGAAAGCGAACCTGGCGCCGCTGAATCTTCCATTCCGTGATACACTCTTCCACTATATTCGATAAGGAATCATAGTCTGTAATTTTCCCATCGGTAATAACGCCAGGCGGTAAAAACCGCTCACTCCACCTTTGAGCTGCAGGAGGATTGACCTGTTTTAATTCAAGCAGGCGAACCGAATGGTCATTCAGCACGAGATTGATTATTCGGTTTTTAGGTGAAAACAGGGATAAAGCCATAGAAAAAACCCCTTAAGTTATAATCCTTGATGAAGGAATTGTATATAAAGATGTATTATTTTCGATCCAAAAAAATAAGCTGTTAACGTTCCAGCCGCAATAAACGGTCCAAATGGGATGGGCTGCCGGCGTTTTACAATTTTTAAAATGAGTGCAGCGCCGCCAATTACAGCGCCAAAAAGTGTTGAAAGAAAGAATGATAATAGTACTAGTTTAATACCTAGGACAAAGCCAAGTAAAGCGTAAAGTTTCACATCGCCAAAGCCCATTCCGCCTTTACTGACAATCGCAACGATCAGCAGCAATAGAAAACCAGCGACGGCTCCTAAAAGGCTGTCCCACCAAGGGGTAAGCGGCCAAATAATTCGTTCCATTAAAAAAATCCCTGCAAACCAAAGTAGTATTTTATCAGGGATGATCATATAGTGAATATCTGAAACTGTGATAATCATAAACATAGATATTAGCGTTAAAGCTACTACTAATTCTCCTGACCATCCGACAAAGTATGGCGCTGCTGCAAACAAGATTCCTGTTAATAACTCGAAGATTGGATAGATAGGGGAAATCCGCGACTGACAGCCGCGGCATTTTCCACCTTGTAGTAAGTATGAAATTACTGGTATTAATTCGTATGGTTTTAATTGATGACCGCAAGTTGGACATGCAGATCTTGGTGTTACAATCGAAACTTTTTTATATATTCTAATTCCGATAACATTAAAAAATGACCCGAGAACTAAACCGTAGATAAAAAAAAGATACAATATCATTAGTTTTTATATTCTATTAACTCTTGCTCAGTTGCTACACCGTCTCCATCACCTTTAGCTGGTGCAGTTGTACTATCAGCCAAGGCTACTGCCGCGTGTCCCTCTAATGTATAAGTGTATTTCCCAGAAGTAGCATTATGTGTAACGTTAACTTTAAAAGTATCATCCTTAACCCGATCAAGGTAATCTTTTAGAGCGGTAGTGGTGGCTGAACCATTCATATCCAATGTAACATCTGTAGTATTAGGGTTATCGGCAACATACATTTTTGCAGCATTAATTATTTGGATACCTTCCTGAACTGAAGCTTTTTGGTCTGATTTCTTAATTACATTTCCAATCGCAGGAATCGCAATCGCCGCAATAATCCCCAAAATAACGATAACTGCCAATAATTCAATCAAAGTAAAACCTTTTTGTTCTTTAAGTTTTAAACCTAACTTTTTTACCATTTCCCCATCTCCTTTTAGTTCTTTTAACCTAGTAATATTTCTCTATGAGTATACAATATATGTCATATATTGAAAAGAAGTTTTTAGCAAATTTTGTCCTAACATTTACAATTTTGTTACTTCAAGGATAAAAACACTGTTTTTTAGCTCATTTGGTCGAACATGGAGAACATCGGCATCATAATTGATAACACAATAACCCCTACTACCCCTGCCAAAAGTACTATCATAATTGGCTCTATTAATGATTTCAGCCGATCTGTTACTTGTTCTACTTCTTTTTCATAGAATTCAGCAATCTTGGATAACATCGCATCTAAGGCACCGGTTTCTTCACCGATTGAAATCATTTGCGTAACCAACGGCGGAAAAGCCCAGTGCTTCTCCATTGGTTCTGTCATGGATAGTCCCTTTTCAAGAGTGTTTCTGGATTCACGGATTACTTTTGAAATGACTTCATTTTCGACTATCTTCTCCACAATGGACATAGCTTGGAGAATTGGAACAGAGCTTGAAAATAATGTGCTTAGCGTTCGCATCATCCGCGCCAGTGCTACTTTTTGTAAAACATTACCGAAAATCGGCATTTTTAATAGGGCATAATCTAAGAAGTATTTTGTTTTTTTATTCTTCTTAATATACATAAGAATTAAAACAAAACAGATGACAATAAGAGCAAGCAGCCACCAAAATGATTGCATAAATTCACTTGAAGCTAACACAAATTTTGTTATCCCCGGCAGTTCTGCCCCCATATCATCAAACATTTTTACAAAGGTCGGAACAACCGAAACTAGTAAAAAAATAACGGCTCCAATGGCTAAAATACCAATCACCGCAGGGTAGGTTAGGGCTGAAACTATCTTTTGTTTTGTATAATGCTGCTTTTCAAAGTCCTCCGCCAGCCGTTCAAGTGTTCCATCTAAATTACCGCTGACCTCTCCGGCAGTTACCATATTAACAAACATTGAATTGAATATTTTGTTGTGTTTTGAAACTGCCTGAGAAAGGGGATTCCCCTCTCTTAACTCCTGCTCAACATCAAACAGCGCCCTTTTTAATGCTTTACTTTCCGTCTGATGGGCGAGAATCGATGTTGCCTCAACGACCGTTACCCCCGCTTTTAAAAGTGTGGCAAATTGCCGTAAATAAATGACAAAATCCTGAAGCTTAACCGGATTTCCAAAGGAAAGATCTTTTGTTAATAGAGTTTCTGGAACCTCCGTTATTTCAATAACACGGATTCCCTCTCCATTTAATTTGACCATAGCCTCCCGCTTTGAGGTGGCATTAACGGTGCCCTGCCGTTTTCCTTTTCGATCCCGCCCTGAATATTTAAACCTAGGCATTTTGCATCATTTTCTCATGTAAGAATTGGGATGCCGCTTCTAATTGAATTTGATTGCGGTCAAGCAGGTCTTTTATACTCATTTCAAGCGTATGCATCCCTTGGGCTCTGGACGTTTGCATGATACTTGGAATTTGATGGATTTTCTCATTGCGAATCAGGTTCGCAATCGCTGGATTATTTACTAATATTTCTGTCGCTGCTTTTCTGCCTTTTTTATCACTAGTCGGGAACAACCGCTGTGAAATAACTCCAACTAGAACAGATGACAGCTGGATACGAATTTGCTGCTGCTGGGCAGGTGGAAATACATCAATGACCCGGTTAATGGTTGTTGGAGCACTTGAAGTATGCAGTGTAGATAACACAAGGTGGCCAGTTTCCGCTGCTGTAATCGCAATCTGAATCGTCTCTAAATCCCGCATCTCTCCTACGAGAATAACATCCGGGTCCTGACGGAGAGCAGCCTTTAAGCCATTCGCATAGGATTTCGTATCAAAGCCAACTTCACGCTGATCGATAATCGAATTTCCATGACGGTGAAGATATTCAATTGGGTCCTCTAAGGTAATGATATGCTTTCGCATTGTCCTGTTCATGTAGTCTATCATAGAAGCAAGCGTCGTTGATTTACCGCTTCCCGTAGGTCCAGTCACCAAGATAAGTCCTTGTGGCTTCTCAACTAATTTTGAAATTATCCCCGGCAATTGCAGGTCTTCAATTGTCGGTGTTTTAGATGCGACGACCCTTAGTGCCAAAGATACACTTTTACGTTGATGAAAGGCGTTAACACGAAACCGGGAAATACCAGGAACACCGTACGAAAAATCAAGTTCCCCTTTTTCTTTAAATTGCTCCCATAGATTTTCCGGTATAATTGCCTCGGCCATTGCTTCGGTATGATCGGGCAGAAGATTTTCCGTTCCATACCTTTTTAAATCACCATTAATACGCATTATAGGCGGTACACCGACTGTTAAGTGAACGTCGGAGGCTTTATATTCAATTGCCGCTGTTAATATTTGATCTATTTTATCTTTCATGTAACCCCTGCTCCTACTCTAGAATGGCAACACGTAATACTTCTTCAGTGGTTGTTAATCCTTGCTTCACTTTTAATAAACCATCATCGATCAAAAAGATTGTTTTATTTTTAATCGCTATTTCTCTCAGCTTTTGAAAATTCTCGCCATTCATAATGACACGACGAATATCGTCATTTATAACGAGAACCTCATGTAAGGCGACCCGGCCTTTGTACCCTGTCATATTACAGGAAGCACAGCCCTTGCCGCGGATAATTTTATCAATCTTCATTCCGCGCCGGGCAAATATTTCTACTTCCCGTTTAGATGGCTCGTGCTCCTCCATACAATCGCGGCAAACTTTACGTACAAGACGCTGCGCTACTATTCCACTTAAAGTAGCGGCAAGCAAGAAAGGCTCAACTCCCATATCGATCAGCCGGGTTACTGTTCCAAGTGAATCATTCGTGTGCAGTGTACTTAATACTAAGTGACCCGTTAAGGAAGCACGTACAGCAATTTCTGCTGTTTCCTTATCCCGGATTTCCCCGACCATGATAATATTCGGATCCTGCCGAAGAATTGAACGAAGTCCCGCTGCAAAGGTCATTCCGACATTGGTGTTTACTTGTACTTGGTTAATTCCTTCGAGCTGATACTCCACTGGATCCTCAACGGTGATAATATTCACTTCATCACTGTTCATTTTATTAAGCGCAGCATATAAAGTAGATGACTTACCAGAACCAGTTGGACCTGTAATTAACACAATCCCTGTTGGCTGTTCAATCATCTGATTAAACCGTTTTAAGTTTAACGTGTTAAATCCAAGTTTGTTAATATCATTTAAGGTTGAGCCCATATCAAGGAGACGCATTACAATTTTCTCACCATAAACGGTTGGAAGGGTCGATACACGAAGGTCAATAGGATGAAAATCCAGGTTTAATTTAATCCGGCCATCCTGGGGAATCCTATGTTCGGTAATATCGAGATTAGACATTATTTTAATTCTAGCTGTTAAGACACTCTGCATGCTTTTCGGCAATGTCCGCTCCACCCTCAGCACACCATCAACCCGGTAGCGGACAATGATCTTTGTCTCTTGTGGATCAATGTGAATATCACTTGCCTTCTGAAGGACAGCATTGGTCATCATCTGATTCACCAGCTTGACAATCGGTGAATCCTGATCAGTAATATCATCAGTCCGTCCACGATCGTTTTGCGGCAATTCGTCCAACAGTTCTTCAAAGCCATCATCAACATTGTAATATTTATTAATCGTTCGAAGAATTTCGTCCTTCGTTGCAATGGCTGGTTCAATTTGAAATCCAGTTGACAAACGTAAGTCATCAATGACAATAAAGTCCATTGGATTCGCCATCGCGACTAACAGCTTGTTGCCCTCTTTTTTTAACGGTATGATTAAATTTCGTTTAGCTGTCTCTTTTGAGATCACAGAAAAAAGATTGGTATCAAAAGGATATTGCAATAAGCTGATATGAGGGATGCCAAGCTGATATTCCAATATCTCAATTAATTGCTGCTCGGTTATAAACCCCTTTTGTAGAAGTGTTTCCCCTAATTTTTGACTGGAGCCTTTATCATCCAAAGCAGCCTTTAACTGCTCTGGTGTAATTAGCCCTTCTTCAATTAACAAATCACCAAGCAGTTTCCTTGTTTGCTTCATGTACAATCCCTTCCTCTACTTTGGCTGTTCATTTGGCTTTCCCCAAAGATCGCTGTTTTTTGTATCCTGCTGTCCTGTATCAGCAGAGGATGGTGTTTCATTACTATTTTGGTCAGATGATTGACTTCCAGCAGTCTGCGCCGATGTACTTTGCTTCCTTTGGCCGAGACCATGAATTTCCACCTGGTAAACGACAGGATAGTAATCCTCTGATAGTAACTCACTCTTAATTAATTCATTATCTTCATAAACTTCACGGTAGATTTTTACGATTTGCCCATCTTTCCCTTTTGTTTGAATGTTTATTTCTCCAGGCAGCAGCTGCGGGCTGTATTGAATAATTTTCTTAGGCGCTAATTTCTGCTTGTTTTGCAGGCTGATTTCATAGTCATAGAAAAACTTGCTCCCTTTTAATGAAACCTTTAACTGGTTGTCGTCTAGATTTAACTGCAGTAAATAATTTGCTTTATTAGGATTAGCGATGATAAAGTCAGCGTTTTTACTTCCGCTAACCTTTGCTTCAAATCCAAGACGTGCATAATCAGGAAGCGTTGTCCCAATATTTCTTTCAATGATAGAAAAATTAGTTGGCAGTATGGCTTCATAAATTGCGGTAGCAATAACATTCAGTGAATCTGACTCGGTGATGTTATTAGCTTTGGCAAATTCAAGTAAGGAAAATGTTGATTCTGCCGGAATGTCAATTTTAGAATTTTCATTAATAATTGATTCTAAATTTTCAGGCATCTCTTTTAACTTAACGATTGCTTTAGTAAGAACAGCATCGTTTTTCCGTTTGTCAGATGCTAAATAATCAGAATACAAGTTAAATGTCTGAGCATTCGTTTCAAATACAGAAGCCGTCGCATTTAAACCAGCTGTCAGTTTAGCCATGTCAACGTCACTCGGGTTTAATGCTGGAAAAAGGATTTCCAGCTGTGCCCTAACTTGACTATCGTCAATCGTAATAAATGCTGTATTTTTTTGACCGTCTTTGATGGCATTAACTGTTTGCTGTGAATCAAGATGAAAATCATTTAAATCGAATGGTGTAATCTTTTCACCGTATTGCATTTCGATTTTCGCTTCCTTTATCCATACTGGATATTTTTCTTCTAACAAACTTTTGGCTTCGTCTGCCGTCTTTCCCGAAACATCTAAATATCCAATGGTTGTCCCGTTACTAAATTTCCCGTCCGCATTCGTCATACTTTCAAATGCCTTTGCCCCAAAATGGGAGGTGCTAAATATAAATGCTGTACTGAAGAGCAATACAACGAACAATTTGATCAGCTGCTGGTTCTTGTGCAAACCCTTTTCCTCCATTCAAACTCTCCAGAATCAAATCCACTATTACTTTTGCAAACTTACTTCTTCTTTTTTAATTTCAGCCAGGATCTCACCATGATTACCTGCTGTTTCTTTTTCAGCGAGCAGAAAATCAAACAGAGAGTCTTCCAATATTTCTTTCTCATATTTTGTGTGACTTGATTCTTCAATAGATTCAATCACAGGAAGATTTTCTATTTCCTCGAGCAAACCATCAGCTTTTTCTTTAAGTAGTGCTTCCGAATCAAGTTCTAATAAACTTTCAATCTCTGATAAATAGCTATTTTCCAAAGTTGCCTCTATTAGTTCTTCACGATCCGCAGCCACTTCTTTTTCCGCTAAAAGAAAGTCATAAAGTGCCCCATTCAATGGTTCTTGCTCTTCCCCAGGAACATTCGTTCTTTCTTGAATTTCAAATGTTGGAAGTTCATCATTTTCTATAAACACATTCGCCGCCCTGTCAGCTGATTCTACGGGGGAAATTTCCATTAGGCTTTCGTTTTCTACTATGTAGCCAGCTTCCAAATTTGGTTCTTCTGTCAGCTCATTGATTTCTATATCTGTGTTTTTTTCTAATACAAACGAAAGTTTCTCGAGAAGAGGTTCATCTTGAATATTCGGCACTTCTCCAATATGCTTCGAAATAGAAGTTAAATCTCTAGTTGACTCTTTTACCAAATTGGGTAACTGTGACTCTTCATCAATGCTTGCCAACTCAATACTATTTTGATTTTTTAGAGAGTAATTGGACTCATGCTGATCTAATTCTTCCCCGATTTCTTCAAACACAGGTTTTTCTTGAATAAATAACAAACCAATACGGCTATGCATAAAATACGCTGCCAAAAAGATTAATAATAAAAGCAATAATGCTGTTTGCCACAGAGGGATTATGGAGACTCCAGCAAGACCAAACACAGATAATAAAAAGCTAATCATGACGACCGTCAATTTCCCTTTTAAGGAATAACCAAGCGGTAAAAAATAAAGTATTAACATTAGAACAGCCATAGAACATATGGCCCATATAAACGTTACCATTTATCCACTTCCCTATAGTAGTCTTTTTTTACTAGTAAACTACATTTTTCTTCAAAAAATTTAATTTTTTGTTGATTTCTTCAAATATTAGACAAAATTCGCCTACTAAATATTGTATAATACTTTTTAGTAGTTTTAAAGAAGCTTAATAATTTTATAGGAAGAAACACCTAATTTTTTTCAAACCTTAGCCTTATTATTTTGGATTATTAAGGAATGATTATATGAAAATATACCGTGATGAAAAAGGAATTACTTTAATTGAGGTTCTTGTGTCGATAACATTACTTTCAATTGTCCTATTATCTGTTATGGGATTCTTCCCACAAATGGGTCTAATGAACAGTCACAATGAAGATAAGTCTAAAGCGATAAATATTGCTAAAGAAATACTTATAAATTGGCAGGAATCAAGTGACGTAAAATGGTTTGTGAAAACCAATCATGTAACGGGTTTTACACCTACTGATCCAAAAGTTAACTATAGTAATTTTTCTTATGACGCTGACTATTATTATTTTGAAACATCAAAAGATATATATGACGTTCATATTAAAATCAAAAAAACTCCTGATACAAGCTCAAAATTATCTAGTGTGAATTATATAGTTATTCAAATGCTTAATAAAAAGACTGGAAATGTCGTCAGTGAGACATTTGGATATGTGAAATGATGGGAGGAGATGAATTTTGATACAGGATAATGAACGTGGGTTAACACTTATTGAAGTGTTAGCCACTCTTACCATTCTGTCCATTGTCAGTGTTATTATTTGGAGTATTTTTCTTCAAGGCTATAATTTCTCGCAAAAGGCTATTTCAAAGAACTTTATTTTGCAAGAATCAAATATTTTAATTACGAATTTAAAAAAGATACACCAAACAGTTGTCACATACGACATTAAAAGTGAGAACTGTGATGTTAAGGTTCGAAATTTGACTACATCTCCTACGCAGGAAGAAATTTTTGATCACGCTAAGATTTGTTATAAGATTCTCGAGATTAATAATGTGAATAGTTCTACATCTGGGACCATTGAACCGAACAAAAAAACAGGTGATCTTGCATTAAAAATCCGTGCTAGCGATAAAAATAATTCAGATAATTATATCATTATTGATACATATCTTTATCGTGTAAAGGGGGTGGATTATCAATGAATAGGATAAAAAATGAGCAGGGATATGCACTTGTAACAGTCATACTAATGATAACTTTGTTTACAATACTTTTTCTCTCCTTCACAAGTTTAGCATTCAATAGCGTAAAACAAAATCAAGTAGTAGAAAGAGCCTCTCGTTCAGTCGCTGCAGCAGAAATGGGAGTTTCCTATTACCAGGTTGCCATACAAAAAGCATTTGAATCTAAACAACAAATTGTAAGTGATTATATAAGGGCAAACGAATCATTAAAATCAAACTTTAAAAGAGAAGCCACAATAAAAATGGCATCTGAGCTTCAAAACACAACAATCGCAGCCCCCTTGAATGCTCAATACTCCATGAAGAATTATGTAGTAATAGCTGATCCCGATCCTAGTTCAAATACAATTCGAATTAGCTTTAATATCATTGGCACTGATAATAATAAAGATACAACACTTTTTGCGCAAATGAGTATAAACCTAGATTCAATCGTTAACCAAGCGAAAGAAGAAGTAGTAACCGAAAAAGTCCTTCCAACCTACGATAATATAAATTTAACTTCAGGGTGTACAACGTTAGATTGTAATGAAGTGTATATAAACGGAAATGGAAATTTCTCAGGGAACAATAATTTAAAGGATAATCAAACAATTTTCACAACAGGTTCCTTAGACCTTAATGGAAATGGTAATGAAAATAATAAAACAAACGTTAAAATTCATGCGGAGGGTTCCATTACTATTTATCAAAACATGAATAGTGCAGAAAATGTAACGATTGAAACAAAAGATTCTGCTAGCTTCCTCCAAAATGTTCAAATTAGCGGCACATCCAAAATATTAGTCAATAAAACATTGACTGTTAGTCAAAACCTAGGAATTGTTAAAAACTCTTTTGTATATGTCGGTGGAAATATTACAACAACGGATCCCTACTTTAAAGTGGCAACGATTGGAAATAATTTAGATATAAGCACAGCCTCCAAGATGTGTGTAAATGGGAACTTAGCCGCAAAACAAATTACAGTTAATGATACCAGTAAGCTATATGTATTAGGGAAAGTTTGGGAAAATAATATCGAAAAACCTGGATACACAACTGATAGTGATACATTTCTAAAAGAGTGCGGAGCTGATGTACCCGTTGATTTTAAAATTAAATGGGGGGACAATGTGAACACTGTAGTCAATGATGTTGAATATAATTAACATAAAAAAGAGGTATGACCTAGTCGAAAAAACTGGGCAAACCTCTTTTTAGCACGATGAATACTCAGCCACGCGATTCCTACCTGCCCGCTTCGCCCCTACATAAAGTGCCCGATCGGCATGCCGAATCAATGCCAGCGCATCCTCTGCGTCTTCGGGTGCGGTTGCCACACCAATTGAAACAGTTATATCGACCTGCTGGTTTATTTGATCCAATGACTGTTGGAGCGTAAATGGCCATTTAACAATTGTTTGCCTAATATGTTCTGCTAGTTGATATGCTTTTTCTTTTGAGAAATCCGGCAGCAGGACAACAAACTCCTCACCGCCATAGCGGGCCACGGTTCCACGTTCCCCCACCAGCTGTTTAATTCTCCCTGCTAATTCAAATAGAATTTCATTACCGCTTTGATGTCCATATGTATCATTTACAGTTTTAAAGTGATCAATATCCAAAATAATCAGTGAGAGCTTGCGCCGTTCAAACTGCATTAATTTTTCAAATTCATAGGTTAACAAGTTTTCGAAATATCGATAGTTATATAATTTCGTTAAAGAACAGCGTTCACTTTGCATTTTTGTTTGTTCATAGTGTTTTGCATTTTCAATAGCTACTGCAAAATAAGAACAAAGAATATCCAGAATCCTCAGCTGATATTTTTCGTAAGCACGTTTTTGCGTTGATGCAAGAACAAGTACCCCTATGAAGTTGTTGCTCCTTTCAATTGGAACACTTAAGATACTCTCTGCATCTTCAGGTATGTATCCATTCGTATACTGCTCCCATTTCTTCCTATTGGAAAAAAGATAAGCTTTGCAGTTTGACCAGGTAAGCCCGCTGATCCCTTCAGTTTTTCGCAATGGCCGCATATCATTTGATAGTGTCTTCCCCATTTCAATTCGGCGGACCAATTTAAGTTCCTCGTCTTTTACCTCTAAAATATAAGCATAATCCACTGGCATCATTTTGCAGATTTTCTGAATAAATAAATTTACAACGTCATCCACATGAAGGCGTTCGGCCATCTGGTGGCCAATTTCCGCTGCTTTTTGCAGATATTCATTGGCCTTTTGGCTCAAATAATAGAGATTAAGAAAGATTGATACACTAACAAATGGACCGCCAACAAAAACAAGGGCTAACACTCCCACTTGGTTATACAATATGTACAAAACAATACCAATGGGGAAAGTAATGATTGTTGCAATCGTTTCAACAAATAAATCCTTCCCCCAAAAAGGCTCTTTATAAATAAAATGCAGATGAAGCGAGATAATAACTTGGTTTAATGTGTAACTAATAAGAGCATAAAGACCTGCAAGCCAAATGGCATTATGATTACCTGCTAGTTTAGGAGAAACTTCCCCGCCAAGAGCATAATAAACGACACCGCTGATGAAGGATACGATAAAAAACATATATAAATTTAAAGGATAGCGAAATAATTGACCTTTTTCATAAACCTTTAATCTTATCAGTAAAACGATGACTGCAATTTGAGCAAAAATAATTTCAACAAATAATCCGAATTGCAAAAAGGTTGCAAGTGCGACCCACTGGATCAGGAAAACAAACATCTTGTTGATTACTATTGGCATGGCAGCAACCACTAATGTAAGCAGTAAAAAGGCCAATAGATCAACCCAGCTTCCAGAAGCTTGAGGAGGGGCGATTTTATATGTAAACCATAAACCTGCTGGAACCATTAAGATCCACATCAAAAAAACAGCCTTTTTTATTTGTGGTTTAATCTCCATCTACAGGTCCCCCTCTCTCTGAACTATTCGTCATTCAAGATGGTTCTATTTTACCAAATATTGAAAAGGTTGTCACAATGAAATCGTCTTATTTTTCAAAATTTGACATAAAACTGGTTTTACTTCAGAAATAAAATAAAGAGAACCAGTAACGACTAGCATGCTATCAGATTGAAGATGGTGAATCTCTTCTGGAAGATACGATTTCCAATCATCAACAGCCACTTTATTCGGCGATTGGCTAATGTTCATAAAATCTTCTGCATTCGCAGCCCGTGGAAAATCAAAATTAACGAACACAATCTGATCCGCCACATTGTCCAGTTTGGCAATCATTTTGTCGTACGTTTTATCCTTTAACGCCGCAAAGATAATATGAATGTTACGGTCAGAATATCGGCTGGATAATTCATTCACTAATGTGGTTATCCCCTCGTCATTATGTGCTCCATCAATAATAACCAACGGGTTTTCTGAGAGAATTTCAAATCTTCCAGGCCAGTATGCATGTGTTAATCCAGATCTTATAGCTTGCTCTGATATTTTAAATAAACCCTGCTTATTTAAATATTGAGCTGCACTGATGGCTAAGGAGGCGTTTTCTGTTTGGTGCTGGCCAATCATAGTAATCTCAAGCTGTTCCAATGTTTCCGTGGTCGTTTGAAGAGAAAAAACTTCCCCTCTTGTCACCGATTGATGGCCGCTGATTTTTAAGTCTTGACCCAAGCGGTATAAAGGCGCGTTCATTTTATCTGCTTGCTCTTCAATTACCTTTATCGCTCCAGGATGCTTTACTGCCGTAAAAATAGGGATCGCTTCTTTAATAATCCCTGCTTTTTCAAAGGCAATTTTCTCATAGGTATCACCAAGAATACTGGTATGGTCAAGTCCAATATTGGTGATAACCGATGCTAATGGCTTAATGATATTTGTTGAATCAAACCGCCCGCCTAACCCGACTTCATAGAGAACAATGTCTACCTTTGGATTATTGGCAAAATAATAGAATGACATTGCTGTGATTACTTCAAACTCAGATGGTCCGCCAAGCTCTGTTTCCTCAAGTTCATCCGCCAACGGTACAATTAAATTGGTCAGGTCTAGTAAATCCTTATCGCTGATTGGCTTTCCATTTATACTGATGCGTTCATTAAAATGTTCAATATATGGTGATGTAAATGTTCCAACAGTATATCCTGCTTCTTGAAGAATAGAACGAAGAAAGGTAACGGTTGATCCTTTGCCGTTCGTACCGCCAATATGGACGGCTTTTATCTGTTTTTCCGGAGACCCGAGCCTTTCCATCATCCATTCCATTCGTTTTAATCCCGGTTTAATGCCCAGTCTTAATCTTCCATGAATCCAATCTAGTGCTTCGTTATAGGTAGTAAACATCTTGACACCCCCAATTATTTAGTAAAATGAAGGCGAGACGAATCCCACTAAGGAATTCGCCTCACCACAGATTAGCCTCGTAACTCTTTAATACGGGCTTCAACAATATTTCTCTTTTCTAGGTAATCCTTCTCTTTTGCTCTTTCTTCTGCAACAACGTTTTCAGGTGCTTTTTTCATAAAGCCTTCGTTGTTAAGTTTCTTTTGAACCCTGTCCACTTCTTTATTTAATTTATCCAGTTCTTTTTCCAAGCGGGCAATTTCTTCGTCAATGTTGATTAAGCCTTCAAGCGGAAGAATGATTTCTACGCCTGTGATAACGGCTGTCATCGCCTTTTCAGGTATTTCAACATCAGTGCCCATTTGTAATTGTTCAGGATTACAGAAGCGTTCAATATAAGCACGATTCTTTTCCATTGATTTAAGAATTGTTTCATCTTTAGCTTTCACAATCATTTTGATTTTCTTGCTTAATGGTGTATTTACTTCTGCACGGATGTTACGTACAGAGCGAATCATTTCCACTAACAGCTTCATTTCCTGGGCTGCTTCTTCGTCAGATAGCTCAGGCTTAACTTCAGGCCATTTTGCTTCTGTAATAGAAACACCTGCGTGCGGAAGGTTTTGCCAAATTTCCTCAGTGATAAATGGCATGAACGGGTGCAATAACCGCATCGTTTGATCAAGGACATAAGCTAATATCGAACGTGTTGCTTTCTTTGCAGCCTCATCTTCACCATATAGTGGAAGCTTCGCCATTTCGATATACCAATCACAGAAATCATCCCAAATGAAGTTGTATAATGCACGGCCCACTTCACCAAACTCGTAGCGTTCTGATAGTTTTGTTACATGGTCTATCGTTTCATTTAAACGTGTTAAGATCCACTTATCAGCAACTGATTTTTCCCCGCTGAAATCAATTTCTTCAAATGTCATGCCGTTCATATTCATTAAGGCAAAACGGGATGCATTCCAAATCTTATTGGCAAAGTTCCAAGTGGCTTCAACCTTTTCGGTGCTGTAGCGTAAATCCTGACCAGGTGATGTGCCGGTTGATAGGAAATAACGCAGTGCATCGGCACCGTACTGATCGATTACCTCCATTGGGTCGACACCGTTTCCAAGTGATTTACTCATCTTCCGACCCTGTTCATCACGAACTAAACCGTGAATAAGAACATCTTTGAAAGGGCGTTCGCCGGTAAATTCGACGCTTTGGAAAATCATCCTTGATACCCAGAAGAAGATGATGTCATACCCTGTAACAAGTACATCGGTAGGGAAGTAACGTTTAAAATCAGCAGCTTCTGTATCTGGCCAGCCCATTGTCGAGAATGGCCAAAGCGCGGAACTGAACCATGTATCTAAGACGTCTTTATCCTGCTCCCAATTTTCAATATCGGCCGGAGCTTCGTGAGCAACGTACACTTCGCCAGTTTCTTTATGGTACCATGCTGGGATTCGGTGTCCCCACCATAATTGTCTTGAAATACACCAGTCACGAATGTTCTCCATCCAGCGAAGGTATGTCTTTTCAAAACGATCTGGAACGAAGTTAACTTTATTTTCTTTTTGCTGCAATTCAATGGCGGCATCTGCGAGCGGCTGCATTTTAACAAACCATTGCGTTGACAGATATGGCTCAACAACGGCACCGCTTCGTTCAGAATGACCAACAGAATGAAGATGATCTTCAATCTTAAATAACACACCTTGTTCTTTTAGGTCTTTGACAATTTGCTTGCGGCATTCGAAGCGGTCCATGCCTTGGTACTTGCCGGCTTTTTCATTCATAGAACCGTCTTCATTCATAACAAGAATGCGCTCAAGATTGTGGCGGTTTCCAATCTCAAAATCGTTAGGGTCATGAGCCGGGGTAATTTTTACAGCTCCTGATCCAAATTCCATATCAACATAGTCATCGCCAACAATCGGGATTTCCCGGCCGGTAATCGGAAGGATAACCGTTTTGCCAATTAAATGCTTATACCGTTCATCTTCCGGATGAACAGCAACCGCCGTATCACCTAACATCGTTTCCGGACGAGTTGTCGCGATTTCAATGTGGCCGGATCCGTCTGCTAATGGATAACGCATGTGGTAGAAAGCACCTTGAATGTCCTTATAGATTACTTCAATATCAGATAAAGCTGTTTTCGTCGACGGATCCCAGTTAATAATGTACTCACCGCGATAAATTAGGCCTTTTTTGTAAAGTGTAACAAATACTTCACGAACCGCCTTTGACAAGCCTTCGTCTAACGTAAAACGCTCACGAGAGTAATCAAGTCCCAATCCTAACTTAGCCCACTGTTCACGGATATGAGAAGCATACTCCTCTTTCCACTTCCATGTTTCTTCAACAAACTTTTCCCGGCCTAGGTCATAACGGCTTTTCCCTTCACTGCGAAGCTTTTGTTCAACCTTTGCCTGTGTTGCAATCCCAGCATGGTCCATACCAGGAAGCCAAAGCACGTCATAGCCCTGCATCCGCTTCATTCGGGTAATGATATCTTGTAAAGTGGTATCCCATGCATGACCTAAGTGCAGTTTCCCTGTCACGTTTGGCGGCGGAATAACAATAGTATATGGCTGTTTGTCCTCATCATCTTTTGCTTCAAAAAATTTGCCTTGGAGCCACCATTTATAACGACCTTTTTCAATTGTTTGCGGGTCGTATTTGGTAGGCATCGTTAATTCTTTTGTTTCCATTTAAATATGCCTCCTTATTTATGTTCATAAATGTACCGTTAAAATAAAAAAACTCCATTTCGTCATAAAAGGACGAATGGAGTTTGCTTCGCGGTACCACCTTTTTTCCAATCACAAAACATGATTGGCACTTCATCGGATAACGGATTTCATCCGTCTTCTACTACTTAGTCAGCATATTGACCTATTTCACAGAAGAAGCTCTTGGGCGACCTTCCGATGTTCCTCTTAGGAAATCTTTCAGCTTTTGATTTCCCTCTCTTAAAGCAGGCTGGCATCGTACTCTTCCCTGTCACAGCTTTATTTTCATTTTATATTGTTATACTATCCAAAAGATATCGTTACGTCAATCATGATAGCCAATTTTTTTTATTCTATACCATATGTCTCCGAATTCAAAAAAGTTTGGACCTTTTAAGCACTTAAGAATTTTTCCTTTTGTTCACTGATTTTATGTCGCTCGGTGTTGTTTTTTAAATGCGATTCAGCCTTGGCTAACGTTACACCTAAAATTGACCAGAATATTGGAGCAACCGGCACGGTGCTGATATTAAAGAATGCCTGAATTAAATATCCAATTACCGTCGAAATTAACCCGAATAGAACAATTTGCTCTCTTCCAGTTGCCTTTTTCACTGCCTGAATCGCTTTTTTTACAATTAAAAATAGGAATAATAAATAGATGAAAAGTGTTGGAGCACCTAATGTAATGGCTATTTGTAAATATTCATTATGTACCTTATCAACAATTATATTTGCGTTACCCAAATAAGTTTGACGTTCTTCAGGGGTAGCAGGAAAAATAAATTCAAATGTATCAGGACCAGACCCAAACCAGAAATAATCTTTAATAAGCGGTAATGATTTTACCCAAATAAACAATCTGGAGGAACCTTCATAGCCTGTACCTTGATTGGTTACTACACTATAAGATTCCGATAAAATTGAGCTTGCCCTGTCCAGATAATGTCCTTTTTCCGAAAAGTTGATGATTAAAGCAATCACTAATAAAGAAGCTGCTAATACAGCCCATCTTTTCCAAAGGTGGTTTCTTGTGTATACAACAAATACAGTTAAGAGGACTGCACCGCAAAATATCCCCAAGTATGCACTCCTTGTATTTGAAAACAACAGGGCAAAAAACGCTAAACAAATCGTAATATAGTAAAGGACTATTAAGTTCTTTTTAAATTGCGCTAAATACACTGTCAATGACAACAGAAAAATCAATACGAGATAAGACCCGAAAAAATTTGGATTATCAAAGAAAGTATAGGTACCAGAATAATTTCGCATGGCGCTGTTCCTTGGCAAAAAATCCAGGGAATAATGTTGTAAAATGGCATAAATAGAGACGACTATAGATACCACTGCTATTCCTGATAGTAGTCTATTTACTTTTTTTACATCAATCAACCGATAGGAAAAAAGGAACATGCTGCAGTATGAAAAAAATGTGATTAATCCCTCTTTGCGGTCAATTGTCCCATGCACAGATGTGTATGTGTATTTTGAAAAGGCAGTGGAAATTTCTATTAAGCATAAAAATATTATTAATAAAACGAAGATTGTTCTCTCACCTTTTTCGGGAATCAATGTATGTTGTTTCTTTTTCCAAAAAATATATAGCCAATAGCATAATATAAATACAAATAAATAATTTGCTTTAGTTGTCGTGTAATAAGGGTCAATTCCCCAAGGGTAGATCAAAATCGGAAACAGCACAATAAACCAGTACATATTTTATACTCCTTTATACCTACTTCTTTAGACATCCCAATTATTCCATTTAATGTCTTGTAATTCAATCTGAAATTTTAATAAATGTAAGGTTTATTTCGAAAAGTTTTTGGGGAAATCACACAATTATCGAATATACATAAAATAAACGTAACATTTGGGAAAGGGGAGGTTATTTTCGATGAGGAATTTTCAGAAGTATAAACACCGTCCCTGGTTTCGTACGTTTCGGAAGTGGAGCGGACAGTTAATCGTTCCCTTTATCATTTTTCAGTTCATCCGTACGATTTTTCTACCGACCATTTTTGATGTCCTGTTATTGGCCTTATTTATTGTCATTGCGGTTGGCATCTGGTCTGAAATAATTTAAGGAGCCCCCTTGCAGAATTACTGCTGCTGTTGGGCTCCTTCTTCTTTTGCTTGCTGAGCTGCAGCATCCATTGCCTGCTGCTGTTGTGTTTCAATTTCTGTCATTCGCATCACGACATATTCCGTATTTTTCAAATGCCAATAACGTTGCTGCAGCTGTTTTACATACTTAAACTCATTTTTTGGCCGCTGCTTGCGGTAATATTTTTCCACCGTTTGGATGATTGGAATAGGATAGGCTAAATAGCTGTAGAATAATAGTTTTTCCTCTTCTTTAAAGGGAAAGTACTTGAAATAATGATAAATCAGGTCAATCGAATCATCGCTTCGCTTCGGATTGGTATTTAACGTCCTAGAAATATACGGAAGCAGGTCGTGAATTGGCGAGCCGTATGTGGCATTTTCAAAGTTGATAAAGTAGCCGTACCCTCTTTCATCAAATAGAAAGTGGTCAGAAGACAGCTTCCCATGGGTCACCACCATGCGTGCCTTTTCATTTTCCTTCGTGCTTTCATACCATTCTTCAAATTTTCCCTTTGAAAAACGCAGTGCCTGACTGATCTCGTTGTAATATAGGCAAAATAATAATTCGAATGGCGACATATACGTTTGCCTTTCGCATACGTCGATAAATCCATCAAGGAACTCCTGATGTTTTTCCAGCTGTTGAATCGTCTTTTCATAATGTTCGATTCTTTCTTCCTTGTTAATCGTGATTTCTTTTGCAGAAAGTGTATGAAGCCGTGCCAGCTCTCTGAATAGCTGATGGCTTTTCGGATCACGGTTTTCATTTGCCATCCATGGCATCAAATAATAAAGATATTGATCGTGTAAAACCGCATACCTGCCGTCCATGGTCGGATAGATTGGAACGATTCTGTTAAAGCCCTTTTGGTATAAAAAGTGTACATGACGAATGAAATCTGTCCCTTGGCCAGGTGGGATTTTTTTCAGAGCAAACGTACCTTTGTTTGAATAAATCTTGAGAATGCTTCCATAGTCCTCAACAAAATGAGGTTCAACATGATAGTGTTTGAGAACAGGAGCAACTGCTTCAAGCCGATTCGAGTCATTCATATGAACTCAACTCTCTCTTTAAAAATCTGCCTTAAGAGCCCTTGTTTGGCGTTAAAAGAAGCAGAGCAGGTCGTTGAAACCCGCTCGCTCTTTTTCTAAGTAATTATTTTTTCGCAAATGTTGCCGGAACATATAACACTTGGCCTTCATATACGTCCTGATTCAGGTCTAGATTATTTACGCGAAGCAGGTTACTAACTGTGACGTCATAGCGCTCGGCAAGGCTGTCGACTGTGTCGCCTTTTTGAACGATGCACATCCTTAATTTGACCTGTGCCGTTCCTTCATCCTTACGGGCAAAGAACTCTGTCAGGGTCATTGTTTTACTTTTTGAGAATAGCTTTTTCTTCTGTTTTGGAGCCTCTTCAGGAGAGGATGATGAACTTTCCACTTCATGTTCATCATGCTCTAAGACGACTTCTTCTTCCACTTCCACTTCAACTTCTACCTCTACAGGTTGATTCCCTTCGCTTCTAGCTTCCTGGTATGGCCAAGAAGACTGGCTTACAGAAGGATTATACTCTTGGAATTGCCAAGAAGGCTGCTCCTGTTCTTCTTCCTCTTGTTCCTGAGGCTGGTAGTTGAAGGTTGGGAATTTCGGGAATGCAATCTCGGGCTCTTCCTCCTGCTGCTTTCTTGCTTCTGTCTCGAACAAGAAATTATTATGATCGTAATTGCTTGGAATCGGTGACTGCTGCACCCCCTCTTCTTCCTCCTCGTGTATGGAATGGCCGCGATGGAGCAGCTCAAGCTCCGGCTCTTCCGTTTGTTGCTGCTGTTCTGTACCATACAGACCGCTGATGGTCAATTCCGCAGTCAGCTTTAAGCAGCTGCGCTCCGGTATGGAATAGTCAAACGATTCCACAAGGACGTCGATGTCATAAATACTCTGAATCCGGTTATTTGGGATTGTTATATCAACTGGGAATCGATGAGAAAATTCGCAATTCCCTCCCTCGCGTTCTTCCACCGTCTCAACGAATTTTTGAGAGGTGTAACCTTCTTCCTCACCTTCATTACTTGCTTCACAACTTTGATATTCGCCGGTGAGCAAGAGCATTCCTCGTATGGTTACGTACTGATCATTTTCCTGGATTGTAATGTCCGGGTCGAGCGAAATGGACTGAAGCTCCTCGACTTCCTGTCCTTTTCGAAACCACAAAGACTCCTCCAAGGAAAATCTAAGTGACGACTGATTCTCCTGGGACAAAGCGACTCCTCCTTTCGTTTCCTTCACGCAAAATCACTATGTCACTTACACTTTATGAACTATTATTTTTATTTATGATAATTTGATGGGAAAAGAATTGAAGAATTACGTTTTTCTTTGAGTATGGCAACTTAGAATTGGAGAATTCTGTGGAATTGAAGTGCTAGTTTTGCCTGCTTTGAAGATTATTCCGCGGGTTTTTGAATTTATTTCGCGGGTTTCAGAGATTATTT
>NZ_BNDS01000002.1:244870-445129 GCF_014656545.1 Neobacillus kokaensis
TTGAATTTATTTCGCGGGTTTTAAAAATAATTCCGCCGACTTTCATGTTTTTTACCGCGACACATAATTCCTTCCGTAAAAAAATGCGTTTACCCGTCGAATTTGGGAATTTACCCGCCAAAACTCCACAATTACCAGTCACTTTTTTAAAATACCCGTAAAATTTTCTTAGTTACCCGTCAGTTTTCAAATTTTACCCGCTAAACGTTCAACCATCACAAAAAAATATAAAGACACCCGCCAAACATGACGGGTGCCGAATAAATATTATTTAAGCTTCGAGAACGCCACTTCTGCTGCTTTAATTGTCTTTTCAATATCCTCATCAGAGTGTTCTGTAGACAGGAATAACCCTTCGAACTGTGAAGGCGGCAGGAATACGCCTTGATCGGCCATTTGACGGTAGTACTCTGCAAAGAATTCTAAATTCGATGTTTTGGCTTTTTCATAGTTGATGACATCTTCGTTAGTGAAGAAGAAGCCAATCATAGAGCCTGCACGGTTAAAGGTAATTGGAATATCATACTTCTCAGCCGCAGCCTTATAGCCCTTTTCAAGGACATCGCCTTTGCGGATAAATTCCTCATAATGAGCTGGAGTAAGCTGGCTTAATGTTTCATAACCAGCAGTCATTGCAAGCGGGTTACCGGATAATGTACCAGCCTGATAGATTGGACCGCTTGGTGCAATGCGTTCCATGATTTCAGCCTTACCACCGTATGCTCCTACAGGAAGCCCGCCGCCGATTACTTTTCCAAGGCAAGTAATGTCAGGAGTGATACCGAAGTATCCTTGGGCACAGTTATAGCCTACACGGAAGCCTGTCATTACTTCATCAAAGATCAACAATGCCCCGTATTCGGTCGTAATATCACGAAGTCCTTGTAAGAAACCTGGCAGCGGCGGCACAAGACCCATGTTGCCTGCAACTGGTTCAACGATGATACATGCGATATCTTCACCAAATTGTTCAAACGCATATTTTACTCCTTCAAGGTCATTGTATTGTACCGTTATCGTATTAGAAGCAACGCCTTCAGGGACACCTGGGCTGTCAGGCAGTCCAAGTGTAGCGACGCCGGAACCAGCTTTAATTAATAACGAATCACCATGACCATGATAACAGCCTTCAAATTTTAAAATCTTGTTACGGCCTGTGTAGCCTCGTGCCAGCCTTAAGGCACTCATGGTTGCTTCAGTTCCTGAGTTGACCATTCTGACAATTTCAATCGATGGTACACGTTCTTGTACAAGCTTGGCTAATTTGTTTTCCATTAACGTTGGAGCACCGAAGCTTGTACCCTGCTCGGCAGTTTTTTTCAATCCCTCAACAACTTGATCATTGGAGTGGCCCAGAATCAGCGGACCCCAAGATAATACGTAGTCGATATATTCATTGCCATCAATATCATAGATTTTCGAGCCTTTTCCTCGCTCCATGAAGATTGGATCCATGTTGACTGACCTAAAGGCACGGACCGGGCTGTTTACACCGCCGGGCATTAGTTTTTGGGCTTCTTTAAATGCTTCAATCGATTTTGTATACGAACGCATCCTATTCCCTCATTTCAGAAATTATTGTTCATTAAGCCAGCGAATGGCATCTTTTGCATGATAAGTAATTATGAGATCCGCACCAGCACGCTTCATGCCTACCAGCATTTCAAGAACGGTGCTTTTTTCATCAATCCAGCCATTTTGAGCAGCCGCTTTAATCATCGAATATTCGCCGCTGACATTATAAATCACAACTGGCAGGTTGAAGTTATTTTTAATATCCCGAACGATATCAAGGTATGGCATTCCAGGCTTCACAATTAGGAAATCTGCGCCTTCTGCTGCATCAGATTCTGCTTCTCTAAATGCTTCCATACGGTTTGCCGGGTCCATTTGGTAGGTCTTGCGGTCACCGAATTGTGGTGCGCCTTCTGCTGCTTCACGGAATGGTCCGTAGAATGCGGAGGCGTATTTAACAGCATATGACATGATTGGAATCTCTTTAAAACCTGCTTCATCTAATCCTGCACGGATTGCTGTAACAAAGCCATCCATCATGTTGGAAGGTGCAATGATATCTGCGCCTGCTTTTGCTTGGCTTACGGCAGTTTTAACAAGCAGCTCAAGAGACTCGTCGTTTAAAACCTGCTCGCCTTCTACAACACCGCAGTGGCCATGGCTTGTGTATTCACATAAGCACGTGTCGGCCACTACAAGAATCTCTGGGAAGTGTTGTTTAATATAGCGAGTTGCTTCTTGGACGATCCCATGGTCATGGTATGCCTGACCGCCGCACTCATCTTTTGTGGCCGGGATGCCGAATAATAATACAGCTTTAATACCGTGCGCTTCGATGTCTTCCATTTCTGCTTGAAGATTGTCCATTGATACTTGGAATACTCCAGGCATGGATGATACTTCGTTGCGAATGTTTTCGCCTTCATAAATAAACAATGGATAAATAAAGTCTTCTGCTCTTAAGTGATTCTCTCTCACAAGTGCGCGCATACTGGCACTTGACCGCAGGCGGCGATGACGTGAAAATTGAAGTTCCATTTTTACATACCTCCAAGGTGATTTAACATGTATATTAAAAGCTTTTTAGCTTACTTATTTGACTGATTTCTAGTTGGTTTGATGGACGCCTTTTTAATTATAGGGTACTAACTTCTGCTCCAATGACCAAAGAAGTACTTTTTTCCTCTTTTCAGGCAATGAAATCTCGAACCACAGACCACAAAAGAAGTTTACCCCTGTTCTTCCTCTAGAAACCTCACCAGACTCGCCAGCATTGCCTTCACCGTATACTCTTCAGGCAATGCATGTATCGGCAGCCCAAACTCTCGCAGCCGATTCTCGGTAATCGGACCAATGCAGCCAATAATGCAGCCGCTTAGCCGATCAGCAAGGTCGTATTCACGAACCACGGCCATCAAATGGTCTACGGTCGACGGACTTGTAAACGTCAGGATATCCAACTGCCCGCTCCCTAGCATCTCCGCGAGCTGGCCCCTGCTTTCATCCGGCAGGTAATTTTCATAAATCACAACCTCATCAACCTCGGCACCTGCCTGAGCCAATGAGGAGGCGATATAATCGCGGGCAAGGTTTCCTTTAGGGATTAACACCCGGTCTCCTTTTTGAATATAAGGCAAGAATTCCTCAACAAACGCCTCAGCAACATACACAGTCGGTACAAACTCAACCGAAAGCCCTTTTTTCTTTAAAACCGCTTCCGTTCGTTTTCCAATCACCGCAATTTTCGGCAGCCTGGCAACTGCACCAGCATCAATACCTGGACCGCCACCAATCACAACAAATGAAAAAAACGTTTCAACCGTTACATTGCTCGTAAAAATAATCCAATCATATGTATCAAGTCTCGATAAGCATTCTTCGAGGCACTGATTATTTTCTATCGGGCGAAAGGCAATTAGAGGGATTTCAATAGGAATCCCTCCGTACTCCTCGACCAGCTTAGAGAAAGATGTTGCCTGATCCTTTCCTCTTGGGACGAGAACCCTTTTACCAAGTAGTGGAGGAGTCTCAATCATTTCCCCTCGAGCTCCCGCTTCACTCGATCGATCAGGTCTTTCGCTCCTTTTTCGATTAAGATATCAGCAGCTTTAATACCAAGCTCTTCTGGTTCTTGCCCTCTTACAACCTCTTTAAAAATTTCTTGTCCTTCCGGTGAGCCGACTAATACATTTAGGACAATCTCGTCATTATCTTCGACTTGCGCAAAGCCGGCAATCGGTACCTGGCAGCCTCCCTCCATTTTTTGAAGGAATGCACGTTCTGCACGGACGGCTTTATCCGTTTTCTTGCAAGTGAATTTCTCGAATAAATCGAGAAGCTCTTGATCATCTGCACGACATTCAATCGATAAAGCCCCTTGACCGACAGCAGGAATGCAAACATCCGTATCTAAAAACTCCGTAACCACATCAGATGTCCAGCCAAGGCGGGAAAGGCCTGCTGCAGCCAAAATAATAGCATCGTAATCTTCTGTTTCTAATTTTGCTAATCTTGTATCAACATTACCACGAATCCATTTAATTTCTATATCCGGACGCTGTGCCAGCAGCTGGGCACTTCGGCGCAGACTGCTTGTGCCAATGATTGCGCCCGGCTTAAGATCAGCTAATTTCACATGACCTTTTGAAATCAAGGCGTCACGATGGTCTTCACGGAACGGTACACACCCGATGGTCAGACCCTCTGGCAGAACAGCGGGCATATCCTTCATGCTATGTACCGCCATATCGATTTCTTTATCCAGCATTGCCTGTTCGATTTCTTTTACAAATAAACCTTTGCCGCCAACTTTTGAAAGGGTCACATCTAAGATTTTATCTCCTTTTGTGACGATTTCCTTTACCTCGAATTCCAAGCTTGGGTCAATTTTTTTCAGCTGGTCAATAACCCAGTTGGTTTGTGTTAATGCTAATTTGCTACGTCTAGAACCTACGATAATTTTTCGCATGACTGCCTCCTATGAATACCATAAATGAAAGGATGATAATTGCCCAAATAAGAAAAAGTTAATTAAAACAATTAGGAAAGATGCGACATTCCATAAGGCAAGCTTTTTCCCGGATATGTTTCTCACTGTCCGCATATATAAAAAGATGCTATAAGCCGTCAGCAGAATAAATGAACCGATAATTTTCGCATCATACCAAGCCATGCCTGGAAGCTTCAAGAAAGCCCACTGCAGGCCTAAGATTAAACCTAACAGAAGCATTGGAACACCGATGACAGCTAATATGTATGACAATCTTTCTAGTTTTTCCAAATCGGCAATCCGTAATAGTCTTGTACCCCATTTTTTCCTTTTTAATAAATCATATTGCAATAGGTATAAAACCGAAAAAACAAACGATAAAGAAAATGCCCCGTATGAGAGTATGGCCATTGTAATATGGATTAGCAATAATTCAGACACCAGCTGCTTGGCCATAACATGAGAATGGTATTGCATCGGTGCGAATGTATGGATTACCATGACAATGAAACCAAGTATATTGGTGAAAAAAACGATAAAATCTACTCGCAATAAACGATTTATCCCAAGTGACAATGTGATTAATACCCAGGCATAAAAATAAAGTCCCTCGAAAATCGTTAACACTGGGAACCTTCCTGTTTCTTTCATATAAACAATGAGGAAAACCGTTTGCAAAACCCATACAAATGCAAGTAACCAGAAGGCAATCCGATTTGCCTTCCGGTTATGATGAATAAAGTCGAAAAAATATAGCAATACGCTAAAGGCATAAAGAACAACCGTTACTTCGTGAACTCTCGTCATAAAGACGCTAAGCATTACGGATGGCCCCCTTATGACTGAAAGGAAGCCTGTGCTTCTGTTACCGGCCGTTTATTCGTTTCGGCTGAATTCGTATGCTGTTCTTTTACAAGCTCTTCAATATTAAAGATTTTCATAAAGAAATCCATTGCCTGTTCCCGATCTGGTCTTGCCGCCAATTCCTTCGCTTGTAAAATCGGATCTTTCAACATTTGATTAATAATGCTTTTTGTATGTTTACTTAATACCTTTCTATCGCGTTCTGATAGATTTGGCAGCTTGCGTTCCAAGCTTTCCATCGTTTCTGCCTGGATTGCCAATGCTTTTTCCCTAAGAGCCGAAATGACTGGGATGACCCCAAGCATGCCAAGCCACTGTTTGAAGTCAACGATCTCTTTTTCAATCATCAGCATGATTTTTTCAGCAGCCTTTTGGCGCTCCTTTAAGTTTGCTTCGACAATCCCTTCAAGATCGTCAATATCATATAAAAAGACATTTTCAAGCTCTGCAATCTGTGGATCCAAGTCACGCGGTACAGCAATATCCACCATAAATAATGGCTTGCCCTTCCGCTTCTTTTCAACAAATGACATCATGTCTTTTGTAATGACAAAATCCTTTGCACCAGTTGAACTGATAAGGATATCAGCCTCAATCAGCGATTTCTGCAGCTCATCGATAGATCTAGCTTCACCGCTAAAACGGCTGGCAAGGTCTTGCGCTTTATCGTAAGTACGGTTAATCACCGTAACCTTTTTCACACCATTACCGTGCAGATTCTGGGCAGCTAATTCGCCCATTTTTCCGGCACCAAAAATAAGAACATGTTTATTAGCAAGAGAGCCAAAGATTTTCTTAGCTAATTCGACAGCAGCATAGCTGACTGAAACGGCATTAGCGCCAATTTCAGTTTCGGAATGGGCCTTTTTCGCTAAAGTAATTGCTTGTTTAAATAAATGATTAAACACAGAGCCTGTTGCTCCCTGCTCTTGTGCATTGATAAAGCTTGTACGGACCTGTCCAAGAATTTGGGTTTCCCCTAAAACCATAGAATTGAGTCCGCAGGTAACGTTCAATAAATGTTCCACTGCACCGTCGTCTTCATAAATGAATAGGAAAGGTGAGAATTCCGCCAGCTCCATTCCAAACCAGTTTGCTAAAAATTCCTTCATGTAGTAGCGGCCAGTGTGTAATTGATCAACTACAGCGTAAATTTCCGTTCGATTACAAGTAGATAAGATGACATTTTCCAGGATGCTTTTTTTCGTTTTTAATTGTTTCATGGCATCCACAAGATCGGTTTCATTGAATGTCAACCGCTCACGGATTTCTACAGGGGCAGTTTTATAGTTAAGGCCGATCACTAAAATATGCATTTGTCCAAGACACCCCCAAAAATGATGACAGTAATAACTAGTATGATTATACCATGTCCTTTTTCGCTTTCTTCGTAAAAAATGTGAACATAAAATGAACTATATGTTAATATAGGAAATTGAATAGAACATATTTAAATATTTTATCTCCCTATGTACAGTATCAAAAAATTCGACAGGATTCAAGTGAACCTTTCTGGAAGCGGTGTTTACGATGAAAAACCAACGTATTTTTCCTGGTATTATTCTAATTGGCTTCGGTGCCTACTTTTTATTACAGCAGACAGGCATTGCTCTTTTCCAAGCATACTCGACTTGGCCAACCTTGATTATGATTGTCGGGGCCGCCTTTTTAGGGCAGGGTTATTGGGCAAATGATGCTGAGGCTGTTCTGCCCGGGGTTATCATGTTTGGCTTCGGGCTTCATTTCCAGCTGGTAGGAAGAATCGATTTCTGGCCGCATAACCATATCGGCATGCTAATTCTCATTATCTCAATAGGATTCTTTTTACGCTTTCAAAGAACAAACACTGGCCTATTTCAAGCATTCCTCTTTCTCATCATATCAGTGCTAATGCTGTTTTATGATCAGATTGCCGGCTATTTCGGATTATTGCAAAGCGGAATGAGTTTTATTTGGAAATTTTGGCCCGCCCTGCTAATCGTTGTTGGTATTTATTTTCTCTTAAAACGAAAAAAATAAACAAAAAATAAGGTGTCAGGCACCATGTGAATTTTTCACATGGTGCCTGACACCTTTACTTTTTGGTTCTACATATAACTTTCTAAAATCGACCACGCTTTGTCTTTTCCTTCACCTGTCTCGGATGAAAATATGACCATGTGATCGCCTTTTTCAAGATCTAGTGTCTCTTTCGTTACCTTTAAATGCTTTTGCCATTTCCCTTTTGGAATTTTATCGGCCTTCGTTGCAATTACGATGCAGGGGATTTCATAATGCTTTAGAAAATCATACATCATCACATCGTCCTCGGTTGGAGGATGGCGCAAATCAACAATCAGGACAACAGCCCGCAGCTGCTGGCGGGTCGTAAAGTATGTTTCAATCATCTTTCCCCAAGCAGCACGTTCTGTCTTCGATACCTTAGCATAACCATATCCAGGAACATCGACAAAATGCAGCACTTCATTAATCAGGAAAAAGTTTAAAGTTTGTGTTTTGCCGGGCTTGGAGGAAATTCTCGCAAGCCCTTTACGATTCAACATTTTATTAATAAACGACGACTTTCCGACATTTGAACGACCGGCTAGAGCAAATTCCGGTAAATCAGTCTCCGGGTACTGCTCCGGCTTTACCGCACTAATGACAATATCTGAACTTGTTACCTTCATCTTGCATCACCTTCTAAAAGGGCATGCTTCAACACTTCATCGACATGTGAAACGGGAACGAATTGTAATTCACTGCGGACACTTTCCGGAATATCCTCAATATCCACTTCGTTATCCTTAGGTAAAATGACTTTTGTTAGACCGGCACGGTGGGCACTTAGGGTTTTTTCTTTTAACCCGCCAATTGGCAGTACTCTGCCGCGTAATGTAATTTCCCCAGTCATTCCTACCTCACGTCGAATCGGCTTGCCAGTTAATGCTGAAACGAGTGCCGTAGCGATGGTAATTCCAGCTGATGGTCCATCTTTTGGTACTGCTCCTTCAGGTACGTGGATATGGATATCATATTTTTCATGAAAATTCTCATCAATGCCTAATTCCTTAGCTTTCGAACGAACATAGCTGAACGCAGCCTGAGCGGATTCCTTCATAACGTCGCCTAATTTACCGGTCAAAACAAGTTTTCCTTTACCTGGAGCAAGAGAAACCTCGATTTGCAGCGTGTCTCCGCCAACCGTTGTGTAAGCAAGACCAGTCGCAACGCCAACTTGGTCTTCCGTTTCTGCCTGGCCATAACGGAATTTTGGTTTTCCTAAAAATTCTTCGACCGTTTTTTCCGTTACTACAACACGTTTTTTCTCACCGGAAACGATAATTTTTGCTGTTTTCCGGCAGATTGTCGCCATTTGCCGCTCGAGATTTCGAACACCGGCTTCCCTTGTATAATAGCGGACAATTTTTAAAATCGCATCGTCCCGAACCTGCAATGTACTTTTTGACAGTCCATTTTCCTTAATCTGCTTTGGAAGTAAGTGGTCGCGTGTAATATGCACTTTCTCAAGCTCGGTATAGCCGGCAATTGAGATAATTTCCATTCGGTCTAACAGCGGACCAGGAATCGTTGCGAGATTATTTGCCGTAGCAATAAACATAACCTTTGATAAATCATATGTTTCTTCAATATAATGATCGCTGAAATTATGGTTTTGCTCCGGATCCAATACCTCTAGCAGCGCTGCAGACGGATCACCGCGGAAATCACTGGACATTTTATCAATTTCATCAAGTAAAAATACCGGGTTAATCGTTCTTGCTTTTTTCATCCCCTGGATGATTCTGCCCGGCATTGCTCCGACATAAGTCCTACGGTGACCGCGAATTTCAGATTCATCGCGGACGCCTCCAAGCGAAATGCGGACAAAATTACGATTAAGCGATGTTGCAATGGACCGGGCTAAGCTGGTTTTACCAACACCTGGAGGTCCGACAAGACAGAGAATCGGTCCTTTTAATGAATTCGTCAGTTTTTGGACTGCTAAATACTCAAGGACACGCTCTTTCACTTTTTCAAGACCATAGTGATCCTCATTTAAAATCTTTTCAGCTCGCTGGATGTTTATATCATCATCTGTCTTTTTAGACCATGGCAGTGAAATCAGCCATTCAAGATAATTTCGGATAACAGCACTTTCTGCTGAACTGGATGGGACCTTTTCATAACGGTCCAGCTCCTTCATTGCTGCTTGGAGAACATGTTCCGGCATGCCGGCCTCTTCTATTTTTTTCGTCAGATCTGCAATTTCACCTGTTTTTCCTTCTTTATCGCCCAATTCTTTCTGAATAGCCTTCATTTGTTCACGCAAGTAGTATTCCTTTTGCGTTCTTTCCATTGAGCGCTTTACCCGCTGGCCAATTTTCTTCTCAAGGTTTAGCACTTCTTTTTCATTATGAATAATATTAATGACATAGTTCATTCTTTGTTTAACATCGATTATTTCTAATATTTCCTGCTTTTCTTTCAGCTTAATTGGCAAATGGGAGGCGATAATATCCGCCATTCTGCCAGGTTCTTCAATATCAGCAACAGATGCAAAGGTTTCTGCTGATATTTTTTTTGATAATTTTATGTACTGTTCAAAATACTCAAGCATCGTCCTCATTAATGCTTGATCTTCAATATCCTTTGTTTCAGAGTCTTCATATGTGAGGATTTGAACGGAATAATACTCTTCTTCATCATAAAAAGTTTCAATTTCTGCCCGCTTTAGTCCCTCTACCAATACGCGAATAGTCCCATTTGGCAGCTTTAACATTTGCTTAACCTTTGTTAAGGTTCCATACCTGTAGATGTCCTCTTCTGAAGGGTCATCAATAGATACATCCTTTTGTGTTGTTAAAAAAATTAAATGGTCATCTACCATCGCTTTTTCAAGTGCCTGTACTGACCGGTCACGTCCGACATCTAGATGTAGGACCATCGTTGGATAAACAAGCAAGCCTCGAAGCGGCAGGAGGGGGACGATCATTTCGTTCTTATTCGTCAAAGTACTGCACCTCCAATAAATATAGTCTTTGTACAATTCTATCTTATTTGTTTTTTAGTGTCTAATTTAAACTGAGGACGACTATTTCACTATAATGTTATAATCCCCTTTTCACCAAATAAAAACTCCGGCTTGTTTCGTTAACAAACCGAAGTTTTTTCTTCCAGTTTTAGATGGATTCCTTTTTCGTTAATTCAATAGAGGCTGGAATAACATTATGTTTTGCCACGTTATTCACTAAGGCAGTTTCAAATACTTCATGCAGGTGCGTAACCGGAACTATATGAATACCTTCGATTTCATTTAAAATATTTTGCATATTTTCTTCCGGAATGATGACTGTTTGTGCCCCTGCTTTCTTCGCTGCCTTTACCTTTGGATACACGCCGCCAATAGGCTTCACGTTGCCGTGGATACTGATTTCACCTGTCATAGCCACCGTATTGTCGATTGGTATGTTATAGATGGCGGAGTAAATCCCTGTTGCCATTGCAATTCCTGCAGATGGCCCGTCAATTGGCACTCCTCCAGGGAAATTCACGTGAATATCATAGTCATTTGCTGGTACACCCATCGAACGTAAAACGGTGATAACATTTTCAATAGAACCTCGCGCCATACTCTTGCGGCGAATTGATTTCCCCTGTCCGCCAATACTTTCCTCTTCAACAATACCAGTAATGTTAATGGTTCCTTTTTCTTTTGCCGGGATCACAGTTACTTCAATTTCAAGCAGCGCTCCCGAATTCGGACCATAAACAGCTAGTCCATTCACAAGCCCAATTTGTGCATTTTCGTTGATCATCCGTTCCATACGCGGTGTCATCTGGCTGGAATGGATGACCCATTCAATATCTTCATCTTTGATAAAATTACGATCTTCCGTAATTGCCAAGCCTGCGGCAATTTGAATCATATTAACGGTTTCGCGGCCATTTCTTGCATATGTAGAAAGGGTATGGACACCAGATTCATTAATTTCCATATTGACCTTGGATGCGGCTTTTTTCGCTACCGTTACAATTTCCTCCTGTGTTAAATCACGGAAAAAGACTTCCATACAGCGGGAGCGAATTGCAGGCGGTATTTCACTTGGTGTCCTTGTCGTAGCCCCAATTAAGCGGAAATCAGCCGGCAGTCCATTTTTAAAAATATCATGGATATGCGTGGGAATTTGTGTATTCTCTTCGTGATAGTAAGCACTCTCTAAATATACTTTACGGTCCTCTAGAACTTTTAACAGCTTGTTCATTTGAATCGGATGCAGTTCCCCAATTTCATCGATGAATAAAACTCCGCCATGGGCATTTGTCACCGCCCCTTGTTTTGGCTGCGGAATCCCCGCCTGCCCCATCGCACCTGCTCCTTGATAAATTGGATCGTGCACAGAACCAATTAATGGGTCCGCGATTCCCCGCTCGTCAAACCGGGCAGTTGTCGCATCTAATTCGATGAAAACAGATTCCCGCTTAAAAGGTGATTTCGTATTCTTTTTCGCTTCTTCTAATACTAATCTTGCTGCAGCTGTTTTTCCCACTCCCGGAGGGCCATATATGATGACATGCTGCGGGTTCGGACCGCATAAAGCTGCTTTTAATGATTTAATGCCGTCCTCTTGACCAACGATATCTTGAAAGCTTGAAGGTCTAACTTTTTCCGAAAGTGGTTCGGTTAAGGAAATAGACCTCATCTTCCGGAGCTGTTCCATTTCTTTTCGTGATTCCCGGTCGATCGAAACCTTTTGGGTCCGTTGATTTTTTAACAGATTCCAAAAATATAGTCCAATAATTATTCCAAAAAAAAGCTGTATAAATAAGGCAATCCCCGTCCAACTCATCTCAATTCCTCCTGCGCCATACTCAATTGATAATAATAAGTATTTCCTGCAGGCTGGAGGAATAAACAAAAAAATTTAAAAGACCCGGCAAACTTTGCCGGGTCTTCCATATAAACTAAGCCGATTTTTCTTCTACAATCACGGTTCCATCTTCTAAAATAAGCTTCGGTACACTGTTATTTTCAACTGTCTCCTTTGTGATAATACATTTTGTAATATCCTCACGAGATGGCAGATCAAACATGACATCCAGCATAATGCCTTCAATAATCGAGCGTAAACCGCGGGCACCTGTTTTACGTTCAATTGCTTTTTTAGCAATCTCCTGCAATGCACCTTCTTCAAATTCCAGCTCAACATCATCGATTTCAAGCATTTTTTGATATTGTTTTACAAGCGCATTTTTTGGCTTTGTTAAAATTTCAATCAATGCTGATTCATCTAATTGCTCTAAGCTGGCAATTACCGGAAGACGACCGATAAATTCCGGAATTAAGCCAAAGCGTAATAAATCTTCAGGAAGCACTTTTGAAAGAAGCTCTTTTGAAGAAATTTCTACTTGCTTTGAATCAGAACCAAAACCAATAACCTTCTGACCTAAACGGCGTTTAATAATTGGCTCGATACCATCAAAGGCACCGCCGCAAATAAATAAGATGTTTGTTGTATCAATTTGGATAAATTCTTGGTGCGGGTGCTTTCTGCCGCCTTGCGGAGGAACACTGGCAACCGTACCTTCTAGAATTTTTAATAATGCCTGCTGAACGCCTTCACCGGAAACATCGCGTGTAATGGAAGGGTTCTCGGATTTACGGGCAATTTTATCGATTTCATCAATATAAATAATCCCTTTTTCCGCCTTTTCTACATCGTAATCAGCAGCTTGGATTAATTTTAATAAGATATTTTCGACATCTTCGCCAACATAACCAGCTTCTGTTAGGGAAGTCGCATCCGCAATCGCAAACGGAACATTCAGAATCCGCGCTAATGTTTGCGCTAATAATGTTTTACCGCTTCCTGTAGGTCCAATCATACAGATATTACTTTTTGAAAGCTCCACATCATCAATTTTGCTGTTAGAATTAATGCGTTTGTAGTGATTGTAAACGGCAACAGATAACGCCTTTTTAGCCTTATCCTGCCCAATTACATATTCATCGAGAATTTCGCAAATTTCCTTTGGCTTGGGAACATCTTTAAATTCTACTTCTTCTTCTGATCCAAGCTCTTCCTCAACGATTTCCGTACAAAGCTCGATACATTCGTCACATATATAAACTCCAGGTCCGGCTACTAATTTTCGGACTTGATCCTGGGTTTTACCACAGAACGAACATTTTAATTGTCCTTTTTCATCATTAAATTTAAACAAACCTTTCACCCCTTGAAACTAAGATCCCATTATTATAAATCGGTTTCACTAACAGAATATTGATTGAATAGTATGTATTTTGCATTGTATCACATTTAGTCAATAGACCGGAAATAAAAAGCTTTATTGTTATATGTTAGCGCTGTTTGTGAAAACTCGATTTAAAAATAATGTACTCATTAATCTTAGCCATATTTTTTAAAAATAAATCTTAAATTTCTTGGAATTATTAATTCGCTTTGGAATTTCATTTTTCCTGCCTATTGTTAAAAATGTTCCCTGATCTAATTATAATATGTAATTCAAAAAATGTATAAAACAAGGCACGACTAAATATCGTGCCTTGTGGGAATATAATCATTACTTCTTATTTGCGATAAGAAATTCTACTGCTTTTTGAAGTTTAAGATCGCCTTTGATACCTTCAGTACCGCCAAGAGCAGCTTTGATGTTATCAGCTGTCATGTTGTACATTGCAGCCATTTTTTCAAGTTCAGCATTAACATCTTCATCAGTAGCTTCAATGTTTTCTGCTTTTGCAATTGCTTCTAGAGTTAAGTTGATTTTCACACGCTTTCCAGCTTCTTCTTTCATTTGTTCACGAAGAGCCTTCTCATCTTGACCTGAGAATTGGAAGTAAAGCTCAAGGTTCATACCTTGCATTTGCAAGCGCTGTTCGAACTCTTGCATCATACGGTTTACTTCGTTTTCAATCATAACTTCCGGAATTTCAACTTCCGTATTGTCAGCAGCTTTTTCTACAAGTGAATCTCTTAGGTGGTGTTCTGCTTCATGCTTTTTGCTGTCTTCTAAACGAGTTTTGATTTTCTCTTTTAATGCATCTAATGTTTCCACTTCTTCGTCAACATCTTTTGCAAACTCGTCATCTAACGCTGGTAGTTCTTTTCCTTTAATTTCATGAACAGTAACCTTAAAGGTTGCTGGTTTGCCTGCAAGTTCAGCAGCATGATATTCTTCAGGGAATGATACTTCCACATCTTTAGATTCGCCAGCAGCTACGCCAACAAGCTGTTCTTCAAAGCCAGGGATGAATGAATTAGAACCAAGCTCAAGTGAATAATTTTCAGCTTTGCCGCCTTCAAATGCTTCGCCATCAACGAAACCTTCAAAGTCGATCACAACTGTATCACCGTTTTCAGCCGTTCCTTCTTCTTTTACTACAAGCTCAGCCTGACGACCTTGTAATGTTTCAAGCTCTTTTTGAACATCTTCATCTGTAACAGCAGAATCTATTTCTTCAATTTCAAGACCTTTGTACTCGCCTAATTTCACTTCAGGCTTAACAGTTACAGTTGCTTTGAAAATTAATTCTTTTCCTTTTTCCATTTGCTCAATGTCGATTTCAGGACGATCTACAGGCTCAATTCCTGTTTCTTCGATTGCATCGCCATATGCTTCTGGAAGAATAATATCAAGTGCATCTTGATAAAGTGATTCTACACCGAAACGCTGTTCAAACATTCCACGAGGTACTTTCCCTTTACGGAATCCTGGTACATTTACTTGTTTAACAACTTTTTGGAATGCCGCATCTAAGCCTTTGTTAACTGTTTCAGCGCTAACTTCAACTGTAAGAACGCCGCGGTTCCCTTCTAACTTTTCCCATTTTGCAGTCATACTGTTTCCCTCCAACATCTATTTCATTTCATTCGTTACGAATCAAATTCGTGGAAATGTCCTTGTCCAGCAAGTCATGTCCCATTTTTTAATGTAAAATATATATTTTTACACAATGCAACCCCTACATTATACCACAGGATTTGTTTCTTTCAACAGCCTAGGTTATAGATTGGGATAAGAAATTTTCTCAATTAATTCAATTTGGCTTTTCGCCTGCTCAACTTCTTCAGATTCAGCCTCGTATTCCTCAGCTAGTTCAGTTATATCCGATTCAATTCCATGGTAATCGTCAGCCAGTAAATGAAAGGCAGCAGCCCAGGCAGCAGCGCTTTCCGGCTCTAACTCCATCGGATAACTAATGAAAAAAGTGCGCTCTACTAACGACATGATATTTTCATAAAGGACTGGATTCGTGCTTTCAAGCCGATTCCCTATTGCCGCTTTTACCTTAAGCATTTTGGGCTGTTCCTTAATTTCCGGAAGCTCAGTTGGTACTACTTTTTGTACAGCAGCAAATTTTTTGAACGTAATAGTTCTGTCAATTTCTTGTTCTTTTAACAAGGTTAACAGAATTGTTTTGAGAAATGCATGCCCGGATTCCGCCTTTAAGTATTCTTCTATTTCATTAATAAAAGGACGGATATTTTTGTCAGCCAGGCTTGATATTAACATCATTTGTTCGTTAAGATTATTTTGCGAAAAAAGTCCAAGCTCTTGATCATTAATACTAGAATCTGTTGATTCGACTAGATCCTGATTATGATTTAACGTCATTTTTTGGCTGAATTGCAGGATGGTGAGAAAATGGTCATACTTTTCAGGCGGTACTTCTTTTTCATCCAGCAGGGCCTCTATTGTTGTTATAATTTCCTGATACTCGTGGAGCTGAATCAGTACCGTTAAATACAAATCGACCATTTGAAAATAGTCACCGATCCCTTTATGAAGTATCTCTCTTGCAAGTACCTTTGCCTTTTGGAAAGCCCCTGCTTCGAAATAAGCCATCACCAATCCTATTAAAATTTCTTCCTTGTCCGGGTCGTGTTCCCGTGCCTCCTCAAGGAGATAAATTGCATCATTAAATTTTTTATTATGAAGGCTTTCTATCCCTTTGTCTGTTAATCTTTTTTCGATTCCGGGGAAGAATACCACGTTATCTTTTCTCTTGACGCGTTCCCTTTTTTTCATAACATTAATCCGCCCTTTTGGCTATTTGATGAAATTTAGTTTAGCATTTTTGAGCGGAAAAGTGAAACCTGTATTGAGCGAGAATCGAGCTATGATGCTTGGGGACATGGGCATAGGAGCAGCTTGTCCTGTTTTTAAGGTCAATGAAAAAAACCCACCAACTATGGTGAGTTTAAAAGTCTGGTATGTAGTATGGCGTCCCAGGAGAGATTCGAACTCCCGACCGTACGCTTAGAAGGCGTATGCTCTATCCGGCTGAGCTACTGGGACATGGTAAGTTGTTTATCAAGGACAAGATTTATTATATTATCGCACTACCTAAAAGTCAACAGCTTTTTTATTATTTTTTTAAAACTAACGGGGGACGCTTCCCCCGTTCATTTTCTTAGTTCAAATTCGCTTGCCAAGCCTGCGATCTGCCGTCCGTTTGATTCATAAACTGACATTTTGACTACATTGTCCAGCAGCTCAAGAATAACATATGTTTTTTCAGCACGTCCTCGCGGCATACGGATGCTGCCGGGATTAACAAATAAAGTGCCGTCTACGACCTCTGCCCCTAATACATGTGAATGCCCGAAGCAAACGATATCAGCGCCGACTTCCTGTGCTTTATATTTTAAACTCATTAACGATGATTTCACAGACTGCCGATGCCCATGAGTAATATAGAATTTTTTACCGGCCACATCGGAAATCAGTTCATCTGGAAAACTTCCAAAATCACAATTCCCGGCTACAGTAAAATAACCAGATATGGCTTTATTATCTGGCATCAGCTGTGAATCACCGCAATGAATCAGTAAATCTACCTCTTGAAGATGCCTTTCTCTAATAGCTTCGAGTTCCTTCGTTAATCCATGACTATCACTGACAATAAGCACCTTACTCATGAGTTATCAGCTCTTTCCAGAAGGGAATCGAGCACTTCATCTAATTTCTTCAATGCATTGGCGCGGTGGCTGATTTTATTTTTATCATCAGAAGAAAGTTCGGCCATGGACGCACCTTTGTCTGGAACTAAAAATATCGGATCATAGCCAAATCCATTGGTTCCTCTTCGTTCCTCAAGAATCCGTCCCTCACAGGTGCCTGCCACCGTGAAAGTTTCCTGCCCTGGAACAGCAACTGCAAGGGCACAGTAGAACCTTGCCGTCCTATTCTCCTCTGGGACCCCATTTAGTTCTGTTAACACTTTATCTATATTTTTTTCGTCGTTTTTAGGTTCGCCTGCGTAACGGGCAGAATAAATACCAGGTCTGCCTTCTAAGGCGTCAATCATCAGCCCTGAATCATCACCAATGACCATTTTATGTAATGCTTTAGAAACTGCTTCTGCTTTTAACACAGCATTTTCCTCAAACGTTGATCCAGTCTCCTCTACCTCTGGAAATTCCGGAAAATCCAGCAAAGTTTTCACTGCAATTCCTCGCGGAGAAAAAATATGCTCAAATTCTCTCGCTTTTCCGGGATTTTTTGTAGCAATAATAACTTCTTTCATTGTAAACCCCTCTTTTTTTATTAAAATAGGATAATTTATATGCATTTTATAAAATATATCTGCGGGTTTAAGCTAGATATCTGCGAGTTTGACCAAGATATCTGCGACTTTGACAATATATCTGCGAGTTTTGCTATTTTATCTACAACTTTAAAATCTCTTATTTCACTACCCTATTTCTTCCTGCGCCCTTCAATCTTTTTCGTAATCTCTTCACCTAGGGCCGCCTTTTGTTGCTCAAATAGTTCCATAAGTCCTTCCTGGGCAGCATGCAATAAACCTTGCAGCTGTTCATAGGAAAATGTCGATTCTTCGCCCGTACCTTGTAATTCGACAAATTCACCACTGCCAGTCATCACCACGTTCATATCAACATGGGCTTTAGAGTCCTCAGCATAATTTAAATCTAAAACAGCTTGCTCATCCTTTAGAATTCCCACACTGGTTGCAGCTAAGTAATCAGTGATTGGGAATTTCGCTAGCGAGCGTTTTTCAGCCAGTCCGTTTAAAGCCAATGTCATGGCTACAAATGCACCCGTAATGGAGGCAGTTCTTGTGCCGCCGTCCGCTTGAATGACATCACAATCAATCCAGACAGTTCGTTCTCCAATTGCTCCTAGGTCGACTACTGCCCGTAACGAGCGGCCAATTAATCGCTGAATTTCCATTGTTCTGCCGGAAACCTTGCCTTTAGAGGATTCACGGATATTTCGCGTTTCAGTAGCCCGCGGGAGCATCGAATATTCAGCTGTAATCCAGCCTTTTCCCTCTCCTCTCATAAAAGGAGGGACTCGGTCCTCAATACTGGCCGAACAAATTACCTTCGTATTTCCTACCGATATGAGTACCGAGCCTTCCGGGTGCATTAAATAATTCGTTTCAATATGTATCGGTCTTAATTGCAGCGGTTCTCTTCCATCAACACGCACAATGTTTTCCTCCTTCATTCCAAAGCACTTTTTTTACTAAATAAGAAAGAGGCTGTGCAAAAGCCAACCTCTCTCAGTCCATTATATAGTATATCAAAAATACTTTTTTAAAAACTACCTGTATTGACTTTTTCTGGACGCGTTACAGGTTCAGAAAGCTTTTTCCCTTGTTCGTTCTTTATTTCAGCCTTGCCCTTCACCTGGACTGCTACTTTTTCAATTCCTTTTTGCTCAGTTAACGTGAGGACAAGAGCATCAAGCAGGTGCTGGGAAATCACTTTTTCCTCAAAACTGCCATAAACATTCTCATCAAAGTTTAATGTAACCTTGCCATCCTCGTATTTCGGTTGATTAAGCAGTTTTACATCTGGCATAAATTCAGAAACGAGGTTTGATTTTTCGCTTGGTCCTTTAATTAACTCATTAACAGCGGCAGCAACGTTATCTTTTTGGTTATTGCTGACCCTGCGGGTAACTGGAACGTAGTAATATGCATTCTCTTCGCCGCCAATGAAGTAAACAGTCACTTGCTTCGTATTGGTAATATCCGTAACATCTGCTGTATCAAAGTTAATCCCGGAAGCCCTTGAGAGGTTTTCGTTAATTGGGGTACCCTTGACAGGCATTTCTGTTAATTCATGACCATTCATTTTAAGTTTTACTGAGTTTACATTATCAAATTGAGTCAGTGTCCAAGTAACGGATTGAAGAATTCTCATCTCATCTTCAGGCTGGTAGTTTTTAAATTCCTTTGAAAAATTAACTGTTGCCACACCATCCTTAATATCTACAGAAAGGTCTGTGGACTCAGGTAAAACCGCCCTGAATCCATTTGGAATCATGTCCGTGACGGGACCACCTGCAACTAAATATTGGAGAGCTTGTGCTGCAACAGATTTAGTTCTTGGCAGGTTTAGTGTCTGCGGTACTACATAGCCGCTTTTATCAATCAGGTACAGTTCCGTTTTAATCGTTTTTTCAGCTTTTTCTGCCGGCTGCTTCTCGCTTTCTTTTTGATCAGTGACTGATATTGTTTTCGGCGGATCGATTTTCTGCTTTGTTTCACCGCCTAATAGACCGCATCCGGACAACATGATGGTCGAAGTAAGTACAGTGTATCCCAGGATTTTCCCCTTATGTTTAAACATATTTTTCCCCCCAAAGACAGTTTGTACTATCATATATACGAGCCTATGAAAAAAATTAGACCGCATTCAGAAAGAAAAATTGGACAAAACTATCATTTTTTTTAAAAAAATAACCTCCTTAATGAAAGGAGGTTATTGTAAATGAATTTTTTTCACTTGTATTTCCTGGCAAAGTTCTCCAAGCCATTGGGATGCAATTTTTGAAAAAATCCACGTTGAACCAGTGGTGTAAAATTCGTGTAAATGCTCCTTTTCACCCGTGTCCAGCCGTCCTTTATATTCTAAGATCGCACTGACCTCACGGGCTGTTTCGTCCCCCGAACTAATAACGTTCACGTCCGCACCCATTTCCTTTTTAATCAATGGTTCAAGTAAGGGGTAATGCGTGCAGCCTAATATTAATGTATCTAAATGTTGATCCAATAATGGCTTTAATGCCTCACTGACAATTTTCTCAGCGATTGGGCCATCATATTCGCCGCTCTCTACCACTGGGACAAATTTAGGGCAGGCCTGACTTTTAATAAACAGCCGGCTATTTAGCGACTTCAATGCCTTTTCATAAGCTCCGCTTTTCACCGTTCCTTCTGTACCGATAACACCAACGCGGTAATTCTTCGTTTTTTTGACCGCTGCCCGGGCTCCAGGATTAATAACCCCCAGGACAGGAATGGTAAGCTCTTTCCTGATATCATTTAATGCCGCAGCCGTTGCCGTATTACAGGCGATTACCAGCATTTTTATATTTTTTTCTAATAAAAAATTTGTCAATTCCCACGTGAACTTTTTTACTTCTTTTGTCGTTCTTGGACCATATGGGCAGCGTGCCGTGTCTCCTAAATAAATGATCTTTTCATTCGGAAGCTGCCTTATAATTTCCTTAGCAACTGTTAACCCGCCAACACCGGAATCGATCACACCGATTGCCTGCTTCAAACCTCTCGCCTCATTTTTATTCATAAAATCAACTCGCTTTCTGTCCCCTAACAAATTGGTTCCTAGCGAGTTTTCACGTTAACGCATAACTTGATGCAGTTTTTCAAGATTAGTTTGGAGAAGCTGAATCTCATCGCTTGAGAAGTCTTTTAGTACTTCCGCCAAATAAACCTGACGTTTCTTGATTACTTCATCGATAATTCTTTTGCCCTCGTCGAGCAAATGAATTTGAACAACCCGACGATCATGTGGATCTTTCACCCGTTCAACCAAAAGGTTTTTCTCCATTCTATCGACTAAATCGGTTGTTGTACTGCATGCCAAATACATTTTACCGGAAAGTTCACCGATCGTCATGTCACCCTCCTCAAAGAGCCATTGAAGTGCAACAAATTGCGGCGGAGTAATTTTATAATTGCTTAGCATTTCCCTGCCTTTTTGCTTGATAATCCCCGATATATAACGTAAATCCTTTTCAATATTGGCAACAATGTCTCCATTTATACTTTCGAAATTTTCGAGTTTCATGTATTTTTACACTCCTAAAATATGCTTCTCCTAAAAAACTATTGAATCTATCAGCTTGTCCTTATTTTCTACTTTTTCCGCAAAAAATTCAAGCAAAACTAAAGATTTTTCATTATCTTGCAAAAAGGCATGCATAAACTTATAAATCAGGAAATAAGTGTCTTTTAAAAAGCATGAACCGGCCTCCTTACGGAAGCCGGCCATGTTTAAAGTTCTAGTTCTCCCATACGAAGGAGTTCTACAACTGCTTGTGATCGCCCCTTAACACCAAGCTTTTGCATTGCATTCGAAATATGATTCCGAACCGTTTTCTCGCTTATAAATAATTCACCAGCGATTTCTTTTGTGGTTTTATCTTGTACTAACAGTTCGAATACTTCCCTTTCTCGTTTGGTGAGTAATGGCTTGTGAGTATATTCATTCTCCTTCAAGTATTGTAACCCTCCTTGCCTTCGCCAGTTATGCACCGGGGGTGGGTATATATTTAGTCACCATATCATATGTGCAGTGTGCATAGGGAGTGACTATATTTACTTGTTGGATAGTAATTTTTTATAGAAAAAAACAAAAAAACCTTCAAATCCAAAAGGTAGGATAAGAAGGCCTTTTTGTTATTATTAGACTCTATCGCTTCCGAAGAAATTTTTAAATGATTGAAGTGTTGCATCACGGTTAACGGCTGCGATAGAAGTTGTAATTGGAATCCCTTTAGGACATGATTGAACGCAGTTTTGTGAGTTACCACAGCCCTGCATTCCACCGTCTTCCATAAAAGCGTTAAGACGTTCAGCTTTATTCATGGCACCTGTTGGATGAGCATTAAATAAACGAACTTGGTTGAAGACAGCAGGTCCCATAAAGTTTGATTTACTATTCACATTTGGACATGCTTCTAAACATACACCGCAAGTCATACATTTAGATAATTCATATGCCCATTGACGTTTTGTTTCAGGCATACGAGGTCCAGGTCCAAGATCATATGTTCCATCAATTGGAATCCAGGCTTTTACTTTCTTTAAAGAATCAAACATTCTGCTGCGGTCAATTTGAAGGTCACGAACAACAGGGAATGTTTTCATTGGCGCCAAACGAATTGGCTGCTCCAGTTTGTCCACAAGTGCCGAACAAGCTTGACGCGGCTTCCCATTGATAATCATTGAGCAAGCACCGCAAACTTCTTCCAGACAGTTCATTTCCCAAGTAACAGGCGGTGTAGCTTGTCCTTTATTATTCACAGGATTTCTGCGAATTTCCATTAATGCTGAAATGACGTTCATATTCGGGCGATATGGAACTTCAAACGTCTCCTCGTAAGGAGCAGATTCTGGAGTATCTTGACGAGTTATGATAAATTTCACTGATTTTGTTTCTGCCATTGTTTCCTACTCCCCTTTCTCTTAGTGCTTTTTCGTGTAATCGCGCTCTCTCGGCTTAAGCAAGGAAATATCTATATCCTCGTAATGGAAAGCTGGAGCAGAACTAGAATCAACAAATTTCGCCATTGTTGTTTTCATGAAGTTTTCATCATCACGTTTAGGGAAATCAGGTTTATAGTGAGCACCACGGCTCTCGTTACGATTGTACGCACCAATTGTGATAACACGAGCTAATTGCAGCATATTTTCTAATTGACGAGTGAAAGCAGCTCCTTGGTTGCTCCATTTTGCCGTATCATTAATATTAATTTTCTTATATCGCTCTAATAACTCTTGAATTTTTTCGTCCGTTTTTAATAGCTTATCATTGTAACGAACAACGGTAACATTATCTGTCATCCATTCGCCAAGCTCTTTATGAAGAACGTACGCATTTTCAGTACCATCCATGGACATAATGCTATTCCATTTAACTTCCTGTTCTTTTACATGACGATCAAAAACAGAAGATGAAACAGCATCAGAGGTCTTTTCTAGTCCTGAAATATAATTTACTGCATTTGGTCCTGCCACCATTCCACCGTAAACAGCAGATAGCAAGGAGTTCGCACCTAAACGGTTTGCACCGTGCTGTGAATAATCACACTCGCCCGCAGCAAATAAACCAGGAATGTTTGTCATTTGATCATAATCAACCCATAAACCGCCCATTGAATAGTGAACAGCAGGGAAAATCTTCATTGGAACTTTGCGTGGGTCATCGCCAGCAAATTTTTCATAAATCTCAATGATACCGCCCAGCTTAACATCCAATTCATGCGGATCTTTATGTGATAAATCAAGGTATACCATGTTTTCACCGTTAATTCCTAATTTGTCATTAACGCAGACATGGAAAATTTCACGTGTTGCAATATCACGTGGTACAAGGTTTCCGTATGCTGGATACTTCTCTTCTAAGAAGTACCATGGCTTACCATCTTTATATGTCCAAACACGTCCGCCTTCCCCACGAGCAGATTCACTCATTAGACGAAGTTTGTCATCACCAGGAATCGCTGTTGGGTGAATTTGGATCATCTCACCGTTCGCGTAATAAGCACCTTGCTGGTACACAATAGATGCTGCTGAACCGGTGTTGATAACGGAGTTTGTAGATTTACCAAAAATGATTCCAGGGCCGCCAGTAGCCATAATTACTGCATCAGCGCTAAATGATTTGATTTCCATTGTTTTCAAATCTTGCCCAACAACACCGCGGCAGACACCATCATCATCTACTACTGCACCTAAGAATTCCCAGCCTTCGTACTTTGTTACAAGACCAGCTACTTCGTGGCGGCGAACCTGCTCGTCCAATGCATATAATAGCTGCTGCCCTGTTGTTGCCCCAGCGAATGCAGTACGGTGATGCTGTGTTCCGCCAAAGCGCCGGAAATCGAGTAACCCTTCTGGGGTACGGTTAAACATAACTCCCATACGGTCAAATAGATTAATAATTCCAGGTGCTGCCTCACACATTGCTTTAACCGGAGGCTGGTTTGCTAAGAAATCTCCGCCATAAATTGTATCGTCAAAGTGGATCCATGGTGAATCCCCTTCACCTTTTGTATTTACTGCTCCATTAATACCACCTTGGGCACAAACAGAGTGAGAGCGTTTAACCGGAACAAGTGAAAATAATTCTACAGGTGTTCCATGTTCTGCAACTTTAATCGTTGCCATCAAGCCAGCCAAACCACCGCCGACTACGATCACCTTGCCTTTACTCATATCGTAACTCACTCCTATATCTTAAATCCAATATTTTTCCGTTCATAACCTTTTTAAACAAAAGCAAATACAGCTTGCATTCCTACAATGGCCAGAACTACGAAAATAATCATAGTTACATAGGTAGAAATCACTTGTGAGCGTGGAGTTACAGTAATACCCCAGCTAACCATAAATGACCATAATCCATTTGCAAAATGGAAAACCGCTGAAATAATTCCAACAACATAAAAAACTATCATAAATGGTGAAGAAAAAATATCCTCCATCATTTGATAATTAAGCGGTGTTCCAAACATCATAGCGATACGTGTTTCCCAAACGTGCCATGCAATGAAAATAAGAGTCAGCACACCAGTGATCCTCTGCAAAAGATACATCCAGTTTCTAAAAAAGCCAAATCTTCCAGTGTTACCACTGCTTGTAAAAGCAATGTAAAGACCATAAATCGCATGGTATAATAATGGTAAGAAGATTAATAAAATTTCGAGGACCTGCAGAAATGGCAAACTTTCCATAAAATTTGCTGCTTTGTTAAATGATTCCGCTCCTCCTGTTGCTTGGTGATTGACTGTGAGATGCACAATTAAAAATAAACCGATAGGAATAACTCCTAATAATGAATGCAATCTCCGATTAAAGAACTCGCGACTACTCGTCATTAATCAAACGTACCCCCTTTAAATTTTTCCATGACGCTAAGTTTGTTCCCAATATTTACCCCCAAAACTTAGCATCACTGTGACAATTATGTGACATGTCCATTGTACTCCCATCATCTTAGAGCGTCAAGGAAACGGATACATAAATCTTCATGTTTAAATAAAATATTTTAAATATATTGATAGTGTAATAGCGGCAAAAAATATACTTTCCAGGGTCATTATTTTTGCGGTTTCCGCAATCATCCACTAATATTTTTCCAATATCTTACGGAAGAAATTCAACCTCATTTGGGAATGATAAATTATCATAGTGATTAAGATAAAAATATTGGAAAATAATGATCCCCCTAATCAAAACCCTTTTTAAAAAAACTGTACTGATACTTAAGCCAATTTGTATATAATAGAATGGTAGAAAGAGGGGAAACATGTGAAAGAAAGCACAGCTGCTAATCAATTAGTACATTCTAATGAACCAAGGTCTATTTCCATGTTCGGTTATGAATTAATCCGGGAAATTCTCTTACCTGAAATATTAGGGAAAGATACTCCCGAGATTTTATATTGGGCAGGTAAACTCCTTGGAAGAAAATATCCGTTAGATCATTACGACCAAATTGTTGAATTTTTTGAACAAGCCTCGTGGGGCCATCTTGAAATCAAAAAAGAAACGAAAAACGAGATGGAATTTGAGCTGAACAGTCCGCTTATTGTGTCACGCGTAAAATCAAAAGCAGAACAATTCTTCCAGCTCGAAGCCGGCTTCCTCGCCCAGCAAATCGAACTGCAAAAACAAGTCATCACCGAAACCTTTGAACATCCAGTAAAAAAATCCAACAAAGTCCGCTTCACCGTCAAATGGGATCAAAAAGACGCGGTGTCAGGCACCATGTGAAAAATTCACATGGTGCCTGACACCGGTTTTTCTTTTTATTATGTTTTATTCTCCAAGATTAAAGGCTTCGTGTAATACTTCTACTGCTTTGTGCATATGCTTTTCTTCCACGACTGCTGATACTTTGATTTCTGATGTGCTGACCATTTTAATGGCGATGTTGTTTGCGGCAAGTACTTCAAACATTTGAGCTGCTACGCCTGGGTTTGAGACCATTCCAGAACCGACAATGGATACTTTGGCCAATTTATTTTCCGCATCAAGCTGCTCATAGCCTAAGACGGCCTTGTTGTCTTCTAAAACATTCAATGTCTCAAGCCAATCATTTGTATGAATCGAGAATGACAAGTTTGATGCTCCCGTTTCTGTTGTACTTTGGATAATAATATCCACATTAATATGATTATTAGCTAATGTTGTAAAAATAGTCGACAGGCTCGTTAAAGAATTGCTAAGACCAATTACCGTTACCCGGGTAATTTCATCCTCAAATGCAACACCTCTTACCACTAAATTCTGTTCCATAGTAGCTTCCCCCTCAATAATTGTTCCTTCTACTTTTTCCATACTTGAACGGACCTCAAGGCGAACCTTGTAGTTCTTCGCAAATTCCACAGCTCTTGGATGGAGTACCCCTGCCCCAAGATTGGCAAGCTCTAACATCTCGTCATAGGAAACTGATAATAACTTCCTGGCGCTTTGAATATATCTTGGGTCAGTGGTGAATACCCCCGTTACATCCGTATAAATATCACACTTATCGGCATTTAAAGCGGCAGCAAGCGCTACGGCTGTTGTATCTGATCCGCCGCGTCCAAGAGTTGTAATTTCTCCGGTTTCGGTTACTCCTTGGAACCCGGCCACAATTACAACTTTTCCATTCTCAAGCTCTTCCTCAATTGCCTTAGTTTTGATGTTGGTAATTCGTGCATTTCCGTGAACAGACTCGGTGACAATTCCCGCCTGCCAGCCGGTGAAAGAAACAGCATCCAGTCCCTTTTCCTTTAATGCCATCGCTAATAATGAAATGGTCACCTGTTCACCAGTTGAAAGGAGCATATCCATTTCACGTTTACTTGGCTGCACTGAAATCTCCTTTGCCATGTTCACAAGCTGGTCGGTTGTTTTCCCCATTGCGGAGACAACTACAACTACCTGGTTGCCTCTTTCGGTTTCCTCTTTTACACACCCTGCTACATTTAAAATTCGTTCAACATTCCCAACGGAAGTGCCGCCAAATTTTTGGACAATTAATCCCATCTCTTCCCCTACTTTCAGTTAATGATGCTGAACTATCTTTTCACAATAAAAAAAGCAATGAGAGATTATCCCATTGCTTTGATAAACACGAAGAAAAAGTTCTTGTGCAGACAATGAAAGATAGCTCTCCAAGACATTAGTCTTGACAATCCGGTATTTATTCAACACAGGACCAGCAAAGAAAGCAATGAGTCTTTCTCCGCTTCGGCGAACATACCCTTTCAAAGTTCTTCCTCGAAGCTCATCCCTCTCAGAACCTTTACTATTGAAGCTCGCACCTCTACCTTCACTTTAGCTTTTAAAAGTGATAGTAATTAAATTTTCATCAATTATAGCATAGGCAAAACTATCTGACAATCATCTATGACTGTAATTTTTTTATTAATTCTTCTGCAACTTGATGCGGCAGTCCTAATGCCGTAAATTCTTCTTTAGTTGCTTCCTTCATTTTTTTAACAGAGCCGAAATGCTTCAACAATATTTTTTTTCGTTTTTCACCAATCCCTGGAATATCATCCAACATCGATTGGAATGCGCTTTTCCCTCGTGTTTCCCTGTGAAAGGTGATCGCAAAACGGTGGACTTCATCTTGAATTCTTTGCAATAAATAAAATTCCTGGCTATTTCGTGGAAGCGGGATTATTTCTAGTGGATTTCCATATAAAAGCTGTGATGTTCTATGTTTTTCATCCTTCACAAGTCCTGCTAATGGAATATCCATGCCAAGTTCATTTTCAAGCACATCTCTGACCGCCTCCACATGCCCTTTGCCGCCGTCAATGATGATCAAATCAGGCAGTGGAAGATTTTCCTTCAGCGCCCTGGTGTATCTTCTTCTGGTAACTTCCCTCATTGATTCATAATCATCAGGGCCTTGAACCGACTTAATTTTATACTTCCGATATTCTCGTTTATTTGCCTTTCCATCAATAAAGACAACCATTGCCGAGACCGGATCAGTACCTTGAATATTGGAATTGTCAAAGGATTCGATACGGTGCGGTGTGTAGATTCTAAGAAGTTCTCCTAAATTTTCAACGGCCTTGACCGTCCGCTCCTCATCTTTTTCAATGAGTGAAAACTTTTCATTCAACGCAATGTTAGCATTTTTGATGGCCATTTTGACAAGATCCTTCTTTTGACCACGCTGTGGCTGCAAAACTTTTACCGCAAGCAGCTGTTCAGCCATCTGCAAATCTACATCATCCTGGATGAGAATTTCTTTTGGTTTAAAATGATTTGCCTGCTGGTAAAACTGGCCAAGGAACGTTAGAATTTCTTCCTCCGGCTCATTATAAATTGGGAACATAGAGACATCCCGTTCAATCATTTTCCCCTGACGAACAAAAAAGACCTGAACACACATCCATCCCTTATCCACCGCATAGCCAAATACATCACGGTCGGTAAAGTCGGTCATGGTGATTTTTTGTTTTTCCATGATTGTTTCAATATGAATAATTTTATCGCGATATTCCTTTGCCCGTTCAAAATCCAAATCTTCAGCAGCAGCCGTCATTTTTTCCGTCAGTTCTTTTTTAATTTCCTTATAACCGCCATTTAAAAAACGGGTAATTTCATCTGTCATTTGTTTATACTGCTCTTCACTTACCTCATTCACACACGGTGCCAGGCACTGTCCTAAATGATAGTATAAACAAACCCGGTCAGGCAGCGTTGAGCATTTTCGCAGCGGGTAAATCCTATCTAAAAGTTTTTTTGTTTCATTTGCTGCACCAACATTTGGATATGGCCCAAAGTATTTTCCTTTATCCTTTTTCACTTTTCTTGTGATGATGAGCTTTGGATGTCTTTCAGCTGTCAGCTTAATAAATGGATAGGTTTTATCATCCTTAAGCATGACATTGTATTTCGGGTCATACTTTTTAATTAAATTAAGTTCAAGGAGCAACGCTTCAATATTTGAAGAGGTAACAATATATTCAAAATCCTCAATCTCCTGAACAAGCCGTTGTGTTTTTCCGTCATGCGATCCTGTAAAATATGAGCGAACCCGGTTCTTAAGCACCTTGGCTTTACCAACATAAATGATCGTTCCTTGACGGTCTTTCATTAAGTAGCAGCCAGGCTGGTCAGGCAGCAGTGTCAATTTTTGCTTAATCGTTTCATTCATTCCGGCCACTCCTCCCCGTCACTCTTTTCTATAAATATTAATGCAAACCTTCATTAAATGAAAGTGGATTCCCTTGGGAAAAATAAAAAACCTTTGCCAGATAAATTTCCAGCAAAGGCTTTTTAAGAAATTGAGATTAAATGTGTTTTTCAAGTACACTTGCTAGTGCTTCTTTTGGCTGGAAGCCGACAACTTTGTCAACTACTTCGCCATTTTTGAACACCATTAGAGTCGGAATGCTCATAACGCCAAAGTTAGAAGCAGTTTGTGGATTGTCATCCACATCAAGTTTAGCGATTTTTACTTTATCGCCCATTTCTGCATCAAGTTCTTCTAGAACTGGTGCAATCATTTTACAAGGTCCGCACCATGGTGCCCAGAAATCAACAAGCACTAAGCCAGAGCCTGTTTCAGCAGTAAAATTTTGATCTGTTACGTGTGAAATAGCCATTTTAGTAACCTCCTATATGTTTCTTCAAATACTAACGAAAGTATAACATCGTTTAAAAAATCACGCTAATAATATGATTCGAAAGTATTTTCCCCTGTTTTAATGGAGCTATACAAAAAACGAGCGATCGCCTCTGCGCGCCGCTCGCCCCAAATTTTGTTATTATTGATGAACCTTTAATTTCTTAAACTCTTCCGTTAACATTGGAACAACTTCAAATAGGTCCCCGACAATGCCGTAGTCTGCTACTTTGAAGATATTTGCTTCAGGGTCTTTATTAATTGCAACGATCACTTTAGAATTGGACATACCAGCAAGGTGTTGAATTGCGCCGGAAATTCCGCAAGCAATGTAAAGGTCTGGCGTAACAACTTTTCCCGTTTGTCCAATTTGCAGTGAGTAGTCACAATATTCAGCGTCACATGCACCACGGGAAGCTCCTACTGCTCCTCCCAATACATCCGCTAATTCTTTTAACGGCTTAAAACCGTCTGCGCTTTTTACTCCGCGTCCTCCGGAAATGACTACTTTTGCTTCACTTAAGTCAACACCTTCAGCTGCTTTTCTTACTACCTCTTTAATGATAGCGCGAAGGTCTTTAATTTCAACAGAAAGGGAAGAAACTTCACCGCTTCTTGATTCATCTTTTTCTAATGGAGCGATGTTGTTGGGACGTACTGTTGCAAAAATTAAGCCATCCGTTACAACTTTCTTCTCAAACGCTTTACCAGAATAGATTGGTCTAGTAAACACGATATTTCCACCTGCTGCTTCAACAGCAGTGGCATCAGAAACGAGACCGGAAGAAAGCTTCGCTGCAATTCTTGGAGAAAGGTCTTTTCCAAGAGCTGTGTGTCCAAACACTAAACCTTCTGGCTGTTCTTGATCAATAACAGCTAATAATGCTTGTGAAAAACCGTCAGAAGTATACTTTGACAGCTTTGCATCTTCAACCACCACTACACGGTCGGCACCATAGCTTATCAACTCCGCTCCTAAAGCGCTTACAGCTTCACCGGCTAAAACCCCAACAACTTCTCCGCCTTCAGCCACAGTTTTTGCCGCAGCAATTGCTTCAAACGATACATTTCGTAATGAACCGTCACGAACTTCTCCTAATACTAATACCTTTCTAGACATATGAGTTTACCTCCTGTATACAAGTTTTATGAAATGAACGATTAAATTACTTTAGCTTCAGTGTGAAGAAGATTGACAAGTTCTTTTACCTGGTCAGACAGTTCGCCAGATAAAACTTTCCCTGCTTCTTTTTTAGGCGGCAAATAGATTTCGATTGTCTTTGTTTTCGCTTCAACATCATCTTCATCAAGATCAAGGTCATCCAATTCTAATTCTTCAAGCGGTTTCTTCTTCGCCTTCATTATCCCTGGAAGTGAAGGATAACGCGGCTCATTAAGACCTTGCTGCGCTGTAACTAAAAGCGGCAGGCTTGTCTCGATAATTTCTGAGTCCCCTTCGACATCACGCGTTACAGTAACATCGCTGCCGTCAATTTCTAATTTAGTAATAGTAGTTACATAAGGAATACGAAGTAATTCAGCAACCCGAGGACCTACTTGACCAGACCCGCCGTCAATTGCAACGTTGCCGCCTAAAATTAAATCAGCTTCTTTATCCTTTAAGTATTCAGCAAGAATTTTCGCAGTTGTAAACTGGTCGCCATTTTCAACATCGTCCTCTGTATTAATTAGGACTGCTTTATCAGCACCCATTGCAAGCGCAGTACGTAATTGTTTTTCAGCTTCTTCATTACCCACAGAAATAACGGTTACTTCGCCGCAATTAGCATCACGGACTTGAATCGCTTCTTCAATTGCATACTCGTCATATGGATTGATGATGAACTCTGCACCATCTTCGTTGATTCTTCCGCCGCTTAAGGCAATCTTTTCTTCGGTATCAAAAGTTCTTTTCATTAGCACATAAATGTTCATGGTCTCGCTCCCTCCTAGAAATAAAAACATTCGTTTAGTTTTAAAGATTTTGAAAATTGGTTGTAAAAATTATATGAAATTAACATAAATCCAATTATACAGGTAAGTTTACTCACCTTTGAAATGCGGCTCCCTTTTTTCAATAAAGGCCTGGATGCCCTCTTTAGCGTCATTGGACACAAAGACTTTTCCAAATAACTCAGCTTCTTTTTTCATTCCCTCATAAAACTCTTCTGTCTTGGCATAGTTTAAAAGTTTAATAGCTGCATGAACAGAAACAGGACTTTTCTTTGAAATTTTTCTTGCCAGCTTATATGCCTGCTCCAAAACTTCCGCTTCAGGATAGGCATGGTTTGCCAAACCATATTGAACTGCCTCTCGACCGGTAATCGGATCAGAAGTAAACATCATTTCTGCTGCTCTTGCAGTTCCGACATACCTTGGCAGGCGTTGTGTCCCGGCAAACCCTGGAATCAATCCAAGCTGAAGCTCCGGAAGTCCTAGTTTCGCCGATTCACTTACCAAGCGGATATGACAGGCCATTGCCAGCTCTAGGCCGCCGCCAAGTGCCGCCCCATGAATCGCTGCAATAATCGGTTTAGGGAACTTTTCCATTCGGTCGAATAAATCTTGTCCGAATTTTCCAAGATCAGAAAATCCTTCAGCATTGTTGACCGTGGTAAATTCCTTAATATCCGCACCTGCTGAGAAAAAGCGTCCCTCGCCATGGATAACGATTACCCTGATATCACGATTTGGTTCGATTTCATCAAGCACTGCAGACAATTCTTGCAAAAGACCAGATGAAAGCGCATTTGCCGGGGGACGCTGAATCGTGATGGTGGCAATACTGTCTTCACTAGACCACTTTAAATATTCCATTCTAGAGAATCCCCTCCCTTAAATAAGAACTGTGCTCTAGCGGCCTCCGAATCCATTAATTAGCAGCTGGTGGACTGGGGGTGCCAGGGCCTTTAGGTCATACTTTTCTTCATTCATCACCCATGACGTAACAGTTTCGTCAATTGTGCCGAAAACCATTTGCCGGGCAAGACGAACGTCGAGATTGCTTGAAAACTCACCCTTTTCTTTGCCTTCAATAAGAATTTTATCAATCACCTTTAAGTAACCTTTTAGAATCTCATTAATTTTCATTCGCAAATCTTTATTTGATTGGCGCAATTCCAGCTGTGTTACGATGGCAAGATGATGATCTTTAGACAGCAAATCAAAATGAGCTTCAATCATCATTAATAACTTCTCCGTCGAAGTCTGTTTTCCTGCTATTAATTTATCTATTTCTTCAATGTAACTTCCCATTTTTTCTTTAAAGAGAGAAATAAGGATGTCTTCTTTATTTTTAAAATAAAGATATATAGTCCCATCCGCAACTCCCGCCTGCTTCGCGATTTTTGATACCTGCGCCTGATGATAGCCATTTTCTGCAATGGCAATCACTGCTGCATCAATAATCTGCATATATTTTGGTCTAGACTTATTCATTGACTAAATCCCCTTTAAGGAATAATATTAATTTAATAAATATAAAAATATGAATGAATCATCATTCATATTTTTATAATAGTTAGTATATCTATTTCTGTCAAGAAATACAAGGTGAATTTTTTCAGAATTTTTATAAAAAGGAGGAGGACAAGCATTTCTTTCAAAAAAAAAATAAGTGAATCATCTGTTCAAGCATGCTTTTTATTCTCTTCGTCTATTCTTTTCTTTTCTTCTTCAATTAGCGTTCTTCTTAAAATTTTTCCAACGGCTGTTTTTGGCAGTTCTTTTCTAAATTCGTAAATTCTCGGTGCTTTATAGGCAGCCAGAAACTTTCGTGCAAATTGGTTCATTTCCTCCGAAGTAACTGTTGAGCCTTCTTTTAAGACAATATAGGCTTTTACTGTTTCACCTCGGTATGGATCCGGAACTCCGGCAGCAACTGCTTCAAGTACGTCTGGATGTTCGTACAAAACCTCCTCAATTTCTCTTGGATAAATATTGAACCCCCCGGCAATAATCATATCTTTCTTTCGGTCAACAACGTAAAAATAGCCTTTGTCATCCATATAGCCTAAGTCACCTGTGTACAACCATCCATCCTTTAACACCTCTTCAGTTTCCTCCGGACGATTCCAATACCCCTTCATAATTTGCGGACCTTTAACAACGATTTCACCGATTTCACCAGGAGGCATGGTTTCACCGGTTTCTAAGGATATTATCTTCGCATCTGTATCGGGGTATGGAACACCTATACTGCCTTTCACTCTTTCAACATCCCATAAAAAGTTTGAATGAGTTACCGGTGAGGCCTCTGTTAGACCGTACCCTTCCACGAGCTTGCCGTTTGTAATTTCCTCGAATTTTTGCTGGACCTCTACCGGCAGCGGTGCCGATCCGCTAATACAAGCATCAATAGAGGACAGATCATACTTTTTTAAATCTGGGTGATTGAGCAGCCCAATATAAATTGTCGGTGCTCCCGGAAAAAGAGTTGGACGCTGTTTATGAATCAGCTTTAACGTGTCCAGTGCATCAAATTTTGGCATGATGAGCATTTTACAGGCCATTTTCACCGATAGCAGCATGCAAACCGTCATTCCGTAAACATGGAAGAATGGGACAATACTTAAAATGGTTTCCTTACCTGGTTTACATTTAAAAATCCATTTTTCGCTCATTATGGTATTCGCCATTAAATTTTTATGAGTCAGCATCACACCTTTTGGAAAACCGGTCGTTCCGCCTGTGTATTGCAATAAAGCCAAATCTTCGGCGGGATTGATCTCATATTTTGTTAATTCTATTGGTTTCATTTTTAAAATTTCAGAAAGAAGATGAGAATTACCGTCATGCTTTACTTTTACAACAATTCCATATTGTTTTTTCTGAATGAAGGGATAAACAAGATTTTTTGGAAACGGCAAGTAGTCTTTAATAGTAGTTACGATGATGTGTTTTAATTCTGTTTGCGGCATCACTTTAGTAACTCGTGGATAGAGGATGTCAAGAGTAACGATTGCTTTTGCTTTCGAATCCTTCATTTGGTATTCAAGCTCGCGTTCCGTATACAATGGGTTTGTTTGAACGACAATCCCGCCAGCTAGGAGGATGGCAAAATAACTAATTACAGCCTGAGGAGTATTCGGAAGCATGATGGCAACACGGTCGCCTTTTTCAATACCTAAATGTTTTTGCAGATAACCAGCAACATTCACAGCATCTTCATATAATTGCTTAAAGGTTATTTCTTTACCCATAAAATGAATGGCAATTTTGTCCGGGAAATTCTCAGCTGAATTTTCTAGATGCTGTTGGATTGGATCTAAAGTGTAGTCAATTGAGGCAGGAATTTCTTTAGGATACAATTTCAACCACGGTTTGGACTCCGTCATTCATAAACCTCCTCTTTAATTAACTATCAGTTGATTTTTGCTCCAGGCACTCCGCTTTCCGAGGGCATTCCAGGGAGTCACATGCCTTCCGCTCTAACCAACAATTACCTTTATTAACTTTTAAAAAATTCCAATTTCTATTTCTATTATAGTACAGTACCTCCTAATTAACAATTAAACGTTCAGATAATTCCCGCAATTACCTCACTTCGTTTTCACAAAAAAACATCACTGGAAAGACCATGTCCAGCGATGTTTTTAATGAATGCAGCTCATTCCCGCAGCATTATTTCTCAAGCAAAAAACACAAGATAAATAATTCCGATCAGCAAAAATAAGCCGCATAATCCAATCAATACTTTAGCTAAAGTTTCCACTTTTTCATTCTCTCCTTAAGAAATCCCTGCCCCAATCACATAAGATAATCCAACTGAAATGATCATTGAAATCATTCCTACAGCCCGATTATCGTTTTGAATTTCTTCGTCAATATGAAATTTTGGTGTTAAAAATTCAAAGATAAAATAGCCGACTAATAATAAGAAAAATCCATAAATCCCCCAGCCAACCATCGAAACCAGGGAAGTGTGCTCTTCAATCGTATGACGAAAGATATTGGCAACACCGAATATTTTTCCGCCAGTTGCCATGGCGACGGCAACATTGCCCCTCTTAATTTCTTCCCAATTTTTATACTTTGTGACTAATTCAAAGACTGCCAAAAAAACAATTATGCATAAAATAACCACACTGTAATAGGCTGCGATTTGAATATACTCATTTTCCCAAAACTGGTTCATTGAAAAGTCTCCCCGGACATTATTTAAATTCAACTACCGTCACACCCGTTCCGCCTTCACCTGCCTCGCCAAAGCGGATTTTCTTAACTGAACGATGGTTTTTCAAATACTCCTGAACTCCCTGTCTTAAGGCACCTGTTCCCTTGCCATGGATAATCGATACACGGGGATAACTTGCCAGGAGCGCGTCATCGATATATTTTTCTACCTTTAACAGCGCATCCTCATAGCGTTCCCCGCGCAGGTCTAATTCTAGTTTAACATGAGAATCGCTTCCTTTAACAATTGCAAGCGGTCTTGTCTCCTTAACCACGGCGGGTGCGCCGAGATATTCCATATCCTTTTCTTTGACCTTCATTTTTAAAATCCCAATCTGAACCTGCCACTCATTATCAGATACTTGATCCACTAAGGTCCCTTTTTGGTCAAATGTAAGAACCTTTACCTCATCCCCCGGCATGTACTTATGCTTCTTATTTTTCTTATCCGCTAACTTAGCAGATTTCGTTACCTCCGGGGCAGCTTTTTCTAAACGCCTTTTTGCATCAATTAGTTCATGTTCTTTAATTTCAGCATGCTTTTCCGTTCTCATCTTGCGAAGGTCGCGAATCACCTGCTCGGCTTCTTTTTTCGCTTCATCGACCATTTCTTCAGCCTTCTCAGCCGCTTTTTCAAGCATGGAATCTTTCTTCTCGTAAAATTCAATCATCTGATTTTGCAAATCTTTATGAAGTTTTTCTGCCTGCTTTAAATAATCCCGCGCTTCCTGCTGCTCGATTTCTGCCTGCCGTTTACTTTCTTCAAGTGAAGCAATCATTTTATCAATTTGATTGGTATCTTCGCTGACATGTGACCGTGCATTGGTAATAACCCGGTCGTTTAGGCCAAGGCGTTTCGAAATTTCAAAGGCATTACTGCGGCCGGGTACGCCAAGCAATAGTTTATAGGTTGGACTTAATGTCTCAACATCGAACTCAACACTGGCATTCAACACACCTTCACGGTTATAGCCGTAGGCTTTTAATTCAGGGTAGTGAGTAGTGGCAACCACCCTCGCTCCCATCCGGTGAACTTCATCCAATATCGAAATCGCCAGTGCTGCACCTTCTTGCGGATCGGTACCAGCACCAAGCTCGTCAAACAAGACAAGGCTGTTATAATCCACTCTATCTAAAATATCCACAATATTCACCATATGGGACGAAAACGTACTTAAGCTTTGCTCAATCGATTGTTCATCACCTATATCAGCATAGACAGCATCAAAGACGGCAAGCTCTGAACCATCCTGTGCCGGCACCTGCAAGCCGGCCTGGGCCATAAGTGAACATAAGCCAAGGGTTTTTAACGTAACAGTCTTTCCGCCCGTATTCGGTCCGGTAATCACAATAGTTGTATAATCTTGGCCCAGCATAATATCATTTGCCACGACCTCATCAATCGGTATTAATGGGTGCCTTGCTTTATATAAGGAAATGCGGCCTTGATCGTTCATCGCAGGCATAGTTGCTTTGATTTTTTTTCCATATCTCGCCTTTGCAAAAACAAAATCTAAATTTGCCAGGACCCTCACAATTATTTGCAGTTCGTTCTCATACTCTGCTGCTTTAGCCGATAATTCCATAAGAATCCGTTCAATTTCTAACTGTTCTTTCACTCTAATATCCTGCAGCTGATTATTTAATTGAACGATGACCTGCGGTTCGATAAATAAGGTTTGCCCTGAAGAACTTTGATCGTGAATGACCCCGCCGTAATGTCCGCGGTATTCCTGCTTAACCGGAATAACAAAACGGTCATTACGAATTGTAATTATGGTATCAGACAACATTTTTTGAGCATTCGAAGAACGAATCATACTTTCTAATTTCTCGCGTACTCGGGCTTCATTTGATCGAAGCTGGTGCCTTAAGGAACGGAGGATTTCGCTTGCCCCATCTAAAACCTCGCCGCTTTCATCGATTGCTTGCTTAATATCCTGCTCAAGATTAGTTAATGGAATAATCTGGTCAACCTGCCCCTTTAAAATGGGGATTTCCGTGCGGTCTTCGTTGATTTCCTCAATAAAACGCTTCATCTGCCTGCTCGTATGAATCGTGCTGGCAATTTGCATCAGCTCATGAGGACTTAAAACACCGCCAATGACAGAGCGCTTAATATGCGGTCTAATATCATGAATACCCGATAGCGGGATATTCCCTTTAATTCGAAAAACAGTAGCAGCCTCATCTGTTTCTGCCTGCAGTTTCACAACCTCTGTGAAATCCGTGGACGGCACTAAATTTGTTATTTTTTCTTTCCCAAGCGGTGAAGCTGCATGCTCAAGAAGCTGTTCTCTTACTTTAGTAAATTCTAACACCTTTAAAACTCTATCTTGCATGAGGTTAACCCTCCTCTATTGGTCATGTCGATTATGCAAAAAATCAAGCAATTCATGCGGTTCCAGTGTGTTAAGGACCGTTGATTTTTTTATCCAGCCTTTCTTTGCCGTTGAGACACCTATTTCCATATGGTTTAATGTTTCCTTTCGATGGGCATCGGTATTAATAAAAATTTTCACCCCTGCCTCCTGAGCTTTCCGTAAATATTCCGCCTTTAAGTCAAGTCTATTCGGATTGGCATTCAGTTCTAAGGCCGTATTCGTTTCCTTTGCCAGTTCAATCAGTAAATCAAGATCGACATCATAGCCATCACGGCGGCCAATTTTTCGTCCGGTTGGATGGGCAATTAAATCAACATGCGGATTCCTTAGGGCTGTCTTTAACCGCTCCATAATTTTATCCTTTGACTGAGTAAAAGCAGAGTGAATCGAGGCAATGACAAAATCCATCTCCGCTAACACATCATCCTCATAATCTAATGTGCCGTCTGGCAGGATGTCCATTTCCACCCCTGATAAAATCAGGATATCATCATATTTTTCATTTAACCTCTTAATTTCATCATTTTGCTTTAACAGCCTCTCAGGGGTCAGTCCGTTTGCCACCTTTAAATAGTGCGAATGGTCTGTAATCGCCATATAGCGGTAGCCTCTTGCCCGGCATGCTTCCACCATCTCTTCGATTGAATGGCCCCCATCACTCCATGTTGTATGCATATGAAGATCGCCCTTTATATCGGATAATTCGATTAATCCTTCTTCAGCGGAAAACGTATCCACCTCATTCCCATCCTCGCGAATTTCAGGTGGAATAAACGGCAAATTAAAATGTTTGAAAAATTCCTCTTCGGAAGTAAATGTTAATATTTTTCCCGTTTCGCTGTTTTCAACGCCATATTCACTTATTTTTTCACCGCGTTCCTTTGCCAGCTGGCGCATGCGGACATTATGATCCTTTGACCCGGTAAAATGGTGCAGTGTGGTAATAAATTCTTCCGGTTTTACTAAACGGAAGTCAACAGAAACATCATAATCCAGCTCAAATACTAATGAAACCTTCGTGTCACCGGCTCCAATAACCTCTTTTATGTTTGGCCATGTTAATAAATGCTCACGTACCGTTTCCGGCGCGGTGGTCGCAATGATAAAATCCAAGTCCTTTATCGTCTCCCGCATCCGTCTTAAACTTCCAGCCCGGGAATATCGATCAATTTCTTTAATTGCGGCCAGGCTTGCTTCAATTTGTTCTGCGACAGGGAGCATATACGCCAGCGGCAGCCGTTCCGGTCTTGTTCCGACATTGGCAATCGCTGCTAAAATCTTTTCTTCTGTCTTTTTTCCAAAACCAGCAAGTCCTTGAACCTTCTCTGCTTCGCATGCTTCCTTTAAACTCGTAACATCTGTAATGCCTAATTCCTTATACAGTTTTGCGATCTTCTTACCGCCTAGCCCCGGCAGCTGCAAAAGCGGAATTAAGCCTGCGGGCACCTGTTCTTTAAGCTCCTTTAATACTAATGAAGTACCTTCACTTATGTATTCATCAATAACAGCAGCGGTACCTTTGCCAATCCCGGGTATTGCGGTAAAATCCTCAATTTCCGATAAACTTCGGTCATCCGCTTCTAAAGCGTTTGCCGCTTTTCTAAAAGCTGATACCTTAAAGGGATTCTCCCCTTTTAATTCCATATAAATCGCAATCATCTCTAAAAGATGTACTAATTCTTTTTTATTCACTTTCATGATATCCACCTGCCTCCATCACATTTTATTTTGCCCGTTAAAAGAAAAGCATAAGCGCCTTCATTAGTCTCAGGCATAGCACAAGGCGAGCCAGCCGAAAGGTTGCTTTTTACCTTTTCGATGGTTTGGCTTGTGACCTAGAGGCGAGAGGGGCTGGGCGCTGGAGCTAGACAATAGAAAAACTTCTCTGCTACAGAGAAGTTCACGCAGCTGTATAATTGATCCACCAGCCTTTAATCTGTTCGGATAGGACCGGAGTGTAGTTCACGATTGCCTTTGCTAGAGACGATTGATCTAATATTGTTTGGAACTGTTCAATCGGTATGAGGGCAGCTATATATAATAAAATAAATATAATTAAATAGACTTCTAAAAAGCCGAAAACCCCGCCAGCCCAAACATTTAATTGCTTAAGAACTGGTAAATGAGCAACGAAATCAAGCATTGAACCAATAATTTGCAAGATGATTTTTACAGCAAAAAAGATAATCACAAAAGCAATCGCCCGGTAAAAAGCCGTTTCCATATCGCTGGAGTCTGTTAAAATTTTTAATGTTGGATCATCCCCAAAGGAAGGATATGGAATCCAAAGTGTTAATTTCGGGGCAAACTCATCATAGTACAAATAGGCAACTACATATGCGATAATAAAACTTGTTAAATGAACAAGCTGTAAAATGAAGCCTCTTTTTAGGCCAACAAGAAAACCAATAACAAGAAAAATGATAATAGCTAAATCTAACATGTTTTATAATTCCTTTTCCGTTTGTTGTTCTGTTTGCAGTCGTTCTAGTTCTTCTTTCATTTTAAGATAATCATTGACTGCATTTACCGCTGTTAAAACAGCCAGTTTGTTTACGTCTAACCCCGGATTCTTGGAACTGATTTCGCGCATTTTATTGTCAACTAATGATGCGACATGACGAATGTGATCTTTACTTTCTGTTCCCAATATGACGTATTGAGTTCCAAAAATATCAATGGATATTCTGTTTTTCTGTATATTCGACAACGTTAATGCCTCCAATCAAAGAATCCTACACTATATCATAACACGAATAGACAGAACAGGAAAAGTCAAAAGAAATGTGGTGTTAAATTATGGGACAAGTTGTATTAATTTGTGAAAAAAATACGATTAATGAAATGAAAAAATTTTATGAAAAACAGGTTTTAGGAAAGAATCCCCCTGGCAGTGTGTTTGCAGCTAAAACCTCCGGCTGTGCCATTACAGCTTATCAATCTGGAAAGGTGCTTTTTCAAGGGAATGATTGTGAGAAGGAAGCTGAAAGGTGGCGGGGAGCGGGAACTCAGAGTGCTGTGTCGGCAGGCAAAACACGGGCTGCCGGAAAGCAGTCGGCCGCCAAAGGCGATGTTCCTGCAAATATTGGACAAATGTCTGTAATAGGTTCCGATGAGGTAGGTACTGGAGACTTTTTTGGACCAATAACGGTAGTAGCCGCTTACGTGAAGAAAGAACATATTCCGCTATTAAAAGAATTAGGAGTTCGTGATTCAAAGGATTTGAATGACGAGAAAATCATTGAGATTGCCAAGGTCATCAAGGATGTTGTTCCATTTAGCCTAATGACATTAAAGAATGAAAAATATAATCAGGTGCAGGCATCCGGGATGTCGCAAGGAAAAATGAAGGCCCTGCTTCATAATCAAGCGATCTTAAAGGTTTTGGAGAAAATTACTCCCGAAAAACCAGATGCCATTTTAATTGACCAATTTGTCCAGCCAAGCACGTATTTTCAGCATATAAAAGGGCAGAGGGCTATGGCAAGGGAAAATGTTTATTTTAGTACGAAAGCAGAAGGGATCCATCTGGCAGTGGCGGCTGCCAGTATACTAGCACGGTACGCGTTTATTCAATATATCGATAAGCTTAGCGAAGCCGCTGGTTTCCGGATTCCTAAAGGGGCCGGTTCTCTCGTTGATGAAGCCGCAGCAAAGCTTATTTTGAAAAAGGGCCGCGACAGCCTTGGTTCATTTGTAAAGCTGCATTTTGCGAATACAGATAAAGCAATGGCGCTTGTTCGTAAGAAGAGGAGCTAGGAGGGTTTTTGAATGCGGAGATTAACGGACGATGAAATTACTGAATCGGTTGCCGGTATAGACGGCTGGAATTTAGATGAGAAATTTATTGTAAAAAGGTACCTTTTTCGGGAATTTTTAAAAGGAATTGCCTTTGTGAATGAAATTGCCCAGTTGTCGGAGGAACAACAGCATCATCCGTTTATATCAATAGACTATAAATTAGTAACTTTGCGGATAACCTCTTGGAGCGCTGGCGGATTAACGGATTTAGACTTTGATTTGGCAAAAAAATATGATGAAATCTTTGAGAAATATACGAAATAGAGAAATCTGCCCCAGCATGGTATTGTGGGGCAGATTTTTTTATTATTTTAACTAATATTATTTAAATAATTTACAAATTTAATTATCGGCGAAATTTAGAGATTTATCGGCGAATCTCGCACAGTTATCGGCGATTTGGATACATTTATCAGCGAAATTTAAATTTTATCGGCGAATCTGATTTTCTCACCATGGAAATACTCTCGGATAGTAAACTCGGCCCTTTTTCGTCCCGTAATAATTAAGTTTTTCATTATGAAGTGACCTTTTGGCGGTATCTTCTGAATCTAATCGTGCAAACTCTCGAAACTGCTTATTCGTAATTTTCATCTCATACAATAGAAAATAGTCCATTAATGCTCCTAAATGGGCATCTACAGAATAAAAATCGCAGCGTGTACAGTACCATTTGTGTTTTTTACGAATCATTGGAAGATGCTTGCATTTGGGGCAGTGGACGCCAGGAAGTATTTCGGACCGATCAATCCTATATTTAGATAGAAGAAAGTTTGTCGGCGGGGTATTCAATTTAATAAGGAGTCGGCAAAGCTTTCGAAGGTCTTTTTCACTGAGGACTGGGTCGGGATACATTTTTTCAAAAACTTGCATTTTACTGAGAAATGCATCGGCCTTGCATACACGCGGCTTCACTTTACGGGCGTTTGGGACGGTTATTACGTATGTAGTATAAGGATTGGCGATGATCACTAGATAATCTATTGGAACTGGTGGGAACCCATTAGCTGCAAGCCATTTTCGAATATATTCTTTATGCCTCTCAGCTTGCGCGATTGGATCAGGATAACCTTTTTCTTTATCGTTATTGATTTGAATAAACTGCTGATTGTCGGTGTCAAAAATTAATTTGCCGGTCATATTCTTTACATCGACAATTAGAATGGATTCTGGAGTAGCTAGAAGTGTGTCGATTTGGCAGTTGTAATCACCGTCTGGGAGGTTTAAATCGTGGAGAATTCTGTATTTTTGGGGTGGCAGATATCGGTAGTAGTAATCGAGTGATACCTCCCCTTGGTATCCTGCCTCTCTCCTCTTGAATTCCTCTAAAATTGCCTGATATTTTTCGTGACTCAGCGGAAGCCGCCGTAAAATAGCTGCCAAAATGAGAAGTTTTAATGGAATTGTCCTTGCTTTTACGATCAAAACAATCACTCCTTTCGATAATGCTTATAAAATTCTAGTAATTTAAGTAAAAACCCTGCTGAATTTTGACGAAATTTGTTAAAATATTGTGTCAGCAAATTGGATCTGTTGTTTTCGTTCTTACTTCAAAAACTTATCGGCGAAATTTAGAGGTTTATCGGCGAATCCAGCAGAGTTATCGGCGATTTGGATTCATTTATCGGCGAAAATTAAATTTTATCGGCGAATCGAAAATCTAATCAAAAAAGCCAGCTTGAAAGCTGGCTTTTTCATAATTATCCCCGTAATACTGCTCCACTTTTTTCTTCCAACGCTGAAAGCACTTTTTCATGAACCTTTGTTACTTCTTCGTCTGTAAGTGTTCGCTCTGGGTCAGCATATTTCAATGAGAAAGCAATTGATTTCTTGCCTTCTTCCATTTTATCACCTTCATATAAATCAAACACCTGTGCTTCCTTAAGAAGCGGAGCGCCTGCCTCAAGAATGATATTCTTCAAGGCACCTGACACCGTTTCTTTGTTTGCCACAAGGGCAATGTCTCTTGTGATGGATGGGAAGCGTGGAATCGCAACATAATGTAAGTCTTCGGTTTCCTCTTCCAATATAGCTTTTAAGGAAAGCTCAAATACGTACGTGTCTTTTAGATCTAAGTCCTTTTGAACACTAGGGTGAACTTGGCCGATAAAACCAATCACAGAACCGTTGAGTTTGATTTCTGCTGTTCTTCCCGGGTGCAAGCCGTCAACCTGTGCTTGGACATAGTCTACTTTTTCAGTTATACCTAGCTTTGCAAACAGTCCTTCTAAAATTCCTTTTAAAACGAAGAAGTCAACAGGCTTCTTCTCGCCTTGCCAGGAATGATTCGTCCATAGCCCGGTAATTGCCGCTGCCATATGCTCTTTTTCATCCGGAAGAGCATCAGCACCATTTGCTAAAAAGACGTTGCCTGTTTCATAAACGGCTAAGCTGTCATTTTGACGGGCGCTATTATACTTAACAACCTCTAATAGCTGCGGCAATATGCTTAGACGGAGCACACTGCGGTCCTCACTCATTGGCATTGCTAAACGAATCGCTTCACGCTTCTCCAGCGCATATTGTGCAGCTTTATCTTCACTCGTTAAAGAATACGTTACTGCCTGATAAAGACCCGCTCCTTCAAGATATTGACGGACAATACGGCGTTTCTTTTGGTACGCTGATAACTTTCCTGGTGTTGAGGAGCCAACTGGTAATGTCATTGGTATATTATCGTAACCAAAAAGACGGGCTACTTCCTCCACCAAATCTTCCTCGATTCTAATATCACCTCGGCGAGTCGGAGCTGTGACAGTAATGGTATTTCCATCGACTGAAGCCTCAAATTGAAGGCGGTCGAAAATTTCTTTCACTTGGCTCATTTCAAGTTCTGTGCCAAGCACGCGGTTGATTTTTTCAAGAGTAATTGAAACAACAGCTGGTTCAACAGTTAGTGTATCGACTTCAGCAGCACCTTCTAACACTTTTCCGCCGGCATATTTAGCCATTAGATATGCTGCCCGTTCGCCTGCAATGCGCACGCGGTTTGGATCCACACCTTTTTCAAAACGGGCGCTGGCTTCACTGCGTAATCCATGGTCTTTCGATGCTTTTCTTACTGTCTGACCATTAAAATAAGCTGCTTCTAATAATACGGTTGTCGTATCCTCGGTAACCTCTGAATTGGCACCGCCCATGACACCAGCAAGGGCAACAGGTTCTGTTCCATTTGTAATCACAAGATGGTCCGATGTTAATGTACGTTCAACATCATCCAGCGTTGTAAATTTCTCGCCATCTTGTGCACGGCGGACAAGGATTTCTTTTGATCCAAGACGATCGTAGTCAAACGCATGAAGCGGCTGGCCGTATTCCAGCAAAATGTAGTTTGTAATATCCACCACATTGTTATGCGGGCGAATTCCCGCAGACATCAAACGAGTCTGCATCCATAACGGTGACGGTGCAATTTTTACATTTTTAATAATTTTAGCCACATATAATGGATTATCTTCTCGCGCTTCCACGACAACCTTTACATAATCAGACGCCTTTTCATTTGAAGGTTCAAGACTTGTTTCCGGAAGCTTTACTTCTCTTCCTAAAATCGCTGCCACTTCATAAGCAACGCCAAGCATGCTTAAGCAATCTGATCTGTTAGGCGTAAGTCCGAGCTCAAGGACTTCATCATCCCGATTTAATAGAGCTAGGGCATTTGTACCGACTTCTGCATCAGCTGGAAAAACAAAAATCCCTTCCACGTACTCCTTAGGAACAATTTTCCCTTCCATACCAAGCTCTTGAAGAGAACAGATCATTCCGTTTGATTCTTCACCGCGGAGCTTTGCTTTTTTTATTTTAAAATTGCCCGGCAATTTCGCTCCGACAGTAGCGACGGCGACCTTTTGTCCTTTATCAACATTTGGTGCACCGCAGATAATTTGTACCGGCTCTTCAGCACCAATATCTACAAGACATTTATTTAATTTATCGGCATTAGGGTGCTGCTCACGTTCAAGCACATGACCAACAACAACTCCTTTAATACCTTCATTTAAAATTTCCACACCTTCTACTTCAATCCCGCTTTTGGTAATTTTTTCAGCAAGTTCACTAGCTGATACTCCAGTTAAATCAATATAATCCTGGAGCCATTTATATGAAACGAACATATATTTCTACCTCCTATTATCCAGGCCCAACGCCTAGGGGCTCGAGGTCACAAGCCAATCCGTTAAGAAGGCTAAAGAACAGCCTTCTCTCCGGCTCGTCTTGTGCTTGTCGCCCCTGGGCAAAGCGCTTCAGCATTTAATTATTCTTCGACCGCGAACTGTTTTAAGAAACGTACATCATTTGTATAGAAATGACGGATATCATCTATACCGTATTTCAACATGGCAATCCGTTCTGGACCCATTCCAAAGGCAAAGCCATTGTATTTTTTCGAATCATAGCCAGCCATTTCCAGCACGTTCGGATGTACCATGCCTGCACCAAGGATTTCAATCCAGCCAGTTTGTTTACAAACGTTACAGCCGTGGCCGCCGCACATTTTACAAGAAATGTCCATTTCAACAGATGGTTCTGTAAATGGGAAAAAGCTTGGACGCAGTCTGATTTCACGGTCTTCCCCAAACATTTTCTTAGCAAATACTTCTAATGTCCCTTTCAGGTCGCTCATGCGGATGTTTTCACCGACAACTAACCCTTCAATTTGCATGAATTGGTGGGAGTGTGTTGCATCGTCATTATCGCGGCGATACACTTTACCAGGGCAAATAATCTTGATTGGCCCCTTCCCTTCATGCTTTTCCATCGTCCGTGCCTGTACTGGAGATGTATGAGTACGCAATAATATTTCTTCCGTAATATAGAAAGAATCCTGCATGTCGCGGGCTGGGTGTCCTTTAGGCAGGTTAAGTGCTTCGAAATTGTAATAGTCCTGCTCCACCTCCGGACCTTCTGCTACCTCATAGCCCATGCCGATAAATAAGTCTTCAATTTCTTCAATAATCTTTGTTAACGGGTGATGGTTTCCTACTTTTACTGGGCGTCCTGGCAATGTAACATCAATGGTTTCGGATGCCAGCTTCGCTTGAACCGCTGCTTCCTCAAGATCAGCTTGTTTGGCCTCAATTTTTACCGCTATCGCCTCGCGTACTTCGTTGGCAAGTGCCCCCATTACTGGGCGCTCCTCCGCTGACAGCTTACCCATTCCTCTTAATACTTCGGTGATTGGACCTTTTTTTCCTAAGTAAGCAACGCGGATATCATTCAATTCCTTTAAGCTTGCAGACTGTTCAACCTTTTGAATCGCTTCTGCCTGCAGCTCCTTTAAACGCTCTTGCATGTCTATTCCTCCTTATAATTTGGTGTCAGGCACCGCCAAAAGCGGAAGCGCCTTGGTCAGGCACTGTAGCTGGACAATGTAAAAAAACAAAAAAACCCCATCCCCAAAAAGGGACGAGGTTTACAGTCGCGGTACCACCCTTATAAACACCGATGTATGACACTAGTGTTCACTTCATTTGGATAACGGCTTTTCGCCGATGCATCTTTACACGAAAAGCGGAAGCGCCGTGGTCCCGATGCCAACTCTGGAGGTGAACTTCTCATACCGTTTCCATAAAAGTGCTTCCAGTCGCGGCACTTTCTCCCTAGATGGTCAGACAAGGTATGGTACTTTTCTCCGTCATCGTCTTTTATATTCATTAACATTGTTAATTATTATATAATAATTTTTCGAACCTTTCAAACAAGTTTCGCCTATTTTTTCAAATAATATAACAAGATTCCTGTAGCAACAGCGACATTCAGTGATTCGCTCTTGCCGTATATCGGAATATAAAGATTTCCTGTGGTCATGGAAAGCAAATCTTTATTTACACCGCTGCCTTCATTACCTACCATTAAGCCAAATGCTTCACTTTGTAAAATATCAGTATATGTGGACGCCCCTTCAAGTGCTGTTCCATAAACAGGAATATTTTTTCCTTTTAGCTCCTGAATCCAATCCTCCAAATCACCTCTGATAATCGGCAGGTGAAAATGGCTTCCTTGTGCTGACCTCAATACTTTAGAATTATATATATCAACACTTCCCCGGCCGACTATAACAGCATCTATTCCGGCAGCATCCGCGGTCCGAATCATCGTTCCTAAATTACCGGGGTCTTGAACAGCATCTATCAGTAGAAATGTCTTCGCAGCCGAAAGCCCGCTCCCCGGCTTTGGCTGACGACAGATTGCATAGATGCCTTGCGGTGTTTCTGTTTCCGACAGCGAATTAGCTATTTCCTCGGTAACCATAATAACTTCTGTAGATCCCATCTCTAAACGCGGAGGAAGCCCAATTTTCTCCGACACGATTATCTCTAAAACTTGCTCTTCTTTAAGCGCCTCCTCGACCAAATGAAAGCCTTCGATTAGAAATGTACCGGAACGATCACGTTCTTTTTTGGTTAATAGCTTTTTCCATTGCTTTACTTGTGGATTTTGTAACGATTGGATGTATTTCAATGTTTTTTCCCCTTTAATATGCTTTTGATTTTAATATTATATCTAAAATACATAATAACAACAAAAATAGAAAATCATATTATTGAAATGCAGGTTAATAAAGGAGTGTGTTGAGATGAATTTAAATTTGCGAAATGCCGTAATTCACAATGTTTCCGGTAATACGCAGGATCAATTAGAAGATACAATTGTTGATGCAATTCAAAGCGGTGAGGAGAAAATGCTGCCTGGCCTTGGGGTTCTATTTGAAGTTATTTGGCAAAACTCCTCCGAAACTGATAAAAAAGAAATGCTTACAACCCTTGAAAATGGGTTAAAGCGATAATTTTATTGAAACTGTCGATCATTACATCGGCAGTTTTTATTTTTAAAAAGCTTGGGCTATTTTTCCAAGCGTTTTAGCTTAAAAGACATTTATCTCCTATAAAAAAGTAAAAATCCCCGGCACCAAGGAGGTATCGGAGATTCAAAAGCTTTTTATTCAAACGTAATCTTATCAACCGTCTCACGGTCAAGTCGTTTAATCACTTCTACAATTAACTTCACGGCATTTTCAAAATCATCACGGTGAAGCATGGCTGCATGTGAGTGAATATAACGGGTTGCAATCGTAATCGCAAGAGCTGGTACACCGTTATGAGTTAAATGAATGGATCCAGCATCTGTCCCGCCGCCTGGGATAGATTCGAATTGATAAGGAATATTCAACTCATCCGCAACATTGGTTACAAAATCTCTCAAACCTTTGTGGGATACCATCGAAGCATCGTAGACCACAATTTGCGGGCCTTTGCCCATTTTACTCATTGCTTCTTTTTCAGAAATCCCCGGCGTATCACCAGCAATACCAACGTCAACTGCAAAGCCGATATCAGGCTCAATTTTGTAAGTAGCTGTTTTCGCACCGCGAAGACCTACTTCCTCCTGTACAGCCCCAACACCATAAACAACATTCGGATGGTCAACACCTTCCAGCTGTTTCAAGACATCAATTGCAATCGCACAGCCGATGCGGTTATCCCATGCTTTTGCTAGCAGCATCTTCTCATTATTCATGACTGTAAATTCGAAGTAAGGCACAACCATATCGCCAGGGCGAACACCCCATCCTTCAGCTTCTTCACGGCTGGCCGCACCGATATCAATAAACATATCTTTAATCTCTACTGGCTTCTTGCGTGCTTCTGGTGATAATATATGCGGTGGTTTTGAGCCAATCACACCGGTTACATCGCCTTTTCTAGTTACAATTGTCACACGCTGTGCGAGCATTACCTGCCCCCACCATCCGCCAACAGGCTGGAAGCGTAAGAATCCTTTATCATCAATTTTCGTTACCATAAAGCCGACTTCATCCAAGTGGCCGGCCACCATAATTTTTGGGCCACCTTCTTTTCCAACCTTCTTAGCAATCAAGCTGCCAAGGCCGTCAGTTGAGATTTCATCTGCAAATGGCTCTATGTACTTCTTCATAACGTCGCGTACTTCACGCTCATTGCCGGGTATTCCTTTTGCATCGGTTAAATCCTTCAGCATCGATAATGTTTCATCTAACTTTGCCATTTATTTGCCCCCTTTTTCTATTTTTGTAACCGTATTAATTATATCGAAGTTCAAAATAGTTTTACAAATTTTTGCATAAATACTTATTTTGTTATCTTTGATAATTTACTTCATTTTGTTGAAAATATGACTTTGACCTTAAGGTTATTTTACAATTAATACCGGACATGCGGCCTTTTGCACAACGTGATGGCTGACACTTCCCAAATATAATTCCTTTAGCCCGCTTAACCCCCTGCTCCCCATGATAATAAGGTCTGAATTATTTTCCTTGGCAAATTCCAAAATCATTTTCGACGGATCCCCATCTAATACAATGGTTCGCGTTCTATTTGGAAGTAATGCTAATTTTTCCTTTATTGTGGTTTGTAATTCCGCTGCAGCTCTCCGTTGAGATTCCTGCTGAAGTTCAACATTATAAACGGGTTTTCCAGTAATTTCATTATTAACAACTGTGAGCACATCTAATTCAATTCTTTTATCCTGTTCTATAAGCTTTATAGCCATTTCCAAGGCTTTTTGACTCAATACAGAACCGTCAAAAGGCACTACTATTCTCGAATAAATAGTTAACATAACTACCAACTCCTTGTAAACTTTTATCATTACTACTATTATTATACATAAGGAAGCTTTTACTTCAGTTACAAAAATTTACTCAAAATGGTCAATCTGGTGACAAATTCATCCTAAGAAGGATACACTTCAAACAGTAATCCTTACAACCTGTGCAATTAATTACTTCATTTTAAAACTATCTACACCATACTTTCCACATGAATCGACTGTATAAAATATTACTTAAACATATTTGAAAACATTTCCACTTTCTATTCCCGCAAGCAAGTATCTTAGCTTTTTAAAAGAACAGGATAATTTTCTTATTATTTAATACCTGAAGACCCAAAGCCCCCCGCACCTCTTTCGGAATCAGATAACTCTTCAACTTGTGTGATATGTACTGTTGCAACTGGGGCAATTACCATTTGAGCGATTCTCATTTGCTTTTCTACTTTAAACTCTTTTTTACCATGGTTGATTAATATGACATTGATTTCCCCCCTGTAACCCTCATCAATCGTACCAGGACTATTTAGTACAGTTACTGAATGTTTTAATGCTAAGCCGCTTCTCGGTCTTACCTGCGCTTCAGTCCCTTCAGGCAGTTCTATAATAATCCCTGTACTAATCAGTTCTGCTTCTCCAGGCTTAATTAGTTTTTCCTCTACTGAAAATAAATCCAACCCAGCATCTCCTGGATTAGCTTGGTAGGGTAAAGCAGCATCCTTATGTGTTAATTTGACCTTTAAGTTATAATCCAACGTTAAAACACTCCTTTTATTTTTAAAAAAACAATTATTTCAATAAGTGCAAGGATCGGAAAACCAATTTTAAAGCCAAAATGCTTAGTTTTATGCCGGAAAAATTGCATCCCTGCCGATGTTCCAACAGCGCCGCCAAACAGCGCAACAAGCCATAATGTCCTTTCAGATATTCGGTATTGATGCTTCTTAGCACGGCTTTTATCCTCTCCCATGATCCAAAAACCAGCAATATTCATGATTAAAAGAGCCGCGGATAGTAAAGTTTGTCCATCCATTCCCAGGGGAACCCCCTCTCCCTTATAGAAAAAGCCATCCTCGTCATAGAGAATGGCCTTTATATGCAGCGCCTAGGCGCTTTTGCTTTATTTGTTTATTTGTGCTTTTGCAGCATCTGCTAATTGGTTGAATGCATTTGCATCGCTTACTGCTAATTCAGCAAGCATTTTGCGGTTTACTTCGATACCAGCAAGCTTTAAGCCATGCATTAAACGGCTGTAAGAAAGACCGTTCATACGAGCAGCTGCATTGATACGAGTAATCCAAAGTTTACGGAAATCGCGCTTTTTCTGACGACGGTCACGATAAGCGTAGTTTAATGATTTCATAACCTGTTGGTTAGCAACTTTATATAATGTATGTTTCGAACCGAAATAACCTTTAGCTAATTTAAGAACTTTTTTACGACGTCTGCGAGTAACTGTACCGCCTTTTACACGTGGCATTGATTTTCCCTCCTAATAAATCGAAACTCTCGAATTACTTCATGTTAGTTAATAAAGAACGAATGCGCTTGTAATCACCAGTTGAAACAACAGCTGATTTACGTAGTTTACGTTTTGCTTTTGTAGATTTATTTGCGAATAAGTGGCTAGTATAAGCGTGATCACGCTTTAATTTACCAGATCCAGTCTTTTTGAAACGCTTTGCAGCGCCGCGGTGTGTTTTCATTTTTGGCATTGGGATATCCTCCTTATTACTTTTCGATTTTCGGTGCTAAAACGAGGAACATGCTGCGGCCATCCATTTTAGGATGTGACTCAATTGCAGCTACTTCCTTGCACTCTTGGGCAAACCGGTCTAGTACCTTCTGACCGATTTCTTTATGGGTAATCGCACGACCCTTGAAACGGATAGAAGCTTTTACCTTATCGCCTTTTTCCAAAAACTTAATTGCATTGCGAAGCTTTGTATTAAAATCGTGCTCATCAATTGTTGGACTTAAACGCACTTCTTTAGTGGTGATGATCTTTTGATTTTTACGAGCTTCTTTTTCTTTCTTTTGCTGCTCGAATTTGAATTTGCCGTAGTCCATAATCCGGGCTACCGGAGGCTTTGCATTTGCTGCCACAAGCACTAAATCAAGATTCACTCTTCCGGCAATCTCCAGCGCTTCGTTTTTAGATTTAATTCCTAATTGTTCGCCGTTTTGATCAATTAGGCGAACTTCACGAGCGCGAATACCCTCATTTAACAACATGTCTTTGCTAATAGTTAGCCACCTCCAAGGTTTAATCACGAATACAGCTTGGGTCAAGAATCTCTCAGGCCGACGCTTCCAACCTGACTAATGACACTATATTGTTTGAACAGGCTGATTATGTTTTTTTGCAATCTAGTAAGAAGAATGGCAAATAAAAAAGTGCGGATGTTTGCACCCACACTTAACGAACATAGTTAATAAAACTAAAAGTCCTTGTTAAACCTGGCAACTGCTCTACTAGCGTCAATCAGGTGAGAAGCGGGTGCTTCTTCTTTTCCCAAAAATTCGTATTCAATTTTTGTACCTTGTAACTATACCATATTAAAAGACATAATGTCAAATGAACTTAAGTACGACAACGAGATTTATTTTAACAAGAAACTAAAAATTATTCAACAGTTTTTTAAACAAAAGGGAGGAATGAATCCTCCCTTCTAATTGTTATGCTTTCTTAACTTCCGCTTTAAGTGCTGCTGTAAAGTCTGCAAAGGCCATTGTTTCTGAGTTTTGTTCGCCATATTTACGGACGTTGACTGCATTTTCGGCGACTTCTTTATCACCGACAACAAGCATATATGGAATTTTTTGCATTTGTGCTTCACGAATCTTATAGCCGATTTTTTCATTACGGCCATCTAATTCAACACGGAAACCTGCAGCTTTTAGCAGCTCTTGAACTTTTCTAGCATAATCATAATGGGCATCCAGTGAAACTGGGATCACCTGAACTTGAACTGGTGCAAGCCATGTTGGGAACGCGCCTTTATATTCTTCAATCAGGTAGGCTACAAAACGTTCCATTGTGGAAACTACACCCCGGTGGATAACAACCGGACGATGCTGCTTACCATCTTCACCGACATAAGTTAAGTCGAAGCGTTCAGGCAGCAAGAAATCCAACTGGACAGTTGAAAGTGTCTCATCTTTTCCTAAAGCTGTTCTTACTTGAACATCGAGCTTAGGACCATAGAATGCTGCTTCTCCCTCGGCTTCAAAATAGTCAAGACCAAGGTCATCCATTGCTTCCTTCAGCATGCTTTGCGCTTTTTCCCACATCGCATCATCGTTAAAGTATTTCTCCGTATCCTGCGGGTCGCGATAGGATAAACGGAAGGAATAATCCTTGATATTAAAATCTTTATAAACTTCCATAATCAATTGAACAACGCGTTGGAATTCTTCCTTAATCTGATCCGGACGGACAAAGATATGAGCATCGTTCAGTGTCATACCGCGAACACGCTGTAAACCAGATAAGGCTCCAGACATTTCATAGCGGTGCATTGTGCCGAGCTCTGCAATACGGATTGGTAGCTCGCGATAACTGTGAATCGCATTTTTATAGATCATCATGTGGTGAGGACAATTCATTGGGCGTAATACCAATTGCTCATTATCCATTTCCATTACCGGGAACATATCTTCATGGTAATGATCCCAATGGCCGGAGGTTTTATAAAGCTCCACATTGGCCATGATAGGTGTATATACATGGTCATATCCTAAGCTGACTTCTTTATCCACAATGTAACGTTCAACAATACGGCGAATTGTTGAACCCTTTGGAAGCCATAACGGCAGCCCTTGCCCCACTTTTTGTGAAGTAGTAAACAAGTCAAGCTCTTTACCTAGTTTTCGATGATCACGCTCTTTTGCCTCTTCAAGCAAACGAAGATGCTCATCTAAATCCTCTTTTTTGAAGAAGGCTGTGCCGTATACACGCTGCAGCATTTTATTATCGCTGTCACCGCGCCAATAGGCACCAGCAATATTCAATAATTTAAATACTTTAATTTTCCCAGTTGAAGGAACGTGTACGCCGCGGCATAGGTCAAAGAATTCTCCCAGCTCATAAATTGTTACTGTTTCCTCATCAGGAATAGCTTCAATTAGTTCAAGTTTATATTCATCGCAAATTTCCTTAAACAATTGAACTGCTTCGGAACGGCTTACCTCTTTACGAACAACCTCAAGATTCTCACCAGCGATTTTCGCCATTTCTTTTTCAATTTTAGGAAGGTCCTCAGGTGTTAGTGACTCTTCCAAATCCATATCATAATAGAAGCCGCCTTCGATTACTGGTCCTACACCAAACTTCGTATTTGGATACAATCTTTTTACCGCTTGGGCCATTAAATGAGCTGTACTGTGACGAAGTACCTCAAGAGCATCTGGGGAATCTTGAGTTACAATTTCTATTGCTCCGTCTTCAAGAATTGGACGGCGAAGATCATACATGTTTCCATTCCATTTACCGGCAATTGCCTTTTTCTTTAGTCCCGGGCTAATGGATGCAGCAATATCTTCCGTTGTTGTTCCTTTTGGAAACTCCTTTACTGCTCCATCAGGAAACGTAATTTTTACAACGTCTGACATCATAATTCCTCCCTTTTCAATTTAGCGTTAGAAACGCTGAAAAAATAAAAAACCCGTCCCTCTAGAATAGGGACGAGTTATTATAAACACGTGGTTCCACCCAAATTTTTCAATTCCAACAAGCACGCGCTAGTGAAATTAACTTTAGGACAGGATAACGGCTAGGGCCGTCAACAATTACAGACTTCTTTAACAGAAGTGTTCACTGCTGAAGTTCAAAGGTGGTAAGTATTTCTTTCGTGTTAGGAGATTTTCAGCCATGACCTCCCTCTCTATGAACCGTAAAAAAATACTGTTATCCTTATCAATACTTTTGAACATGATTTTTACTATGTACGTTATTATAATCACTCTACTATAAAAAATCAAGTCCACTAGTCCAATAAAACAAATAATTACAACAATTTTCTTGTTTACGCATGCCCTTCAAAGGACGTATCGCCAAATTCCTTATACTTTAGCTCCCTAAGTGCCTGATAGGATTTAATAATCACTCTTTCCTCAAAAATATTTTTGATCGTCCGAACCAATGGGGCTTCGGGATTTTTCGTATAAAGAAAAATCTTCGTAGGCGCCAGTGACAATAACGGTGCTATAGAGGCAGAATCAATATAGACAGGATGATTCACCAACAGCTTCCGATCAATCATTTTTGCTAATTCTCCCCGTTTGATTTCTACATATTGCTCATCATAAAAAGTAATATCATCATCTAGCAGCAAATGTAAGAGATTCATTTTCGGGTTGCGGTCTGCCAAAAACTCCCGCAACATGTGGACAAACATTTGGTACTCCTGCTCCATTTTATATTCATCAATTGAAATCTCGACATAGTTTTCAAGCTGCTGCAAATACGGGCGCAGCCGGAATTTCAATAAAGAATCAAATGAAAACGATACATTGTCATGAAGGACGTGGCCAATGGCCTCTCTGATAATTGGTTCTAGATTGGTTTCTTTTAGAAAAACGGATAGGTCTTCCCTCTGTCCATCAAGTACAGAATAAATAATGTCCAGGATTTGCTGCTGCTCATAGGCGTCCTCGTAATAATATTGATTTTCCAAAATCCCCCTTAGCCAATCATCGCGTTTAATCGTTGTTATAAATTCATAGAAAGCATTTTTAATCACCTCAAGAATATCATTGGTGAAAGAATCCTTTACTATTTTAACTATATGTCGATCTTCAATTAGAAGAATATTTTCATAGTCTGGATTATTATTTAACCACTTCTGCAAATAGTTAAAAAACCTAATTGCATCCAACCTATTTTGGAAGATGATTTCAACCAACCAAATCCCCCCTTTTCCCAAAATCTCTGTGTTAAATATATATGGGGGACTTGGCAAAATTAGACTACAATAGAAAAAGGACTGCCTGAAAACTCTGGCAATCCTCATAAAAATAATTATTTTATTTAGTTGCGGCGGTTTGGCCCATCGACAAGGACCGGATCACTGATGGCACGAATTCTTTCCATCAATCTCCGCGCCTTCATTTTCTCCTCTTCACCGCGCTGGCTATGAGCCAAATGATGCTCTAATCCTTGTAAATCAAAATTAGAAGTAAAAAAGGTCGGCAGGTTTTCCAGCATTCGGAACTGCAAAATCGGCCCTAAAACTTCATCCCTGGTCCAGCTCGACACAGCCTCAGCACCAATATCATCAAGCATAAGAATAGGTTCTTTCTTTAATGCCTCAATTTTATTATTTAATGTGGCATCGGCAATGGAGCTCTTCATCTCTCTAAATAATTCTGGAACATACACAATCATCGATGAAATTTGTTTCTTGGCTAATCTATTGGCAATTGCTCCTAACAAATATGATTTTCCAACACCAAATTTTCCGTAAAAATACAAGCCTTTTGTTGGTTTTCCCAGTTCATAATTCATTAAAAAAGCAGCTGCTTTTTTGACAGCATCAATTCTTTCAGCATCATGTTCAAAATCCTCAAATGTTGCTGCCAGGATATCCTTTGGAACATGTAAACTTTTGATAAGCTTTTCATTCTTTTTCTTTTCGTCATCCATTATTTTTCTTGGACAGCGGTCATAGCGGAGATCAATGGAGTTTCTTATTAGCACCAATTCAGGATGGTAGCCCTTCATCATATTCACGCATCCCTCAAGACTCTCACATTTGCTGCATTCCTTGCTTTGATTGATATATTCATAAAGCTTATTTAAGCTTTTTTCTACCGTTTCCGCCGTGATATCACCTTGATTTTCTCTTATAAATGCTTTGATATCGGGATGTGTCAGGATTTCCTGACGCATTTTTTCATATCGCTTTTGAAAATTTTCATGAGAGGCTAGCCGTTTCAATGTTTGGTTTATTTTTTCCATGACAATTCACCACCTAGTCATCAAATGCCTTCAGCATTTCTTCAATTTCCCGTTTCTTTGCCTCTAAGTCAGTATTATTGGCCTTTGGCTGTTGATCCTGCTGCTTGGCTGGCTGTTCATCAAACCACTCTGGCAGGATTTCCGTTCGAATCGGTTTCTTTCTTGCGTTTTTACCACCGATTTTCCCTTCGTTTGTCCAGTTTTCATTTTTAGCCACTTCCATTGCTTCCTTAACCGTTTTTACTTGTTTTCTCGCCCAATGGCTGGCGATGGAATCAACTAATCCCTTTGTAAACTTCATATCTGCTTTTCTCATTACATAATCTATCAAGACATTTACCACACCTGGCGGAAGCTTATATTTAATCATCACTTCTTCTAATGTTTTCAAATCGGAATTTGCTGGCTCAACTCCGCCAGAAAGCTCTTTAAAAACAGTTAAAGGGGAGGTTGTTTCATAAAAACGAATTAATTTTTCCTTAGGTGTCTTCGGTTCTGTTAATTGAACATGATAAGCAGCCGGCTGTGTTCGACTAATAAGACTTGGAAGCTGATCATAATTAACAAATTGGTACCAATCACGGGCCCCTTTTCTCAATTCTTCTATGTCAATTTCGTCCTTTTCATCAAGGGCGCCTAAAATAAACTTTTTCATTTCTATTGGATCTATATTATATAGAAATGCCAAATTGCTAATAACATCTTTTACCTTTTGCGTTATGGCTTTTTTAGGTACAAGCGATTCATTTAATCCCGAAAGTAATAGGTCAAAATTAAAAGTATTGGTATCGATTTGAATTCCCTTTTGTTCATGTCTGCCAATAAATTGTTCATTAGCTTCTGACTCAAGCTCAGAAGAAATATCCTGCATGTATTGGAGACTTTCAGGAGAAGCAGCTGCAAAGACATCATGAAAAGCCCGTGTTACGTCCTGATACTCCGTTTCCTTAGGAGCTGATGGGACGGAAAAAAAACGTTTCAGCCGTGCGAAATGTTGTTTACCGATTTTTCGATATAGGAAAATATTTAACATACCGTCCATAAAAAATGCTTGAGGATTTAAGGGTGGAGACAATTCGTAGATAAAGGAACGTTCCCCTTCATCCGTTTTAGCATAAGTCTTCATTAATCCAATCGCTTCAAGCTTTAGTCGCGCTTCGTAAATCTCTTTTAAATTCATATTCAAAATGTTCATTAGCAAATGATGTGTAGATGTTTCGGACCAAAGGCGATTTTCTTCAAGCTCTGACCAAAGAGTCATATATAAACTAAAGCAGGTTGAACCAATTAAGGGCTGATATAAAAACGTCAGCACTTTACGGTCATATTCATGGAGCAGCCCATTTGCCGATACAATATAACGATCAATCGGAAGAATTTCCTGCCAATGCTGCGCCATACTTTTCACCTTTCCTTTTCGAATAAAAAAGGAGCCAAAGCCCCCTTTTGCTCCTTATGATTTTTCTCTTTTTATCAATTCTTTTAATTCTTCAATAAATACATTAATGTCTTTAAATTGGCGGTATACGGAGGCAAAGCGCACATATGCCACCTCATCGACATGTACAAGCCTGTCCATAACCATTTCCCCAATAGCCTCGCTTTTTATTTCTGAAATCCCCTGGCTGCGAAGCTCCTTTTCAACCCCATGAGTAATATCTTCTAATTCTTTAAGGGCAACAGGCCGCTTCTCACAAGCCTTAATCAGACCCCTTAATATTTTATCACGGCTAAATTCTTCCCTCGTCCCTTCCTTCTTTACGACGATTAAGGGAATTTCTTCGATTTTTTCAAAGGTAGTAAACCTATAGCCGCATTCTTCGCATTCCCGTCTCCTTCTTGTTGCTCGTCCTTCATCAACCGGTCGAGAATCTAGTACACGAGTACCATAGTGCTGACATGAAGGGCATTTCATTGTATGATCAACTCCAACTCTTAACTACAAAGTCCCTGACAATATCCGATAGTTTTCTTACTCTTATCTTATAAAAAAGTGAACGTTTGGACAAGTAGAAGTGTTTATTAATTTCTTTTTCCGCTAATATTCGTATGTAATTGATTAATCTTGTTAAAGTAGGAGTTGATTCGTCTTTTCAAGTCAGGATAAATGCCTAATAACGAAAACTTATCGGATGAAATCGCAAAATCAACCGCTGTTTCTAATGGTCTAACAGAAACGACCGTCACAACAAGAAAGCAGGAAAAGGGCTTACTGATTTCTATAGCAATTTCACCGTGTTCTTTTGAAACAGTGGTAATTCGGCAATCCGCATCATCTCTAAACATTTTTTCAACAGAATCGAAAACTTGATTAAAAGTTGCTTTGTAATAATGTGTTTTTAGAGCATCATCGTTTTGTTTGTCTGATGTCTCAATTTCCTTTTTAAAACGGGTAAATAAACCAAGTAATAAAGCCATAGGGGCCCTCCTCTAAAAAATATCAATTACTATGTATTATAAAGCATTAATGAAAAAAATAAAAAGAGGTGTACTCGTATACACCTCTTTATTAATAAAATATTTATTTAGCTAACTTTAACTTGAGACATTTTCGCCATTTCTTCAGCAACATAAAGACTTAAGTCAACTACTCGTGTAGAGTAACCCCATTCATTATCATACCATGCTAAAACCTTAACTTTTCTAGTTCCCATCACCATTGTGGATAATCCATCAATCGTTGCGGAATATTCGTTAGTATTGAAATCAATGGATACTAATGGCTCCATTGTAATATCTAAAATTCCTTTTAATGGACCATCAGCCGCCTCCATAAAGGCATTATTTACATCTTCAACTGTCACGTCTGTTTTAAGATCTACAACTAAATCAACAAGTGACACATTTGGTGTCGGAACACGAAGTGCCATCCCATGTAACTTTCCTTTCAATTGCGGCAGCACTAATGATAGCGCTTTAGCAGCACCTGTTGTAGTAGGGATAATAGATTGTCCGCATGCACGTGCTCTTCGTAAGTCTTTATGTGGGTTATCAATGTTCTTTTGATCATTTGTATAAGCATGAACAGTAGTCATTAATCCGCTTTCAATGCCAAACTTCTCGTCCAGTACTTTGGCGACAGGCGCAAGACAGTTCGTTGTACAAGATGCATTAGAAATTATTTCATGTTCTTCTATATTAAGTACTTCTTCATTTACACCCATAACGATTGTAACATCCTCATTTTTACCAGGTGCAGTTAGAATGACTTTCTTAGCACCAGCTTCTAAATGCAGTGCAGCCTTTTCACGTGAATTGAATTTACCTGTAGCCTCAATGACAATATCAATTCCAAGTTCTTTCCAAGGCAGCTGTTCTGGATTACGGTTGCTTAATAGTCTGACACGCTTGCCATTAACAAGTAATTCATCATCTAAAGGAAGTATTTCTCCTGGGAATGTTCCATGATTTGAATCATATTTAATTAAATGAGCTAATGTTTCTGCTGGATAGCTCGCATTAATTGCAACAACCTCAAGTTTATTTTCAAGGATTGCTTGTCTAAAAACCATCCTTCCAATTCTCCCAAAACCATTGATCGCAATTCTCGCTTTCATTTTTACGGCCCCTTCCGTATTAATGTTATACTTTTTATCTTGTTTTGTTGGTATTAGTATAACACATTAAGGTTTAATTGTGATGAATAAAAAGCATATTTTTTAAATGTTTTTTTATTCGAATAATTCCATTAGTATTACATAAAAAAAGAACCGTTTCCGGTTCATTTTTCATGATAGTAACCTATTCCATTTGAATTCCCCATTCAGCTAAGACGTTCATAAGCTGCTTTTTTGTGTCCTCACGCGTTCCATTATTGTTAATGACAGCATCTGCTAAGCTTACTTTTTCAGATAACGGCATTTGGGAATGGATTCTTGCTTGTGCATCCTGGACGGATAGATTGTTTCTATCCATTAACCGTTTCAATTGTGTATCCTTATCTACATAAACAAGGATGGTTTTATCTACCATATAGGTTAGTTTACTTTCAAATAATAAGGGGATATCCAGCACAATTACTTCCTCTTGAGCATGCATTGACTGGTCGATCTTTGCCTTCATTCTCCTTCTGACTTCTGGATGAACAATTTGGTTTAGAAGCTGTCTTTTCTCCTCTTGATGGAAAATAATTGAACCAAGCTTAGGTCTGTCGATTTCTCCATCTGCAAGTATAACCTCTTCACCGAATTCAGCAATGATTTTAAAATAGGCTGGCTCGCCTTTTTGTACGGCAAGACGTGATTCGATATCTGCATCAATAATGGTTATATTCATTTCCTTTAACATATTAGATACGGTGCTCTTCCCACTTGCAATCCCGCCTGTTAAACCGACAATTAATGTCATACTATTTTCCTTTCTAAGCCATCAAATTTTCCAAATTCCAATTACAATTAATAATATACCTGGCAGGAATGTCAACCGCTGAACCCATTCAAAGCGATATAATAAACTGCCGCTTTTGATTCCCATAAGAACAAATAAAGAACTCATAACAGCAACAGAACCAGCTAAATAGATTGGTGAAAAACCTAGCATTGCAGCTCCTATTCCAGCACCAAAGGAATCAAGTGATAACGCCAGCCCCAACATTAAGGCCTCAATTCCGGTAATCGTTCCTGATTGGTCAAAATCAGCCGACATTGGTTTTTTTAATATGTTAATAGCCAATCCAAGCGAACGAATTTCGAAATTGACAATCGTTTTCTCTTGTTTTAAAACTTCCTTTTCTTTTTCAGGGCGAAAAAATTGATACAACACCCAGGCGCCGAGTACGATTAGAATAAAGCCCCCAAGACTGGCCGTTACCCTTGGAGATAGGACCTTTTCAAGCCCATGTCCTATTGAGATGGCAATTAACAAAGAAAGAGCCGAGCAGGTTGCAATAATGATGACCGACTTTAGCGGCATGACCATTTTTCTTAATCCATAGGTTAAGCCAACGCTAAAGCTGTCAAGACTTAGAGCAAAGGCTAAAATGAGAAGTGAGAATAAATGACTCATGTAGTCTAGGACTCCTTCCTGCAAAATCACTACGATAGTATATGGCAGGAGCCTATCCGGTGTGTTTCATTATTCTTTTCTTCTCCAAATCTCCCTTTACTTCTTTAGCTTTTGACACTTCGGACAAAAGTGTGTGCCTCTGCCTCCGACTGTTGTTTTTACGAGGGGTCGGCCGCATTTTTTACACTCTTCTCCTTTACGCCCATAAACGAATAACTCAAGCTGAAACATGCCGATTTCTCCTTGGGAGTTCACATATGTGCGAATAGTACTGCCCCCCTTCTCCACTGCTTCAGACAGGGTAGCCACAATCTCGCGATGGAGAAGGTCAATTTCTTTTTTCTTTAGTGAACTTGCAATTCTTTCAGGATGAATGCCGGCACGAAAAAGGGCTTCATCCACATAAATATTACCTAAACCGACCAACAGTTTTTGGTCCAGCAGTGCTGGTTTTATCTTTCTATTTGTCGTTTTTAATTTCGCTTGCAAATAGGCTGCTGTAAAGTCCTCTGCAAATGGCTCAGGCCCAAGATCAAGAAGCGGCCGCTTTTCAAATTCTTCACCCTTCATATATAGATGCATTGTGCCAAATTTACGGACATCACGGTATCTTAACTCACTATCGTCTGTAAAACGGAATATCACATGCGTGTGCTTATCAAAAGGCTCGCTCTTAGGATATAGCCCATATTTTCCTTCCATCCTTAAATGTGACACTAGGGCATATTTATCGGTATAAATTATTAGAAATTTACCTCTTCTGCCCACATCAACAATCGTTTCTCCCTTTAAGGCGTCGATAAATTGTTCAACCTCTGCGGGATTTTTGATAATATTAGGCCAAAAAACAGAGATATTATCAATAGTTTTATTCAATACCAAGCTTTTTAATGTTTTACGTACTGTCTCAACCTCAGGTAGTTCCGGCATTGCCACTATCTCCCTTACTTTGCATCGAACCAAGTTGGGCCGTATGCATAATCCACCTTTAACGGAACATCTAATTCAATTGCATTTTCCATTACTAATGGGACTAATTCTTTTAGAATTTCAATTTCCTCTTCAGGTGCTTCAAAGATCAATTCGTCATGAACCTGCAACAATAAGCGTGATTTTAAGCCCTTATCTTTTAGAGCTTCATCCATATCGATCATCGCTTTTTTGATAATATCAGCAGCACTTCCTTGAATGGGCGTATTCATCGCTGTTCGTTCCGCAAAGCTTCTTAGATTGAAATTTCTGCTGGTTATTTCCGGAATATATCTTCTTCTTTGCAGTAAGGTCGATACATAGCCTTTTTCCTTGGCCGAATGAATGATTTCGTCCATGTATTCCTTAACACCTGGGTAACTGTTAAGGTAGCGTTCAATAAACTGCCCCGCTTCCTTTCTTGTAATCCCGAGGTTTTGTGAGAGTCCATAATCACTGATTCCATAGACAATCCCGAAATTAACAGCCTTTGCCTGCCGCCTCATATTGGAGGTTACCTCTCCTTTATCAACATGGAAGACCTCCATCGCCGTTTTCGTGTGAATATCCAGCTCATCTTTAAATGCTTGAATCAGTTTTTCATCTCCAGCAATATGTGCAAGGACCCGAAGTTCAATTTGAGAATAATCCGCTGCAAAAATAACCCAGCCTTTTTCTGACGGAACAAACGCCTGCCGAATCTTACGTCCTTCTTCCAGACGAATGGGGATATTTTGCAGATTTGGATCAATTGAGCTTAATCTGCCTGTGGCTGTTAATGTTTGTTGGAATCTTGTATGGACCTTCTCCGTTTTCGTATCAATCACTTTTAAAAGGCCTTCAATATAAGTTGACTGCAGCTTACCTAATTGTCTATATAGAAGAATGTGTTCTACAATCTCATGTTGGGGGGCTAATTTTTCTAATACATCCGCTGATGTTGAATAACCTGTTTTCGTCTTCTTAAACGAAGGCAGATTTAATTTTTCGAACAAAATGACCCCTAATTGCTTCGGAGAATTTATATTAAATTTTTCACCTGCTAATTCACAAACCTTCTCTTCAATTTCAATTAGCCTTAAGCCCAGCTCACGCCCCATGGATTCTAGACGTTTCCGTTCCACCTTAATTCCGTATGATTCCATATCTGCTAAAATCAGCGATAATGGCATCTCGAGCTCGGTAAATAATTCAAATTGTTCATTGTTTTTCAATTCATTTTCGAGCTTTTCTTTTAACTTGGACATGGCTATAGCTTTTCGTACTAAGTGTTCAGCAAGCATTGAATCCTCTGGAACCTTCTGCTTCGCACCTTTTCCATAGAAGGTTTGATCGGATTGGATATTAGAAATATCATATTTCTTCGCAATTGCTGCCAGGTCCTCCTGTGATTCTGAAGGGTTAATGATATAGGAAGCCATTAAAATGTCAAAGTCAGTCCCTTTTAAATGGATTTCAAACCTTCTTAACGAAACCTCTGATCGCTTAGCATCATATACTGTTTTTTTCCTTCCTTCATCCTCAGCCCAATTTTGAAATGCTTCTGACTTTAGGGCAAGTTCAGTTGGCAGGTAAAAAGCGCCCTTCTCATTGACCACAGAAAAGCCAATGATATCCGCTTGATGATAGTTGTCATCAAGCATCTCAACATAAAAGTAATTATCATCAGCAAATAAATCATCAGTTATTTCATCAGGGATTGTAAATTCGATATCTTCAAGCTTATCCGGTTCCGTCCCTGGTCCATCCTCACCTAACTTGTCTAATAAAGAGGTAAAGCCAAGCTCTTTATACAGGTCCACTACCTTAGCTCTATTCAAACCTTCATAGCCAATGTTCGACAGCTTTACTTCAATAGGAGCTTTTCTTTCTATCGTCGCCAGCTGTTTACTCATGATGGCCTGATCTTTAAATTCTTCGAGCTTTTCTTTCAGTTTATTCCCACTCACTTGATCAATCGATTGAACCAAATTTTCCAGGGTTGAAAATTCCTTTAATAGCTTGATAGCTGTTTTTTCCCCTACTCCAGGAACACCAGGAATATTGTCGGAAGCATCCCCCATTAACCCCTTCATGTCAATAATTTGTTCAGGCGTGAGTCCATATTTTTCTTTTATATGTGACGGGGTATATTCTTCAATATCCGTTATTCCTTTTCTTGTAATGCCAACAGTGGTTGTTTCTGATGAAAGCTGTGTTAAATCTTTATCTCCAGAAATGACTTTTACTTCAAATCCCTCTGTTTCAGCCATTAATGAAAGGGTTCCGATTATATCGTCTGCTTCATAATTTTCAAGTTCATATCTTGAAATCCCATAGGCATCAAGCAATTCACGAATAAACGGAAATTGTTCGGATAGCTCCGGCGGTGTCTTTTGTCTTCCGCCCTTGTACTCCTCAAACGTTTTATGACGGAATGTCGTTTTCCCGGCATCAAATGCTACAAGCATATGTGTTGGTTTTTCCTCTTCCAAAATTTTCATCAACATCATTGTAAAACCATAAACAGCATTGGTATGAATACCTTTATCATTATTAAGCAGGGGCAGTGCAAAAAAAGCACGATAGGCTATGCTGTTCCCATCTATAAGTACTAACTTTTTATTTTCCAATGATTTCACCATCCAAAAGTTCATTCTCATTTTGTAGCTCTATAATAAACTCACTGCCTTTTCCTAATTCGCTCCTAACAATGATATTTCCGTGATGCGCTTCGACCAAATGCTTTACAATAGCAAGTCCTAGGCCAGTCCCGCCTGAATTGCGGCTTCTAGCCCGGTCCACCCTGTAAAACCGTTCAAATATCCGTGGTATTTCTTCCTTTTCAATTCCTACTCCGGTGTCCAATACGTGTATTCGAACATGATCGCGATTGTTTTCTAGGACAACTTTTACAGACCCTCCGTCAGGGGTATAGTTGATGGAATTGCTCACTAAGTTGATAAACACCTGTTTTAAGCGGTCTATGTCACCCTTTATTAACACCTGCCCAGGAAAATTGTTATATTCTATCTTAATATTTTTAGCCTGTGCTTTTCCTGTGAGAAGTGCTATGACTTCTTCGAGTAAATGATCTAAATCCAGCCGCTGCAGGTTTAACTTAAATCCCTGCTGCTCAATTTTTGAAAGCTCTAATAAATCTTGAATGAGCGTTTGCAAACGTTCACTTTCCTTCAAAATAATAGAAAGGAAGGCCTCTAACGTTTCTTGATTGTTCTTTGCCCCGTCCATAAGGGTCTCTGCAAACCCTTTAATGGAGGTGACTGGTGTTTTTAATTCATGGGAAACATTTGCTACAAAATCCTTACGCATTTGCTCTAGTTTTTTTAATTCGGTTATATCATGAAAAACTAGTAATACACCTTTCCAAACATTGTTTGAGCCAATAATTGGAACACCGTAAACATCAAAATACTTTCTTTCAATTTGTAAAGGGATTAATAATTGTTTTCTAACCTTTTGCTCTGTCCGAAATACTTCGGCAACAATTTGGCAAATTTCCTTTTCATCAATTACTTCATAGTACAACTTATTTAAATATTGTTTGGGACTCACATGAAAGAAATCTATATACCCTTTATTAATTAAATTTATATAGCCGCGGCTGTCGATCAGGATTAATCCCGTACCAATATTTTCAATTAAAACTGTTAAACGGTCCTGTTGCATTTCCTGCGCTTTAACAAGCTCCTGTAAATTCATAGCAAGCCTATTAATAGATGTTCCTAACATTTCTGTTTCATCTAATTTATTTGCAGATGTTCTTGCACGATAATTTCCTTTCGCTAATTCAATCGCAACATTAGCAGCTTCTTCAATAGGTTTTGTATAACGGGAAGTAATACGAATCCCAAGATAAAGAATTACCACTAAAGCAATTCCCAGGCTGATGGACAGAATCCACCAAATTTGCCCATATGCCTGATTTAGTTCATTGGTTTTCGTACTTAGAAATATATACCCTTCTTTTTGTCCATTTTTCACAAGGGCCTTCCAATAATAGTGAAGATCATAGCCATCGCCTTCTTCAAAGCGATTCTCCTGCTGCGTCTTTTTCTTAATCACATCTTGTATAATTTGCTCTAATCCATTTGATTTGGAATCATTTATTTCACCGCTGTCATACAATATTTTTCCTTCTTTATCGGTAATTGTTGCCCGGACATTTAACATGTCACTAATTTGTGACACATCCTGTTTTTTAAATGACGATACCCCGCCATTTTCCTCAATATAGAAACTAAGGAGATTCTTTTCAACCTTTAACCGTTCATTAAAAGAATGTAAATAGTAGCTTTTAAATAACTGACCAAGCAAAATTCCTAAGCCGACCAAAACTGATATTATTAACGTTATGAGGGCAATTAGAAGTTTTGTCCTAAATTTTGTCATTCTCCTTTCGGCTCCTCGAGTTTATAGCCTAGTCCACGGACTGTTTTTATATAAACGGGTTTCCTAGTATCCTTTTCAATTTTCTCTCTTAAATGTGAAATATGTACATCAACAATTCTAGTATCGCCAGCAAAGTCATAATTCCAAACAGCGCTAAGCAATTGATCCCGAGTTAGTACACGGCCTTTGTTTTGGGCTAGATATAGAAGTAATTCAAACTCCTTTAAGGTTAGTTCTAGCAGTGTTTCCTGAAAATAGGCTTCATATTTTTCTGGAAAGATTCGTAAATTCCCAATTTCGAAAAGTAATTCTTCAGCTGTGTTTTCTCCTGGAGTTTCAAGTGGTACATGTGTCCTTCTTAAGATTGCCTTTACCCGTGCAATAACTTCCCGCGGGCTGAATGGTTTCACCATATAGTCATCTGCGCCAAGCTCAAGACCTAATATTTTATCAAGCTCATCATCTTTTGCCGTTAACATTAAGATAGGTGTCATGATTCGCTCCTGTCTAAGCTGCTTGCATACTTCCATACCATCTAATTTAGGAAGCATTAAATCTAAAACAATAATATCCGGTGATTCTAGTTCGGCCAGACGTTTTCCTTCTGCACCGTCCATCGCTGTTACTACTTCAAAACCCGCCTGCTCCAAATTATATTGAAGCAACGTAACAATTGACTGCTCATCATCGACTACAAGTACCTTTGTTTTCATCGTATCCTCCACTTTTCATTACTTAAAATTTTTCATATTATTATTATAATATAAATCAGGAAAGATTACTTTCTTGACCGTGTTCTATATACGCAAAAAGGAATGTACAGAAGGGGCAGCCCGCTAACCTGTACATTCCTTTCCTAAATGAATATTAAAAATTTTCTAATGCAGTGGGATGAATTTCATACAGCCGATGCGGCGGGCATACCTTTACCTTTCCAGTGATAACAGTATCCTCTTTTTCATTTGTTCCAACAATACTAAGTGTTATAAAATGTTCAATTGGATTCACTTCTACTACTTCAAATAAAAGCTCCACATTCCCATCATGATATACAGGTTTGGGGAATTCAATTTCTTGACTTACAATGTGACTTCCAGGGCCCGGTAAATATTTCGATATAGCTGATGTAATTATTCCTGTTATCAATATACTAGGGACAATCGGCTTTTGAAATGGAGTTTGCGAGGCATAGTCATGTTGTATATAAAGAGGATTGGCATCATCACTCAAACCTAAATAAAGAAGAAGATCTTTATCTTCGATTCTTTTTTTTATTGAAAGTTTCTCTCCCACAGTGATTTCATCAACTTTTCTTCCAAGCTTTCTCTTTTTTCCTAACAGCAAAAACAACACCCCTTTGAAGGCGATTTCAAGTACTAAAGTGAAAAATTCGGGAAAGAAATGGTAGAGACCCTCTCACCCGAATCTATTTTACTTCTTATGCTAAGACGTTCATTACATTTCGAACGGATTCAGCAGACTTGTCTAATGCAGCCTTTTCGTCTACAGTTAGGTCAAGCTCGATTACCTTTTCAATCCCGTTTGCACCAAGAATGGTTGGTACGCCTAGGTAAATGCCTTCATAGCCATACTCACCTTCTAGATAAGCAATGGATGGTAATACACGACGTTGGTCTTTCAAAATCGCTTCACACATTTCCACTAGAGAAGCTGCAGGTGCATAATAGGCACTTCCATTACCAAGCAGGTTAACAATTTCACCGCCGCCTTTTCTAGTACGTTCAACGATTGCTTCAAGGCGATCTTTGGAAATTAATGTTTCTAGAGGAATCCCGCCCGCATAGGAATAACGTACAAGGGGTACCATATCGTCGCCATGTCCGCCTAAAACAAAGCCGGTAATATCTTTAACGGAAATATTTAATTCAAGTGAAATAAAGGTGCGGAAACGTGCTGTATCCAGAACTCCTGACTGACCAATTACACGATTTTTTGGGAATCCTGATTCTTTAAATACAGTATAGGTCATTGCATCAACAGGATTCGTTAATACAACAATTGTACAAGTAGGGGAATATTTTACGATTTCAGAAGTAACTGCTTTCATAACCTTTTGGTTTGTCTGTACTAAGTCATCGCGGCTCATGCCAGGTTTACGAGCAATACCAGCAGTGATGACAACAATATCAGAATCCTTGGTATCTTCATAGTTTGAAGTACCAGTTATCTTTGCATCAAAACCTTGAACAGGGCTTGCTTCCAGCATATCTAATGCTTTTCCTTTTGTAGGGTTTTCCATTTGTGGAATATCAACTAAAACAACATCAGCTAATTCTTTCTGTGCGAGTAAAAATGCAGTAGTAGCACCAGTAAAACCTCCGCCAATTACAGAAACTTTTTTACGCTTTAATGACACAGTCATCATCCCCTATTGTTTAGTTTTTAAATATGGGCTGTTAGGAAAACAGCCCATACATATGAATAATATTTTATTCCATATTCTTGATTAACTCATCACCAAATTCAGAAGTTTTTACTTCTGTTGCACCATCCATTAAACGAGCAAAGTCATAAGTTACAACTTTAGATGCAATTGTCTTCTCTACTGATTTAATAACCATATTCGCTGCTTCATTCCAGCCTAAGTGCTCAAGCAGTAATACACCTGATAAAATAACAGATGAAGGGTTTACTTTATCGAGACCTGCGTATTTAGGCGCAGTACCATGTGTAGCTTCGAAAATGGCATGCCCAGTTTCATAGTTGATATTAGCTCCCGGAGCAATCCCGATACCTCCAACTTGTGCTGCAAGCGCGTCGGAAATGAAGTCTCCGTTTAGGTTCATTGTAGCTACTACGTCAAACTCGCGTGGGCGAGTAAGGATTTGTTGTAAGAAGATGTCAGCGATCGCATCTTTAACAATAATTTTTCCAGCAGCTTCTGCTTCAGCTTGGGCCTTGTTTGCAGCATCAGCTCCCTGCTCAGCCTTAATACGATCATATTGAGACCATGTAAACACCTTATCGCCAAATTCCTTTTCAGCAAGTTCATAACCCCAATTTTTAAACGCGCCTTCAGTAAATTTCATGATATTACCTTTATGCACAAGTGTAACAGATTTGCGGCCTTCTTTAATCGCATAATTAATGGCTGCACGTACAAGACGAGTGGTACCTTCTTGGGAAACTGGTTTAATACCGATACCTGAAGTTTCAGGGAATCTGATTTTATTTACACCCATTTCAGTTTGAAGGAAATCAATAACCTTTTTAGCTGCCTCAGTACCTTTTTCATACTCGATTCCAGCATAAATGTCTTCAGTATTTTCACGGAAGATTACCATATCTGTATCTTGCGGACGCTTAACCGGAGAAGGAACACCTTCAAACCATCTTACTGGACGTAAGCAAACAAAAAGGTCCAACTCTTGACGAAGAGCAACGTTTAAAGAACGAATTCCGCCGCCAACAGGAGTTGTTAATGGTCCTTTGATGGCAATTAAATATTCATTGATTACATCTAGTGTTTCTTTAGGAAGCCATTCGCCAGTTTGATTAAAAGCTTTCTCACCTGCTAGAACTTCCTTCCAGACTAATTTACGTTCACCTTTATATGCTTTTTCAACAGCTGCATTTAAAACTCTCTCGGAAGCTGCCCAAATATCCGGTCCGATCCCGTCACCCTCAATAAATGGAATAATTGGATTGTTTGGAACATTTAAAACTCCATTTGTTACTGTAATTTTCTCACCTTGCATGTTGTGTCTCCCTTCTGCTTATGTAAAAAGCCTAAAAATAAGATGTGTAGACTGAGCCTAAGGTTAGAGGCCTCAGCCCCTAACCTTAACATCCATATCTATTGAATCAATTTTTGAAGTAAAAGTAAAATATTATCCTCTTTGGTCAATTGGAATATAATTTTGCATCCCAGGACCAGTGTATTCTGCACGAGGACGGATTAAGCGGTTGTTTTCATATTGCTCTAGAACATGAGCCAGCCAGCCGGATACACGGCTTACAGCAAATATTGGTGTCATTAGGTCATGATCTATACCTAAGCTATGGTAAACAGATGCCGAATAGAAATCTACGTTAGGCGGGAGTTTCTTCTCACCGGTAACAATCTTTTCAATATTAACGGACATTTCATACAGCTCTGGTGCACCAGTAAGCTCCGTTAATTTCTTAGACATTTCTCTTAAATGTTTAGCACGAGGGTCTCCTTGACGGTATACTCTGTGTCCAAATCCCATAATTTTTTCTTTCTTGTCAAGTTTACCGCGGATATACGGCTCAACATTTTCAAGTGTGCCAATTTCCGTCAGCATTTTCATAACGGCCTCATTTGCCCCGCCGTGAAGCGGTCCCTTTAACGCTCCAATTGCAGCTGTAATACCGGAATATACATCGGATAATGTAGCTACGCAAACGCGAGCAGTAAATGTAGAAGCATTCAATTCATGATCCGCGTGCAGCACAAGTGCCTTATTCATTGCTTCAACAGCAATTGGTGCAGGTTCTTTACCTGTTAACATGTAAAGGAAATTTGCTGCAAAGCTTAAATCATTTCTTGGTGCTACAGGTTCAAGACCCTTTCTTACGCGGGCAAAAGTGGCTACAATTGCAGGCATTTTTGCCTGTAATCTAATTGCTTTGCGGTAGTTTGCTTCGGGATCCATAACATCAGCTTCTTCATCATATAAGCCTAATAAAGAAACTGCTGAACGAAGTGCTGCCATAGGATGTACTTTTTGAATTGGGTACATGTTAAAATGCTCAATAATTTCCTTTGGAAGGGCTGCATTTTCAGCCAGCTGCTGCTTTAATTCTGCCAGCTGTTCTGCATTTGGCAGTTGAAGGTGCCACAAAAGGTAAATTACTTCTTCAAAACTAGCATTTACAGCTAAATCATCAATGTTATAGCCAACATAAGTAAGCGTGTCATCAATAATTGAACTGATGGAGGAAGTTGTTGCCACTACCCCTTCAAGACCACGAGTTACTGTCATAATAAATCTCTCCTTCGCTTTCTAAATTTCCCCATTACCCATATTTTATTAAAAAAATGGTTTATCGAAGCTGTAATGGCTTCAATTATTGTTTGAATGAAATGGCTTTACAAAAATTCCTTCTAAATAAATCCTGTCGACATGAATGCTTACAGCGACTGAGCGGTTGCTCGGGATTGGAACAAATAAATGACTGCCCTTTCATTCACAAATAAATAATTATTTCAAAAGTATCCACCATAAAAAAGTTGCTTATGTACCAAGGATACGCTTACAAGCTTATTATAAACAATAATCAGACTTTTGTGAATGGAAAGGAACTCAAAATACAAAAAAATATTTAACCATTCCACCATGTAAATTATTTTACCATAACATTTTAAAAAAGTAGCAATGAGTATTTTATTAATTTTGAAACCTTCTTTTCTCACTAACCGTATATCTATCAGAAAAATCATCTTGGTAAATTATGCAGAACTATTAAACAAATGGTAAAATAAGTGATAGTGACTTGAATTTAGGGGGTCTCCTGTTGAATACAAAGTACCTATACCGGACGCTAAGGTTTTTTTTCGTTGTTGGTGTTGTCGTATTTTCATTGCTTGCACTTTTTTATATCTCAAAAATAACCTACCCATTTATTATTGCGCTAGTTATTGCCTTTACGATTAACCCGCTTGTTAATTTTTTTGAAAAAAGGGCTAAAATGCCGCGGGCATTGGCGGTGGTAGTTGCACTTATCATTCTGATTGCTGTATTCGCTGGATTGGTGACTCTTTTAGTCGCAGAAGTTGTGTCTGGGGCAAACTATTTAGCAAAAGTAGTACCTCAGCATCTTGATACTTTAATTGATTATATTGAAACTTACTTTACTGCCCAAATTATTCCGTTTTACAATCAATTGACATCTATTTTCAAACAGCTCGGTACCGGACAGCAGGATACGATTATAGAGAATATCCAAAATGTAGGTAAAACGATCGGTACAACGGTCGGTACTTTTATTAAAAATCTATTTGGCAATATTCCTAATTTTTTCTCTTGGATTCCAAATGCAGCAACAGTTCTTATTTTTTCCCTATTAGCTACTTTTTTCATCAGCAAGGACTGGCAGCGATTTGCTACAATTGGACGCAGACTTCTTCCAAAGAAAGCTCAAACTAGCGGCAGAACAGTTTTTGTTGATTTAAAAAAGGCATTATTCGGCTTTATCAAAGCACAGTTGACACTTATTTCGATTACTACGGTGATTATTTTAATTGGTTTGCTGATTCTTAGAGTCGATTATGCGATTACCATTGCGTTACTAACAGGAATTGTCGATATTATTCCGTACCTTGGTACAGGAGCTGTATTTGTTCCTTGGATCATATATGAGGCAATTGGAGGGGATATGGGACTTGCAATCGGGTTAGGAATCCTCTACATAATTGTGCTCGTTCAAAGACAAATTATGGAGCCTAAAATTTTGTCGTCAAGTATTGGGCTGGATCCGTTAGCAACATTAATTGCCTTATTTGTCGGTTTTAAATTGTTTGGCTTCTTAGGATTAATTATAGGTCCTGTTACGCTTGTAATAATTAATACCCTTTATCGTGCTAATGTGTTTCATGATTTATGGGCTTTCATTAAAGGAAAAGAAGCATAAAAAAAACGTCAGCTTATCAAGTGTGAGCTGACGTTTTTTTGTCATTTTTTAGAACTTCGGCTTTCTTAATTAAAGGACGCTTGCATGTCCGTTATAGATAATTCCTCTTGCTGCATCGACAGTTACTTCTTGTCCCTCTTTAAATAAGCTGAGGGCATTCTCTACTCCTACGATTACCGGAATACTTAAGTTTAATCCAACAACAGCTGCGTGGCTTGTCAGCCCGCCCTCTTGCGTTATTAGCGCGGCACATTTTTCAATAGCAGGCACCATTTCGCGGTCAGATCCAATCGTAACGAGGATGGATCCAGGCTTTACTTTGTCTAAAGCTTCGGCTGCATTATTAGCAATAACTACTTTACCAAAAGCAGATTTGCGGCCAATTCCTTGTGCTTTTGTAATAATATCGCCAACAACATGAATCTTCATTAAATTCGTCGTTCCTGCTTCTCCAACCGGAACACCCGCTGTAATTACTACTAAATCTCCGCGTCTCACAATACCGCTGTTCAAGCTTTCTTCTACGGCAATTTCAAGCATTTCATCTGTTGTCGAGCAGAACTTTCCAAGCTGAGGATACACGCCCCAAACAAGTGATAAGCGGCGGCAAACTGATTCGTTAGCTGTAACAGCCACAATCGCTGCCTTTGGACGATACTTAGAAATCATTCTTGCAGTATGTCCGCTTTCTGTCGGAGTAATGATTGATTTAACCTCTAAATTTAATGCCGTATGAGCTACTGATAACCCAATCGCATCTGTTATATTATGTTCTGTATTTTTACTACGGTGGGATAAAATTTCTTTATGATCTAATGCTTGTTCAGCTCTTGAAGCAATGTTATGCATTGTCTGTACAGCCTCAACTGGATAAAGCCCAGCAGCTGTTTCTCCAGAAAGCATTATAGCATCTGTACCGTCAAAAATTGCATTCGCTACGTCACTAGCTTCCGCACGGGTAGGTCGTGGATTTCTCTGCATTGAATCAAGCATTTGGGTAGCTGTAATAACAGGTTTCCCGAGTGCATTACATTTCTTAATTAACATTTTTTGTACAAGAGGCACTTCTTCAGCAGGAATTTCAACACCTAAATCACCGCGGGCAACCATCAGGCCATCTGAAACCTCTAGAATTTCGTCGATGTTATCGACACCTTCTTGGTTTTCAATTTTAGGAATGATGTGGATATGTGTGGCATTGTTTTCTTCTAATAGTCTGCGGATTTCGAGCACATCTTTTGCCCTGCGCACAAAGGAAGCAGCAATAAAATCAATTCCTTGTTCAATTCCAAACAGAATATCATTTGTATCCTTTTCAGTAATTCCCGGTAAATTAACCGAAACACCCGGGACATTGACGCCCTTTTTGTTCTTCAGTGTACCACTGTTAAGAATTTTTGTATAAATTTCTTTAGCTTCTTGGTCCACTTTTAATACTTCTAGTCCAATTAATCCATCATCGAGAAGTATTTTTGATCCTACGTGAACATCATCAATTAATCCAGGATATGTAACGGAAAATTTTTCAGTAGTCCCTTCGACTTCTGTCATGGAAATAATAATATTTTCCCCAGCTTTAAGCTCAATCGCACCATTTTGCATATTATTTGTCCGAATTTCTGGCCCTTTAGTATCAAGTAAAATGGCAATGGTCTTTCCTGTCCGGTTAGCTGCTTCACGAATATTTTGAATACGAATACCGTGCTCTTCATAATCACCATGAGAAAAATTTAAGCGGGCTACATTCATACCTGATTGTATTAATTGTTCTAATTTTTCAATAGTTTCACTTGCAGGACCAATCGTACAAACAATTTTTGTTTTTCGTAACATTCCTTTTCCTCCCTACATGAGCTGGTCATATTGTTAAAATTTTTCTTTATTCATACAATGTTAAAAAGTTAAATAGATAGTTCTTTTGATAGCTTATATAGTTCTAGATCCAATTGATGGCGTTTGTGATTAAGCGCCTCTACAATATCGTAATCAACCAATACATTCTTTTCGATGCCAACAGCACGGCCGCCTTTTCCTTCAATCAGCAGTTCCACAGCCTTAGCCCCTAATCTGCTTGCAAGAACTCGGTCTTGTGCTGTCGGAGATCCGCCGCGTTGAATATGACCTAATACAGATACCCTCGTGTCTAAATTAGTAGCCTCTTTGAACTGTTTAGCAAACTCTACGCCGCTCGAAACACCTTCAGCAACAATGATAATACTATGCTTTTTACCGCGTTCCTGCCCTTTACGCAGTCTTTCTGCAATTTCATTCATATCATAATTTTCTTCAGGAATTAATATCGTTTCTGCACCGCCGGCAAGTCCTGCCCAAAGGGCGATATCTCCCGCATCGCGGCCCATTACTTCAATAATAAATGTTCTTTCATGAGAAGTTGCAGTATCACGAATTTTATCAACAGCATCTAGCACCGTATTTAAAGCAGTATCGAATCCAATTGTAACATCTGTTCCTGGAATATCATTATCAATTGTTCCCGGTACACCTATACAAGGGAAGCCTTGTTCTGTTAATGCCTTGGCACCACGATATGACCCGTCACCGCCGATTACGACAAGACCTTCGATTCCAAAAGCTCTTAATTGATTAATTCCTTGCTGCTGTCCTTCTTTTGTTTTAAATTCAGGGCAGCGTGCAGAATGAAGCATGGTGCCCCCGCGATGTATAATATCGCCAACAGAACCCAGTTCAAGCTTTTTAATATTACCAGAAATTAATCCAGCGTATCCTCCATAAATCCCGTATACCTCTATATTATGATAAATAGCCTTTCTGACAACAGCCCTTATAGCTGGGTTCATCCCTGGGGAGTCGCCGCCGCTCGTAAGTACCCCAATTTTTTTCATGATCCTCACCTCAAAATGGAATTAAAAAATTATGTAAACCATTATTAATTTAAGATTGCATTAGAGTTTGTACTAGATTTAAACCTTTATTTATTATTAACATAAAACCCTTGAATATTAATAAAATAACATGAAGGCAGGACCTTAACAACCTTATTACACCGGTATTTTAAATTCGCAGAATAGTTAATAAATTGGAAACGTTTTATCATAAAATGGAAACGTTATCTTTATCTTTTTTGTGAACTTTTTCATATTAGCTGAAAATAATTTTCCCCCAAATAAAAGCGTGCTCATTACGAGCACGCTTTTATTTAACTCCAGCATATTCATTAATGAAGTCAAATTCTCCAATCGTTCTAAAACGATTGTATCTGTCTTCTACTAATTCTTCTGGAGACAATTTCAATAGTTCCTTTAAGGTCGCCAGCAAAGTATGTTCAATTTGTTCAGCTTGTTTTTTGACATCTCTATGGGCTCCACCTTTAATTTCCGGAATAATTTCGTCAATAATTCCCAATTCTTTTAAGTCTGGAGCCGTTATTCTCATCGTTTCAGCTGCACGTTTAGCCTGTGCTGCATCCTTCCATAGAATTGCTGCAGCACCCTCAGGAGAAATAACTGAATAAGTAGAGTTCTCCAGCATATAAATCCGATTGCCTACTCCTAGACCAAGCGCACCGCCGCTTCCGCCTTCACCAATTACAACACAAATAACCGGTACCTTTAGGCCCGCCATTTCAAACAGGTTATGAGCGATCGCTTCACTTTGACCTCGTTCTTCTGCTGCCTTTCCAGGATAAGCACCCTTAGTGTCAATGAAACAAATAATCGGCCGCTTAAATTTATCTGCCTGATGCATTAGCCTTATTGCCTTTCTGTATCCTTCCGGGTGCGGCATACCAAAGTTTCTACGGATATTTTCCTTCGTATCTTTCCCTCTTTGATGACCGATTACAGTAACAGGAAGACCTTTAAATTTTGCAATACCGCCTACAATTGCCTCGTCATCAGCAAATCTTCGATCACCATGACATTCAAAGAAATCTTCAAATAAATATGAAATATAATCGAGTGTTGTTGGTCTATTTGGGTGCCGAGCTATCTGTACTCGATCCCAAGGTTTGATATTTTCATATATATCCTGCTCAAGTTTGACTAACCTGGCTTCTAATTTACTTATTTCAGAACTTAAATCTACATCCGTATTTAGAGTAAACTCTTTTAATTCCGCAATCTTTTTTCTTAACTCAATAAGCGGACGTTCAAATTCCAATTCCCCTACCATGTGATTTCACCCCCTGGTTGATGAATTTCAAGGATATTCGCAATCTTCTCAGCTAGGTCCAGCCTTGAAATAATGGCATCTAATTGACCATGTTTCAAAAGAAATTCAGCTGTCTGGAAATCCTCCGGCAATTTTTCACGAATGGATTGTTCAATAACTCTCCGCCCTGCAAAGCCAATTAGGGCCTCTGGCTCCGCAAAATTATAATCTCCTAAAGAAGCAAAGCTTGCTGATACCCCTCCTGTAGTTGGATGGGTCATAATGGATATAATCAGACCGCCATTGTTGCTAAATTTCTTTAATGCCACACTTGTTTTAGCCATTTGCATTAAACTAATTGCGCCCTCTTGCATTCTCGCGCCGCCTGATGCCGTAAAAATAATAAACGGTACAGAAAGCTCGTCTGCTTTTTCAATTGCAAGCGTTATTTTCTCACCTACAACCGAGCCCATACTCCCCATACGGAAGGAGGCATCCATAATCGCTACAACCACTTTGCAGCCCCCTACAGTTCCTATTCCGGTTACTATGGCCTCATTCAACTTACTTTTTTGTCTATCTTTTTCTAATTTTTCCAAATAACCAGGGAATTGAAGTGGATTTTTTGAAATCATATTTTCATTTATTTCTTCAAAACTGCCTTCATCAATAAAGCTTTCAATTCGTTCTCCCGCATTCATTTGAAAATGATGTTGGCAATGCAGACATACCTTATGGTTTTTTAGAAGTTCTTTTGTATACATTATTTTTTTACATGAAGGGCATTTTGTCATAATTCCTTCGGGAACATCCTGTTTAGCAGCTTCCGTAGGAATGGTTGCATATTTTTTCTTTTTGGTCTGATTTTTTGTAAAAAGATCTTTAAGCGCCAAGTTTTAAGCCTCCCTTGTATAACACCTGCATGATAGAAAGCATCCCGGATAAATCTATTCAGCAGTCTTTCTATCTAACTTAAATCTCATACGTACTGTGATGAAGAAAAGTGGTCAGACCACTACTGTATTTAAAACGCCCATATTTTAGGGCTTGTATCATTCACTATAAAATAAAAAGAGTTCAAAATTTGTTAGTATTTGTCGGCCCTAAACAGACAAATTTCGTAATTTCCAGTAAGCAGCAACTGTCAGTTCTTCATTTTTTTCTTCTAAAGCTTCCAATAAAAATAAATAATCCTCTCGTTTGTATTTTGGAGGAGTTTGAACTAATGAATAATAATAATCCTTTAAAATTAACCAAATTCTTAAAAACAGGTGATTATCTGCTAATAAAATGATTTGATAGAAAAATTCATCATCTTCAAAGCTTTCAATTTTTGTAATCCAATTTCTTAATTTCACAATGTTTTTTCGGTCTATTCTTTTTAAAGCTAAACGCAGGCAATCAATTTCAATTATATATTTCGTTTCAAAGACATCCCTTTTGGCCTTTTCATCCTGTAATATAAATGTACTGAGAATTTGTACCAGCTGATTACCGCGAAAGTCCCGAAGAAAGGTTCCTTCCCCTTTCTTTGTTTCAATTAAGCCAAGCAATTCTAAGGCCCTAAGAGCTTCTCTAACGGAAGAGCGCCCGACATCCAGGCGCTCCGATAAATCCCGTTCTGAAGGTATTTTATCACCAGGCTTCAGCCCGTTATTACTAATCATTACTCGTAAATGTTTAACTATTTCCAAGTATATCTTTGAAGTTGACACTTACAAAATCACTCACTTTTACCAATAAGTGCGAGCCTCTTTGTTTTTTCCTTCACTTCTTCTGGATCCACTTTTATGCGGGCTACTCCTGTTTCCATAGCTGCTCTAGCAACCGCTGCAGCTACATCTGGAGCAACACGCGGGTCGAATGGTCCCGGAATGACATAATCTGCATTTAATTCATCGTCCTTGATTAAGTCGGCGATTGCTTGTACTGCAGCAATTTTCATTTTTTCATTAATATGTGTGGCGCGTACATCAAGTGCCCCGCGGAAAATGCCAGGGAACGCAAGAACATTATTAACTTGATTTGGGAAGTCAGAACGCCCTGTGCCAATAACCCTTGCTCCAGCTGCCTTTGCCTCTTCAGGCATAATTTCAGGGACAGGATTAGCCATTGCGAAAATGATAGGATCTGAATTCATGGATTCAACCATCTCTTTTGTCAATGCGCCAGCGACGGAAACACCAATGAACACATCTGCACCTTTAATAACTTCTTCCAGACTTCCTGTAAGATTGTCACGATTAGTAAACTTCGCTACCTCAGCTTTTACTGCATTCATTCCATTAGGACGTCCCTCATATATAGCACCTTTTGTATCACACATGACGATATCTCTGACACCGTAGCTATATAATAATTTGATAATGGCAATCCCAGCCGCACCGGCCCCATTGGCAACAACTTTTATTTCGGTTATTTTTTTTCCAATAAGTTTCAGAGCATTAACTAGACCGGCAACAGTAACAATAGCTGTACCATGCTGGTCATCGTGGAAGATAGGGATATTTGCTTCCCTTTTTAATCTTTCTTCAATGACAAAACAATTTGGCGCAGCAATATCTTCTAAATTCACACCGCCAAAAGTTGGTTCAAGCAGCTTAACTGTTTCAATAATTTTGTCTACATCCGTTGTATTCAAGCAAATTGGAAAAGCATCAACACCAGCAAAGCTTTTAAATAATACTGCTTTTCCTTCCATAACCGGTAAAGCTGCCTCCGGACCGATATTACCCAGCCCTAAAACAGCAGTACCATCAGAAACGACTGCAACCATATTTCCTTTCATCGTGTAGTCGTATACTGTTTCCGGCTTCTCATAAATATCTTTACATGGTTCAGCCACACCAGGTGAATATGCTAAACTTAAATCATGGGCATTCCGGACAGGCACCTTTGATTTCGACTCTAACTTACCTTTATGAATTCGATGCATATGTAACGCTTCTTCTCGCAAAGTCAAGAAATGTCACCCCTCAAATTATTACACATTTTATAAACACGCCGATACTAAAAAACTGCAATGAAATAGTGGTCAGACCACAATTTTTCTCTTTAACAATATAACATATCTCTAATAGTTGTAAAGAATTAATCTTTAAGAACTACATTTTGCGGACCCAGAATATCTTGTAAAGAATGAAGTAAATCAGGGGTTGGGTTAATATTTTTTGCTGTTCCTAATTTAACGGTTTTCCGATTAGCTTCATAATGTAAAACCACACTTATATTTCCCTTATTGTTTTCAAGAAGCTGATTTATTTGCTGAAGATATAGATCTTCATGCTTCTCTTTACTGACTTTCAGATATAACACCGGCTGTTTTAACGAATTTCTTTGTATCCATTCATCGATTTCGTACACTTGCTGAATAATAAATTGCAGCTTTTCATCTCTTTCCTCAATCTTTCCTTCAAGTACGGCAAATTTCCCTTGTTGCAAAAATGATGATGATTTCTTAAATACATTTGGGAATGCAATGGCTTCCATTTCCCCGCTTGAATCACTGATTGTTAGAAACGCCATTAATTCCCCTTTTCTTGTACGAATCGTTTTTATCTCTGAAAGATAAACACCTGCAGCAGCTTTAAGCATACGGGTTTTAATTTGGAATAATGGCTGTGCGCCTCTTTGGATCAGATCTTTCTCGTATACGGAAATAGGATGATCGGAGAGATAGAGTCCTAATACCTCCTTTTCAAATGAAAGTTTATGCCCTTGACTTATTGGGTCCACTATTACATATTTCGGCTTAAGATTAAATTCTCCTTCAAATAAATCAAATTGATTGGAATCATCCGGTTTAAATATCTGTGCATGCTCAACAGCCACATCTAGGCTTGCCAGCAAGACAGCGCGATCCATACCAAAATCATCGAAGCTCCCGGAATGGACAAGTACTTCAAGTGTCCTGCGATTTATAGCTTTAGTTGAAACACGTATGCAAAAATCGAATAAGTCCTTAAATAACTTTTTCTTTCTCGCTTGAAAAATTTCCCTTAGCGCTGCAGCTCCGACGCCTTTAATTGCTGCTAAACTATAGCGGATTTCACCATTTTCAACCTGAAAAGGAAAACTGCTATGATTAATAGATGGCTGTAGGATTGGGATTCCCATTTGTTTGGCTTCCATGAGATACTGTGCAATTTTCGTTTCATTGCCTATCGCAGAAGTTAATAATCCTGCCATAAAATAAACTGGATAATTCGCTTTTAAATATGCCAATTGATAAGCAATCATACTATATGCAACCGCATGGGACCTGTTAAACCCATAATTTGCAAAGCGAACGATCAAATCATAAATTTCATTGGCAGTTGCCACTTCATAACCTTTTAAAAGTGCCCCATTGACAAAGTGATTCCGCTCCTTGTCAAGCACTTCCTTTTGCTTTTTTGAGACAGCACGTCGTAAGAGATCTGCTTCACCAAGTGAAAATCCTGCCATTTTCGAGGCAATCTGTATTATTTGCTCCTGATAGACGATGACACCGTACGTATTTTCAAGAATAGGCATAAGGTCTGGGTGAGGATATTCAACCGAAATACGCCCGTGTTTTCGATCAATAAAAAGCGGAATATTCTCCATTGGTCCCGGGCGATATAGGGCATTAACCGCAACAATATCCTCAAATCGTGATGGTTTAAGCCGTCTTAATACCTTTCTCATTCCATCTGATTCCAGCTGAAATATACCTGTGGTTTCTCCCGCGGCTAATAAGGTAAATGTTCTAGTATCACTTAATGGAATAGAGCGAATGTCTAATGTTTGCCCCGTATGTCGTTTTATTGTGGTCAAAATCGTCTCTATTAAGGTGAGATTTCGAAGCCCTAGAAAATCCATTTTGAGCAGGCCCATCTCTTCCAAATATTCCATTGAATATTGGGTTAAATAAACATGAGCAGAGCCCTGCTGAATGGGCACTAAATCAACAAGCGGCTTATCGCTTATTACCACACCTGCAGCGTGTGTTGAAGTATGCCGCGGCAGTCCCTCTAATTTCAGAGCAGTTTCAAAAAGCTTTTTATTTTGCGGTGTGTCTGATATAAATTTCCTTAGCCCCTCTGACTCTTTATAGGCTTCCGCTAAATTAATCCCTATCCGAGAAGGTATTAATCTAGATAAATAATCCAATTCTTTAGTATTTAATCCAAAAACCCGACCGACATCTCTTAAAGCAGCCTTTGAGGCAAGCGTTCCAAATGTAATGATTTGAGCAACATGGAGCTCACCATATTTTTTTGCTACATATTCAATAACTTCGTCCCGGCGGTGGTCTGGAAAATCTATATCGATATCAGGCATTGAGATTCGTTCTGGATTTAAAAAACGCTCAAATAATAGATTATGTTCAATCGGGTCAACATCTGTAATGTATAAACAAAAGGAAACCAGTGAACCAGCCGCAGAACCCCGGCCTGGCCCAGTTAAGATTCCGTTCTCCCTTGCAAACCTCATAAAATCCCATACAATTAAAAAATAATTGCTGAATTTCATTCTCTTGATTACCGCTAATTCATAATTCAACCGGTCCATATATTCTTTGGAAGGGGAAGAAAAACGTTTTTCAAGGCCAGTTAAACACAAACTTTCAAGGTATTCATCGGCCGAAATGTCCTGGTTTTCTGTTGGAAAAGCAGGAAGGTATGTCTTATTTAATTCAATATTGACGTTACATCTTTCGGCAATTAGAAGAGTATTTTCTAATGCTTCCGGAAAATCCGCAAAGCAATCTGCCATTTCAGCTGCCGTCTTTAAATAGAATTGGTCGTTTTCAAATTTCTCCCGATGTTCATCCTGTAATTTATCCCCATTCTTTATCGCTAAGAGGCATTCATGCGCAAACATATCATCTTTGTCTAAATAGTGGACTTGATTCGTTGCAGCAAGAGGGATGTTCAATTCTTTTGACAACAGCAGCAAGTGAGGTCTTATGCTTGCCTCTTGATGCAAATGATGAATTTGCATAGCAAGATAAAAATTTTTCTTTCCAAAGATTGCAGCATATTTTGCGATTAGCTCTCGGGCAAAATCTAAATCACCCTTTGTCAGCGCTTGTTCAATTTCTCCTTCATCCCCTGGTGTTATGGCAATAAGTCCCGACCCATAATGCTGCAGCCATTTCAATGGTATTCCATTTTCCGATTTAGTTAGAACAGCGCTGGAAATTTTCAATAGATTCTTATATCCTGCTTCATTTTCAGCCAGCAGGACAAGCGGAAATGCTTCATTCTCACTTTGAATCCCTGCCACATCCACGGTCAAGCCAACAATCGGCTTAATTCCCATCTGTTTACATAGTTTATAAAATTCAATTGTACCGTACATTACATTTCTGTCAGTCAGAGCAAGTGCACGAAACCCCTTTTCGTACGCAGTTTTAACTAATCCGGGTACAGAAGCCGTGCTTGTCAATAAACTATAAGCGCTATAAACATGCAGGTGAATAAAAGACATTTCATCACACCCTCATTACATGATTTCATAACCTATTATAGAACTTTACGAGATAAAAAGAAAATATGTTCTCATTTAAAAATTCATATTTATCCGCGACTGTCCATATAAATGATAGAAACAACATTTATTTAAATGTAAGGACTGAGGAAAGTATGAAAGAAATTGGTTTTTTTCCTGCTTTTATTGAAAGTTACTTTATTGCTTTAGGAGTTTTGCTCGGAGGCTCATTAATAGGGGGAATTGCCTCCTTTTTAACTGGACATCCCCCTCTTACAACCGTCTACCGCTTATCATCAGCACTAAGAATTTGGGCAATTGTTGCAGCCATAGGCGGCACATTTGATGCCGTTTATACTTTCGAACGTGGGTTTCTAAATGCTGATACAAAAGATCTTTTCAAACAATTTTTATTAATCCTTTCAGCTTTAGGCGGTGCACAGACTGGGGCCCTCATTATAAATTGGATGACTCAGGAGCATATTTCATCATGAGAATCCCGCCATATTACCGAAGACCATCATGGCAGCGTTTTTTTGCAGGAATGGCTGTAGGAGGAGCCATCAGCTGGTGTATTTTTTTATATATTTTCGGGGTCTGGCAGGAGGATAACGCAAAGCTGATTCGTAAACAGCAGAAGGATATAACCGAGCTGAATAACGATCTTAAGATATGGCAGGAAGACTATGAAGAACTAAACAAACGTAATTTAGCGAAGATTACGGTTCAGAAAATTAACATTAAAATAATCAACTGGGAAAGGTATAAACTGGATGATTTCAGTGTCTTTGAAACAGAAGAAGCCGTCCGCGATGACATTAAAATGGTACTGGCAAAAGATTTAGAAACCGTCGCCAAAAGTAAAGACCTGGTAAAAAAAATAATTGAAAACAAACCAATAAAAATTAATGAGAAAAGATATAAACTTAAGGTGAAAGAAATGACTATATTCACCACACTTACCATCCAGTTGGAAATTCAATTTGATAAATGATGAAAGGTGTCAGGCACCATGTGAAAAATTCACATGATGGTCTGACACCAAAAACCTGACACCAAAACTATTCACATACCTTGTTTAACTCATTTAAAACATCCTCTACTTCATCCCATGAGAAGATTGAAGCACCTGCTGCAAGCGGATGTCCTCCTCCTTTGAACCTTCTGGCAACTCCATTAATGACCGGTCCCTTGGAACGAAGCCTTACTCTTATTTGGTCTTTTTCTTCAATGAAAAATACCCATGCCTTTATGCCTTTTACATCCCCTAAAACACTTACTAAAAGGGACGCTTCAGCTGCTCTTGCCTGATATTCCTCCAGCAGTTCTTTTGTCAATTTAACAGATGCAACGCCGTTTTGCATAAATTCGAAGTTTTGTAATACATACCCTTTAAGCTTAATAATATTGGGCTCTAGTTCGTACATTTTGTCAAATAATTCAGGACGTGAAAACTGGTAATGAATTAATTCCCCAGCATAAACAAATGTTCTTTCTGTCGTACTAGGAAAAAGGAAGCGGCCGGTATCACCAACAATTCCGGCAAATAGCAGTCTTGCTGCCTCATCATTCAATTTTAGCCCTTTCTCTTTTCCAAATAGATAAAAATCATAAATCATTTCACTGCAGGAACTTGAAGTTGTATCTACCCACAAAAGATCCCCATATGGGTCTTCATTCGGATGATGATCAATTTTAATCAATTTATCACCTAATTTATAACGGGAGTCACATATTCTTTCTTCATTAGCCGTATCGCAAACGATGACCAATGCTCCCTTATACACATCATCTTCAATCACATCAAGCATCCGCATATATTGGAGTGTTGGTTCATCCTGACCTACTGCATAAATTTGTTTTTCAGGAAAGGATTCCTTTAAAATTTCCACAAGGCCGCCTTGTGATCCGTAGGCATCTGGATCCGGACGAACATGTCTGTGAACAATAATGGTTTCATAATGTTTAATAGTTTCTAGTATTTTCTCTTTCATAAGCGCTCCTTAAAATTTATAATTTGAACCATTTGTAGCATTTTCCTTTAATTGAAGTTACAATAATAATGATTTCGAAATTTGGAGGAGTAATTAATTATGTTTATCTTTGTATTTCTAATTATTATTTTACTTGTCTTTTATTTATTTTATAAAACAAAATACTTTCGAAGCAACCGTCCAGTAGAAAAGAAGTGGCTTTCAGCTAAATCCAACATTGCCCTCGGCTTATTTGTTAGTTTATTTGGGATAAATCACTTGATTTTCATTGCCGAATCTACTGTTAATTATATCATTGCTGCTTTATTTACCCTATATGGAGCCTACTTTGCCTGGATTGGGTTTAAAAAATATAAACACTATCTTCCGTTCGCAATCAAAGAGGCTGAAGAACTTGACATGTAAAACTAAAAAAATTTAGCCGCTTCTCATAAGGAAGCGGCTTTTCTTTATTATTCAGCTCCAGCGCCTAGCCACCCGGGACATAAGCCGCCCCGCTGTGGTGGCTGGGGAACTGCCTCCTCGCGGTTCGTCCTATGCTTGTGGGGGCTGACCACTAAGGAAAGCTCCTAAGAGAATAAGCTGCGCAGGAACAAGCTGTGCTTGTTCCGAAAGAGCTTGCGCTTTTATTATTGCCTATCAATTAACTGACACATCATCATCGCTTTTCCTACAAGAATTCCTCCATTGAAAACTTCTACATCGACTTTTCCAAATTTCCGGCCGACTTCCAGGATTTTTGGATAAATTTCTAGTCTGCTTTCCATTTGAACAGGCTTTATAAAGTAAATCGTCATATTCTCTACAACTAAGTCGCCTTTCTTATAGCTTCTTAGTACCCGATTTGCCGCATCAGAAACGATTGTTGTAAATACGCCATAGGAAATTGTACCAAGATGGTTCGTCATTTGAGGAGTAACTTCCAACGTAAAAACGTCGTCTCCTTTCGCTTTTTCAGTCAGCAGCTCCATTTGATTGGTGATGATATCATCTAGCGTTTCCCCCACCTGCGGCTGCCTTTGATTCATTTGCAGAGCCTTCAAAACATCCTGCCTGCTGATAATCCCCTCTAAACGGCTGGAGTCATCGGAAACAGGGAGTACTTCAATCCCCTCCCAAACCATCGTGTGTGCAGCAGAGGCAACGCTTGTTTTTCCCGTAACTGTCATTGGATGTTTGGTCATAATCTTATCTATCGAAGTGTCTCTCTCTTGACCTAGTATATCCTTGCTTGTCACCATCCCTTGAATCTTCAGGTTTTGATCAACGACTGGGTAACGGCTATGGGTTGTTTGCTCGTTTAATTCATGCCAAGTTGAGACTTTATCGGTTGTTTTTAAATAATAGGTTTCCGTGAGCGGTGTTAATATATCTTCCACCAAAATGATTTCCTTTTTGATTAATTGGTCATATATAGCCCGATTAATCATTGTTGCAGTTGTAAACGTATCATAGCTGGAGGAGATGATAGGCATTTCGAGCTCATCTGCTAGTTTTTTAACATGCTCTTCTGTATCAAATCCTCCCGTTATTAAAACAGCCGCTCCTGCTTTTAAGGCCAATTCATGTGCCTGTATACGGTTGCCGACTATCAAAAGACTATCTGCGTCAGTGTAACGCATCATTGCCTCTAATTTCATGGCGCCAATAACAAATTGCTTCAGTGTTTTATGCAATCCCGTTCTCCCGCCTAAAACCTGGCCATCCACAATGTTTACGACCTCAGCAAACGTTAACTTTTCAATATTTTCCTTCTTCTTTCGTTCGATTCGGATCGTTCCTACCCGTTCAATCGTGCTGACATATCCTTTGTTTTCTGCCTCTTTAATTGCCCGATAAGCTGTCCCTTCACTTACATTCATCGCTTTGGCAATTTGTCTGACTGAAATCTTTTCCCCAACTGGAAGTCCATCAATATATCGTAAAATTTGTTCATGTTTAGTAGCCAAGACCTTCACCCTTTATACTTTCAAATTCGTACCATTCCAGTTACCTTACCAGAATTGTGGCTAAATTTCATTATAAAGTTTTAAAAGTCCTGATTCAATGCGGTTTCTCACATTTTATAAAGCCGAAGCTAGGGTTCATTCATAATTTCATCAGTAAGAGCGAGATTTTCGTTTTAATCCTTGAGGCTGTGTTCCTTGAACCTGCCTTTTCGGTGCATAAAGGAGGGCGGTAAGATTACCGGCTATAACCATTAAGGCAAACGCAAGCCAGACAATCCCAAAAACCCCTTGAGCCCCCTCTGCTGTTACCGAAAGCCGCGGTACTGCAAAATAAAGCATAAAGCCGCAAAGTAATAAACAAAGTAAATACCGGTTTTTTTTCAATGTTATTCCCCCTATTCATACTGCTTGTTCTATATTTTATGCTAGCAGGGGGCAAAAAAGTATGTGATTTGATGATTATAATTCGATTATATTTCCAGGATTCATTACTTGGCCGTTTTTGTCTTCCAGCATATCAATAAATTGATACGGGTCCTGTTTAATTGGCGGGAATGTATTGTAATGAATCGGCACGACCAGCTTTGCTTGTAACAGCTTTGCTGCGTAGGCAGCATCTTCTGTCCCCATGGTAAAATTATCACCGATCGGAAGGAATGCAACATCGATTGGATGACGATCACCAATCAGCTTCATATCAGAAAATAACCCTGTATCTCCAGCATGGTAGATTGTCTTGCCTTCACTGCTGAACAAAATCCCTGTAGGCATTCCGCAATAAATGATTTCATTTTTGTCCGTGGCATAGCCTGAACCGTGAAAAGCCTGCGTTAGTTTTACCTTTCCAAAATCAAACTGCCAAGCACCGCCGATATTCATCCCATGTGTTCTGACCCCCTGCCAGCTAAGGAATGTAGTCAGGTCTGCATTAGCGACAACAAGGGCATCATTTCGTTTCGCAATTGAAACCGTATCTCCGACATGATCATTATGTCCATGTGTTAAAAGAATTGCATCTGCTTTAACTTCCTCTGCCTTTAAATCAGTTAAACTATTACCTGTTATAAAAGGGTCAATCAAAATTGTTTTTCCATTTGTATGAATTTGAACAACTGAATGTCCATGGTATGAGATTTTCATCATTCCATCTCCTTGTAAAAAATTTGTCCCACATATGTACTTCAATATAAAAATGAAAATTCCTTCTCTTTTTTATACCCATTTCCTGCTCCTTTTAGGCCATTCTTGACGTGAATAGTTTACTTTTCATTTTGAAATTGATAATCTCAAATAGGATTTATAAACAAAGGAGGCAGAATAAATGAATCAACGATTACAAAAACTGCAAACCTGGATGAAAGAAAATGAAATAGAAGTTAGCTTCCTAACCTCTTCAGAGAATGTTTTTTATTTAACAGGTTATTATACAGACCCGCATGAACGGCTGCTTGCGCTGGCAGTATTCCAAGAGGCAGAGCCATTTTTAGTCTGCCCGGCTATGGAAGTTCATGATGCTAGAAAAACCGGCTGGGGCCAAGAAATCATTGGCTATAGCGATATTCAAAATCCATGGGAACTGATTCACCAATCCATTAATAAGAGAATGAACGGTGTGATGAAGGCCGCGATTGAAAAAGAGCATATGAATGTCGAACGCTACGAACAGCTTCAACATTTATTCCCGAAAGCAGTTTTTGTTTCTGCCGAAGAAAAAGTAAGAATGCTGCGGATGATCAAAGATGCGAAAGAATTAAAAACCATCGAAGAGGCATGTGCGCTTGCCGATTATGCTGTTCAGTTTGGAGCCAGCGAAATTAAAGAAGGCAAAACTGAGCTTCAAGTCCTAAATGCCCTTGAATACGCTTTAAAGCAAAAAGGCGTGACCGAAATGTCTTTTTCAACAATGGTTTTAACAGGTGCTAATGCTGCATCACCACACGGAAACCCTGGGGAAACGAAAATTCAAAAAGGAGATTTCATCCTTTTCGATTTAGGAGTAGTTGTTGACCGATATTGCTCGGATATCACAAGGACAGTTGCCTACGGTGATATTAATGATAAACAAAAAGAAATCTACGATACGGTTTTAAAGGCACAATTAGCTGCTATCGAAGCAAGCAGGCCGGGTATCACAGCTGCCGAGGTTGACCTGACAGCGCGAAAAATTATTGCGGATGCTGGATACGGGGAGTATTTCCCGCATCGTCTTGGCCATGGCCTTGGAATCGGGGTGCACGAATATCCATCCATGACGGAAACCAATCAGCTCGTTATAGAAGAAGGTATGGTATACACCATTGAACCCGGAATCTACGTCCCTAATGTAGCAGGCGTCCGGATTGAGGATGATGTCTATATTACAGCTGATGGTGTAAAGGTATTGACGAAATTCCCGAAAGAACTGCAAATAATTAAATAACACACTTTACAATTATTTATATTGAATTTTTGAACGTATTGCAGTAATATACTTATATAAGCTGCGTTGTACGTAATGATAATAAAGTTTTAACCTTTAAGCTGTAATAGGGAGTTTTTTAAACAAAGCCAAAATGACATACCTCTGTCTATCAGACTGGGAGGACATGCAGGAAGCTTTGTGCGAACACCCACTTTGAGGAGTGGTGGTTTAAAACTTTCTTATAGTAAGTACGGCAAATGCGGCTGCCCTTTTATTTCAAATTTAAACCAGCATCGATTGATGCTGGTTTTTTCATGTAATCTACTGCTTATGATTGAAGCAATTCCCTTGTATCCCTATATTCTACTCCGTGAGCTTCCGCGACAGCCTTATATGTTACATAACCGTCAAGCGTATTAATTCCTTTCAATAATGCCTCATTATCTAAACATGCTTTTAGATATCCCTTGTTAGCAATTTCAACAGCATAGGGAACAGTAACATTTGTCAGCGCAATGGTTGAAGTTCTCGGAACCGCACCAGGCATATTTGCTACCGCATAATGTACTACACCGTGCTTCACATATGTTGGATTGTCATGTGTCGTAATTTTATCTGTGGTTTCAAAAATACCCCCTTGATCAATGGCAATGTCAACAACCACACTGCCAGGTTTCATAGACTTGATCATCTCTTCCGATACAAGCTTAGGGGCTCTTGCTCCCGGAATAAGAACAGCACCAATGACTAAATCAGACTCCTTCACAGCTTCGGCAATATTATAAGGATTTGACATCAATGTCGTTACATCTGAACCAAATATATCATCTAATTGCCTTAACCGTTCCGGATTTAAATCGATGATCGTTACCTTTGCGCCTAAACCGATTGCCATTTTTGCTGCATTAGTTCCTGCTATACCGCCGCCAATAATCGTAACTGTCCCTCTTTGCACTCCAGGGACACCTGAAAGCAGAATACCCTTCCCGCCATGTATTTTTTCTAAAAATTGAGCACCAACCTGTGCCGCCATTCTACCCGCAACCTCACTCATTGGGGACAATAAAGGCAGGCTGCGATTTGACAGCTGTACTGTTTCATAGGCAATACCAACTACCCTTGAATCTAGCAATGCTTTCGTTAATTCAGGCTCAGGTGCCAAGTGTAAATATGTAAATAAAATCAAACCATCACGAAAGTATTGATATTCACTCGGAAGTGGTTCTTTCACCTTCATAACCATTTCCATTGACCAGGCATCTTTAGCACTTTCTACCAGCTTTCCACCTGCAGACTTAAAATCCTCATCAGAAAACCCTGAACCAAGACCGGCTCCTTTTTCGATGAAAACTTCATGACCGAATTTTGTAAGATTCACAACCCCAGCTGGTGTCATTGCTACGCGGTTTTCATTATTTTTAATTTCTTTTGGTACCCCAATCCGCATGTAATTCCCTCCAAAGATCATTGTAAACATTTAAATCATATCTAAATTTTACCAAATGTTTAAATATAATAAAAGGTAAACATAGAAAAGGCCGTCCAAAATATGGACAGCTCTTTAAGTAACCATACTCAGCCCTCAGCTGAAAAAAAATCATCACCTTCATCTGCGTTTTTTTCGTCGTCAATAAAACCGCTATTATATGAATCCATGATTTGTTCGCTTATCATGTTTGTTCCTTGCTCATCAAACTCAAATGAAAAATGTTTATTAGGATCTCTCATTCCCATTATATATAACTCCCTTTCAATATGATTACTCCATTATTGTTCGAAAAGTTGCAACAGTTATACGTTGTTAAATATTGTATAATCAAGGTAAGGAGATGATGATCATGGGACTTCAATATCAAAATATTTTAGTCGCAATTGATGGTTCAAAAGAAGCCGATTGGGCATTCAAAAAAGGGATTGAGATTGCCAAAAGGAACAATGCAAAACTGCTGTTAGTCCATGTAGTTGATACGAGATCATTTGCCCTGATAGAAGCATATGACACTGTAATTGGCGAACGAGCTGAAAAGCTTGCTAAAGAGATGCTGGAAAATTACAAAACACAGGCTGAAGAAGCAGGATTATCAAATGTTCATTATGAAATTGATTTCGGTTCTCCTAAAGTAATAATCCCTAGACAACTTGCAAAGAAACATAAAACAGACTTAATACTTTGCGGAGCAACAGGACTAAATGTGGTGGAACGATTCTTCATTGGAAGTGTTTCTGAACATATCGTCCGTTATGCCCCATGCGACGTCCTCGTAGTCCGAACAGAAAAGGATCCAGAATAAAGTTTTAGCACGGAAGCATTTGCTCCCGTGCTTTTTATTAATTTTGCCCAATACCTTGGCAATCTGTAGTACAATGAAAATAACTACACGAATTTTGGAGGCATACCAATGAAAGAACATTTTTCTTTCGACCAGCGTTTAGGCATTTATATTCCTGATTTAACGCTGGAATGGGACGAGTTTAGTAAAGATACACAGGAGGAGGTCCTCTTTCATTGGGAGAAAATCCGCGGTTCAATACCCGACCGTATTGCTGAACTTGAAAAAGAAATAAATCATAAACAAGCACAGCTTAACGATGAAAGTGATTTCCCGCGTTCCTGTCAATTAAATAGCAGCATAGCCGAACTCGCATCCATTATAAATGATTTATGGCTGTGGTACCGGGCCAACCAAACAATATCAACGAAGGTTCACCATTAAAGAAAAGCTCCCCTTATTTCATAGGGAGCTTTTCTATAGATCCTTCTTTAATTCTCTTACTACATGGCCAATCTCAGGCAGTATTAATTTATTCATGGCAAGTTTTACAGCACCGGATGAACCCGGGGTTGAAAATATCGCTTTATTATGAACAACTCCAGCAATCGCCCTTGATAATAGAGCTGCTGACCCAATATCCTCTTGATAGCTTAACATTCTAAACAACTCTCCAAAACCTACGATTTCCTTATCAATCAGCTCCTGTACAGTTTCAATCGTAACGTCCCGCTTAGCAATCCCCGTGCCGCCGTTGGTAAGTATTACATCTATATCCTCCCTGCCAGCCCCTTGCAAAATCGCATTTTTAATATCCTCAACTTCGTCTTTCACGACACAATAGTCCACTATTTGATGTCCTGCTTCTTCAAGAAGTTCAATCATAAACCTGCCGCTTTTATCCGTATCCTTATCACGTGTATCACTTACTGTAATCACTTTGCAATTAACCGTCTTCGGTGCTTGCATTTTATGTTCTTTCGTACTCATAGTTCTAACTCCTCTTTCGCTTTTAAATAACGATATTGATAGTATTTATGAGCCAGGTCTGTTACTTTCCTGGTTAACTGATAATTAGCACCCGCCCCAATCGCCATACCAACAAGCGGAATACCTTGAATCATTTTTTTTCTAAACAAGGCAATCACCATTGCCTTTAATAATTGCTTAACAGGCTGCTCAATCCAGGAAATATCCGTGACCTCTTCCTTCCCCTTATAAAAATAATGACTGTTATCACCTGCTAATTCTTCCATTAATAAAGACCAGCCATCTTTCTTCATCCTTGGCGGCAATGTACCTGTATGAAAAACCTTTAATGAAGTCATCATTTCGTAAGGTGTATTTATTTCATACCCATATGTCATGGCGATGAGCTGTACTGCTCTCAAATTAATAACCGCCATCGCTGGGATATCAGTCCCTAATAGAAGTGTTCCTCCTGTACCTGCCAGCCCGCCCTGGGCAAAAGAATAAATGCGGTGTCTGGCAATTTGCTGCTCGGCTATGTATTGCAATTGATCAATTGTCAAACTCCTCATATCCTCTATTTCATGGATTTCTTTATGAAAAATTCTCCCTGATTGCTTGATTCGTTCTTTTGCATCCATTTGAAGCTGAGATCCCTGAATGATACCATGTAAGTGAAACAGCCAAGTATCAATAATAGAAAAAAATTGACTTTGAACTTTTTCAGGTAACAAGGAAAAGGAACGCTCCAAGTATTTTTCATAGGTTAATTGAAAATCATTTGGCTCGTAACTTACAAGCTTACTTTCCCAGTTCTGTATTTCATCCAAGACAACTCTTTCCCGATCAGTTAGCGGCATCGCTAATCCCCCTCTAAATGGTTCTATTTCCAGTATATCACAAAACCAAAAGATAACGAAAAATCACTGATACCGCTAGCCGTTAGTTGAAGACTAAGGCTCAGTTGCCCTTATGCCTGATCAGAACGTTTAACCTCCGATCGACCAACAAAAAAGCAAAGGCTGTATTAGCCTTTGCTCTTTTATTAGGTTTAATGATTTTCCGTGAGTCTGACCACATCGCGGGCGATCATTACCTCTTCGTTTGTTGGAATAACTAATACTTTTACCGGAGAGTGCGGGTAGTTGACAAACGTTTCTTCGCCTCGTACTTTGTTTAGGGCAGGATCCCAGTAAACCCCCATAAATTCTAACCCTTTTAACACATTTGCACGAATGACATCACTGTTTTCACCAATGCCAGCTGTAAAGATAATTGCATCGACACCATTCATGCGGGAAGCATAAGAGCCGATGTACTTATGGATTCGATTCGAGAAAACATCTAAAGCCAGCTGCGCCCGTTCATTTCCTTGGTTCGCCTGAATTTCAATATCTCTTAAATCACTCGAAAAGCCAGATACAGCTAGCATACCGCTTTTTTTATTCAATACTTCAAGTACTTCGTCTGCCGTTTTACCTGTTTTCTCCATGATATATGGGATAAGCGCCGGGTCAATATTTCCTGACCTTGTTCCCATTGTTACACCTGCTAATGGAGTAAAACCCATCGATGTATCAATCGATTTCCCACCTTGGATCGCAGCAATACTTGCTCCATTTCCTAAGTGGCATGAAATCAAGCGCAGCTGTTCCAGCGGTCGTCCCAAAAGTTCAGCAGCCCTTTTAGAAACATATTTATGACTTGTTCCATGAAATCCATATTTTCGAATACCATATTTTTTATAATACTCATACGGAAGGCTGTATAGGTAGGAACTTTCAGGCATTGTTTGATGGAAAGCTGTGTCAAATACAGCAACAGCAGGGACATTAGGAAGAACACTTTTAAATGCTCTTATTCCCGTCACATTAGCCGGATTATGCAATGGTGCCAGCTCTGATAGTTCGTCAATTTTCTTTAAAACCTCATCTGTAATAACCACAGAATCACTAAACTCCTCACCACCGTGTACGACACGGTGGCCAACCCCTTGAATTTCATTTAATGATTTAATAATCCCGAGAGATGTCAGTTTATCTAATAGCATTTTAACAGCAACTTCATGGTCAGGAATATCAAGAGTTTCCTGAACTTTTTTACCATCTACTGAAATTGTAAAAACAGAATCATTTAAACCAATTCTTTCGATCAATCCTTTAGTAATGACTTCCTCACCGGGCATTTCAAACAATTGAAACTTCAAAGAAGAACTTCCAGCATTAATCGCAATTATTTTTGCCATTTTACTACCGCTCCTTTTATATAGCACATTGATTACATATACCCACTTATATATACCGTCTTATTTTGTGTAATTCAAATTTAAATTAAATCCCCAAGTTCTCATTTAATCACTGTCAAACCCACATTTCAAGCGACAATTTATTGTAAAACGATTACATAGGAAATATAAATGTATTCTGAGTTTTCATACAAAAAAAGAATGACAACCATTTTGGCGTCATCCTTTATTGTCTTTAAACCACTTATCAATTTTAATTAAAATTTTGTCCATTTCAAGCTTATTTGACAAACTTGGCAAGTCTACGAGCAAAGCCTGCTTAGGTGGTTTAATACCCTCGCCTTTTTTTTGCACAATAAAAATGCTTTTGGCGGCATTCTTATTTTTAAACATACTAGTCGGGAGCTGGAGAAGTCCTTGGATGATGAGATGTTCCTTCATAAAAGCATGAAGCTTTCCCGCCTGTTCACTTTCAAACAGACCGTTTGGAATAATGAAAAATAAATATCCACCGGGCTTTGTATAGTGAACGCTTTGTTCTATAAATAAATGATGTGCATATGTATGCCCATTCTCCGCTTTCATTTGGAATTCCGCAGCCCTGACATCATTAGGGTAAAACCCTACAGGTAAGTCTGCAACGACAGCATCGACAAGATCAATAAAGAGTGGCTCTAAACTATCCTGATTATACAGCTGTACTGGCTGCTCCTGCAGATTTGCATTAACATACGCAAGCTTTATTAACAAGTCATCAATATCTACCCCAACAGCATCTGCTTTTCTATCGATATAGTTTAACACCGTCATTAATAAATTTCCCGTGCCGACTGCAGGGTCAAGCAGAGAGAAGGATGACTCTTTAACAAACTTCCCTACGAGAAACGCTGTTAACATTCCTACAGAATCAGGAGTCATTTGGTGATTTGGCTGGGCAATTTCTTTCATTCCTTTTAAAATAGCCAATTGAAAAGACTTGCGGATTTCTTCCTTTGTGTATTTGTCTATTTGAATCTCTTCATATTGCTTTTTAAGCCACTTAGCCGTTAATTCGCTTATTTCCTCTTGGAGGATTGAACCTTGAAATAAATTCTCTCCTGATTCAGCTAACGCTTCTAGAAAAGAACTGCCCAATTCCTCCTGTAAGCGAAGCGAGGTTTCATTAAATACCGTAAATAAATGTTCAACTGGAGATATTTTCATTATTCCCCTCCTTTTCAAGTTAAAAAAGACCCCGCCAAATGACGAGGCCCGAGATTGTTATAATTTTTTACTTCGCACTTTTAGCTGCTTCAAGGGCTGCTTCGTAGTTCGGATGGTTCGTTGCTTCACTTACATACTCAACATATGTAACAGTATCAGTAGAATCAACAACAAATACTGCACGTGTTAATAATCTTAATTCTTGGATAGTAACACCATATGCTTCACCAAATGAAAGGTTACGATGGTCAGATAATGTTTGAACATTTTCAATTCCTGCTGCAGCACACCAGCGCTTTTGTGCAAATGGCAAATCAACACTGACCGTTAATACTTTCACGTTACCTAAGCTATTAGCTTCTTCGTTAAAACGGCGTGTTTCAGCATCACATACACCAGTGTCAAGTGATGGTACAGAAGTAATTAAACGAACCTGCCCCTTTGTATCGTTTAAAGTTACTTCCGATAAATCATTAGCTAAAACGGTAAAATCAGGTGCTTTGTCTCCAACCTTAACTTCATTTCCAAGTAGAGTGACAGAATTCCCCTTAAATGTAACATTTGCCATTTTTATATCCTCCTTTGTTCTTTCGAGCAATATGGATTGATCCAAAAGAAGCTCGTTTCCAATATGTACAGTGTTAATATATCCTGTCAGAATTATTTTTGCAATTAATATGACTTTTGTAAAAACCATAGACTTCTAGCCCCAATCGCAAAGAAAACTCGCCGACTGGCGAGCAAGTTGCTGTTTTATTGAATGACATCAATATCTAAATCCACTTTAGGTTTTGTATTTGTTGACTGATTCCCTGATTGTTGATTTGATTCATTTTTCTTTGAAAACATTTGTTGAATTTTATCAACAGCCTGCGGAGCTAGCTCTAAAATCTTCTCATATAAATGTGTGCTTTCATCCAAATGAAGCATTTTTACTCCTTGAGAGTTAACAATTAAAAAGGCAATAGGTGTAATCGAAACACCTGCACCGCTGCCCCCGCCAAACGGAAGCTGAGGGCTTTGACTTTGCCCTTGGTTTTGGTTCCCCGAACCACCGCTCATATTAAATTCACTTCCGCCTGCAGCAAATCCGAAACCAACCTTTGAAACCGTTAAAATAACACTTCCATCTGGGGTTTCAACAGGGTCCCCAATAATAGTATTTACATCAATCATTTCCTTTAAGCTTTCCATTGCAGTTGTCATCATCCCTTGAATTGGATGGTCCGCCATATTTATTTCCTCCTTCTTCAAACGTATTTCGTTTTATCATTTAAAAAATTTGATTTGTCGGAAACGCGAGATTTTTCGCCTTTCCAGAATTTAATCAACTTTAATCCTGCTAAAATAGCATGCCCGATTCGAAACTGAAAAATACATGATAAACGCGTCTGAATGACTGCAACTTGAAAATGAGGCGTTATTGTAACTTTAGGAATGACGGTTAGTTTTAAATAATGGCTGAGAATCCCTATTATACTAGCCTTTAATGTCCATAATGCACCAGCGGCAATCGCTGTATGTGCAGCATCACCGACACCGACATAGGTTTGCCATTCAAACTTTTTAATACTAATCTTGCGAAAAAACTTCCTAATAATGATATGCATTCCTATAACCTTCTGTAAGAGGTCCTTAGCCTTCTCAACATTTTTCACCACTTTTTGTTTGGTGATTTGTTCCACCTTTTTATCCGGTTTTCCGTCGGGAGCTTCCCCCATATGAGAATGATGTTTCACAACCAGACTTGGGGAATCATCATCAATTTTGATTAATGGTACTTTGATTTTATATTTAATCAACCCAAACCAAACCCGAAACTCAATGTTTAAATCATCATTATCATTATGATGATAATAGTTTACGATGATGGATAATTTAGTAAAAATAATAAGTAATAATAAAAACACAAAAACAGTTAAGATACTATAGAGCCAGATCATTTTTTCACACCCTTTCCGCCTGCTAGTATCCCCCCAAACAAAAAAAATAAACCTGCCAGCTTTTCCTTGGCAGGTGAATAGGTTTTAATCTATATGAATGACTGTCGTATCTGTAAAAAGGTCATGCAATCCTTGTTTTTTTGGAAGGAAGGCTACGATTAAGTATCCTAGAATCACAGTTGCTGATATAAACCTTCCGATCCATTCACGAAAGAGAATCGTTCCCCAAGTTAATTGATCATGTTTTAAGTCTATTACTTTTAGACCGAAAACCATCTTCCCTAGTGTTTGGTTAAAATATTTGGTCATTAATACAAAATATAAATAAAAAATTACAGCCGAGGCAATGGAGATTGGTGCAAAAATATTAAATTCCGAAAGTGGAATATCCAGCATACGAAATATCGGATTAATTAAAAGCCGAACAATGCTTCCTATAACAATTAAGTCAAGAAGATACGCCCAAAACCGCATCCAAAAACCAGCATAGCGAACATTTGTATCCATCAATATTCACTCCTATTCCGCATAAAGATACATAAGCCGGGGTGAATTTGGTTTTGATAGTACTTTCATCAGGCCGGCCATTTCTGCGCTGTCACCCATCCATTTTTTTGCTTGAAGTGTGAATAAGGAGCCGAGACCAAGCGACTCTGAATAGCGGACAACCTTTGCCCCTTTAAGCTTTTCATTCTTTTTCATTTGGTTAATGACATCATCAATATAGCCAAATCCATCAATAAGATTTAATTCCTTTGCCTGTCTGCCGTCGTAGACCCGGCCATCGGCAATCTGTTTTACCTTCTCCATGCTCAGCTTACGGCCATCGGATATCACTTTAACAAAGCCTTGGTAGGAGTTGTCAATCATCGATTGTAAAATTTTCCGCTCTTCTTCCGTCATTTTACGTGTCGGACTCATAATATCTTTGTATTTCCCGCTTTTTATCGTAACAAAATCAACGCCATATTTATCAGCCAGCCCCTTGTAGTTGATCCCCTCCATGATGACCCCGAGGCTTCCAGTCAATGTTTCTGGGCTTGCATAAATCTTTTTCGCCGCAGTTGAAATATAATATCCACCTGATGCTGCCATTGAGCCCATTGAAATATATACCGGCTTTTTACTATTTTCTTGAAGCTCCACTAATTTACTATGAATTTCTGCACTTTCAACCACACCGCCGCCAGGGGAGTTAACTCTTACGATCACCCCTTTAACCGCATCGTCCTCCTTAATATACTTGAGCTGCTTTAAAAACAACTGGTGATTGTAACCGGCACTTTGAAATATAGAGCCAGAGTCACCGGTATCTTGAATAACACCATCCACCTCAAGAACGACAATTTTCTTAAGCTCGCTCCCATCATCAACAACCTCTTCCGTGAAAGGCTGTTCGGCCGCAGCAAAAAAATCGCTGATATCTGTTTCGATCCCTTTAAAAGCAAAAGCCGATAAAAAATTGATGACAACTGAAACAAAAAATAATCCTGCAGCTATCCCAAGTGCTGCCCAACGTTTTCCATTCATATATTAGTCCCCCTTTTTCTCCATTTTCGTTAAAAATCAAAGCATTATCATATTGTTTGAAAAAAGTGCTAAACTAAATTCAGGTCAAGCCTTATTTTATCAAAAATTAATGGTAGAATGGGTAAAAATGATATGTTTTTTCACCATTTCCCAGGGGGTACAGTTAATGGCAGAAAGGCAGAATATTTATTATTACTATAAGCGCGATGAAGAAATATTGAAAAAGGCAGAACCGTTATTTGAAGTAACTGAGCGTTTCGGTTTCACCATTGTTAACGATTTCCGTAAAGCCAACATAATTGCCAGCATTGGAGATGACGGGGCATTTCTTCAAGCTGTCAGAAAAACTGGGTTTCGTGACGATTGTCTCTATATGGGCATTTCTACAAAAAACCACTTAAATATGTACTGTGATTTTCATATCGAAGACTCTACAAAAATGATTGAAGCAATGCTGAATGAACAGCTGGAGGTACGCCGGTATCCTCTTATTGATGTAACGGTCGACGGACAAGGAACCTTCAAATGCTTAAATGAATTCAGCATCGTCTCTTCGATTATTAAAACGCTTGTGATTGATGTTTTTATTGACGAGCTCCATTTTGAAACCTTTAGAGGCGATGGTTTAATTGTAGCTACACCGACTGGAAGTACGGCTTATAATAAATCAGTAAAAGGTTCAATCGTTGATCCGCTTCTTTCGTGCATGCAGGTAAGTGAAGTAGCGTCAATTAATAATAATAGCTACCGAACACTTGGCTCCTCGTTTATTTTAAGCAACGATCGAAAGCTGACGCTTAAGGTCGCTTCCGAAACGAACGACCACCCAACAATGGGCATGGACAATGAAGCTTTAAGCATCCGGGAAGTAGATAACATCCAAATTCAATTAAACGATAGTAAACTTAAAACTTTAAAATTAAAAGATAATTCCTTTTGGGAAAAAGTCAAAAGAACTTTCCTATAGAAAAAAACCTTATCCGAGTTTATTCCTGGATAAGGTTTTTTCATTATAAAGCTTGATTTTCCTTTAATCTCTTTTCGGAAAGAAATTTTGTTTTAGAAAGAGAATAAATCATTAAAGCTGACCAAATAAATAGAAATGAAATGAGCTGTACTTTGGAAAAATGTTCATGGTAAACAAATATACCAAGGAGCAGCATTAAGGTTGGGGCAATATACTGCAAAAAGCCAAGTAAGGATAACGGTATTTTTTGCGCTCCTTTCGCGAAATAAAGAAGCGGCACTGCGGTTGCAGCCCCTCCTCCTATCAACAGCCAGATGGTTCCAACTCCCGCTTCTTGAAACGCATTGGTTCCTTGAACAAATAAATGAACCATATAAATCACAGCAACTGGTGTAATCGCTAAGGTTTCAAGTGCCAATCCTACAGATGAGTCTACATTTATCATTTTTTTTACTAATCCATATAAACCAAATGACAGTGCCAAGGCTATTGCGATCCATGGAAACCTTCCAAGTGAAATAGTAATGATTAACACACCAATCGCGGCTAATCCGAAAGAAATGTATTGGTATAATGATAATTTCTCTTTTAGAACAATCATACCTAATAAAATACTAACAAGCGGATTGATGTAATATCCTAGACTTGAATCCACAATATGTCCATTATTTACTGCCCAAATGTATATATACCAGTTTCCGCTTATCATAATAGAAGCAAATATCAAAGCGTATAGCTGCTTTTTATTTCTAGCAAACCCCTTTATGGTGTAAAGAAACAATCCCCACTTTTTTGTAAATAAAAGGATAAGCAGCATAAAGATAAAAGACCAAAAAATCCGGTTAGCAAGAATTTCCTTTTCATTTATATCATCTAAAAGCTTCCAATAAATCGGCAATAATCCCCAAATAAAATAAGAAAAGCCAGCATAGAGAGCACCAAGCTGTGTTTCATTTTTTATCATTATTTCTAGCCCCTATTCTTTCTAGTATCGAAATACTCTTTATTATACCTTGAATTTATTGTAATAGGGGAATCTTTTTCTTCCAATTTATTACTTTACTTCTTTTAAAAAAAGGCAGGCGATATCATGGCCGCCCGCTCTTTTATGCTCTTTAACAAGTTTTAATGACTTACTATTTTTTCACTGCCTCTATTTCTTTTTGCCGCAATTCAATTCTGCGGATTTTACCAGAGGTTGTTTTAGGCAGCTCTGGCACGTATTCAATCTTTCTTGGATATTTATATGGTGCTGTCAGCACTTTAACATGCTCCTGCAGTGTTTTAGTTAATTCCGGAACATCGGCATTTACACTTTCTTTTAAAACAACAAAAGCCTTGACAATAAAACCGCGGATTTCATCGGGACTTGCAACAACAGCACATTCTTTTACGTAAGGATGTTTAACAAGGGCATCTTCAACTTCAAATGGCCCAATTGTATAGCCTGAGCTAATAATGATGTCATCACCGCGTCCCTCGAACCAGAAGTAACCTTCCTCATCGCGTTTTGCTTTATCACCTGTAATATAATAATCGCCACGGAACTGCATTGCTGTTCTTTCAGGGTCTTTATAATAATTTTTAAATAAGGCAGGAGTTTCAGAATGGACAGCAATATCGCCTACTTCACCTACGTCACAAACTTCGCCTTCATCATTTATGATCTCTACTCGGTTTCCTGGAGTTGGTTTTCCCATAGAACCTGGTTTTAGTTCCATTCCTTTTGTTACACCAACAAGTAAAGTATTTTCGGTTTGACCATACCCATCCCTAACATCTACGCTAAAATATTTTCTAAACGTATCGATGACTTCACGATTCAACGGCTCACCTGCAGAAACCGCACTATGAAGATTTGATAACTGATATTCTGCTAAATTGTCTACTTTTGCCATTAAACGATATTCTGTCGGTGTACAGCAAAGCACATTTACATCATACTTATCAAGCAAACTTAAGTACTTATTCGGCTCAAATTTTCCGTTATAAACTAATCCAGCGGCACCGGAGCCAAGGACCGATAGAAACGGACTCCAAATCCATTTTTGCCATCCAGGACCTGCGGTTGCCCAAACGGTATCTCCATCTTCAATACAGAGCCAATTGGACGCTGCAGTTCTTAAATGAGCAAATGCCCACCCGTGAGTATGAACAACTCCTTTTGGATTACCTGTTGTACCGGAAGTATAGGACAAAAAGGCCATATCGTCCCTAAGCGTATCTGCAGTGGTAAAGTCATCACTTGCGACTTTCATTTCGGCATCCAAATGAATCCAGCCTTTTTCACTAGCTCCCAGTGAAAATTTCACAAGCGGCTGTACAGAAGTAATATTGCTAAATTGATCCACATATGGATAATAGCTGACGACAGCCTTTACATCCCCATGGGAAATACGGTACTGTAAATCTTTTTCCCGTAACATTTCGGAGCTTGGAATTACTACCATTCCAGCCTTTAAAGCAGCTAGATAAACAACATAGGCTTCAATAAGACGCGGTACAATTACAAGAACAACATCACCTTTATTTAAACCACAAGATTTAAAAACATTTCCAGCTCTGTTCACCTGTTTTATTAATTGCTCATATGTAACCTGTTTGGTTTCCCCGGACTCATCTTCCCATTTTAAAGCAATTTTGTTTGGGGCGTTGGCAAAACGCTCTACCTCTGCAACTAGATTATAATGTTCCGGTGCAATTAAATCTTCCCGCTCCATACTTCTCCCCCTTTTTTAATTATGTCCTACATTAAATTATACAAAATTGTTCCAAAATTTAAAAATATTATTCCGCAAAAAATTATTTTTTCTTAAGATAAAAAACAAAAAAATGAGAGCGAAGGGGTACCTTCGCTCTCTGTAGCCATTATATTTTATTGATGTTTAGCGTGAAAAACCGCTTAATTGCTGCTGCGCCATAGAAACGAGACGCTTAGTGATTTCACCACCAACAGATCCGTTAGCACGTGAAGTTGTGTCAGCACCAAGGTTTACACCAAATTCTTGAGCAATTTCGTATTTCATTGACTCAAGAGCTTGCTCAGCCCCAGCAACTAATAATTGGTTTGAGTTGTTGTTGTTTGCCATGTGACTTTCACCTCCTTGTGAGTATATAATGTGTAAAATCACATGGCATAATTCTTAAATTTATTTGGTAATTGTTCACAATTTATTCAAAAAAACACTACTAAAATAATTCTTCGAATTCTTGGCGAAGTTCCTTGCCAGGTTTAATTGTGATGGTCTCTACTTCTTGAACAGCTTCCTCAATCAGTGGTTCAAAATCAAAGTAGCTTTCGTATTGATTTACCTTTTCTCGCTTTGGTTTTGTCTTTGGAGATGCCGGCACAAAAATCGTGCAGCAATCCTCATATGGCCTGATGGAAATATCCATTGTATCAATTTCCTCAGCGATTTTTATAATATCGTTTTTATCCATTGAAATCAATGGACGTAAAATTGGCGTATTGGTTACTTCATTAATAGCATACATGGATTCCAGCGTTTGACTGGCAACCTGACCTAGATTTTCTCCCGTAATAATCGCTAAACCTTCACGTTTTTTTCTAATTTCATCCGTAATCCGAAGCATCATTCTTCTTGTTGAGGTCATCGTATAATTTTCCGGGACCTGGTCGCGAATCGCCTGCTGGACATCGGTAAATGGCACGATATGCAATGTAATGGAACTTCCGGCAATTTCAGCCAATTTCCTTGACAAATCCACTACTTTTTCTTTTGCCCGCTCACTTGTAAATGGAGGACTGAAGAAATGGACGGCTTCAATGTCTAAGCCACGTCTCATTGACAAATAACCTGCTACAGGACTGTCTATTCCCCCGGACAGCATAAGCATCGCCTTACCCCCAGAGCCTGCTGGAAGCCCGCCAGCACCAGGAATGGTTTCACATGACAAATAAACCGCATCACTCCGAACTTCGACCCTTAAATTAATATCGGGCTGTTTCACATTAACTTTTAAACCAGAGATATTTTGCAATAAATGCCCGCCAATGGAATGATTAATTTCATCAGTAATTAATTCAAATGTCTTATCAGAACGTTTAGCTGTCACTTTGAAGGTTTGACCTTCCGTGTACATGTATTGCACTAATTCAAGTGAGGCTTGTTTTATTGTATTAATTTCTTTCTCCACTTTAATAGCCGGACTAAACGATTGGATACCAAAAATATGCTTTAATTTTTCGATCACTTCTTTCGCATTTTCACCATTTAAAACTACATACATCCGATCGCGGCTGGCTTCTATTTTAATATTTGGAAATGAAGTGAGAGCAACGCGTACACTTTTCCTTAGCTTATCAACGAATTTATTACGATTCCTGCCTTTTGTAGATATTTCCCCATATCGTATTAATATACGGTCATAATTCATTTATTTCATTACCCTCTCTAATTGTTTTACTGTGCCTTCAATCGCTTTGATGACTTCTATAGCTTCTTCTAACGTATTGTCGAAGGAGAGACTAATCCTTATGGCAGTTTCTGCTATTGCCTCCGGTACTCCCATTGCGATTAACGTTGAACTCGCTGATTTCTTTTTAGACGAGCAAGCACTGGTTGTTGAAACAAAAACCTTTTTCTCCTCAAGTGCGTGAACGAACACTTCAGATTTTATTCCTTTTAAGGAAAAATTTAATATATGCGGCGCAGCATGATCAACCGGTGTATTTATTTGGATAAACTCATTTTTGTATAATTCTTTTCGCAGCAGGTTTTGGATTTTCCGGATGCTCTCAATTCCCTTTTCACCTTTTGTCAGTGTCATTCTAAGTGCCTTAGCAAGGGCAACTGCCCCGGCAACATTTTCTGTCCCGCTCCTAATCTTTCGTTCTTGGTTTCCGCCCGAAAATAAAGGGGTAATTCTAACTCCATCTCGAATATATAGGATGCCTGTCCCCTTTAGTCCGTGAAACTTATGGCCCGATAAAGAACATAAATCAATTCGATCTTCATTTAAGCAAAACGGTACCTTTCCAATCCCTTGAATTCCATCGACATGAAATAGAATTGTCGGATGCTTCTTTAACATTTCACCGATTTCTCTAATTGGCTGAATGGTGCCAACCTCATTATTTACGAGCATAATGGAAATTAATATCGTGTCTTTTCGAATTGCTTCTTCTACATCAGCAACCGATACCCTTCCTTTTTCATCTACTGGTACATAAGTAATATCGAATCCTTCTTGTTCCAGCTGTTCCATTGCCAGACGAATGGAGGGATGTTCAACACTTGAAGTAATTAAATGCTTGCCTCGGTTTCGGCTGCTAAGAGCTGCGCCCTTAACTGCTAAATTGTTACTCTCAGTCCCTCCTGAGGTAAAAAAGATTTCACCTGCTTTGACATGTAAAAGCTGACCAACTTGTTCACGCGCTTGTGATAACAGTTTTTCAGCCTGTCCTCCCAAACTATGCAACGAGGATGGATTCCCGAAAAATTGACTGGAAACCGTGACAAAGGAATCCAATACTTCTTTATAAGGTTTCGTGGTTGCACTATTATCAAAATAAATCATAGTCTTCACCTTTCTCTTTACCGAAATAAATCTTAACACAAAAGTACAAAATTTTAAAAATGAAAACAAAAAAACCGGTCAACCAATATTTGGTCTAACCGGTTTCTTAACATTAGGCTGATTCAATTGCCGCTTTAATTTTTCGTAAAGCTTCTGGGTCAATCCCTTCAAGCGATACCGCTACCTGCTCTAATGCTTCTTGATAATCATAGCGTCTGAAGGCCATTTCAGCTGCCAATAGACCTTTGGCAACCGTCGGATAATGTGTCCGATAGCGATTTCCATATTGGATTGCCTGCTCAGCAAGCATAACATTTTCAATTAACTCAACCGTCGAATTCACCAGCTTTTCTACCGTTAAGACCGCCATTTCTAAGTATTGATTCAGCGCAGAAATATTGAGCGGCTTTTCTTCAAGCTGAACCCTGACATTTTGAATGCCTTCATTCGCATCTTTAAAAAGATATTTGTAATCTTCAGGAAGTCCCGGAACATTGCTTTTCTGAACGAGCCTGACTGTTTCTGCAATTTTTTTCGATAGTTCCTTCACTTTTTCTCGTGCTTCGAATTCATCCTTGCGAAGCGCCTGCAGCTTTTGAGCAAAGGTTTGCTGTTCCTCACGAATTAAATCCAGCTGTTCTTTAATCTCAGCAAGTTCCTCACTAATGACAGATTGCGCCGTTTCATTTTGTTTTAATTTCTCCATCAAAATATAATAGCGTTTGTAAACAGCTGCCAGTTCTCTTTCCAAATTACTTTGAATCTCAAGGTCCTGATCAGACACTTGATAGCTCGTTTGAACATGCAGGACTTCCTCTGAAAGACTTTTATTTTCAGCTTCAGCTGAAGCAAGCAGTCCGTCAGCTTGCTCTTTATGTTTTAACACAAAATGCCTGGCATGTACTTCTTTTTCCAATAAATCCAAAAGAATATCAATTCGTTCCTTAACCTCTTTTGTCCCTTCGACAGCTTTTTCAATTTCTGCTGTTTCAATAAACCCGATATTTTCAGCAAGCTTTTCCTGGAGCCGTGTTGTTTCATCTTCTACCTGGATATGTTCTAAATAATATTCCTGCTCTGTCATCTCACGGTAACCGCCTTGAACCTCCGTAAGCTGATTAGGTAGAAGTGATTGATTTTCAATCAGGAGCTGCGGAATTAAATTCATGTTATTCTGTATCGTTTCAAGCTTATTATGAATCAAAAGGACAACTTCACGGGCTTCGAGATAATTTCCATGCTCTGTTTTCTCATCAAATTCGTGAAACTTTTGGGTAACCTCTTCAAGACCCGACTCCAATTGTTTTTCCGCTTTGCCAAAATTATGACGATGGGCTAATAGTCTCTTCTTTGAATCACGATATAATTCCTTCAATTGTTCAATTTCTTCGCGATTTTTCTCTTCACTTCCAACAAGCTCATATAATTCTTCCAAAATACTATTGATCAGATTTTCAGTCTCTCGCAGCTGGTTCGCAATGTTTTGCTGAACTTCTTTCGCTTTATTGAAACGGTACTTGTCTATGTACTCTTCGGCATCAAATAGCATTTCTTCTAAATTTGGAAGCTTGATTGTTACTACTTCATCCCATTGATTCCGCCAGCGTTCAAAAAGCTCCTCCGTCTGTCCCGTCATATTGAGCTGCTTCACCTTCGACATCTCATCAGGTACAGGACGATTAAATAAGTCAATTTTCCAAGCCTCTAAGCGATCCATTTCTTTAAAGTATTTTTTCTTTATGATATATCCCACTAAAAACAATGCAAGTAAGAGGATAAATGGTCCAATGATATATATCACGTGTAAGCCTCCTATTCCAACCAACAATAAGTCCATTATTAAAAAAAATCTATATATAAATCTGGTAAGGTTTGTTCAATGCCTTTATGATACCATGTTAACGACAATTTTTGACTATTATTTTCAATATTTTTGTAAAAAAAAATAGCGAATGATCGCTATTTGATTACTGCGCCTTTTTTTATTGGTATTTCTGAACATAATGTTTGATCAATCCAGAAATAAATATCTTTTAAATATTTTTGCACAAAGAAGGCCTCATTTGGAAAAACATATAACACTTCTCGCATGTAATGCGTGTTTAAAAACGGCATCATAAGTAAAGCCTTGAACTGCGTGATTAAATAGGGAATGGAGTGTGGGCGGAATTCGTTCCATTCAAATCCTCTTTCAAAGATCTTCTGAAAATAATATTTTTCCTTCAACGAGTACGTCGACATAACTTCCCTGACCACTTGAGAATCTACTGACATTTCCCGATAAACAAAGCTGGTAAGGTGAATGTTTTCACACTGAAACTGAAGCAAATCACTTGCAACTTGCTTTAGGCAGACCCTAGCACCCTTATCAATGGAAAAATAAGCTTCCTCCATTTTTTGAATATATTGCTCAAAGAAATGGGTAAAACAATATTCTAATAGTCCCGCTTTATTTTCAAAATGGTACGCAATGCCAGCTATATTTACTTTTGCCAGGCTGGCAATATCCCTCACCGAAGTTCCCGAATATCCTTTTGAATTAAACAAAAGTATAGCCGCCTTGACAATCGCTTCTTTAGCATTTTTTTTCATTGTTTTTCCCCCTTTTGGAGCTTCCATCTTCCCTTACTATTAAAAGTTCTTGTTGTCACAATTGATTCCTTCATGAAAATGTCGACAAAGTCTGCTCATTTTCTTTTATTTTTGATAAAATAGACTATAAACTTTAGAAGAAAAAGGTGAAATATCATGTTTAACGTCGAAATGTACACAGGAACACGTGAAGAAAATTATGAGCTTGTAACGAAACAATTGCGTGCTCTTTTGCACGGCGAAAAAAATCAAATTGCCAATCTTAGTAATGCATCAGCCTTATTAAATCAATTTCTAGATAGAATTAATTGGGTTGGTTTTTATTTAATGGATACAAATAATGAACTTGTTTTAGGACCGTTTCAGGGACTTCCTGCCTGTGTAAGAATTCCAGTCGGCAAAGGAGTCTGCGGTTCCGCAGCGCTTAGAAAGGAGACGCTGCGTGTCCAAGATGTTCACCGATTTCCAGGTCATATCGCCTGTGACGCAGCCTCTCAATCCGAAATTGTCATTCCTATCATAAAAGGAAATCAATTAATTGGGGTGCTAGACATTGATTCACCAGAATCAAACCGCTTCGATGAACTTGATCAAGCAAAGCTGGAAGAATTTGTTTCCGTTTTAACTGAATTCATTTAAAAACTCGCCCTTCAAAAGGGCGAGTTCTTTTATATTTTATCTAATGCCTGCTCCAGATCTTCTTTTATATCCTCCCATGCTTCAAGACCTGCCGAAAGCCTTAGCAATGAATTTTCAATTCCCATTTTTCTTCGTTCTTCTTCCGGTACAACTGCATGGGTCATTGTGGCCGGGTGCTGAATTAATGTTTCTGCATCCCCAAGGCTTACTGCAATTTTAATCAACTTTAGTTGATTCATAAACTGCTGTGCTGTTTCTTTAGTCCCTTTTACCGAAAAGGAAATCATTCCTCCCGGCTGTCTCATTTGTTTAAGCATGATTTGATAGTCCGGATGTTTATCGTCACCAGGATAGTAGATGGTGTCGATTTTAGGATGTTGTTTCAAAAATGTAAAAATCCTGCTGGCGTTTTCAGAATGGCGGTCCATCCGGACAGGCAGGGTTTTCACCCCACGAAGCAGAAGCCAGGCATCAAATGGAGAAATAATGCCGCCCATATCTTTTTGAGTTGTGAAGGCAACATGCCTAATCCACTCTTTATCGCCTATTACTAATCCAGCTATTACGTCACCGTGGCCGCAAATATATTTTGTAGCACTGTGAATGACGATATCACACCCTTTTGTAATAGGTGTTTGTAAAAACGGGGAACAAAAGGTATTATCAACAACCACTGGGATCCCCTTTTCTTTAGCGACTTTCGCCACCATTTCTAAATCAACAAGCTTCATGGTAGGATTAATCGGTGTTTCAATATAAATAACAGTCGTATTTGGCAAAATTCCCTTTTCTACTGTTTCAATTGAATCCATCGCCGAAAAACCATGGGTTATTTCATATTTTCCTTTTAACAATTGCAGCAGGCCAAATGTACAACCATAAATCCCTTGTGAACATAGAATATGATCACCACTTTTAGTTAAATTTGTGAGAACCGCACTAACCGCAGCCATTCCAGACGAAAAGGCAAGTGCCGCTTCACCTTTTTCAAGTGCTGCAACCCTGTCTTCAAGTATTTTGACTGTTGGATTTCGTAATCTCGAATAAATATAGCCATCCTCTAGTCCGGCAAATCTTTTTTCACCCTGTTCGGCATTTGCAAATGTAAAGGTTGAAGATTGATATAAAGGCGGCACTAAGCTTCCATGAAACTGTTCTTCCTGATACCCGGTATGAATGACCTCGGTCTCAAACCGAGCTTTCTTTTCTTTCATCTTGGCAGCTCCCCTCTTTTGAAAACGCCTTCATTTTTTCTATATTATATGATTGCTTTTCAATTAAAGTTAAGTTACCAGTAAAATTGACCAGCTTAACTTACCTTACTATCGTCTTTTTGTGTAACCACCTTATTTTTCCCCGTGGATTTTGCTGAATATAACGCTTCATCGGCACGCTTAAATAAGTATTTATATGAATCAGCAATTTCTTTCTGCCAATAAGAAACACCGCACGAAACTGTAATTCTGGGCTTTGATTTTTCTGCAACTTTCTTAGCTAATCTTTTAGCAATGGCTGCTCCATCTTCTAATGATACCTTCGGCAAATAGATCGCTAATTCTTCGCCGCCCCAGCGTGCCCCGATATCATTTTCACGAATGCTTGTTTTAATTAAGTTAGCTACTTGAACCAGTACCTCATCCCCAATTTGATGTCCATATGTATCATTTATATTTTTAAAATTATCAATATCGATTAAAATGAAACTGCCTTGTTCATCCTCTTTCATAGAGCGATGAATTTTTTCATCCAATAGCCTGCGTGAATGGAGCTTTGTTAAGTAATCGGTAATGACTAATGTTTTAGCGGCCTCGTTTAACATTGTTAAGGTAGAAATCAGCTGTTGTGACTCTTGGTAAATCTTTGCATTATCCAGCGCATTTCCCGCACTTTCCAGCAGGGTTGAAATAAATTCAATTTCAATATTCATTAGTGCAAACGTGTCTGGAACAACAAGCTGCAGCACCCCATATACCTCTTTATTCCCCTTTATCGGTGCATATATTGTGGTATGTAAATTTACTGATGAATGTTCAAATTGAACTTCTCCAGAAGCAAAGGATTGAGCTAAGGCTATATTTTTACTGTCGTATTCCAGCTCAATAATAGGGAAATCCCCCTTGGAGCAAGCAGCACTTGAAAGATGCAGATAGTATGAAAAGTTAGGAAAAGTCTCATTAAGTATAGTAGTCAATTCACCAATTAAGGCTTCTACATTCATAAAAGAATGAAGCTTTTCACTAATTAAAAATAAGCTTTTATAAAGTTTTACTTTTGATAATAAATCTTTCTCGAGAGAACCCATTCCATCTCCACCTATTTTTACAAACATTTATAAATTCCAAATATATACACTACACCCTTATTATAGCCAATTTTGTAGTAGGTTTGGTATAGTATTTTCAATAAAATATTAAATTTTCTATTACAATTTTAATATAAGAAAAGGATTAGAAAATTTGATTGGCGGAAATTTTCTTGACTTTAACAGTATAAAAATTATATAATACTTTTTGTGTAAAATATTGCAGCCTAAGAGAACAACTTTAATTGTTTCATTTTGTTCCTCGTAAGAAAAGCAACGTTTTTTGGTCTGGATAACAGTTCTCGAAGAAACCGTTCTTGCGATGGTGCATCGTGTAACCCTCTGCTGCTAGGGCGATGGTGCATGAAAACAAAATGACTGTTAGTGTAGTTTCTTAACGGTTTTTATTTTACCAAAATAAAAACACGAAGGAGGAGTCATATTATGGCTCGTTACACCGGCCCAAGCTGGAAAATATCTCGTCGTCTTGGAATTTCTCTAAGCGGTACAGGTAAAGAATTAGAAAAGCGTCCTTACGCTCCTGGACAACACGGTCCAAACCAACGTAAAAAGATTTCTGAATACGGATTGCAATTACAAGAAAAGCAAAAACTTCGTCATATGTACGGAGTAAATGAGCGTCAATTCCGCACTTTGTTTGTTAAAGCAGGTAAAATGGGCGGCGTTCACGGCGAAAACTTCATGATCCTTCTTGAGGCTCGCCTTGATAACCTTGTATACCGTTTAGGTCTTGCTCGCACTCGCCGTGCAGCACGTCAATTAGTTAACCACGGGCACATCATGGTTGATGGTTCTCGCGTTGATATTCCATCATACCGTGTAGCACCAGGACAAACAATCAGCGTTCGTGAAAAATCACGCAGCCTTGATGTAATCAAGGAAGCAATCGAAGCTAATAACTTCGTTCCTGATTATTTAACTTTCGATGCTGACAAATTAGAAGGTACTTTCACTCGCTTACCAGAGCGTTCTGAATTACCTGCTGAAATTAACGAAACATTCATCGTTGAGTTCTATTCACGTTAATTAATTCGCTTTTTAAATAGCGATACCAAACACCCTAGAATTGTTGATAAAACAACGTTTCTAGGGTGTTTTATTTATCTCTTGGTTTGTAATCTAATGTATTCCTCACCACCCTTAATTGGGGGAGGTTTTGGGGGTACTTTTTATAACGTATCGTGGACGGACGCTTTTTAAAAAACATGCTTTTAATATATCTTGTTTAAATTTCAAGTAGACAAAACAATTAATTTCTTCAAAAAATATAGATCATTCAGAGGCGAATTTATGTTTAATTTTGATGATAAAGATTTAATTCAGATGCTTAGTTTAGGAACTGATTCAGAGGTAGAATTGAATGCAATGAAAGAAAAGAAAGTTGAGTTTAGAAAACATTTTGGACAATTACTTAGTAAGAGTAGAAAAAACGCAAAAAGCAATGAATGTTTTTATTGTGGTGAAAAATGTAGTAGTTTTTGCAATTCGCACTCAATACCTGCTTTTTTTCTAAGAAACATCGCTCACCAAGGGTTTGTTTATAATAACCATAAATTAATAAACATGCCATTATTAGATGATGATATAGGTGTAAACAAGACTGGTACTTTTCAATTAATTTGTAGAGAATGTGATAGCAAAATATTTAGTGACTATGAAAATCCAGATAATTATGAAGGTACACCAACTTCAAAAATGATAGCACAAATTGCAATGAAAAATTACTTAAAAAGCATAAGTAAAAGAAAATTAGAAATTGAAATATTTAATAATATGATGGATAGTACCGAACAACCATTTGAAAACATTGAGCAAAAACAAATTATAAATAATTTAGATTTACAAGAATACATCGAAGGATTAAATCGTGCAAAACGAGTAGAAAAAAAGGGATGGGATAATGAGTATTATTTATTTTATTATCAAAAACTAGACTATGTTGTTCCAATCGCTTTCCAAAGTACTGTTGTATTGCTAACTGATTTTGAAGGTAATATTATTAACAATATATACAACTATTCACCCGAATATCAAATGAAATCGGTTCATATATGTGTGTTCCCACTTGAAAGTTCTAGTGTAATTATGATGTTTGTAGATTCAAAGGAAAAGAGATACAGATCCTTCTACAAGCAATTCCGAAAACTGTCTCACGAAGATAAGTTAGCTGCAATAAACTTTATAATTTTTAGTTATTCTGAAGATGTATTTATACACAAAAAAATCAACGAAGAAGTTTTAAAACATCAAGGTCTGGTAGATGTTAGTAGAAAATCCTTAGAGTTAATAACAACAAATCCAAATATAGATGTTAACCCTTTGTTAATAGGTAAAGAAAATGTTAATTTTGATAAAATGCACGAAATTCCTAACCTGCTCTCGAAGGAGTTCAAAGTTCGATAACTTGTAAGGGGGATTTTTACATTTGTTAATTGATTTGCTTATTAATTAGCAATCACAAAAACCCGTAGAAACTGCGTTATATCAACGCCTCTAGGGTTTTTTATTTGTACTTTGCTTTGTAGAATTTTGAATTCTCCCCCAAAGAATTGGGGGGATTTGGGGGAAGTTTTTAAACCAAAAATATCCAATGGGCAGACGAGTACTTAATTATAAAGATTCTCCTAATAAAAGTCGCGGCACCTGTTTTTCAAATTGGCAGAGGATTTTTTATTATTTATTGTTTACCCATTGTATCGTTCTACGATATAGAAATCCTAATACCATATATATACCAATGACAATTGCTGCAGTTAATAATCTTTCACTTAAAACTCCGTCTGCAAAAAGTACAGGTCCGAGTCCGAAAAATGTAACAAGTGCAAGCAAAATAATAAAAACTATGTGTACTAAAAACCTCATCTAATCACCCCTAATGTCCTCTTTCTATATTAGACGATGCGTTAAAAATGATGTTACCTTTATCACTATTTCTTCAGTCTATTCTCCCCTAATACAATACAAAAAAGCACACCAGGTGTGCTTTTTTGTATTCCTGTTCAACAGCCATTATTCAGGTTTTTTCTGCGGCTTTTTATCCGGTTTAACCTTTTGATTGTCTTTGGGCTTATCTTTTGGTTTTTCTTCCGGCTTTCCAGCAACTGGCTGGTCCTCAGATTTTTCTGGCACTCCGATTTCAATCACATTGGAAGGTGGAGATTCCTTACCGGCAATATCTACTGCCGTAACATAGTAAGCACCATTGCCAGCTGCAAATGAGCGCTTAGAACCGTTTACAATGCTGCCTACTTTTGCACCATCTCGATAAACCCGGTAGCCTACCACATCCTTATCAGAAGCATTAGACCAGGTTAAGGTATTTTTACTAGCTTTTAAACTAACAGGGCTTGGATTTTTCCCATCATCACTCATTTTTGCCGTCGATACAAGGATTTTCCCCCAACGATCCCTCTGCGGAATTAACTGGCTGTAATTATGGAAGTTAGGCCCTACCATCCGCTTGATAAAATCAGGGTTTAGGATCATCCCAAACTGGGTAAACTCTTTTGGTGTGGAATCCAAGGCTAAGAACTTTTTATCTCCAACGGTGACATAATTTCCTTCAATTAAGCTATCATCCACTTTTGTCGGAACATTATTGACATTGAAATAATCACTTTCAACAAGTCCAGCTTTTGAACAGACTGCAGATGGAAGCATACCGGAAACTGCACAATAGGAACGCCTTACAATCCCGCCAGGCATTTTAAACGATTGTTTTGGCGCAATTAATTCGGGTTTAATTTTATATGCTGCATTCATTAATTGAGCCCAGAGATTATTGGTACGCTGGCTATATGACATACTTCCATAGGTCTTTAATGACTTAGGCTTATCATACCCTCTCCAAATACCGAATGTAATATTTGGGTTGGTGGCAACAAACCAGGAGTCGATATACTGATTACCTGTTCCGGTTTTCCCAGCCCAGTCAGCACTAAAGTTAAGCTTGCTCCTAATTCCAGCAGCCGTTCCCATTTTAATGACGTCACGCATCATATCTAGCGTTAGATAAGCAGTCTGCGGTTTAAATACATCCACTTCCTTGATCTTATGCTGAAAGATTGTCTTGCCATTTTTATCAACGATTTTATCGATTAAGTAAGCGTCAATGAATTTCCCACCATTGGCAAATGTACTAAACGCATTCGTATTTTCTTCGATTGTTACACCGTTAGTCATGGAACCAATACTAGTCGCAAGATTCGTATAGTCCGCTTTTGTCAGCGAAGTGAAGCCCATCTTTTCTAGATACTTCGCTGGCTGTTGATTGACTATTTCCTTGTAGAGCTTAACCGCTGGCACGTTATAGGATTTCGCAAGAGCATATCGTGCGGAAACTAATCCGCTATACCTTAAATCATAGTTGTGCGGCCATGGGCTCGAGCTTGCAGGATTAAGAGCTAACGCGACATCCGGAAGCGGCGTTCCTGGGGAGGCCTTTCCTAACTCAATTGCTGGTCCATAGATGAGCAGCGGCTTCATTGTCGAACCATTTTGCCGAATGGCATTTGTAGCATGGTTCAACTGGTGCTCGCCATCATACTTTCTTCCACCGACAAAGCTGATAATTTTCCCGGTTTTATTTTCAATCAGCATTGCTCCAACCTGAACCGGCTCCATAACTGTTTTCCATTCACCGGTTTCTGGGTCCTTTATTTTCTCCGGTTTATCAGGCCCGTACCATTGATAGTTGTCCTTTACTTTTTGCATAGCATCGTAGATTTTTTTATCAATTGTAGTGTGGATTTTATAGCCATTTTGCCGTAAATCATGGCTGGCTAACGTTTTATACTTGTAGTATAGAGACTCATCTTTTTTCAATTCTTTTTCAGAATAACCGTCTTTTTGTGCCAAGACATACGTTAAAACCTCTTTGGCTCGATTTTCGATTTCAAACGTCAGCCAAGGGTATTTTTCAATTGGATTTGGCAAAGGCTTAATAAAGTCCTTTGTAATGTCATAGGCTGATGCCTCATTGTATTGTTTTTCATTGATAAATCCGCCATCATACATTCGCTTTAAAACTGTTTTCATCCTTGTGAGTCCAGGTTCAAGATTCTTTTTCACAGTCGCCTCGTTTGTAAAAGGCGTATAACCAAATGGACTTTGCGGCAGACCAGCAATGAAGGCAGCTTGCGGCAATGTCAAGTCACTCGCTTTTTTTCCAAAGATTCCTTTTGCTGCAGCCTGGACCCCGGCAATGTTTTTACCTGAAGAATTTCTTCCGAAGGTGGCAACATTTAAATAGGCCTCTAGAATCTCTTTCTTATCAAAAAATCTCTCTAAGCGGAGGGCAAGCAAGATTTCGTTTGCTTTTCTTTGAAAGGAAACCTCATTCGTTAAAATTTGGTTCTTAATTAATTGCTGTGTTAAGGTACTTCCGCCAGATTGAACCGAGGAGTTTGTTACCTCTTGGAAAAGTGCTCGGAAAACCGCCTTTGGCACCACGCCGTTATGTTGGTAAAAATATTCATCCTCTGTTGCGATGACCGCTTTGGTTAAATAATCAGATACCTGATCAAGCTTTACTTCCTCACGTTCCAGATCCGTTCTAAGCTTTCCAAGATAGACATTATGATCAAAATATAATTGCGATGTTTCCGTGTAATTATAAATATCTTTTTTCATACTATCGTATGAACGGACGGGTTCATCTTTTACAAGTGAGGCAAAATAACCAGCACCTACACCTGCAGCAAACGAGCCGCCAATAATGACCACTGTCAGAATTAGGAGGATTAAATTCCATACGACCGAATAAGTAATCCGGGCTCCCTTAACCGTTTTTCTATGGGTAAGCAAGGTAAAGATGGATTTGACTTTTTTAATCCAAGTTTGCCATTTTTCATTCATTAAATGCATCACCTCATTTTAAATCACCTATCATTATAGCATATCGAAAATATAAAGTTTGACAACATTCAACATTTTTCTGAAATTTCCATTTCCAATTTGACAAGGGAGAAGCTTTATGTTAAAAAAGACTAATAAGAAAATTTTTATAAAAAGCGTTGAAGGGAACAAATTGTAGTTCTTCTATCCCTGTTCAAGAGAGACAGCGGCTGGTGTAAGCTGTCACATATAGAAGAATGAATTACCTCCTGGAGCTTTCTCTGTGAATGATTAAAGTAACAGAGAACGGAAAAACCGTTATTTTTTTCAAGTTGGAGGAGTATTCCTCAAGCTGGGTGGTACCGCGATTTTTTCGTCCCTGCATTATGCAGGGGCGTTTTTATTTTTTAATGGAGGTTATTCAAATGGATTTATTACAAGATTTAAAGTGGCGGGGAATTATTTATCAGCAAACGGACGAAGAGGGTTTGAAAGAATTATTAAATAACGAAAAAATTTCCCTTTATTGCGGAGCTGACCCAACAGCTGACAGCCTGCATATCGGCCACTTAGTGCCATTTTTAACATTAAGACGTTTCCAGCAGCAAGGACATCGTCCGATCGTATTAGTCGGTGGTGCAACCGGATTAATCGGTGACCCTAGCGGCAAAAGCGAAGAAAGAAAACTGCAGACATTAGAGGCAGTTCAAAAAAATGTCGAAGGAATTCAGAAGCAGCTTGCAGCTATTTTTGAATTTGAAGGAGAAAATGGTGCTATTATGGTGAATAACTATGATTGGACCAGTTCGATGAGCGTTGTTACTTTCCTGCGAGATATCGGAAAAAATATCGGCGTCAACTACATGCTGGCAAAGGATACCATTGCTAACCGACTTGAATCAGGTATTTCCTTTACTGAATTTACCTATACCATTCTACAGGCAATGGATTTCAATCATTTATACGATCATCATAATTGTAAATTGCAAATTGGCGGCAGCGATCAGTGGGGGAATATTACGACTGGCTTAGAATTAATCCGCAAGATGCATACCGAAGAAACAAAAGCTTTCGGGATGACGATTCCTCTAGTAACAAAAGCAGATGGTACAAAGTTTGGGAAAACAGAAGGCGGCGCGATTTGGCTTGACCCTGAAAAAACAACTCCGTATGAATTCTATCAATTCTGGATTAATACAGCGGATGCCGATGTTGTGAAATACTTAAAGTACTTCACATACCTTTCTCACGAAGAAATTGAACAGCTTGAGGTAAGTGTTCAGGAAGAACCACATCTTCGCAAGGCGCAAAAAGGATTGGCAGAAGAAATGACCCGCCTGATTCACGGGGAAGAAGCATTGCAGCAGGCTATTAAAATTTCACAGGCATTATTTAGCGGCGATGTGAAGAATCTTTCGGCTGTTGAAATTAAGCAAGGCTTTAAGGATGTACCAACATATGAGGCGGCAGGTGAGGAAAATTTAGTCGATCTTTTAGTCGCTGCTAAAATTTCACCATCGAAACGCCAGGCTCGTGAAGATATCTCAAATGGTGCTGTTACGGTAAATGGCGAAAAAATTACCGACACTGCTCACATCCTGCAAGAAGAGGACAGAATCGAAGGACAGTTTACGATCATTAGAAGAGGTAAAAAGAAATACACCTTGGTCAAATATTAAAAAAAGAAAGACAGCACAATCTTTAGATTTGGCTGTCTTTTCTTTTGTATTAGTCTTCCATTGTCGAAAGGTCACCGGTCGGTAAATCTAGTTCCCATGCTTTTAGGACACGTCTCATGATTTTACCGCTTCGTGTCTTTGGCAGCTTGTCACGGAAATCAATTTCCCTAGGTGCTGCATGAGCAGCAAGGCCTTTTTTGACAAACTGACGAATTTCTTCTTTTAATTCTTCAGTCGCACTATAACCGTCTCGAAGCGCAATAAACGCTTTTATGATTTCACCGCGGACAGGGTCAGGTTTACCGATTACGCCTGCTTCTGCAACGGCAGGATGCTCTACAAGCTTACTTTCTACTTCAAACGGGCCGACACGCTCACCAGATGTCATAATGACATCGTCTACACGGCCTTGGAACCAGAAATACCCGTCCTCATCCATGTAAGCTGAATCGCCAGAAACGTACCAGTCTCCATGTGGCAAGAAGTAAGATTCATATTTTGCTTGATTATTCCAAATCGTATGCATCATGGATGGCCAGCCTTTTTTGATAGCCAAATTTCCCATACGATATGGCGGAAGCTCATTGCCTTGATCATCAACAATAGCAGCCACAACACCTGGGATTGGTTTACCCATTGAGCCAGGTTTAATTTCCATACATGGGTAGTTGCTGATTAGCTGTGCACCAGTTTCTGTCATCCACCAATTGTCATGGATTCGCTTATTGAATACTTTCGCACCCCATTTTACGACTTCCGGATTTAATGGCTCGCCCACACTCAATACATGACGGAGGCTGCTTAAGTCGAACTTCTTAACAAGCTCGTCACCTGCCCCCATTAGCATCCTGAATGCCGTTGGTGCACTATACCATACTGTTACGCCAAAGTCTTCAATCATTTTATACCATGATTCAGGGCTGAAGCGTCCGCCGATAATCACGTTTGATGTTCCAGTTAACCACGGACCAAAGATACCGTAAGAAGTACCAGTAACCCAGCCTGGGTCAGCCGTACACCAGTAGACATCATCCTCTTTTAAGTCAAGCACCCATTTAGCAGTTTGATATTGCTGAAGCATCGCATTATGTACATGCAGCACCCCTTTTGGTTTGCCTGTTGAACCGGAGGTATAATGCAGGATTAAACCGTCAGTGCGCTCCACCCATTCAATGTTAAGATTGCTGCTTGCTTTTTCGAATTTTTCAAGGAAGTTAATCAAATTACCCTGTTCTTCAACATTTTTTCCGACAAGGAAAATTTGCTTTAATTCAGGCAGATCCTGAACAGGAACTCGATCGAGCAATTCAGGAGTAGTTACAAGAACTTTCGCGCCGCTATCTTGCAAACGGTCTCTGACAGCGCCTTCCATAAATGCTTCAAATAATGGACCTACAATCGCGCCTAATTTAATGGCACCTAAAACAGTAAAGTAAAGCTCCGGTGAACGTGGCATGAAAATAAATACGCGGTCCCCCTTCTCTACATCGCCATAATTCTTTAGCACATTCCCCGCTTTGTTGGAAAGCTCCTTCATTTCCTTAAAAGTATACTTTTCATTTCTTGAACCGTCCCGATAGTAAAGAGCGACCTTATTTTTCCGGAAGGATTCAGCATGACGATCGATGGCTTCAAATGCCATATTGACTAGCCCTGTTTCACTCCAGGAAAATTCCTTCTCCGCATCTTTCCAGTTGAAATGTTCATACATTTCTTCATAGTTGCGTAAATTATGATCCCCTTGCACAACTGGTAATGCTTGCACTTTCACATTAATCTCCCCCTTGAAACTTATTTAGATTATTATATTACAAATAGTAACTATTCACAATTTTAAAAATAATATTTTTTTAAAAATATTATTTGTCCATTATTTATCCTGTTTTCATTTTCATATTACTGAAAATTTTGTGAAATGTCTTATTCATCTGCAAAATTATGTATAATAGAGTTATTATACGATAGATTTTTCTAGGGGTGACCTAATGAAACATAAAAAAACTTATAATGCGAAGGAGTTAAAAACACCTGACGGTACGCTTATCATTGAAGGGCCAATTTCATCAGAATCACTAAAGGGCTATGATTTTCATGAAGATTTAATCGCCTTTCGTCCTCCTGAGCAGCAGCATACAGCATTAATTGGAATTGCCGACCTGCCTGAAGGAAGAATTATCATAGCAAGGCATCAAAACACTATTGTTGGTTATGTTACCTTCCTCTATCCTGATCCCCTGGAACGGTGGTCGGAAGGGAAAATGGAAAATTTAATAGAATTAGGTGCTATTGAAGTTATTCCGAAATTTAGAGGATGTGCCGTCGGTAAAAACCTGCTGAAGGTTTCGATGATGGATGATGCAATGGAAGATTATCTGATTATTACAACGGAATATTATTGGCATTGGGATTTAAAAGGAACGAAATTAAATGTATGGGAATATCGAAAAATCATGGAGAAGATGATGAACGCCGGAGGGTTAGAGTGGTATGCCACAGATGATCCAGAAATATGCTCGCACCCCGCGAATTGTTTAATGGCAAGAATCGGTAAACGGATCGACCTGGAGACAGTTCAAAAGTTCGACCGACTGCGCTTTATGAACCGTTTTATGTACTAACCGGCTTTTTCATCCTGAATTTAATAAGAATTGAGGCGATACTGAAATGATTGTAGAAGAAATCATGAAAACAGATGTCGTAACATTATATCCAACAGATACCATTGCAGATGCTATTCATGTAATGGAAACTAATAATATCCGCCATATTCCAATTATCAATAAGGAGAATAATTTAGTCGGTCTTGTGACTATTTCTAGATTAAAAGAAGTCACCCCGTCAACCTTTCGGACAAATGAAAATCCAGATGAATTAACAAAGCCACTCGAATTAATCATGGAGCAAAATGTAATTACCGGTCACCCGCTGGATTTTGTAGAAGAGTCTGCAGCGTTATTTTATGAGTATAAAATCAGCGCCATTCCGATTATTAAAGACCGCAAGCTCGTTGGAATCATAACAGAAACAGATATACTTCGAACGATGGTGGAACTTACTGGTGCGCACCAGCCTGGGTCGCAAATTGAAATCAGGGTACCAAACATTTCAGGCATCCTTTCGGACATTGCCGGAATCATTCGCAAACGGAATGCCAATATTCTTAGTGTTTTAGTTTACCCGGATAAAAAGGATGATCAATTCAAAATACTTGTCATTAGAGTCCAATTAATGAATCCTACCGGTTTAATTCAAGATTTAAGAAAGGCTGGTCACCAGGTTCTATGGCCAAATCTTCCGGGGATTTAACTATGAAAGATGCTTGCGCCTTTGTTTTTTCAGAAGAACTGCTAAATTATAAATTTAGCAGCCATCATCCTTTTAATCAATTCCGGCTAAAATTAACAGTAGATTTATTAAACAAGATGAATGCACTAGATCCTAAACAAATTATTCCGCCAAGGATGGCAACGGAAGAGGAGTTAAAGCTTATCCATGATCCAGGTTTTATTGATGCCGTTAAAAAAGCAGGCAACGGCCAGCTTCCAAAGGAAATTGCCGAAAATTATGGGCTGGGTACAGAAGATACTCCAATATTTCCTAACATGCATGAAGCAAGTTCCCTTTTAGTCGGCGGAACACTTACTGCTGTCGATCAGGTAATGACAGGAAAAGCCCTCCATGCTGTGCATCTTGGAGGTGGATTGCATCATGGTTTTCGAGGAAAGGCATCTGGGTTTTGTGTTTATAACGATAGTTCAGTCGCCATAAAATATTTACTTGAAAAATATAATGCCCGTGTACTATATGTTGATACAGATGCTCACCATGGTGATGGAGTTCAATGGTCTTTTTATGATGAACCAAACGTGTGTACACTCTCCATCCATGAGACAGGACGCTATTTATTTCCCGGAACTGGGAATATCAACGAAAGAGGACAGGGCGCGGGTTACGGATATTCTTTTAACATCCCAGTAGATGCCTTTACCGAAGATGAATCGTGGCTTCAGGCCTATTCACAGGCAATTAGAGAGGTTGCTGAGTTTTTCAAGCCAGACGTCATACTTACTCAAAACGGGGCCGATTCGCACTACTATGACCCTCTCACTCATTTATCAGCGACGATGAAAATTTATCGAGAAATTCCAAAGCTCGCACATGAAATAGCCCACCAATATTGCGGAGGCAGATGGGTAGCAGTTGGCGGGGGCGGGTATGACATTTGGAGGGTCGTTCCAAGAGCATGGGCCCTGATATGGCTTGTGATGACAGAAAACTCAAATTGTTACGGCAGCTTGCCGAAAGAATGGGTAAACTATTGGCAGAAAAAATCTCCTGTAGAGCTCCCAAAAGAATGGGATGATCCGGATAATCTATATCCTCCCATCCCAAGAAAACCGGAAATCACCGAAAAAAATTTTAATACACTGGAAAAAGCCTTATATCCAATTCGAAATCAAAAAAAGTAAATTTCTATAATTGAAAAACAATATAAAAACGGCCGGTTATTTTAACCGGCCATTTTCTTACTGTTCTCTCGTTGATTGGCGATGCTCTATCCGATGTGGCAGAACAACGATTTGATCTTCCACTTTTTCCTTATTCATCAGCTTTGTTAAGAGACGCATAGCAACAGCACCGATATCATATAACGGCTGAACAATCGTCGTCAGCTGCGGACGAACCATTAATGACAATCGTGTATTATCAGATGTAATCACTTCAAAGTCTTGAGGAATATGGTAACCTTTATCTTCTGCCCCATGAACTACTCCAAGGGCCATCTCATCTGCACCAACAAAAATCGCAGTTGGTCTTTCAGGCAATTCTAGCAATTTTTCGAATGCTTCTAATCCGGAATCGTAAGTATAATCCCCTTCAATAATCAATTGTTCATTAAATGGAATATTTGCTTCATTTAAAGCTCTCTTATATCCCTTAAGTTTTTTTACAGTAATATCTGGCTCATAATGCGGACCATTTACAAAGGCTATTTGTTTATGACCTCGCTCAATAAATTCTTTTACAGAATCATACGCAGCTTGTTCATAATTAATATTTACTGAAGGAATCTTTTCGGTCTCTTCAATTGACCCGGCAAGGACAAGTGGAACCTGTGATTTCTCAAATTCCTCAACATGTTCCTCGGTAATATTCCCGCCCATGAAGACAATACCATCCACTTGTTTTCCAAGCATAGTATGCAGCAAATGTAACTCTTTATCCTTGTTTTGGTCAGAGTTGCTGAGGATAATATTGTATTTGTACATTGTTGCAATATCCTCAATACCACGAGCAAGCTCCGCAAAAAAGATATTGGAGATATCCGGGATGATAACACCCACTGTTGTAGTTTTCTTACTTGCCAATCCCCTAGCTACGGCATTGGGAACATAACCAAGTCTTTCAATTACCTCTAAAACCTTTTTACGTGTAACAGGTTTGACATTCGGATTTCCATTCACTACACGTGAGACCGTTGCCATAGACACGTTTGCCTCGCGGGCAACATCATAAATTGTAATATTATTCACTAATAAACACTCTCCTAAAAACGAACATTGTTTACTTTATTTTATATCACGCAGTGTAAATCTAGTCATACATTCTAGCATCAGTAACTAGTCTGTTTCATTCACACAACACCACTGCGGATTTTGTGATAAAGTAAACAATCTAAATTATGTATTAATGATACGATAAGAACGAAAAAGCCGCAATTACATCGCATCATTTTTTACATTTTCTTTAAAAAAAATTAACCTTCTGCTTCATCAGCAGAAGGCTTTTAATCATAATTAAGTTAAATACGGACAAAATTTGATGCAATCAGTTCATTATAGAATTGATCGAACTGTTCTAAATTCATTTGCTGCTGTGCGTCAGATAATGCAACTGCTGGATCTGGATGAACTTCAGCCATAACTCCATCTGCTCCAATAGCAATTGCCGCTTTCGCACATGGAAGAAGCAGATCTCTTCTGCCAGTAGAATGAGTTACATCAACCATTACAGGCAGGTGCGTTTCTTGTTTTAAAATTGGTACAGCGGAAATATCCAATGTGTTTCTTGTTGCTTTTTCGTATGTTCTTATGCCGCGCTCACACAGAATAATCTGCCCATTTCCTTGTGCCATGATATATTCAGCTGCATTGATAAATTCTTCAATTGTTGCAGCCAGTCCTCTTTTTAAAAGAACAGGTTTATTGACAGCGCCTGCGGCTTTTAATAATTCAAAGTTTTGCATATTTCTGGCGCCAATTTGAATTACGTCAATATATTCAGCTGCCATTTCGATATCAGCTGGATTAACAATTTCACTAATAACCGCCATATCAAATTCAGTTGCCACGCGTTTTAATATTTTTAAGCCCTCTACACCTAAACCTTGGAAATCATATGGAGATGTTCTTGGTTTATAAGCACCGCCGCGCAATAGCTTTAAGCCTTTTTCCTTCATTGCCTTTGCAACGGTCGCTACTTGCTCATATGATTCTACTGCACATGGACCGAAAACAAAATGCTGTTTGCCATCACCGATGTTTTCACCTTTCAAGCTGACAATCGTATTTTCTGGCTTTTTCTTTCTTGATACGAGTAAGGCCTTCTTATGGTCATCCTTTTGTAAATCAAGGCCAGCCTTGAAGATTTCCTTAAAGATATGGTCAATTGTAGCATTGTCAAATGGACCATCATTATTTTGCTTAATCTTATCAAGCATCATTCTTTCACGAACCGGGTCGAAACGATAAACCCCCTGGCTCCCCTTTACATGCCCAATTTCTTGGACGAGCTGGGCTCTTTCGTTGATTAACCTCAACAACTCCAAGTTCACTTCGTCTACGCGGTCTCTTAATTGATCTAATTCATTTTTGCCCATTTATCGTCCCACCCTTTCTTTTGCAAACCAGTATGACTGTCCCTAATTATTATTATTATTAATTGTTTACTGGCTCACAAGCTTATATTTGAAATTTTATAACAATTTAATATTAGGATTTATTATAACTGAAAAAAATTTCTTTGTCATCCCTTTTTTCTTTATTTCTTAAACGCTTTTAAGCGTTAAAGTAATTTTGGATTTATTAAATTATTATATTACTTAGTATTTCAATTTGTGCATTATTATTTTTTTATGAAGGAACAAGAATAATTTATTCATTCTCTGACAAGGCGTTTGTCAAAGTCTTTTTAGTAATCTTCCAATGAGAGGCATTCCATACAGCTTTACCGTTTGAAAATAATATTGCTTGAGGAGACTCATGCTGAATTTGAAAAGTATCAGCAATCTCATTTGATAATGGACGTGAATCCTGAACAGCTAAATAATAACTAGACAGCTCTTGATGTTCCGCTGCAAATTTTTCATATTCCTTATAGGCAGCATGACTGATCGGACATGTTAGACTATGCTTTAAAAAGTAAAATTTCTCTTCTTCTTTTAATAATTGATTAAATTGTTCAGTTGTATCGACTTTTTTTATCATTTTTTTTACCTCCAAAAATAAACGGTGAAGTAATTTTAACACTTCACCGTTTACTTAACAAATAATCAGAATTTTTTTGTACCATCTTATAGTTTTATCCTGTTTTCTTCTTCATCAAAGGCCATTTGTGCCTCCAATAATTTTTTTCTTATTTCATCATCATTTGCAGTGCCTTTGTCTTCCTGTTTTACAGGGGAAGTATTACTGGAACTCCCAATCGAAATATAGTTGATTTCCGTGTCATCCTTAGCTTCTTCCTTGCTTATTGCTTTTTCTTTTACCTTACTTAATAACTCCGCAGACTGCTGAACTATTCCTTGCGAAAGGGTGGATGTTTTCGCTGCAAGTGCAGTGCCTTTAGTCTTCACTGTTTCACTCAATTGCCCTGTTTTATTCACAATAGACCCTGCGTTGCTGCCAATCGTATTCCGCAGGTCTTTTCCAGTTTTAGGTGTTAGGAAAAGGGCAGCTGCTGCCCCAACCGCTCCACCGATAATCGCGCCTAGTAAAAAGCTGCTCGTTGATCCTTCATTGCGACCTTGATTCGTTTCCCGTGAGTCATATTCCCGATTAGCCATTATATCCAACTCCTCATAAGTTTTAATATGAACGAACTTTTTGCTTTTCTTGTAGAATATCCACCTTTTTTGCTTGTTTTCTTTCCTGCCACTTGTCCTTTAATTCGAGAATGACATTACTCCATTGAATAATTTGTGAGACCTTCTCTTTACTTTCATCAACCTGCCTGTCAACTGTTTTCGTTATGTTTTGCAATGTTCCGTTAAAGTTGGAAACGGTAACCCCTACACCCTTAACCGCATCTACAACACTGTTTAAGTTTGCGGATTTCTGCTGAATATCATCAGCTAATGCATTTGTTTTTTGTAATAGTAATGTGGTTTCTCTTGTTACGCCATCAAGCTGTTTCTCCACCCCTTTTAACGTATCAGAGACACTGTCGAGTGTTACTTGAAGTGTTTTAAGCGTTTTGGAAATAAAAATGACCAGTACTAAGAACGCCACAGCTACCAAGGCAACGCTTAAGTATAATATAATTTGCATGATCGCACCTCCGCCTTAATATATCCCTATGTATTACCCAACTTATGAGAAACTAAACTTCGCTAATATCTTATACTACTTCCATTTATTTGTCCTGTTTTCCTGCAAGATGAATAAAATTTTTCAAGTTTGCCTGTTCACTGGAGCGGAATCAATAGTATTCAAATGTAATGACTTTCAACGCTGCCTAATTTTAATAAACAAAAAGGATGCCAAACGCACTGGCATCCCTTTTTTTAGACTAGTTGTTTTTCATATGATTCCTGAAACTTTTGGATATCTCCAGCACCCATAAACAGGATGACACTATGATCATGTTGTTTTAATACAGAAGTATTTTCTTCCGAAAGAATTTCAGATCCGGCAACCTTCTCTTGCAGATCCTTAATCGATAGTTGACCGTGGTTCTCTCGAGCAGAGCCAAAAATTTCACACAAATACGTTTTATCCGCCAATCTCAATGACGCGGCAAAATCCTCGAGGAACGCTTGCGTCCGCGTAAAGGTATGCGGCTGAAATACTGCAATAATTTCCCTGTCTGGGTATTTTTGTTTAGCAGCATCAATGGTTGCTTTAATTTCGGTAGGATGATGGGCATAATCGTCAATTAGAATCTGAGATCCGACTGCTTTTTCTGAGAATCTTCTTTTAACTCCCTGGAAGCTCATTAATCTTTCTTTAACTGCCTCCACACTCATTTCTTCATAATGGCATAAACCAATTACTGCAAGTGCATTTAGCACATTGTGATCACCGAATGTCGGAATTGAAAAAGTATCATAGAATGTATTGCGGATAAACACATCAAAGCTCGTTCCATCTGTTGTTTTGACGATATTTTTGGCCTGATAATCATTCCCCTCGTCAAAGCCGTAGAACAAAACAGGAACCTTTGCCTGAATTTTTTGAAGCTGCTCGTCATCGCCGCATGCAAATATTGCTTTCTTTACTTGTACCGCCATTTCTTGAAATGCTGAAAAAACATCATCAATATTGGCAAAGTAATCAGGATGATCAAAATCAATATTTGTCATAATGGCGTAATCAGGAAAATAGGAGAGAAAATGTCGTCTATATTCACATGCTTCAAAGACAAAATATTCTGCCTCTTCTTCCCCTTTACCTGTACCGTCACCAATTAAAAATGAAGTGGGCCGTGTTCCAGAAATCACATGGGCAAGCAGCCCTGTTGTCGAAGTTTTACCGTGCGCTCCAGTTATTGCAACGCTCGTAAAGTTCTGCATAAAATCGCCTAAAAAACGGTGATAACGTACGATAGGAAGTCCGAGCTTCATTGCCTCTTGAATTTCCTCATGTGTATCTGGAAAAGCATTTCCTGCAATAATTGTCATACCCGGTTTTATATTTTCCTTTTGGAAAGGAAGAATTTTAATTCCTGATTTTTCAAGGGCAACTTGTGTAAAAAAGTGCTTTTCATAATCGGAGCCTTGCACTTCAAATTTCATATCATGTAGAACCTGTGCGAGTGCACTCATTCCTGACCCCTTTATACCTACAAAATGGTAAATAGTCATAGATGAACCTCCAACCAACGTAATACTGTAAAACAGTATATGACATTTGTCTGTAATTGCTAATAATGAAGCATTGCTTAATAAGCGCTAATTCATTTTGTTAAATCATATTTCAATATTATAGCATTGTTTATTTATAAAAACTATTTAATAACTCAACCTGCCAAACAGCTAAGACTATATAGTACTTATTATTTGTCCATGTCTCTAAAGAATACTATTCGATTAAACATTATAGCTGTCCTCTTGGATGGCCGCAAAGTCCGCTTCCGAAATCAATACTTCGCGAGGTTTACTGCCATTTGCACTTGTAATATAGCCATTTTGCTCTAACATATCCATTAGTCTCGCCGCACGATTATAACCGATTTTAAAGCGTCGCTGTAGACTTGAGGTGGAAGCTGCCCCTTGGTCGATAATAAACTCACAAACCTCAAAAAACAGCTCATCTTCGCCTTCTGAAACCTGTGCTTTTTTTAACAGCTCTTCCTGCTCAAATAAATACTCCGGCTCCCGCTGCTCCCTTACATGACCAACAACAAAATCAATTTCTTCGTCAGAAACAAACGTTCCTTGTAAACGAACTGGTTTTGACGAACCGTTTTCTAAAAATAACATATCACCGCGTCCTAATAATTTCTCTGCACCGCTTATGTCAATAATGGTTCGAGAATCAATCTGTGATGAGACGGAAAAAGCAATCCGAGTTGGAATATTGGCTTTGATTAACCCTGTTATGACGTCTACGGAAGGTCTTTGTGTCGCAATAATTAAATGAATTCCGCACGCCCTGGCCTTTTGAGCGATCCGGCAAATGGCTTCTTCTACGTCTGCTGGTGACATCATCATGAGATCTGCCAGCTCATCAATGATAATGACGATAAATGGCAGCTTATCAGAATATTGTTTATGCTCCATTGCCAATTCATTAAATCGGTTAATATCTCGAACTCCAGTATGAGCAAATAATTCATAGCGCCGTTCCATTTCTTCAACAGCCCATTTTAATGCAGCAGTTGCCGCCTTCACATCTGTTATCACAGGGCTGACAAGATGTGGAATACGATTATACGGTGCCAGTTCAACCATTTTTGGGTCGATTAACAATAACCGTACATCTTCTGGCGTTGCCTTATATAATAAGCTTATTAGGATAGAGTTCACGCATACGCTTTTTCCCGAACCAGTCGCCCCAGCAATTAGTCCATGAGGCATTTTCTTTAAATCCGTTACAATTGGCTTCCCGGCAATATCAAGACCTAGCACAGCTGTCAACGGCGAGGAAGATTCACCGAAGGGAGTGCTCTGGATAATTTCACTTATCTGTACTGGCCTTGAAGTTTGATTCGGCACCTCAATTCCAATCGTGTGTTTCCCTGGAATAGGGGCTTCAATCCGAATATCTCTTGCCGCAAGGCTTAATTTAATATCATCACTTAGGTTTGTGATTTTATTGACCTTTACTCCCGGTTCTGGCTGAACCTCGAATCGAGTAACAGAAGGCCCTTGGGTAACATGTACAACACCGGCACTGACATTAAAATTTTGTAATGTTTGATTGAGAAGCTCTTCCTGTTCTGCAAGCCACTCCGTATCTTTTCCTTTACTAATTGGCGGATTTAGCAAACTAAATTCAGGAAAAATATAATGACCAATCTCATCTCTTTGTCCGGCAGTATCAGGCACACTAATAGGCATTTTTCTGGTTTTATGAACGGCGGTTTGGTCTTGCAGCATTTTTTCCTCTAGCGGTTCTTTTAGCTGTACTGGCTTACTTTGGTCTGTCTGTGTTCTGATTATTTCCTGCTTCAGTTCCCATTTTTCCTTATCCTGCTTCAACATCATGACATTAAATGGCAAATGTGTTCTTCCTGATCTCGCAGATCTCCGCTGCTCGAGGTTTTCTTCGTTTAAAAACGGTTCCGCTGTCTTTTCTTTTTCTAAAACCTCTATATTACCTTTGCTTAATTCTGGCGGCGATACAGGCTCCTTATATGTAATTTCCTCCTCATGATCCCTCTCTGCCTTCTCAATCACCTTTGTTAGCATCGCAGGTACTGCCTGGTCGTTCTGAACAATTGGAACGGACTCACTGTCTTCGGTTCCCAATTGGATTATTTCTTCTGCCGTTTCGGCGATGCTTTCCTTCGGTGCCGCTTCAGTTTGCGAAAAATGACTTAATTCATGTTCAACGATAGCAGTTGATTTTCTAGGCCGATTAAATCCAAATACTGGCGACGGAATTTCAGTTGGATGAAATGGGCCGCGCATGTTTGGCAACGGTTCTGTTTTCCCTTTGGGCAGTTCTATTTTCTCGGTTCTCACCTTCGTTGTTTCTGAACTGCTGGATTCGACAACCTTATTTTTTTGATTTTTCGATCTACCTTCTCTAGATGTTTTATTCCTTTTAGGTGCGGAAGGAGTTCCTTTAGGATACTGATAAGAAACTTTTACATCGACATCTTTTATGCTCTCATATTTGTCAGGCGGCGGGAGATCTCCCGTTTTATCATTATGAAAAAAGGAAGCGTCAAATTCTTCTTCCCCGTCTTTTCTTAATTTTTGAAACAAGTTTTGGATCCAGCTCAAAACTATCACTCTTTCTTCTTCATCTATCATTCTATTTTATCAGTATTTGATATTTTTTCGACATAATTCTGCGGAATTAGTCAAAATCTCTTTTGCTTTGGATGATAACGGAAATACCCGATGTAAAAAGGACCAACTAAATGGTCCCTTTCCCTTTTATTATTTATTTTTCCCAAGAATAAAAATAGGTTCTAATTCCCCATTTTCAAAATAAAACGATAGTGCCGTTATCGGTACACGACCGCTGGCAAAAAAGCTCATGGTCATTTGTGCTAATACATCATAACCGCGGTCATTACGGATATCCGCAATAATTAATACGTCCTGATGTGGTACGGCGACGACCATTGTTCCAGTAATTCGCTGTTGGATATCATTTAAGAATCCTTTATTTAATATTCGGCTTGCATCGTACCCATCATTGGTGTTTAGGAAATAGAAGATATTCCCAGCAACCTGATCTTCCTTTAATGATGTTGACAATGACCTGACATTAAATAAGGCTATTTCTTTGATTCGATATGGATCCCATCCCTCTTTTTCAAGAACCCGCGAATCAATTAACCTATAAGTTTTCCCCATATCGAGGGCATAATAAATTTTTGTTTCAGCTGTATGCTCATCCGTTAGAAAAGGAACTCCCTCTTCTGCTTCTGTAGGGAAGGAAGCGGAGCGAATAACGGGAAAAATTCTTTTTTCATGATCTGTTAATTGGACTGGGCTCTCCATTGCCTTAAGTCCCTCTTCCACATAATAAACAACTTCATTTATCGCCTTTTCCTTTTCATTATGCCATTTAGCTACAATTCCACCCAGGGAAAGAGTGATTCCTTTTCCAACTTTCTTACTCTCAATCCGCAGCTGATCATTTTCACGGTCATATGTTATCAGTCGCTCGTCTCCGCCTAAGCGGGACTCTAATTCTCGTTTCATTTTAATGCTATCCATCTTCATTACTTTTCCTCCTCCGTTATCAGGAGCCGTTTCCCCTATTTTACATGAAGAAACCTCCTTCTCCAAGGGAAGGAGGTGAAGATATTAGTTTAAGCCTTTAATAAAGGTTTCAATTTCTTCCTTTGTTTTTCTGTCTTTGCTGACAAATCTTCCAAGTTCCTTGCCATTTTCAAAGGCGATAAAGCTTGGAATTCCGAATACATCAAGCTGCTGGCATAAATCGATAAAGTCATCACGGTCAATATGAATAAATCTATACTCAGAGAAGTCTGCTTCTATTTCCGGTAATACCGGTTCTATCACACGGCAATCTGGACACCAGCCTGCAGAAAACATAAAAATAGTTTTTCCTTGATCACGAAGCTGTTCAAATTGCTCCATTGAATCTAAATGTTTCATTTTTTAACGCCTCCGTTTGCCTTTATACTTATGTAAGTTTCCTTCACAATCATAGCAGGTAGTTTACTTACTAGTCCAACAGAATGCACAAGTGATTTGCGCTTCAGGCGCTTTCTCAGTCAACCTAGTGCAATCAACTTTCTTTTCCCAAACTACTACGATTCAATTTGATTCTGTTTTTGTTGGTAGGTGTATTGTCCGATTAAAAGATTCATTACATGGGTGAACATTTCTGCTCGGTTCACCAGCCCATTTGTAAATACCCCGACGGCTCCTTCTTGCTTGCTTACATTTTTCTTTTTCGCATAGTCTTCCATGACCGGCCCTAGTTCTTCTCCCGTTCGGAGCCTTGCTGCTATTTCCTCGGGAAGCAAAATTCGGGCACCGCCGGCAATGATCGGTTCCAATCCTTTAGCCGCTAATGCTCCCCAATTGCATATGAACAGCCCGTGATTTGTTTCCTGAACACCGCCCTCTAAACCAATGCCAATGTCGCCACTTCCTTCACGAAGGGCCCCTGCCGCCCGATTAATCGCCCCTTTAATCGTTTCTTCGTCTGAAAGAGGCTGATCGCTGACACCTGATGGGATGTCAAGCGAACTTAATTCAATATATTGATTCGTAAAGCTATTTTTTACAGCTTCAATTTTCGCAGGATTTTTTGACCCAATGATAACTCTCATTGCTGTATACCTCTCCTTTTATAAAAAGGAGGCTGATTCCAAAGAAACGCCTCCACGTTAACATTAACTATTTGCTTTTATTGTATCCACTGTTGTTTTATCACAGGCTTTGACTAATTTCACCAATAATTCTTTAGCAGCAGCGTAATCATCCACATGGATAATGGAGGCATGTGTGTGGATATAACGGGAACAAATTCCGATTACTGCACTAGGAATCCCTTCATTCAATTGGTGAACACGACCGGCATCTGTTCCGCCTTGTGATACAAAATATTGATACGGAATATTGTTTGTCTCAGCAGTATCAAGGACAAACTCACGTATTCCCCGATGTGTTACCATGGATCTGTCCAGGATGCGGAGTAAGGTGCCCTTCCCTAATTGGCCAAATTCTGATTTATCACCACTTGCATCATTTGCAGGCGAGGCATCAAGAGCAAAAAAGATATCTGGTTTAATCATATTTGCCGCCGTTTGCGCACCGCGAAGCCCAACTTCCTCCTGCACAGTAGCTCCCGAATAAAGGATATTCGGCAGCGTCTCATCCTTTACTTCCTGCAGCAGTTCAATCGCTAAGCCGCATCCATAGCGATTATCCCATGCTTTTGCTAAGATCTTATTCTCATTTGCCATCGGAGTAAATGGACAGATTGGCAGAATCGCCTGTCCAGGTTTAATTCCCATTCTTTCGGCATCTGCCCGGTCATCAGCACCTACATCAATCAGCATATTTTTTTGTTCCATCGGTTTATTCTTCTTAGACTCATCTAACAGATGAGGTGGAATCGATCCAATGACCCCGATAATCGGCCCTTTGTTTGTCATAACCTGGACTCTTTGGGCAAGAAGAACCTGGCTCCACCAGCCTCCCAGCGGTTGAAATCGAAGCATCCCGTTATCAGTAATAGCTGTAACCATAAAGCCAACCTCATCCATATGACCAGCAACCATAATCGTTGGACCATTTTCATTGCCCCTTTTGACACCAAAAATACTGCCAAGCTTATCTTGGACAATTTCATCGGAGTATGGTGACAGCTGCTCACGCATAAATTTACGGATTGCATGTTCATTTCCCGGTGCCCCAGGAAGCTCTGTTAACGTTTGAAAAAGCTTTAACGTTTGTTCATTCATGGACTTTAAGCTCCTTTTGGATGATTCTATTAATATGTATATACTTTATTTTACAAAATTTATGTTTTACTTACCAACAATTCATTTTCAATATAACTGTAATATTACCTTCATCCTAATAAATACGATATACTGAAGGTAGAATACTGATATGTAATCTTTTCCATATTTAATGTTGGAGGTTCTGCTACATGAACTGGAAATCGTTTATTGTTGGTGCTGCAGTTGGAATTCTAAGCGGCTATGCCGCACGTGAAATCTTCTCAAATAATTCGAAGGTGTCACCTGAAAAAGTGCTGGAAAACGTAAAAAAACAATTTACTCAAAAAGGGCCAATCACGGGTTCCTGGATTCATATGGCCGTAGAACCATATGAAATACACGATATTCATTATCAGGTCTACAAAGGTGGAATTTCAAAAAATATTGACGGTGTTAACGAGCAATACGAATTTGCCGCTGATGCTTCCACAGGAACCCTGATCGATGTCCGCCGTTTATCGGCATCGTAGACGAAAGCCGTATCACACACAAATGATACGGCTTTTCATTTATTTCGAACGCATAATACTCTCAATAATTTGTCCATCTTCTCCCCATTTTACTGCCCGGTAAACTGCATCATGATAAAAGGTAAACCAGGCATTTTTCTCTATAGCATATGGCTGCCACTTTCCTTTTGCAGCAATGGAGTCCATTGGATAATCGTCATAAGCCATTACCCATAAAACATTTTGGTGGGCATGGGTAGCTAAAATGTCCGCCATATGTATAGCCATTTCACCACCATCTTCAATGATAATGATGGAATGTCCATTGCTATGACCGCCTGTATGAACCATGCGAATTGGACCTAAACTCCAAGTTTCCTCAAATAGCTCGACCTGTGTTTCAATCGCTTCCCAGTTTTCCTTCCAATATGTACTCTTTGAACGAATATTAGGATTCCGCATTTCATCCCACTCGATTTGCGAAGTAATGATTTTCGCATTAGGAAATACTGAAACATACTCCCCATTTACCAGCTTTGTTAATCCGCAGGAATGGTCAAAATGTAAATGGGTCATTAACACATAATCAATTTTTTCTGTATCAAGCCCTAGGCTTTCTAAGGACGCATCTAACTCAGATTCCTTTGTCACCCCAAAATTCCGGAGTTGTTTTTCAGTTAATTTTCCATTGCCGAGTCCTGATTCAATTAAGATATTCTTGCCATCTAATTGAATTAAAATAGGATCTGTCGGCAATTCAATTTGGTTTTTATCATTTGCCGGATATTTTCTGGACCATAGCGCTTTTGGGACAACCCCAAACATTGCACCGCCATCTAAATTGGTTATCCCGCCAGACAACCATGTAAGGGAGACGTTCCCTATCTTTAATGTATCCATTTTCATCCACTCCTTTCTTTCATTTTACCATTGCCTGATTATTATGAAAAATAAAATAGGACAACTCCTTATAAAGAGTTGTCCTAAAGTTTATGGTTGGAATTTTACTTCACAACGATAAATTCGATTCCCTTGTTCAGAAAATTTCTGTTCGTACTCTGTCATGATGTTACCTTCAAAATTACTTTTGTGAAGATCAAGGCTGACAAACTTCAATAGCATGCCATATGCTGAAAAACTCATTAACGAATATTCAAATAAGCCTTGATTATCTGTTTTAAAATGAATTTCACCGCCATCAACCATAATATCCTCATATAGCTTTAAAAAATCCTTATAGGTTAATCTTCTTTTTTCATGGCGGACTTTTGGCCATGGATCTGAAAAATTTAAATAGACCCGATCTACATCATTTTTAGTAAAGTATTTCGCTAAATCATTAGCATTGACATTTAACAGTTTAAGATTAGGCAAATCTGCTTCAATTAAACGGTCTAATGCTGCAACAATGACACTATCAAACAGCTCAATGCCCATGTAATTAATATCCGGGTGAGCTTTCGCCATTTCCGTAATAAAACGACCTTTCCCAGTTCCCACTTCAATATGAAGCGGCTGCTCATTGCCAAAAGCTTCATTCCATTTTCCTTTGTAATCTTCTGGATTTGGAACAATATATTGCGGGTATTCCGCTATTTTATCCTTTGCCCAAGGTTTATTTCTAAGTCTCATGTCGGCACTCCTAAAAATATAATTTCGTTCACAACATATCATGAAGCAAATTGACTTGCAAGTGAATAAACAAAAAAAGAATTCACAACCTAAATGTGAATTCCGTTTTAAATTTCACTTGAAAGGATGCACCGATATGCCATTAAGTCATCATGACCAAGTTACATTACTTAAAGATATATTAAATAACCATCAAACAGATTGCTGCGGGTCGACAGCAGAATGTGAACAACTAGAACGATTAGCTAAATCACTGATGGTCAATGCACAGGTTCATCAAAATGTAAAAAGCATTTTGCAGGATGTCTATTATTACAGCCAGACGGGATCGCAGACTGCCGATTTAGACCAGCATATTTTATCCAACCAAGAAAATTTATCACAGTGGGTCAACGATATCGGACAGTTTTCATAATTAAAGAATATCGTTTAAAAATTGTATCCAGTTGTTCATTTCCGCAAAACGATTTTTATTTTTATGCCATTGAATGGATGAAATTGTTTGAAGAACCACATACCATTTCATTCTTAAGCGTAAGTCGTCTGTAAGCTCTTCACCGTACATGGAAAGCCAATCCTGCCAATTTTCCTCGGGAATGTACCAATAAAGAAGCATCCCTAAATCAATGGCAGGATCAGCAATGGATGCCCCGTCCCAATCAATTAAGTACAACTGGTTGTCTTCCGCAAGCAGCCAGTTGTTATGATTGACATCACCATGACAAACAACTTTTTCTTCACTATGAATATTTTTCGCTTCATGTTTTAAAAAGCCTAATGCTTTTTTTACCTCTGGCAAAGAAAGCGTTTCTTGATCCACTTCATTGATCATTGATTGAAAAATCATTTCGGGATTCAATGGGGATTTTTCCAAGCGGCTAAGCATACCAAGCATCGGCTCTGAACGGTGAATTTTCTTTAGGAGCCTGGCAACATGCTCTTGATTCATCTCCGCTGGCTTTAACTCACGGCCCTCAAGCCATTGCTGAGCAGTAATGACATCCCCATTTTCCAATCTTTTCGTCCAAACAAGCTTTGGGACAATCCCTTCAGCTGACAGAACTGCCAAAAAAGGCGAGGAATTCCGTTTCAAAAATAGACTTTGATCCTCATACCTTGCATAAAATGCTTCACCTGTGGCGCCGCCAGCGGGAGTTATTTCCCACTCTTGTCCTAATATATGTTCCAACATTGTTCACCTTCAATTTATGCCGTTCTAATGGTGGCAGTCCACTTTCCCTAACCCATGGAGGAGGACCTATCTTTTTAAGAAGTAAAACCTAGACGTCTAAAGGTTCTACTTTTTTCATTGCCATTTCCATTAAGAATAAGTTTCAAAAGCAAGATTTTGAATTAAATAAAAAAAAGCTATTGATATGTTTTTCTACAATAGCCATCTTTATAAATTTTATCTCCAATTGCCTTTTTTCGTCAAGTCATCTTTTTTAAGAAAACATGTAATGAAATTGGTGCAATCTTCACGTCTCCTTGGTATACATAACCTTTTGGCGTTTTGCCAGCATAATTTTGATTTGCAAGCATGCACCACTCGCCAATTGGAAGTGCAATCGAGTGTTCCTTTTCTGATGGATTGATGACCAGTAAAAGATTGTATTCTTCAGTTTGGAGCGTGCAGCCTAATACAGGAAAAGGCAATGCCAGCGGCTGAATATTCTTCCTAATTTCCACTGCAGTCCGTAAACGAAAACAACGATAGGCCTTTCGAATTTGAATTAGACCTCTCATGTATTCCACATTTTCTTTATGCTCGCTTTTTCGCAGCCAATCAAGCTGATTAATGGAATCAGGAGAACGGTAGCTGTTTCCATCACCCTTTTTTGTTCGAAAAAACTCCTGACCGCTGTGGAGAAAAGGTATTCCTTGTGACAGAATTACAATGCCAGTTGCCAGACGATGGTATTTCCGTTTTACCACTTCATCTACATCCTTCAAGCAAACCTGAAGCTTATCCCATAACGTATGGTTATCGTGGCATTCAATATAGTTTACCGATTGGGTAGGTTCGTTAAATAACCCTTGATTGTCTTCTTTAAAGCCAATACTGCCGGTAATTGCTTCAAATGCCTCCCAATAATAATGTTCATTTCCTAACGCATAACCTTTATCGTAAATGTTAAACGTACTGCCTTTAATGGTATCGCGAAATTGATCATTGAATTGGGCAATTAGCGGTATTTTCTTCTGGTTGGCAATGATGGCTTTCTGCTTAAAAGGCAGCGGGGTATTTAAATTCCAACCCTCCCCAATTATGAGAGTATCTTTTTTAATGGTATCACAAACATTTTTCACGAGGTTCATTGTTTCAATGTCTAAAATCCCCATTAAATCGAATCTAAATCCGTCAATATGATACTCTTCCATCCAGAAGCGAACGGAATCGACAATAAATTTTCGCACCATCCGCCTTTCAGATGCTATGTCATTCCCCACTCCAGTCCCATTTGACGGCATCCCCATCTCATTGTGACGGAAATAATAACCCGGAACAATTCTTTCAAAAGAAGAATGTTCACGTTTATAAACATGATTAAAAACAACGTCCATGATAACCCGAAGTCCGGCGCGATGAACCTGATCTATTAATTGCTTTAATTCGATAATTCTGGAATAAGGATTTGCAGGGTCTGTGGAATAACTGCCTTCAGGTGCATTGAAATGAAGGGGGTTATAGCCCCAGTTATATTCTTCATTAGGTCTTAATTCATCAACGCCTGCAAAATCATGAAAAGGAAGGAATTCAATATGGGTAATGCCTAAATTTTCCACATAGGATACCCCAGTTAGTTCAGTATCTTTTCCTTTTGTATATAGCTCCCCGGCCCCTAGATACAGTCCTTTATTTCTCACACCGCTATCTGGGTGGATAGTAAAATCTCTTATATGGGTTTCATAAATAATAGCATCAACGGAACTTTCGAGAGGAGGGATGTCGATTTTAGAGCGATTTGTTTTCTTTAAATTGACAATAACACCTTGTTCCCCATTTACGCTAACCGCTTTCGCATAAGGGTCAACGGCCTCGTGCCACTCCTGATTCACTTGAACAAGGAAACTATATTGAAAATATTCCAAATCGCGATAAACGACCGCCGTCCAAACCCCTTTGTCCTCCCTCTTCATCTTCACAATCTCTGAATAATGGCTATTAGGAGAACGTAATTTTACCTTTACCTGAGAGGCAGTTGGTGCCCACAGCTTAAATAAACTTTGATCGGGACAGTATGTCACTCCCAAATCGGTTCCCTGATAATAAAACTTCTGATCAAAAGCTTCTGTTCTAATAACGGCACCAATTTGAAGGTCTGTTTTCCCTCCATGTTCATCCATAATCCAATATTGTGTTCCAAAACAATATTTTGCCGATAACCGGCACACATATTTATAATGGCCTTCTATTAAAAGCTTTTCTATGATCTGCAATCGACTCTTACCATGCCCATCTATGATATAAAATGACGAAGACAAGCCTTGGTGATACGAAAGGGGAAGGAGAATCGTAATTAAGTTCATCTCGTCTAAATAGGCAAGAAAATCCCTTTTAATGGATGTCATTCGAATCCCTCGCTTTTACATCAACTTCTTTCATATTTTGCCATCTCGTCAACACTTGCATCGCCTTTACCTGGATATCGATTTTTAAAGGAGATTGACCAATATGCTCTCCGTCACCATGAACGAATAATTTTTCTTTAGATTGGATTGACACCTGCTTGCCCTTAAACGTTTTTACCTCCGAAAAATAAATATGCTTTCCCCAAAATACACTGAAAAATACAAGCAGCAGCTTCCATTTCGATAATTCATGAACGACCGTTATGTCCAGAAAACCATCGTTTGGAACAGCTTCAGGGGCAATTTTCATTCCGCCGCCATAATATGGCTGATTAGAAACCGTTACAAACCATGTTTGATTAAATGTATGCTTATATCCATCAATTGATAAATCAATTGTTGCTGTTTTAAAGGTAAATAATTCTCTTAGCAGTAAATAAACATAGACTAAGCGTCCCAGTGATAGTTTATTGAAAAATGCCTTAATCCGTGAATGATTGACCTTATAGGCAATTAACGCATCAAATCCAGCACCCATATTGTTAATAAAATACTCTTCCCTTCCGTCTTCCATTGTCATTTTCCCTGTATCAATCTGGACAAGTTCGCTTTTTGAAAGACGGAGAAGTACTTTTAAGGCGCTGGCTGGGTCGGCTGGAATCTTGAATCCTCTGGAGTAATCATTCCCGGTACCGCCCGGAATAAAACCAAGTGTTATATTTTTATGCTTGAAGATACCATTCATAACCTCATGCATCGTTCCATCGCCGCCAACTGCAATAATAATTTTTTCATGATCATTCTTTGCCGCAATCTGTCTGGCCAGCTGCTTCGCATGCTCAGGATATTCAGTGAAAAATGCTAGATATGGAATCTGTTCATCCTTTAGTTGAAGCTCAATTTTCCCCCAAACTTTACGACAGCGTCCATTCCCAGCTTTTGGATTGATAATAAAGTACATACTCCTCATATACCCCAAACCTCATTTTTATTTAAGTTTGTAATGGAAAAACAGCTGCAGCTTCATATTTTGGCGTTTGATTTAGATGTGTTCGATATAGAACAACGTCTTTTACCTGAAACAAAAGTGGCTCTTGTTGAATCTCGTCCATTCTTTTTCTTTCGAAATGATCCATAGAGTTCCATTTTCTAGCCAGTGTAATATGTGGGCGGAATGGTCTTGTTTCCAGTTGAAACCCCGCCAGTTCACAAGCAGAAAAGACCTTATTTCTAATCAATTGAAGTTTATGACTTTCTGCCGTATCAGCCCAAAACACTCTTGGGGAATCCTCCCTTCCAAATATCCCAAGACCCTGAATCTGTAAAGAAAAGCTGTTTTCATCCTTTACAGCCTCCCTCACGAAATTTTGAGCGGCTGAGAGTTTGTCAGATTCCGCACTCCCGAGAAAGGCCAATGTGATATGGAAATCCAGATGATGAACCCAGCGGCTGAATGGGAAGATTTCTTTCATTTTGTCAATCCGGTCCTTCATTATGATTTTCGTTTCATCGGGTATTCTGACCGCAAAGAAATAGTGCGCTTGCATCATGTATTCATTCCTTTTCTTAAATTTTATTCTATTTTTGCCTAATTGTATGTAGATGTAGACAAAGAATATTTTATGGTCCGAAAAAGACGTGGAGTTAGTATCCACGTCTTTTCTAAAAACTTTTTATAGGTTACCGCATTGTTTTTCAATTTCTTTTTTAAACAGCTCTTGTAATTGCCTTGTTACCGGTCCCGGCACCCCGTCGCCGACTTTTTTATCGTCAATCACAACGATTGGTGTTACCTCGCTGGTTGTACTTGAAAGGAATACTTCATCCGCCTGCGCTAGCTCCTCAAGTGTAAATGTCCGCTCTTCAACTGGAATCTGCTTTTCCTCACATACTCTTAATATCACGTCTTTTGTAATTCCTTTTAAAATCAAATTATTAGATTCATGTGTAATCACAACACCATTTTTCACAATGAATACGTTAGATGAGCTTCCTTCCGTTATATCCTGTCCGCGATGCTGGATTGCTTCATAGCAGCCATTTTCTGCCGCCTTTTGTTTTGCTAAAATATTTCCTAATAGGTTCAAGCTTTTTATATCGCAGCGGAGCCAGCGGATATCCTCGGTTAGAATGGTTTTTACACCTTGTTGGAGGTTAGCTTCCGGAATTGGCATTTCCTTCGTATAAGCTGTAATACATGGAGTAACATCTCCGACCGGGAATGCATGATTCCTAGGAGCAGCCCCTCTAGTAATTTGCATATAAATGATTCCCAGCTTAAGGTTGTTTTTTTCAACTAGTTCATCAAGCATATTCATTATGTTTTCTGCTGAAAATGGAAGTTTGATGCCGATGCTTTCAGAACTCTTAATAAACCGGTCCATATGTTCTTTCCCAGTAAACATTTTCCCATTGTACACCCGGATGACTTCATATACCCCATCACCAAATTGATAACCGCGGTCTTCGATATCGACTTTTGCTTCAGATCGGTTAATAATTTCACTGTTTAAAATGGCATACCCCATGTTTCACATCTCCCTGTTTATTCTATTTATTTTGTGCTAACTCATATATGGTCTGTGCATAAATAGCAGTTGCTTTTACCAAATCTTCAATATACATATACTCGTCCTTTTGATGGGCGATATCCGGTCTCCCTGGAAATAACGGTCCGAATGCAACTCCTAATTTTAATGAGCGAGCGTACGTACCTCCGCCAATCGCAATTAATTCTGCCTTCTCACCTGTTTGTTCTTCATAAACCTTTTTCATTGTTTGAATCAAAAATTCCTTTTCATCCACATGATGCGGCTTCGAATCCGAGAAGTTTTCCATTACGAAGCCTTCTTTTTCTAATAGTAAATCCAATTTTGCTTTCGTTTTTTCGATTTTATTGGTGACCGAATACCTGCAAGTTATACCGATGCTTCCGCCGGATTCAGCTGAATAAGAGAATTTTCCCGGATTAACCGTTAAATCCCCGGAAATATCATCTGAATAAGCGACCCCTATTTTGACACCTCTAGAATCCTTAAAGAAATAGCGGGAAACAAATTGAAAATAGTGTTCAGCTTTCGAATCTACATTAAGCGTAGAAAGAAATTCTGCTAAAAATAGGCCTGCATTTTTCCCGTGTTCCGGCAGCGATCCATGCGCTGAAATCCCTTTCACTTCTAAAATAAGCTGATCCTTCTCTGAAGTGAAGTTATGTTCTAGTTCATGATTATTCATGAAATTCGTAAATTGCTGGCTGATTTCATTTTGATTTTTTGTATTTAGCACGGCTTTGGCGAAATCGGGGACCATATTATATCTCTTTCCAGAAACAAAGCTTACAACGCCGATATTGTTATTTGATGCTTCAGGAACAAGCACATTCTGTACAATATCAAAATTAGCAATCCCTTTTTCTGCATTAATAATCGGAAAATCAGCATCTGGTGCAAACCCCAATGTCGGCATTTCTTCATGATTAAAATAATGCTCGACACAGCGCCAGCCGCTTTCCTCATCAGTCCCAATTATCATCCGAACACGCTTTGCGAGCGGCAGTCCCAGTTCTTTTACAATTTTCATTGCGTAATAAGCAGCCATTGTCGGGCCTTTGTCATCTAAAGCTCCGCGGGCATAAATTTTACCATTACGAATTTCTGCACCAAATGGATCGCTTGTCCAACCATCCCCTTCAGGAACAACATCCACATGGCAAAGAACTCCAAGAAGGTCCTTACCTTCACCGAACTCTAAATGTCCTGATACGTTTCCAACATTTTTTGCAATAAAGCCATCCTTTTCACCAAGATGAAGCATGTAATCTAATGCCTCTTTCACCCCTTTTCCAAGAGGTGCTTCTGATGATGCATGCTCCTCATCCAAAATGCTTTTAATATGTAATAATCCTTGTGTATCTTGAATAAGCGCATCTTTCCTTTTTTCGACCTCAGCCATCCAATCAATCTTTGTCAAATTCGTTTACACCCCCAATATTTGTATAAAAGTATCTTATCAATTTTGTCCGAAAAAACGAAATATTAATTTATGAAAAATTTAATTTAATAATTAGCAGAAAATTCTAATATCCCATCATAATTCTTACACTATATACCATACCTATATATTAAGTAATTGAACTAAGGAGGTTAGGTCAAAACTTTTTTCAAATTAATGGAACAAATTATATCCTCGTGGTAGAAATTTTCAGAAATTGTGGGTACAATAAAAGTAGATGTATGACATCTAGCATTCACAATTAACCTTCTATAAAAAAAGGAGATGTCTGCGCGGAAAAGAAAACTACATATTTTTGAAGAGCTATCTTCAAACAAGCTGTCGGTAGAGGGATTAGACAATAGGTTTTAAAAAAGGATAGGGAGTGGTTCTTTGAAACCTTCAACTAACCGGATGTTAAACCGCATCAAATGTATCTACATGTTTATTCGTAAGAACGGCACAGTGACAACGCAGGAACTTGTAGAGGAATTTGGTATCACTCCTCGCACCATACAACGAGATTTGAATGTCTTAGCCTACAATGACTTGGTCATAAGCCCAAGCCGCGGAAAATGGACAACAACACAAAAGAAAGTGAAGATGTCATCGTAACAAAACTAAAAAGTAAATATAAGAATAAAATAACACGCGAATCATCGCGTGTTATTTGTTTTATCAAGTTCCCTATTAATCAATCAGGATTGACATTTCCCCAAAAAATGATATATTAATATAAAAATACTTTAGTACTTAAAAGCGTCTAAGTAAAATAAGAAAAGGTGCAGCATGGATAAAAAACATCAAGATTTAAATAAAGGATTATTACCGCGGCATGTACAATTTATCGCCTTAGCAGGTATGATTGGTACAGGAATCTTTAAAGGCAGCTCTGATACATTAAATATTGCCGGTCCCAGTGTCATTGTGGCGTATTTAATTGGCGGGCTCTTACTTTTTATTATTATGGCGGCATTAGGTGAGCTGGCACTTGCCTATCCTAACAACAATGTACAGCATTTAGTAAACAGAGCGTTTGGGTTCCAGATTTCCTTTCTAGTTGGATGGCTTTACTGGATTAACTGGATAATTGTTACTGTAGTAGAATTATTAGCAGCTGGGAGCTTTTTGCAATTTTGGCTGCCGCAAACACCATTATGGCTGCTCAGCCTCATTTGTGCAGTGATCATCATTGGCATCAATTTGTTTCAGGTTAAATATTACGGCGAGCTGGAATTTTGGTTTGCCAGTGTGAAAATTATTGCTTTAACAGCATTTATTGTTTTAGGATTTTTACTTCTTTTAGGTGTCATTCCAAGCGACATTCATAATCCAATGTCAAACTATACAGCCCATGGCGGATTTTTTCCTCACGGCATTGGTGGTACCTTCAGCGCTTTTTTAGTGGTTATGTTTTCATATGGCGGGGCTGAATTAATCGGTGTGGCTGTTACCGAAACAAAGAATGCTGAGAAGGTATTGCCTAAAATCATTAAAAGTGCTGTTTGGCGGGTGGTAATCTTCTACATTTTTCCAATCCTTATTATTTGCGGGATAATGCCATGGAACAAGGTAACCGGCGAGGAAAGCCCCTTCGTTCAAGTGTTTAGTGTAACAGGCTTGCCTGGTGCGGCACATATAATGAATTTCGTACTCTTAACAGCGGTGCTATCAGCGGCTAACTCAGGAATTTACGCCACTTCGAGGACATTATTCTCAATGGCCCAAAGTGGTGTAGCACCTGCTGGACTTGCAAAAATCTCTCGCAAAGGTATTCCGGTTGTCGGGATTATATTGACTAGCCTTTGTATCTTAATTGGTGTGTTCCTAGCATACCTAACACCAAGTGAGGTCATCAGCTATCTCATGACGATTCCAGGTTTTACCGTCATGCTCCTTTGGATGAGCATTTGTGCAGCACAGTTGAAATTAAGACCACATTACTTAAATCAGCCATCCTTTAAGGTAAAATGGTTCCCTTATACGACCTGGTTCGCGATAATAGCCTTGGGCGTTATATTTATTGGATTCTTATTTAACCCAAATAATATCACTGGGACTACAGTAAGTCTTATAACCATTGGACTGTTAATTTTATTCTCTTTTATTACTAGAAAAACAAATACTGCAACAGTATAAAAGCCAGCGATTAAGTGCTGGCTTTTTCTTTTATAATTACCCTATCAGGTTGATAGATCCATGTAAATTGAAGAGATGGCCCTAATCTTTTTTTCGGTTGATAATAGACTCGGTTTCTGAAATGACCAGTATACGGAAGGTTCAATGACTGCTCATTCTTATACTTCTTTTTGGATCGGATTCATCGTTTACCCGTCATTTTTCGGAGTTTACCCGTCTGTCTTGTGAAGTTACCCATCGATTTTTTCACTTTACCTTCAACTTGACTCCTCCAACAATAAAAAAAGCGATATCCCAATAGGAATATCACTCTCAATTTATTGCTGCCCGCTTGTTAGGAGTGCCTGGGCTATTCCGATGAAGTACTCGGATTCACGGATAATGTGCACGAGTACTACTTTAGCTGTGTGATTTGAACTAACGGCGGCGCTATGTGTTTTAATTTGCTGACACAACTGAATGAACCCTTCACTTTGCTGCAGGCAATAAGCAACGAGTTCCATCACTTGCTGCTGCAATTGTTCTGATACCTGATTTCCGGAGCGAACAACTGATTCAATATAGCGGATGACCTGCTGGTGCGTTTCCCCGAGTGCCTGCTCCCATTTTTTCAGAGCATCGACAAATTCAGGTTCCAGCCCGGTTACCAGCTCGCGAATGACTACGGTATGCTCTTCCTCTTGATGTTTCCAAAATTCCGCTTCATCTAATATCCTTAATGGCATTTGCTGGCCATAGTAAAATTGCATACAAACTCCCCTCCCATTCAAAATGTATGGGATAGGCTGTAAAAATATGCTTAGTTTCCAGCTCCGCCGTTAGCTGAAGCAGCATTGTTTCTCCTGCGCTTTTGAATTGCGTTAACCCCCATTACAACTGCTATTAATTCCTCAGTTGATAACTTATTGCTGTGATTGGTTAATTGGAAGGCGGGCGATGCGAAAAAGCCGCTAACCTTTTCAAATTTGGCAATCTGGTTAGACTGCTCGTCAAAAATATTATACTCGCGCGAAAATGCTTCAGAATGAATAAGATATACCCCGCGCCCGTAAGCATCGTATTCATATTTTTTTGACATGAACGTAAATTTCTGTTTCAGGATTCCCAAATCTTCCCCGCTCCGGGTGGTTATCCTCCACTTATTGCTAAAAAAGCCAAAACTTCCGCTTACAACTTGACTGCCATCTTTATCTAGTACATCCATACTGGAAGAAAAAGCACTTCTTAAATTAAGCTCGCCAACCTTTTCTTTCTCACTATTAAAAATTTCTGTTTTTCCTGCGGAAAAGAAATTATCCTTAAAAAATACAGTTTGCTTGCTCATCCCAATCCCCCCTGTATTTTTATTACGTTTCTCCATTGATACAGGTTTCACCATATTGGTACAATATTGGTAAAAAGCAGACCCGAGGTAAAAAATGTATTGGAACAGCCAATTTTTAAGAAGCATTCACTTAAAACGAAATGAGATTCCGTCTTTTAATCGATATCCATTTCAACTTCCTTGTGTAAAAAATTTAGATGTGCTGCATTTTCACCCCAAGGTTACCTTCCTTGTCGGAGAAAATGGCATGGGAAAATCTACATTACTGGAGGCCATTGCAGTTGCCTTAGGGTTTAATCCTGAGGGCGGATCCTTAAACTTTAATTTTTCAACCTATGATTCTCATTCTCCACTCGGGGATTATCTCAAACTCATTAAAGGAATGAATAAACCAGAAGATGGATTTTTTCTGCGGGCTGAAAGCTTTTATAATGTAGCTTCCAATATTGAGGAATTGGACCGGGAAATAATCGGACCAAGAATTATTGATTCCTATGGCGGTGTCTCGCTTCATGAGCAGTCTCATGGTGAGGCGTTCTTTGCTACGTTTCTTCATCGTTTTGGCGGAAATGGAATCTATATTTTGGACGAACCGGAGGCAGCTCTGTCGCCTCTCAGGCAAATGTCCATGCTGACGCGGATTCATGATTTGGTTCAGGATAATTCCCAATTTATCATCGCGACTCATTCTCCGATTATAATGGCATACCCTGATGCGAAGATTTTTGAATTTACAAATACCGGGATTACCGAAAGTAAGCTCGAAGAAACAAACCATTACAAGATAATGAAGCAATTTTTCGATGATAAAAATCGAATGCTTCACCATTTATTGGACGAATAATGGAAAAAGAGCCCGGAGTGTCCGAAGCTCTTTTTCCTATACAATATTTTTCCCGTAAAAAATCTCATCCATTTCCAGCTTGATTCTTTCGGTTATTTCATCTACTTCTTTTTGCGATAATTTATCTTTTGTATATCCGAACAGATAGTTATTAATATCAAAATCCCGCAGCTTACATTTCGTATGAAAAATATTCTCCTGATAGACATTCACATCAATCATATCGAATAATTCAATTAAATCGTCAGGAATGTAATTCTGAATAGAGCTGATTTCATGATCGATAAATAGTTTGTAGCCATCTTTGTTTCTAGTGAAGCCGCGCACGCGGTAATCAATTGTCATGACGTCGGTCTCAAAGGAGCGGATTAAATGGTGCAATGCCTTCAAAGGTGAAATTTCACCACAAGTAGAGACATCAATATCGGCCCTGAATGTGCTGATCCCCTCGTCAGGATGGTACTCAGGGTATGTATGGACAGTGACATGGCTTTTATCTAATTGAAGAACAACGGATTCCATTAACGGTCCTGGTGATTCCTCAAAAATTTCAGATGCCGGATTTTCAACCGGAGCTTCCGATACTAAAAATGTTACACTAGCCCCCGCAGGCTCAAAATCCTGACTAGCGATGTTCAAGACATGTGCGCCAATAATATCAGCTACATCCTGTAAAATTCCCGTTAGCCTTTCAGCACTATACTGCTCATCAATATATTTTAAATAGGCCTCTCGCTCTTCTTTTGTTCTTGTATAGCAGATATCATACATGTTAAAGCTTAGCGACTTAGTTAAATTATTAAAGCCATGTAACTCAATCGCTTTTTCATGTGTTAATTTCATCCACACTTCCCCCCATAAATTCTTTATTTAGTAAGATACCCAAAGTTTAGGTGAAATATCGGGTCAAGACGTTTTTAAACAAAAATCAAGAAATCACTTGAAAATACTATGCTTTTTTTATCATATTTCACCAATTGTTGAGGACATTAACATTGAGGTGACACGATGAAAAAACTAATTTGGCTGTTATTTATTTTTCTAATAGTACCCAGTCTGGCAAAAGCTGAATCACAGAATACTAAAATAAAAACGGTATTTGTCAAGGAAGGATTTCTGTGGACGAAAATAAACGGAAAAGAAGAAAAAATTACAAAGGAAGCGGCAAAATACCCAAATTCACCGCAATGGTCTCACGACGGTGTTTGGATTGTTTACCAAGTGGAACCGCAAAAGAAAATAAGACCTGACCTGGAAAACCAAACGGAAATTTGGGTGTACAATACGAAAACAAAAAAGCATAAGAGAATTACTTTTAACGGAAGGAACCCGCAATGGTCTCCAACGGAAAACCTGCTGGCGTTTAAAAGCGGCGGTGTCTTAAATGTTTCTAATCTTAAACAATTTTATAATATTGCCCTCGGTGTCGGTGATTATCGCTGGTTCCCGGACGGCCGTGCCTTTATTGCATCGTCTGGGGCGACTTTAAAGCCGGACGGCTGGACAGATCCAGTTCTTTATAAAATCGCATTAGAAAAGGACTTAGACAAAATCTCAAGTCTGACTAAAAACGTAAAGAAGATTTATACCATCCCAAGCGAATTAAAGAAAGGCGACATGACACTACTGGCCATTAATGCAACAGATTTCCGGTTCTCACCCGACGGAAGATGGATTTCATTTATGACCAGTCCAACTGCTTCTTGGTCTATGGACAGCAATTTCGCTTGTGTGATTTCAACTGATGGTCAAAAGTTTGAAGTGTTGGATGATATTATTTGGGAAGTCGGTACACCAAAATGGGCGTATCAGCAAAATCGCTTAGGCTATATTGCCGGCTCCGGCAGGATTGTCTTTGGGTTTACGAATAAAAATATGAAGGTTACGGACCTGCCTTCATTTAATTCTCTCAGTCTCACACCGACAAACTTTGCGGAACTAGGTTTTACATGGAAGGATGACTATTCTATCATCGTTTCACGAGTTAAAGAAAGTGAATGGTCAAATGATGCGAAAAAACGCCCAGACCCGTCGTTATTTTTAATAAAAATTGGCGAACAGACCCAAACACAGTTGACCCATCCACCAAATGACTACGGTGATTACGATCCTATTTATCTTCCAACGGCACAAAAACTCACCTGGCAGAGGAAACAGGACCTAGCCTCAGCCCAGAAAGATTTATGGATCGCTGACGGAAACGGAAAAAACGCAATGGTTTGGATTAAGAATATTGAGGGGTATGATTTTTACGAAGAAAAATAGTTTTCTTCAATTGTTTTCGAATTCCAATCGGATAAGGCTGCTGCAGCTTTGTCCGATTTTATTTTTTCAAAAGAAAACTAAAATGGGAAATGGTATGATAAAAATAAGGCATTTAAGGGGGAATAATAAATGGGGCAATTCCGCAAAATCCAATGGATTGTTTTACTTTCTGTGTTGTTTTTATTATCAGGTTGCTGGACGCAAACACCTCACGAGAGCAAAGAAATTAAACGTAAGGAAATTGGTCTTGAACCTAAAGAAATTGATAGTGCCTCCATTAAAATACTGCAGAACATGATGAAGCTGGCACAGGCTGGTACGGTACCTGGTTGTCCATTTAATGTCCTAAATAGCACCATTGATCAGGCTAAGGCCGAATGGGGCGAACCGGATCAAGTTGATCAAGCAGGTTTGGGATTCTACGCGACTTATGAAAAAAGAAATATCGTTCTAGGCTATAATAAAGCTGGCGAAATTTTTGATGTCCGTTCATATGCCGATAACCTAAAAGACCTTACAGACAAAATGGTTGAAAAAGAATTTGGCCAACCCGCGGAAAAAAGGAATAACACCAATGAAAATATTTATGTTTACCCCATATCCCAAGATATCCAGCTTAAAATCATCATTCCGAAAAGCGCTCCAATTATCGATCATTACTCGATTTATAATCCTAACAGGGTTGCTGGTGATTATACCCTTGAGATAAAAGGGAGATCGAATAACCTTTCCAAATCGGCATGGGCCTCCATGCAAAGATGGCGGAATGAAATCGTTGTTTTTTCAAAAGATCAGGAAAATGTCTATATCAATGGACCTGATAAAAAGATGGTTGCCCTTACCTTTGATGATGGACCAGATACGGTTATTACCCCTGCCATCATAGATATTTTAGCCCGCCATCATGTAAAAGGAAACTTCTTCTTTTTGGGAAGTAAAGTGAAGGAACACCCTGATGTTGCTAAAGAAGCCTATAGGCGAGGAAACCTAGTTTTGAGTCACAGCTATGACCATGTTGAATTAACGAAATTGGAACCAGAAGCGATTCGGAATGAAATTGATCAGGCTGGGAAGATGATCAAATCAGTGACTGGAAAAGAACCAGCCGTACTAAGGACACCATATGGGGATACAAACGCTGAGGTAGCGCAAATTTCTAAACAGCAAGGATATTCGATTGTCCTTTGGTCGATTGATACACTAGATTGGTCGCAAAAGGATCCGGAAAATATTATTCACAATGTAGCAGCAAATGTCAGAAATGGTGATATTATCTTAATGCATTCCGATTCCGATAAGATTGCGACAAAAAAGGCATTGCCAAAGCTTATCAAAGAACTCCAGGAAAGAAACTATGAAATTGTCGACCTGGAAGAACTGTTGAATATTCAAGCTTATCAATAACATGAATTTTTTAAGGCAAAGTCTGCTGTCGACCGGCAAACCGCATTAAGCGGAGAAATTTATACGCTATAGGAGGAGCTTAGGGAAAAGGGAATTATCCTAACTGTGATATTAGTAGACTAAAGAGACGAGGCCTCAGTCACCCTATTTCCGAACCAAAAAAATGTCCTTCATCACCTTGATGAAGGACATTTTCTATATTACAAGACCGTATTTCATCCGGGATCGCCTAATCAGTGGCAGGCGCTGTTTCATTTCACCTGATAATCCTTCAATAACTCGACTTCTTCATCCGTCAATTCCCGATATTCTCCAAGCTCGAGCGTTTCGTCCAAAGCAAGTGGTCCCATAGAAATCCGCTGCAGGTAGACGACCCTTTTTCCAACGGCTTGGAACATTCGCTTTACCTGATGAAACTTGCCTTCTGTAATCGTTAATTCAATATCGGAACGAATCCCGGACTTTAAGATTTTCAGATCACCGGGCTTTGTTTTATACCCATCGTCGAGGACGACACCTTGGGCAAAGGCTTTAACATCCTCTTCCGTTACCTCTTGATCAATCACTGCAAAATACGTTTTAGGGACATGCTTTTTTGGAGAAAGCAGGCGGTGTGCCAATTGACCGTCATTGGTGATCAATAAAAGTCCCTCGGTATCTTTATCAAGTCTGCCGACCGGGAACGGCTCATAAACCTGATCCTCAAGTTCCAATAAATCAATCACCGTTTCAGCGTTGTTATCCTCTGTTGCCGATAAAACCCCAGGCGGCTTGTTCATCATTAAATAAATAAATTCTTTATACTCAATTACCTCACCATTAAGTGTAACGGTCTCCGATTCCGGATCAACATGCTGTTTCGCGTCCTTGACCACTACATCATCAACCTTAACGGCACCGCTTTTTAACAGCTGCTTTACTTCCTTGCGGCTGCCGTAGCCAAGATTGGCAAGCATTTTATCAATTCTCAACGCTTCGTCTCCTTCCAGGCAACTTAAATTTTGTCATAATCCGGTCTAATCTTGTGCCAAACAAGCGTCTAGCCAAACCTGACCTTAAAGAAAGATAGAAATAAATCGCTGCCCCTGCTGCAGCACTGATAACAATTATAATCACCGATTGTATCTTCGATGCAGGTGAAAGGAATAACAGCAATAGCTGATAGACACCTTCTGTTCCAGCCCACATCAATCCGGCAAAGATAACAATCAATAAACTTCTGCGCCAAACAAAACGGAATGGATAGTTGGCAAATTTTTTAATGACGATGAGATTAATCATAATCGCTGCTAAATATCCAAGTGTGGTTGCTAAAACTGCTCCTTTTGTTTCCATCATTTTGATCAGCGGAATATTCAACGATAATTTGACCAGTAAGCCGACAAGCAGGCTGAGCACGGTAAATCGTTGTTCATTAATGCCCTGTAAAATGGCTGCTGTTACAGAGTATAGAGAAAAGAGAATTGCGACTGGCGCATAAGCGCTTAGAACTTCTTTTCCAATTAGGTCATGCTGATAAAAGACTGTATAAACCGGTTCTGCCAGTAAGGACAGCCCAATTGCAGCCGGCAATGTTAAAAATAAAAGAACCTGAAAGGACTGATTCAATTGATGAACCATGCTTTTTCTGTCGCCCTCTACAAACGCCTTTGTAATACTTGGGACCAAAGTTAAAGAAAAAGCTGTCGCGAGTGAAACAGGGATAATAACAATTTTATGTGATTCAAAGTTTAGCATGGAAAAAAAGGCATCTGCCATTTTCTCGGTGAACCCAATTTGAACTAATGCTTTACTAAACGTAAATTGGTCAATTGCCTGAAATAAAGGATTGGCGATTCCAACTAAGACAAACGGAAAAGAATACATAATGATTTCTTTATAGATTTCTTTAAGTGAAATATTAATTGTACCTTTATCTTGTTCAAGCAATTGATTTAAATACGATTTTCTTTTATACAAATACCAGAATAATACAGCCAGCCCGCCAATTGCTCCGATAAATGCGGCAAATGTGGCCACACTGACAGCTGTCACAAGTTCGCCATTCAGAAACTTTATTACCACAAAGGCACCCAAGAGAACGAAGGCGATTCTGACAATCTGTTCCACTACTTGTGAAAGTGCAGAAGGTCCCATTGATTGGTGTCCTTGAAAGTAACCTCTAATTAAACTCATAAACGGTACAACAATCAGGGCAAAACTGACAGCTCGCATGACAGCAGTGACATCTTTTAAATTAGCTTCCCCGCCGGTACTCATCTTAGCAAGGGTCGGCGCAGCGAAATACATAATTAAAAAGGCAGCAAATCCTGTCGTCAGCATAATCACTAATCCAGACTTAAATAGCTTTCTGCCAACCCCATATTCCTCTAAAGCATTATATTTTGAAATAAATTTAGAAACAGCCAGCGGCACACCTGCCGTTGCTACACTAATAAAAATTGTATATGGAACGTAGGAATATTGATAAAGTACAGTTCCTTCCCGGCCAACTATTTGAAAAAACGGGATAACATAAATTAAACCAAGAATTTTTGAAAGTATTGTTCCTAATGTTAAGATAAACGTGCCTCGTAAAAGCTTAGACTGCATAGAATCCCTTCCTGACTGAACAAATACGTGTGTTTCATCGGGTCCAAAAAATTCGACCTTTTTTGCACACTATTAGTAGTTTACAACTTCTTTTCCTGTGATGCTACTAACAACCAAGTTATTTTTGTTAAAAATCATTGGAAATTCGTTTATTTATAATAGATATGTATATAATGAAATGAATATATTTAAAGTTGGTGGAAGTATGGAATTTGATGTTATTGTGATTGGCGGCGGTCCCTCAGGATTAATGGCAGCCATTGCCGCTGGAGAAAAAGGCGCTAAGGTGCTATTGATTGATAAAGGGGACAAGCTTGGCAGAAAGCTAGCGATCTCAGGCGGCGGACGCTGCAACGTTACAAATCGGCTGCCGGAAGATGAAATTATTAAACATATCCCGGGAAACGGCAAATTTTTATACAGCGCATTTTCGATTTTTAATAATGAAGACATTATCAGGTTCTTTGAAGGGTTAGGAATTGCCCTAAAGGAAGAAGACCATGGCCGGATGTTTCCCGTATCCAATAAGGCCCAGTCGGTCGTCGATGCCCTATTACAGCAATTAGAAAAACTCAATGTCAGGGTGTATAAAAATAGCCCGGTTGCCGACGTGATGTATGACGATGGCCGGGTTTCGGGAGTTTTATTAAAAGACGGGCAAAAGTTTACTGCTAAATCAATAGTGATTGCTGTCGGAGGCAAATCAGTACCACATACAGGTTCGACGGGCGATGGCTATGCTTGGGCGGAAAAAGCGGGACATACGATTAGTGAATTATTTCCTACTGAAGTGCCTGTTACCTCAGGAGAGCCGTTTATTCAGAATAAAACGCTGCAAGGTTTATCATTAAGGGGCATCGAATTAAGTGTGTTAAATCCAAAAGGCAAGGCACTGATCAGCCATCGCATGGATATGATTTTTACCCATTTTGGAATCAGCGGCCCGGCGGTATTAAGATGCAGCCAGTTTATCGTCAAGGCGATGAAAAAGTGGAACCTAACACAGGTTACGATGAGCTTGGATGCCCTCCCAGATCGCAAAGAAGAAGAGGTATTTCAGGAAATTGTTAAACTAGTAAAAGCTGAACCAAAAAAGAGTATCAAAAATACATTAAAAGGAATGCTTCCTGAACGTTATTTACTTTATCTTTTGGAATATAATGAGATCGATCCTTCCGCGCAAGGCGGAACCATTTCTAATGAAAGTATCCGCAGTTTTGCCAAAAGCTGCAAGCAATTTGAGTTTAAAGTCAATGGTACACTGTCACTTGAAAAAGCCTTTGTCACAGGCGGCGGAGTGTCTGTGAAGGAAATCGATCCTAAAACGATGGGCTCGAAATTCATGAACGGGTTGTATTTCTGTGGTGAAATCCTCGATATTCATGGTTATACCGGCGGTTATAATATTACCTCCGCGCTTGTTACCGGCAGGCTGGCCGGAACGAATGCTGCTTTAACTGCTAAGGCCTGACTTCTTTGTCAGGCCTTATAAATTATCATGGCTGAAAAACAATAGATTTGTTCTTCCTCTTCTTCCTCTGTCATAGCTGCCACATTGTATTTAATATCCAAAAGACTCTTTTCATCCAGTCCTTTTAAAAAGCGGTTCATTTCTTTTTCTAGATCCTTCTCATGCTCCCGGTCAAACAGCTTTACTTGAATCAATGGACTCTTCCTTTCTTTTTTGTATCAGTATTACCAACTTTTCAGAAAATTAAAAACAGAAGAAGCAAAAAAAACGACTCCGTAAAGGAATCGTTACTTTGTATTACCAGTCCAATTTAGCATACCGCCAATCATATTGCGGACCTTGTAGCCCTGCTCCTGCAAATAATAGCAGACATTTTCACTGCGGCGGCTGGAGCGGCAGATAAAAATATATTCTTTGTCTTTGTCAAAATAATCAAGGTTAGCCGGAATATCCCCCATACGGATATGCTTAGCACCAGGAATCATCCCTTCTGCCACCTCTTCATCTTCCCGAACATCTACAAGCTCGAGTTTTTCCCCTGCTTCAAGCTTCTTTTGCAGTTCTTCTGGTGTAATAATATTGATTTCTTCCATCCCGTACATCCTTTCATAAAAGTGACATTCCTTAACTGGTGTCAGGCACCATGTGAATTGTTCACATGGTGCCTGACACCGTAATTATGACACCGTAGTTAATTTTTAGTTTGCAACAATATTAACTAGCTTTCCTGGTACTGTGATAACCTTGCGAACGGTTTTTCCATCGATTTGTTCCTTAACACGGTCATCATCCATGGCGATTCCTTCTAAGGCATCTTTACTTGCATCTTTTGGTACTACAAGCTTTGCCTTAACTTTACCATTCACTTGAATAACAATTTCCACCTCATCGTCTACCAGCTTTGCTTCATCATATGCCGGCCAAGCTTGGTAAGAAATTGTTTCATTATATCCTAGTTTTTCCCAAAGTTCTTCTGCAATATGCGGAGCAACAGGTGCCAGCATTTTAACGAAGCCTTCTACATATGATTTTGGAATAACTGTAGCTTTGTACGCTTCATTTATGAAAACCATCATTTGTGAAATGGCTGTATTAAAATGAAGTGCTTCATAATCCTCAGTTACCTTTTTCACGGTTTGATGATAAACCTTCTCTAAGCCTGATGATTCTTCATTTGGCTGGATTTTAGGACTTAATTCACCATTTTCCTCGACAAATAAACGCCAGATACGATCAAGGAAGCGGCGTGATCCGTCCAGTCCATTTGTTGACCAGGCAATTGACGCATCTAACGGTCCCATAAACATTTCATATAAACGAAGCGTATCGGCACCATGGCTCTCGATAATGTCATCTGGATTAACGACATTACCTTTGGATTTACTCATCTTTTCATTACCTTCGCCTAAAATCATTCCTTGATTAAATAGTTTTTGGAATGGCTCTTTTGTTGGCACCACACCGATATCATATAAGAATTTATGCCAGAAGCGTGCGTATAGCAAGTGAAGAACCGCATGCTCGGCACCACCGATGTATATATCAACAGGCAGCCAATGCTTTAATTTTTCAGGTGATGCAAGTTGTTTATCATTGTTTGGGTCAATATAGCGTAAGAAGTACCAGCAGCTTCCCGCCCATTGCGGCATTGTGTTTGTTTCACGACGGCCTTTTTTACCTGTAACTGGATCAACGACATTTACCCAGTCTTCGATATTGGCAAGCGGCGATTCCCCGGTACCGGATGGTTTAATATCTTTTGTTTTTGGCAATGTCAATGGAAGTTCCTCATCCGGAACAGCCGTCATTGTACCATCTTCCCATTGAATAATTGGAATCGGTTCACCCCAATAACGCTGGCGGCTAAATAGCCAATCACGCAGGCGGTAAGTGACTTTCTTTGTACCGATGCCTTTTTCTTCTAACCAGGAAATCATTTTTGAAATTCCATCCGTTTTGTTTAAACCGTTTAAGAATTCCGAGTTAACGTGTTCACCGTCACCTGTATAGGCCTCTTTTGTAACATCGCCGCCGGCAACAACTTCTTTTATCGGCAGGTCAAATTTCTTTGCAAATTCATAGTCGCGCTCATCATGTGCAGGAACAGCCATGATGGCACCAGTACCGTAGCTTGCTAAGACATAGTCAGCAATCCAGATCGGCATTTTTTCGCCATTTGCTGGATTAATCGCATAAGCACCCGTAAAGACGCCTGTTTTTTCTTTTGCAAGATCGGTACGTTCAAGATCGCTTTTCGCTTTAACTTTTTCAATGTAGGCATCAACTGCTAAGCGTTGTTCTGCCGTTGTAATTTCATCCACAAGTTTATGTTCTGGTGCAAGCACCGCGTAGGTAGCCCCAAATAGTGTATCTGGACGAGTCGTGAATACAGTAAACGTTCCTTTATGTCCTTCAATTTGGAAGTTAACTTCAGCCCCTTCAGAACGGCCAATCCAGTTGCGCTGCATTTCCTTTAAGCTTTCTGGCCAATCTAAATCTTCAAGGTCTTCTAATAATCGATCTGCATAGGCAGTTATTTTCAAAATCCACTGTCTCATTGGACGTCGTTCAACTGGATGACCGCCTCGCTCACTTTTTCCATCAATTACCTCTTCATTAGCTAATACGGTACCAAGTGCCGGGCACCAGTTAACAGGTACTTCATCCACATATGCAAGGCCTTTTTCCCATAGCTTCAAGAAAATCCACTGTGTCCATTTATAATATTCCGGATCGGTTGTGTTAACTTCACGATCCCAATCATAAGAGAACCCAAGAGCTTTAATTTGTCTGCGGAAGGTTTCAATGTTTTTCGCCGTGAATTCCGCAGGGTCGTTCCCTGTATCTAAAGCATATTGTTCTGCCGGAAGACCAAATGCATCCCAGCCCATTGGGTGCAGTACATTATACCCCTGCATCCGTTTCATCCGCGATAGTATGTCTGTTGCCGTATATCCTTCAGGGTGCCCTACATGAAGCCCGGCACCTGATGGGTATGGAAACATATCTAAAGCGTAGAATTTTCTTTTGTCATATTCTTCGCTTGTTTTAAATGTTTTTTCTTCTTCCCATTTTTTTTGCCACTTCTTTTCGATTTGTTGATGATCGAAACTCATATTTGTTACCTCCTATTGAAAAATAAAAGCGGAAGCGCCTCTGTCAGGAACGACACGCACAAGCCGCTAAACACTTTTGCTAGAAAAAATAAAAAACCCCTCATCCCACACAGGGACGAGAGGATTGTATGTATCTTCCCGCGGTACCACCCACATTAGTGCTGATGCACTCGCTTCATTCATCCTTAACGCGGAAAACGGCAAACAATACTTAAGTTTCATGTCTGCAACTCCTAGGCGAGTTCATGATGTTCCCGGTTGACTTTCACCAGCCGTCAACTCTCTAATAAGCGGGTATTCACCATTACTGCTCCTACTCACGGTTTTTAATTTATTCAAAAAGTATAATGTAATAACCATTTTATTAAATTTTCTAACAGGATGCAAGTAAACTTGAGCCTATTTTCATCTTTAACAAAATTTTTGACATTTACACACAATTTTCAGTTGGATTCAGAAAGTGTCCACCCCACATGGACAAATCGTTACATTTGTCCACGGATGGTGCCTGACACCACTTTCAAACTGCGGTCATACATCACTGTGGTTACAATGGCAAACAGGAATAATCCTATTAGTACAATAAATAATGCTGACATGCTGTATAGGTCGACGATAATTCCTCCGAGTAAAGGGCCGACCATTCTGCCGCCGGTGGCCGTACTGTTGACGATTCCTTGGTAAAAACCTTCGCGTCCCTTCGGTGCAAGGCTGAAGGCAACGGTTGGCACAGCCGGCCAGATGAACATTTCTCCAATTGTTAAGATGATCATGGCAACAAGAAAACCTGTAAACGAGCCTGCTTTGCCAGCAATTAAAAATGATACAATAAATATTCCAATGCCAATCAGCATTTGAACCTTTAGAGAAGCTGACAAATGCTTTAGGAGACCGTTTAATAGAGGCTGCCCAAGTACGATAACAGCACCGTTTATAGTCCATAACAGGCTGTATTGTTTAAGCGAAATGTTTATTTCCTGAGTATAAGAGGCAATCGTTGTAGTCCATTGACAGTAGGCAACCCAGCAAAGCAGATATCCTATGCAAAGAATCAATAATGCTTGAAGATTCCGCTTGCTGCTAAGTTGAACTTCTATCTCTTTACTGCTCTGCCTTGCTGAATCTGCAGTGATTCCTTTATATCCAAAAATAGCAATCAATAAAAATAGGATATACATAATCGTATTGGCAAGGAAGATTAGTTGAAATGAATACGCCGCGACAATTCCGCCAAGCGCTGCCCCTACTGCTACACCAAGGTTTTGTGCAACATACAAAACATTAAACGCTTTTCGCCCGCCTTCTTTCCATACAGAACCGGCCATGGCATACATAGCTGGAAAAATAATTCCTGTTCCAAAACCGACAATTGTTAAAAACACAACATACTGCGGCCAGCTATGCCAGATGGTTAAACCGACCAATGCAAAGAGTGAAATAAAAATTCCTAGAAGAATAGATTTATAGCCACCAATTTTATCAAATAAACTGCCGCCATATAGATTTCCAATTACATTTGCTCCCGAGTTTAACATGAGTACAAGTCCCGCTACCGATAAGGACTTTCCTAAATGATCGTGAATATAGATTGTATTTAGAGGCCATAAAAAAGAAGAGCCTATTACATTCACTGCCATCCCGATAATCAAGAGCCATAGGGCACGTGGCATGAAAAACGCTCCTTTATCTAAAAAGTATTTCGATATCCTAGGTAATTTTAGTCGTTTTTATTGACGAGTGCAATCTTTTTTCTTTACCATTTTTCGACGCAGGATGATTCCGCAAAATCCAGAATAATTCCGCCAATTTTTTTGTTTTTCCAGCGATTTTTCGCCGATTTTCCCTCTTATTCGGTGGTTTATCAGCTAATTCGCCTTCGCGTGCTTAATTCGAATCAATTTCAAAAAAATCTCCCAACAGATTGTTGAGAGATTTTTGAATTTTTAAGACGATTGTCCTTTTTCTTGGTGCATTTTCGATTTAACCGGCTGACCGCCTGTATTTTCCATTTTCTTTTTTGCCTGCTTTAGTAAATCCTGTTCCTGACCAAGCTCAAGATCTTGGTTATTTATCCCGTTACGTGTCTTTTGTTCAGGGTTTTGCTGCTTAGAACGCTTTTTCAAAACTGTTCTCCTCCTCTTGACCCCTGTAATATCAAACTGTTTTGGAGCTGCTGCACCTGCAGGCGCATCCGGTGAAGCTGTTCCCTCTGTTGACCGTTGGCGCTATGGGCCATTGTGGCAATATCTTGATACATTTGTTCAAGACGCTGCAAAGCTTGGATGTAATTATCATCATTATATTGTTCCTGCATACTGCTTTGTTTATATTGCTCTTCAGCAAAACGGATTGTGTCCTCAACCTGCTGCGTTAAAGTAGACATTGAATCTCGCGTAGCCATCCTAAGAACCCCCTTAATCATCACTGCCTTGAAGCGTAGTGCTTCATTTCTTATTGTGTTCTTCGTTCATCTTCCTATTACGTAAACAGTTTGATAATTACTTCCAAAAAATATTGAAAACCAGCTTCACAAGGAAGACTTCTATAGTATAAGCATTGCACGAAGGTGCTTTAGCTCTATATAGAAACAATTACATTTGGATATGCAGCATGCTTCGTGATAAAATTATTCTTATGCAAATTTTATATAAGGAGGTTTTCTGAATGCTTCAGACAAAACCTTTTCCATATGCTTCAGATGATAAACGTTACCACACATGGAATTATCATTTGCGCCAGCAATTTGGACATAAAGTATTTAAAGTGGCCCTTGATGGCGGATTTGATTGTCCGAACCGTGACGGCACCGTTGCCCACGGCGGCTGTACTTTCTGCAGTGCAGCAGGCTCAGGTGACTTTGCCGGTAATCGTGCGGAGAGTTTGGAGAAACAATTTAATGAAATAAAGGAAAAAATGCATACAAAATGGAAAGATGGCAAATATATGGCCTATTTCCAGGCGTTCACAAATACGCACGCACCAGTTGAGGAACTTCGTGAAAAATACGAAACAGTTCTAAAGCAAGATGGTGTTGTCGGACTTTCAATCGCAACCCGCCCCGACTGTCTGCCTGATGATGTAGTTGAATATTTAGCAGAATTAAATGAACGAACATATTTATGGGTAGAGCTTGGATTGCAGACTGTACATGAACGAACTGCCATGCTGATTAACCGTGCACATGATTTCCAATGTTATATTGACGGTGTTAATAAGCTTAGAAAACACGGAATACGGATTTGTTCTCATATTATTAACGGGCTGCCGCTCGAAAATTATGACATGATGATGGAAACCGCCCGTGAAGTAGCGAAATTGGATGTGCAAGGTATTAAGATTCATCTGCTTCACCTGCTAAAAGGGACACCAATGGTCAAACAATATGAAAAAGGGATGCTTGAATTCCTCTCACAAGAAGACTATGTAAACTTAGTATGTGATCAATTGGAAATTCTACCACCGGAAATGATTGTTCACCGTATTACCGGTGATGGACCAATTGAATTAATGGTTGGACCAATGTGGAGCGTGAACAAATGGGAAGTGTTAAATGCCATTAATGCGGAGCTAAAACGCCGAAACAGCTGGCAGGGTAAGTTTTATCAAGGAAGTGTTATGTAATAACGATGAAGCTGGATCGAATTCTTCCATTTGCAAAAATTTTATTAAAAAAAGCTGTCTCAACTGGTGGTGTGGTTGTAGATGCCACATTAGGCAATGGTCATGATACGGTTTTCCTCGCAGATCTTGTTGGTGACACAGGAAAAGTATACGGCTTTGATGTTCAGGAACGAGCGCTTGCAGCCACCAAAGACCGTCTAAATCAGCAAGGGTTGCTTGGACGTGCCACCCTTTTTCATAATGGGCATGAACATCTGGCCGCTTCTATTCCACCCGGTGACCACGGAAAAATAACCGGAGCTATATTTAACCTTGGTTACCTGCCAGGCAGTGATAAAACAATTGTCACACGTCCGGAAACAACGATTGCAGCCATAAACCAGCTGCTTGAAATCATGGCACCGGAGGGAATTATTGTGCTTGTGATTTATCACGGTCACGATGAAGGAGCTGTCGAACGAGACGCACTGTTGCAGTATTGCAGCACCATTGACCAAAAAACTGCCCATGTCCTGCAATACCAATTTATTAACCAGAAGCATCATCCACCATTTATCGTGGCAATTGAAAAAATGTAAAACCAGGCCCACAATTGGCGCCTGGTTTATTTAATGAAACAGAAGAAACCGACCCTCTGTTACCTATTTTCTTTGCAGAGAGCGGTAGGCTAGTCCATTAAAATAAAAGAAATAGCTTACCCATCCGCCGGTTTTTATAATGCCTTTAGCGAGCTTTCTCACATTTTTCTGTCTGCGGACTTTGGAGTCGGATAAATAAATCCCAAGCAGACCTCGATTGATTAGCTGATGAAATCTCTTATGTGGAAGCATCTCCGTATGCTTGTCCGCTTCAGCAACAAAATGCTTTAAACGGTTAAACAACGTTTCTTGATTCTCATAGTAAAAGCAAAAGTTCAAATCTCCGCCTGCTTTGTCTTCCTCTTGGTCAATGAAGTAATCAAGCAGTATGTGAAGGCCTTGGATATACGGAAAATATCCATTGCGAATATTTAAGGCATCACTTGCAGTAAAATCGTTACGCATGGCATAAGAAATCAAACAAAATATCCCTAATGTTGAACCGGAACACGCCGAAAATTCATACCATTCCATTTCCGGCAGCTCATCTTGATAATGCTGAAACCACTTTTCAAGCCGAGGTACTCGTTCTTCCTTTTTCACATGCTTATGAATTTGCAAATCGCAATAATACTGACAAAGCTCTTGAAGATAATCTTTAATTAACTCATAATGCTCAAGTTCACGTAAACACGCACGGCATGTTTCTGACAAATCATATAAATAATCAGCATCATCTTGATCTTCGCGTAAACGGTAATAATTCTTCTTATCAGCTTGTAATACAAGAGCATCTGACATCGACTCATGGAGCGCTGCAAAATCTTCAGGGTCAAGTGACGTACTGCGATCACAAAGGTTATCCAGATAATCGCTGATTGTTTGATAGGCAACGATGAACTTTATTGCCTGTTTATAATGGTTATTTGCCGTCAGAGCCAGAATTGCTCCGCCTTCACAATGGAAGGTTTTATGTTCAATGCTCGCCAAAGCTTGTTTTCTTAGCTCTGGATTTGGAATTTCTTCAGCACGACTTTTCCAATAAGCCAATTCTTGGTGAACAGCTGGCAGTATTTTACGATATACACTGGACATTAGGGTAAATGGCTTCATGGAAACAACAACCTTTCTATACAATATAACCAATTGATTTTAACTGGCTTAAAACAAAATCCTTTGCGTATTCAAAAACCTCTTCTCGTTCAGGCTCATTGAAAATTTCATGGTAGCATTTCGGCCATTCCTTAAATCTCTTTTCCGATAATGGAACGCGGTTAAACCAATCCTTGACAGGAACTTTATTGACAATTTTATCATCGCCGCCCTGCATCACCAGCATCGGTACATCTTGTATTTTCTCGAGATTCAGGAAAGCCAGCTTAATGGCATGGACAAGTTCACGATACCACCTGACAGAAACCTTTGTCACGTAAAGTGTATCATTCGAATCGGCTTCTCTAACATCCTCATTTCTCGTCGCCATTTGAACGGTCAGACCGGAGTTCATCCTAAATGAAGGAAACACGATATTTAACAAATGAGATATAAGCTCTAAAAATTTTGATGGTGCTTTAACAAGTCCAAGACATGGGGATGAGAGAATGACCCCTGCGATATTCAATCTTTCCTCCTGTAAAAGACGGATAGAAATTAATCCCCCCATGCTATGTCCGACCAAAAATACCGGCAGATTATATCGGTAGGCTGCCTGCACCCAATCTTTGACTTCGATTATGTATTCATCAAAGGAGTGAATATGTCCGCGGTTTGCTCTTGTTGTCATTCCTTGCCCCGGCAAGTCGGACATAATGACATGGAAGCCTGATGAACGCCACATTTCAATCAGCCAGCCATATCTTCGGTGATGCTCCATGGCACCGTGAACAATCACAATGACTGCCTTTGCTTCCCCTTCTGCTTCCCACTTCCACATACTACCTTCCTCCTATAAATTTCATTCATTATTAATTTATTTTACCATAAATGCCGTTCTTAAGCGCGTTATGCCCTATAAGCAAAAAGCCTTAAGAGATAACCTTTGTATTTCTTTCTTCCTTTTCGATAAAATAGAACCATCATTACTTGAACAAGGAGCGAACATTATGATTTATCCTTATAAAGATATATACCCCAAAATTGCAGATTCAGCATTCATTGCAGATTATGTAACCATTACCGGCGATGTTGAAATTGGGGAAGAATCCAGTGTTTTTTTTAATACATCTATTAGAGGCGACGTGGCCCCTACCAAGATTGGCAGAAGGGTTAACATTCAAGACAATTCCGTACTTCACCAAAGTCCTAATAATCCGCTTATTTTAGAAGATGAAGTAACAGTGGGCCATCAGGTCATTCTCCACAGCTGTATTATTAGAAAAAGGGCATTGATTGGAATGGGGTCTATTATTCTTGATCAAGCCGAAATCGGTGAAGGGGCGTTTATTGGTGCTGGCAGCCTTGTTCCCCAGGGAAAGAAAATCCCACCTAATACTTTAGCATTTGGCAGACCGGCAAAAGTTATTAGAGAATTAACGGATGAAGATAGAAAAGATATGACCCGGATTTACAATGAATATGTTGAAAAGGGGCAATATTATAAGTCTCTTCAAAAAAAATAAGCACCTTTTGCAGGTGCTTATTTTTTATTAATTATTGGCAAGTACTTTTTCCACCTTATATTCATCTTGGAAAGAGTACACATTCTCAACATATATTTGATGCCAAACCATAAACATGAGAACCGTCCAGATTTTACGGCTATTATCCGCTTTTCCTAGGCAATGGTCATCAAGCAGCTTCAACAGATACGATTTATTAATTAAATGATCCGTCTGACTCGCGTGGATAATGTTTTTCGCCCATTCGTTCATTTCCGCCTTCAGCCAGTGTCGAATTGGAACCGGGAAGCCAAGTTTCTTACGATTCAGCACATGGTCTGGAACAATACCTTCTGCTGCTTTCCGTAAAATATACTTTGTCGTACCATTAGCTGTTTTTAAGCTTGTTGGTATTTTCGAAGCCACTTCGAATACAGCTTTATCTAAGAATGGAACACGTAATTCTAATGAATGAGCCATCGTCATTTTATCTGCTTTTAGTAATATATCGCCGCGCATCCATGTATGGATATCAATATACTGCATCCGGTCAACCGGATCGTATCCTTTGGATTCCTGGTAAAGCGGCTTTGTTATATCTGTATATCTCAATCCTTCATGATATACATTTAATAACTCTCGCTTCTCTTCTTCGCTAAACATTTTCGCATTCCCAATGTAGCGTTCTTCCATTGGTGTTACACCGCGTTCGATGAAGCTTTTTCCCTTCATCCCCTCAGGCATCATGCTGGCAATTAATTTTAAGAATCCGTGGAACACACGTGGTATTTTATTAAAAACATCTAAATCCTGTGGTTCACGATAAATATTATAGCCTCCAAACAGCTCATCGGCACCTTCACCGGAAAGTACCACCGTTACATGCTTCCTTGCTTCACGTGCTACAAAGTACAGTGGAACACAAGCAGGGTCTGCGAGCGGATCGTCCATGTGCCACATGATTTTCGGAATTTCATTCATATATTCCTCTGGCGAGATGATATAGCTAATGTTTTCTACCCCAAGTTTCTCAGCCGTTTCCTTGGCCACATCAATTTCACTAAATCCATTATGATCAAAACCGACAGAGAAGGTTTTAATTGCCGGATGAAACTCCTTTGCAATAGAAGCAATAATAGATGAATCAATGCCGCCTGAAAGGAATGAACCGACAGGAACATCACTGCGCATATGCATTTTTACTGAATCAAATAACACATCTTGAATTTTTTTAATAAAATCTGTTTCTGATTTTTGAATTGGTGCAAAATGTGCCTTCCAATAGCGTTTAATCTCCATCTTGGAACCGAATTTTTTCGTGAAAAAGTGACCTGGTTCAAGCTTCTTAATACCTGAAGACATTGTATTGGGTTCCGGTACAAACTGATATGTTAAGTAGTGCTGCAGTGAGTCATAGTCTAACACATCATTTTCTAATGCAAGTAAAATACTCTTTTTCTCAGAAGCAAAGAAGGTTCTTTCGCTGTCCTCAAGATAAAAGAATGGTTTAATGCCAAATGGGTCGCGGGCACCATAGAGAGTTTGCGTTTGTTTATCCCAAATAACGAAGGCAAACATTCCCCGTAACTTTTCTACTGCCTTTTCTCCCAAGTGACTAAAAAGAGCGATAATAACCTCAGTGTCGGAACTCGTGTTAAACGTTAGTCCCTCTTTTAACAATTCTTCACGCAGCTCTACATAATTGTAGATTTCACCGTTAAAAATAATCCAGTAGCGTTCGTTTTCATAGGTAAGCGGCTGGTGACCGCTCTCAATATCAATAATACTTAAACGGCGGAAGCCGAATTGAATATGGTCATCAAAATAATAACCATCATCATCCGGTCCACGGTGGGTAATGATATCATTCATATTTTTAAATTGTTGTTTTTGTTCATCTCTGTAATTTTGAGACTTTTCATGTACACAGCCAATAAATCCGCACATTATGTACCTCACCTACTCCATTTCTATACATTATGGATTACTCCATACAAATACTATCTAATACTACCACTTTTTCTTTCAAAATTGCATAGTAACATAAGGAAATTAAAGGTATCCTCATTTTTCACTTCTAAAGTCCTACTTAAACATTGTATTCCCACTACATAGCTCTTGAACAAAAAATTAGACGAAAAAATAAAAATGGGAGTTACATTATAAATGCAACTCCCATCATGATTAATGATTTTCAGCTTGACTGCGAAGTGTCTCTGCTTTATCTGTACGTTCCCAAGGCAGGTCAACATCTGTACGGCCAAAATGACCATATGCTGCCGTTTGCTTATATATAGGACGACGTAGATCTAACATTTTAATAATACCTGCGGGACGCAGGTCAAAGTTTTGGCTGACTAAATCCACTAATACATCCTCACTTACTTTACCAGTACCAAACGTATCAATTGAAATAGAAACAGGTCTTGCCACACCAATCGCGTAGGCTAACTGCACCTCACACTTATCAGCAAGTCCTGCAGCCACAATATTTTTAGCTACATAGCGTGCAGCATACGCAGCAGAACGGTCAACCTTTGTCGGATCCTTACCGGAGAATGCCCCTCCGCCATGACGAGCGTAACCGCCGTAAGTATCGACAATAATTTTACGACCCGTTAAGCCGGCATCACCTTGAGGACCACCGATGACGAAACGGCCTGTTGGATTAATAAAATATTTAGTATTATCATCAATTAGTTCTTTGGGCACAACTGGATTAATAACATATTCTTTAATATTACGCTGGATTTGCTCTAACGAAATCTCAGGATGGTGCTGTGTTGAAATAACAATTGTGTCAATACGAACCGGTTTGTTGTTCTCATCGTATTCAACTGTTACTTGTGTTTTTCCGTCCGGACGCAGATAGGGGAGAATATCCTCTTTACGTACTTCTGTTAGACGGCGGGAAAGCTTATGTGCAAGTGAGATTGGCAGCGGCATTAACTCTTTTGTTTCGTTGCAGGCAAAGCCAAACATTAACCCTTGGTCTCCTGCTCCAATCGCTTCAATTTGCTCATCCGTCATTTGTCCTTCCCGAGCTTCAAGCGCCTGATCAACCCCCATTGCAATGTCAGGAGACTGCTCATCAATAGAGGTAAGGACAGCACAAGTTTCCGAATCAAAGCCATATTTGGCACGATTATATCCAATCCCCTTAATAGTTTCACGAACAATCTTTGGTATGTCTACGTATGTAGAAGTAGTAATTTCTCCGGCAACGAGCACTAAGCCAGTTGTAACAGATGTTTCGGCAGCAACACGGGCATTAGGGTCTTTTGCTAAAATAGCATCTAAAATCGAATCAGAAATTTGGTCACAAATTTTATCAGGATGACCTTCAGTTACTGATTCTGAAGTAAACAAGTGACGTTTTACGGACATACTGAATTCCTCCTATATTAATGAAATAAGTGAGATTAATTGTAAAGATAATGCTGCTGCATTTCTGTTTAACCTCAAATTGAAACGGAACTCATTCCCTTAGTAGTATGAAGTAAAAATGGGAAATTTATTAAAGTACAATAAAAACCCACACTAGATTCTTTAACTGAAAAAGTTCATTCAAAACAAAAAACCTTCCCTATGATGAGGAAAGGTTTCATACACAGTTTCGTATTCCTTTCGCTCTTATCGTTCAAGGTCAAGCCTTGCATCAGGTTTAGCACCTTTGCTTCAGAAAATGTCCAAAATAAATAGATTGCACATTTCATCATTGCAGGTTGCTGGGTTTCATAGGGCCTGTCCCTCCACCAGCTCGGGATAAGAGAGTATCCGTTCAAATAAAACCTTAACGCACTATATCCCGCTGTGTCAATGAATATTTTATTAAATAATGGAAATGTTTACTTTTAAATTAAATTATTCATGTCTTTTCATCTGAATAATGAATATAGTGAAAAAAAACAACATAATTTCTTTAATTAGTATAGACTATTGATTTTAATGTGTTATACTAATTACATAATAATTTTCGTTTAAAAACAAGCAAAGGATGGTTTCAATCAATGAATTCTGTTCACGTTCCAAATGAACTAAATCAGCTGCTTAAAGAAAATAATGTTCAAATGCAATTATCTGTTCCTCAGTTAGTTGAAAAAATATTAGCCCGAAATGAAGGAACGTTAACATCCACTGGAGCAGTACGCGTTACCACAGGAAAATACACTGGCCGCTCGCCTAAAGACAAATTTATTGTTGTTGAAGAATCAACAAAAGATAAAATTGACTGGGGAACTATGAACCAGCCTATTTCTGAAGAAGTTTTCACGAACCTTTATAATAAAGTTCTTAATCATTTAAAGAACAAAGAAGAAATTTTTGTTTTCAAGGGTTTTGCCGGTGCAGATAAAAAATCTCGTCTGCCGATTCAAGTAATCAATGAATATGCTTGGCACAATCTTTTTGTTCATCAATTATTCATTCGTCCATCAGAAGACGAACTGCTAGAACATGATGCTCAATTCTCCGTAATTGCAGCTCCTGATTTTAAGGCAGATCCCGCAGTAGACGGAACAAATTCTGAGACTTTTATTATTGTTTCATTTGAACAAAAGGTTGTTTTAATAGGCGGTACGGAGTATGCCGGGGAAATGAAAAAGTCTATTTTCTCAGTAATGAATTACTTGCTTCCAGAAAACAATATTTTCTCCATGCATTGCTCAGCTAACGTCGGTCAAGAAGGCGATGTTGCTTTATTCTTTGGTCTATCTGGAACAGGAAAAACAACTCTTTCTGCTGATCCAAACCGGAAACTGATTGGTGATGATGAACACGGCTGGTCTTCAAATGGAGTCTTTAATATTGAAGGCGGCTGTTATGCAAAATGTATTAATCTTTCAGAAGAAAAAGAACCGCAAATTTTTAACGCGATTCGTTTTGGAACCGTTTTAGAAAATGTCATGCTTAACCAAGAATCTAGGGTAGCAGATTATGATGACAATTCACTAACGGAAAATACCCGTGCTGCTTATGCAATTGAAAACATAGAAAATATTGCTAAACCGAGCCTTGCAGGTCATCCCCATACGATTGTATTTCTGACTGCTGATGCATTTGGAGTACTTCCGCCAATTGCAAAACTAACAAAAGAACAAGCAATGTATCATTTCTTAAGCGGCTATACATCGAAGCTAGCTGGTACCGAGCGCGGTGTCACTTCTCCAGAAGCAACCTTCTCAACCTGCTTCGGAGCTCCGTTCTTACCATTGCCTGCAACTCGATATGCAGAAATGCTCGGAGAAAAGATTCTTGAACATAATGTCAACGTATTCCTTGTTAACACAGGATGGACCGGCGGTGAATACGGTGTCGGCAACCGGATGAAGCTTTCCTATACTAGGGCAATGGTGCAGGCGGCTCTTGTAGGAGAACTTAACAATGTAGAAACGGTTGCAGATGAAATCTTTGGTTTAAATATTCCGCTTCATATTGCTGGTGTGCCGGATGAAGTTCTTCAGCCTAGTAAAACTTGGCAGGATCCACAAGCATATAGTAAAAAGGCTAGGGAGCTTGCAGCTAAATTCCGTGAAAACTTTAAAAAATTCAACGACGTTTCCGGTGAAATTGCTGAAAAAGGCGGACCAATTGCCTAACCAAATTTTTGCATAAAAAGCGATTCTCGTATGAGAATCGCTTTTTTGATTTGTTTATTGCTCAGTGTGTTTGTTTCTCGGCTTAATTCCGTTTGAATCACTGTATGATGACGCGCACTTTGGACTTCTCTAAGTACGCGGTTCCTCTAAATTTTCCGGCTGACGCGCACCTTGGACCTCTCTATGTGCGCGGTTCCTCTAATTTTTCCGGCTGACGCGCTATTTGAACCTATAAGCAAAAAAAGCAGGTAATTACCTGCTTAATTCGTCGAGTTCAATGAAACTAATTGATAAGTAATGGTTGTTGTATTAGTTTCCCATTCTACTTTTTTAATTAGCGCTAACCCGCTTGAGTTACTATCAAGTGTTTTTCTCACTTCAAGGGGAATTTCAATCGGATAGAGTCTGTATCCCTCTTTTTCTAACACAAACAGATTTTCTTCAACTCTTTGCTCTCTTCCCTTTGTTACAATCAGGGTGTTTAATTCAAGGGGCATTCCCATATCAAATCCGCTCCTCTATTATTAATACCTTTATATTACCATCTTTCCACCTGAAATTTCATCCACTTCGCTAAATCTTGAACCACTTTTCGATTCACCGCCGGAGGAAAATAGTGGGTAAATTCATCAAAATACCAAGACGTCACTGGCTTATCTAATTCTTTAAGACGTCTTTCTAACCGATAAGCATGTTCAACAGATACGTTATGATCGTTAACACCGTGTATGATTAAAACTGGCGCTTCGATATTTTCAAGTTCATGGAGCGGTGTCCTGCTCTCATATCTTTCAGGAAATTTCGCAGGCGTACCGCCAATCACCCTTTTCATCATTCGTCTTAAGTCCTTCCGTTCCAAGTAGGTTAAACTCATGTCGCTGACACCGCCCCAGGTCACTAACGAGGCAGCTTCAGGAAACTGAATCCCTGTCAAAAGCGCCATTACACCGCCTCGTGAAAAACCAAAAATATGGACCTTCTTAACAGTTGGAAGGGACTTTAGCAGCTGATACGCAGCAAAAGCATCTTGACGGTCTTCCCCAGCAAAATCTTCGTTCCCTTCCCCCCCTTGATTTCCCCGATAATACGGTGCGAAGACGATGAATCCTTCTTGCGCAAACTGGGCAATTCGAGCTGGGCGAACCTTACCGACATTTTTAATCCCTCCACGTAAATAAAGAAAACCATCTGTAACTTCTTCGTTTTTTAGCTTTGCCAGCATTCCCTTCACCTTTAAGCCATTTGATAGATAGGTAATTTCCTTTAATTCCACATTAGGATTAGGTGAAGGGAACCGCAGAACTTCTATAATTTTTCCGTTATTCACATTCATTGTATCGATCCTTTTAAAAATATTTCCGCCTTGGGCATTCACACATTTTCACATGCTTCATACGATATCATAGGTAATCAGCCCAGATTAAGGAGGTTAATGTTTAATGAAAAGATGGTCAAAAATCAGTTTCGCCTTATTTCTTACCGCTATTCTTATGATTCCTTTAGCAGCCTGTAATAATAATTCTACAAATGAACCGAAGAAACTAGAAAAAGTTCGTATCGCTGAAGTTACCCGCTCCATTTTCTATGCTCCACAATATGTTGCGTTAACAAAAGGATTTTTTAAAGAAGAAGGATTAGATGTCACCTTGACAACTACCCCTGGCGGTGACAAAACAATGACAGCCCTTCTTTCAGGCGGAGCCGATGTGGCCCTGGTAGGGTCAGAAACATCTATCTATGTTTATGCACAGGGTTCTAATGACCCTGTTATAAACTTCGCCCAAGTCACACAAACCGACGGCACATTCCTTGTGGCCAGAGAAAAAACGGATAACTTCTCCTGGGATCAATTGAAAGGTACTACCTTCCTTGGCCAGCGCAAAGGCGGCATGCCTCAGATGGTTGGAGAGTTTGTGTTAAAGAAGCACGGCATTGATCCACACAAGGACTTAAATCTAATTCAAAACATTGACTTTGCAAATGTGGCCAATGCTTTCGCCTCCGGAACCGGTGACTTCGTACAACTATTCGAACCAACTGCCAGCATTTTTGAAAAAGAAGGAAAAGGCTATATTGTCGCTTCATTTGGAAAAGAGTCCGGTCATGTTCCTTATACAACCTATATGTCCAAAGAAAGTTATATGAAAGAAAACAAAGAAACCATGGAAAAGTTTACAAAAGCGATATACAAGGCACAGCAATGGGTTGAGTCACATAGCGCTGAAGAAATTGCCAAGGCCGTGGAACCATACTTCCCGGATACCGATTTAGAAATCATGACAACCGTTGTCGACCGTTATAAGAGCCAAGGCAGTTTCGCGACAAATCCAATCTTGGATGAAGACGAATGGAACAACCTGCAAAATATCATGAAGGAAGCTGGAGAACTTCCAAAAGAAATCGATCATAAAACACTTGTCAACACCGATGTAGCCGAAAAGGTGATCAAAAAATAATAGGAAAGGGAGGCCGTTACACGATGAGCTTCTTAAAAGTTCAAGATATTCACCATACGTATTTCACCAAAGCCTCTGCCACCACGGCCCTCTCCAATATTTCGTTTACTGTTGAGGAGGGAGAATTTGTCTCCCTTCTCGGCCCCAGCGGCTGTGGAAAAACAACCTTGCTCTCAATTATCTCCAGCCTGCTCAAGGCAACAGAAGGATCCGTTTTGCTCAAAAATAAGCCCGTATCTACTTCTAAAAATGAAATTGGCTATATGCTTCAGCAGGATTACCTGTTTCCTTGGAAGACAATTGAAGAAAATATTCTCTTAGGACTGAAATTATCCAAACGGCTAAATACAAAAACTAAAACCTACGCTCTTAACCTTTTAAAACAAATGGGGTTAAACGGCGGGGTTGAAAAACAGCTGCCAAAACAATTATCGGGTGGCATGCGGCAGCGTGTTGCTTTAGTTAGAACACTTGCAACTGAACCAAAACTGCTGATGCTAGATGAACCATTCTCCGCCCTGGATTATCAAACAAAGCTTAAACTAGAAGATTTGGTATCACACACATTAAAAGAATTTCACAAAACGGCAATCCTTGTTACCCACGATATTGGGGAAGCTATTGCCATGAGCGACCGTGTGTTTTTATTGTCGACACGGCCCGGAACGATTCATAAAATATTTGAAATTCCCGATGTGCTACGAAATTTATCCCCTTTTGAAGTAAGAAATCATGAAGCCTATCCTGCTGTATTTCAAGCCATATGGAAGGAGTTGGAGTCTCTTGAACAAGAAAATGAGTAACGTGCAACTCCTCCATAGAAATTATTTAAAGTCATTAAAGATTGAAAAAAGATGGGTGATGTTATATCAAATAATTATTTTCCTAATCTTTTTTGGCAGCTGGGAGCTGTTCGCCCAAAAGCAATGGATTGATCCGCTGATCTTTAGTTCTCCCTCCAAAATTTTGGAATTATTAATAACAAAAATCCAGGATGGCTCGCTGCTAACCAACTTAGGAGTCACCTTAACGGAAACGGTGTTTGGATTTATTTTAGGAACCCTGCTTGGTACACTGCTGGCAGCCATTCTCTGGTGGTCACCGATGATTTCAAAAGTCCTTGATCCGTATCTTGTCATTTTAAATGCTATGCCAAAAGTAGCCTTGGGACCGGTTTTGATTGTGGCGATGGGTCCCGGTTATCCTTCCATCATTGCAATGGGGGCAATCATCTCCGTAATTATTACCACCATTGTAGTTTATACCTCCTTTAAAGAGGTCGATCCAAACTATTTAAAGGTGCTGCAAACTTTTGGTGCCACCCGCTATGAATGCTTTAAAGAAGCAATATTACCAGCAAGCTTTCCGACCATTATTTCTACCCTAAAAGTAAATGTCGGACTCTCATGGGTAGGAGTTATTGTCGGTGAATTCCTAGTCTCTTCTAAAGGTTTGGGCTATATGATTATTTACGGCTTCCAAGTATTCAATTTCACCCTTGTATTCTTGTCATTGCTTGTTATTGCGGTATTTGCGACGATTATGTATCAGCTTGTTGATCTTTTAGAGAAAAAACTAATTAAAGAATAGCGGATTGCTTACAGGCTGTCTGCTATTCCTTTTGATGTTGGTGAATATATTTAATGCATTCCTCCACAACTTGATCTTTCATGATAAAACTGTATTCCGGACCGAACCGTAAGCGCAGGAGGTCACCATCCACCAGCACCGGCCCATTTGTTTCAAAGTAACTGTCGGATTTCTCCATATTTTTTACCCTACCCCAAAAAACAGCCTTCACAAAGGAACCTTTTTCTTCCATTACCTTGTATTCGGCGATAAATTCTAACTTTGCAAAAGCAGCCCCAGTCTCCTCAAACGCTTCTCGTCCGGCGGCATCTTCAAGCGTTTCCCCAGTTTCCTTTTTGCCGCCGGGGAATTCAAGCCCTCTTTTTTTATGATTGGTTAACAGCCAGCTTCCATCATATTGGCATATTACTAAAACATGCCGCGCTTCTTCGGCAAATGCATTCTTTGAAAAAGCTAATTCTACTTTATTGCCATGATCATCTAAAAACTGTTTCATCATAAAACCTACCTATAAGTTGATACTTTTATTATAAACAAAAAGGAAAACCCTTGTAGCTGGATTTTCCCAAATTGGATTACTTATTGTTGCTGTGGTAAAATATTCATACTTTCAATATGTTTTTTCGCTTCTTCATCACCGAGCTCGTACAGCATACCATATATTTGTTGAATGGTACTGTCATATGCATCATTTTGACGGTCGTAATGGTATTGGACGTATGGAACATGGGCCCTGAAAAAGTTCCCCCATTCATTCAAATAATTGTTATCCATTAAAGACCGAAGCTGTCTAATTTCGGCATCTGTCGCTTCAATTTTAAAACTCCAGGTAGATCCAGTAACACTTCGTGAAATACCGCCAGTACCCACATCAATGTAATAAGTCTGTTTTTGCTCGTCCATTTTTCCACCCCTTTTCATTTTAGTAATCCACAAAAAGAAAAAATTTATTCTTTGTCAAATTTCGATTCATTTTTTAATGTAAAATACGATATAATAAAACACAAATCAAAAGACAGATTTTTCAGTAAATTAGGAATAACCTGTTGGTGGATTTTTTTATCATTTTTTGGGAATGGAATAAGGGTAAGATAAAAAAATAGGAGGTGCTTGAAAATGAAGCTAATAGATGAACTGTTTGAAATGTACCGCAACAAACTTACAGGTGATGAAGAGGATATTGATATGCTGACATTTGCCTTTTTAGAGGAAATGTCATATGAGGACCTTATCGGATTAATCCATGAAATGGATAAGCAGGAGCTTTATGATTTAATGGGACTTTATTTAATAGAAAGTTTGAAAGGAAAATTTGCCCAAGAACAATACGGACAGCAGCGGACACATACCTACTATCCAAGGAATATTCATTAAAATGTACATACCAAAAGATTAAGGAAACTGATTTGTCAGTTTCCTTTTTATTTTCGGCAAACGTGATACAATATTGGTAAAAAAGGGGGAATGGTGGTAATGACTATTGTATTAATCGTATCCATTGTAATTGTTTTTGTTGTCCTATTACTTGCTGTTTTAACAACTTCGAAAGCCTATTCCTATAAGCATTCAGTTGATCCAAGTCCAACCGAAAGCAATCAGCCTGTCAACCAGGATGTAGTGGATGAAAGCAAACATACAAAATAAAACTCGCCATTGGCGAGTTTTTTTTCATATGCAAAAACCTGTATTAATTTGTCTTCATTATGGTATCTTGAAAATATCCACTGTAAGGAGAACAAAGATGTTTAAAAAATTTTTTATTGCCGTTATTCGCTTCTACCAGGTTGTTATTTCACCATTAAAACCGCCATCATGCCGTTTCTATCCGACATGCTCCCAGTATGGATTAGAGGCAGTCAACCGCTTTGGAGCTGTAAAAGGCGGGTACCTGACAGTTAAAAGAATCTTAAAATGCCACCCGCTTCATCCTGGAGGGCTGGATCCAGTGCCGGAAAAATGGAACGAACGGAAAAAGCATTAATCAGCATACCCGTCGACAACAAGGTCTAGCTTTCCTGTTTTCGGATCAATAATTAATCCATGAACAGGAACATCCTTCGGCATTAACGGGTGCTGTTTAATGATGCCTACGCTATGCTTGACACTGTCCGTAACATTATCAAAGCCATGGAGCCACTCTTTAATATTAATTCCAGAAAACGCTAAAGTGTTTATTGTTTCTTCAGTAATCCCCTGTTCCTTCATATGTTCAAGGACCGGTTCAGCCTTTAAGCCGCTCATCCCGCAGTCATGATGGGCAATAACCAAAACTTCCGTTGCCTGCAATTCGTATACAGCAATTATAATACTTCGCATAATACTGCCAAACGGATGTGACACAAGGGCACCCGCATTTTTGATCAACTTTGCATCTCCGTTTCCTAAATTTAAAGCTTTAGGCAGCAGTTCAAGGAGACGAGTATCCATACAAGTAAGAATGACCATCTTTTTGTTTGGATATTTTGTTGTCTCATATTTTTCATATTCGCGGTTTTCTACAAATTGCTCATTAAATGTAAGTATGTCATGTAAAATGGTTTCATTTTTCATGGCCGCCACTCCCTCTCTATATCTCCTATTAGCATACAAAAAATCATCTGGTTTAAACAAATTTTTACTCTTGCATTTAATTCATTTTTCCTGTAAGATACAAATGTTAATCGGAATCGTTCCGTATTAGAAAAATAAATTTTTTTCGAAAGTAAATCGTAATAAATACGATTTAAATCGAAAGGGGTCCTTATGAAAAAATTATTATTTATACTATCTGTTATTTTACCATTAAGTATCATATTATCGGCATGTGCAAATGAAACATCTCCAAAAAAACAGGGACAGCTGCAAATCTATACAACCGTTTACCCGCTCCAATATTTTACAGAACAAATTGGCGGTAAATTTGTTAATGTAAATACCATCTACCCTCCTGGATCCGATGAACATACCTTCGAGCCATCGCAAAAGGATATGATGAAACTAGCCGATTCAGACTTATTTTTTTACATTGGTCTAGGGTTGGAAGGGTTTGTTGAAAAGGCAAAGGAAACGTTAAAGAACGAACATGTTACCTTAGTCCCAGCAGCCGAAAAGCTTCAACTTCCAATTGACCACAGCAGCGAAGCAGTAGAACCTGACCATGAGCATGATCACCATGGGGAAAATATTAATCCGCATGTTTGGCTTGACCCAGTTTATTCAAAGGAAATGGCAGGTGTCATTCGAGATCAATTAGTGAAAAAAATGCCTGAGCAAAAGGACTATTTTAATCAAAATTATCAAAAGCTCGCAGCAAAATTAGATGAGTTGAATCAACAATTTACAGAAACAATTTCAAAAGCAAAACAAAAACGAATCATTGTCACACATGCTGCATTTGGATACTGGGAAAAGCGTTATGGTATTGAACAAATCAGTATTTCCGGACTATCAACAACAAATGAACCTACACAAAAGGCGTTGGAGAAAATTATTTCTTTAGCTGACCGTGAGGGTCTTAAATATATTTTATTTGAACAAAATGTTCAATCCAAGTTAGGAAAAATTGTGCAGCAGGAAATTGGCGCCAGTGCCTTACCCGTTCATAATTTAGCCATTTTAACAGAAGACAATATTGAACAAAAAGAGACATACTTTTCATTAATGGAAAAAAACTTAAAAACATTAAAAAAGGCGTTAAATGAGTAACTTGGGAGATTTCAGTAACACAACCTTCATCTGCATTTATTCCCTGTTGATTCCTTGACTTATTAAAGTCTCTTTTTCTCATGCTATTACTGTATTACCTACAATTAAAGGAGTGATACGAAATGGCAAAAGATGTGTTATGCGAGGTCAACAATTGTACGTACTGGGCAAAGGGGAACAAATGCAGCGCTGAAAGCATTTACGTTGTGAGTCATACAGGAACAACCGCAGATTCCACAAAAGAAACCGATTGTCATACATTTGAACCTACTGATTAATCTCAGGAGAAAAGAACCAGGCGCTTGTCTGGTTCTTTTTTAAAATAAAAATTCCTTTTTGAAAATGGTTGTTTCTTTTAGTCTTTTTTGATTGATTGAAAATCCAATGCCAGAACCATCTGGTACTCGGATCACTCCATTTTTTACTGTTACTTCTGGGGATATAATATCCTCCTCCCAAAAACGGCTGGAAGCAGAAATATCTCCTGGAATTGAAAAGCCTGGCAGAGATGCAAGAGCAATATTGTGGGCCCTTGAAATCCCAAATTCAATCATACCGCCACACCATACGGGAATATTGTGCTGCAGGCAATAATCATGAATACGCTTTGCTTCTGTAAGCCCGCCAACTCTCCCTGTCTTAATATTGATCACCTGACAGCTTCCCATTTGCACTGCATTTTTTGCGTCCTCAAATGTAACAATGCTTTCATCTAAACAAATCGGTGTTTGAATTTCCTTCTGAAGGGCAGCATGTTCGATAATATCATTAGGACTAAGAGGCTGCTCAATCATCATTAAGTTCAATTCATCCAGCGCTCTTAACCTGTCAAGATCCTTTAAGGTATAAGCCGAATTAGCGTCAGCCATAATGGGGAGAATCGGATAATACGTCCTAATTGCTGATAAAAACTCATAATCCTGCTGTGGGTTTATTTTCACTTTAATCCGTTGATAGCCTTCTTCTATATAGCCTTCTATTTCCTTGAGGGCGTTTTTAATTGAATTTGTTGCTACAACTACCCCCGAAGCAATCACTTCCCGGGTTCCTCCAATTATGCCAGCAAGCGATTGTTTTTGTCCTTTTGCATATAAATCCCAAAGGGCCGTTTCTATTGCTGCTTTTGCCATATGATTTCTACGGATCGATTGAAAAAGTGCTGCAGCCTCCTCAGGGTGTTTAATTGAATGTTTTTGCAGCAAAGGAATCAAGACATCTGTTAACATATGCATGCTTGTTTTCACAGTTTCTTCAGTGTACCATGGCGTTGAGAAGGCAACCCCTTCACCATAACCGCAAACCCCATCTTTGTCCCTTATTTTCACAATGATTCCCTCACGATTACGGACCGCACCTAGGTGGGTAATGAAAGGCGATTTTAAGGACATTTCAATGACATATAGTTCAATATTAGCAATATTCATGGTTTCAACCTGCCCTCTTCAAGCCATTCTCTTAAGGTTCTGCGCAGTAATTTCTTGGCTGCATTTCTTGGCAGTTGGTTAGTGAAATAAAATTCTGTCGGAACTTTATATTTGGCCAATTGTGTTAAGCAAAATTGCTGAAGCTTATCGACTGACAATTCACCGCCATTCCTTGTAACAATAAACGCTGCAGGCACCTGCCCCCATTTCGGATCACTAAGGCCAGTTACACCTGCCTCCTTTATCTCAGGATGGGATAATAATACTGATTCAATTTCAGCGGGATAGATGTTCTCTCCTCCTGAGATAATTAAATCGGAGCGCCGGTCAAGCACATATAAAAATCCTTCTTCATCTAAATAACCAATATCCCCGGTATACAGCCAGCCATTGCGGATTTTCTCCTCGGTAGCATCCGGCCGATATAAGTACCCATTTGTTACATTCGGACCTTTCACAATAATTTCCCCCGCTTCCATCGGCTGTGCAGAGTGCCTATCAGCTTGTTCGATTCGAATTTCTGAAGGGAATAAAGGCTTTCCAGCGGAACCGAGCTTGCTTAAGCTATATTCAGGTGAAAGAGTAACAATTTGCGAGGAAGTCTCCGTCATCCCATACGTCTGATAGACAGGAATTTGTTTTTTTACACATGCCTTAAGTAATGGCAGCGGTGCCGGCCCTCCACCAAGGAGCATACAACGAAACTCCTGTGGCAGCTGCCTGTCCTTAAGCGTCTCCACAATTCTTGTCAGCATCGTTCCAACAACGGACATAATCGTTACCTTTTTCTCTTCAATATCACGAATGGACTGTTCCTCATCAAATTTTTCATGAAGAACAATCGGCATCCCATAAATAATACTGCGCATCAAAATTGAGAATCCGCTGATATGGAATAAGGGTACTGTACATAACCAGCAGTCTTGGTCAGTCAAACCTAAATTTAACGCAGAACCTACAGCACTCCACCAATGGTTTCCATATGTTTGCATGACACCTTTTGGATTACCTGTCGTACCGGATGTATACATAATCGTACAAATTTCATTCAGGCTAACTTCTTCTTCAATCTCCGGCCTTATTGACTCCTGGGCAAACAATTTTGTTTTAGTCATTGTATTAAGAGCGGGAAGCTGCTGAGTCAGCATTTGTTCTAAATGTGAAAATGTATCCTCCAAAATAAATGCGGACACTTTCGAATCCTTGAGCTGCCAAGCTAATTCTGTCGGTGTTAAACGATTATTTAGGATGACTGTCTTAACTCCTATCAGCTGTAGTGCAAATAATATTGTAATGGTGTCTATATGGTTTGTCAGTAAGACTGCAATAAACTGATCCTTGTGTACTCCCTGTTTTTGCAGCTGTCCGGCAGTTTTCACAGAACGATTGTACAGGTCCTGAAAAGTAATCGCTTCATCGCGAAAATACACAGCAGTGCGCTCAGGGGTTAAAAATGCGCGTTTCTTTAAAAAATTGGTCATTGTGTTCTGCATGTATATCACCTTTTTCTATCGGCTGTGATAAACTTGGCTGTTGATTTACGCTACAATCAACAGAGTTAAAAAATCAACAATGACCTTTACCACAGCCTTTCTATTAAAAACAGCCTGATGGAAACCATCAAGCTGTTTAGAAAATCATCATCAAGGAAAACGCGGGAATTGGCCAAAATCTGGCTTCCGCTTTTCTTTAAAGGCATCGCGGCCTTCTTTTGCTTCATCGGTTGTATAGTAAAGCAATGTGGCATCACCAGCTAATTGTTGTAAACCAGCTAAGCCATCTGTATCCGCATTCATGGCTGCTTTTAAGAATCGAAGGGCAGTCGGGCTCTTTTCAAGCATTTCTTCGCACCATTTGATCGTTTCTTCTTCCACCTGCTCAAGCGGAACAACTGTATTAACTAAGCCCATATCAAGTGCTTCCTGGGCATTGTATTGACGGCAAAGGTACCAAATTTCACGGGCTTTTTTGTGACCGATAATTCTTGCAAGATAGCCTGAACCATAACCAGCATCAAAGCTTCCAACTTTAGGACCAGTTTGGCCAAAAACAGCATTATCAGCTGCAATCGTTAAATCGCAGACGACATGCAATACATGACCTCCGCCGATGGCATAACCCTTAACCATTGCTACAACCGGTTTTGGAATAATGCGGATTAAATGCTGCAGGTCAAGCACATTTAAACGCGGGATTCGATCCTCCCCAACATAGCCGCCATGACCGCGGACGCTTTGGTCACCGCCCGAACAGAATGCCTTATCTCCGGCTCCTGTTAAAATAATTACACCAACATTTGAATCGTCACGCGCAGTTGCAAAAGCATCTATTAATTCCGCAACGGTTCGCGGTGTAAATGCATTATGTACATGTGGTCGATTAATAGTAATTTTCGCCATCCCATTATACGTTTCGTAAATAATCTCTTCATATTTACGGCCTGGAATCCATTCTACTGCCATATTAAAACAACCTCCTTATTATTATTACTTAGACAAAAAGTCACTTACTATTGTACCAAATTTTTCTCTATCTTCCACGTGAATTGCATGGCCGGTATTTTCAATAGTAACCCAAGTGCCTCGTTTCAGGCTTTTTAGCATTTCTTCAGCAATCCGGCAGAACTTTTGATCCTCTCTACCAGTTAGCAATAACACATCGCATTCTAACTTTTCCAAATAGCTCCACCAGGAGGGCTGAGTGCCTGTTCCCATGCCAAGCAAACTGTTTGCAAGACCTAGAGGAGAATTCTCGAGACGCTGCTTTCTCACTTTTTCTCTAAGACTTAAAGGAAGGCGCTTCATCGTTGAAAATAAAGGAATCTCTTCCCAATAATCAACAAATGTTTCTATTCCTTTTTCTTTAATAAAATGAGCAAGTTCCGCATCTTTCATACAGCGCTGTTTTCTTTCCCCATCTGTTAACAAACCAGGTGAAGCACTTTCTAAAATTAATTTTCGTACCCGCTCAGGAAAAAGAATCGCAAAGGTAAGAGCAAGTCTTCCTCCCATTGAATAACCCAGTAAATCAAATTTTTTGATACCAAGTTGATCAAGAAAATGGTGAATATCTTTTGCAGCCGCTTCAATTTGATAGCGTTCGGGGGCACTTGGAGATTCTGTAGAACCATGTCCAATAATATCCGGCATAAGCATCTTAGAATGCCTGCCCCATTTTTCACAAAAAGAAGTCCAAGTCGATGAATCACCTGTAAATCCATGTAACAATACAAGTGGAAACCCGCTCCCACAAACCTCGATATGGAAGTGGACCCCATTAGAGGTGATATTCATTATAGCTCACCTTTGACAAATTCTGATATTTCCTGGGAAACTGACTGCCAAAATTGACGATGTTCATCGCGGTTTTTGTCTCTATTTGTTATAACTTCATATACCTGTAAACCTTTGGATTGAAGCGATTTTTCTAATTCTAATTGCAGGTGATCCCAATCAGTAATTTTTGTGAATTCGCCATTAAACATACGTACCGCCAGCTCAAAATCTATATCTAACGGTGTGCCAAAAAGAAGTTCAAAATGCTTCGGATGCTGCGCCTGCGGCAAGAAGGAAAATATTCCACCGCCATTATTGTTTATAAGAATAATATGAATATCAATATTATATTTTTTTGCTGCTATTAAACCGTTTAAATCATGGAAAAAGGTTAAATCCCCAAGCACTAAATACAACGACTTCGAGTAAAGTGCAGCACCTAAAGCAGTTGAAACTGTTCCATCAATTCCATTTGCTCCACGGTTTGCCATTACTTTTATATTTTTTTGATTATTAAGGAAAAAGCTGTCTAAATCACGAATCGGCATACTATTTCCAACAAAAAGTGTAGCGCCCTCTGGCAATAGTTCCGCCAATTGATAGAATAATTTACCTTCACTTAGTTCCTTCAATTTCTCTACTTTCGTCATATTTTGCTTAGTTATCGCATTTACCCGCTGCCACTCATGCAAATATTCCAAAGAAGAATTGTCGTTTAAATACGATACCAGTTTGTTACAGAAAACTGTTTCCTGACAAAAAATCATATCAGTGGATAAATTAGCTGGATCCCGCCATCTGCCGCCCCCATCAATGACAAACTGGTCCGCATTTGGATTTTCCTTAATGAAAATGGTTAATGCTTTTGAAACAGGCATGGCTCCAAAACGTATAATCAAATCTGGCTTTAGATGGGACTTAGCATCTTCGTTCCGTAAAAAGGTATCATAAGTATCAATGATATTGTCAAATCCATGTTTACCGCTCCGAAGCTGTGATAACGGGTCTGCTAAAATCGGAAATTTTAATATTGCACTCAAACGGTTAACTGCTGCGGCAAATTGATGATCAGCAAGGTTCCCGCAAACAATTACCCCCCGCTCTTTGCCTTTCAACCTTTGTGCAATCTGCTCTATGTCTTCATTTGAAATAGTTAAATCTCCGGTATGAACCTTTACATACCCTTTAGGACGTTCAATAATGTTAAACAGGTTTTCATCAAGCTGTGGAATTAACGGCTCTCTGAACGGGAAATTCAAATGTACCGGACCAGCAGGTGCCTTCGAAGCAATTGCTGCAGCGCGTGAGCAAAGCGTTCTTGCATAACGAATCATTTCATCAGATTTCTCAGGCGGCGCCATTTCAGCAAACCATTTAACATGATGCCCGTAAAGATGAATTTGATCAATTGCCTGCGGTGCTCCAATTTCACGCAGCTCATGCGGTCTGTCAGCCGTTAGCACAAGTAATGGCACCCTGGCATAATGGGCCTCTACAATCGCTGGGAAGTAATTGGCTGCTGCTGTTCCTGAGGTACAAAGAATAGCAACAGGCCGGTTGGTCACTTTTGCAATTCCCAAGGCAAAAAAGGCTGCGGAACGTTCATCGACATGAATATGGACCTTTAAATCAGGATGCTCCGCCATTACCAGGGCCATCGGTGTCGACCTAGACCCTGGGCTCACAACAACATCAGTAATGCCTGAATGAACTAACTCTGCTACAAAAGCAGCAAGATATACGGTTAAAGATTCTTGATGACTCATATTATTCTCCCCTAAGAGCTCTAAGCATTGGTCTAAATTTTAAGCCCGTCTCTAAATATTCACTTTCAGAATCGGAATCAGCAACCACACCGCAGCCGGCAAACAGTGACACCTCATTCCCCTGAATCAGACCGGAACGGATGGAAACGGCAAATTCTCCGTTACCTCGATAATCAATCCATCCTAACGGTGCTGCATAAAAGCCGCGGTCAAGCACCTCGACCTGTCTGATTTTCTCAACCGCTTCCCTTTTTGGAAGACCTCCAAGAGCGGGTGTGGGATGAAGCTTCTCGACCAACAGAAGCAAGGATGTTTCCCTGCGAACTTTCCCTATTACGGGTGTATAAAGATGCTGAATATCTCTATTTTTCATCAACTGCGGCTGATCAGGAAGAATGATTTCTTCGCATGATCCTTCTAATGCATCCTTTATCATTTCTACTACATATCGATGCTCAATAAGATTCTTTTGGTCATGTAATAATGTTTCGCCTAGAAGCCTGTCCTCTTCCGCTGTTTTACCACGCGAGATAGATCCTGCAAGACATGTAGAGAATATTTCATCTTCCTGTTTTTTTACAAGCCTTTCAGGCGTTGCACCAAGAAAACAATCCCCATTTGATTCAAAAGCAAAAATAAAGCTTTCATGCTGCTGCTTATTTAAATTCTCCAATACATGCTCTGCTTCTAATTGCTGATTAAAAGTAAGCCTTAACTCTCGGGCCAAAACAACTTTTTTTAATTGGCCATTCATTAATTCCTTTACAACCTCATCAACTGAGCGTTTCCATTGTTCAGGTAAAATTTCCTCCGTCTTTGTTAGAGCTGCCTGTTTAGTCTGTGGACTTTTATACAGTGACTGCAGCAGTTCATTCCGTTCATCATTAACCTTTTCAAATAAAGATTCGTCATCCTGTGGCATGCAAACAATATTCGTTGTTAAATAAGCCTCTTCATTGATGATGCTCAACAAATATTTAGGTAAATAGAATAAGGAATCTGGGTATTTTGACCATAATTCCGTTTTTTCTTTATAAGGATCAAATGAAAAACCCCCAAAAATAACTGGGCCTGTGCCTATTTCTAAATAAGAATTAAAAATGAGACTATCCTTTAAAAAGATTTCCCACTCTTTTTCAACACGAAAAAAGCGGTCAGTAGCCTGATCCGACTGAATTTGTTGTGAAATTCCAAGCCCAACAAGGACCGTTTCATCCTTTGGATCCTTCCAAAAAAACCTTTCCCCTAAAAATCTTTCTGTTCCTAAATTGAAAAATGATAAAGGATCAATCAAATCCAATTTATATACTTCACTAAGCAGAATGGGGCGGCCTAGCCTCTCAGCTTTCTTAACAGCCGTGATACCCCTTTCCTTTATTTCCGTCTCCTGAATGGTAAACAAACAAATCCCTCCAAAACAGCCGAGCGTTGTCCAGCATCTGCGCCTAGGCGCTTTTAGCTTTTATATGACTGTTGTCCATCCATTTTATAAGCCTTTAATAAGATACAACTTCAATTGTAAAGAAGTCAACAACACTTGTCACTACTTATCCTTTTTCATTCCTTATTATATGTCAAATTTCGAGTAAAAGGGTAAAATCGGCTCTTTTCTATATATTCATTTTCTCACCAAATTTCTAAATATAAACAGAATTTATAATACGACTTTGAGAATTGTCCAACCAGCGCCTAACCCCTCGAGGTCACAAGCCAATCCGTCAAGAAGGTTAATGAGCAACCTTCTCGCCGGCTCGACTTGTGCTATGACTGAGGCTGATCAAGGCGCTTCCGCTTTTCTTATAGGCATTATCTTCTAGTTTTGATAGTAAAATTTCATTGACACTAAAGACTTAATTCCATACACTAATGTGTGGACAACGATATAATTGATATTGAGAATCTTCTATATAAAGGGAGGAGAACAGATTTATGCAGCCAAATATACAGCAAGGTTCTAAGCCAGTTGTTGAAGCTAATAAGGGCTTTCAAGTTTGGTGGCAATTGACCCGTCCCCATACGCTGACAGCAGCCTTTGTACCCGTTGTACTAGGTACCGCACTGGCACTAAAAGAGGGAGACATTCATTTCGGCCTCTTCATTGCCATGTTAATAGCAAGCCTCTTAATCCAAGCTGCTACCAATATGTTTAATGAATACTATGACTTTAAACGCGGGCTTGATAATGAGAATTCAGTAGGCATCGGCGGGACAATCGTCCGCGACGGCATTAAACCAAAGAGAGTCATGCAGATTGCCTTGGGCTGTTACGGAATTGCCCTTTTATTGGGTGTATACATCTGTATGAATAGCAGTTGGTATTTAGCATTAGTCGGTCTTATTTGTATGGCTGTCGGCTATTTATATACAGGAGGTCCGCTGCCAATTTCTTATACACCATTTGGTGAATTGTTTTCGGGGCTGTTTATGGGTATGTTCATTATATTAATTGCCTTCTTTATCCAAACAGGAATGGTTACAACGGGAAGCATAATGTTTTCCATTCCTATTTTTATTTTAGTCAGTGCGATTAATTTATCGAATAATATTCGTGATCTTGACGGCGATAAAGACAATGGCCGTAAAACCGTTGCCGTTCTGTTAGGCAAGCAGAAGGCTGTTACATTACTTGCTGTTATGTTTATCTTTTCTTATTTATGGGTGCTGGGTCTAATCATCAGCGGTACTGCACCAATTTGGACAGCACTAGTCATCTTAAGTACTGTAAAGCCGATTAAAGCAATCCAAGTCTTTAAAAAAGGCAGCGTACCAATTCAAATGGCACCGGCAATGAAGGCAACTGCGCAAACAAATACAATTTTTGGACTTCTATTCGCAGTTGGAATATTTGTAGGGCATTACTTCTCATAAAGAAAAAGCTTCTGCCAAGCGGCAGAAGCTTTTTCTTTTTATCGAAGCGGGTGAATTCCCCATATATCGTTGGCATATTCTCTAATCGTTCGATCGCTTGAAAAATAACCTGCATGAGCGATATTCACAAGGCTTTTTTGCTGCCATTTGACGGAATCCTGATAAATCTCCCCTATTTTTTCCTGTGTATTTGTATAAGAGGCAAAATCCTTTAGAACGAAATATTGATCATTTTCACCAAGTAAAGAATCAAAAATTGGTTCAAATTCATTATACGTGTCTGGAAAGAACCCGTTCACGAGCTGATCCACCACTTCGCGGATCCGCTGATCCAGGTGATAATATTCAACAGATTCATAACCGCCATGGCGATAATAGTGAAGAACTTCTTCAGCTGTCAAACCAAATAGAAACATATTATCATCGCCTACAAGCTCATGAATCTCTACATTCGCTCCATCAAGCGTCCCTATGGTTAATGCCCCATTAATCATAAATTTCATATTCCCGGTCCCTGAAGCCTCTTTACTTGCGGTCGATATTTGTTCACTGACATCCGCCGCAGGAAAAATCTTTTCCGCTAATGAGACACGATAATTTTCTAGGAAAATGACTTTCAACTTATCGCCCACTTGAAGGTCATTATTTACTTTTTCAGCAACAGTATTGATCAGTTTAATTATCTTTTTTGCATAATAGTATCCCGGCGATGCTTTTGCCCCAAAAATAAACACCCTTGGGGTCAATTCATAACTCGAATCTTCTTTAATTCGATTATATAGATACATTATGTGCAGAACGTTAAGAAGCTGTCGTTTATAGGCATGAAGCCGTTTGATTTGTACATCAAATATCGCATTTGCATCAACCGCTACCCCGTTTTGCTTAAAAATAAGATCAGCGAGCTTCTGCTTGTTATCAGTCTTAATTTTTTTCAATTGCCTTAAAAAAGGCTGGTCATGCTGGTATTTAAGCAATTGTTTCAATTCATGTGCTGATTGGGTCCAAGAAGGGCCAATCGCATCAGTAATAAGGTTTGAAAGTGCCGGATTTGCTTTTAACAGCCAGCGGCGGTAGGCAATTCCATTTGTTTTATTGTTAAATTTATCAGGAAACAGCTGGAAAAATGGTCTCATTTCCCGTTCTTTTAAAATTTCAGTATGAAGTCTTGCCACACCATTAATACTGAAGCTTCCTACAAGCGCTAAATGGGCCATTTTAACATAATGGTCAGCAATAATCGCGAGTTTCCCAATCCGCTCCCAGTCACCAGGTGTCTCGTCCCAAAGCCGCCTGCAAAAGCGCTCGTTAATTTCTTCGATAATCATATAGATTCTTGGCAATAGCGGCTGAAAAATATGAACAGGCCATTTTTCCAGCGCTTCTGACAGTGTAGTATGATTAGTATACGAAATCGTGTTTGTTGTTATATGCCATGCTTGGTCCCACTCAAGCTTCTCTTCATCTATTAAGATTCTCATTAATTCTGGAATAGCGAGCACCGGGTGGGTATCATTAATATGGATACAAATATATTCATGCAGCTGCTCCAAACTCGTATGCTGTTTTCGATACGCCCTTAAAATAGATTGAATGCAGGCTGACACTAGAAAGTATTGCTGCTTCAGTCGTAAGATTTTTCCTTCATCATGTGTATCATCCGGGTAAAGGAACTCAGAGATAGCTTCTGTTTCCCGCTTATATTTTAATACGTCCTTATTAAACGGAAATTGGGCAGGTTCTGCATTCCATAACCTTAATGTATTGACTGTTTTTGTGTTATAGCCCACTACCGGTACATCATATGGTACTGCGGTAACTGTTTCCGCATTCAAATGATGAAACACGAGCCGGCCATTTTCATTTCTGCTCTCAACTTTCCCCCAAAACGGGATGCTGACCGCCAAGTCAGTCTTGCGAACCTCCCAAACATTACCGCTCCGCAGCCATTGCTCCGGCAGTTCGACCTGGTAACCATCGACAATTTTCTGTTCAAACAAACCATGCTTATACCGGATGCCGTGCCCATGCCCAGGAAGATTCAGTGAAGCTAGAGAGTCTAAAAAACAGGCGGCAAGTCTTCCTAAGCCGCCATTTCCTAAGCCTGCATCAGGCTCAATTTCTTCAAGTTCCACTAAATCAATTCCTAATTCTTGAAGGCCTTCTTCAACAATCTCTTCAACACCAAGATTCATTAAATTTTGCCTTAAAAGCTTACCTAACAGATATTCGATGGATAGGTAATAAACCTGTTTTCCTTTTGTTGCTAAATAATGTTCATTTGTTGTAATCCAGTCGTTGCTGACATATTCACGAATCATATGACCAATTGTTTGATAATGGTCCCTTGGTGTACTTTCCGAAAAGCTCTTCCCGCACAGCATCTCAAGCCTTTTTAAAAAGGTGTGCTTAAATTTTTCTTTCGTAGAAAACATGTGATTCACTCCTTGAGACAAGTTCGGCATAGAGCTTATTATAGCTGAATGCTGACTGAGCCCAGCTATAATCCTTTTCCATTGCCTGTTTGACAATCTTTTCCCATACCATTTTATCATTATAAAAATCTAACGCTCTTTTGAGTGTATAAAGCATATCGTGAGCATTGAAATTCCTAAATGAAAATCCATTTCCTTGTTCGGTAAATTCATTCCATGCCTTAACGGTATCATTTAAGCCGCCTGTTTCGCGAACAATCGGAATTGCTCCGTATTTCATTGCAATTAACTGCCCAAGACCGCACGGCTCAAATAAGGATGGCATTAAGAATAAATCTGCAGATGCATATAGCTTATGTGCCAATTCTTCGTTAAAGCCCGTATGAACCTTTAGCTTTTCAGGATATACCCTTGCTGCCTGACGGAAATAGTCCTCATATTCATAATCACCAGTTCCTAAAAGAATCACCTGTATATCTTCTTGAAGTATTTCTCTAAGTACACATTTTACAAGGTCAAATCCCTTTTGTTTGGTTAGCCGTGAAATCATGACCAATAACGGTGTTCCTTGGCTTTGCTTTAATCCGAATTGTTTTTGTATTTCACGTTTGTTTACCATTTTCTTAGATAAATCATTTACACTGTACGTTTGAAAAATAAGCGAGTCATGACTTGGATTATAGAAATCTTCGTCAATCCCATTTAAGATTCCAACTAGGTCTTCATTTCTTCCTATTAACAATCCATCAAGCTTTTCTCCATACACTTCCGTCTTAATTTCTTCTTTATACGTTGGACTGACTGTTGTTATTTTATCCGCGGAAATAAGGGCTCCTTTAAGAAAATTTATGTTTCCATAAAACTCTAAATTCTGGTAGTGCATGATTTGATCTTCTAGACCTAATAAATCTCCAAGCACCTCTTTAGGGAAAATTCCTTGGAACTGTAAATTATGGATCGTAAAAACAGTGCGAATTAATCCGTATCCTTTTTGCTTATAATACACCGTTTTTAATAGATAAGGAATCATTGCTGTATGCCAATCATGACAATGCAGTACATCAGGGAAGAAATTTAGCTCGGTGATTGCTTCAAGGACTGCCCTGTTAAAGAAGGAAAACCTCTCACCGTCATCAAAATATCCATATAGTCCTTCCCGATTAAAATAGTACTCATTATCTACAAAATAAAAGGTAACACCTTGGTAGTTTAGCTCCTCTATCCCGCAATATTGATTCCTCCAGCCGACCGATACAGTAAATTCCTTTACCTTTTTCATATCCCTTTTATATTCTTCTGCAATTGTTCCATATTTGGGAAGAATAACTCTTACATCTGTCCCTTGATTCTTTAATTCTTTTGGAAGGGACCCGGCAACATCCGCAAGTCCACCAGATTTTGCAAACGGTCCACATTCTGATACAGCAAATAATACTTTCACGAATTCATCAGCGCTCCTTGTTTCGTCCCTTTTCGAACTACATATGGTGACTTTTCTGTCCCTATTAATTTTGTTCCTGCTTCAATTTTCACATCCTTATCTAAAATGACCGAATCTAAATAGCAATTATCTTCAATTTGGCATTTCTGCATAATGATACAATTCTTAATTACTGTGCCTTTTCCAATTTTTACTCCTCGTGAAACAATACTATTTTCCACTGTTCCACTAATTAATCCGCCATTAGCTATCATCGCATTTTTTACCATGGAGCCCTTCACATATTTTGTTGGCGGCTCATCCTTCACCTTTGTTAAAATTGGTTGTTCTGCTAAAAACAGATTTTTCCACACGTTCTTTTGAAGCAAATTCATACTGGTAGAAAAATAAGTTTCAATAGAATCTATCATGACGGCATACCCGTTATAGTCATAGTGACAGATAGTATATCCATGGTGCATATCATGAACAACATCCTTCATACATGAATAACCTGTTTGATGTCTTGTTTCAATCAGCTTTATTAGGAGTGAAGTTTTAATCAAATATAATTCTAGAGAACTACCATCCTGATGATGGATTTCAGTGATATCACATCCGGAATGGGTATGCCAATCTAATAATGGCCTGAAATCCATATTAAAGACAGTAAAACAATTGCTTATAAGTGCGTATTCCTGTGTGCTGCGATAAAAATAATCCATATTTGCTGCAAAAAGGTCAAATGAGCCAACCATATTAAAATCACTATCAATAATTGCCGATGGGAAAAAGAAAAGACCGTCGCGTTTACGATTTAAATCCCAGTTCTTTCCCGAACCTAAATGGTCCATTAAAGATCGGTACTGCATTTTCGGGAAAATAGCCACGCTTCTAATTCCTGAATTCACCATATTAGAGAGCACAAAGTCGATAATTCGATATCGGCCACCAAATGGCAGTGCTGCTAATGAACGATGGGTTAATAAATCTTCTAAATCCTCATGGTAGGTTGTAGCATCAATAATACCTAATAGCTTTCTCTTCACTCCAAAGTCCCTCCAGTATCTCTATTCAATATCCCAGCTGATGAATGACGGCTTACCACCCCAGGCGGAAAGGTCAAACACATAGGCTAGTATGCCGTATATAATTCGTGAATCATTTCCTTCGTTACAAGAATAACTTCACCATCAAACGAACGGATAACCGTCCCATCCGGTATCGGTACATCACTTGGTACAATCGCCTTTTCAATGAAACAGTCCTTCCCTATAATGGCATCCGGCATAATCACCGAATCTTTCACAATAGCCCCTGCTCCAATGGAAACACCTTGAAAGAGAACTGAATGATCAATTTCCCCTTCAATCGTACATCCTTCATTAATGAGAGACTCTTTCACAACTGCATCTGGGGAAATAAACTGCGGCGGCTGATTAGGATTTACAGAATAGATTCTCCAATTGTTATCAAACAGGTTTAACTCACAGTCTTCCTTTAATAAATCCATATTCGCTTCCCAAAGACTTTGAACAGTACCAACATCCTTCCAGTAACCTTTAAACGGATAGGCAAATAGTTTTTTTCCATCTTCTAATAATGAAGGAATAATATCTTTACCAAAATCGTGGTTAGAATCAGTTTTTTGTGCATCAACTTCTAAATACTCCTTAAGAATATTCCAGCTGAATATATAAATGCCCATTGAAGCAAGATTATTTTTAGGAATGCTTGGCTTTTCTTCAAACTCAACGATTCGCATCTCTCTGTCTGTATTCATAATTCCAAACCTGCTAGCTTCATCCCAAGGGACTTCAATCAGGGAAATGGTCACATCCGCCTTCTTTTCAATATGAAATTCAAGCATTCTCTCATAATTCATTTTATATATATGATCGCCTGATAGGATTAAAACGTAATCAGGCTGGTATTGCTTTAAATAATTCAAATTTTGATAGATTGCACTGGCAGTGCCGGTATACCACTTTACCTCTGAATCCTCACTATATGGCGGTAAAACCGTTACCCCGCCATCCTTACTATCAAGATCCCAAGCACTGCCAATCCCTATATAGGAGTTTAATAGCAATGGCTGGTATTGTGTTAACACCCCAACTGTATCGATTCCAGAATTGGTACAGTTGCTTAAGGTGAAATCAATAATGCGATATTTCCCCCCAAACGGTACCGCAGGTTTCGCCAGGTCCTTTGTTAAGTCATTCAGCCTGCTCCCTTTCCCTCCTGCTAAAAGCATGGCTACGCACTTTTTCTTTACCATTCCCTTTTCGCTCCTTTCGTTTTTTTATTGGTCTTAATATTTGAAACCCAAATGGGGCTATTGTTACATTTAATGAATATGGCATCCCATGAAATGGCTCTGCAGCTGCCGTTAGTGTTTTTTTGTTGATTCTTCCTCCCCCGCCGTATTCCTCGTGGTCGCTATTAAAAACCTCGCGATACACTCCCGGATTTGGCACTCCAACCTTATATTCCTTATAGCCTACACCTGTGAAATTGCAAACAATAATAAGCAAATCCTCTTCTTTTTTGCCTCTCCGAATAAAGGAGAAAATTGATTGCTCATTATTATCTGCATCAATCCACTCAAAGCCGTCCTGCAAATGGTCTAGTTCATAGAGTGCTTTAGACCTTTTATAGAGCTTTGTTAACATTTTTACATATAAATTTACCTTTTGATGCATTTCATATTCCATCAAATTCCAATCCAGCTGTTCTTTATCCTTCCATTCAGCAAACTGACCAAATTCAAAGCCCATAAACAGTAACTTCTTCCCAGGATGTGCAAACATGTATCCCAGCATTAGTCTTAACTGGGCAAACTTTTCCCAATACTCCCCCGGCATCTTATCAAGTAAGGATTTCTTCCCATGAACTACTTCATCATGTGAAAATGGGAGCATAAAGTTTTCTGAAAATGCATATAAAAGTGAAAATGTCATTTTCGTGTGGACATGTGACCTAGCGTATGGAGGTGTTTCCATATATTCTAAAATGTCATTCATCCAACCCATATTCCATTTATAATCAAATCCTAGGCCCCCATAGCGGACTGGTGTAGTTACATTGGGGAATTCTGTAGAATCCTCGCCTATCATTAAAAAGTTAGGATTATGGCTTTCAATTACTTGATTTAGCTTTTTCAAAAATTCGATACCAAAGGGATTTTCACGTTTCTCATCATTGGTATTTGGCCAATAAATAATGTTTGCGACTGCATCCATTCGGAAACCGTCAATATGAAAATAGTCCATCCAAAATAAAGCATTAGAGATGAGAAAGCTTTGGACTTCCCCTTTACCAAGGTCAAAATTAGCTGTTCCCCAAACAAAATTTTCTCTATCTCCCGTGTGCTGATAGGAATATAGATGTGTTCCATCAAAGCGGTATAAACCGTGAGCATCCTTACAAAAATGTCCCGGTACCCAATCAAGGATCACCCCGATACCATGTTGATGACACTGGTCAACAAAATATCTAAACTCATTTGGTGTTCCATATCTTGAGGTAACCGAATAATACCCTGTACCTTGGTAGCCCCATGAGGCATCAAGTGGATGTTCAACAAGCGGCAAGATTTCAATATGTGTAAAACCATGCGCAATTACATATGGAATGAGTTCTTGAGCTAGCTCTTTATATGTAAGACTGCTGCCATCTTCTTTTTTTCTCCAAGACCCTAAGTGGATTTCATAAATGATTCCTGGTTCTGATAAAAAGTTATAATTTGCCTTTCTGTCCATCCATTGATGGTCTTTCCATTCATAATGATTAAGTGAATAAACGACGGAGGCTGTATGTGGTCTTACTTCAGAATAAAAGGCATAAGGATCTGACTTAAGCAGCCTTTCTCCTGAGTTGGTGATAATTTCATACTTATAAATCTTTTCTTCGAGGTCCTGATCGACGATGATGATCCATACCCCTTCTTCACTCATCTTTTGCAATTCATATCCATGACCATTCCAGTTATTAAAATCTCCCACAAGCCTTACCTGCAGGGCATTAGGGGCCCAAACACAGAATCGAGTAAAACATCGATTGGAATACCTAAAAATATGGGCACCAAACAGCTGATAACTTTGAAAAAGGTTTCCTTCATGAAATAGATGCAGCTGATAGTCAGTTGGTAAAAGTGTATTGACTGTCATGATTCTCCTCTTCCCATTGAGAATATGTATTTCAAAATACAATTATATATGCTATTTGGCCATATTCCCCGAAATACTTTTTTATCTTTTCAGACAATTTTGACCCCAATCTACGATGAAACCTGATTTTTCATCAGGTTTCTTCCTCTTTCGACAAAAATTCCTCTAGTATTTCGACGAAAATCTAGTGTATTTGTTAAAAAATATTATTAGCGCAATAATAATTTAAACGCTTTCATTTTTGTATTAGACTGTTGTTGAAAATAGTTAGATTAATAATTGGGGACTTATAAGATTTGGTGGGGGAGTTAACAAGGAACTTTTTTTTGAAAAATAAAATAATATTTAGACCACATAAGGTATTACTTGGTAATGAGTTTTCTATCAAAAGCACAAAAAAACCTGATAACATATTGTTATCAGGTTTATAATATGACCCCTACGGGATTCGAACCCGTGTTACCGCCGTGAAAGGGCGGTGTCTTAACCGCTTGACCAAGGGGCCA
>NZ_BNDS01000003.1:0-2431 GCF_014656545.1 Neobacillus kokaensis
AAGCTCATGATAGTTTTGTTTAAAAATAACCTATTATAAATGACCTAGGTTTCATAGATTTTTAGGTAAATAGAATCGTTTTTTGCGACAGATGTCGAAAACGGTCAAAAATTATTTCGCCCCATCGAATGTTGTCACTGAAGAATATTTTTTTGAAAGGAGGTGAAAAGTTCGTGCACTTCCGCCATATTATTATTTCAGGTTTGGCAGTTTGCGGTGCTTTGTTTTTACAGGACCATGCTTTTGCCGCGAAGAATGAAGTTAACGGTACACCCCATTCTTCCAATGAAGCGGTACAAGCTTCAGTTAAAGCGGAGCTTCCGGTTAAGGCTGAAAATGCCGTAACAAAGGAAAAAGTATCTGCTGCGGCCTCGGAGACTACTAGAAATTACGCGGATAAACAAAAGCCCTCACAGCAGGCTCCTTCTATAAAAAAAGCCTCTGTACCTAAACAGTCAGCGGCTAAAAAGGTAGTTGCTCCATTAAAGCAAATACCAGAGCAAGCGAAAGGGAGAGTCCAGTCAGCAATAAATAAGGCTGAAAAGACCGTGAAAAGTTCAGCGGCAAAAAAAGCAGCAGCTGTTCCGAATAAAAGCAAACCTGTAAAAAAGCAGCAGCAGGCTGTTAAAAAAGAGGCAAAGAGTTCTGTAAAACCATCTATCCATAAGGAAGATTTTATATCGGAAAGTAAAGCGCAGCCAATAAAGGTGACAGTAAAGCCTTTTAAGAAAAAGTCACCTGCATCGCCTAGACTCTCAAAACCGCTTGATCAGAAGAGGTTACCTAAAGGAAAGTACCCAGATGAAAATGGGAAGATTCCTGATGTTAATCAAATGTTGAATCAAACGCAGCGGACGAACGGATCTGGCGGATCACCAAACGACCGGGTCAGCAATGGCTTAGGCACAATAAGCATTGTGGATAAATGGTTTGATTGGAACCAACACTATGAAGCTCAATTGGTTCAGCCTTATCTTTCCCGGGTTGCGTTGTTGACGAATCAATGGGTGAATGCGCCGCCGTCACCGCCGCCGCAAATTGCTCCTATTTTTAAAAGTGTTTCCCAGAGCTAAAAGTCACGGAACATAATAAAAAAGGAGCGAATTTAAAAATGAAACATTATCTAAACCCAAATACAGTGGTAAAATCTTTCGTGTTAGCAGGAGCATTATCATTCGGTGTTTTCGCTGGAGGTCATTTAACTGATGCTGCAGGTCCGGATCATGGAAAAGCGAAACATTCTGAACATGTTAAAAGTGAGAATCATGTAAAGTTTCATGTAAAGCATGTTGAAAAAGTACAACATAAAGCAGAAGTTAAAGTACAAGTGAAAGTTGAAGCTAAAGAGGAGACTCAAGAAAAAGAGCATGCTAAGGTCAAGAAAGCCAGCAAATCACAGGCAAGTGTACATGCCAGCGAAACGGCAAAACTACATGCCGCTCCAAATTCTGCTGTTCATGGCAAAGGCGAAAAGACAGTAAAAGCGCCAGTTCAAGAGCCAGAAGAAAAGGCGGTTGAAGAGGAAATCAAAACTTCTGACACTGATGCCGTAACTGAAAAGGAAAAGGCTGAAGAAGTTGTGAAAACAGAAGATCAACACGATGCTGTGAAAGATGAACAAGGCGAAGATGTTGATTCTGAAAAAGCGGTAAAAGAAGATGAACAAGGTGAAGATGTTGATTCTGATGAAGCCGTAAAAGAAGATGAAGAAGCTGCAAAGGTCGAAGCTGATTCCACTGTTAAAGCAGAAGATAAAGAAGATAAGGATGAAGATTCTGATGCTTCAAAAATCAATTTCGATACTCATCCGATTATTGTAAAAACAAATAGTGATGATGAAGATGTCGTTCTTGAAGACGATTCAGATGACGATGCTGAAAAAGCTGTGGATGAAGACGAATCAGTTGAAACAGAAAAAGTAAACCCTTCTGCAGCTAACAAAGCCAAGTCACAAGCTAGCGCACACGCAAGCGAAGCAGCAAAAACTCATGCAGCAGCAAACTCTGCTGTACTAGCTGGTATCGCAGCGGTTGAAGACGTTAAAGTTGAAGAAGCACCAGAAGCCGTTGTTGAAAATGAAGCGACTGAAGAAGGAACTGCTGTAGAGACAGAAGAAACTACAGAAGTAACCGTTGAAAACAGTACTGAAGTAACAACAGAAGAGTCTGCTGAAAAAGCAACAGAAGTTGTAAGCGAAGATGAAGCAACTGAAAAAGCTGAAAGCGAAGACGAAGCAGTTGAAACAGAAAAAGTAAACCCTTCTGCAGCTAACAAAGCCAAGTCACAAGCTAGCGCACACGCAAGTGAAGTGGCAAAAGCTCATGCAGCAGCAAACTCTGCTGTACAAGCTGGTGAAAAAACTACTGAAGAAACTACAGAAGCGCCAGAAGCTGTTGTTGAAAATGAAGCGACTGAAGAAGAAACTGTAGTA
>NZ_BNDS01000003.1:2605-271807 GCF_014656545.1 Neobacillus kokaensis
GTTGAAAATGAAGCAACTGAAGAAGAAACTGTAGTAGACACAGAAGAAACTACAGAAGCACCAGAAGCAACCGTTGGAAACGAAACAGCTGAAGACAGCAATGTTGCAGTTGTAGAATCTACTGAAACAAAATAATAAATTTGTATTTTGAAAAATGGGCATCGTACGATTGTAGGTGCAAGCCCAGCAATAAAATTCCCGCCTTTAAATGAGGCGGGGATTTTTGTATTTTAAATCAATGGTAAAATAGGTATGTAATGATTTTAATCCAGCCAAAAAAGGCCAGCCACAGCGGGATGCTTAGCGATGTCCCCCATATTAACCCGGTCAGGAAATTTCCTTTCTCATCCATAGAATTCACTCCTAATCGTTGTAGATAGAATAACAAAAATGAGATAAGAAAATTGGTGCAACTTGTCTTTTGATAGAATTTGTTTTCGACAATTTAAACAGGATTCATATACATAAAAAACCCCCCGTCATCAAAATCAAATGGAAACGTGGGGGGGTTCCATAATACCTGCACGTTTGTCATTAAACGGTTATTAGTTATTTCTTCTTCTCACCTTCGCCACCTTGAGGAGCAGCCTTTTTCACTTTTGCAGCTTTAGTTTTATATGGTACGTCGGCAGGTGCATCGCCATTTGGCCAATCATTTTCCTTTTCGGCAAAGTCCGGACGGTCATGCGAAAGGATATACGCTGCTAAGTCTGCTGCCTGTTGATCGGTTAATTCGCCTTTTTTAATCCCGCCCATTTCAGCAGGAGGCATATTCCTTTTAATAAAACCAGCAGTGGTACTGATTCTTGCCATGCCTGCCCCGATATTAAAGGAGTTATCTCCCCATAATGCTGGACCTGTAGTAGCACCGGTACCTTCTCCATTTTGCCCGTGACAGGCCATACAGGATTGTTTGTATAATTTCTCTCCATTGGTAACATTAGGTTTCGGTAAATTCTCAATAGTGTTTTTTACGACCCAATCCCGCTTGTCGATGCGTTCCGGTACATCTCTAGAGATATAGGATAGGTATGATACCATTGCACGCATATCATCACTATTATATGGGAGGGGCTTACCGTTCATACTTCGTTTGAAGCAGCCATTTATTCGGTCTTCAATTGTTAATACTTTACCAGACCGGGCATTATACTGTGGATAAACAGCGGTAACGCCTATTAACGGGGAGGATGAATCTAATCCTGCTCCTCCGTGACAGCTGGAGCAGGAAAGCTTGTTTCCGACATATTCATCTAATAAAACATGAGTTTGATTCATCAGTTCATAGCCGCGTTTCACAGATTTACTATAAGGATCATCTTTTCCTTTTAATTCATCCATATTTGTCTTGGTATAGCCTTGATTTGCTGTTTTTGTATCTTTAGCAGCGTTTTGCTGATTATTCTCTTTGCTACCACAAGCAGCTACAATGAGAGAAAGTGCCAGAAGCAGGAAAGAATAAATACACAAATTTTTCCTTAGTCTCAAATAAATTCGTCCCTTCAGATATTGTCGTAGTTATTATTTTTTGAAGAATTGTTTTTTATTCTAAAAAAAAAAGCCCCCTTATTCCTGGGAGCTTACTTCCTTTGCAAAACCTTCACCAAAGTTATTAGCTATAAATTTTTGTTCCTCTTTTTTTGAGAGGATTCCATAAGCTTTTCCAATGTTCCCGTTCTTATATCGCCAGAAATAGTTATGGTCCTCATCGACTTCATCGAATTGCCCTTTTTTCCATTTTTCAAGAATTCCTAGCAAATCGTCTTTTAGTTCATAATCACTATTACTCACAATCTCGTAAACTTGATTAATCGTATCGGGAATCATCGGTACAGCCCCCCACTTTTCCTCCGCTTTTACTTTCTGATGTGTCATTTTGTGCATCACGTCGATCACGGCATTTTGAGGGCTATCTTTATCAAGGTCAATCTCATATTGAACACCGCCAATTTTGGCCGTTTGCTGCTTCTCATCTTTCTTATCTGCATCTGTTTTCTTATTAACAGCCATATCTTGAACGGCGGATGCCTGCTTTTTTTCAGCATAATCTTTATTATCCATTACCTTATTAAAACCATACTTTCCTCCAATTAAAACCACCAAAACAATAGCAGTCCAAATTAACGTTTTCTTCATTACCTATCCCCCTGTTTTTTGCTCTGGATGGTTCCACTTTAGCAGAAAATTCATAATAATTCCAGTGTCGAATAAAAAGAGGGGACATTCTCCTGTTTTCTTGATAAAACAGAAGAACTATCCGAAAGTACAGAAAAACTATTTGGGAAAAAAATAAGAATTAATAATCGATAAAAGGACAGCTCTTTGTGTTTTGTGTCCTTTTTCGGGATTACATGATTGCTTATTGTTACCTCGCTTTTTTGTATGCTTCAATGTGCACTTCATCGGCGATTTCCCTTGCTCCCGCGTTCATTGAACGCGTCAATGTGCACTTCATCGGCGATTTCCCTTGCTCCCGCGTTCATTGAACGCCTCAATGTGCACTTCATCGGCGATTTCCCTTGCTCTGGCGTTCATTGAACGCGTCAATGTGCACTTCATCGGCGATTTCTCTTGCTCTGGCGTTCATTGAACGCATCAATGTGCACTTCATCGGCGATTTCTCTTGCTCTGGCGTTCATTGAACGCGTCAATGTACACTTCATTGGCGTTTTCCCTTGCTCTGGCGTTCATTGAACGTGTCAATGTGCACTTCATTGGCGTTTTCCCTTGCTCTCGCGTTCATTGAACGCGTCAATGTGCACCTTTTTCCTTTCTCACCAATACCTCAACTTTTTCAGCGGTTTAGAACTGTCCCCATACTTCAGTCCAGCTTCACCAGCACATTTGTGATAAGCTCCTGTTCTTCAGCAGCTGCTTCATTTGAGATGATCTCTTCTTTTACTAGTGTTTCAATCGCTTCGTGCTGGGCGTATAAGGAATGTTTTTGTAAAGTGATTTGCTGTTTTGCTTTAAGCTCGGGATGTTTTTCGAATAGCTGGTTCATGGCATTCCGTAATTCTGCTAATTCCCGCTCGTATTGTTCGACTAGTACCTGCGAAACAGCTTCCGTGATGAACAGGTTTCTTTTGACTTTATGGATTTCCTCAATAGCGGATTCCAAGCGATAGCTTCGGGCAATGAGTACTTCATATTCCTTAAAGCTCTCCGTTTTTTTATTGACACCTAAAAGGGAGAGCAGCGGTTTAATCGAAAGCCCTTGCACCACCAAGGAAAATAATACGACGCTAAAAGCCACAATTAGGATGTCCTCCCGGCCGGCGAAGTCCCGCGGGAGGCTGAGCGCTAAGGCAATCGATAAGGACCCCTTTAATCCGCCCCAGTTAATAATATGCTTCCAGGGGACGGGGAAATTTTTCATAAAAAACAAGCTGATGTAAACTGCCAAGCTTCTAGCGATTAATACAATCACAATCGCTAAAAAAATTAATGTCCATTTGTCGGATACATTTATGCGAGTGATTTCTAAACCTACCATTAAAAATACGAGCGAGTTTGCCAGTAAGGCGGTAACTTCCCAAAAGTTATTAATATTTAATTTTGTCGTGGGGCTCATCCCGATTTTGGCACCATAGTTACCTAAAACTAGGGCCGCTGTAACTACGGCAATTACCCCAGACGCATGCACGCTTTCGGCGAGCAGGAAAGAGCTATAAAACAGGATGAGACTAAAGATAATCTCTAAAGGGTAGTCATCAAAGTATTTTGTTAAAATGGAAAACCCATAGCCTAGAGCACCACCGATGATGACACCAAGCGAAATGACCTTGAGAAATTCAAACACACCATAGCTGAAACCCTGAATCCCGAGGCCGATATACGTTAATAAGGAAAATGCCGATATTTTAAAGAAGACAACGGCCAGACCATCGTTAAATAAACTTTCACCCTCCACCACTATCGCTAATTTTTTATTCACCCCAAGGCTTTTAAACATCGACAAGACACTTACAGGGTCAGTTGCACTCATTAAGGCAGCAAAAACAAATGCTGCCGGGATGGAGAAACCTAGCAGCCAAAGGGACAAAAAACCGGTTGCAATAAAGGAAATCAGGGTCGCCCCAAAAGCGAGTGTCATAATCGGCCGTTTATTCTTTTTTAAGTGGGCAAAGGAAAGTTTAAATGCCGCCTCCCCTAATAATGCAGGTAAGAACAAGGTAATAACCACAAAGTTAAAGATCTCGCCCTCCGTGATAAATTGCTTTAAAGGCTCAAAAACGGGAATGTTAAATAGTCCGATCATCGCTCCAACAATGACAAGGGCAATCGGATAGGGCTTTTTAAACTTTTTTGCAATCGCCGTTACTCCGGCAGCAAGCATGATTAAAATAAGTCCTAGTTCGAAGGTATAATGCAAATCCAAATCCTGCATGGCTCTATTCCACCTTTATCGGATTCATTTTCAGCTTTTCAAGACGAATATTACGTACTATCCTTAACAAAATAGGCGATTAATATCCATGTTTTAATAGGGTTAATGCCTGACACCGTTCGTAATTATTATAGGTAATTGGAGTATTCTTTTGTTTTGAATTCAATTTATTTAAAAAACATTTTTTTCAGAGTATTATGGATATAGTGTTGCTAAATGAAATCATTTAGGAGTGATATAAATGAAAGCAGTCGTTCATGCGGACAAGGCTGGGCTTTTTGGGCTGGCAGTTCGTGATATGGAAGAATTACAGCCAAAAGCTGGCGAGGTCAGGGTGAAATTGAAAACAGCAGGCTTAAACCATCGTGATTTGTTTGTGCTTGTGCGTCATAAACCTACAGATCCGCCGCTGATTATCGGGTCGGACGGTGCCGGAGTAGTGGACGCAGTTGGAGAAGGGGTCACTGGTGTCAAAGCGGGAGATAAGGTCGTCATTAATCCTGGATTAGGCTGGAAGGATAAAACGGATGCTCCACCACAAGGATTTGAAATTCTCGGACTTCCTTTTCATGGAACCTTTGCCGAGCAGGTGGTAATCCCGGCTGAGAATGTCGCCCCAAAACCAGAGCATCTATCGTGGGAAGAAGCTGGTGTTTTGTCACTAGCCGCATTAACGGCATATCGGGCTTTGTTTACCCAAGGTCAAGTTCGTGAAGGCATGAAAGTGTTAATTCCGGGTATCGGCAGTGGTGTGGCAACATTTTTATTACAGTTTGCCAAGGCAGCGGGAGCGACTGTTTATGTAACCTCTCGTTCTGTTGAAAAATGCCAAAAGGCTTTGGAACTTGGGGCAGACAAGGCTTTTGACAGTAATGCAGATTGGGAGAAGGAGTTTGGCGGTGAGAAAGTGGACCTTGTGATTGAGTGTGTAGGGGCTGCGACCTTTAACAAGTCGCTGCAGCAGCTTCGGCCAGGCGGCACGATCGTAACCTTCGGCGCTTCTGCAGGAGATGTCGTTGAATTGAATTTACGCGACTTTTTCTACGGCCAGTTTCGCCTATACGGCTCAACCATGGGAAGCGGAGAAGAGTACAAAGAAATGCTAGAATTCATTGAAAAACACCAAATCAAACCGGTCATCGACCGCATATACCCACTAGAACAATTTCAAGAAGCATTCAACCGAATGGAAAATGCCCAGCAGCTTGGAAAAATCGGGTTTACTATATAATTAGATGTTTTTTATAGTGCCTTTCATGGTGCTTTTAATGGTGCCTGACACCATTCGTGGACATTTGTCCGCCTGGGGTGGACAGAAGCTTAGAAAACAGGAATTCTAATGGAAAAAGCCGACGCACCTTTCTAGAAATTGGTTTCTCGTGAAGGGTGCGTCATAAAAAGCCGGCCTATTCCTAATGCTAACAATATCCCTATTGTATCAATTCCTACATCGAAAAGCCTTCCGTCCCTTGTAAAAAATAATTGAAGAAACTCAGTGAGGGCTGCATAAAAAGTCGCTAAAGAAAAGACTAACTTTTTTGATTGGAATGCAATTTGGAGCAATGCTGTCAAAATGAAGAACGCAAAAGCATGGCCGAATTTTTGTATAAGAAACCCGCCGGAAAGCTGCAAAGGTAATGGTGCTAAAAGTTCAGAAAAATGAGGAGTCGGGTTTATGTAAAATCTAATTTCTCCTGTATCCATTAAACCATTAAAACTTGCGGTACAGGTGAAAACAAAAATCATACCTGCCCAAAACAAAACAAATAACCCTCGCATGGTAAAACCTCCTTCATCTCATTTTAAACCGTTGAGGGAGGAGATTATACCTACTAGGGGAGGGAAATGTAACGTTTTTTTGTTTCCTTCGTGAAATAGGAATAAATGAAAAAAGGCCTGAGCATAGGCCTGTCCTAGTTACCAATCGTCATCAAATTCCGCATCTAAATCATCCATTATTCTAGATTGTTCCCATTCGTCACGGGTAATTCCGGATGACATTATTTCATTTTGAACTTCTGCACTGTTCCATTCCTCCTGCCATGGATTGCCGCAATAATTAGGATCTAATAACAATTCCATCACCTCCCATTTTTAGCATTTCCTATTTAGTAAGGGTTTATTACCAACGTTTTAGAGGGTGGCTCATAAATGGGAAGGGTCTAATTACTTGAACAGAAGAAAATAAAAGCTTTTCGGAAGCTAGAAGGGGTCTAGTTCCCCTAAAGAGAAGAAAAAAGCAAATTCGGTAAAGCAGCATTTTTTTCAGCAAAAAAAGAAATCGACAGACAAAGTCCGCCGATTTCCCCAATTCTAAACAATTAATGCTGCAAAAACGCCAGCTGTATAAAGAATAATACCGCAAATACATATAGCAGCGGGTGAACATCGCGCCATTTTCCTTTGGCCGCTTTTAAAATAGGATAGCTGATAAATCCAAGAGCAATCCCGGTGGAGATACTGGATGTCAGCGGCATGCTAAGGATGGTTAAGAATGCCGGGAAGGCTTCATCGAGCTCATTCCAGCGAATTTTGGCAATGCTCCCCATCATCAGGCTTCCAACAATAATCAATGCAGGTGCCGTAATGGCGGAAAGACCGGATACGGCGCTCACAAGCGGCCCGAAGAATGCAGCAACAATAAACAACACCGAAACAGTAAGGGAGGTTAAGCCTGTCCGACCGCCGGCAGCAACGCCAGATGTCGATTCAATATAGGCAGTTGTTGGGCTTGTCCCAAACATTGCGCCAATTGCTGTTCCCAAAGAGTCAGATAGAAGGGCATGGCGGGCACGCGGCAGCTTATCGCCTCTCATTAATCCAGCTTGGTTTGCGACCCCAATCATGGTTCCAGTGGTGTCAAAAATCGTCACCAAAATGAAGGAAAACACGACGGCAAACAGGCTGTGGTGAATGACGTCACTAAAGGCAGTAAGCGGGTTGGCGATCATTAATCCTTCAGGCAGGGACGGAAAGCCGACAAAACCCTTATCGAAGGAAAGCTGGCCGGTAAAAAAGGCAATCAAAGCCGTCACAATCATTCCGATAAATAATGCACCATTTACCCTAAATAACATTAATATAAGGGTTACAGCAAGACCAATAAAGGTCAGAATAGCAGAAGAAGTATGCAAATTGCCGAGACGAACCAAGTTGGCAGGGTCTGCGACAATGATTTTCGTTAAGCGAAGGCTGATAAAAGCAATAAACAGACCAATTCCTGCAGTAATTCCGTACTTAAGGTTTTCGGGAATGGCCTCAATTAATTTTTCCCTTAACGGTGTTAAAGACAAGATGAGAAAAATAATTCCGGCAACAAACACCGCCGCGAAGGCTGTTTGGTAGTCAATGTTTTGCGAGCCGCCGACGACAGAATAGGCAAAATAGGCGTTGAGACCCATTCCAGGTGCAATGGCGATTGGGTAGTTGGCAAAAAGCGCCATCCAAAGAGTCCCGACAACAGCTGCAATGATGGTCGCGGTAAAAACTTGATCAAACGGCACGCCGGCATCGGAGAGAATTACCGGGTTGACGACAACGATGTAAACCATGGTAAAAAAAGTCGTAATTCCCGCAATTAACTCTGTTTTGGCGTTTGTATTATTTTCTTTCAGTTTAAACATAATGGCCCTCCGTAAACACGAACATTTTTAAAAGCAATAAATATAATATTCGTTTTTTAGTAAAATTTCAATAGTAAATATTATTTTTTCCTTAATTATACGAAAACAAGTCATATTGGTTTTGGTAATAACCTCCAATTAATCACTAGTACAAGTATGCAAAAAAGACCTATGAAAGGTCTTTTTTAAGGAAAGAAGGGAAGGGCTGCATATTAAGGGTTAAGATTTTGACGAGTGGTTTCTAAATGCTGGATGGTCATATGAATCATTCTTTCATATATATTTAAAATGGATTGCCCATAATCACTGCCTGGAACAGCCCATTTTCCGTTTAGGGCGATCCATGTTGGAGCAGAACCTCTGTCTACCAGTTCAAAGCGAGGGTCCACAAGCGGATATTGGGTTGGCAGCTTTTTCGTAGTTGCATAGGCATATAAATGCTGAAGCTGTGCCAGAACCCCTTCTTCCGGTGATTCGAACCTTGCTCCTTGGGCTTTCGATCCTGTTGCACCTAATCCAGAAAAGTTATTTTGCTCTGGTCTCACATCTCCAGTAAACCGAAAATAGTCTGTTTCAAGTATGGCTTGTGCAAAAGCCACGTCTCCCCTAATCCCATAATACTCACCGAAGGTCAGATAGTAGCTTCCTAGTTCAGGAGCTTTAGGGTTTATATTTTTAACAAAGCGATTCATATGCTCAGGAGAAAGAATGGTTGGTCCTAAAATGGTGAATCCAGATGGGTTTCCATGTACTGGGTCAATATCAGTTTGGTTGTTGGATGTCCCGCTTCCTGAGCCCCCGCTTGAGCCTCCACCGATGCTGCCGGTATTTCCTGTGCCTGAATTTCCCCCAGTAGTGCCGCTGTTCCCCACGGTACTGCTACCAGAGCTGCCACTTATGCCGCCGCCAGAAGTCCCTGCTGTTTTTCCGGTGGTTCCGCTGGAGCTTGAGCTGCTAGTTGTCGTTCCACTAGTGCCTCCTTTTTTATCATCCCCTGCACTTCCTGTTTCAATCACAATAAACGAATCATCGTATCCGGCCTTCTCCATTTTTGTCAAAAGTGCATCCGCTTTGGAACGGCTTGGAAAAGAACCGACTCGAACACGATACCAGGTTTTCCCTGAGATATTTGCACTGACAATTGTCGAGTTCGTGCCAATTTTCTTCAGGGCTGCGACTCTTTCCTCGGCATGCTCTTTGGAGGAAAACGACCCGACCATTACCTCATAAACGGTTCCTCCCTCAGATTGAGCCGGCTTGCTTGAACTGTCCGCTCCTTTGACTCTTTCAATCACAATAAACGAATCGTTATATCCGGATTTTTCCATATTGCTTAAAAGGGCATCCGCTTTGGCGCGGCTTGCAAATGAACCGACTCGGACCCGGTACCAGGTAGCGCCGGAAACCTTTGCGCTGACAATTGCTGCTTTTATGCCCAGCTTGCTCAGTTCAGCGACCCTTTCCTCGGCATGCTCTTTTGAGGAAAAGGACCCGACCATTACTTCATAGACGTTTCCAGTCCCGGAATCAGCCGGCTTACTTGGACTAAGGCTTGGACTAACTGGCTTTTGAGATGCTGGTGGTTTCGGTGCAGTACTTGCTATTCTTTTCAATCCAAAAGCTTTAGCAATACCATTAGCATGCCCTTGGGCTACATCCTGCCGCCAGGAGGATTGTTTCATTAAAGCCGCATCATGAGTATTATCGATAAAGCCATTTTCGGTTAACATTGAAGGCATTTCAGACTCACGGAGTACGTGAAAATTAGCTTTCTTCTTGCCACGGTCAATTAATTGACTCATTTTTAGTACTTCAGCATGGATAATGCTTTGATACTTAGCAGTGGTGGATGAATTAGAAATATTATTATAAATATAATCTTCGTAACCTTGAGCAGTGTGACTGTCGGAATTAATATGAATTGCTAAAAAGAAGTCCGCACCCCAGCTATTGGCTTCTGATGTCCGCTCGCTTAAGCCCTTTGTAGTATCGCTTGTACGGCTCATTTTTACTTCAATATTTTCATAGTCATTTAGCAGGATATTACGCAATTTCAGGGCAATATCCAATGTAACGTCCTTTTCATTCAACCCATGCCCTTGAGCACCCGGATCCTGCCCGCCATGACCTGGGTCTAAATAAAGCTTCATGTTCCATTCCCCCATTCATTAAAAATAGTTTTACATATATATGGTATGGGCAAAACAGGAAATCGTTCCTAAACAAACCGCCGCGGACTTAATCCTGTATTCCCATCTTCTATATATACAAATTCATGGAAAAAGGGTGTCAGCAACGAGGAATGAGTCTTTATAGCCGGCCTTTTTTAGTTGGGCTAGGAGTTCGTCGGCGTTGTTGCGGCTTTCGAAGGCGCCTGTTTGTACGCGGTACCATGTTTCACCGAAGATGGTGGTTGAATTGACAAATGCTTCGAAGCCCTTTGAGTGAAGCGATGCTACTTGTTCATCTGCATTTTTTCGTGATTGAAATGAGCCGGCGAAAACCTTGTAAAGTGTTACCGGAGCGGGTGGGGGTGGGGGGTGCTCTGGGACTGAGTGTTTGCGTTTCAGTTTAAAAGCTTTTGCCAAACCGTTGGCATGCCCTTGAGCAACCTTTTGCCGCCATGACGATTGTTTCATTAAGGCAGCATCGTGGGTGTTTGTAATAAAGCCGTTTTCCGTGAGAATAGCGGGCATAGCTGACTCCCTGAGGACGAGGAAGTTGGCTTTTTTTGTACCGCGGTCTTTAAGCTCATTCTCCCTCAAGTCTTCACCATGGATGATATTTTGGTATTTTGCAGTAGTCGAGGAGTTGGATAGTCCGCTATAAATATAATCCTCATACCCTTCAGCAGAACTAACTGCTGAATTAATATGAATGGACAGGTAATAATCAGCCCCCCACGAATTTGCTTCACTTGTCCGCTGGCTTAAGCCCTTTGTAATATCACTTGTACGGCTCATTTTTACTTCAACCTCTTCATACTCATTTTGTAAAATGCTTTGCAGTTTGAGGGCGATATCTAACGTAAGATCTTTTTCATTCAACCCATGTCCTTGGGCACCGGGATCTTGTCCGCCGTGACCAGGGTCTAAATAAAGTTTCATGAAGATTTCCCCCCTTTTCCAAGAAAGCCCAGGTTATACCCATATAGTATGGAAAATAAGCTGGATTTGTTCGGATACCTATAATACGTTATGATCAATTGGGTGTTTATATGTAAGAATGTAACAAAGGGAAATGGACCACTTAATTTCTATTAAACTGCTATAACAAGCGGAAGTTTTTTAAAAATGTTATAATACATAAGTAAGTGAATCTTATATTTAAGGAGCAATGTACTATGATTCTCGTTGTCGGCGGAGCTGGCTACATTGGCAGCCATCTTGTGAAGGAATTAGTAGAAACAGAAGAGGTTGTTGTATTGGACAACCTTTCAACAGGCCATCGCGAAGCAGTCGATAGCCGGGCTATTTTTGTAAAAGGTGACCTTGGTAATGTAGACGACTTAGTTATGGTGTTTAGAAGCTATCCGATAAAAGCCGTGATGCATTTTGCTGCAAACAGCTTAGTCGGGGAGTCAGTTGTCGATCCTTTAAAATATTACGATAATAACGTAGCATCTACTATTATGCTTTTAAAAGTAATGCAAAGATTCAAGGTGAAAAACTTTATTTTCTCATCTACAGCAGCAACATACGGCATTCCGAATGTGGATATTATTGATGAAACAACCCCTGCCGCACCAATTAATCCTTATGGACGTTCGAAATTAATGGTGGAGCAAATTCTTGCTGATTTTTCAAAGGCATATGGGTTGAATTATGTGGTGCTGCGCTATTTTAATGCTGCAGGGGCCCATCAGTCAGCGGTAATTGGCGAAAGTCACGATCCGGAAACCCATTTGATTCCGATTGTGCTCCAGCATCTTTTGGGAACTAGGGATAAGGTTTCAGTATTTGGCTCTGATTATGACACAGAGGACGGTACATGCATCCGTGACTATATTCATGTGATGGATTTAGCAGCCGCACATATCTTGGCACTTCAAGCCTTGCTAAATGGGAAAAAATCTGCTGAGATATACAATTTAGGCAATGGTTTAGGTTATTCGGTAAAAGAGGTCATTGAAACTTGTGAGCGTGTAACAGGCATTAAAGCTAACGTTGAAATGGCAGACCGCCGCCCTGGCGACCCTGCAAGACTCGTCGCATCTGCTAAAAAAATCTATGACGAACTAGGCTGGAAGGCCGAAAAAAATTTAGAACAAATCATCGCCGATGCTTGGAAATGGCATCAAAAACAAACTTACTAGGATGGATAAATAGATGGGTGTCAGGCACCATGTGAATTTTTCACATGGTGCCTGACACCCATTAATTATTAATAGCTAAAAAAGGTCTCAAGCTGCGAATTAACCATTCAGCCTGAGACCTTTTTAATTAAATGATTATTTAAGAATTTTTACTTTTACTGTTTTTCTTCCCCATTGGAGAGCTTTTGCTTTAGATGGGATGAAGACGTCGATTTTGTTGCCTCGCATAGCGCCGCCTGTGTCGCCGGCAACTGCGTAGCCATAGCCTTCAACATACACCTTTGTTCCTAATTTAATCACTTTAGGATCAACGGAAATAACCTTTAGCTTTGGATTTTTCTTAAGATTTAATCCTGTGGCAGTAATACCTGAGCATCTTTTGCAATTTGCTGTGTAGGCAGTAGCTGTAACCGTCAGCGTTTTGACAACCTTTGGCGCTTTAGATTTACTAGTCGTTGTTCTTTTTACAGCGGCCGTCTTTTTCACTGTAGTTTTCTTTTTGCTTACAGCTTTCTTTGAACCCGCTACAACTAGTTTCTGCTTTGGATAAATAATATCTGATTTAAGGTGATTCCAGTTTTTTAGATTGCTCACCGAAGTTTTATATTTTTTAGCGATTTTATAAAGTGAATCGCCGCTTTTTACGGTATATGTATTGGATGCTGCTGAAGCTGATGCTGCATGGCTTCCGAATAATACTAAACCTGCTAAACCAAATGTTAGGAGGAATTTCTTCATATTAAAACCCCTTTCTATTGATAATAAGATAACACACTAGTATTACAGATATATTTCAACAGTTTACTAGTTTCATGACAAAATAAATTAAAATTTGTAATAATTTAGGGATAAGTCCCTAAATTATTACGTTTTGAACCCCTTAGTGACATATATTTTTTATTAATTATCCCTCTTTAGGGTGTATTGTGACGAAAAAGGGGTGCTTTTGAAAGATAAATGAAATTTACAATAAATTCAAATTCCGTAATAATAAAAGAGACTGGCTTCTCTGTTTTGTTACATACATAAGGGAGACCAGTAAATTTTTTATGAGGAGGAATGCAGGTTGAAAAAATTTTCTGCGGTGCTTTTCAGTATTATCCTATTACTCTCTTTTCTTCCAGCAGCATCTGCGGCAGGAGTGAAAGGAACAGCAGGGGCTAAAACGGATTACTATTCGGTTCTTTTTAAACAAAATAGTATTCCAGCAGGGTTTGAAAAACAGGTGAAAAGCTTAGGAGGGGAAGTCGTCTATCAAGTTCCCGAAATCGGTTTTGTTCAGGTGATGGCTCCGACTAAGTCTTTTAGAAAATTAAGAGGGTTGTCTAGTGTCAGCTTGGCAAATCCATCGATTTCCTGGAAGCTTCCGAAGTCTCAAAAAATTACAGAAGCAGTTCCGTCTGGAGTGGATACGAGTAAGGCTGCTTTATGGGGCCTACAATGGGATATTCAGCGGATTACGAATAATGGTGAGAGCTACAAGCTTGGCACCGGTTCCCACAATGTAGTGGTTGGTATTATTGATACCGGAATTGATCGTGACCACCATGATTTAGTGAGAAACTTAATGCCGGGCTCGAAAAATTTTGTTCCAGCTGGCGGCTTCCAAGGGAAAGAGAAGGCTGAAAATGGAGATCCCAATGCATTTGATGACAGAAACGGCCATGGAAGCCATGTTGCCGGATCTATCGCTGGAAACGGCGCCATGCTTGGGGTTGCACCGGATACAGGCATCCGTGCTTACCGGGTGTTTGGAACAAGTTCAGCCGAATCAGCCTGGATTCTAAAGGCCATGATTGCCGCTGCGGATGATGGAGTTGATGTCATTTCCATGAGTTTAGGCGGATTTAATGTAAATGGCCAAATTTTTTATGTTGATCCCGAAACTGGGGAAAAGATTAACCTTGGAAACGATATCGCAGACTTGCAAGCTTATAAGCGTGCAGGTGAGTATGTAACGAAAAAAGGATCACTTGTGGTTGTGGCAGCAGGAAACGATGGCCTTAACGCAACAAATAAAAGCGAAGTTATGGAATACCTTAATGCCGAATATGCCGGAGATGGTCTGTACTTTGTCGGTGCCGGCTTTGAAGTGCCTGGTACTCTGCCTGGTGTCGTGACAGTTTCAGCAACAGGTCCGAAAGACGTACTAGCTAATTACTCAAATTATGGTCCAGGCTTTATTGATATTGCTGCAGTTGGCGGCGATGCCAGGTTGTATGTTCAATATCTGAATGAGGGCAAATTTGATAAGTATTTAGCGCAGCGTTTATTTGAAAAAGAATTTAATTTAAGCGCTGGTGAAGATGGTGGCTGGTACTGGTCCATCGGTACATCGATGGCAACCCCAAAGGTATCCGCAGTAGCGGCTTTGTTAGTAGATAAGTATGGAAAAATGTCGCCGGCGAAGCTGCAGGATCTTCTTTATAAAACAGCAGTCGACCCAGTTAAGGGGACAGATAAGGCATATTTCGGTGCAGGTCACTTGAATGCGTTCAACGCGTTGAATCGTTAAAACGGACGGGAGCTCGTACATAGAAATTGTGCGAGCTCTTTTTTAATGATAACAGGTTTATCCGCAAGTACTCGGCGTTGCCCGCAATAAATCACCTTCATCATCAAGTCAAAACTTCGCTCCCATTCAGGTTTACCTTCTATTTGGACAGGGATCCTCATATTCTTTGATAAATGACCTTTACAAAGAAGGAGACATGCACCATGGCTAGAAAAAGGGCTCCGCTTAAATTATTCAGTATTGTTCTAGTGATTATCCTTATTTTTATAGTAGGAAAATGGTTATTATTTTCGCCGGGCAAGGGGGCCGAGGAAGCGGTTAATGAGTTTTATCGCTATGAACAGGAAGGGGATTTCTCAAGGTCATGGGAGTTTTTTCATTCTGAAATGAAAAAGAAATTCAGCAAAGGCAACTATATTCAAGACCGGGCTCATGTCTTCATGAACCATTTTGGCGTTGATACGTTTACATATACACTCGGTAAGCCAGAAAAATTAGATAGCTGGAAAATGTCCAAGACGGGGAAGGGCTTAAAAAACGTCTATAAAGTCCCTGTTACACAAACGTATAAAGGAAAGTACGGCAACTTTGATTTGCAGCAGGATGTTTTTGCTGTAGAAGTAAAAGGCGAGTGGAAGATTCTATGGGACTATAAACACTAAATGCGGGAGACGTCTTATTACAGTGCTCCCGCTTATTTGTTTTCTAGAGATTTTCTCTATTTAAAGGGTTTTATTTTTGAAAAAAGAATTATATACATAAGACAAATTCCTTGTATTATTGACATTTATAATAAACTCTTCGAAACTGTTTTGCGCTTGCAGTGAAATAGTTGATTGAGAGGTTACAACCTAGTTTTGGAGGTACGGTATGGGATATATTGAAGACTTACGGAAAATTGTCGGAACGCGGCCATTAATTTTAGTCGGATCTGTCGTTGGTGTCATGGATGAGCAGGACAGGATACTTTTGCAAAAACGGCCAAACGGGGTTTGGGGACTTCCAGGCGGTCTGCTCGAATTAGGAGAGTCTGCTGAAGAGGCGGGAAGGAGAGAGGTCTGGGAGGAAACCGGTATAGAAATTGGCCAGCTCGAATTGGTCGGTGTGTTCTCGGGTGAAAAGTACTTTGTGAAGCTTGAAAATGGGGACGAATTTTACCCAGTTACAATTGCGTACCGGTCAACAGATATAAAAAATAAGAAAATTCGAATTGACGGTGTTGAAACACTAGACGCCCAGTTTTTCGAAATCACAGCCCTCCCAGCCGGAACAAGCAACTTAGTCCGCACCATGATTCAGAAGTACACGAAATATACAGAATGAAATATTAGACCTTTTGGTGCCTGATACCAAATTAGTTATATTCCTCCACTTTATACAAATACTATCGATTGTATAATTTAACATTTGGGAGGATTTTTAATTGGTGAAGAAGCTGTTAGCTTTAATAGTAATATTTGTGATTGCGGCAGGTTCGCTTTCTTTTTCCCCAGCATGGGCTGCAAAGAAGGGACCAACTGTAGTCAGCAATAAGAGCAAAGGTGGTGAGAGCACGGTGCAGCTCCGCTTACTGGAGACGACAGATATCCATGTATTCCTAGCAAATTATGATTATTATCAGACAAAAGAGGATAACAAGGTTGGCTTGGTGAAAACAGCGACACTCATCAAGCAGGCGCGTGATGAAGTGAAAAACTCTATGCTGTTTGATAATGGCGATCAAATCCAAGGGAATCCAATGGGCGATTATGTGGCAAAAGTAAAAGGTTTGAAGGAAGGGGAGGTCCATCCTGTTTACCGTGCTTTCAATCAGCTAGGCTACGACGCAATTACCCTTGGCAATCACGAATTCAACTATGGACTTGATTTTTTAAACAACGCATTAAGAGGCATTAAAATGCCGGTTGTCAGTGCCAATCTCTACGATGCAAACGTCAGCGATGGGAAAAATAAACCTTACTTTCAACCATATGTCATGTTGAAAAAGAAGGTCGTAGATGAGAAGGGGAAAAAGCATACAATCAAGGTGGGAGTCATTGGTTTTTTGCCGCCGCAAATCATGGAATGGGATAAAGCGAATCTGGAAGGAAAAGTGATGGTAAAATCGATTGTTGAATCGGCTCGTGAATGGATTCCAGTCATGAAAAAAAATGGGGCGGATGTCATCGTCGCTCTTGCTCATACCGGAATCAGTGCAGCTCCTTATAAGCCGGGAATGGAAAACGCGACATACTATCTAACTGAGATTGAAGGAATTGATGCCATTTTAACAGGCCATCAGCATAATCTCTTCCCAGGATCAGATTATGATTATTTACCTAATACCAACATGGAAAAGGGGACAATTAATGGCAAGCCGGTTGTAATGCCTGGCTCATTTGGGAGCCATCTCGGAGTTATTGACCTGAAATTGCAAAAGAAAAAAGGAAAATGGCAGGTTGTGGATGGGCATAGCTCACTACGCCCGATTGCCGATGAAAAAGGCAATGCTCTTGTGGAGACAGACAAGGTATTAATGAATGCGATTTTACCAGAGCATGAAGCTACGATTGAATATGTCAACAGGCCTGTCGGCGAAACTTTGGCGCCTATTTTCAGCTATTTTGCCCTGGTGAAGGACGATCCATCGGTGCAAATTTTGAACAATGCGCAAATGGATTACTTGGCGGAAACATTAAGGGATTCAACTTATAGAAAATATGCAGGGATTCCTGTTTTATCAGCGGCTGCGCCATTTAAAGCAGGCGGGCGCGGCGGGCCAAATTATTACACCGATATTCCGGCGGGTACATTAGCAATTAAAAATGTCGCGGATTTGTATGTGTATCCGAATACGCTTCAGGCGGTGCTGGTAAACGGGGAACAGCTAAAGGAATGGCTCGAGATGAGTGCCGGACAATTTAATCAAATAGACCCATCTAAAACCGGGGATCCACAGCAGTTAATTAACCCTGATTTCCGTTCATATAATTTTGATGTGATTGACGGTATTGAGTACCAATTTGATGTAACGAAGCCCGCGAAATATGATGCTATTGGCAATGTTGTGAATGCCGGTACAAGCCGGATTATAAATCTTCGCTATCAAGGAAAACCAATAATGGCGGAGCAAAAGTTTATCGTTGCCACGAATAATTACCGGGCTTCTAGCACGACGTTTCCTGGAGTTAAGGAGGGTGAATCGATCGTTAAATCACCAGACGAGAACCGGCAGATTCTCATGAACTATATTCAAAAGAACATAACGATTAACCCATCTGCCGACCAAAACTGGTCCATAGCAAAATTTAAAGGCAGTACAATAACCGTCTTTGACTCATCACCTAAAGCCAAGAACTATATCAATCTATACAAAGATATAAGATATCTAGGCCCGTCAAACAGCGGGTTTGCCTTGTATTCCATTGACCTAACCGAATAGAAATTGAATAGAAATTGAATAGAAATTGAATAGAAATTGGTGCCTGACGCCATCGGTGGACACGATTCTGCCCGGAACGGACACAAAAAATGGCAAATTGTCCGCCTGAGATGGACAATTTGCCTTAAATGTCTTTTTGTGGTGCCTGACACCACTCATTGATACCATTCTTAATACTAACCTATTTTTTCAAATCCTCAATCGAGTCGATGTCCATGTAGGCAGGGACGACAAGCCCTAGTTTGGTGCCTTCAAGGTTTTCTCCTAGGTCTTCAATTTTTGCTTCATATCTCTTGTAGTAGTCTTCGTGGGTGGATGGGAGCCAAGCAGCGACAATTGCGTCTAAGCTTCCGTCAGCAACTCCGGTCCACATTGGCCCGGCTTCGACCTGACGAAGTGTAACCTTATACCCTAGATCCTCAAGAACCTTCCCCACTACATTGGTACTGGCTATTTCACTATCCCATGCCACGTAGCCGAGAGTGATTTTGTCCCCAGATACTTTACTTGCGCCTTTTGTCCATTCTGCGACCTTATCTTCATTGTCCTCTACCCATTTCGATGCAGCATCTTCAGGTCTTTCGCCATTTTGTATAGCGCTCATTACAGCAGCCATATCGTCCGGAGTCCAGTGGAATTGATCTAATACTGTATAGGCAACTGGAGCATCTTCCTTCAGTCCTTTTTTTACAATTGTATGAATCGTCTCATCCGGTCCGTATACACCTTTTGGATCTTCGAGATACTTCAAATCAAATTTGGCGAACATCCAGTGCGGTGTCCAGCCTGTCACAATAATCGGCTCCTGCTTATCATAAGCTTTTTTCAAAGCAGCGGTCATCGCAGCACTGGAACCCTCAACAAGCTTCCAATCGTCCAACTTGTAGTCCTCAAGAACATTAGCAGTTGCCTTCATCAGACCCGCACCGGGATCAATCCCGATAATTTTATAATCCACAGCTTCACCAACCGTCGAAGCACCAGCTTCCTTTTTATCACTGCCCGTCTTATCCGAACCGCAGGCAGCAAGCCCGATGGTTAAAAGTCCAGCAAGTACCGGCATCATCCATTTTTTTTTCATCTTAAGCATTAAGCAGTACCTCCATGTTTTTTACTTTTTCCAATATTCTGGGTTAAGCGGTCAAGAATTATCGCAATCACGACAATCGCCAGCCCCGCTTCGAACCCTTTCCCAATCTGAATCTGGGTAACGGCGCGATATACATCTGCACCAAGCCCAGGAGCACCAACCATTGAGGCAATAACGACCATCGACAAAGCAAGCATGATGCTTTGATTGATCCCGGCCATAATCGTCGGCATTGCCAGCGGCAGCTGCACCTTGAGCAACCTCTGGCTTGTGGTCGAACCAAATGCCTCAGTTGCTTCTATAATATCCTCAGGGACCTGCTGGATTCCAAGAATCGTCAGCCTGATCGTCGGCGGCATGGAAAAAATAACCGATGCGACGACCCCAGGAACAACCCCAATATTAAAGAAGAAAATCGCTGGAATAAGGTAAACAAAGGCAGGCATTGTTTGCATAAAGTCTAAGATTGGGGTGATCACCTGTCTTACGGATTGCTTCTGCGATGCCCAAATACCTAATGGGATTCCTAAAAGAATGGAAATGATAACGGCTGTTAACACAAGTGCAAGCGTCTCAAGCATGGGGTCCCAGTAGCCAAGGTTAGAGATAAGAAATAAACCGATAAGGGTAAAAAGAGCAATCGTTTTATTGGCAATTTTCCATGCGATTAAGGTTAGTAGAATCATAAATACATAGGAAGGGATATAGCCGAAACCAGCGACCATTCCCTCGACGACCGCCTCTAACACACTAGTGATGCCGGAAAAAGCAGCATCAAGATTCGTTGTCAGCCAAGTGACAAACACGTCTACCCAATCAGCAATCGGCAGCTTTGGTAACCAATTTTCCATCTTAGTTCACCTCCCTGTCAGAGTTCGGCGTATCATTTATTTCGTTCATCCGGCCGGAAAAATTTAATTTGATGGTGTTATCTGGAAGGCTTCCTTTACTTCGTTGATCTAATGTACTTGAAAAATTGTCCCCATTGAATGGTTTTGCCTGAGCTGATACGGCTGGCACATCACCTTGGTTAGTTCGCTCAAGCTTTCCCGCCGCGACTTCCGTTTTTACATCAGTTATCGTATTCAAGTCGATGTTATTTCCGGCAAGTGCACCAATTACGGCACCTCTCACTAAAATCCCCAGCAATCTTCTATTTTCGTCTACCACAGAAACCGGAATAGTAGCAGTAGAGACTTTTTCAAATAAATCAGTTAATAAGGTATCCGGCAGGACGGTCGGAACATCCTGTTGTAAAATACCTGCCAGCTTTTCTCCACGCTCAAGTGCATATTTGGCATCGGCAGCGGTAATCGCACCAAGCAATGTTTTCTTCTTATCCACGACATAAATACTCGAGATTCCTAGTTCCTTCATATTTTTCAAGGCAACCCGTGGACCTTTTTCTATAGAAACGGATTCAGCCCGTTTCATGACGTGACCGGCGGTTAACACCTTAGAGAGGTCAACGTCTTCTACGAATCTCTCAACATAGTCGTTCGATGGGTTCATGAGGATTTCTTCCGCTGTTCCAATCTGGACGATGGAACCATCCTTCATGAGGGCGATGCGGTCGCCGATTCTCAGCGCCTCGTCTAAATCATGAGTGATGAAAACGATTGTTTTTTTCATTTTCGCTTGCAGTTCGAGAAGCTCATCCTGCATATCCTTACGTATCAATGGATCGAGTGCACTAAAGGCTTCATCCATCAGCAGGATATCGGCATCATTGGCTAAGGCCCGTGCAAGCCCAACTCTTTGCTGCATTCCGCCACTCAGCTGTCCGGGATACTGGTTCTCGTATCCTTCAAGCCCGACAAGGTTTAGAGCATCCATCGCTTTCTGTGTCCGAGTGTCCTTAGGAACTCCTTGGATTTCTAACCCGTATTCGGTGTTTTCGAGAACGGTGCGATGGGGGAGAAGGGCAAACTTTTGGAAGACCATACTGATTTTCTTACGCCGGACTTCCCTTAGCTGTTCCTTGTTCATTTTGACGATATCCTGGCCATCAATGAGGACTTCACCAATAGTCGGGTCAATCAGGCGGTTCAGCATTCGGACTAAAGTTGACTTGCCGCTGCCGGATAACCCCATGATTACGAAAATTTCACCAGCCTCTACCGAGAAATTAGCCTGATTCACTCCGACGGTTGCCCCAGTCTTCTTCAAAATAGTCTGCTTCGACTCACCATCCCGTAAAAGCTGAATGGCCTTCTTCGACTTTCCAAATACCTTTGTTACATTGCGAACCTCAATTTTCTTCATAAACTCACCTTCCTTCACGAAGTAGTGCCTTTCGATTGATTATGTTGCTATTCGAAAGAGTAATATGTCATCCCATAACAATGGTGCCTGACACCAATTTAATTGTGACCTTCCTATTGTAGGTCCCCTTGGATGTATTTGGCAATGTTGGTAATCGGTTAAATTCGTTCGTAAAGTACGTACAGAAAAAACTGTACATAATGAATGATTGTTATTCTTACAATTGCTCCAAATAACTCCTGATTCCTCCAGATTTGAGTCCTTTACTTTTAAAAGAAACGTGGTAGTCTATTAAAGGACACGTATAGGAATGGGTGTGAAAACAAACATGCACGGAGAGAAAAGGCTGGAACAGGCCCGTGAACGGGTAATTGATGCAATTTCGCAAAATATGCATTTATATGGAGTAACTGAATCCGTTGGACGTCTTTATGGCGCATTATATTTTCAAGAAGACCCTATGACATTAGATGAAATGAAAGTGGAGCTCGGCATGAGCAAGACGAGCATGAGCACATCTGTAAGGAATCTGGTGGATCTGAAAATGGTCGGCAAAGTTTGGCGAAAAGGGGTGCGGAAGGACCTCTACCAGGCAGAGCCTGATTGGTACCAGACCTTCATCGATTTTTTTACGATCAAATGGCGGGCAGGAGTATCGATTAATGTTTCAGCTATGGAGAAATCTCTTAATGAACTACAATCACTAATAAATGATGAGCATGTAGAAGAGCATATAAAGGATCAAGCGAGGATGGATATTGAAAAACTCACCTCTGCTCTCGAATACTACGACTGGATTAACCGATTGGTTGACAGCTTCGAATCGAAAGATATTTTTAATTTTATCCCAAAAAAACGGTAGCGATGCCTGATGCAAGCTGCCGTTTTTTTTTTTTTGTTTATTTTTTGATTTTTTCGGAAAATACATAAAGTACAAGTCTAGAACTTTTATTATTCCACGAATTGCCCCCTTGTTGTATCATAGGTTTATAAAAAATATTTATACAGGATGGACCTATTATGAAAAGAATATTGAAAGATTTATTATTGATTTTTGCCGGTGCTTTCGTATTTGCCCTTGGTGTAAATTACTTTACCCTTCCAAATATGCTTTCGGAGGGCGGCATTCTAGGGATTACGATTGTTACCTACTATCTATTCCATTGGTCGCCGGGGGTAGTGAACTTTGTCATAAACGCGGTGCTTATTGTTGTCGGCTATAAGTTTTTTGAAAAAAGGGCGTTTATTTACACGCTGATTTCGATTGCCGCTTGCTCGCTGTTTTTATTTTTAACAGAGGATGTTGGAAAACAGTTAACCGGGGATACGCTGCTTGCTTCGGTGTTTGCCGGTTTCCTAGTAGGCGCGGGTTTAGGGTTGATTTTCCGCTCAGGGGGAACCTCAGGCGGTACCACGATCTTAGCTCAGCTGGCGAACCAATATTTTGGCTGGAGCATTGCCAAAGCGATGCTGATTATGGATGTTGCAGTGGTTGCTGGTTCAGTATTTGTCATTGGCTTAGAAAAAGCGATGTATACGCTTCTCGTGGTGTATATTGGAGCAAAAGCAATTGACTTTATCGTTGAGGGATGGGACGAACGAGTTGCTGTGTTGATTATTTCCAATGAGCCGGAACAGGTGTTGAATCATATTACAGAAAAAATGTCACGCGGTCTCACTGTGTTAGATGGCCATGGCGGCTACACCGGACAAGACAAAAAGGTCTTATACCTCGTAATCAACAAACAGGAAATCGTCCAGTTAAAACACATCATCCGAGAAATCGACGAACTCGCCTATGTCACTGTCCATAATGTACATGAATTAATGCGTAAAGGTTACAAAGCTACCTCTTCCAACTAGATTGGTGCCTGATAGGGTGTCAGGCACCATTTCCCATCATATTTCCCAAGGTCTATCTTGAGAGAATTGTTTGGTGGTTGTTGTGATTGGGCGGGACCATTGGGTAGACGTTTTCTTCTTCGACGACATCAAATTCCATTAGGACTGGTCCATTACAATGGAATGCCTCGCCCATGACACGTTTAGCCTCTTCTTCGGTATGGGCCGAAAATCCTGCAGCGCCGTAGGCATTTGCGAGCTTCGTAAAGTTCGGTGAGGACATTTTTACTTCCGAATAACGCCCTTGGTAAAACAATTCCTGCCACTGCCGTACCATTCCTAAGTAGCCGTTATTTAAGATGGCAATTTTAATTGGCAGCTGGTATTTTACAGCTGTTATCAACTCTTGCAGATTCATTTGAAAGCTGCCATCACCCGATACACAAATAACGGATTTCCTTGGATATGCACCCGCCGCACCAATCGCAGCAGGAAGTCCGTATCCCATCGTGCCTAAACCGCCAGATGTAAGCAATGTCCGAGGTTTGGAAAAAGAATAATGATGTGCGGTCCAAATTTGATGCTGCCCGACATCGGTTACCACGATTGTATCCTTGTCCGCATATTCGTTAAGCATACGAATCACTGACTGCGGGCTTAATACGCTATTTGATTTATCAAAGCGCGGAACAGTTCGCGTCCATTCAACTACCTCATTTGTCCAATGTTCTGAGTTTTCCCTTATTTTTCGATAATTCAGTAAATCTTTTAGTACAGACAAAAATTCTTTTGCATCACTGACAATCGGCAGGTCGACGGAAATAATTTTATTAATTTCCGCAGGGTCGACATCCACATGAATCTTTTTCGACTTTGGTGAAAATCCGCTGATTTTTCCGGTCACACGGTCACTGAAACGAACCCCGATACTTATCAATAGATCACAATGGTGGACTGCCTTGTTTGCGGCAAATGTTCCATGCATTCCAAGCATTCCTAGGAATAGCGGGTTTCCTGCATCCATCGCCCCGATTCCCAACAATGAACTAGCGACAGGGATGTGTGTCTTTTCAGCAATCTCCCGTAGATCTTCAGCTGCATCCGCGGCAATCACCCCGCCGCCGATAAAAAGTACTGGTTTTCTCGCGTTTTCAATTAACTGTTTTGCTGATTCAAGTGATTTTTCCATAATCGGTCTAGTAGCGATTGTTCTGGTCAGGCGGCTGTTGTTTAAAGTTTCCTCAGATGATCCCGGTGTTTCTGCCTTTGTTATTTCTACTAAAACGGGCCCCGGTCTTCCATCTGAAGAAATTGTTAACGCGTTTTTTAGTACCATGGAAACATCAGACTGGTTGTTAGTGTTAATGGTACAAGCATACTTTGTAATTGGCATCATGACACCGCCAATATCTAGCTCCTGCATTGCTTCTTTTGGCAGCGGACTAGGAAGCAGCTGCCCTGCAATTACCACAATTGGAACGGAGTCGCTATATGCTGTGGCAATTCCCGTGATAGCATTTGTGATCCCTGAAGCGGTTGTTAAAAATACCACACCCGGTTTCCCTGTAGCTCGGGCATACCCGTCTGCCGCATGAACCGCTGCCTGCTCATGCATTAATTGATAATAACGGATTGCTGCGCCTTCTGTAGATTGGGGAGACAGCGGCAAAAGCCGCTCATCAACACAACCAAACACGCAATCCACACCAAGCAAGCTCAATGACTCAAATAATGTTTGAATCCTTGTAAACCCCTTAAATAATGACATCCCTTCACCTGATTTCTAAAGTTTTAAGGAATATTTTAAATTATTAAACAATGTTTGTATGTGAGATAAATCATGGGGTGAACAGGTTTTAATGTTTCTTAGTGTTTTGTATGGTATCTTTTTTAGGGTCTATTTGGTGCCTTCTTGCTGCCTTTTTTGTTACCTTTTTTGGTGCCTGACACCACTCGTGGACATTTGTAAGCCTGAGGTGAACAGAGTTTAATAAATATTTATACGTTCCCGATTGTGAACGATTGTAGTGCTCTGTTATGATTAATATGTTCCTTATAACGCATTTAGGAGGGGTCTTATGAAGGTTGGTAAAAAGTTTAAAAGTTTAGTATTGGTGGGTGCATTACTTGTTTCTTTACCGGTTACTGCTTTTGCCAAGGGTCCTGAAAAAAAGGTAATTGACTATGTAGCGCTAGGCGATTCGCTTGCTGCTGGGTTTACGCCTGATAATAAACCAGGCATAGGGTATCCAGTATATCTTAAAGAGCGTTTTGAACAATCGCAGTATACGGTTGGGTATAAAAATTTTGCGGTGCCAGGCTATACATCTGTGCACCTACTAAATGATGTCCTTGGTAGAGAGGATGTCCAGGCAAAAATTAAAGATGCAGAATTCATTACCATTGATATCGGTGGAAACGATATACTTGCAGCACTAAAGGAGGACCCTACTGGTAAAACCCAAATCGTACCAAGCGCAATTAAAAGCGCTGCGTTTAATATCTATACCATTTTACAAACCATTGGTACCATAAATCCAAACGCCAAAGTATATGTAATGGGTTATTACAACACATTCCCTTATTTACCTGCAGACCAGCAGGCAGTACTATTGTCCGTGTTGGATGTACTAAATTACAATATTGAACAAGTTACCAAGACAAACGGAGATACTTTTGTCCCTATCTCTAAGATCATCGCCAAAGATTACGAAACCTATCTGCCTAACCCTTCAAACATCCATTTAAGTGAAGAAGGGTACCAGATTGTCGCAAAGGAATTTTGGAAAGTCATTGATAAAAGCAAGAATAATTTGAAATAAAGTATGTACTGTAGTATTGAGGTAACGTTCCCTATCTTAGAATTAAAGGGGAAAGTTACTTCTTTTTTTGTCTTCGGAAATGTCGAAAGTTGCAAGTTTCCCAGGAAATATCATAGATTTTGGAGATTTACACGGTTTTTTTCGTAAAAAAGTCGTGCGCTAAATTTTTTCAAATGACAGTTATATGCACACTGCCCCATGCCTAGCAGTATGATAATAAAGAATATAAGAAAAACAGGGGGTGCCGCCTAATGTATCCTTTTACCAACTACCACGATGCTTTATATAGGCAGTCTAACAAATTTATCGATGACATTGAAAAAGCTATCAATGGTGAGTATAGTGCAATTGACTGCTATGCCAAGCTGGCGAATTTAGCTCCGAATCAGAAAGAACGGGAGCGAATTCTGGAGATTCGGCAGGATGAAATTAAACATTATCAACAGTTTGTCCAGATTTACCGCCAGCTGACAGGAAGGCTCCCACAGCCCAAAATTGTGGAGCAATGTCCTGGACATTATCGCCCAGGCTTGGAATTTGCACTTCAGGATGAGCAAAAAACGGTGGACTTTTATATGGAAATTGCCGACGTTGCAACGGATCAGTTCATAAAAGGTGCTTTTCGAAGAGCCGCAATAGATGAGCAAAATCATGCGGTTTGGTTTTTGTATTTTTTTTCAAAAGCAAAGTAACTGCTGTAAAAAAGCCCCTGTCTACTTGGTTATTCAAGCAGGCAAGGGCTTTTTAATTTTATAAGAAGATAGGAAAGCGGCCAGTTTCTTAGTCCCCGCCTCCGCCTGAATCATTACTGCCATCTGAATCTCCGCCTCCATAGGAATTATCATGATCGTTAGTCGCTTCATTGTATCGTTCTTGCTCATAAACTTGTTCGTTGTAATCAGAATTCCCTTTTTTCCCGACAGTAGGGAAGATTAAAAACGCCAATATGATTAATATGGTACCAAAAAACTCCTGAGTTACAAAAATAAGGTATATTCCGCCAGCTAAAAAAAGAACACCAACAATCCTTTGAATGAATCTAACACTTTTCAGAGACACTCCCCCTTGTTGAAAGCTATAGTAATAAATATTAGCGGTTAGGGACTTTTATACTTGGAAAAGGGGTGGAGGGCTTGTTGCTTTTTTACTACCCTCTCCTATAACAAAAACAGGGCTTGAACGTTTTGTTACATTTGGAGGAAGTGCTATTTCATATGAAAAATCTATGTATTACGGCGAAAAATTCCGCTCGTTAACCCCAAACCAGTTCTATCCTATTTTCCCGACCCGCCTTCATACCATTACAAACAATATATGAATTCTTCACCGACGGACAAGCTTTTTTGGGAGAACGGCAATTTTTGGAAAAAATATCCTGAAGCGAAGTTCTATGAGACAAACCAGATGTGGTTTAAGAAAAACAGTCCCATAGCGGAGTTCTATGGGACAAACAATCGGAGGTTTTAAGAAAAACAGTCCCATAGCGGAGTTCTATGAGACAAACCAAATGAGGTTTTAAGAAAAACAGTCCTATAGGGAAGTTCTATGGGACAAACCATATAAAGGTTTTAAGAAAAACAGTCCCATAGTAAGGTCCTATGGGACAAATCTAATAAGTTTTTAATTAGAACAGTCCCATAGCAGAAAATTCTATGGGACGAAGCCGGCTTGATTCTAACAACTTACCAATTTTTAAATAAACATCAGCAAACTCAGCGCCATGACGGCCATCCCGCCGATTAATCCGTAAATAGACAGATGGGCTTCGTCATATCTTTTTGCAGCAGGCAAAAGCTCATCAAGTGAAATAAACACCATAATACCTGCGACGGCTGCAAAAATAACCCCAAACATTACTTCATTTAGAAAAGGCATTAAAAAGAGATAAGCGACCAATGCGCCGATTGGTTCTGACAATCCGGACAAAAATGATAGTTTAAAAGCTCTTTTTTTATCACCAGTTGCAAAATATACAGGGACAGAAACGGCAATCCCCTCGGGAACGTTGTGAATCGCAATAGCTACGGCGATGGCGATTCCAAGCTTCGGGTCCTGCAGTGCAGAGGTAAAGGTGGCGATCCCTTCAGGAAAATTATGAATGCCGATGGCCAGTGCGGTAAACGTCCCCATTATTAAAAGGTCTGGCTGCTTATCTGTGCTGCCGGGGGACGACATATCTTCAACAGTTCGAAGTTCATGCGGATTGCTTTGCTTCGGGATAAATTTGTCGATGCCTGCAATCAAGAGCATTCCCGCGAAAAATCCGCCTGCGGTCAGCCAGTTTCCTGGAACAGTCCCCATCGAATGAACAAGCGCATCCTTTGCCTTAACATAAATCTCAATCATTGACACGTAAATCATAACCCCGGCAGAAAATCCTAGGGTAACAGAGAGAAATTTAGTATTCGTTTGCGATGTAAAAAACGCAAGAAGACTTCCAATCCCTGTTGCGAGCCCTGCAAATAATGTTAGGCCAAAAGCTAAAAGCAGATTCTCAGTCACCTTTATTTCACTTCCTTTATGGAATGGTATTAATCGAATACGACAGGTTTAATTATATTTTATATGTCTAGACACAGAAATGTTTCCTAAGAGAAACAAATTGATTGTTACAATCAGCGTAGAGCAGCCCCGCCGATTGCTTTTCCCACCCACCGCAAATTTGTTATCATGTTAGTGAGAATCACTGATCATCTTCTAAAAATTAAGCAGAACCACTTGGAGGTTTTTATGAAAAAGAATCCGTTAAAAGTCATGACGGTTTTTGGAACCAGGCCTGAAGCCATTAAAATGGCACCGCTTGTAAAAGAATTAGAAAAATACCCCGAAAAAATTAAATCAATTGTAACTGTGACAGCACAGCATCGTCAAATGCTAGACCAAGTGCTGCATATCTTTGAAATAGTACCAGATTATGATTTAAATATTATGAAGGAAAGACAAACGTTAGTGGACGTGACCACTCGAAGCCTTGAGGGGCTGACCCGGGTGTTCGCAGAGGCTAAGCCGGACATTGTATTAGTCCATGGTGATACGACTACAACCTTTGTGGCAAGTCTGGCGGCGTTTTACCAGCAGATTCCGGTTGGTCATGTGGAGGCAGGGCTTAGAACACACAACAAGTTCTCGCCGTACCCTGAAGAGATGAACCGGCAGCTGACGGGGGTTCTGGCTGATTTGCATTTTGCTCCAACCGTACAGGCGAAGGAAAATCTTTTAGTAGAAAGTAAATCGGAAGCTGACATTTTTATTACCGGTAATACAGCGATTGATGCTTTAAAAACAACAGTGAGGAATCAGTATTCGCATTCTGTTTTAGATAAGGTGGGCAATGACCGATTGGTGTTAATGACGGCGCACCGAAGGGAAAACCTAGGGGAACCTATGGAAAATATGTTCCGCGCAATTCGCCGGTTGGTGGAAAAGCATGAGGATATCCAGGTGGTATACCCTGTCCATATGAATCCGGTTGTACGGGAAATTGCCGACCGGGTGCTCGGGGACAATGGTCGCATTCACCTTATTGAACCACTAGATGTGATTGACTTCCATAACTTTGCCGAAAGGGCGTATCTCATTTTAACTGACTCGGGGGGCATCCAAGAAGAGGCGCCTTCGCTTGGAGTTCCAGTATTAGTGCTCCGGGACACTACAGAGCGCCCAGAAGGGATCATGGCAGGGACATTGAAGCTCGCAGGCACGAATGAAGAAACTATCTTTGAATTGGCGGATGAGCTATTGTCAGATCTGGCAGCCCACGACAAAATGGCCAAAGCCTACAACCCGTACGGCGACGGCCATGCCTCCAGCCGCATTGTCGACGCCATCCTCTACCACTTTGGTCAACTTGAGCAAAGGCCTGCCGATTTTAGAGGGAAATAACGCCGTTATCAATAATGTTGAATGAATGGTGTCAGGCACCATTCGTGGATATTTTGGGTGATTTGTCCGCCTAGGATGGCCAGTTTTACTGATTTTGGATAGAACTGTATGGATGGTTGCAATGCTTTAAAGTATAAAGGATTTTAATGCCCCTTCTGTCAAGTAGATTGGACAAGGGGCATTTATAATTAAAAGAAGATCAAATAGATTATGAGTCTGAAACGAGGGGATAAATCTTATGAAATTAAAGAAAATCCATCATGTAGCCATTATTTGTTCTAATTATGAAGTGTCAAAAGACTTTTATGTGCGAGTTCTGGGGTTGAAACCGATTAAGGAGGTTTATCGCACTGAGAGAGATTCTTATAAGCTGGATTTGGAAGTAGGAGGGCAATACCAAATTGAACTGTTTTCCTTTCCAGATCCACCTGAAAGACCAAGCTATCCAGAAGCAGCCGGATTAAGGCATATCGCCTTTGAAGTAGAAAACATAGAAGAAGCCGTCTCCTATCTAATGAAGCAGCAATTAACTCCCGAGCCCATCCGGATTGACCCTGTCACCAACAAAAAGTTCACCTTCTTCTCCGACCCGGACGGTCTGCCTATTGAACTTTACGAGTCTTAGAAATTGTAAATAGAGTTAACGGTGTCAGGCACCATGCGAAAATTTCACATGGTGCCTGACACCGTTAACTGCATCACTACGTCTTAAGTCCTAGAAATCTTCCGTTTGAGGTCTATGGTAAGCAGGAGTTTTTTAGTGTATTGTGGAAGTAAGTAAGTGGAAATTACTTTGTAGTGTAGCGGGCCAAAGCTCGCATTACCTGAACCATAATGCGATCCTATCTTAAAGAAATTGAAACATTCACTTGTATGGTTCGTATATATAGTAAGTTTCACTTCATAAGTTAGTTAGGAGTCGATTACCATGAACCCAATTGTGTCGTTACTGATTCGATCGTTTGTAGCTGTACCTGTCACGGTGTTAACAGGATTAGTCAGCTTTTTTATATTCGGGCAAAACTTCCTGCCGTCATTGGCGTATGCTATAGCAGGCGGGGTTGCCGTTCATTTTGTCCTTTCCATCGTCATGGACAGAAATTTTTATAAAAAACATCAACTGACTAGGAAGGAATATCGTTACATTAGGAAAAATTTAGCGGAAGCCAACAAAAAAATCCGCCGCCTTAATAAATCGTTATTTTCCATTCGCGATCTTTCGTCCGTAAAACAACGGATTGACATTCTCCGTATCACCAAGAAAATCCAAAAAATGGCCTTAAAGGAGCCAAAGCGATTTTACCAGGCGGAGCCGTTTTATTTTTCACACCTTGATTCCATTGTGGAGCTGACGGAAAAATACAGCTTCCTAGCCGCCCAGCCGAAAAAAAACCTGGAGATCAATCAATCCCTCATCGACACGCGGCAAACGCTGAATGAAATGACAAAGGTCTTGGAAGACGACCTGTACCGGGTAGTTTCCGATGATGTGGATTATTTAAATTTTGAAATTGATGTAGCAAAAAATACAATCAAAAAACAAAAGGATTTGAAATTTCCTGAAGAAAATAGGTGGTTAAAATGAGCGAAAACAATCCGATGTTGAATAAACAATCAGGTGATTTATTGAACGATATTTTGGCCAATCCATTTGGCGACGACCAATTTGAGCTTGAGCCAAAAAGGCAGCAATCACCGCAAACAGCGGAAGCAAAGCCTGTGAAATTAATTGAAGTGATTCCGGAAGAGCACCGGCAGCGGGCCTACCAGATTGCTGAGCAAATTGACCCGACCAATCATCAGGCGATGATCCAATACGGCACGCAAGCGCAAGGAAAGCTGCTCTCTTTCTCGCATACCATGCTTGAACATGTCCAGAAAAAAGATGTCGGTGAAATTGGGGATATCATCAACGATTTAATGAAACACTTAAATCAGGTAAATCCGGATGAATTAAAGGAAGGGAAGCCTTCCTTGTTTGCGCGGATGTTTGGAAAAATATCCGGCTCGCTCCAGGAGGCGCTTTCCAAATATCAGAAAACTGGTGCGCAAATTGACCGCATCAGCGTCAAGCTCGACCGCAGCAAGAACGTCCTATTATCTGATATTAAATTACTGGAACAGCTCTATGAAACCAATAAAGAATATTTTCATGCCCTTAATGTGTATATTGCCGCAGGGGAAATTAAGCTTGAAGAAATGCACGAAAAGATTATCCCAGAGCTGAAAAGGCAGGCGGAAGCATCACAAGACCAAATGAAGTTCCAAGAGGTCAGTGACATGATTCAATTTGCCGACCGTTTGGACAAACGCCTGTATGATTTGAAACTAAGCCGGGAAATCACCATTCAAAGTGCGCCGCAAATCCGCTTGATCCAAAATACGAACCAAGCGCTTGTAGAAAAAATTCAGTCGTCCATAGTCACGGCTATTCCGCTTTGGAAAAATCAAGTCGCGATTGCTTTGACGTTAATTCGTCAGCGGCACGCAGTAGAAGCACAAAAGCAGGTATCTAAAACGACCAATGAGCTGCTGTTGAAAAACGCGGAAATGTTAAAAACGAATACTATTGAAACGGCCAAAGAAAACGAGCGCGGCCTCGTGGATATTGAAACACTCAAGAAAACCCAGGAAAACCTAATCAGCACGTTAGAAGAAACATTGCGCATTCAAGAAGAAGGCCGCAACAAGCGCCGCCTCGCCGAACAAGACCTTGCATCCATGGAAAACGAACTCCGGCTCAAACTATTAGAAATCAAAGGAAAATAACAAAAAGCCCACGCCGTAAAAGCGGGGCTTTTTATTGTTGAGCTTATCGATTGACCAACTCGCAGATATAATCTCAAAACTCGCAGATATATTTGCAATACCCGCAGATATATCCTGAAAACTCGCAGATATAAATTTAAATGCAGGCAAAGTTGAGGAGGAAAATTTAAAATTTGCCGGTACCCGCCTACATTTGTAGAAAAAGCACCAGGAACTGCTCATCAAAATTCATCGATTAGTTGTTTTTTCAATCAAGCAATCCAATGAAAATAACCTTATTTACTAACCTGAACGACCTTGTAGTATTCCTCCAGAGTAATCCCGCGTTCCACAATCTGACCAGCGATTTTTTTGCCAACATAGCGGAGATGCCATGGCTCGTACTGGTAGCCGGTTATTGCTTCCTTTCCTTTCGGGTAGCGGATGATAAATCCGTAATCGGCCGCATGGGACTCGAGCCACTCAGCCTCGATACTGCCGCCAAAACAGTCCTCCGCAGCGCACGATCCATCACCGCCGGTTACATCGATTGCCAGCCCTGTTTCATGCTCGCTTGTGCCAGGTTTGGCGCTGTAATTTTGTGCAGCTTCATAGCCATCTTGGCTAACATAGTAATGAAATAAAATTTCCTGTGTGGCATGTGAGCGATAGGCTGAGACACCAAGCAGTTTCACTCCATCTTCCAAAGCACCTGCAAATAGCGCTTCGATTGCGGCGGCGGCCTGCGCGCGCATTTTTCGTTTATCCGACTTTTCCGCAAAAATAAACTCAATATCAGGTTCTACCAAATCATTCGGTTCATAATTCTCTGGAAGCTTGTTCTTCTTGTTAACCAGCACCGGAATACTCTCCGGATTGGCTACAACACTAATAGAATCAAGATTACTGCCGCCCATGTTCTTATTTACAGGAATGGCCGTATCGCCATCGTCAGGGGCAGTATCCTTCTTCCAAAGGGGGCCTGCGAGCATAGCTATCAATAAAATAAAACAGATGAGAACAAAATGAATTTTATTCATGAAAAACATCCTTTTAAAAAAATCACTCTTGTTCCTATCATCGACATGTTCATAAACTTTAAAACCTACAATCTATAAGTAAACCCAAAAATCAGAATTTTCCCAAGTCCTGTAAATTGAGAATCAAATCATACTGGGACTTTAGACCCTTTTATTTTGAAACTGAGTTTCTTATATTTAAAAAAAACACATAAATCGTACGAAATGGCAAACCTATTGAAAAATGGGGACGCAAAGCTATAGGGGCTAAAGTCTTCTGACGATGCTCGCCTGTTATCGAACACGAAACTCCCGCGATTTATGTATATGTTAAATTTGAGGAGGGCTTGTTGTGTTGAAAATGCTATTAAAAGGGAAATATTTTTATCATATCCTGCAACAGCGCCATAACGAACTGCTCCAGCAGGATTGCCTATGTGATGAACTACGAATCAAGTTAAAGGTAAAAGCTGTGTACCATAGCAGCAAGGCTGTGGAACTTGGAACAAGGATATCAACCAAAGTAGCGCCAGGACTATGAAGTCCTGGCGCCGCTTTTTTGAAAAACACCCAGTATTAGTGAGACATTACCTCGCTGCCGTCATCGTTACCGTCTTTCGTTACCTTCAGAGCTCCAACAGCTCCTTTAGTGGCATGGTTGAATTGGTGGGTAACAAATGGGTAGCTGCCTTCCTCGGTAACGGTGAATTCTACAACCGCCCCTCCGCTAGCAGGAAGCATAATCGTTTGCATACCTTTCATATGGTTATAAGGATTCCCATCGACATACACATCATCAAACATGGTTCCTACTACGTGGAAGCTAGAAACTTCATTTGGACCGACATTTAGAACATAGAATCTAACTTTCTCGCCGACTTTCGCAAGCAGCGGGTGATCTGATAAGGCGCCAACTGTTCCGTTCGTATTCATATCGCCATCTTTTAAAGCCTTTGTAGAAAAGACAACGTATTTTGGAACGCCGTTTGTCATATCATCCATGTCATTGTATTTATACCATTCATTTTGAATGACAACGTATTCACGATCAACTTTAGAATCGGTTGGATAGCCATTCTTAGGTTTTACAATAATCATCCCGTGCATTCCGTTCGCAATGTGTCCAAGTACTGGCTTTGTACCGCAGTGATACATGAATACTCCAGGGTTGTTAGCAGGGTAGCTAAATGTGCCGGTTTTGTCAGGCATGACATTCGCAAAATTTTTAGATGGTGCTGTATGGACAGCGTGGAAGTCCATGCTGTGTGGGATTGCTGGATCCATATTTTTTAGGGTGAAATTAATTTTATCGCCTTCATTGACAACAATCACTGGGCCAGGGGCTTCACCGTTAAACGTCCAAGCCTTATACATATCACCTTTAGCAAGTTCAATATCTGTAATTTGTGAGGTCATTTCGACATTTACTTCGTGTTCGCCAATTCTTTGTATTTTCACGGGAGTTGGTTTTTGATTCAGATGTTCATGAGGGGCAAAAACTTGTGTGTCCTTCTTAGTTGGTGCTTGAGCTTCAACCTTTTTATCAACAGAAAGGTTATCCACATTTCCACAGGCACTTAACAACATGACAGATGTAGCCATAACTGCTGCAATCTTTGTCAACCTTCTCATCCTAATTCCCTCCACTATAACTCCTAAATTTTAATTTTTTTATTGTTTACACCTTTATTTTAATTTTTTAGAAAACTATCCTAGTGACGCAGGTCACTGAAAAGCAGGGGGTTGGTGAACACTTTGTGAACTGGTGAGCAATCTATTGTAAGTACCGTGAGAACGGTAATAATGGTGATAAATCCTTAAAAATTGGGCTATTCTATTAATAAATAAGGGGGCTGACATAATGAAAAAAAACACAGATCAAACAAGTGAAGGTTTGAATCAAATTATTGAAATTATGAACGCAAATGGGGATGTTGGTGAGTTGGAAGAGATTGTAGAAAAATATAAGCAAGATGAAGCCTCACAATCAGAAAAGGACCTATAACAATAGGTTCCTTTATTTGCAGTTGTGGAGAATTTTCTGAAAAATGTGGATAATCAACACCGCTTTGTGGATAACCAACCTGATATAAAAATAAATGTAGAACAATCTACGTTTAATGTTCATAACTTTGTGGGTATTCAAACTATTTTGTTAACAATTACGTAAACCTTGTGGATAACCCTGTAAAAAATCTAGGAAAACAGTTTGATATTTAGAAGTGTCAGGCACCATGTGAAAATTTCACATGGTGCCTGACACCAAAGGCTTGTTTAGAGCCCTTTCTAGAGTGGACAACCTTCCTCTACTTGCACTTAAGAATACATTATTACTAGTTCTAACTGAAAACGGACGGGTATTTTTTAGGTGATGAGGAAGGGGAATAGTCAGCTGTGAGAATTTTAATAGTCGGAACAGGTTATGTTGGGACGACTACTGGACTAATTTTTTGCGAAATGGGTCACCAAGTAACCGGATTAGACGTTGATGAACAGAAACTCAAAGCTTTGCATGCTGGTAAATTACATTTCTATGAACCAGGACTTGAGGAGCTGCTATCGAAGCATGTTCAAGCAGGGAATATCCTTTTTACAAATAATACGAATAAAGCCATCAAAAAGAATGACGTTATTTTCATCTGTGTCGGTACTCCAAAGCAGGAAGATGGAAGCGCTGATCTTACCTATGTAAAAAATGTTGCCCAATCCATCGGGAAGCATATGAAAGAGTATAAAGTTGTCGTAACAAAGAGTACTGTGCCGGTGGGGACAGCACAATTAGTGACAGAGTGGATAAAATCCTGCCAAAAGGAGCCCATACCATTTGATGTCGTTTCTAACCCCGAATTCCTGCGTGAAGGTTCAGCGCTCTATGATGCCCTAAATCCTGATCGAATTGTCATCGGTACAACAAGTAAAAAAGCCAGGGGGATCATGAGGGAATTGTATCAGGGCTTCCAATGCCCAATCATTGAAACGAATCCAAAATCCTCTGAATTGATAAAATATGCTGCCAATTCTTTTCTAGCAATGAAAATTTCCTATATCAATGAGCTAGCGAGACTTTGCGACCGTCTGGGCATTAATGTCGACGATGTATCACAGGGAATTGGACTTGATCAGCGGATTGGCCCTCACTTTCTAAAGGCGGGTATGGGTTACGGCGGCTCATGCTTTCCGAAGGATGTGAACGCCCTGCTGCAAACAGCGAATGCCAATGGAATTCCGCTAACTATTTTAGAGAGGGTAGTGCAGGTTAATGCAGAACAATCTCTTTATCTTTTGGATAAAATCAAACAGGGACTTGGAAGCAATTTAGCAGGGAAAACCGTCGCTGTTCTTGGATTATCCTTTAAGGCTAATACGGATGATACCAGAGAATCACCAAGTCTGGTGTTAATCGATCATTTATTAAAAGAACGAGCCAATATTAAAATGCACGACCCTATAGTCAAACTTGAAGAAGGGACCACGGGTTTGCCAATCGGTCCACACTGCCAGCAGCTGCAAACAGTAGCAGAAACGGTGTCAGGCACCGACGCTGTCATTCTTTGCACCGATTGGGATGAATACAAACAACTCGACTGGATGGCCATCCAACTACTAATGAAACAACCATATATCTTTGACGGAAGAAACATGGTCGACAAGGCAGTTGTCGAAGCATTAGGGTTCCACTATACTGGATTTGCAAATCATTAGAGGAAATAGGAATTGTTTTTTGGTGTCAGTTTTTGGTGTCAGGCACCATGTGAAATTTTCACATGGTGCCTGACACCATTTATGGACATTTGTCCATTCCAGGTGGACAGTCATCAGATTTCAAGCAGTATAAAGGATTTTTATTACCCGAGTGAGGTCAGTAAAGTGGGGCCCCGGTAAAAAGAATTTGTGTTCTATTGCCCGGGTGATGTCAAGAATAGAATTCAACGGTAAAAAGAAGCAGTTTATATTGCCCGGGCGGTGTAACGAAGAGGATTCAAGGGTAAAAAGAAGTGAGTTTTATTGCCTGAGCAGGGTACAAAAGAAGGCCGCTGGTAAAAACAAGTTCTAAAAAGCAGAGCAAATAAAAAAGGGAACTTCCCTTCTCTATAGGGACACTCCCAATCCAACATTTTTACTACTCATATCGAAAAGATTTTTTCCCTATCCAATACCGAAACGCCCCATCAACATGTTCCTCATATTGAATCTCTTCTCTATCAAAGGCTTTCAATAGACTGTCCTGGGCAAGCTCCTGTTTCACATCCAATTCGATAAGCAATTTTTTCAGCAGCAAGGTGTCCGCCTGCTTATTCTCAGATAGATATGTAAGAATGTCCAATCGATGTTGCATCACGTCGATGAAATCAAGCTTATGTTTTTCAAAACCTGAGGGGGCGCTCAAATCATCCGCCTTCTTAACTAAGGATGCCTGCTTTAACACATCGGATTCGAGGTCACCACTAGTTTTCTCGGCAAAATCATTAAAAAGTTTCAAGCTCTTTCTATTATATTGCTGCTCTTTCGTTAAATAGCTGCTAATTTTTGTTTGGGACGGAGTTGAAAAATACAAAGCAGCAATCGAAATGACTACCAGAAACAAAACTAGTCCAATAGAAAAATAAACACGGTTTTTAGAGGCTGGTAATTCAGTCCTAGGAAAATTCATATCACTACCATGATTATATGAACCTATTGCCTTTAACTCATCTAATTCTTGTTTCACCTTTTGCTGGGAAGGAGTCAACATAGGAGCACTCCCTATCTACTCAATTAATGGAAATTAATAATATATTACTACAAAACAAGACAAAAGCACCATTTATTTATGGGGATATTTTGAAAAAACAATAACCAAAAGTCATAGTGATAAGTATAAATACAAAATTGTTTATTATTTCACAATCTTGTGATATATTTAAAATATAAAAATAATCGACAAATACTTACACGAAGGGAAGGTTAGATTTGAGAAAGCAACATGTAAATATGCAAATTTTGATTAATAACAATAAAAAGGAGATTCTTTCAAATAAGAAGGAGCTAGCGAGGATCGAAAAGAAGATTGACGAAAAACATAATAAAGAACTGCAATTAACTAAATAAAGGGAAATTATTGTAATTCCCAACAAAAAGGAAACCAGTCTACAACAACTTAGGTTTCCTTTTTGTTTTTTTTAAACATCATCCGTGCTTATCTCAGCTGAGTCTTTTTATTGTAAAGTTTTCGTAAACCTGTCTCTTTTTAGGTATTTAGTCGGATGGGCGTGGATGGAAATAGTGCTAAATATTGTAGATTAAGCAAAAAATATACACTAAAATATAGGTGGATAGGCCAATTCTAGGGGGGTCCAAGGGGAAAGTTTAACACACGAAAACATAGAACCTTCTTAATAAGAAGTTTGGAACGTCTATTTGTCTATACGTCTAAAACCCCTGGTAAAAAACCTAATAGAGGAGGAATGAGTCCGGTTTTACAATCTTTATAGAAAACAGGAGGGAAGAGGATGAGGTTTTTCAAAAAACAATTGTTTATTTTCACTGCTATTTTCACACTGCTTGCAAGCTACGTGTTACCTTACCTTCACCATGCGAGCGCCGCTGAAAACTACATAACCGTAGCCCAAGCGATTGCGAACAACTCTGGAACAGCGACAGTGAAGGGGTATATTGTAGCCCACGCAACAGGTACTAAATCATATAACTTTAATTCACCATTTAAGGATGACTATAATTTTGCAATTGCCGACAGTCCAACGGAAAAAGATACGACAAAACTTCTTCCGGTACAATTAACATCCGGATATCGGGCACAATTTGGACTTATGACCAACCCTGGAAATATTGGAAAACAGGTTTTAGTAACCGGCTCACTGGAAACTTACTTTACCGTGCCGGGATTAAAATCACCGAGCGCCATTAGCTTCACGGAAGGCAGCGATCCTGGTGACCCAGGGGATCCGGGTGACCCGCCGCCAGTCCCAACCGATGGCATCAAAATCAGTGCCATCCAAGGTGAAACCCATGACTCACCGTATAAGGGACAAAATGTCACAGGTGTCACTGGTGTAGTCACATTTGTTAAAGACGGCAGCAATTTCTATATTCAGGATCCAAATCCTGATAACAACCCGAAAACATCTGAAGGAATTCTCGTTTACAAAAAGACCCACGGTGTCAAAGTTGGTGACCTTGTATCCGTCAATGGTCTTGTAAAAGAGTGGATTCTCGAAGGCTACAGCGACATGCTGCAAACAGACCTAGCTACCACAGAAATAGATGCAAATACGGGCAGCGTTACAGTCCATAAAAGCGGCCAAGAACTGCCGCCAGCACTCGTTATTGGAAAAGACATCCAAATTCCAGCTCAAGTTGTAGATAATGATAAGTTCGCCAACTTCGATCCTGAAGAAGATGGCATTGATTTTTATGAAAGCATTGAAGGAATGCGGGTAGCAGTGGAAAATCCAACAGCTGTCGCTCCTCAAAAATACGGTGAAATTCCGGTCATCGCCGGGAAAGTGGAAGGCAAGACCTACACGACACCGGGCGGAGTACCAATTACGAAGGAAAACATGAATCCTGAACGGATTCATCTGTTATTCGGCGACCGAAATTTTGTTTCAAAAACAGGCGATCGCTTTGACGGTACAGTAACAGGTGTCATTACCTATACGTTTCAAAACTATAAACTATTAACCAATAAGGCAGACCTTCCGCCATTGGTCGAAAGCGATTATAAGCAGGAAGTTACAGACCTTGTAAAAAATGAGGACAAGCTGACGGTTGCCAGCTACAATATGGAAAACTATACAAAGGCAGATACGGCTAAAACAGACAAAATCGCTAAGTCTATCATTCAAAACTTAAACACCCCAGATATCGTTGGGCTTGTGGAAGTCCAGGATAATAACGGCGAATCGTCTGGAGGGACCGACGCATCGCAAAACTACCAAGCTTTGATTGATGCGATTAAAGCTAACGGCGGTCCAGCCTATAACTGGACGGATATTGCACCAGTCGAAAATCAAGACGGCGGGGCGCCAAACGGCAACATCCGTGTCGGATTCATCTATAATCCGGATCGCGTCAGCTTAAAGCCTGGCACAAAAGGAACAGCAACACAGGCTGTCGGCTACGAAAACGATTCGTTAACTCTAAACCCTGGCAGAATTGATCCAACAAATGAGGCATTTCAATCGAGCCGTAAACCATTGGCCGCTGAGTTCACCTTTAATGGTGAAGATGTTATTGTTATTGCTAATCATTTTAACTCAAAGGGCGGCGATCAGCCGATTTTTGGGAAAAATCAGCCTCCTACACTTGGCAGTGAAACTCAAAGAATGAAGATTGCCGGCGTAGTGAACAACTTTATCCAAGATGTAAAAAGTAAAAACACGGATGCCAACATTGTTGTTCTCGGCGATTTGAATGACTTTGAATTCTCTAATCCGCTTACGAAACTAAAAGGAAATGAATTAACAAACTTAATCGAAAAAGTTCCGGCAACAGAGAGATTTACTTATAACTATCAAGGAAACTCACAGGTGCTTGATCATATGCTTGTTTCCAACAACCTGGCCGATCGTTCGGAAATCGATATCGTCCACATCAACTCCCCGTTTGTTGAGGCACATGGGCGAGTCAGTGACCATGATCCGGTTATGGCACAGATTGACCTGAAGGGCGAAGTGATACCGCCAGGACCAAAAGCAATTGACCTGACTATCATGCACGTGAACGATTCTCATGCCAATGTGGAAAAATATCCGAAGCTGACAACGGCTGTAAAAGAAGTACGTGCAGTAAAGCCTAAAGCCTTGCTAGTGGATGCAGGCGATGTATTCTCTGGTACGCTTTACTTCAATCAATACCTTGGAAAAGCCGATTTATGGTTCATGAATAATCTTAAATATGATGCAATGACATTTGGAAACCATGAATTTGACAAAGACTCAAATGTCCTGGCTGACTTTATCAAAGACATGAAATTCCCGATGGTATCGGCAAATGTAAATGTAACGAAGGACCCTGTTCTAGGGGCATTGTTCAAAAATGAAATCAGTGCAGCACCTGAAGGCGGCAATATTTATCTTGCTATCATTAAAGAGGTAGACGGTGAAAAAGTTGGTATATTTGGCTTAACAACCGAGGATACTTCTTTTCTTGCTAACCCTTCAAAAGATGTTGTTTTTGAAAATGCTGTTGAAAAAGCAAAAGCAACTGTTGCTTCACTAAAAGAACAAGGCATTAACAAAATTGTTGTCCTATCCCACTTAGGCTATGGTCCAGACCAAGAGCTGGCTAAGGCAGTGGACGGCATTGACGTTATTGTCGGCGGACATACCCATACGAAGCTGGAAAAACCAGTCGTGATGGAAAAAGCAGAACCAACAGTCATTGTCCAGGCAAACGAATATCTGAACTATTTAGGGGTTCTAGATGTTAGCTTTGACGAAAACGGTGTAGTCACAGCCCAAGACGGCAAGCTTCTTAACTTTAATACTAACGAATATGCCGCAGACGAAGAGGCATTAGCAAAAGTAAATGAATTAAAGGTTCCGTTAGATGAACTGAAAAAGACAGTTGTAGGTTCTACAGATGTATTCCTTGACGGCGAACGAAACAATGTCCGCTACAAAGAAACCAACCTTGGCAACCTGATTGCCGATTCAATGGCTCAAAGAGCTAACGAAATTTTGAAAAATAACACTACAATTGCGATGCAAAATGGCGGCGGTATTCGTGCTTCGATTCCACAGGGCGATGTTACTCTAGGCCATATTCATACGGTAATGCCATTCGCTAACTTACTCGTGACGCTTGATCTGACAGGACAAGAAATTTGGGATGCCCTTGAGCACAGTGTCAGTAGGGTAGAAAGCGGCGCGGGCCAGTTCATGCAGGTATCCGGGCTGCAATTTAAGTACGATCCGAATAAGCAAGCCTATGACAGAGTCTGGGAAGTAAATGTAAAAACAGCTGACGGCTATGAGCCAATCGACTTGAAGAAGACATACTCTGTTGCGACCAATGCCTTCGTAGCTGACGGCGGCGACGGCTTCACAATGTTCAAGAAGGCAAAAGATGATGGACGCATTCATGAATTGCTTATTGTCGACTATGAGATTTTAACTGATTATATTAGAACTAATAGCCCAGTTGCACCAAAAGTGGAAGAACGAATTATTGCAGCTGACGAAATCAAAACTGGCTGGGTTGAGATCAATGGCACATGGTACTACCTTGATGAAAAAGGTAATAAGGTTACTGGATGGCTTGAGTTAGATGGCAAGACCTATTATCTCGATTCAACAACAGGGGCAAGGCAAACAGGCAATATTGTCATCGACGGTGTCAGCTATTCCTTTGATGCTAATGGGGTTGTAAAGGACGGCTGGCAGGATAAAGACGGTAAACGCTATTACGTTGATGCCGATGGAAATAGGCTAACAGGTTTCGCCAAAGTAGAAGGCAAAAATTATTACTTTAACAACAAGGGTGAAATGCAAACCGGCTGGACTAAAGTGAAAGGTAAAGACTACTATGCTAATTCAGACGGTGAATTGCAGACGAACTGGCAGGAAATAGACGGCAAACGCTACTATTTTGACGAAAACGGAATTATGCAGACCGGCTGGTTAGAGCTTTCAGGTAAACATTATTACCTGGACAATAAAGGCGTAATGCAAACCGGCTGGGTGAAGATTAAGGGTCAATGGTACCTCTTTGACGAAAACGGAGTGCTGCAAGCAGAGACTCCAAAAGGTAACGGAAAAGCTGTTTAGACTCTAGTAAACCATTTGAATTGAGAGAGGTGTCCTGAAATAGGGCCCTTTTTTTGGTCGTTAAACCCCGAAAATCTATCATTTTAGCAGTGATAATATGTAAAAAAATAGCGAAATTTTTGATGTGAAAATAGTGTTACAAATTTTACGATTGTGTTATCTTTGAAATAAATGGAAACATGTGAGGGGTGTCAATGGTGTTAAAACGCATTGTTATTAGTTTAATAGTTTTATTTTTAACCTTTATGTCCTTTCCGCAAGCGCAACAGGCAGAGGCAAGTACAAAACAGCAATTAATTATCATTAATAAAAAGATTAATAAACTTGCATTCTATGAAAATGGTAAATTAGTAAAAACATACTCAGTGGCAACAGGAAGAACGCCAGGCTTAACCCCAGAAGGAGAATTTAAAATTGTCAATAAGATCGTCAATCGTCCCTACTATACAGGTGGGATTAAAGGCGGCGACCCGCGAAATCCATTAGGAAATCGCTGGATGGGTTTAAATGCAAGGGGAACATGGGGGACAACTTACGCCATTCACGGTAATAATAATGAGAGCTCGATTGGGAAATACATATCTGGCGGATGTATCAGGATGCATAACAAGGAGGTTCGTGAATTATTTTCAAAGGTAAACCTTGGGACGAAAGTCAGAATCACGACTTCCAAAAAAACATTTAATCAGCTGGCCGCTTCATATTTTAAAAATATTGATATTAAAGCTCCAGCAGTATCGAAAGTCAATACCGTTTCTGACAAGTCAATATATGTAACTGGAAAAACAGAAGCCAAAGCAACAGTAACCGTTGTAATTGGTTCAAAGAAATATAGCAAAACTGCAGATACGAAAGGGAATTTTAAAATTAAAATTCCAAAGCAAAAAGCTGGTAAAAAAGTTACCGTTACAGCTAAGGACAAAGCAGGAAACGTAAGTAAACCCAAAAGTGTAACAGTTCTAGACAAAACAGCTCCATCTTTATCTGTTAAGTCAATTTCAGATAAAGATAACAAAGTGTCTGTAAAAACAGAAGCAAAAGCAAATGTAACAGTTTCAATCGGAAAGTGGACAAAGAATACCCAAGCTAAATCAAATGGATATTTCAATGTAACACTGTCTAATAAACAAAAAGCAGGTACAAAAATTACAATCGTTTCAAAGGATAAAGCGGGTAATAAAGCCACTAGAAGTGTAACTGTTATTGACAAAACAGCACCATCTGTTTCTATTGAGCCAGTTTCAGATCAATCGACAGGAGTTACTATAAAAACAGAAGCAGGAGCATCTGTTAATGTGACTATTGGTTCTAAGAGTTACCCAGCAAAATCTGTTGATTCGAAAGGAACTTACAAAGCTGTGATACCAATGCAAAAAGCCGAATCAACTATTAAGGTAAGCGTTAAGGATAAAGCAGGAAATTTAACAGTGAAAACTGTAAAAGTCGCTGACAAAACCGCTCCTGAGGCACCACAGGTAACCTCTGCTACAACAACTGAGGTAAAAGGAACAGCAGAAGCTGGATCGATAATCACCGTTTTTGCAAGCGGCAAAGCAATTGCAACAGGTAAAACAGCAGCGGATCGTAACTTCATTGTGGAAATTAAGGATGTGGAGGCTGGAACTGTTATCACCGTTACAGCAACCGATAAGGCCGGAAATGTAAGTGAACAAAGTGAATCAAAAACAATTGAAGCGGCAGCTGAAGAGGTAACAAACTAAACCTATCAAAACCCCTGCCCTAGGGCCGATTATGGATCCTGGCAGGGGACTTTTTTTAGGCAATTTTCAATAAGAATAAATTTTTTACCATCTGCCGCAACAAATGTTGAACATGCTAGAATGTAAATTAATAGAATTCCAATTTACTAGTATCATAACGGGGGAGTACAAGTGGGGCCAAAATCGATATGGTCATTTATCCTATTTTTTCTATGCATAATATGTATGACATCACCTGCAATGGCGAATGAAGTTACAATCCAGTCTAAACAAATTAATCCTGATACTCTATTTAAGGATAAGAAGGAATTTGTTGAGCAAGAGTTGATTGTTAAATTTAAACCAGAAACAACTTCAGCGGAACGCTCAAGTATTCTCAAAGAAGCAAACGCCCAAGAGGATTCACAATTATTGAACGGCGACTTTTCCATTGTTAAAGTGCCTAGCGGAGCGGAGTTGAAAAACATCGCTAAAACGCTATTAACTAATAAACAGGTTGCTTTGGTAGAGCCAAACTATAAATTCACCAAAACCTATATACCTAATGAGCCAAACTATTCAAAGCAATGGTATCTGGATAAAATTCAAGCGCCAAAAGCTTGGGATAAAACAAAGGGTTCATCCGCCATCACGGTTGCGGTAATTGATGACGGTGTTCAGCAGACTCATCCGGATCTGAAGGGGAAAATTGTTAAACCCTACAATGCTGTGACCGGTGGTTCCTCATATCCTGCACAATTGCACGCAACCCATGTCGCCGGAATTATCGCAGCAAGCTTTAATAAAACAGGAATTGCAGGGATTGCTCCAAACATTAAAATCATGCCCATCAATGTTTTTACGGGTGAACAAGCTACAGCTGAATCCATCGTGAGAGCAATCAAATATGCAGCCGACCATCGTGCAGATATTATTAATATGAGTTTGGGAAGTTACAGATACAGCGACACTATCGAAACGGCTGTTAAGTATGCAAAATCCAAAGGCGTTTTACTAATTGCTGCTGCTGGTAATGATGGCAGTTATTTACCTGTCTATCCAGCTGCCAGCGAAGCTGTTTTAGGGGTAAGCGCTACGACAAACGGAGATCAGATTGCTTATTTTTCCAATCGCGGCAAATATATTGATCTCGCAGCACCTGGAGTTAATATTTTTTCTACCGTGACGGGAAATTCCTTTGCTTATGAAAGCGGGACGTCTATGGCAGCACCGGTTGTGTCAGGAGTCGCGGCACTTGTCCGCTCGAGAAATCCATTTTTAAGTCCTGGACAAGTAGAAGGCATTTTAAGAAAATCCACTGTTGACCTTGGAACAAAAGGATGGGACTCCTTCTACGGTTATGGAAGAATCGATGCTGATAAGGCGGTTTCGAACACTCCAGTACCAATTTCCAGCATAACCGTACCAAAGACGTATACAATGAAGGGTACAAATAAATCGGCGATTTCCTTTAAAACAGCTGGGAATGGCAAGATTTCTTTAACTGTCAAAAATTCAAAGGGTACAACCATACGAAAGGTCGTCACTAATAAAGCTACTGCCAGCACGAAATTCACTCTCTATTGGGACGGAAAAAACGACAATAAAAAGTTTGTACCATCAGGAACCTACAAGGTAGAAGTAAAAGTGACAAACGGCAAGGCTTCAGTTTACAAAAGTGCAAGCCTTAAAGTCGTCAATCATACAAAAGCTGCTATATTGGTGTCAGGCACCTATACCTTCTCACCAAAAGCAAGCACGAAAATTACCATTCCTTACGAGTTAACGCAAAAAGTGAAGGTAAATGCTGTGATCAAAGATCAATCTGGAAAAAACGTGAACACGATTCTAAATAAGAAATCGTTAGCAGCGGGTAAGCATCACATTGTGTGGAATGGCATGAGTGCAAAAGGGAAAACGGTGAAAGATGGAGTATATAGCTTAGTTATGTCTTTTATTGACAGCCATAATAAAGCAGGAGCATCCAAGAAGGTTCAAATCAAGGTGGATACCGTTCGTCCTGGGGCAAAGCTTACGCTAAGCTCAACCTTATTTAAGATGGATAATAAGACGAACCATGCTGCTAAAATAGAATTAAAAGAAGCCTCAAGTCTGATCGTTTATGTAAAAAATGACAAGGGAACAATCATCAAAAAATTACTGAACAAACAATCTAAACCAGGTACTGTTAACGTCAGTTGGAATGGGAAAAACGATAAAGGTACACTAGTACCAGAAGGGAAATACTACTATTTTGTTCAGGCGAAAGACATTGCTGGGAACACAACGACAATGAGCAGCTTGCGTTTTTCACTGCAGGATTGGCGGATCCCGACGATTCAGGCCGATAAGGACTTTTATGTAAAAACAAACACACCACTGACTATTGAATATCAGCTGCTTAAGCCTGGAAAGGTGACGGTGGGTATTTATCAAGGTAACAACCTTATGAAGAATATCAAAGTGGATGCAGCCGAATCAGCGGGGAAAAATAGTTTCCAGTGGGATGGAACAAATGAAAAGCTTGAACCAGTTCCGGACGGGGATTACCAGTTTAAAATTGAAGTGACCGATAAATATAGTCTTTCTCAAACTTTTAAAGGAAATGTTCTTGTCGAATTAGCAAAAATAGTCATCAGTTATCCTTCAATTGTAACACTGAACGTACATTCCACTATTGCCAGTGAGGTCTATTATCATTTGTCTAATCCAGGGAATGTGACAATAGAAATCTTTAATCAGAGTAATGAAAAGGTGCAAACCATCAAGAAGGATGAGCCTATGAACGCTGGCAATCAATACTTCCGCTGGGATGGAAAAAATGAAAATGGGAATGAGGAGTATGATGACTTTTATTATTTTGTAATTACAGGGGAAAATGCCATTGGACAGAAATTTAGTGTTAAGGGAAAAATGAGCTCCAGCGACAACCCATCCTGGCTAAATTCTCATGGGGTTTCATTTAATAATGTATCTGAATCCAGATTTTATCATGATAGCATGAGCTTGAACATTGACACATCACAACAGGTAACAATGATACTTTATGTGTATGAGGACGATTCTGGAAGCACACAGCTTGATCTAATGAAATACACTTTAAAACCAGGGGTCAATACGATTACCTATACAAAACCCACTACAGACTATTTATTCTATGTTATTAAATATCAAGATGGATTAGGAAACAAATATTGGTACCAAATTGATGAATGGGACTTTTTCTAAAAATAAAAACTCTGCCTAACTAAATGTAAGGCAGAGTTTTTATTTCATTATTTAACGTCTAATTGTGCTGTTAATTCATCATGCAATCGCTGCTTTTCTGCATCGTCAACGATGTAGTAATAAATCCCGTTGATTTTTGAGCCGCTTCCTTTAATAGTCATTTGTTCTACACTGCCGGCAGCGCTCTTATAGTTCTTTTGAATATTCATCATTTGATCAAACGTTAGGTTCGTTCTTACATTATTGCCAAGTGCGGCAAAAATACTTTGATATTTGGTTAATGAGGAAAGGCTTGCCCCTTCTCTTAAAACACCTTGAATAATTTCACGCTGGCGGTGCTGGCGGCCGAAGTCACCTGAAGGGTCCTGTTTTCTCATGCGGGTATAGGCTAAAGCTTTTTTACCATCCAAAGTGACTTCCCCTTTAGGGAAATGGTAACCGCCTTGAGAGAAATCTAAATCGTTGTTAACGGTAATACCGCCAACTGCATCAACGATATCCTTGAAACCTTCCATGTTCACTTTAATATAATAATCAATCGGAATGTCCAAGAAATGTTCCACTGTATTCATCGACATTTCTTCATTACCAAAGGCATAGGCATGGTTAATTTTATCCATCGTCCCTTTGCCGACAATTTCAGTACGGGTATCACGTGGAATACTTAACATTTTAACTGAATTTAATTTAGGATTAATAGTCAATACAATCATCGTATCTGAACGGCCTTTGTCACCTTTACGCTGGTCAACACCTAAAAGCAGTACAGAAAAAGGCTGCTTATTTTGTAAAGATACCTCTTCGGTACGTTTATCAGACTTTCGATCTATAGGTTGGTGCATCGTATCAACTGCATTTGTTAGTGATCTATAGACTGAAAAGGCATAACCTCCGATTCCGATTACGAGTAATAAAATTATAATTCCAGTAACACGAAGCCATGTTCTTTTCTTCTTTTTTTCAGACCTCATTTATTTTTTCCTCCAAAATAAAATGTCAAACACATGTAATAGAATAGCAGATTTCGTCGAAGTTTCATACATATATTTGAAAAAGTGCTAAAAAATTATTGGAGGAACTGGAAAAGTTTTTTTGACTTTCGATAAAAAGATATAGGGCTTTAGACATTTTATATAATCATTTCAAAACCTATAATAGTAAAATCTATATAAATATATGGTTTTTTTTGCTAGAATAATAGAAAAATGTAAACTTGTAAAATAAGGGTGGGGAATAGGTGAAGGTTGGACACTTTTTTAAAGGGAATCTTTATGATAAAAAGCCATTTATGCAGACGATTATCAGAAGAAATATTCCGTATAATCAATAGGTGATTATGATTTGGCTGCGATTGTTTATAAACATCATAATGCCAAGACAGTTCCTGCGAAAGTCGTAGGGAAAGGGAATACGAAATATCACATAAACGGTCTCGGGAAAATTACATATGCAGAGATTTATACAGGGAAGAAGTTATTCAAAATCCAACAATTTTATCCCTCAAGTAATATTAATACTGCAAATAAACATATAAAATACAGTTTTGACATAAATAGTGATAAGACGATTAAGCACGCAGTTAAGCTTGATTAAAAAACTCAAAAAGTTACCAGCCATTATATATATTACCCTAAAACGGTATTTGGACATCATGGAAATAATATTCAGTATATATATGAGCTTAATTCCTCAGGTTATGTAGTAAAGGCAGCGAAGAAAGCACAGGAAACAAAACAAATTCTTTCATGGTATGAGTATTATCCAAAAACGGTTTATGGTACCCATGGTAAGAACATTAAATTTATCTATAACCTGAATGTCTTTGGTTATATAAAGAAAGGAACCTTAAGAGAAAAGGGGACGAAGCGAATTCTTTCTTCGTATCAATATAAGTCAAAAACAAAATATGGAAACCATCTGCCACCAGAGGAAATGGAAAAAACAAATAAAGATTAGGTTTTTATTAAACCTTTGATGGTATGAATCCAATCACAAAAAGACAATTCTTTCTTTATTAATTGAATTTTAATAGAAAGGAGAAAATCATGGGGAAGAGATTATTAGCTTTTATGTTAATCTTGGCAATTACTTTACCTATGTCTGTTCAAATTGTGGAGGCAGATACAAGGAATACTGTTCAAAGTACAGACGACGGGAAAAAGTTTGATTACCATCTTAACAGCAATGGGGAAATAAGCAGCGCGAAAGTTTATTCAGGTAGTAAATTAATAGAGATACGTCAATATTATTCAGGAGCTAAATTACAAGATTCAAAGAAAAATATTAAATATATTTTTCAATTAAATAGTGGTGGATATGTTACAAAGGCAAAAAGACTGGACGGAAAAACGCAAAAAGTTACTAATTATTATGAGTATTATCCAAAAGCGGTTTATGGTTCCCATGGAACAATGATTAAATATATTTTTGATATCAATGGATTAGGATATGTTACTAAAGCAACAAAAAGGGAAAAAGGAACAAAACGAATTCTTTCCTGGTATGAATATTATTCTGAAGCCGTTTATGGAAAGCACGGGAAAAATATCAAATATGTTTTTGATCTTAATACCTCAGGTTATGTGACAAAGGCAACAAAAAAAGAAAATGGTACGCAACGGATTCTTGCTTGGTATCAGTATTCATCAAAAACCGTTTATGGAAAGCATGGTAATAAAATTTCAAGTAAAAAATTAAACGTACCATTAATTAACCAAAGACCGGAATTACCAACTGGCTGTGAGATTACCGCAGTTACGATGATGCTGCAGTATAAAGGTGCACGTGTCAATAAAGTCAGCTTAGCGAAGGAAATGCCACGGCACTCATCGAATCCAAACTATGGATACGTCGGCAATCCATTTACAAAGCAAGGCTGGACGATTTATCCCCCTGCTTTAATGAAGTTAGTCAAAAAACACGCAGGCAGCTCTGTTAATCTAACTGGCAAAAGCAATGCCGCTATCGAAAAACAACTTCGTAATGGCAAACCAATCGTTGTCCTAGTTTCACCGATGCATGGATTTTCTGTACATGCGCTAGTACTGACTGGTTTAGATCAAAGCAACTATTACTATAATGATTGCTGGACTGGAGAAAAAAATGCCAAGATCAGCAAAAAGGTGTTTAATCGGATTTGGGGTAACCAAAGTAGAAGGGCAATATCGTATTAAGAAATGTAATATTTCTATGGTGATAAAAAGCTGTTCAATGAGCAGCTTTTTATCATTAAAAAAGGATGGGACGACAGAAAAGTATTAAGAATAAGTAAATTTAGCGAAAAATCGACATTTTGATGACATTTTTTGATAATATATATTTTATATGGGAAAAAATAAGGTAATTTTTTCATAGTTAATGGTATTTAATGTAAATCAACTAAAATGTCTTTAAATAATCAACCTATAGATGTAATATTATATATGATTATCTTACATTATATTACAAATTTCGATGAATAATTTAGCTAAAATATGAAAAGAAGTATAATTATAGCAGATTGGGTATATAAAGGTGGGCACCAGTAAGTGAAAAAGGTTTTAATTATTACGCAGCATTTTTATCCAGAGATCGGAAGTCATGCAAATCGCATGAAGCATCTGTACATGTTATTAAAAAAGAAAAACCTCGATGTAACAATTTTAACAACTGAACCATCATACCCAAATAAGAAAATTTATATAAATGGGGACTTTTGGGACGAGGATCTGTTAAATAAAGACACAGATCACATACGACGAATTTCTATAAAAAATAGAAAGTACTCCAATAGTATATTTAACAGACTTATGTATTATTTGGAAATTGCATTCAAATTTGCCTTACTTATTATGAAAGATAAACATAATTTTGATTATATTTTTGTTACCTCTCCACCAATATTTACGGGATTTGTTGGTCTTTTTGCAAAATTTAAGTATAGATGCAAAATGATTTTAGACGTTAGGGATTTGTGGCCCGAATCCTTAAAAGGTGTAGGGGTGTTTAATCATGTCTTCATAATAAAGGGGTTTGAAATTCTAGAAAAACTGCTATATAAAAAGGCTGACAAAATAGTCATTAATAGCTTAGGTTTTGAAGAGCATATTAAAAAGATAGCAGGAGTTCAGGATTTACTATTTATACCGAATGGCTCCATTAAAGAAGAATTAGCTCCGCTCACCGAAAAGAAAGGCAAAACTAAAAAAATTATTTACGCAGGAAATCTCGGCCTTGCACAAAATACTGAATTAATTGATCAGCTAGTTCCATTTTTAGAGGATGAAGGAATAAAACTGACAATTATCGGTTATGGGGTTCATAAAAAGCAGTTAATTGAGTCCATAAAAGATCATAAAAATGTTACGATTATTAACCCTTTGACTAAAAAAGAATGCTTTAAAATAATTGCAGATCATGATTTAGGATTAGTTACGTTAAAAGATAAAGAAGTCTTTAAAACGGTACTGCCTGGTAAAATCATTGATTATATGACATGCGGTGTCCCAATTGTTGGTATTGTGGATGGTTATGCCAAGGACGTTATTAATAATGAAGAAATCGGGCTCGCCATTAATGAGCATGAGCCGAAGTTAATATTAGAGCATATAAAGAAGCTGCTAGATGATGATGCATTAAGAAGTGAAATGTCTCACAAAGCGCAGCAGGTAATTCTTAGTGAATTCAATTGGGAGATTAATATTAATAAACTTGTCGAGTATATTAAATAATTTTTTAAAAGGAATGTTACGCACATGTCTAAAAAAGTATGCATGTTTGTATGGAATCACTTTACAAACGACGCCAGAGTTTTACGAGAATGTACCGCTTTATCAGAGGCTGGCTATGAGGTTGATTTGATTTGTATCCACGACCCAAAAGATGTAAACTTACCAAAATTTGAGCAAAGGAACAGTCTTTTTAAGGTATATAGGATTAGAAGATATCCCATTTTATTAGAAACTATCCAAAAGCTATACAGATTATCAATCAGAAATAAATGGCTTGGTGTTCTAGGTCTGCTTCTATGGGGACTTTTAATCTATTTATCTCCTATTATATTTTCCATTCTTACTGTATTAGCGGTGTTAATGTTAAAAACAAAATTAAATGTTGTTTGGGTTAGAGGAACGCTCATCCTTAGGATGATTTTAAAAGGATTTCAAAGGAAATATGATATTTATCATTCCAATGATTTAAATACACTTCCGCAAGGATATATCTGTTCCAAATGGCGATTAAAAAAGAAAAAGCTTATTTATGATTCTCATGAGGTTCAAACAAGCCGTACCGGTTACCAAAGTCCTATTTATGGAAAACTTGAGGGTTTTCTTATTAAAAAGATAGACCAAATGATTGTTGAAAATCATACTAGAGCAAAATATAATGAAGACTTATATGGATTTTATCCCCATGTGGTTCATAATTATCCATTTAAACAAACAGTTAATAATGAAGAGAAAGTAGACTTGCATGGAATGCTAGGAATTCCGAACAATGAGAAAATCTTGCTTTATCAAGGCGGAATCCAAACCGGCAGAGGCTTGGATAAATTAATTAAGGCAGTTCCACTTTTCGATGAAGGCATACTGGTCCTCATTGGTGATGGGAAAATTAAAAAGCAGCTTCAAGCATTGGTTAAGGAAATGAAATTAGAAGATAAGGTTAAATTCCTTCCAAAAGTCCCACTTTCAGAACTGCCAAAATACACACGAAATGCTTATTTAGGGTTTCAAGTTTTAAACAATGTATGCTTCAATCATTACTCTGCATCGTCAAATAAGTTATTTGAATACATGATGTCTGGTGTACCTGTTGTAGCATGCAGTTTTCCAGAGATTAAGGGAGTTGTCGAAGGTGATGGAACTGGAGTCTGTGTTGACTCACATGACTCCGAATCAATCGCAAAGGGGGTTAATTGGTTATTAAAAAATCACATTAAGCATGATGAAATGAAGACCAACTCATTAAATGCCAGCCATAAATACAACTGGGGAAATGAAAAGAATATATTTCTTAACATTTATAATAACCATACATCCTCCCTTTATAATGGGCATACACAAGGTTTTGCTGAGGCAAAATAAAATAGAACTAGTATAGTTTATCATTACTAAATTGTAGCTTAATGTATAAATAAATATTTAATTGTTTTGGAGGTTTTTAAATGGAAAATCGGTTGAAGGTTATGACAGTATTTGGGACAAGACCGGAAGCTATTAAAATGGCCCCGCTTGTAAAAGAATTAGAAAATAATCAGGAAAAAATAAAGTCAATTGTTACGGTAACTGCGCAGCATAGGGAAATGCTTGACCAAGTATTAAATATTTTTGAAATTGTCCCAAATCATGATTTAAACATCATGAAAGACAGGCAGACATTAATTGATGTTACAACTCGTAGTCTAGAGGGGTTAAACCAAGTGTTCCAAGATGAAAAGCCAGACATTGTATTGGTTCATGGTGATACCACTACTACTTTTGTTGCTAGCTTAGCAGCGTTTTATAATTCGATTCCTATTGGACACGTTGAGGCGGGGCTAAGAACAGGAAATAAATATTCCCCATATCCTGAAGAAATGAATAGACAACTTACGGGTGTATTAGCTGACCTGCATTTTTCGCCAACTGGACAGTCAAAGCAAAACCTTTTGGTTGAAAACAAAAAAGATGAAAATATTTTTGTGACTGGGAATACAGCAATTGATGCGTTAAAGACAACAGTCAAATTAAATTATTCACACCCTGTACTAGAAAAGTTAGGGGATGACCGCCTAGTCTTACTTACCGCACACCGTCGTGAAAATCTAGGTGAACCGATGGAACATATGTTTACTGCAATAAGGAGACTAGTTGAAAAACATGATGATATCCAAGTGGTATATCCAGTTCATATGAACCCGGTAGTTCGTGAAATTGCAAATAGAGTACTCGGTGAAAATAATCGAATTCACCTTATTGAACCGCTAGATGTTATTGATTTTCATAACTTTGCTTCAAGGGCCTATTTAATTTTGACTGATTCAGGCGGTGTTCAGGAAGAAGCACCATCACTTGGGGTTCCGGTCCTGGTATTAAGAGATACAACCGAACGCCCTGAAGGTGTAAAGGCAGGAACTCTTAAATTAGCTGGAACAGATGAGGACACTATTTTTTCACTAGCTGATGAATTATTGTCTGATAAAGAATCTCATGACAAAATGGCGAAGTCGTCAAATCCTTATGGAGATGGAAATGCTTCTAAAAGGATTGTTGAATCTATTCTATACCATTTTGGCCATCTGACAGAAAGACCTGCTGATTTTAGTTAAACAATAACTGCTAAGTAAAACCAAAGTTTATATGACAACTACGATAATCTTAGTTTTTATAAGAATATACAAATTAACGATTCATTGATTAGCGACTGGCTATTAAAGTTCAATCACAAAAAAATATAAAATATTAAAAAATGGAAAAATAAAGGGGGGACTTTCATGGTGGAAATTGTGGAAAAAAATCAAAGGACTCAATTATTAGAGTTTGAAAATCAAAAGCTGCAGTCTGAAATTCTTTTACTAAAAAAAGAGTTAAAAATTCAATTAGATTTGCGTGAATCTGAATTACTTGATTACGAGAAACTTAAAAAAAAATACGATGCACTAGAAAAACGATATAACTCCATTAGAAATTCGGTTCTAGGGAAACTAACAGTTAAGTACTGGAATATCCGAAAAAACTTTAGGAAATAAATCGAATGTAAAAGGAGTAAGTCATTAATGAACAGTGGTATTAGAAAAAAATTGGAACAAATAAACAAAACAAGAAAGTGGTTAAATCAGACCCAGATTACACATTTGGAAAGAAAAACGGTTGATGAAATCGGCAATACAGGCTGGTATAAGCAGTCAGACGCTCCAATTACATTCGACCAATCAAAGAATACATTTTATTCCGAACTTCTAGAAGGCAAGCACGTATATTTTTCGTATTATGAACAGAACACAAAATTTACGAAAAGTCCGGAAAATAACGAATTAAATTTACAATTTGGAGAAACATACCAAGTCTCTATTAATGGTAAAAAGGATAATAACGTATCTATTACGTTGTTTGCCATCTTTTATCTTAAGGGTAAACGAATTGATGATCGGGTAATTCTTTTTAATGTCGAAAAGGAAATAACAATACCAAAAGAATACGATGGTATTCGCTTAGCACTTAAAGTAGTAGGAGCTGGTACGTTTACCATTGATTCAATTCAAATTGAAGATATCTCAGTTTGGGGACAAGCCTCTGCTAAAAATAGTTCATTTTCACGTATTGAACAGACAAATTGGTATATGCCTAATGAAAAAGCTGTAACCTTTGATGGCAATAGTTCTTCCTTTTATTTTGATTTGGAAAAGGGAAAACATATATATTTTCCATACAAGGAAGCTAATATTAATTTTTCTGGTTCCCCCAAAAATCCTATTACAATTAGCAAAAATCAAAAATTCCAAGTTCTTTTTGAAGGGCAAAAGGACGCCCAGCTTGATGTGAAGTTATTTCTAGTTTTTTATAATAAACATAATGAAAAGATGGAAACACAGCAAGTGGATCTAAATCATAAGAAATTAATTAAACCGGATTCAGAAGTGAAGCATATCAGGCTTGCTATAAGAGTACAGGGGACAGGTGCTTTGAAACTTACTACTGTTGCAATTTCTGGAGAAGGGTTTTGGCTTCCAAATAGATTGAAATCGACTATTCCAAGTTTTCCTAAGTTTGATTATGTTTTTAATATCAATAAATCTAATCTATTCGGTTTATATCAGGATAATAAAATCTTGGTACACAAGGAAGCAAATTGCTTTGAATCTAAATTGGCCACAAAACAATATCTTTTTTTATCCTGTATGGATGAAAGTAAATTAAATGAAAAGCCTGTGAAAACGGTATTGATACCTAAGGCAAAGCATTATTATGAAATTCACCCGACTGCTGAAATCTCTGGAGATTCAAACTTAGAGCTGTTTATCCATTGTTATAAAAATAGAAAAAGAATTGCCTTAAAACAGGTACCCTTTAATGAACAATCCATTATCAGCTTTAGTGAAGAGACTACGGATGTTAAATTTGTTTTGAGAATCAATGGTGCCGGACTATTTCAACATGTTTGTATTCGTTTAAATGAGAAACCAATTGAAATAACAAACGAACTAACTGTAGAAATGAATACAGAAAATTGGTTTGCTTCAAATAAATTGATTAAATTAATAAATGAAGAAAATGGTTTACTTGTAGAATCAAATACTGGTGAAAAAAGGGCATATGCTTCTTATAAAGAAAAAAATAATAGTTATAGCATCCCACCTATATCACAATTATTATCCATAAAAAAAGAAGCAGTATATGAATTTATACTTAACGGAACAGTTCCAGAAGATGTTCAATTAATTCCAATGGTAGTCGAGTATGTTGGCGAAGTGAAAGGGGAAATTTATCAGCTTCGGTTAAATACTGAAAATACTTTCAGATTTCATCCTGAAACAACCGATATCCGTCTGGCCTTTAGAATTAGTGGTGCAGGCAAGGTTAAATTAGACCAGTTTACTATTAAAGAAATGATGGTTCTGCCAGACACAGATCGTATGAAATTTGTCAGCAATCGTGAGCCGTATGAACTGAAATTAGTTAACCCCAAGCCACTTAATAAATTAAAGATGGCCGTTATTTTTGATGTTTTTACAACCGCCTCTTATGCAGAAGAATGCGAGTTAATTACGTTTACTCCTGATAATTGGCTTGAAACATTAACGAGTAATAAACCGGATCTACTAATGGTGGAATCTGCATGGGTAGGTAATAACGGAAGCTGGAACAAGCTTGTAGGGTATTACGGCGAAGAGAATATGAAGCCACTGTTTAGCTTAATTAAATGGTGCAATGACAATAACATTCCTACAGTTTTTTGGAATAAAGAGGATCCAGTCCACTTCAATCGTTTTATTAAAACTGCTGTTAAGTTTGATTATATCTTTACGACAGATGAAAGAATGGTACCGAAATATAAAGAACTTGCTGGACATGAACAAGTTTATGCTTTACCTTTTGCTGCGCAGCCAGCAATCCATAATCCAATCAAAATTGTAGACCAGCGGGAAAACAAGGCATGCTTTGCAGGCTCTTACTATCGTCATCACGAGGAACGCGCTAGAGATATGGACCGGGTATTAGATTGTGCAGCAAAATATGGCTTAGATATTTATGACCGAAATTATGAGAAAAATTTAAAAGGTCTAATGCCAAATCATAGGTTCCCTGAACGATTTGAAGAAAATATCAAGGGAAGTCTTAAGTATTATGAGATTGATAAAGCCTATAAAGGCTATAATGTCATGATCAATGTCAATACGGTTAAAGACTCTCCAACCATGTTTTCACGCAGGGTATTTGAGGGGCTGGCATGTGGGACACCAGTTATCAGTACCTATGCAGAAGGTATCGAAGTCATGTTTGGTGATTTAGTAAATATCTCTGAAAATGAGCAGGATATCGACCATACCTTTAAAGTTCTTTTGAATGATGAAAAAGAGTACAGACGGAAATCTATGCTAGGTATTCGTGAAGTACTAAGCAAACATACGTATACAGAAAGATTGAAATTTATTTGCGATATTGTTGGACTTCCTGTCACTTATCAGCTCCCCAAAGTGACTGCTATCGCACTGATTCATTCTAAAGATGAGTTTTTTAGAGTCCTGGAACTGTTTAATAACCAAAATTATGAGAATAAAGAGCTATACATGTTAGTGGACACATTTGAAGGCTACCTTGACTTATTCAACAAATATAATACGAAGACAGTGAAAACTTTCATAAGAAGTTACATGCACAAATATCAAAATATGCTTGAATGGATTGATACACCGTATATCACTTATTTTGATAAAAATGATTATTATAGTGAAAATTACTTGTCCGACCTGATGCTGGCAACGACCTTTACAGATAGTGATTTTATTGGCAAAGGTGCATATTTTGAATTTAATGCAAATGATCAATCTTTAAATGAAGTAAATAAAAATAAGGAATATGAGTTCGTAACTTCGTTAAGACCAGCCTCTACCATTGTAAAGACAGGAGTTTTTGCGAAGGAGTCCCTTGAGGCGGTTTTAGAAAAACTTGAAAAGGGAACTGATTATTCTTACTACTTAAAGTATGGCAAGCAGCTATTTAGTAATGACAAGTACAATTATGTTTCAAAAGCTTTTAAGCAGAGAAATAATCAGCATATCAATACTGAAATGTTAAAACAAATTCAAATATGAGGCTTGATAAAATGAGTAAAGTGAAATTAGTTTTTGCAGGACATGATTTAAAGTTTGCAAAATTGATAATTGACTATTTAGAAAAAAGTAATCGTTTTGAAATTCGCTTGGATCAGTGGGCAGGTCATAATGCTCATGATGAAAAGTACAGTAAAGAATGTCTTAATTGGGCAGATGTTATTGTTTGTGAGTGGGGATTAGGGAATGCTGTTTGGTATTCCTCCCACAAACAGCCACATCAAAAACTAATAGTTCGGATGCATAGACAAGAATTGGATACAGCTTATCCGAAGGAATTCACAATTGAGAATATTGATGTGTTAATTGCTATTTCACCATATGTTTATGAGGAATTTTATCGTGTTTTTAAACTGCCTCGTGAAAAGATGAAGATGATTTACAATGTATTGGATGCGAATAAATTAGATAAGCCGAAAACAGCAGAGTCAGATTTTCATTTAGGTATCATTGGGATTGCTCCAAAAATGAAAAGATTAGATTTAGCTCTTGATGTTTTAGAAAAATTATGGTTAAAGGACAAGAGGTATAAGCTGTTTGTTAAAGGAAAGCTTCCTCAAGAATATCCTTGGCTTTGGAAAAAGGATGAAGAAAGAGAATATTACGAATCACAATTCCAGAGAATTGAAAAAGCCGAATGGAAGAATGCTGTTGCTTTTGATGGGTTTGGTGATATTGATGAATGGCTGCAAAAAATTGGCTTTGTTCTCTCCACAAGTGATTTTGAAAGCTTCCATTTAGCACCAGGTGAAGGGATGGCATCTGGAGCGCCTCCATTAATCCTGAAATGGGATGGCAGCAATACTATTTATAACAAGGAATTTTTGCTCGGAAATATTGACGATATGGTAAATCGTGTACTCGATTACAATGAAATGAATACTAATCAAAAAGAAGAAATAAGACAAAAGGCAAAAAACTTTGTAAATCAACGTTTTGATATTGAAAAAATCGGCAAAGAATGGGTAGAATTAATCGAAGAAGTATTATCCAGGTAACTGGAAATGATTTTACATTTTAAAATCCTTCTTTTCTAGTATAATGATTATCAAGGAGGGGAGATATGAGTATATTTGTTCCTTCAAATCTAACAGCTGAGAGGTTAGATGCAATTCTCCAAGCTTTGCCGAAAAGCAGAAACAAGGATTCCTTACTTTCAGCAAACAATATTTTGGAGAAGAACGCTTATACACTGCCTCCGTTTGGGGTAGTTAAATTTCCAAAATTAATTGACTGGAACGATCAGCGTTCCCGAAGCTTTGAAAGACTTGTACATGGCCATACTTTTTTAGGCTGCCTGACGGATGCCTACCAAGCCACTAAAGACATAAAATATTTAAATAAAGGTATGGAATTAATTAATGATTGGCTGGACAAGCATTCCTATACACTAAATAAGGGAACAATGGCCTATCATGACGAAACAACAGCAGTCCGGCTGCAATATATTCTAAGATTTTACATCATTGCACGCAACATTATTTCGGATGTTGATCGGCAAAAGATTGAAACGAGAATGTGGGAAACTGCTGCATTACTGGCTGATGAAGAATTCCATTCTACGAATACAAATCATGGAATGTTTCAGGATATTTCGCTTTTACTTTTCTCTTTTTATTTTAATGATAAAAAGAATGGAATTTCCCAACGGTATATTGATTTAGCTGTTACACGATTAAAGAATTATTTCTTTGCCGTTTATACAGAGGATGGGGTTCATAAAGAGCACTCACCAAATTATCATATGCTAGTTGCATCAAACATTAAAAAGTTAGTATCCTGGCTTGAAGAAATTGATCCTGTAATCAGTAAAGAATTTGTCTTATTATTTAACAAATCTGAGGAATATTCCACACATATTATTCGCCCTGATGGCACTTTCCCGCCAATGTGTGATTCGGAGCCAATACCTGTTAGAAACAGCAGCTATGCTAGATTGTATGATAGTGAATCATTTAAATATGCAGTTTCTTCAGGAAAGTCCGGAACACCTCCAATGGGTAATACGAAGATATTTCCGGAAGCAGGATATGCTATTTTTCGTGATGATTGGACTAAAAAGGAAAAAGCAACATATGTGTTGTTTACTGCTGCCTACCATGGTAATTATCACAAGCATAGTGATGATTTAAATTTGACTATTTATTCCGGAGGAGAAATCATAACGGAAGCTGGTCCAAATGGATATAATTATCAGGATCCATTTACCAAATATGCTTATTCTTCTTTTGCACATAATACTTTGATTGTGGATGGGAATGGTTTGCCGCGTACAGATGGCAAATGCGACCAAGTGTACTTTACAGACTACCATACATCAGATGATACGAGTGAGGTTACAGGTGTTAATAAGCGCTATAATGATGTAGAACATCGACGTAATGTAAAATACAGCAGCAAATCTAATCATGTGTTCGTGAACGATTTTGTGACTTCAAATAAGAAGCATGAATACAAATTTCTATGGCATGTTGCGCCTGAAATAAAAGTTCACTTACGTGATAGCATAGTAGAATTATTTCGGAATGATGAAAAAGTGATGGAAATTGAAATTACAACTTCTGCTCCTGTCAGAATTCGAACTGTTAAAGGACAAACAGTACCAAGCATTTTGGGATGGAAGTTTCCAAAAATGGAATCTAAGGAAATGCTGACAACTTTGGAAGTAGAGATTAGCGGTGATAATATTGAATGTATGACAGAATTTAGATTAGCTGAATTCAATGTACCGCTTCGAAAACAGGCACCTTTTGAGATGGAGAAGGAATTTCCTTCATTTAGAAGTTTACGATATCATTTTGAACCTGCAGCATCGGAAAGTTATAAGGACAAATTATTTGTTATTTTCTCTGCTCTTGGAACAAAATATAGCTATTTATATAACTATATGAATACATTAAAAGATTTACCTGTAAATAAGCTCTTTATTCTCGATGATTTCGGTGATCAAGGTTCTTATTATCTGGGGAAAAATAGGGATTTTAGTATTGAAACTTCTGTAATTTCTCTTATTCAATATATCATGAGGCAGAATAAAATTTTGTCTGAAAATGTAACTGCGCTCGGTTCTTCAAAAGGCGGATTTACCGCACTTTATTATGGCATTAAGTATTATTTTGGCAATGTAATAGCGGGAGGGCCGCAAAGTAAGTTAGGCTCTTTTTTATTGCAGCAAGCAAATCATCCGAACATTGCAGAGTATATTGCTGGAGGTTCTAAGGAATCTGATAGATATTACTTGGATGGATTGTTGTTAAATGTTCTTAATCAGCCATGTGATGTTTCGCCTAATATTCATATTTTTGTAGGAAAAGATGATCATCACTATAAGAATCATGTTCTTCCTTTATATAATGTATTGGGTAATAGGGGCTATAAAGTAGATTTAAAAACCTCTGACGGGGTTAACCATGATGAATTGAAAATTTATTTCCCTTATTATTTGTTGGGAAAAGCGAAACAAATATTAGGCATACCATTAGATGGGAAAACCGATGTGCTGCCGCAGGAAGAATTGCTTAAAATTATTAAATTATCCATATCGTCTGATGATAGACAAACTATTAAAGTTGAATCTGCAGTAAGCGGTGAAGGTCTCACGTTTGCTTATTATGTTTATAATGGAAATGAAATTATTAAAAAATATTCTTATTCGAAAAATTCAACTTTAGAACACAGAGTGGAATCAAATGGAGAATATTTTGTAAGAGTGTATGTACGAGATAAATTTGGTGGACAGACAGCCAGGAATACATCAAAAATTACTATAAATAGAAAAGGTAAGGTGCTTTAAATGAAACTTTGTACAATTGGTCTAGGATATATTGGTCTTCCAACTTCTATTATGTTTGCAAAACATAATGTAGAAGTCGTAGGTGTTGATGTTAAGCCAGAAGTTATTTCTTCATTAAATGGCGGTCATATTCACATTGAAGAGCCTGGTTTACAGGAAGCATTGGAGGAAGTACTAGAAAAAGGGACATTTCGAGCATCTTTAAAAGCAGAAGAAGCGGATGCATTTATTATTTCGGTGCCAACGCCGAACAATGACGACATATACAAATCCTGTGACTTGAACTTTGTCTTGAGCGGCGTAAGATCCGTTCTCCCATTTGTAAAAAGAGGCAATGTAATTATTGTTGAATCTACGATTGCACCAAGAAGTATGGACGATTATGTAAAACCACTTGTAGAAGAAGCGGGATTTGTTGTCGGGAAGGATATCTTCCTAGTACATTGTCCTGAACGCGTATTACCAGGTCAAATTCTTCATGAATTAATCTATAACAATCGTATTGTTGGCGGTGTTACTCCAGAATGTACAGAAGCAGGAGCTATGGTTTACAGCACGTTTGTAAAAGGTGAAATTATTAAAACAAATGCTAAAACAGCTGAAATGTCAAAATTAATGGAAAATACTTTCCGCGATGTTAACATAGCCTTAGCCAATGAATTAACAAAGGTATGTAACGAATTAGAGATTAATGCACTGGATGTTATCGAGATGGCAAACAAGCATCCACGTGTAAATCTTCATACACCAGGACCAGGAGTTGGCGGTCATTGTTTAGCGGTTGACCCATATTTTATCGTGGCTAAAGCACCTGAACAAGCCCAATTAATCAATTTAGCAAGAACAATTAACACTTCTATGCCTGAGTTTGTGGTAGAAAACATCAATACATTGATGGAAAATGAAAATGGAAAAACTGTTACTTTATTCGGATTAACATATAAAGGAAACGTAGACGATATTCGAGAAAGTCCAGCAATGGAAATTCTTCATATGTTAGAAGCAGAAGGAAAATATGAGGTACGAGCTCATGATCCACACGTAAGTGCAGATTTTGTTATCAATGATATTAAAGAGGCTGTAACTGGTTCAGATTTAATTGTTGTCTTAACAGACCACAACGAATTTAAAGAATTAAAAGAAGAAGATTTTAATGGTATGGCAACTAAAAGGATCTTTGATACAAAAAATGTGGTAAAAATGATTCCTACTGATGTAAAGTACTTGAATTTTGGCAATTTATTTGAAGCAACTAAGAAGGAAGCTCTTACAGTATGAAATTTGTCTTACAAGTCATAAATGAACAATTGAAAAATGTTCATCTTATCTTAAGATTAGCTATTTATGACATTAAAGGTCAGTATCAATTGCACTATTTAGGCTGGTTATGGCAATTTTTAAATCCAGTGTTACAAATTGCATTATACTGGTTTGTATTTGGCTTTGGAATCAGGCGGGGGTCTCCAGTAGGAGATACTCCCTTCCTGGTTTGGCTATTAGTAGGGTTAATCCCATGGTTTTTTATTGGACCTGCAATTTTGCAAGGTTCAAATAGTATATATTCTAGAGTTAGTTTAGTTTCAAAAATGAAATTTCCAGTTAGTATTTTACCCACTACTAGTATAGTTACAAATAGTTTTAATTTTTTAAGCATGATGCTGATATTAGTAGTACTCCTAGTAATTAATAAAATTAATGCGGGACTGTATTTACTTCAATTGCCCTATTATTTATTCTGTTTATATGTTTTTCTATTTTCTGTTTGCTTATTATTTTCTACAATATCGATTATTGTAAGAGACTTTCAGCTATTGATTCAGTCTGGAATGAGAATGGTTTTTTTTCTTCTTCCAATTGTATGGAAAATAGACAATCTTCCACCGCTTTTTGTCAATATACTAAAGTTGAATCCAATCTTTTATTTAATTGAGGGATTTAGACATACAATTTTGGGTGGAGGATGGTTCTTTTCAGAATTGACTTATACCGCTTATTTTTGGAGTTTAACGTTATTTATTTTATTCCTTGGTTCTTTTATGCATATTAAATTCCGCAAGAAATTTGTAGATTATATTTAATCGGAGGCTTATTTGATGAAGCCAAAAGTTATTTTTAGAAATGTTTCAAAAACCTATACCCTTTATGGAGGTAAATTTGATAAATTAGCCGATTTATTTTCATCTAGAAAGAAAAAAAATAAAACTTTTTATGCACTTAATAATATCTCATTTGAAGTTTATGAAGGTGAGACAATTGGTATTATAGGTGTGAATGGTTCTGGAAAATCAACAATGTCAAATTTATTAGCGCAGGTTATACCACCTACATCTGGTCAAATATCAATAAATGGTGAAACATCACTCATAGCAATTTCAGTTGGACTGAACAATAACCTAACAGGTTTTGAAAATATAGAATTAAAATGTCTCATGCATGGTTTATCGCAGGAGAAAATTGAGGAAATTACACCAAAAATAATTGAATTTGCTGATATAGGTGAGTTTATCAGCCAACCGGTTAAGAACTATTCTAGTGGTATGAAGTCCAGATTAGGATTTGCCATCTCTGTTCATACAGATCCGGATATCCTAATTATTGATGAGGCTCTTTCTGTCGGGGATGAGACATTTTATGAAAAATGTTTAGCAAAAATGGAAGAGTTTAAAAAGAAAGGAAAAACAATTTTCTTTATTAGTCACTCCATTTCACAAGTCAGATCTTTTTGTGATAGGGCAATTTGGCTGCATCACGGTAAAGTTCAAAGTTATGGGGGAATAGGAAAAGTAATAAGGGAATATAAGGAGTTTATTTCCTGGCATAAAGCTCTTGCTCCAGAAGAACAAAAAATGTATAAAAAAGAAATGATGGCAAAGCAATTCATATCATTTGATAAGATTAACAATGTTGAAAATGAGTCAGTTCAGTTACACAGCAGATCAATGACAAAAAAGAAGAAAAATTCCGAGAAGCAAGGCAAAAATTTCATTTTATCCGTATTATTTCTTTGTATGTTGGTTAGTGCTTATATGTTGTTACAAGGTGGTCTTCATTCTGTGGCTGATACTTCCAAAAAGATTGAGAATACTAAAAATAACTTAGAAGTTAAAAAGTCTTCTCAACCTATTCAAAAAGAGGTGCGGATTATTAATCGGGAAGGGTATGTTCGGGAAAATAAAATCGAACTATTTAGTGATAGTAATAAGAAAAAGGTGATATCCTCTTTGGATTTTTCCGAAAAAGTTATGGTTGAAGAAGAAGCGGACCAACTTTATAAAATTCGATTAGATAATGACAAGGAAGGGTATACCGACCAAAAGAATATTAGCCTTTTGGACAGCATAGATGATACTAAAAAGATAACTTTGAGTGGAATCTTATCTATAACTCCCGAGGTTTTTAGTAAAACGTATCAATTTTATTTAGCTTATATAAATGCAAGTGAAGAAAAAATAAAAAATGATTTGCGTGGATTAACCAACGAAATTGCAGAAAACTCAAATAAAAAGTTCCTTGTTTTTGGAAATGGACAGATCATATTTCAAATCAATAACGGAGAATCCACTGCTCTTATCATAAAAGGTATAGATACAAACTCTCCTGAGTTTAGTTCATTGAGTGAGAATGCTGTTCTCAAAGATCAAGAGGGTAATTTCGGCCTTGTTGCTACAGAGCAAAATTATATTATTTATAATAAATTAGACCAAACTATAACAATTGAAACAAAATAAAAATATCCCCGATTTAAATAAAAAGTTAGGGATATTTTTATTTAAATAGGCTTTTAATTACCAAATAGTGGGTTGTTTTAAAAAATATCCTAAAGATACGAAGATTAGTAAATACTAAGGAGGATTGATAAGATGTCGATTATAATCGATATTTTTGGAAGTTGTGTAACTAGAGATGCATTTGCATTAGATAATCCATTTACAATAAATAGGTATTTTGCGCGTACTTCTATTATAAGTCAATACTCAAAAGCAATTAATATTAGGGAAGATGAGATACAGCTTTCCTCTAGATTTCAACAAAGAATGGTCTATAATGATTTGCAAAAAATGTTTAGAAGATATATACAGAATCCCTCATCTGACTATTTTATTATTGATTTAATAGACGAAAGAATGAATCTGATCAAATTAAAACAAGGTCCTTATATTACAAGGTCCAAGGAATATGATAATGCAAAACTTAAATTAGACCAAGTATCAATTCTGAATCGCCTTCAGTTACCAGAAAATTTATGGTTTGAAAAAGCTGAGTTATTTATCGAAGATTTGAAGAAGAAGTTTGACTTAAATAAGATTATTTTACATAAGGTTTTCTGGCAAGAGAAATATAAAACTGCTGCAGGAGATCTGAGAGAATTTGAAAATATAGAAGTAATTAGTCAAAATAATCGTCTATTAAATACCTATTACTCTTTTATAGAAAACCATATGGATGGTATTCATGTAATAGATCTTAATGGAAAGTACTATTCGGATGAAACACATCGCTGGGGAAAATCTCCGTTTCATTTTGAAGAAGAATATTATAAGGAATTTCTTCAACAATTACAGACTATTACAATAGAATAGAAAAGAAATAAGATACATAAAGGGTGGGTAAAGGGTGTCTTCAATAGCAGAAATGATTAAAGAAAATGAAAAGATATTTAACGGCGCACTGCCGATTAAATATTATTTTTCACCTTCAACTGAAGTGTCAGAGCATTTGATCATTGGATTTTCAGGATTTAATGGAAAAGAATCAACTGGTGAACCTGCAAGATATAACTATGTCAAACAATTAAGGGATTTTAATTGTCATAAGCTGTTTATCTTAGATAGTTATGATGGACACCCTTGCTATTATATTGGAAAAAATAAATCATTAGATTATGAAGTTACTGTTATGGCGTTGATTAATTATATCGCTAATAGATTACAAATCCCTATGTCTAATGTTATTACGATTGGTTCAAGTAAAGGTGGTACTGCTGCGTTATACTTTGGAATGAAATATAGTTTGGGCCATGTAGTTGCTGGGGGAATGCAAACCAAAGTAGGTGATTATCTATGGCTGGGAGACTATACACGAAACAAGGTTTTGCCTTTAATAACCAATGGAAACGAAGAAAATGATAGACGTTACTTAAATAGATTCTTTGAAAAAATCTTTTTTAATCCAAGAAAAAATACTAACTATAATATTCATGGAGGAGCAGGAGATCACCATTTTGTGAATTATGGAAAGCCCTTTATTGAATGTCTGGATAATCATAGAATTAAGTATCGTTTAGATATACAGGACTATTCCGATCATGGTTTAATTGGGCAATACTATACCCCATTCTTGATGAATCAACTTTCAAGAATTACAGGGAAAATTACAATTTTAAGGGCTCAATTAGAACAAAAAGAAAATGAGCTTAAGGTTTTCTGTCATATAGCTAATACCTTAAAAAGTGATAGCTCTATCAGATACGCGTATTATTTCTTTAGAAATAACGATAACGAACCATTTGAAAAAATACACTATAACAGGGCAAATAGTTATACACTGACTGTAAGCCAGCCAGGAAAATATCGGGTTAGGATATATATTAGAAATGAAAAGGGAATTGTAAAGATTGGGACAAATCAGGTTGAAGTTTAGGGGAAAATTATAAACAAATTAATAATACAAGGAGCCTGTCTAAAAGGATCATGTATCAATATAGACTTCCTTGAACAGTCTCAACGAGGTATAGGTTGAACAAAATAAAAAGATAAAAAAGCAAGAAGGGAAAAGCATAAAGTTTTTCGCCACTTGCTTTTTTTATATGCTAAAGGGCAGTCCTTCAGCATCTTTATTTGTTATTAGATTCAATAAAGTTTTTCAAGACGGGTACCTGTTCCTCCATTGAATAATTTACAATTTTATTTTTATTCATGATACTTGAATTAGCCATTAGAGGAAATTCTGAAAAGATAAAATAAAAAGGTTGCCGATTAGGCATCATACTAGCTTGCTTAATATCATTATTTAAGACTTGTATTTTTTTGATTTGAGTTGTATTAGTACCTTGGTCATTTAAGAATTTAATGAACGATTCGGAAATATCTAATGCTTTATTTCCAACTATTTGTATCTCACTATTATTTAAATCATATGAGCGCTTAATTGAAAGGAAATTTTTTGCATTAAAGTCTTTTATACTTTTAGGTAGGTTATTTTTTAGAGCAATTTGTGGAATATTATTTCCACTAATTGTTTCATTATCTACTATAGATACATTTCTTCCAAATGCTAATATAATAGCAGCTCCCTTAAAATAACCTAAAAATTTGTTTTGCTTAATTGTTACATTTGAACTTCGTATGTTAACTCCATAATTTAGATTAGCTAACACGTTTCCTCTAAATACAGTGAAGTTGGCAGTTGAATGTGTTCCGATACCATATTGTGTATCTTCAGTTAAGTATTGTAAACCTAATTCATTTTTACCTCCACCATAGACAGAATTAAATTCTACGGTGCTAAAATAATCCGGATATTGCCCGGATACGTCTATACCTCGTCTGGAGCCCGAAATTCGATTATCTTGAATTGTTGAATATGAACTTCCGTATAATTGTATACCATAACCACTATACTTATCATTTGCCTCAGTTACCTTGGAATTCTCTATATTCGTACGATAACTACTTACTACGTAAATTCCAACAGCAGTAGAGTTTTTGATGCTTACTCTATTAATAGAACTATTCGTTCCATATTCTAATTTAATACCTACTGTACGGTCGTTGGAAGGTTTACGGATAATATTAATTTTTTCAATGCTTATATTTATAGGGTCAATTAATTTTATCTTTATGTTCTCTTTTTGTGGATCATATGCATCCCAAATACCTTCTGCAAGAATAACTTCGGATTTATTAACCCCGATAATTTTGTGAAGTTCCCCTTTGTGTAAATTTTGTGTACCTGTCCTAGGCTCAAAATACCATGGTTTGTTACTCTCGATTAATAAAAGGTCATTTGAATCAACACCAGATCTATTTGGAAGATTTATATGTATATCCCTAGTTTTTAGAATATTGTTAATTTCTATCGTCTTTTTCACTTTGCCAGTAAAGTATAATACTGGTTCATTTTTTGTATTACTCCCCATTAGTAATGTGGCATTTTTTTGCCCATTAGTAGTAATATTAATATCTTTTGTAATCTTAATAGTCTCAGTAATAAGATAGGTCTTATTGGAATCGAAAATGATATTTCCGCCGTTTTTAACATGTTCAATGGCATTTAAAATGGCTTGAGTATCATTGTGTTTACCATCTCCAACAGCACCATAGTCACTAACATTAATAAAAGAGTAGGTTTTTTTGATTTCTTTTTGCACTTTGATTCTTTTACTATTATCCGTAATCTTATCCTGTTTTTGATTATGGAAAATCCAAATGCCTAGGAATAAAGAGGCTGTTAAAATTAAAAATATAATAATTATATTTGTATTTTTTGAAAATCTACTTAAACGCAATATCCATCTCCACCTATTTAGAAATTATTTTCTAATTTATTATTTACGCTTCTATTCATATTTTAGAATAGTATAGCTTTTTATTCTACCGATATACTTTATTATACCATTGAAAATTTCTACCTTGTTTTTAAAGGGACAATAATTCGTGTGGTAAACCTATGAATTAGTATTTATTTGTGTATAATTTAGTTAGACATTTTTTTGGGAGGAATCAAAAATGAAATCAAAGTTATTTAGTGTAGTATTGGTCACTTTATTACTAATTTCAGGTTGTGGTAAGGAGCAAACGAATAAAGAGTCTAATGAAAATCAGCCCAAAATATTAAAGGTTATGATTAAGAAAAAAAATTCGAAGAACTTGGTCGTTGAAACAAAAGCAGAAGGCAAGGAATTAACATTTGCACACTATCTGTACTTGGATAATAAATTGCTAAAGAAATTTCCTTATAAAAGTGATGCTCATTTTTCCTATAAGATTAGTAAACGAGGTATTTATAAAGTTAGGGTTTTTGTAAAAAATAAAAATGATAAAGTTAAAGCAAAAACGACTGAAGCTGTTAGAATGTAACATTGGTGTATTACCGTATCTGTTTAAAGAAAAAAATTAAAGTAAAGAAATATTCCCTATTAAAACAGGAAGGTAGGATTACAACATTGTTTAGAGACTGTCCTGCAATTGTTTTTTCAGAAAATAAGTATGATCAACTTAGCAATTTTAGAATTTATGATGGATGTTACTTTATTCCCTCTTCTAAAGCTTTTAATACTAAAAATGAAATAATAGATATAAGCGGCTCAGGTGTTTATAAAAGTAAATTTATTACAAAAGGCAGTGATGTATATGACATTACATCCGATCTATCTAGTGAATTAATTGGTAAAAATATAAGAGGTTCATTAACCATTTATGTAATTAATAAGGTTGAAAATAAAGCATCTATCATAACCGACCCTCTTTCAGGAGGAATAGTTTTTTACTTCCAATCTGAAGCAGTGACTGTATTTTCTAATAGCATTTATAGTATTAAAAGTATACTTAATGCACTGGATATTCCTTTGAAAAAGTCTATGGATTATCTAAATGAATTAGTAGGTACAGGAAACGGTGGTTTTTTTGATTCAAGCTATGAAGAAATCAAAGCTTTGAAGCCATTCCAATATGTTGAAGCATGGAATCATTCATTTACTATTAAGGATTACTTATGGAAACAGCAATTTTTTACTCCGGTCACTAATTATAATGAAGAAATTGAAATTGCAGTAGAGGAAATAAAGAATAATATAACCGCTGTATCTAATTATGAAAATGGCGCACATAAGATAGCGCATTTAACAGGTGGTTTTGATTCCAGACTGGTTTTATCTAGTATTCTTAATATAAATTCATCTGATAATTATCATTTCTTTTGTTCAGATCAATTTGAATTGACTGATCGATTAATTGCAGAAAGGCTATCCACAGAATTTAATCTTACAATGACTGAATACCCAGGCTACAATACGCTCAAAACTCCTTCTACATTAGAGGAAGAATATCTTTTACCTATGGAGTTTTCTGGGGGTATCCTATCTGCTGGAATTCACGGGAATTATAAAAAAACAACTGATATTATACTTAGTGGAGGATATGGAGAATGTTTTAGGTCCTTCTTTGGTTCTCGACTTGCCGAACATAACACAAATATTTTATCCTTATTACCAAAATTATGGGGAAATGTATTTTTTAACGAAAATGATGATGATTCTTTATTTTCAGCTAACTTTAAGAACAAGTTGTCTAAAAAAATAAGGCATATTTTTGACGAGGCTAAAGATAATGGAATTAGACAAGATGCATATTTAGATTACCTGTACACTAGAATCAGAAATCGATATTATATAGGATTCCAATCCCATAGTTGGTCTGAGTTTGCGTCAAGGTTTGATCCGCTATATTCATTATCAGCCATAAGGTGTGCACTGACATTACCCCAAGAGCTACGCTCAGCAAATATTGTTGGTATTGATATCATGAGTCAATTGTATAAGGATTTAATTGAACTGCCTTTTGATAGAGAAATCTTTAATGAAAATTATATAAGATATAGAGAAAAACCGAATGTAAGAGAGTTTAGCAGCATTGATAAACCTAAATTTGGTTTATCAGAGCTAATATATGGTAAAGAACTAAATAGGAACATAGTAGCAACACCCGAACAGAAGGAAAAAGCAAATAGATTGAAAGCTCATCTTTGGCAAGTTGTTGAAATAAAAAGGGTTCAACAAAAGACACTCGAATTAATTTCTTCAATGCCATCTAGTCAAGTGGCATCACTTTTTAACAGAAAAATTCTTTACAGACTACTAAAGAACGACTTAAATAATCGAGTACACATAAGAACTGTATTTCATATTTATTCCATACTTCTTTGGTATTTTAATAAGGAAAAGGTAGATGATAATTATCTTAAAGATAAAAATATATGGACTATAGGAAATATATAGTGTCAAATGCAACGCCCTTCTTATTCATTAAGTTGGGCTTTTAATCTTATTTTTCCTGTTTAATTCTAAACAATCCCCCTTTTCAAATACTCGTAAGTAGGGGTAATCCCGTTTATTATGGATAAGCTAATCTTATAATAAATATTAAGAATACGAAGGGTATCCAGTTAAATTGGATACCTTTTGTTTTTTATTAATTTTCCTATTTATATAAAAAACTTTGTAAAAAAATAATTGATTTTGTTAGAATAAGAAAGAAAAAGTCCATTTTACATTAGGGTTTATGAAGAAGTCTGTCTTTTATGGATAACTTCTAATAATTAATGAAATTCTAAAGTAAAAGACAGCATTATTGTAATAAAAAATAAAAACAATTATCATAAAAACTATGTACATTTATTATAAGTCACACCAAAGAAGTACATAAATTCACTACAGAATTGCATGGTGATTAGTATGTTGTTTCAAAAAAGGAAAAAGAGAAAAAACGCTAGCTCTTTAAAAGAAAAGATCTATATAGTTCAGAACGATCAGTTTCTGCAAATCCAGGGGAATTTATCTAAAGACTATTATCAGGTAACTGAATTATGGCTGCAGACCCGTAATGACGATAAGGGAGTAAAAGTAGGAGCAAATTCTTCAGCCGACGGAAAGTTTAATTTTAACGTGGATTTATCTAAATTAATCCCACGATTGGTTTCTTTTGAGGATTCAAATTTTGACTGGTATCTTAAACTTAGGGTGGCTGTCGAAACTTTAAGTGAATCAGCTTTAGCAAAACTGGATGAAAAAGCTGAATTTATTGAAGAAAACGGTATAAGGTATGCCGAATATTTTATTCGTCTTGGCCGATTCCAGCACACCCGTGTGGAAGGGTTAAATTACATATATAGTAACGAAACAAAGGCAATTTGTTATCTCACCAAAAAAGGAAATATATCAATTGTTCTTGATAAGGATCCATTTATCCCGCCGATCCTTCAAATAGACCGTTTAAAGACAGCTCCCAATATCTTATCAATTGAAGGTAAACTTTTTACAAAAGGTTCAAGAATTGTAGACGGCAGGCTGATTTTAAAGGGAAGGGACAGTAAGATAGAGCTGGAGACAGATGTTTCTTTTATTTGGAATGAAGAAGAAACAGCCTTAAAATATGGTCTTAATCGTTATTACTACAAGGCGGATCTTAATTTTAATATGATTCCTGGTGATACCAACTTAAAAGAAGATATTTATGACTTATTTTTAAAGATTAAACTTCATGATCAAAGTGAAGAAAAATATGTTCGTGTTGGCCGTCCAACATTGAGGGCTAAATTTTTTATCAAAGAGATTTATTCTATGATTGGAAATAACGTTTCTATTATTACACCTTATTACACCTTTAAAGGGTTCAATTTATCCTTGGAGGTCTTTGAATTCGATAAAGAGACGTTCCATTATTTGCAGAAAAAATTAAAATTTGCTTGGCTTGAACGGCTTTTTAATAAACATAAGGATATTTGGATTATTGGAGAAAGGCCGTATAAAGCGCAGGATACAGGTTATCACTTTTTTAAATATATGCGGGAAAAACATCCCGACAAAAATGCCTATTATGTCATTGACAAAGACTCACCAGAGCGGAAAAATGTCGAGCAGCTTGGAAACATTCTTGACTTTAAATCAAAGGAACATATTTGGCATGTGTTAATGGCAACTAGAATTATTGGTTCTCACCATGCTGATTACTTATACCCGGTACGGAGCCGAAGATTTAAAAGGGCTGTCAAGGGAATAAAGGTATTCTTGCAGCATGGTGTCATGGGGACGAAAAACATGATTGCCAACTACGGGAAAAATGTATCAGGTTTTCATACAGATGCATTCATCGTCAGCTCAGATTTTGAAAAAGAGATGATTGTAAACGACTTTGGTTATAATCCTAAAGAGGTATTTGTCACAGGGCTGTCCCGCTACGATAAACTTCTAGCCAATGATGTAGAGGTTAAACGACAATTATTAATCATCCCAACGTGGAGGGATTGGATTACCACCGATGAAGCATTTTTAGAGAGTGAGTATTTTGAAAGGTATAAAGACCTTGTTTTCAGCCCTGAGCTGCAGGACATTGCTTCTAAAAACAATCTTGAAATCATTCTTTGTTTACATCCAAATATGCAGAAATTTACTTCCTATTTCCAAGATGCCCCTGTAAGGGTGATTAATCAGGGGGAAGTGGATGTTCAATATCTGCTAAAAGAAAGTGCCATCATGATTACCGATTATTCGAGTGTCGGTTTTGATTTTAGCTTTTTATACAAACCAATTATTTACTATCAATTCGATAGGGACCGCTTTATCGGGAAAAGACCGTCCCATTTAGATTTAGAAAATGATTTGCCTGGAGATATTGTCACTAATTTAGAAGGGATATTAGACAGGCTTCACTACTATACAGACCGTCAATATAAAATGTCAGACCGTAATAAACAAAGGGCTGATAAATTCCTAAAATACCGGGATCTTAACTTCTCAAAAAGGATTTATGAGGTTGTAAAGAATCTGCCGCTGAAAAAGACAGTGATAGAAAAGATAATGGATAATGACCTGCTGATACGGGTATTTAATCGTTTTAGAAAGACGAAATATTATTTCCCTTTGATGAAATTATTTTACAAACTGGCAAAAAAACTGCTTCCAGTAGATAAAAACCTTATCTTATTCGAAAGCGGTGTAGGGAAGCAGTATGCTGACAGCCCTCGGGTTATTTATGAGGAGATTGCGAAGCAGAACCTGCCGTATAAAAAAGTTTGGGTCATTAACAAAAATATCCGGTTTATCGATCCTGAAACCATAAAGATAAAAAGGCTTAGCCCGCAATATTACTATTACTTGGCAAAGGCCGGTTATTGGATTAATAATCAGAACTTTCCTACCTATATCCAAAAGAGGAAAGAGACAACCTATATTCAAACATGGCATGGAACCCCTTTGAAAAAGATGTTATTCGATATCGAGCATGTCCAGGGACGAGATGAAGGTTATCTTGACAGGGTCTATAATGCGACGCAAACTTGGGATTATTTAATCTCCCCAAGCGAGTATGCAACAAATGCTTTTAAGAGTGCCTTCCGCTATAAAGGCAATATGTTGGAGATTGGTTACCCAAGAAATGATCTATTTTATCAAGGTGCACAAGAGGAAATTGCTAATAAAGTGAAAAGTGTCTTGAAAATTCCTGCGAATAAAAAGGTTATTTTATATGCCCCTACTTTCAGGGACAATGAAACAAGCGGGAATAATAAATTTGTCTTTAATATCAATATGGATTTGCACAGGCTGCAGGAACAGTTCGGTGACGAATATATATTATTAATGAGGATGCATGTAGTCATTAGTAACAAGCTGACGATTCCAGAGGAGCTAAGGGATTTTGTAAAGAATGTGTCGAATTATTCGGATATCCAGGAGCTTTTGTTAATTAGCGATATATTAATGACTGATTACTCCTCCGTAATGTTCGATTATGCTAATACCGGCAGACCAATATTTTTCTATACTTACGATTTGGATACGTATAAAAATGATGTTCGCGGCTTCTATATGGATTTTGAAGAGGAAGCACCAGGACCATTTTTATTTGACACAGAAGATATCGCCAATGCTTTAGAAAATATTGAAGATGTAAAGGTGAAATACAAGGACAAGTACGATGCGTTTAAAAGAAAGTACTGTCCGTTAGAGGATGGCAGAGCAGCCGAAAGGGTTGTCAATCAATTTTTTAAATAATAATGAAGAAAGAACCTTTGGTATTTTTGGGCCAAAGGTTCTTTTTATGAAAAATGGTAGGAATTAAGCCTCATAAATGTCTGAAAAATTGAAGATGAATCGGGGCGAATGTATGATTTTTTAAGAGTAGTTATTGGAAATGTCGTAGATTTGTAGCAGAATTTGTTGAAATTTGTTAGATTAAAAGGTGGAATTAAAAAAAAGGGGGGAAAATGAAAGTTTAAAAACTTTTCTGCTTGATTAGCGGATTCTCGTTAAATGTAACTGCTTAGTCAATACAGCTATGAAGAGTTCTAAATTTAATACGGAGGAATAGTTGGTGAGTAAAGTAAAAAAGGTAAGTTCGTATGTTCTGATTCTTCTTTTATTTCTGCAGTTTATTCCTAATCAATCCGCTGTTTATGCTGCGGAAACAACTGGGGACCAAGAAGTTAATGCTGTATTATTTGCTGATGAAATAGGAGGAAGTATTAATTTATATGAACAAGCATCTAGTACATCTCCCATTATTAGCACAATCAAGGATGATACAGCAGTATCAGTAATAGAAAAAGGGCAAGAATATACACTAGTCCAGTACTTAGATGAGCAGCGACAGGAGCAGTTAAGTGGTTATGTGGAAAATGATCGTGTCGTGGACGTATCGCAAGCTGAAGAGTTTAGAAATAGTCGAACTGAAGAGGCTAACGATTCAAATGTTGAAGAACCTTCCCTCGATACAACAGAAACCCAAAGTGCAGAAGTAAGCAGTGAAAACATCCAAACTGAAGAGGTTAAGGATTCTGAAACAGCTGTGGATTCTGTAAAACAAGCAGAGGAAAGCACGTCTGGTGAAACAGAAGTAAACACAGTTACTACACGTTCACTTACTGTTGCAACGGCTGAGGAATCTGTCGTACTTAGAGGGATTGGATTAGCAAATCCGACTATAGTTTACAAAATGCCGTCAACCAGCTCCCAAGAATTAAAAAGCTATGCGCAAGGGACCATTCTAAAATACGAAACATATTCAAATGATTGGTACCAATGTACGGTGTATATGAATGGCAAAGCTGTAACAGGGTACATTAAGGCAAGTGATGTTGAGAATATTGTTAGTTCACAACATAATTTAGAAGGAATTGCACTAAAAAATCCAACTAGTATCTATTCAAAAGCAGCAAAAAGTTCGAAGGTACTTAAATCCTATGCCCAAGGAACAGTGTTAAAATACAAACCACTAACGTCTGAATGGTATGAATGTACGGTGTATATGAATGGTAAAGCAGTCAAAGGATACATTTATAAAGCAGATGTTGAAAACTTGACCAGCAAACAATTGGATCTTCAAGGTGTTGCGCTGAAAAGTCCTACTAAGGTATATGCAAAAGCATCAACCTATTCTACTACCTTAAAATCATATCCTATCGGTACAATCTTAAAATATAAAACTTTAACCTCTGGCTGGTATGAAGGTAAGGTTTATATCAACGGAAAAGCTGTATCAGGATATATTAATGTCCAGGATGTTGAAAATGCTGTCGAAAATCCGAAGAGTTATACTGGAGTGGCATTAAAGGATCCAACTTCAGTATATGAAATAGCCTCAACGAGTTCAAAGGCAGTAAAGTCCTATCCTTTAGGAAGTATCTTAAAATATCAAACTTTTGCGAATGGCTGGTACTCAGCAACTGTTTATGTTAATGGAAAGAAGAAAACTGTTTATATTGCATCAAGTCATGTAGAAAACAGTACGACTAGTCCTTCAACTAAACAGGTTTGGGCCAAGGATGATTTGAAGGTGTATACTTATGCTTCCAAAAAAGCACCGGCTTTAAAATCATATCCTGGCGGCTCCGAATTGAAAGTTGAAACTTTTACATCTTCTTGGTATAAGGTAAAAGTTTATATTAAGGGGACAGCGCACGTAGGTTATATCAGTGTTAGCGATATTACGACAAGACCTTATTTAGACTTAGATTTAAGAAAGCCGGCTAATATCACTGCACAGGATATCGTGGATTATTTTAACAGAGTAAAACCTTCTAGCCCATTAAAAGAATATGCCCAAAGTTTCATAAATGTCCAAAACAAATATGGAGTTAATGCGTTATATCTTGTTGCACACGCAATTTGGGAAACGGGCTGGGGAGGTTCCAACCTCATAAAATATAAAAATAACCTTTATGGCTATGGTGCATATGATGTATGTCCGTTTACCTGCGGATATTACTTTCCGACAATCGAAAATAGTATTGAAGCTGTAGCTTATATGGTTAGAACTAACTATTTAACTCCTGGAGGTCCATATTATTATTCAGAATATGGCTCAACCTTAAGGGGAATGAATGTTAGATATGCAACCGATCAAAACTGGAAGAATGGTATTGCGAATCTAATGGAGAGTATGAACCCTTATGATGGAAAATACTATTCTACTGTTTCTGAATTACCTTTAAACGGGAGTGCGCCTGCTGACCTGAGCAGATATATTCCTGAAGGACTGCCATACCCAACTAATATTATTATTGACTTTCCAAATGGAATAACAGGTAAGATTACTGAAAATGTGAGTTTTAGATCGCTGCCATATACCTCTAGTTCAACCTATTTGGATTACTTATTAGCTGGTTCAGTAATAACCGTTGAAGGGTTTAATACAGACGTAAAAGAAAACGGTGAATATCCATATGACCACAGATGGTACCGAATTTTAATAAATGGTGAAGCCGGGTGGGTATACGGAGACAGTATCAAAATAGATAATTTACTGCAGGTTAAAGGTATAAGCACATACCTGTATATTCGAAAACAACCTGTTGATGGAGATAAGATTGGATCAGTTCCGGCTAATAGCTATCTAAAGGCTGTTTTAAAAGACGGAAAGCCTGTCATCCAGGACGGCTGGTATAATGTCTATCTTCCTAACTCTTCTAGCACGGGATGGGTTTCAGGAGATTTTATAAACGTAATTGAAAAATAATAGTTTCGTAGAAAGGGGCCAAAATTATTTTGGCCCCTTTTTAAATCCCAAAAAACGGTCCAATTTGTTAGGCCGTTTTTTTTGCTTTATTAAGTTTTCTAAATTAGTAATAAAAGCACTTTATGTAAATATGACAATTTAAGCAAATATGCGTAATTTGCAGAAATTTGTAGAAAAGATTCCAATATTTCCCCAGTTTAAAAAATGTATACTATAAACAGTATAGTGTAATTTTTTAACAAATGGCATTTTTAATCTCAAAGATTGACATTTAGCCGCAAATAAGGGGTGGTTTGATTGAATGCAAAAATTATAAAAAGAAAAATCAGGTTTATTGTCGTACCAATCATTAATTATATTAGAAAAGTAACTCAGCGTAGAAACTATCAATACAGACGGTATTATGAAAAGCTAGATGTAATAGACCGGACCATTCTTTATGAGAGTCGTGATGGGAAAAGTATTACTGACAGCCCCTATGCCATATTTAAATATCTGCTGCATAATCCGGAATATAAGGACTATCAACATATTTGGTCTTTACATTGCTTTGATGATTTACAAAGTGTAATGAATCAATATAAGGATTATAAAAATGTTAAGTTTGTTAAACGTAATTCGAAAGAATATCTCAAATGTTTAGCAGCTAGTAAGTACTTAATCAATAACTCTACCTTTCAGTCTTTTTTCATTCCTAAAAGTGATCAGGTTTATATTAATACCTGGCATGGAACACCGCTGAAAAGTATGGGCTTTGATATTCCGGGAAATCCATCATTATCACAAAACGTTGTTAGAAATTTTTTAAGTGCGGATTACTTGCTTAGTCCAAACGAACATACTTCGAACATGTTTTTAGACAGCTATAAGTTGAAGGGAATCTATCCCGGGGAGATTATTGAAGAAGGTTATCCAAGAATTGATTTGACGCTTCAAACAAATCGCAGGCAATTCCAGGCGGTTTTAACCAGTACGGGTTTAACGATTGACTCATCTAAAAAAACGATTCTTTATGCTCCTACATGGAAAGGGACAAATGTTTCAAGAGCCAAGAATGATATGTTCCAAATTATCGCTGATATGGCTTATTTAATAGATCAAGTCGGCCGGGAATACAACGTACTCATCAAGGTGCATCCATTTTTATATGCCGAGGCAAGGAAATTTCAGGAGATAAAGAATATTTTAGTTCCTGATTTTATTGATACAAATGAGCTGCTTAGTGCAGTGGACCTGCTAATCACTGACTACTCTAGTATCTTCTTTGATTATTTAGTAACGGATAAACCAATCCTTTTTTATGTCTGGGATTATGATGATTATAATGAAGAAAGAGGCCGTTCTTTGAGGGATAATGAATTGCCGGGGCCCATTTTGTTTACCATTAAAGAAGTCATAGAGGCTGTGCAAAGCATTGGAGAAGTAAGCGTTGATTATAAAAATGTTTACAAAATGGCAAAAAACCGCTTTGTTAACCATGATGATGGAAGAGTAACAAAGAGAATTGTTGATTATATTTTTAATAATATCGATCCAGGCTTGAAGGTCATTCATCATCAAGACAAAGAAAAAAAGAAAATTCTCATCTATCCTGGCGGGATGATGAACAATGGCATCACCTCTTCGTTTATCAATTTAATGGATAATATCGATTTTAATCAGTATGACGTCAGTGTTTTTATCAATTCACCCTCTTCAAAAGAAGTATTAAATAATTTAGCAAAAGTAAATAAAAATGCCAGGTTCCTGTTTCGGAATGGGCAGGGGGTATATAGCATCTTTGAAATATATCGTGATAAATTTGTACATAACCGCGGAGCGCATACAGACTTTACTAAAAGGCTGTACCCTGAACAGGCTTATAAAAGGGAATTAAAAAGGTGTTTCGGCAGAACAAAATTTGATATTGCGATTGATTTTAGTGGTTATAGCTTATTTTGGGCTAAGTATTTACTAGCAACTGATGCAAAGAAAAAAATCTGTTATATGCATAATGATCTGCTGTCAGACAGTGAGCGGAAGATAAATGGTCGCAGACCACACCGGATTAATTTAAGAGGACTTTTTTCTGTCTATCATCGTTTCGACAAGCTTGTCAGCGTTTCATTAGGAACAATGGAGTTAAATAAAAAGAATTTGGCACAATATGCAGATAACTCTAAATTTGATTATGTAATGAACTCGATTAATGTTGAGAAAATATTAAGATTAAGTAATGAAGTGAATTCAGACAGTCAGGATGAATCGATAAATTCCGGTCAATTGATAGGCAATAAACCATTTAAGTCTTGGGCGGTTATCCAATATCCTGCAGAACATTTTGTTTGGAACCGGCCTCCAGGGTTAGAAGGCGCTGTACGGGTAACTCCAGCTGGAAACTATCTTGATCAAGAGGTAATGATTCTTAGGGAGGCATATACTGAAGCTGGCGGATGCTATAAGTTTGCTATAGAGGACCGGATTGAAGGCTGGCTGGACCAAACCTGCTTTAAACTGCTTCCAGATAGTATTTTATCCGAAAAAGTAGTCAATAAATCGTTGATCCTGCAAAATGTCTCCGGCAATAGTATTTGGAATTTACCATATAAAGTTGAAGGTGTTCAGAAGGTATGTTCAAGCAAAGAATATAAAGGTGTCTTAGTAGATGTTGATATAGAGGTAAGGACGCAGCATGGCACTTACAGCCGGATTTCTGTTAATGGAGTACACCTCGGCTGGATTGATTCCTCTGCTTTAAAAATGGTTAAGAAAGAAAATGGAGTTAAGACGAGCCTCTTTAAATTGTGGAATCGACAAAAATATAAAAGGCACATTAGTCATTTAAGACGCTTAACAATAGCTGCGAATAGCGTTAAGGAAATTGCCGCGGCAAATGAAGGAACGGTGGATCGATTAGAAATTCATAAGACTGAAGGCTTGTTAAACACCCAAGCCGTTCAAATGTCTGAATATATAGCAGTCAAAACAATCGAAGGTACAACTATACCAGAACCATCCAGTGAAAACTTTAATTTCATTAATATGGGAAGATTATCACCTGAAAAAGCTCAAGACAATTTAATCAATGCTTTTGCTCGTTTTCATCAAAATCAACAAAACTCTAAGTTATATATTTTAGGGGCAGGTCCATTAAGAAAAGAGTTAGAGGATTTAATAGCAGAATTAAAGCTAAAAGATTCCGTTTTTCTCGTAGGTCAAGTTGAGAATCCTTTTATAATCATGAAAAAATGTGATTGCTTTGTTCTTTCCTCTCATTATGAGGGGCAGCCGATGGTACTTTTAGAGGCTTTAACACTTGGGATGAAAATTGTTGCAACCGATATTGTTGCAAATAGAACCGTATTAGAACACGGAAGGTATGGTCTATTAGTAGAAAATAGTATTGAAGGTATAGAAAAAGGGTTGCAGGAGGCAGCTGAAAAGCAGCCAGCAGGAAATATGATTGAATTTCTGCCAGAAGAATACAACCAAAAGGCAATGGGAACATTCTATAAGGTTTTAAGTTAAAGAGTTAGAGGTAAAAACATTGTATTGTACTTGAAAAATTATTAAAGCTTGACGATAATGGTATACAGGAGTAAAATGCAAGGCTGCTATGTGTACATGCAGCCTTGTAGTGTTTCTATAGGCAGGTAAAGTTTTTACCTCTATAATACTATGCCTCATGTTCAACCCTATGAGGCTCTCCATTCAGCAGGTCTTTCATAAATAATTGGTGAGGAGAGCGGTATCATTGTTATCAGCATTAAAAAAATCATCACTATCAAAATTAGCTTATAAGCTTTTATTTAAAATGGTTTCGATTTTGCCGGCGAAACCAAACTTAATCATCTTTGAAAGCTTTCTTGGCAAGCAATATAGTGATAGCCCGAGAGCAATTTATGAGTATCTTAAAACCCACTATCCGGAATATGATTTGGTGTGGAGTGTTGACCCCCGATTTGAAAAGGGATTTGTAGATAAAGGCGTTCCTTATGCAAGGCGTTTTTCGATTAAATGGCTGTTTTTAATGGCACAGGCACGATTCTGGGTGACTAACAGCCGTATGCCGCTTTGGATTCCAAAGCCTAAACATACTATATATTTGCAAACATGGCATGGCACTCCATTAAAGAAATTAGTCTTTGATATGAAGGAAGTGCGGATGCCGGGGACAACCACAGAGGACTATAAGCAGCATTTCTATCAAGAATCTAGAAACTGGGATTACTTAATTTCTCCTAACCGTTATTCAACAGAAATCTTCAAACGGGCATTTAAATTTGAAAAAAAACTGATTGAGTCAGGATACCCGCGGAATGATATTTTTTATAAACCGGAACGTGATGAGATAGCCAAGCGCTTTAAGGAAATCCATCATCTCCCAAATGATAAGAAAATTATTCTTTATGCTCCAACATGGAGAGATAATCAGTTTTACCAGATTGGGAAATATAAAATGGATTTGCAGCTTGATTTAACGTTACTGCAGCAGGAGCTTGGTGAGGAATATATAATCATTCTTCGGATGCATTATTTGGTTGCAGAGAACTTTAATCTTGATGCATTTAAAGGTTTTGCCTACGATTTTTCCAAACATGAAGATATCCAGGAGCTATATTTAATCAGTGATTTGCTGATTACTGATTATTCCTCTGTATTTTTCGATTACGCTAATTTAAAACGGCCGATGATCTTTTTTACGTATGATTTAGATGAATATAAAGAGGATATTAGAGGTTTTTATTTCAATCTTGCCGAAAAGGCACCTGGACCGCTTGTTAAAACAACCGCAGAAGTCATTGAGGCAATCAAAGGATACGAAGAAAATAAAGTTTATGCCGATAAAATGAATGAATTCTATCAACAATTTTGTTATTTAGAAGATGGCCATGCGGCTGAACGGGTTGTAAATGAAGTCATTCTAAAAAATAAATAGCCGTTTTTTATGGAATACATGACGGGCACAATTACTATTTGTGTCTGTCATGTATTTTTTTGTTTTTAAGGAATTAGATGTAAAACAATTCCCCTATGTATACCTGTTTGATTTGTGGAAAAAACTGTATTAGATCGGGTTTTTACATGTATTGACCTCTATTGAGCAAATCTTTAATAGATGATCGTTACAAAAAGACAAGCAGGATAAGGGAGCTGTAGAGTTTTGATGAACAAAAAGGTATTAAAAAGACGGGCCAAGTTTTTGTTCGACCCGCTGTATCAGTATGTTAGAAAGACGAGCCATCGGAGGAATTATCAATATACACGATATCATGAAAAATTAAAGGTATTGGATAATACAATCCTTTATGAAAGCAGGGACGGGAAAAGCATGACCGATAGTCCTTATGCCATTTTTAAATATTTATTACATCATCCCGATTATCAGGATTACAAGCATATATGGTCTGTGAACAGCTTTGAAGAATTACGCTATGTGATCAATCAATATCGAAATTTGAAAAATGTCTCTTTTGTCAAAAGAAACTCGCGGGAATATGTTAAACGGCTGGCTACAAGTAAATATTTAATCAATAACTCCACCTTTCAGTCTTTCTTTACTCCCAAAACTAATCAAGTTTATATCAATACCTGGCATGGGACTCCGTTAAAAAGCATGGGATTTGATATCCCGGGGAATCCGTCCAACTCACACAATGTTGTCCGGAATTTTCTCAGCGCTGATTATTTATTAAGCCCGAATGAACATACAACCGATATGTTTCTCGACAGTTATAAGCTGAGAGGGATTTACAATGGTGAAATACTTCAGGAAGGCTACCCAAGGATTGACCTTACTTATCAAAGCGACCCTAGCCAGATTAAAGTTTATCTCAGCGAATTAGGTGTAGGTATTGACCCCGATAAGCAGACAATTCTATACGCCCCAACTTGGAAAGGAACTAATGTCACGAAGGCGAAGAATGACATGTTTCAAATTATTGCAGACATGAATTACCTAAAAGAACAAGTGGGTAAGACCTATAATCTACTCATTAAAGTGCACCCATATCTATACGAGACGGCAAGAAATTATGAGCAGATAAAGAAACAATTAATTCCAGATTATGTTGATACAAATGAGCTCCTAAGTACGGTGGATGTATTAATTACCGACTATTCCAGTATCTTTTTTGATTATTTGGTGACCGATAAACCAATTCTTTTCTATGTCTGGGACTATGATGATTACAATGATGAACGAGGTCGTTATTTAGAGGATGATGAACTACCGGGGCCGACTCTATTTACAATTCAGGAAGTGGCAGATGCTATCGAGGATCTCAACAAGGTACTTGCGGATTTTGCAAAAGTATATCAGCAGGCAAAAGTACGATTTACCAATCATGATAATGGCAAGGTAACAGAACGAGTCGTTGATTATATTTTTAAAGGAAGCAAAGCCCCGCTAAATGTTATCGATGGATTAGAGCCGTCCAAAAAGAAAATTTTGATTTATCCTGGCGGGATGATGAATAACGGAATCACGGCTTCTTTTATTAATTTGATGGACAATGTTGATTTTGACCGATATGATGTCAGCGTGTTTATGAAGCCGACGAATTCCAAGGAAGCATTAAATAATATGGAGAAGGTCAATAAAAAGGTCCGATTCCTATTTCGCAGCGGGATGCCGATGTATAGTTTTCATGAGGTTTACCGTGATAAAGTTATCCATAACCGTGGTGCACATACTCCATTTATGAAAAAGCTTTATCCGGAAAAGGCGTATAAGCGTGATTGCAGTCGCTTATTCGGCAGAACTCAGTTTGATTATGTGATTGACTTTAGCGGGTACAGTTTGTATTGGGCAAAATATATTCTTGCCAACGAGGCAAAGAAAAAAATTTGTTATCTTCATAGCAATCTGTTGTCAGATAGCGAGAAGGTAATTAATGGACGTAGACCGCATCGAATCAATTTAAGAGGACTGTTTTCTGTCTATGATCGATTTGACAAGCTTGTCAGTGTTTCACAAGGCACTATGGAGGTTAATAAACAGAACTTAGCCAAATATGCAGAGGAAGAAAAGTTTGATTTTGTCATGAACTCGATTAATCATGAAAAAATATTACGCATGGCGGAGGAAGAGGATGAAGTTAAGGAGGCTGTTCCTCACACGGATCATAAAGAGACGGTCATAAGTAATATTATTTTTAAGTCAGCAGCAATCATTATTCAGCCCGAAGATCATGATGTATGGAATCGCCCGCCAAGTGTGAACGGGGCTGAAAAAATTGCTCCAGCCAAATATTATGTAAATAAAGAGGTCGCCATTTTACGTGAAGCTAAATATGGGATAGATGGCTACTACAAGTTTTCTGTCAATGATCGGATTGTCGGCTGGCTCGCCAGGGAATGCTTTGAGTTATTGCCAGATCGGATTTTATCTGAAAACGCGGTAAACAAAGTAGCAGTTGTGAGTCATGTTTACGGTCATGATATTTGGAGCGAACCTTATAAAACGGAAGGGGCCGCAAAAATATCATCCGCCACAGACTATAAAGGGATGATGGTCACCGTTGATGCAGAGGCGAGAACCTATCGCGGCATCTATAGCAGGTTTTCAATTAATGGAGCGGTCATTGGCTGGATTGAGTCCTCGGCCTTAACCGTGTTAAAAGAAACAGCTGCTAAGGGAAGGATAAAGACCTCTGTCTTTCAAATCGCCAATTATCGAAAAACACGTTCATTTCTCAACAATCGAACGCTTGAGGAAAAAAATTTATATGAGCTCGCAGTCATTTCTAATCCAGGAAGTTTTATCGTATGGTCGAAACCTTATCCGAATCCTGGAAGACAAAAAGTGATGGCTGCCAATGAATTAGCCGATGCCAAAGTGATTGTAACGAAAAGTAATAAGACCGCTAAAGGTACGTATTATTTATTCTTTAACGATGGGAAACGAATCGGCTGGCTTGACAAACATGCCTTTACGTTGCTGAAGGAACCTGTTATTTATACGGAAAATGCCGTTAAAAAGACAGCCGATATAAAGTTAAGAGATAGCGACGTTATTTGGAGGAAATTGCCGGGGGTTGTTGATGCAGAAATGTTAGCTGACATTCAAAAATTTAATGGTAAAACGGTAATAATAGATAAGGAAGCGCGCACCATTGATGAAGTTTATTATCATATTAGTTACGAAGCTGAGCCAATCGGCTGGTTAAATAAGCGTGCGTTTGAAAATGTCAAAACTTTAGGTATACTGCGCGGTGGCAGATTTATAGCTGAACCATCCAAGGAACACTATAATTTTATCACCATGGGGCGGCTTTCTCCCGAAAAAGGACAAGATAATTTAATTCAAGCCTTTGCCCGGCTTCATAAAGACAATGAGAACACAAAACTCTATATTTTAGGCGAAGGGCCATTGCGACCTGAGTTGGAAAATTTAATTTCAGAGCTTGGAGTTGAAGATAGTGTTTATCTTCTAGGACAGGTTGAAAATCCGTTTCGTTTTATGAAAAAATGCGATTGCTTTGTGTTGTCTTCCCATTATGAAGGGCAGCCAATGGTATTACTGGAGGCAATGACTCATGGAATGAAAATCGTTGCAACCGATATCGTGGCAAATAGAACTGTCCTAGAGGATGGCAAGTATGGGTTGTTAGTCGAAAACAGCATTGATGGACTTGAGAACGGTTTAAAACAGATGTTGAAGGACGAGTCCGATTATAAAGCGGAAATGTTTGTACCAAGCGAGTACAATAATCGTGCTATGGGAACGTTTTACAAAATTTTTGAATAAAAGAAAACCCGAAAGTCATCGGATGATTTTCGGGTTATTCCATTTTCTTTTTTTAAGTAAATATGACGTTTTTTTCATTTAGATGAAAAAGTTTACAGGGGACTATTTACTTCTTATTTAAAATTCAGGATAGTAGTATATTTCTTCTCATTGGACGAAAATAATAAATTAATCATGGAATCATCCAAAAGATGGTATCAAGTTAACTTAGAAGATGGAAAAAATGACTGAGTATGTACATCATACTTGGTTAAGAATTACAATAGTCCTGGTGCCGACTGCCTAAAGGTTTACCTCATTTTCCATTTGGGTATTTTATGGAAAATTTTTAGATTGAAATTTAAGATTCTTAGATTTATAATGATATGGTGTAGTTTTATAAAACAAAATTCGACTTTTTCTTGAATAAAAAATAAACCATTTTCCCACAATAAAATCAGGAGGATTATCTCTTATGAAAAAAGTTTTAACATACGGAACATTTGATTTACTCCATTTTGGACATATCAATTTGCTCCGCCGTGCCAAAGATTTAGGCGATTACCTTATTGTTGGCCTTTCCACTGATGAATTTAACAAAGGGAAGAATAAACAGGCATATCACAGCTTTGATAATCGAAAAATGATTCTGGAATCCATCCGTTATGTAGACGAAGTAATTCCTGAAAATACATGGGATCAGAAAATCCAAGATGTTATTGACCATAATGTTGATATTTTCGTTATGGGCGATGATTGGAAAGGCAAATTTGATTTCCTTAAAGATTATTGTGAAGTTGTTTATTTACCAAGAACAATTGGTATTTCAACTTCTAAGATTAAAGATGACTTAAATGTGGTAAAGAATGGCTAGAGAACTAGCCATTTCTTTGTATTTATTTGTTTTTAAGTGTGTCTTTTTTATTTTTAACCAATTACCGCTTAAAAACAAAACAACCTTTGTTATCAGCTTTGGTGATAACAGTCAATATATTTTTGAGGAAATGAAACGACAAAACATTCAAACAGAGGTTGTTTTTCTTTGCAAAGGAACCAGCTTAAACAAATTTAACGATTATCATGGTGTAAAAACAATACCGTTTGAAACCCTTCATTTGTTGGATTGGTTTAAATCCGTTTACCATTTGGCTACATCTAGGAATATTTTAATTGATAATTATTTTGGATTTTTAGCATCTATTCAATTCAAAGCTGGAGTAGAATGTATTCAGCTTTGGCATGCATCGGGAGCAATGAAAAAATTTGGTCTGGAAGATGAATCCATTAAAAATCGCAGCAATCGGGCAAATCAGCGCTTTTTACAGGTATACAGCAGGTTTAATAAAGTCATTGTAGGTTCAGAAGTGATGGCGGATGTTTTTAAGAAATCCTTTAACCTAAAGGAAAAGAATATACTTAGAACAGGAATTCCAAGAACAGATTTTTTCTATAATCAAGAAATTAAGCATAAGGTTTTGGAAAAATTCGCACAGAAACATCCTGAATTGATAGGAAAAAAGGTTATTTTATATGCTCCTACCTATCGTGATGATGAAATAAATGATTTCTCACTGAAGCTGGATGTTGAGAAAATGCAACGAGCGCTTGGAAATGAGTATATAGTAATATTACGGCTGCATCCGGCTATTAGAAATTCGATTGATATTGGAAGAGGGCCGGCTGGCTTTCTTTTTGATTTTTCTTCTGATGAATACGAAATTAATGAGCTGCTAATAGTCTCTGATATTTTGATTACAGACTATTCCTCTATTCCGTTTGAATATTCCCTTTTACAACGCCCAATGATCTTTTTTACCTATGATTTAGAGGAATATAAAGTGAAGCGCGGCGTTTTAAAAGGGTTCGAAGATAATCTGCCCGGACCTATCGTAAAAGATACAGATTCGATTATTGAATTAATCAAGCAGAATAGCTTTGACTTAGATAAAGTCGCTTATTACGCTGAACTATGGAATAAGTATTCCAAAGGCTATTCAAGTGCAAAAATGGTTCATTATATGTTTTTGGAAAAAAGCCCTCAAGCGTTTCAGGAAACTTCTGCATATAGTTAAAAGATGCTTCGAGACATGTTACTGCTCGAAGCATTGTTTTTTATAATGTCTATTTGGGAAAATTAATGTATAATGAACAAGGTTATCATGGTTAAAGGAAGGACAATCTAAATGAAGTCAATGATCACAATTATAAAAGAACAAATTAGTTCCTTTTATCTTATTTTAAGGCTTTCTGCTTTTGAAATGAAAAGTGCAAATTCGAATAATTACTTAGGACGATTGTGGGAAGTATTGAATCCGATTACCCAATTATTGATCTATTGGTTTATATTTGGAATAGGAGTCCGTAAAGGGCAGAATGTAACGATGGAAAACGGGGCCGAAGTTCCATTTTTTCTTTGGATGGTAACAGGAATGATTGTTTGGTTTTTTATTTATCCATCAATGTTAAACTCTTCCAAATCTATCTATTCAAGGCTTAATTTAATTGCAAAGATGAACTTTCCAATGAGTACAATTCCTTCTTATGTGATTATGGCCAACTTTTATACTCATTTAATACTGATAGCAGTTGTAACCATCGTTTTACAATTTACTGAGTTTAAACTGTCATTATATTTTTTACAATTACCTTATTTTTTGCTTGCAGAGTTGCTTCTTTTATTATCTTTTGCTCTTATTATGTCAACACTTTCAACCATCATAAGGGACGTTCAACAATTCCTGCAATCTTATTTAAGGATGATGCTGTATTTGACACCTCTTCTATGGCATACAGATAAGTTCATTATAAATGGACAAAACTGGGCATTCTTGTTAAAGTTAAATCCTTTATACTACATAGTTGAAGGATTCAGGGCATCATTATTAGGTACAAGCTGGTATGCAACGGAAAATCCTCTTTATACTTTGTATTTTTGGGTATTAACCTTTATTATGTTTTTAATCGGCTCAGTACTGCATGTTAAATTTAGACATCAATTTGTGGATTATCTATAGTTTTTGAGTAAATATTTTTAGCGCTTCCTATATTGAGGTGAAATGATAAATGAGTGAAACTGTAATTTTAGAAAATGTATATAAAAAATACAAAATGCATACATCACCTAAAGAAAAACTTCTGAATTTAATTATGCCCGGAGGATATGGCGAGGATTTTTATGCCCTTCAAAATATCTCTTTAACCGCAAAGCCAGGTGATGTTATTGGCTTTGTAGGGGTTAATGGGTCGGGGAAATCTACTTTATCCAATATTATTGCCGGTGTAATCCCAGCGACTTCCGGTACTGTTAAGACCATAGGTCAGACTTCGATAATTGCTATTCAATCAGGTTTAAACCATCAATTAACAGGCAGGGAAAATATTGAACTGAAATGTTTAATGCTTGGGTTTAAAAAGAAGGAAATTCAGGCGATGGAACCGGAAATTATCGAATTTGCCGATATCGGTAAATTTATTGATCAACCGGTAAAAAAATATTCAAGCGGAATGAAATCCCGCTTAGGATTTGCAATCTCTGTTACAGTCAATCCTGATATCCTGATTGTCGATGAAGCACTTTCTGTTGGGGATAAGGTATTTGCAGAAAAGTCAAAGGAAAGAATGTTTGAGTTTAAGGATCAGGGTAAAACTATATTTTTTGTAAGCCATAATATGAGGGATATAAAAAGCTTCTGTAATAAAGCTGTTTGGCTTGAATACGGAGAAATAAAGGATTTTGGACCTGTAAAAGAGGTTGTTCCTGAATATGAGAAATTTTTAAAGAAATACAAAGCAATGACAAAAGAAGAGCAAAAAAAGTTTCGTGAAGAAGTAATACGAAAACAAAGTGGATTGGCCACTATATAAAAACATTTATATAAAACCTAAATTGGTAGGTCTTCTTGCCGCTGATTTAGGTTTTCTTTATAAAAAAAGCTGTATAATTACCGGTGAGAACGAGTAATGTCCTAAGTCAAGAATAGTAAAGAGGAATTAATCATGAAAAACACGGTAAACGTATTAGGAATTGAATTTATAAACAAGAACTTTAACGAAGTGATTGAGATTTTAAAAAATAATATACAAAGCAATAAAAAATCCTTTGTCGTCACCGCAAATCCCGAAATCGCAATGTTTGCCTATGAACATCCTGATTATAATGCAATCGTTCAATTAGCCGACATGGTTGTCCCTGATGGCATTGGGATTGTGATGGCTTCTAAAATTTTAAATACTCCCATTCAAGAACGTGTTGCAGGATTCGACTTGACGGTACGCCTCCTTGAGCTTGGGAATGAGCACAAGTGGCGGATTTACTTATTAGGTGGAAAAGAAGAAACGAATAAGAAAGCCGTTGCCAATATTGCCAGCCGTTATCCGCAGCTGCAAATCGTCGGAAGTCATCATGGTTATTTTGATTGGAAAGAGGGTATAGTTACTGAAGAGATTCAGGCGGCTAAACCTGATATTGTGTTTGTTGCATTAGGCTATCCAAGGCAGGAAGAATGGATTGTTGAAAACCTGCCCCGTTTTTCAAAAGGGCTATTTATGGGAGTTGGCGGAAGTATAGATGTTCTTGCAGGAGAGGTAAAGCGGGCACCGCAATTCTTTCGAAGGTTAAATTTAGAATGGTTTTATCGTTTACTCAAGCAGCCGACGAGATGGAGAAGGATGCTGGCACTTCCTCAATTTTTAGTCCAAATTTTTAAGATCAAATTATCAGACAAAACAAATTGAAACCTTTTTAAATAACTTTCGTCCAATAGGATGGACCAGTGAAATATAAATGTAACATTTTATCCGAATTGTAAATTTCTTGTGTTTTTCTTATATATTCTTTGTAAATAATCTGTGCTATAATGAATGCGTTGTGTTTAGAAATATGTGCCTGTTTCTAAATTATCTTAGAGGGGCATCCTATCCGTAAGGAGGGTCTACATGTTGTACCTGACCTTTATATTATGTTTTTTATGCTCTATTCTTATTACTCCAATTATAAAAAAACTTGCCTTTAAAGTAGGAGCAACGGATCAACCAAATCATCGCAAGGTACATCATAGGATTATGCCTCGACTTGGCGGCTTGGCTATTTATCTCAGCTTCCTTTTTGGAATCTTGATTTTACAGCCTGAAAGCTCTTATCATGCAGCAATTGTTGCTGGCGGTGTGATCATTCTCATAACTGGTGTGTTGGATGATATTTTTGAACTTTCTGCAAAGGTAAAGCTGTTGCTGCAAATAGCTGCTGCTCTAGTTGTTATATGGGGCGGGGTTGATGTAGAATTCATTAATCTTCCATTTAATGGGCGGATTGACTTTGGGGTCTTCAGTATTCCAATAACCGTGCTTTGGATTGTTGGCATCACTAATGCCATCAATTTGATTGACGGCTTGGATGGATTGGCCGCAGGTGTTTCCTCAATTGCGTTGTTAACGATTACCGGTATGGCTGTTGTTATGGGAAATACTTATGTTGTTGCAATGGGCGTTATTCTAATCGCCAGTACGTTAGGCTTTTTAAAATATAATTTCCATCCTGCAAAGATTTTTATGGGTGATTCAGGAGCCTTGTTTTTAGGGTATATGATATCCGTATTGTCCTTGCTTGGTTTTAAAAATATCGCGGTTATTTCATTTGTCGTTCCGATTATCATCTTGGGTGTTCCAATTTCGGATACGTTTTTTGCGATTATCCGCCGGCTTTATAATAAAAATCCATTATCAGCACCGGATAAATCACATTTGCACCACTGCATTCTAAAGCTTGGTTATTCCCATCGCGAAACCGTTCTATTGATTTACGCAATGAGTGCCATGTTTGGACTGGCAGCCTTTATTTTCACGATGACAACGGTCTGGGGATCGATTATCTTCATTATTATATTACTGGTGGCCATTGAACTCTTCGTCGAAAACATCGGCTTAATCAACAAAAACTATCGACCACTATTACGCATCATGGGGATGCTAAAAAACCGGTAGGAAGCAGGAAAACACACTTTGCTTCCCGCCGGTTTTTATTTTGTAGAAAATGGCAGTGTGAGCAAGGCTTTAAAAAGTTTGAGGTAGTAATACTCTCTCAATTAGCTTAGAAGATTTTACTCCTATACTATAGCATCGCTTCAACCATTTTCCTCGCAAGAAAACCCGGAGAATCTCTCCGGGTTTTAATTTACAGCTTTATTTGTATCGTCTGTTACGTGTAAATGATCCTGTAATATTTTCTTTGTTTCTTCTAATTTGGTTTGATCCAGTTGGTAATAGTAAACGGAGTTAATATATGAATCTTGACCGGCAAGGCTGAACGTTTCGATATTTAAATTGTTACCAGCTTGTAGGTAGCCTAAAAAGGATTTCATTTGATCAAATGTTAAATCTGTCGTCATATTTTTCCCAACTGCTTCCATTACGTCAGTGTAATTCCCGAGTGACTTAACTGAGGCAGCCTTTGTCACGATGGCCTTCATAATCTGCTGCTGCCTTTCGCCCCTTTGGATATCGCTGTCCATTTTTCTTGTGCGGGCAAACGCAAGGGCTTGTTCACCATCTAAATTCTGCACACCCTTTTCCAGCGTAATCGCTTTGGCGCGGTCCTTCGAGTCTTGCTCCGAGAAAGTATATGGAACATCAACCGTAATCCCGTCTAGTGCATTAACAATATCTATAAACGCGTTGAAATTCATTTTAACATAATAATCGACAGGGACATCCAATAATTCTTCCACCGTTTCAAGCGTCAGCTTCACACCGCCATAGGCGTGAGCATGATTGATTTTTGTATAAATATCTTTTTCGGGAATGTGAACGTAAGAGTCACGCGGAATACTGAGCAGTTTGACCGATTTGTCGGTTTTATTAAATGTAGCCAGCATTAAGGCATCAGAGCGGGCGGGACCGTTGTTTTTCCGCTTATCGCTGTCATCTACTCCAATTAATAAAATCGATGTCTTATCAATCGTCAGCGGCTTCGCTCTTGCCGAGTCGCGTTCAATTGGTTTATAGGATTTATTCATCACTGATTCCGCTTTTTTATACAATGTGCCGGCATAGGCTCCCGCTCCTAAAAGCAAGATCAAAATTGGAGCGACAAACCAGACCCATCGTTTCAATCGTCTTTTTTTCTTCTTTTGATTTTGTATATAAGATTGTCTATTTATAGACATACATTTCCTCCTTAATAGAAAGCTGTCGAATTCTGACTAAAAAGATAAGCCAAACTTTATTTTATAATAGATTGCTTGATTGGTAAAATATAATTTTTGGCAGGTAATAATTTACTAATTCATCATAAAAGCTCGACTTTTTTCCCAATTGTAATTTTCTACTAGTGCCAATATAATCAAAGTCAAAGATCATGCCGTTACTAACTAATGTAGTCTTCTAAATAAACGGTTTCACCTTGCTGTAGTGTACATTGTCCGTTAGTTAATTCAATCATCAAGTCCTTGAAGCTCTGGACAAGACTTTCATCAACGTATGTTTCAATTTCAACGATGTCTAAATAATGAATTTCTTTAATTTTGTGCTCAGAAGCCCGAAGTTCTTTCTCAATTTTCCCAAGCCATGTGTAATCAATTTTGACATGAACAACTTGTGTTAATTTTCTTTCGACAATTCCAATTGCATCGAGACCTTCAGAGGTTGCTTTGCCATAAGCGCGAATCAAACCGCCGGCGCCTAATTTAATCCCGCCGAAATAACGGGTTACAACTACAACGGTATCCTTAAGGTTTCGTTTTTTCAATACCTCTAAGATAGGGACACCGGCTGTTCCGCTTGGTTCGCCGTCATCATTGGCCTTTTGAATTTGATCGTGCTCGCCAATCAGATAGGCAGAGCAGTTATGCGTAGCGTTCCAATGTTTTTTCTTGATTTCTTGGATAAAGTCCTGAGCATCGGCTTCCGTTTCAACGCGCTTAATCTGAGCAATAAACCGGGATTTTTGGATTATGATTTCATGTTCACCATATTCTTTAACTGTTAAATAACGAGATAGCATTGAAAGATCCTTCCTTTTTTAGTGGAAAGGGCGATCAAACCTTAAGACGCAGCTTGTGCCAAAACCACATTTATTTCGAAAAAAAGCTTGTGAGACAAAAGTCATGAAATTTTTTTAAAAAAATAATGAAATATACCTTTAATATAGGTGTAAAGTTCGAATGTTATAATAGCCAAAGTAACAATGAGGTTAATCAGTGCAATTTGGAAATAGCATAATACTTTTATATTATACAATGCTTTCCCGATTTTGAGGGACTCTTGAGTGATTGAGCTGAGTAATTTAATTGGTATCCACTGCATATAGAGGCAAAATTGTTAACGGGCCAATAGGGAAATACTCCCCCCTGGAGGTAATAGGAATGAAACTAGAACAAATAAAAGTAAAATCAATTGATGAAATTCGAGAGGATATGATTGAAACTGTTACGTGCAGTAAAAGTGATATTTTCCTTATTAGTGAACAATGTCGTCAAGATTATGAAAAGCTGACGAATGAATTAGCCGAAATTAAGCAAACGATGGCCAAGCTTTTGGAGGAGGAAATGCAGCTCCAGTCACAGGTCCATCAAGCGCGCAGCAGGCTGTCAGAAGTAAGCCGGAATTTTAAAAAGTTTAGTGAAGAAGAGGTGCGCGAAGCATACGAAAAAGCGCATCAGCTTCAGATGGATCTCTCTATTAACTGGCAGTTTAAAAAGCAGCTGCTAGAAAAGAGTGATGACGTTGAGAAAAGACTTGTTGGTTTAACTGAAACCATCGATCGCGCAGACCAGCTTATTTCGCAAATCTCCGTTGTCATGAATTACTTACAGAGTGACTTGAAATATTTCGGTGAGGCCTACGAACATGCAAAAGCGAAACAGGATTTCGGATTGAAAATTATTGAAGCCCAGGAAGAGGAGCGAAAGCGTCTTTCACGGGAAATTCACGATGGCCCTGCTCAAATGCTGGCAAATGTCATCGTCCGCTCGGATTTAATTGACCGGGTATATCGTGAAGAAGGTCCGGAAGCGACGCTTACTGAGATTCAAAGTTTCAAAAAGATGGTTCGTTCTGCACTTTACGAGGTCCGGCGGATCATTTACGATCTGCGTCCAATGGCGCTGGATGATTTAGGGCTTGTCCCGACCCTTAGAAAGTATTTACAGACCATCGAAGATTATCATAATCAATCTAGGATTGAATTTGAAAATATTGGACTAGAAGGCAGGCTGCAGACAAAGTATGAAGTTGCGCTGTTCCGGATGATTCAGGAATCCGTACAAAACGCATTGAAACATGCGAATGCCTGCCAGATTAAAGTGAGATTGGAAATAAGCAACACAGCCGTTGCTGTTTTAATTAAAGATAACGGAGTCGGTTTTGACCTGAATCAGAAGAAACCGGAATCGTTTGGAATCATTGGTATGAAGGAACGTGTTGATCTGCTGAACGGAGAAATCACGTTCGATTCAAAAATTGGTAAGGGAACTGAGATATTCATTCGTGTCCCGTTAATCAACTAAAGCAGCTGAAGATGGAGTTTAACTAAAAATTTTCCGATAGATTACACCACCTTTATTTTTTAATAAAGTGAAAAGGACCAGGAGGGTACAAGAATGATTACAAAAATTGTTATAATCGATGACCACCAACTTTTTAGAGAAGGTGTTAAAAGAATATTAGAGTTTGAAAAATCGTTCCAAGTTGTCGCGGAAGGTGATGACGGCACGGAGGCATTGGCACTCGTCGAGGAGCATCGTCCGGACGTCGTGATTATGGATATCAACATGCCGCAGATGAACGGCGTCGAAGCAACTCGCGAACTAATTGAAAAATATCCAAAAACAAAGGTCATCATTCTATCGATCCATGATGATGAAAACTATGTCACACATGCGCTCCAAACCGGTGCCATGGGTTACTTATTAAAAGAGATGGACGCAGATGCCTTAATTGAGGCCGTCCGTGTTGTCGCGGATGGCGGGTCCTACCTGCATCCGAAGGTGACGCATAATTTAGTCAACGAATACCGCAAGCTCGCAGCCGGTGTCTCCCGCGGCGGATCCTATGTTCCTGCGGCTGATATTCGCCGCCCGCTGCATTTATTAACACGCCGTGAATGTGAAGTCCTGCAAATGCTGGCCGACGGAAAAAGCAACCGCGGCATCGGCGAGGCGCTTTACATCAGCGAAAAAACAGTTAAAAACCACGTCAGCAACATTTTGCAAAAAATGAATGTCAACGACCGTACACAGGCTGTTGTTTCTGCCATTAAAAATGGCTGGGTGGAAGTTAGGTAGTTATATACGTTTTTTAAGGACACGCAGAAAATGCGTGTTCTTTTTTTGGGAAAAGATTTTGTGAAATTCACATTTTAAGGGTAAATAATGCAATTTCCGGCTATTTTCGTTACAATATTAAGCATGCAGATTATTAGTTGAAATAGATAGACAAGGATGGATAGCGTATGAAAACGGCAATTGTTACCGATAGTACCGCGTACATTCCGAAAGAAATGCTAGAAAAATGGAATATACATATGATCCCGTTGAATGTGATTTTTGGAAACGAGGTCTATCAGGAAGAAATAGATATTACTTGGAACGATTTTTATAAAGAGGTCAAGACGAGGGACCTGCCCACAACATCCCAGCCGCCGATTGGCCAATTTGTGGAGCTGTTTGAGCGGCTGTCTGCGGAAGGGTATGATGCGGTCATCAGCATTCACCTTTCGAGCGGAATCAGCGGCACTTATCAAGGAGCTTTGAGCGCTGCTTCGATGGTTGAAGGCATTAAGATTTTTCCGTTCGATTCTGAAATCAGCTGTATGGTTCAAGGCTTTTATGCTTTGGAGGCGGCCGAAAGGGTTATGCGCGGCGAGGAACCTGAGGGAATTATGGTGTGTTTAGAGGAGTTGAAGAAATCGGCCCGTGCTTATTTCATGGTGGACGATTTGTCACATCTCCAGCGCGGAGGCCGCCTGTCCGGAGCAGCTGCCTTTATCGGAAGTCTGCTGCAGGTCAAGCCACTCCTGCATTTTGAAAATAAAGTCATCGTCCCATTTGAAAAAATCCGGACACGTCGGAAAGCGTTAAAGCGAATGGCCGATTTGTTAGGTGAAGACGTTTCTGGCGGCGGGGAATACCGCGCTGTGATCATTCACGCCAACCGCGAGGAAGAAGCTGTGGAATGGTCGAAGGAGTTGTCTTTGCTGTATCCGAATGTGGAGTTTGTTATAGGCTATTTCGGAGCTGTCATCGGCACCCACCTTGGTGAAGGCTCCATGGGCATGGGCTGGATGAAGAAATAAGATTTATTATGAAGTTTGCTGCCATTCGGGCCTTTGGACCGGAATGGTTTTTTAGTTTGTGCGTGGGTTGCTCGGCCGGCAGAGTTTGGCGAAATAAATGAGGAATTCCGCGAAATAAACGTCCGAGTCGGCGAAATAAGTAGCAAAGTCCGCGAAATAATTAGGAAAACCCGCGAAATTCCGGTGTGGACCGGCCGAAATCCGGTCTGAGCATTAATCCTGGAGTGTGCTCTAACTATGAAAGATACAATCTAGAAAAGGTAACTTTTAAAAGGTATGGCGAAATAATTGAGGAATTCCGCGAAATAAACGTCCGAGTCCGCGAAATAATTAGGAAAACCCGCGAAATTCCGGTGTGAACCGGCGAAATCCGGCCAGAGCATTAATCCTGGAGGATGTTCTAACTATGAAAGATACAATCTAGAAAAGGTAACTTTTAAAAGGTATGGCGAAAAAAATGCGGAATTCCGCGAAATAAACGTCCGAGTCGGCGAAATTAGTAGTAAAGTCGGCGAAATAATTAGGAAAACCCGAGAAATTCAGGTGAGGACCGGCGAAATCCGGTCTGAGCATTAACCCTGGAGTGTGCTCTAACTATGAAAGATACAATCTAGAAAAGGTAACTTTTAAAAGGAATGGCGAAATAAATCAGGAATTCCGCGAAATAAAAGTCCAAGTCGGCGAAATTAGTAGTAAAGTCCGCGAAATAATTAGGAAAACCCGCGAAATTCCGGTGTGGACCGGCGAAATCCGGTCTGAGCAATAATCCTGGATTGTGCTCTAACTATGAAAGATACAATCTAGAGAGAGGTAACTTTTAAAAGGTATGGCGAAATAATTGAGGAATTCCGCGAAATAAACGTCCGAGACGGCGAAATTAGTAGTAAAGTCCGCGAAATAATTAGGAAAACCCGCGAAATTCCGGTGAGGACCGGAGAACTCCGGCCAGAGCATTAATCCTGGAGTGTGCTCTAATTATGAAAGATACAATCTAGAAAAGGTAACTTTTAAAAGGTACGGCGAAATAAATGAGGAAGTCCGCGAAATACAAACTCACTACTTTCAAAAGTCATAAAATAGCCACAAATAATCCGACAAACTGGAAGGAACTTTAGCGTATTTTGTAGAATTTTTTTCAAAAAAACAGAAAGTGTGATGATATCTGTGGAATTAAAAGAATTGACTCCACCATTGAGACTGCTTAAGACTCAAGCGTTGAAACGCCGTCTAATCCCCGGTCATTCGAAGCTTCCTGTAATTGAAAAAAATATTGCAATAAGAAAAGCAGGATACTGGGGAGAACACCTATTAAGCAAATACCTTAAACAGCTTCCAAATGAAAAATACCTCATCATTCACGACCTCCACCTGGAACACAAAGGATTTCACATACAAATTGACAACACTCTTCTATCACAGAACCTAATTCTCCCGATTGAAGCAAAAAATATCCTTGGAACTCTATATTTTGATGATCAATTTAATCAATTGATTCGGCCGAATGAGGATGGGAACGAAGAGGTGTTTGAGGACCCCCGTGTTCAAGCGAGGTGGCATCGATCGCTGCTTAGAGATTGGCTCGACACAAATGGCTTCCAAAAGCTTCCGCTCGATTATTTAATTTTTTTCGCAAGCAACAAAACAATTTTAAAGTCATATCGCAACGGAACCATAAGGGATGCTCAAAAAATTTGCAAGGCAAGAGATATTTTTAATAAGATTTACAGCTTAGAAAAGCAATTTAACCAAACGAAGATTAACTATAATTCACTATTAGAATTGGGAAAATTACTGCTTAAACATCATAGCCCGGATGAAATTGATATTTTAAAAGAGTTCGGGATAAGTAAAAATGATGTACGCCCCGGTGTCCGCTGCCCGATTTGTTTGCACATTCCGATGAGATACGAAAGAGGAAAATGGCGCTGCCCGATCTGTCAAACACTTTCGAATGAAACCTTTCTGGAATCCCTTGATGATTATTTTTATTTGTATAAGCCAACGATCACCAATACTGAGTTCCGTGATTTCTTTTTGTTTCCGACCGTACATATTGCCCAAAAAAAGCTTCAATCACTTAATTTGCCATCAATGGGTACTACAAAAAATCGTTTATATCTTTTATCGCCAAGGAAGGTGCCGCCATGCGATTTAGACTAGTAAACGGCAGACTAATGTTCGAAAAAAACTTTTTAGAAGGCTCGCAGAAAATTTCCCAGCTTACCGAAATCCCTCAGCCGCCGCTTAATCCAAGTTTTCAATTCAACTCGGAACTGCAACACTACCTTAGCGGAAAACAGCTCCTCTTAGATGACCTCCCATACCTGCTCGATGAAATCCAGGCACATTATGACAATGGATTTATTACCATCCGAAAAGGAATTGACTATGAAGGGAAAAAGCCGTTTTGCGTTAGATGCGGCAAAAAAGACCTGCAATGGTTCGGAACATACCCTTGCGCCAGGTGCGGCGATACTTGTATCTACTGCCGTAAATGCCTCATGATGGGAAGAATCAGTGAATGTACACCGTTAATCGGCTGGAATGGTCCGGTGCCTGACACCACACTGCCGCCTAAAGTTATGGCTTGGCAGGGAACGCTGTCAGAAGGACAAAAAGAGGCTTCAGATCGGGTGAGTTATGCGATTCTACATAACAAGGAATGGCTTATTTGGGCAGTTTGCGGGGCTGGTAAAACAGAGGTACTGTTCGCTGGGATTGAGGCAGGATTGGCGGCAAATAAACGCCTGTGCATCGCTACACCAAGGACGGACGTCGTTCTTGAACTGACACCGCGATTAAAAGCGGCATTTCCAGATATCGAGATTGCCTCGCTTTACGGAGGCAGCGAGGATCGTCACAAATTTGTCCCGCTTACGATTGCAACAACCCACCAGCTGCTCAGGTTTTATCGTGCTTTTGATGCGATTATCTTGGATGAGGTAGACGCCTTCCCATATACGGTGGATGAGTCGCTGCAGCATGCCGCTATTCAGGCGCGTAAACCTGAGTCTGCTATGGTCTATCTAACGGCGACGCCGAATGCCAAATGGCAGAAAGAATGTTTTTCCGGAAAACGAGCTTTTACGACCATCCCCGCTAGGTTCCACCGCCGCCCGCTGCCAGTTCCGGAATTCGAGTGGTGTGGCAACTGGCAAAAGCAGCTTCAAAAAAATAAGCTTCCTCCCAATGTACATAAATGGATTAAAAAACGACTTGATAACGGGAAACAGGCACTTGTCTTTTTTCCGCATATTCCGTTAATGGAAAACGCACTCCCGATTTTGCGGCAGTTAGCACCAAATATTGAAGCAGTGCACGCTGAGGACCCGGAGCGAAAAGCGAAGGTACAAAAAATGCGCTCCAAGGAAATCCCCTTGCTGCTGACTACGACGATATTAGAGCGGGGTGTTACCTTTCCAAATATCGATGTTGCTGTATTGGGGTCGGAGGATGACATTTTTATAGAAAGTGCTTTGGTGCAAATTGCTGGAAGGGCTGGGAGGAGCAAGGACCATCCAGATGGGGTTGTGACGTTTTTTCATTATGGGAAAACGGAAGCGATGCTGAAGGCAAGGCGGCAAATCGTTTTGATGAATAGGGAGGGGGTGAAGCGTGGGCTAATTGATGTTTAAGGTTTTATAATTTATCCGCGAATCGGAGTGTTTTGACTGATTCAGTATGTAAATTCAAGAGGGTGATACATATGACCATATTCCAGCAACACCACTGTCTGATCTGTCACACAACAATCTTACCCGCCGTTGGTTGGAGGGCAATTTTTTCCCCTGAAAAAGAACAGCTGATTTGTGCAGAATGTGAGAAGAAGCTGGAGAAAATTGAAGGGGATACATGCCGAATCTGCAGTCGTCCCATACCATTGTTAGACGTAAACTTTCGCCATGATGATTTGTGCCACGACTGTTTTCGTTGGGAGAAGGATGAGGAATGGGCGGGATTTCTGACAAAAAATCACTCGCTTTTCCTTTATAATGATTTTTTAAAAGAGGTTATTGCCAGATTTAAATTTCGCGGGGATTATGTGCTTGCGATGGTGTTTGCCAGTTATGTAAAAGAGTTGATTAAAATAAACGAAGCGGATTTAGTTGTGCCGATCCCGTTAAGTGATGAGCGGCTTTATGAGCGAGGATTTAATCAAGCTGCTGCTTTGCTGCGCGAATCGGATTTGCCTGCTTCAGAAATCCTAACCCGTGTCCACTCGGAAAAACAATCAAAAAAATCCAGAACAGAACGTATCCACCTTCCGCAAGTATTTAAAGTCATACCGGACGCAGACATCCAAGAAAAACGAATCATCCTCTTTGATGACATCTACACTACTGGATCGACATTAAGACACGCTGCTAAACTGTTAAAGCAAGCTGGTGCAGCAAGCATAGAATCGATCACATTGGCAAGATAGTGGTGTTAGATACCAAATACAATGAGGCGGCAAACCATTAAAGCCGCCGCCAGCGATGATTCTTAGTATTTCATTTTTATCGCTTTATGGGCATTCTCAATGTCATGGCCAAGAAGTTTGCCTAAGTCATAGGCTGGATAGTATCCGTGTTTATGCATGTAGTTGAAGACTCGCTCGTGGCTATGGATGGCTCCTTGCAGCTGTCTGGTAAATACATGGCGTAAAGCAGGTGTCGCGGTTTCCGTAATAGCTCCGGCAAGATTACGCACTAATGCTTTGGAAAGGGCCAGGAGATCGGCGGCAAAAAAGCCTAATTCTTCCCGCTCATCATCTTCACGAGCTTGATAACCTTGGGCCTGAGGGTAAAATTTAAGCAGTTCATTTAGATTTCCCTCTAGGTCGTGAATACATTTTCGATAAAGTTCTTTTAGCTCATGGTCGGTTACTTTATTAATGGACATTTTCAGTTTCATTAACCCGGTCGATTGGAAACCAACCATCTCATGCAGTTCCATCGTCTCATGCCAGGCTAGTAATTTTCTCTCTTCTTGTGTCATTAAGGGACCTCCTTTTCGTCATTCCCATTTACCATATTCCATGAGCATTTTACTGGAAAGTTGTCCCACCTAATATTAAAATAAAAGAGAGGAAAACATTTCTTCATCTTCTCGAAACAAAGGTTATGTCAGGCATTGTCACTATTTTCCCTATGTTTTTGTCATTAAATCGACTAATTTTGCTTGAGTCAGCAGGAGAATCATAGGGTAAAATAGAAATGTAAATACATAGCCTTACAAAAAGGAGGAGTCCACACATGAACTATAACGTACGTGGTGAAAACATTGAGGTAACTCCAGCAATCAGAGAGTATGTAGAAAAGAAAATCTCTAAATTGGAGCGTTATTTTACTGAAGCACCTGATGCAAAAGTGAATGTGAATCTTAGATTCAATCCAGATAAAACATCTAAAGTAGAGGTAACCATCCCGCTGCAAAATTTAGTTCTTCGAGCTGAAGAAACCAACAGCGATATGTATGCCGGCATCGACTTGATTTCTGACAAACTAGAGCGTCAAATTCGTAAACATAAAACAAAAGTAAACCGTAAGTTCCGTGAAAAAGGTGTTGAGCCTTTCCAATTAACAACTAATACAACAACTGAAGTTATTGACGATGATGATTTAGAGTTAGTCCGGACGAAGCGCTTTGACCTGAAGCCAATGGACAGCGAAGAAGCCATTTTGCAAATGAACATGCTCGGTCACAACTTCTTCGTATTTACAAATGCTGATACAAACCGTACAAACGTTGTTTACAAGCGTAAAGACGGCCGCTACGGCTTAATTGAAGCACATTAATAGAACTATTTAAAACGCTGTCCACATGCTGGGCAGCGTTTTTTATTGTAAAAATTTTGATATACCAATTTCTGAATCTTTTTTATAATGGAAATAAGATTACTAGAAAGAAGGTAACTTCGTGAATTTTGACTTTCAGTATAATCCATATCCTTCCCAGCGTACCACTGTGTTCGCCAGAGGCGGTATGGTTGCCACCTCGCAGCCGCTCGCTGCCCAGGCAGGTCTTGATATTCTCAAAAAAGGCGGCAATGCTATCGATGCTGCCGTTGCTGCTGCAGCCGCTTTAACAGTACTTGAGCCTACCTCAAATGGAATCGGCGGTGACGCTTTCGCTTTAATTTGGAAAAAGGATAAACTTTATGGACTCAATGCAAGTGGCCCTGCACCGCAAAAATTAACGATTGACGCCGTAAAATCACGCGGTTTGGAGAGAATTCCTGCTTTTGGGCTTATTCCGGTGACGGTTCCTGGAGCACCATCAGGATGGGCGGAAATGTCTAAAAAATTTGGCCGCCTTTCGTTAAAGGAAGTTTTACAGCCAGCGATTGAATATGCAGAAAAAGGCTACCCGTTGACGCCGACGCTCGGTAAATATTGGGAATATGCCTACAATCGATACAAACAAAATCTAACCGATGAAGAGTTCCAGCCTTGGTTTGAAACCTTTGCCCCAAATGGACGAGCACCTAGGGTAGGTGAGATATGGCGTTCGCCGGCCCATGCAGCTACTTTAAATGAAATAGCTGAAACCGAGGCCGAAAGCTTTTATCGTGGCTTACTTGCGGACAAAATTTCTGCCTTTTCCGAACGCTACAATGGCTTCATTTCTAAGGAAGATTTAGCAGCCTACAGGGCAGAATGGGTCGAACCGATTAAAGTGAACTACCGCGGTTATGATGTGTGGGAAATTCCACCAAACGGTCAAGGCCTCGTCGCATTGCTGGGGCTGAATATCGTCAAAGGCTTTGATTTTACGGAAAAAGAGACCGTCGATGCCTACCACAAGCAAATTGAAGCGATGAAGTTTGCGTTTACTGACGGAAAGGCATGTATCACGGACCCTGCTTTTATGAAAATGCAATTAGAGGACGTTCTTTGTGATGCCTATGGCGAATCGAGGCGTCGTGAAATTAGTGATGAAGCCATTGAGCCGCTTCCGTACCAGCCGCCGCGTGGAGGTACAGTTTATCTCGCCGCAGCAGATGGGGAAGGCAACATGGTTTCGTTTATTCAAAGTAATTATATGGGATTCGGATCTGGGATTGTGGTGTCAGGCACCGGAATCGCTCTGCAAAACCGTGGTTATGATTTTTCGCTGGATCCTCAGCACCCGAATACCTTAAGACCGGGAGCCAAGTCGTATCACACCATTATCCCGGGGTTTTTGACGAAAGATGGTCAAGCTGTAGGGCCTTTCGGAGTCATGGGCGGATTCATGCAGCCGCAAGGGCATATGCAGGTCGTAATGAATACAATTGATTTTGGCTTGAATCCACAGGCTGCACTGGATGCGCCGAGATGGCAGTGGCTGGAAGGGAAGCGGGTGCAGGTTGAACCACATTTTCCAAATCATATTGCCCAGGCGCTTGCACGAAAAGGGCACCAAATTGAAGTAGCGCTTGATTCGGGTGGCTTCGGCCGCGGCCAAATCATTTGGCGCGACCCAAAAACGGGTGTGCTGATGGGCGGAACCGAAGCACGGACAGACGGGTCGATTGCTGCGTGGTGAGTTGGTACTGAAAACGGAGAATTTTGGGATAAATATCAACAAAAAAACAAGAGATTATATAAAGACAATCTCTTGTTTTTTATTTTTGCAGGTTTCTAAAATTAATTTCGCGGATTTAGTCTGGTATTTCGCGGCTTTTCCGATTTATTTCGCCGATTTTTAGAATTATTTCGCGGCCTTTTGCAATAATTTCGCCGAAAATCATAATAATTTCGCCAAACCAATCCTAACAGCATAAAAAAGAGCACCGGCCCAATCGCCAGTGCTCAAAAATCAAAATTTATTTCGCTGCCCCGTGGCAGTTTTTATATTTCTTACCGCTTCCGCAAGGGCACGGATCATTTCGGCCGATATTTTCCTTGTTGACTTTCGGCTTTTTCTTCAACGTTTCACCGTCTTCTTTTGGATTCACGGCATGACCTTGTGCGACCTCTTGACGTTCAAGATTATTGCGGATTTCTGCTTTCATAATATACATGGCCGTTTCGTCCTCAACAGACTCAATCATCGCTTCAAACATCGCGAAGCCTTCATGCTGGTATTCACGAAGAGGATCGGTTTGACCATAGGCGCGTAAATGAATACCTTGGCGAAGCTGATCCATTGCATCAATGTGGTCAATCCACTTCGAATCGACTGCACGAAGCGTAACGACTTTTTCGAATTCACGCATTTGTTCAGGATCAAGAATTTCTTCTTTTTCCGCGTAGCGTTCCATCGCTTTTGCATAAATGGCTTCAACCATTTCTTCGGAATCTTTTCCTTTTAGGTCCTCTAGAGTGATGTCACCCTCCGGAAGCAGATTAGCATGAACGTAATCTACTATACCCTGCAGATTCCATTCCTCTTCATCGGCATGGGCCGGTGCCAGGACGTTAACATGACGCTCAATAGACCGTAAAATCATGTTTTGAACAATGTCGCGAAGGTTTTCAGATTCTAATACTTCGTCACGCTGCTTGTAAATGATTTCGCGCTGCTGGCGAAGGACATCATCATATTGCAGCAATTGTTTACGGGCATCAAAGTTGTTGCCCTCAACGCGTTTTTGCGCTGATTCAACGGCACGGGATACCATTTTACTTTGAATCGGCTGAGTATCATCCATGCCGAGCTTTGTCATCATGTTTTTCATGTTATCAGAACCGAAGCGGCGCATGAGCTCATCTTCCATTGAAAGATAGAACTGAGTCACACCAGGGTCCCCCTGACGACCGGAACGTCCACGCAGCTGGTTATCGATCCGGCGGCTTTCATGGCGCTCGGTACCAATAACGGCAAGACCGCCTAGTTCACGTACACCTTCGCCAAGCTTAATGTCCGTACCACGGCCGGCCATGTTGGTCGCGATGGTTACTGCACCCTGCTGACCAGCTTCAGCGATAATTTCCGCTTCACGAGCATGGTTTTTCGCATTCAAGACATTGTGGCGAACACCTTTTTTCAATAGAAGCTTTGAAACGAGTTCGGAGGTTTCAATGGCAACTGTACCAACGAGCACAGGCTGCCCTTTTTGATAGCGTTCTGCAATGTCCTCTACAACAGCGCGGAACTTGCCTTCCATGGAAGCGTAAATTAAATCTGCACGGTCGTCACGGGCAATCGGCCGATTTGTTGGAATAACGACAACGTTCATATTATAAATGTTGCGGAACTCTTCTTCTTCCGTTTTTGCCGTACCAGTCATACCAGATAATTTTTCATACATCCTGAAGTAGTTTTGGAACGTAATGGTTGCCATTGTCATGCTTTCGTTTTGAATTTCGACACCTTCTTTTGCCTCAATGGCTTGATGCAAGCCTTCTGAGTAGCGGCGTCCCTTCATTAAACGGCCGGTAAATTGGTCAACGATGACAATTTCGCCTTCCTGTACGACATAATCAACATCGAGGTGCATCGTGACAATTGCCTTCAATGCTTGGTTGATATGATGGTTTAAAGTAACATGCGAAATATCAAATAAGTTTTCAATACCAAAGGCTTTTTCTGCCTTGCTGATCCCTTCTTCTGTCAGCATAACGGCTTTTGTTTTTTCATCATACGTATAATCGACTTCCTTCGAAAGCGTGCGGGCAAAGGCATTCGCCTGGATGTAAAGGACGGTTGATTTTTGTGCTGAGCCTGAAATAATCAGCGGTGTCCGCGCTTCGTCAATTAAAATGGAGTCGACCTCGTCAATGACGGCAAAATAGAGCGGGCGCTGTACCTTTTGCTCTTTATAAAGAACCATGTTATCACGCAAATAATCAAAGCCAAATTCGTTGTTTGTGCCGTAAGTGATGTCAGCGGCATAGGCAGCCTGCTTTTCGTCCTTGTCCATGCTGTTTAAGTTCAAACCGACAGTTAATCCTAAAAATTCATACAGCTGGCCCATTTCAGTAGCGTCACGGCTGGCTAGGTATTCGTTGACGGTAACAACGTGAACACCTTTTCCGGAAAGTGCATTCAAATAAACCGGCATGGTCGCAGTTAATGTTTTACCTTCCCCGGTCTTCATCTCGGAAATATTTCCTTCGTGGAGGGAAATACCGCCCATCAGCTGAACATGGTATGGATAAAGCCCTAGCACGCGGCGGGCACCTTCACGGACAACGGCAAATGCTTCTACCAGCAGGTCATCAAGTGATTCGCCTTTTTGATAGCGGGCTTTGAACTCTTCTGTTTTTTCCCTAAGCTGTTCGTCACTTAATCTTTCGGTTTCGCCAGCAAGTGCGTCAATTTTCATGGCGAGCTTGTCCAACCGTTTTAACTCGCGCTTGTTCAGATCAAAGACTTTATTTAAAATCCCCATATTTGAAGAACGCTCCTTTTTTACTTAAAAAAGCAATTATTTTTATAAAATCCAATTAATTCTAGCGATACTTTTCCTTTTATATCTTACCACTTTAACTGCAGCAGTGACAACAAAGTTGGCAGTTAGGGGAATTTATCAACTGCTTCGATTAGGCTGTACTGTCTTATTTTTGTCAAATTTGAACAGCCTATCGCATTTTATGTCAGATTAGCATTTATAGGGTCAAAGTCTATTAAAAGAGAACTCGAAGAAAATTTAAAATTCAATATTATGTATAAATATACATATTCATACTATTTTTCACTATTGGAATAGTGCTAACATAACCTTGTTATAACAACATTCTTATGTTGCTTTTAGAGAAAAACGCAACTTTTGTCCTATGGAAAAATATTCACAAATTGTACATTGGATTATACCCGTGTTATGTAAGATACTACCTTTAGAGAGGTATCAATGGAAAAAATACATAGAGAGAGCAATCAATATGGGAAGGGTGAGGAAAGTGGCTTTTTGGGGAAGAGAGAAAAAAAAAGAGACCGATCCCGAATTAATAGAAGAAGAAAAAAATATCGGCCTATTGAAGAGGCTCTGGCAAAAAGTCAGAAATATAGATTGGAAGGATCCGGTTACCCGCTGGAAGATGATGTTTATCTCGCTGATGGCGCTGATTGTTGTCGGTGGCGGAGGCTACGGTGTTCTAGCGATGACGAACTCGCCAACGTTCTGTGCCAGCTGTCATGAAATGGCACCTGAATATTCCACCTTTACAGCGAGTGCCCACAATAACATTACCTGTGTGCAATGTCACATTAAGCCAGGGACGATTAACATGCTGACTCATAAGATGAAGTCGATGAAAGAAGTTTACTATCACGTGACTGGAGTGCCAAATCAAATTGTTCAAACGGAGCATGAAGCAGTTTCAAACGAGAACTGTTTGCAATGCCACTCGAAAAACCGCATCGTAACTGCCTCTGGAGATCTGAAAGTAAATCATAAAAAGCACATTGAGAAAGATATTCCTTGTATTACGTGTCATGCCGGGGTTGTTCACGCTAAGATAGCTGCCCGCGGCATTAATACTGAAGAAGTGCGAGGAGATTATACAAAAGAAACAGCCCAAAAAATCATGGAGAAGAAGTACATGGCACCCAATATGGGGACATGTATTGACTGTCATGACAAAGTAAATAACGGAGAAGAACCATGGAAGGATATTACATACAGCATTCCGCCAAATCCGGAAGAAATGGAGAAAAAACTTCAGATAAATGAAAAAAAGGCTGAGGCAAAAGAAACGCTAATAACAGGAGAAGCTATAGCTTCCGACCATGACGAAAAAACACAAAAATTAATCTTAGAAGCAATAGGAAAACAAAAAAAGAACGTAAAAATATCGATGGCATGTGGCAACTGTCATAAATCTACATCAATTCCTAACAATCACAAAGTCGCCAATTGGAATAATAATCATGGAGTGACAGCTGTTGCCGAGCTCGACAAATGTATGGAATGTCACCAGGATTCGAAGTGGAAAAGGGATATCCCGAAGGAAGACATTATTACATTACTGAAAATGGGGAACGAAAAGAGAAAATACACACCGAATATTACGCTGGCGAAAGAGGAGTCAAGGATTAATAAATTCTGCGCCGCTTGTCACAGCGACCGTCCAGATAATCATGGCAACAGCGATCAATGGTTAACCGCACATGCCAGCAAAGCAAAAACGTCTGATCAAAAGGCACAGTGCTTCATTTGTCATGATCAGAAAAAGCCTAAAGCCGATTCCCCCGAGACATTAGCACCGACAGATGTTTATTGTCAGTACTGTCATAGAACTGGCTTTAAGGATGACATTAAAAACTAATTAATCAACTCTGGAGGGACGCTTTTATGGATGAAGAGCACAAATACGAGCGGTCGGCCCCTCCCCGTTTTCGGAATAAACTATTTAAAATTATGACTTTAACATTATTTTTTCTAATTGTCTTCTTCTCACTAGGGTACTTTGGAAAAGAAGCTGCCACTAGCTCCAAGTACTGTGTATCATGCCATGAGATGAAGCCTGAGTATTATACATGGAAGGCCTCAACACATGCAGAAGTGGATTGTGTTAATTGTCATAAGGATCCAGGGGTCAAGGAGATTGCTAAGGTTCAAGTAAATGGTGCGGTAAAGAATTTACGAAATGAAAATATCACAGCGGCTGCGATTATTCGCATGACAAAAGAGATACCGAATAATGTCTGCGAACAGTGCCATGATATGTCAAAACGTCAAGTTTCAGCTTCCGGGGACCTCATTATCCCGCATGATCGGCATACAGAGAAAAAGATTAAATGTACGCAATGTCATAGCAGTGTTGCCCATGGGCAGATTGCCAATCGAAACATGACCTTTAAAACAGATTACGATAACTGGGACAGCAAGGTAGGACAGGCAGCTATGGCGGATTTGAAATATACCCGCCCAACGATGGAAATCTGTATGGATTGCCATATTTCAAGAAAAATTACTACAAAATGCGAGGCCTGCCACACGACCGGAATGGTCCCAAAAAGTCATAAAAAGGCAGATTTCAAAACAACACATGGTCTTAAAGCAAAAAACGACCTAAAAAAATGTAATTCATGCCATGAGTATATGTCTACCTCAGCACTGGAAGGGTATGAAGACACATCAATCGTGGATAAGTACTTAAATCCTGATAAGAGGTCAGTGAATAAAAATGAGCATACCTATGCAAAGGAAAATACATTCTGCCAAAATTGCCACAAGAAAAGGCCGGCAAGCCATACAAGTTCGTTTATCGGAAACCATGGCACACTTGTAAACAAAAGCCAAGAAAAGTGTTTCACTTGTCATGATCCTAATCGAACAAATACATCCAGTAACAACGCAGTCAATTGTGCAACATGTCACCAAATGAAACATCAAAATAATTGGCGGCAAGGTCACCCGTTCCCTGCTGAAACGGTCAAAAGACCTGATGCAAGATGCTTCACTTGTCATGTGAAACAAACCTGTACATCTTGTCACAAAAAATGATCATGAGGTGGATACTTATGGAGGCGAAAAAACTCCCCGCAATAGAAATTGAGGAATCGACACGCACGGGCAGAAAGAAAGGCTATTTTACCAAGCTCCAGGCAATGGTGATGATTCTTGGAACACTATTTGTCAGCTTGATTGGCGGCTACTTCATTTGCGATAAATTCGTCTGGACTGATAAAAATCAAAGCAGATTGGATGGCCAAATCGCTTATTACGAGGATATGGTCAGTAAGGAGCCTAATAAAGCGGAACATCGCATTAACCTAGGTTACTCTTACCATTTAAAAGGTAAGAATGATGAAGCTGTTAAACAATTACAGATTGCGATTGATTTAGATAAAAAGAATGTTGGCGGCTATTTTAATTTAGGGGTGGTTTATAACGATGAAAAGCGCTATGACGATGCCTTAAAACAGTCCAAAAAAGCGGTAGAATTAGCTCCAAAAGATTATAAAGGACATTTGTTGGAAGGTATGGTTTATAGGAAACTGAAAATGTATAAAGATTCATTGGCATCTCTAGGGGAGGCAAACAAATTAATGCCTGCGAACACTGATATCATTTTTGAAATGGGAAGAGTGGCAGAGGGGCAAGGAAAAATCAAAGATGCCGAAGAGCTCTACAAAAAGGCACTAAGCTATGATCCTCTGTATAAACCTGCCACTGAAGCATTAACAAAAATTGCCTCTAAGGATCATTAAAAGGAGATGATCAAGATTGAAAAAGAACACTGTTTATATATGGATGGGAACAATTGTTGTTCTTACTGCAGCTCTTTTCACCGGCATCACTTTTTTTAATTTGGAGCCGGCAATCAAACCGATAGTAGCAGCGGCTAATCCAACTGTAGGGACACCAGAGTTCAGACAAGCGGTTTATGGAAGCTTTGAAAAACCTTTAAATAAACCGATGGATGTTGCAAAAATTGGCAGTCTGATTTACGTAACAGATACAAATAACCAACAGGTCCAGGTTTTTGATCAATCAGGAAATACTATTTCGAGGATTGGAAAAGCTGGATCAGGTAAGGGAGAATTTCAATTTCCATATGGTATCGCAGGGGATAAAAACGAAAATATTTACGTTGCTGATTTGTATAATGGAAACATTTCCATTTTTAATTCTAAAGGGAAGTTTATCAAATATTTTCCGGATCAAAGCAATGTCCTTAAGGCTCCAGGCGGATTGCGAATCTATGAAGAGAAGCTTTATGTCACGGATATAAAAGAAAACAAACTGTTTATCTTTAGTTTGGATGGAAAAAAATTAATGGAAATTGGCGGTGCCGGTGCTGGAAACGGACAGTTTATAGCACCTAACGCAGTAGCTGTTGATAAGGACCAGCAGGTTTATGTTACCGATTCAGGAAATAATAGAGTTCAAGTTTTCAATAAAGATGGCAAGTTTATAAAACTTATCAATGGAACAAAGGACGGAAAAGGAGATTCTATTTTTGTGAATCCCAGAGGAGTTGGAGTCGATTCGAAGGGAACTATTTATATCGTAAGTAATATGTCTCATAACATCTATGTCTATGACAAAGATGGCAATGAAGCCGCGGTTTTAGGTGGGATGGGAACAGATAATGGCCAGCTTTATCTGCCAAACGGTTTGTTTATTGATGAAAATGGCGCCATATATGTAACGGATACAATCAATAAAAGAATACAGGTTTTCTACTGAAACTTTCATTTTAAGGGGGTGGTATGTAAAAGTAAGAGATCATCGTTTCTCAAGGGTAAAGAATTTTAGAAAAGACAGAGAGAAAGATTTTTAGGGAGGTTTTTAGACATGAGTAAAATTAAACTAGGTTTTTCTGCTTTGTTAACGCTTATTCTTTTGAGTATGTTTGCCGCGTTAGCCTCCGCAGAAGGTTTCACAGCAACGCCTAGCAACCCGGCTCCTGGTATTAATGTTGGTACAGTTGATAATGATGGTAATTTAAATCAACACAGAACTCATGGTAATTTCCAAAACAATACGAATTCCTGCGGAAACTGCCATAGCGCACATAATGGCAGTAATGAAACATTACTTAAGTTTCAAAATTCGGAGCCTGATATGTGTTTATCTTGTCATGACGGGACAATGGGCTTCTATAACGTAAATACTGCATCTGGTGCTGGTGTATTTAACAGTACACATGACAGTGCTTCTATGCACGATGTTGGTAAAGGTATACAGATTGGTTCTGCTCCGGGGGCTTACACCAATAAATCAATCGGGGAATTAGAATGTTCCAGCTGTCACAATCCACACGGATCTGTTAATGACAGATTATTAAGTGAAAATGTCATTGGAGTCAACTATTCTGGTCTTACAAAAGGAACAAAGTCTATTAATCTTGAATTAACGGAAGATCCTGCTTATGCAGATATTAACAATAGCTCCACCATGTCTGGGTTGAAAATCACGACCTCTGTCGGACCAAAAGGTAACACCGATAAAGTTAACTATTCTAAATTTTGTTCGGCATGTCATGATGATTACCTAACTAGCAGCGGTGCGCCAAATCACAGCAACCATTACGGTCATACAACAAACAGCTCTTCTGCCGGAAGAAACTGTGCAAGCTGTCACTATGCACATGGTACAGATATTACAACACTAAAAGATACGCAAGGCAAAACAATTGCTGATTATAAGACAATTGATGGCTGGTCACAAGAAAAAGCCGAAGCCTACATGAAGGACGTAAGTGTAAACAGTAAAGGTGTAAAATCATCATCACTTAAAAAATATACCAATATGGCTGTATGTTGGACATGTCACCAATCTTCACATGCCATCGATACACAGCAGCCTGATGAAAAATACTTAACTGACGGTGTAGACAGATACGGAAATCCTATTAAAGTATTTAAAGGCAAGTCTGGAATTAGATAAATGAAAACTCGCGGATTGGCAAGTCCAATAGGACGAAGGCAGAGGCGTAGTTGAATTTATGCGTTCAGAATTTAGGGGACTAAATTTTGATTAGCTAAAAAAAAGCTAACCTATAGCCCCACTATTAGTTAGCTGATGAAGATAGTAACATTATTTAACAAGGTAGTAATAGTAAGTATTACTGCCTTGTTTATTATTCCTGATTATTGAGAAATTGTCAAAAATCTTTCATTTAACGAAGAAAATTAATGTTAATTCAGTTGATATAATTAATTTTTTTTACCTAGATTTAGAGTAAAGAGAAACGAGAAAAGGATGAATATCATGAAAAGGATGAACTACAAACAAAAGCTTATCTTATATTTTATTATCTGTAGCCTTTTAATTAGTTCTTTCCTTTTATATTCTCCTGAAACCCATGTTTTTTCAGCAACTGGCGAACCGGAAATAACGGTTATGACTCCAGCGGCAGAAGCAGTACTTGACGTTTCAACGGTTGAATTTACAGGGAAAGTTTCAGATGACCAGACGCCATCAAACGAATTGGTCATAAAGGTTTTTGAGCAGTCAGAGGATTCTGAGCAGCCCATTGATATTACAGATGACGGGAAGCTGACGATAACACCCAAGGCAGAATATGCTGATTTTACTTACTTAAACGAATTTAGTAACGGGATTCATAAGTTAACATTTTTTGTTTCCGATCAACAAGGGTTCAGTAGTAAGGTGGAACAAACGTTTACGGTCATGCTGCCAGAGAAGGTTCAAGGATCTGAGAGTGAAAACGCAGCAAGTGATGGGACAACGAATTCAGTGGAAACAACTGATGCCACTGTTGAAACAGCTAACAACCAGACAAATTTGGAAACGAATCTAAGACAGCCGGCTGCTATAGAATCTAGTACAGCTGAATCTAGTACCAATAACCTAATTACAAATCAGCTTGATGCTAATGAATCAACTGGAAATCAGCCAGCTGTTGAAGAAATCGGTAATAGACCTTATATGACAAAGATGCTATTAATTCCTAAAGGTACTGAAAATGAATATGAACCAGACGGAAAGGTGCCTGATGGTTCCTTGCCTGCAGAAGATATGACGCGTGTACCATTGGATTATCAAATTTTAATTGAAGTTAGAAGCGTGGGGAAAATCCCTGTAACTCAACCATTGATAACGGTTTTTGGAGAAGATAGTAATGGAAAAGAAAAGCTAATAAAGGAAGATATTAAGTTAAACGATAATATTACGGCATATGTTTATACCTATACATTTGATAATAATCTTTCGCCAGGTAAAACATATTCTGTTTATTTAGATCCTAATTTCGAAAATGACTCAAAATTTAAGATCATTCCAAGGTTTCTTAAATTTACAACGGTCAGCGCAAATCATCAAGATGTGAAAGGGTTTAGCCTCAAGGATGGTGAAACGATTGCTGACATACCGGATAGTCAAAGATCCATTGACTTTAATATCCACGGAAATTATTCAAATGTTACGAATGCTTGTGCCTATTGTCATAGTACTCATAATGGAAAAAATGCAACACTTGAAGGCGGTACAATAACAGCGAAAGCTGATAATCTATGTTTAGCGTGTCATGATGGAACTCTGGCTAGTGCCGGCATACCGGCCGCAGAAAAGTATTATTCATCTGATTTTAAACATGCTCAGGGTCAAACAAAAGAAACGGCTGCCTGCACTAGTTGTCATAACCCACATATACCCGGGACACCTGACAACCCCAATAGTCTGAAAAGTGACAGCAGGTTAAAACCTTTTTCCTATAAAAAAGCAAGTTCAGCAACTGGGGATGCTGAGGATTTCTCATTATGTTTTAGCTGTCACGATGGCTCAAAAGGTAAAGACATTAAGCAATATTACAAGAATGATAATTTCCTTAGCCAATCCGGGCATAATCTTACAAAAACTGCTGACAGTGGCACCAAATTAATTGGTCAGCTGCCTTGTGCAGAATGTCATGAAACTCATGGTTCAAATAACATCCAAATGTTAAGGTCTAATCTCGGCAATATAGAACCAGCAAAAAATAAAAGTAAATTTTTAAAGGACGGGGGCGATTGGGATGCCTCCGCACAAAGAGAGTTCTGTTTAGCGTGTCATAATCCTGACAATAAAACAGTACTATATGGAAAAATTACAACGTTTATGGAGATAGATTCAGCAGGAAATCCTATTTCTGGGCATCTCAAGGAGAATTATCAAATGTGCTCCCAGTGTCATGGAGGAGGTTCATTCATCGAAGCAGCACATGCTCCGAAAAAAATTCTTCAAACAACAAACTCGGAAGCTGTTACTTCGGAATCGGTGAATTTAGGTAGTCCATAAAAAACGAGGGGATATCCTCTCGTTTTTTTTAATTTTGAATTCCTCCCCATTCTCAAGTTATAATAGATAATGGACAAAAACAGACTTGGATATTTCGAATAAAATATTGATTATTTATCATTTATAGAGGTGGAAAATATGGAACTAGCGGAAATTCGCAATACACTTGAAAAAATGGCTGTTACATTGGCGGACTTTAGGGGGTCTCTTTGACCTGGAAAATAAGGAAGCCAGAATAGCTGAATTAGACGATGTTATGCTGCAGCCTGATTTTTGGAATGACCAGCAGGAGGCACAAAAGGTCATTAGCGAGGCTAATGGATTAAAGGATCAGGTTAATGAATTTTATAACTTGAATGAAACATTTGAAAATCTTGAATTAACATATGAACTTGTTAAGGAAGAAGCAGATGCCGAATTGCAGGCAGAGCTTGAGGAGGAATTACAGCAGCTATCGAGCCGCTTAAATGACTTTGAATTACAGCTTCTTCTAAGTGATGAATATGATAAAAATAATGCCATCTTAGAGCTGCACCCAGGTGCTGGCGGTACGGAGTCACAGGATTGGGGCTCAATGCTTTTGCGGATGTACACGCGCTGGGCTGAAAGTAAGGGCTTCAAGGTTGTTACCCTCGATTACCTGCCTGGTGATGAGGCTGGGATTAAGAGTGTTACCCTTGGTATCAATGGTCATAATGCATATGGCTATTTAAAAGCTGAAAAAGGCGTTCACCGCCTAGTCCGGATTTCTCCATTTGATTCGTCAGGACGTCGTCATACTTCATTCGTTTCCTGTGACGTGATGCCGGAATTTAATGATGAAATTGAAATTGAGATTCGTACGGAGGACTTACGGATTGATACGTACCGTGCGAGCGGTGCCGGAGGACAGCATATCAATAAAACCGAATCTGCGGTTCGAATCACACACACACCAACAGGGATTGTTGTCTCCTGCCAAACGGAGCGTTCGCAAATTCAAAACCGGGAACATGCGATGAAAATGTTAAAAGCGAAACTCTACCAACGGGAACTGGAAGAGAAGGAAAAAGCGCTTGCGGAAATTCGGGGCGAACAAAAGGAAATCGGTTGGGGCAGTCAAATTCGCTCCTACGTCTTCCATCCATATTCAATGGTAAAAGACCATCGTACAGGTACCGAGACTGGTAACGTTCAAGCGGTAATGGACGGGGATATTGATCAGTTTATCAATGCCTATCTTCGTTCGAGAATTTCATAATGAAATGTTTAAGTCTATGCTGACTCCAGCATAGGCTTGTTTTTTTGGAAATGGCGAGTAAAATATAGCTTTTCAATCTTTTCATGAAACCCCCTTTAATAGCAAATGCTATAAAAAATTTATTACTTTAACACGGCAGATTGCTGGCATTTACACCAATTTTTACCCGTGTTATACTCACTTCGGTTAAAAGCTTTCAGAGGGGAATCATACATGAATCGAATTAATCATTTTACAGAAGCAAATCCAAAAATACGAATTGTAATGGATTATTTACTGGTCTTAATTGGCTCAGCCATTATTGCGATTTCATTCAACGCTTTTTTACTTCCGAACAAGGTTGCATCAGGCGGTGTAAGTGGAATTAGTACAATTTTAAAGTCCGTGCTTGGCTTGGAGCCGGCATATGTACAATGGGCCTTTAACATTCCATTATTTATCGCTGGAGTAATTCTTTTAGGAAAACACTATGGTGCCAAAACATTGGCAGGGACTGTTTTTCTGCCGTTTGTGGTATTTTTAACAAAAAGCTGGGAGCCATGGACGCATGATGCCTTGCTGGGAGCTTTATTTGGCGGTATTGGTGTAGGTCTGGGACTTGGGATCGTGTTCCGCGGAAATGCCTCTACTGGGGGAACCGATTTAGCTGCACAGATTGTCCATAAATATACCGGTTTTACGCTAGGTAGATGTGTTGTGATGATAGACGGACTTATTGTTTTAACCGCGGCAATCGTTTTTGACATAGAAAAAGCTCTCTATGCCTTAATCGGCCTGTATGTTACCAGTAAAACGATTGACCTAATCCAGGTCGGCTTCGGCAGGTCGAAGATGGCGATGATCATCACTAATAAGCAGGATGAAGTACGTGAGGGGATATTAAACAAAATTGACCGTGGTGTCACGAAACTATCGGCATTTGGTGGATTTACCGACCATGAACGCCCGGTATTGATGTGTGTCGTTGATCAAACGGAGTTCACAAAATTGAAACAATTGGTTAAAGGCCTTGATCCATCAGCGTTTGTCGTCGTTATGGACGCGGCAGAGGTGTTAGGAGAGGGTTTCAAACGAGGATAATGTTGGTATAATTAAGCAGTGATGGCACTATTTTCACATTAGGGGGAGTGGCAATGAAGAAAAAACTAGGAACAATTATATTTGGAGCTGCTATGGTAATGGGATTAGCTGCATGCGGCGGCGGTTCTGATGATGGTGAAAAAGATACCGCATCAGCCGGAGCGGCAAAGATTGTTGATCAAAAATGTTCAAGCTGTCATGGCGGCGATCTTAAAGGAGGTATGGGCCCAGATTTAACAAAGGTTGGGTCTAAATACTCAAAGGATGAAATCTTAGATATTCTCAAAAACGGTAAAGGCTCAATGCCGCCTGGTGTCGTTTCAGGTGACGATGCTGACCAGGTTGCTCAATGGCTTGCAGAAAAAAAATAAGATATTAGAAAACACTCTGTCATTTCGGCAGAGTGTTTTTTTGTCGAAAAACTCCTATTGCAAGTTCGACAAAATGAACGACCTGCATGTAAAAAATCTTGCCATTGATGGAGAGAATTGTAAGGATTTGTATTGTTTGAAACGAAACTGTAATATTTTTTTAGCTTTTTTTGCCGATTTTTGATGTTATAATAGAGCCATGCGAAATTATGCACAATATGTTTGTTATTTTGGTCCGTTTTGAAGAAATAAATAGAAAATTGTCGAATAAATGTTATTCAACAATAATAATATGGGTGATAATTATGATCGAGATGCAAGAGGTATATAAGAAGTACCCGAATGGTGTAACTGCGATAAATGGTATTGATGTCCGCATTAATCAAGGAGAATTTGTCTATGTCGTTGGTCCTAGCGGTGCTGGGAAATCGACATTTATTAAGATGATGTACCGTGAGGAAGTACCTACTTCCGGGACGATTTTAATGAACGGTGTCAATCTAGCAAAATTAAAGATGAAAAAGGTGCCGCTATACCGCCGTAATATCGGAGTAGTTTTCCAAGACTATAAGCTGCTCCCTACTCTTACAGTCTATGAGAACGTGGCCTTTGCCTTAGAAGTAATCGAAGCTCCGCAAAAGTATATTAAGAAGAGAGTTATGGAGGTCCTTGACCTTGTCGGTTTAAAGCATAAGGCAAGAATGCTTCCAAATGAACTTTCCGGCGGCGAGCAGCAGCGTGTATCCATCGCCCGCTCCATCGTTAACTCACCGAAAGTGGTGATCGCGGACGAGCCTACCGGAAACCTTGACCCCGAAACAACGTGGGAAATTATGAAAATTTTTGAAGAGATTAATAATCGAGGAACAACGATGGTAATGGCGACCCATAACAGAGATATTGTTAATACACTGAAGCGTCGTGTAATCGCCATTGAAGGCGGAAAAATTGTTCGTGATGAGCAAAGAGGTGAATACGGTTATGAAAATTAGCACTATTGGCCGCCACGCCCGTGAAAGCATCAAAAGTCTTAGTAGAAATGCCTGGATGACATTCGCCTCCGTAAGTGCCGTGACGGTAACGCTCATATTAGTCGGTGTCTTTTTCGTTCTCATGATGAATTTAAATACAGTAGCTCAAACTGTCGAAGAGGACGTGCAAATCCGCGTTCACATTGATGTTGCGGCAAATAAGCATGATCAAGATACATTAAAGGCTGCGCTTCAGACGATTCCTGAAGTTAAATCGGTTAAGTTCTCTTCTAAGGAACAAGAATTGAAAGAACTAGTAAAAAGTATGGGTGAGGAAGGAAAGGCGTTCAAGCTTTTTGAACAGGATAATCCGTTAAATGACGTGTTCATTGTTAAAACGAAAAAACCTACGGATACAATGAAGGCAGCTTCCAAAATTGAAAAACTCAATTTTGTGGCAAAAGTAAAATATGGTCAAGACAAAGTAGAAAAGCTGTTTAAGTTTATTAAGGCAAGCCGAAACGTTGGCGTAGTTCTCATTATCGGTTTGTTCTTTACGGCGATTTTCCTAATCTCAAATACGATTAAAATAACCATTATTGCTAGACGGAGAGAAATTAAGATTATGAGGTTAGTAGGGGCGACCAATTCATTTATTCGCTGGCCGTTTTTCCTTGAAGGGCTTTGGCTGGGGATATTAGGTTCGATCCTGCCAATAATCCTTATTTCGATTGCATATTATCGTGCTTTTGATTATGTAAATCCTAAGCTTGAAGGTACATTTATCAAGATTCTGCCATTTGATCCATTCATGTATCAGGTAGCCGGCATTCTTCTGTTAATGGGTGCTTTGATTGGTGTTTGGGGCAGCTTGATGTCCGTAAGGAAATTTTTAAAGGTATAATCCGGGAGATCAGGAAGGGGCTGTTTTGTCGTCCCTCCTGTTTTCATTGTTTTACATGATATACCCTTTTTTAAGGCTTTAAAACGACATACAGATAAACAACGATTTACCTGTACATAAAGAGGTAGAAATGGGAGGAAAAATCGGATGAAGAAGACAGTCCTAACGCTTACCGTTGCAGCAACGGTCGGCCTGGGTACGATGTTTGGCGGAAGTCCAGAAAAGATAGAAGCAGCATCGTCATCAAAATTAAATGAAATTCAAAACCAACGTTCGGGTGTAAAAACTAATATTAATAAAGCGAATGAGAAAATCAGCAATCTACAAAAACAGCAGTCAGCTGTAAATAATGATTTAGAGCGAATTGATCTTGCGATTAGTGATATAACCGATAAAATTAGTGACAAAAATACTAAAATTAAAGAAACAAAAACAGAGATTAATAAGCTAAAAGGTGACATTAAGGTAATCAAGGATCGAATGGAAAAGCGCAGTGAGCTATTAAAAGAACGCGCCCGCAGCTACCAGGAAAATGGCGGTGCGGTCAACTACCTTGACGTATTATTTGGGGCCCAAAGCTTTAATGATTTCATTGATAGGGCCAATGCAGTTGCTACATTAGTGATAGCAGACCAGGAAATTTTTAAGCAGCATGAAGCAGACAAAATAGAGCTAGAGAAAAAGGAAGCAAAAGTAAAAAAGGATCTTGCCGGGCTTGAGACGATGTTGGCTGACTTAAAGGAAATGAATCAGCAGTTAAGTGCGCAGCGGGCGGAAAAAAATAAATTACTTGCGAAATTAAAGAAAGAAGAAAGTGAAGCTCACGAGTATGTGATTGGTTTACAAGAAAAAGAAGGAATTCTTGCAGCACAGGAAGCAGCAATTCAACGGGCAATTAAGGCTGAGGAAGAGCGCCAGGCTAGAGCGGCAGCTGAGGCCAAAAAGGCTGCTGAAGCAAGACAAAAGCAATCATCAGGTTCTAGTTCAGGAAGCAGCAGTGCCGGGGCTGTTTCAGCAGCGCCAGCAGCACCAGCAGTTTCTGGCGGCAGCTTTACACGACCGGCAGCTGGTGTGATAACTTCAACTTATGGTGCGCGCTGGGGAACATTCCACTGGGGCGTTGACATTGCTCAAGGCGGTCCGGTTCCAATTGTAGCTGCAGCAGACGGAGAAGTATATGTTTCACATTACTCATCAAGCTACGGAAATGTCGTCTATATTTTGCATAATATTAACGGACAAATGTACACAACCGTTTATGCCCATATGAGAACACGCATGGTTGGCGCAGGACAGCACGTAAGCAAAGGACAGCAGATTGGTGTCATGGGTAATACTGGTGATTCTCAAGGGCAGCATCTTCACTTTGAATTATACAAAGGACGCTGGCAATACCATTCAGCCATCAACCCAATGGGTATTGTCCCATTGTAAAAAGGGCGAAGCATTATGCTTCGCTCTTTTTTTTGCTCTCTTTTTGGTGTCAGGCACCATGTGAATTTTTCACATGGTGCCTGACACCAATTATTCCTCTATGGAAAACTCATAACTCGTCCATTCTTTACATAACTATTATTATTGGGCATGAATTCGATATGGTTTTAACAGAAGGATAGTTCGGGATTTTTTACAAGGAGGGGTTCGATGAATCGAAACGGGATTGCCCTATTGATGACATTCTCACTTTTGGCAGGTGCTGGTGGAACATACGCCGGAATACAATTATTAGACAATAAAAATTCTGAGCTTGAAGAAGCCGTGAATCCAAAAAGCATTAACGTCAATACGAACGATACAGTTGAGGAAGATTTGGAAAAGGTCGAGCAGGCATATGAGTTGATTCAGAAACGCTATGTAGAAAAAGTAAATACGGATAAGCTAGTCGAAGGTGCCATTCAAGGGATGCTGTCTGTTTTAAAGGACCCGTACTCTGTCTATATGGACAAGGAAACTAGCAGGCAATTCACCCAAACGCTGGAATCATCGTTTGAAGGCATTGGAGCCGAAGTTGGTATGGTTGATGGAAAAATCGTTATAATCTCACCATTTAAAAATTCACCGGCAGAAAAAGCTGGAATTAAACCAAATGACCAAATTTTAAAGGTGGACGGAAAAAGTGTAGAAGGCCTGGATCTGAGTAAAGCAACAATGAAAATCCGTGGAAAAAAAGGGACATATGTCAATTTAGAAATTGCTCGTAAAGGATTAAAGGAAGCACTTGAGATTAAAGTAAAACGTGATGAAATTCCGCTTGAAACGGTCCACAGCGACCTGAAAAAACAAGACGGTAAAAAAATCGGCTATTTGGAAATCACCTCTTTTTCAGAAAACACCGCTGCTGATTTTAAAAAGGAATTAAAGGCATTGGAAAATGATGATATTAAAGGATTGATTATCGATGTCCGAGGTAATCCAGGGGGATTGTTAATCAGCGTCGAGGAAATTTTAAAAGAGCTGGTACCGAAAGATAAGCCTTATGTACAAATTCAAGAGCGCACCGGAGAAAAGCGGCGGTTTTTCTCGAATATTTCAAAAAAGAAAAACTATCCAATTGTTGTATTAACAAATAAAGGAAGTGCTTCTGCATCGGAAATTTTAGCTGGAGCATTACAGGAAGCGGCAGGTTATAAGATTGTTGGGGAAACGACATTTGGTAAAGGTACAGTCCAGCAGGCATTAGAAATGGAGGACGGCAGCAATGTAAAATTAACTTTGTACAAATGGCTGACTCCGGATGGCAACTGGATTCACAAAAAGGGAATTGAGCCTGATGTGGAGGTTGCACAGCCTGCGATTTTTGCTACTCACCCGCTGCAAATTGATGAGCCGCTTGCAGAGGATTTGAACAATGAGCAGGTTAAGAATGCACAGGAAATCCTTGCAGGATTAGGATTTGCGCCTGGCCGTACTGACGGTTACTTCAGTGTGGAAACAGCGACTGCAGTGAAGGGATTCCAGCAATACAACGATTTGCCAGCAACCGGAGAAATCGATAATGTGACGGCTTCCAAATTAGAGGAGGCAGTCGTTGCGGAAATGAAAAAGCCAAAAAATGATATGCAGCTTCAAACTGCACTGAGATTGATAGTGAAATAAAGATGACAAGCAGTGGACTTCATGTAATGAGGTTCGCTGTTTTTTGATTGTCGACGGGTTTATTGCAGTTTGGCGAAATTAATTAGATATTCCGCGAAATCCTCGTATATTTCCGCGAAATAAATCCGAAAGTCCGCGAAATTCCTGTATGTTTCCTCGAAATAATAAAAAAATCTGCGAAATAAATCGAACCCCTGCGAAACCCTCTATTAGAAAAATCAATAACACATAAAAATCTACGATAATTTATCTAAACTAGCAATATGTTTTGCGTTGGATATTTGGTAAAATAAAGGGTAAGAGTTTATTACATAATAAAATAGAAATTTGAATAGAGGCAGGTGGTAGGAATGGTGCAAATATGGCTTGTGGAGCTTCTGAAAGGAACAGGCAAGTTATTTCTTCATCCTGTTTTATACTATCTAGTATTTTTATCAGGAATTTTAGGTGTAATGAGGGTAAAACGCGAGAGGAAAAACTTTCATGTAAGGGCGCAAGACGCTTATTTTGAACTTCGGCAATTATTTCCACTCGGATTCATTCTCGGATTAATCCTTTCTATTATCATAATTGCAGCAGGCGTTGTCGTCCCATTCGCTGCGATTCTGTTTACAGCTGGGCTCACCATTTTATTGTCCCTTACGACAAATATTCGCTGGATGTCACCGGCCTATACAGTCGGTACTGCCTTTTTTGCGGTGGTACTTTTTGCGCAAAATAATTGGACAATACCGTTTTTCAAAAAGGCATTCACATCCATCAGTGATATGGTTTATCCTTCCATTGTTTTTGTTCTCGGTCTGTTAGTCATTGCTGAAGGAATTCTTATTTTAAAAAATGGAACAAAAGGGACTTCTCCGAAACTAGCAAAAAGTAAACGCGGTCAGGTTATTGGAGTTCATGAGGTGAAAAGACTTTGGATGGTACCATTGTTTTTGTTAATTCCAGGAGAAGCTCTCCAGCTGCCATTTGATTGGTGGCCAGTCTTTCATTTAGGAGCAGAGCGGTACTCCCTAGTCTTTGTCCCATTTGCAATTGGTTTTCATCAGCAAATCAAAGGGAATTTACCGCCAGTGGCAATTGAACGCTACGGACGTCAGGTTATCACATTGGGGATAATGATTACGCTAATCGCTATCGCTGGTTATTGGTACCCAATTGTATCGATTATCGTTGCTGCGCTAGCCGTTATCGGTCGAGAAACGTTAGCATTAATGGCCTATTTAAAGGATGACAATCGGCCATTTTATTTCTCGAAAAAAAATAATGGCTTGATGATTATCGGAATTATTCCAGAGTCACCGGCTGAAAAAATGGGCTTGAAGGTTGGAGAAATTATCACCAAAATCAATGGAATTTCTTTAAAAAATGAGAAAACATTTTACGAAGCATTACAGAAAAACCGTGCGCATTGCAAACTCGATGTTCTGGATACTAACGGTGAAATCCGCTTCGTCCAACGAGTTTTATTCGAAGGCGATCACCACGAGCTCGGCATCCTTTTCGTGCAGGATCAACGTAAATATGAAAAAGGTGCCTGACGCTGTAAAACTCTAAAAAAGAGCGGATTACGTTCAATAAATTCCAGATTTCTACCAAAAAAGTCCGAATTTATTTTTCATAATTTATCGAACAACGTTCATAAATAAACGGAACAAAATTTTTAAAATCAACTTGAACTATTCCATTTTTAGATGAAGTGCTCTTCATGATTGAATAGGTTCTAAATAATACGATGCGAGAGAAATATTTCTCTCGCTGTTTTTTTGTAGGTAATTATGGCCATTAAAACCCCAATAAAAATAAATATCCTCCGATGAAGGACTAATCCAACTAAAAATTTGGGCGGAGTGTCCTTCATATCCGTGATGAAGGACACATCCACCCCAGAAATCATAAAAATTTCTTTTATTCAGTGCTTATTGACGGTACGGATCTATGAACGCTCTCTACCATCAATTTAATTCAGCAATGATCTCGAGCAATAGGGCAGCGTAGTTTTTGTCAAGATGCTTGCCAGATTGAGCCTGAATTTCGTTTACCAGGGCTGTCAAGCCGTTTTGGATTAGTTTTTCGTCTCCAGAAGCTTTTTGAAGCTGGTCAACCTTGGCGAGCAGGCTGTTAAGAATGCCTTTGTTGGTGATCAGCCCTAGATTAAAGGCTATTTTTAGATTTTCATCTAAGCCGTCTATCGTCACTTGCGGGGCTTGTAACTTAGAATGCAATGAGAATTCAGCCGCACTTGCAAATCCGCCAACGCCATCTTCAATAATAAATCGGACAAATTTTGTTTTAACCCCGTTCAAATTAATGGTTTGAACGGACGGATCGTTGCTCCACGTACCAGAAGCTGCATCTTCATAGGTTTCCCCGTCAGTACTGACCTGTAGACGATATTTTAATATCCGTCCGTTGTTACCGCTTTGTCTAGGTGTATAGACAAATTTGCCAAGTTCAGTTTCTTCAGCAAGCTCCACGTTTACTTCATAAGGGAGCGGCGGATTCTTGCTCCACTTGGAGTGCCAAATCGTGTTTACATTTCCATCAAACGCAAGCTTAATCGGCCCTTCGACATTCGTGTCCCCCTGGGATGTTTCTTCACTTGTGGCGCTAATTTTCATTGTTTTAGTGTCAATTCTTGTCGGGTCTACAAATTTTCCTTTTTCTACATGAAAGGAAGAAATGATACCACGAACTGAGTCAGTGGCACTTCCAATTCTTTCAAGCGGTAATACCAGCGTATTGTAAGGCATACTTGTTTCGGATGTTAGAGGTATTTCTTCACCATTCACAAATAATCTAGTTTTCTCAAATTCTGTTACAAATGTGAGCGTTGTTCTTTTACCACTAACTAACTTGTAATCGAAGGAATAGGATCGGTTTGCATAATCGTAACCTACATAGCCATCTTTATTTACGGCGTAAATGGTTGCATAGGTTTTATTCGTTCCTGCATGGCTCTCTTCTGCCAATATTTGTGGACCGTTCGTATCCTTCAATGTCAGGGTGACATTCATAACAGCATTTGGTCCTAGATTGGTTAAACCCGTCTGTGCATAGCTCTTTCCGGTATTTAATTGAAGGCCTAGTCCAGCTGCTAAACTTGCATTCACTCTTTTTACAATGTCATAGCCATTTTTACTATTGTCCTTGTCGCCTTTAGTAAAATCATAATCGATAACAGTTGAATCAACTGTCCTCACATCAAATTTTGGATTCGTATTTGGAGCAACCCCTGTCTTCTTCGCTGCCTCATTGAACATTGGGTAAGGAACATTTGTCGTATCGCTTCCCCAATTCTTTTGAGCAATTGCCGGAATTGCCTCAAACACACGGTCAAACATGTCATAGGGAGTAATTCCGTTTTCAAGTTTTCCAACCTTGTCATTCCATAAAGCGAACATGCCACCTAAGAACTGCGGGTTCGATTCATTGACGACTGTCCCATTGGAAAACTTATTTGGCTGATAGCTATTGTAAATGGTTTGAGGATTTAAGCGATCTCTATAATAACCCGCTCTTGGCACCATATAAACTTGCCCGTCATCGATATTAATGATATTAAACCCTTGATTGAGCATTTGTTGAGGATTAGCCCACCCTGTATTCCAAACCTGCAATTGCACGTCTTTAGATGTAACGGGTGTAGCGCCGCTTTTATTCGAAAGACTTCCCCACAGGCGTACAGTTCGTTTCTTTTCGTCACGAACGAATTTTAACATATTATCGACATATGCACGATATGCTTCCGCACCTCCATAATACTCATCACTTCCAATATGGATAGGAGCGTTTTTAAATACAGGATTTTCACCATCCAAGTACTCATTATATATGGATTTAATAAACGGCAAGGTATCCGGATGTGATAAATCCAGCATTGCGGCAGCTTCTTCAGGTGGTTTACCGTTTACAATTTGGTCCTTATAGTAAAGGTCGGGCCTTACCTTGACCATAGACAAGGCGTGTCCCGGTGTATCAAACTCTGGGACAATATCCACTCCAAAATCCTCGGCATCGGAAATGAATTGATTAAATTCCCGCTTCGCATAATGACCATCTTGAGATGTTAAAGGAACCCCATTTTCTCCGACGATGCTGGACTCCAATCTGAAACCGGCATAAGCATTTTTTATGGCATCGTCAATCGTGTCATATAAATGCATTTCTAATTCATTGTCATTTAAATGAATTTGGAAGTCATTCAATTTATAGTAGCTCATGTTCTTGACATATTCATATAGATAATCAAGATCAGTAAATTTACGGCCGACATCCAACATGAAACCGCGGAGTTTATACTTCGGATAATCGCGAATTAAACCATTTGGAAGTGCATCCGAATCGCTTTGCTTCAAAAGTTGGAGCAGTGTCCTGGTTGCATAGAAAGCCCCCGTATACTCCTCCGCTGTCACGACAATATTGTTATTCTGAATTTCAATCCCATAGCCTTCTTTACCGTAAACACCTGCTTCATCCTTTTTAAATATGATTGCATTGGTGTCTTTTGCCCCCATCGAAAGATTAAGTCCCTCTTGATCGTTTACATCCTGTTGGAGGATTTTGGCGGCCCTTTGGAAAGCAGGATCCTGTACCACTAAGACAGTTGAATTATCAACCGATTTTGTTCCCTCCAAGCCATACCATTCTTGTAGGGCAGGGATGACGATTGGTTTTTCATTTTTTCCCTCATCTTTATACGTTCCTTCCACAGAAACTGTAAATTCCTTTGACTCGGTACTTTTATCTTTTTTTGTTAACTTCAGTGTTACTTTAACCGTTTTATCTGTTAATGGAGTAACTACATTTCCTTCTAAGCTAATGACAGGTAAAGCGTTGCTTCCCACGACGGCAATTTCCCCATTTGCCGCTTTTGGAATGTTGAGTTTTCCTTTTTCTTCATTTACGGTTAGGGAGGTGATTTGTTCTAGTGAAGTGATTTCTGCTGGAACTTCATTATTCTTGGTGGAGTACACTTCTACTTCATTGATGCCAACATTCTGCCAGTTTATTGTGCCCCCATCATATTGGGTGATTTCTAATTTTAGATATCTGGCATTAACAGGGCTTGGAATGTCTAGTATTTGGCGTTGAATGTCTGATTTTTGTATCTGACGATAGAGTGGAAAATATTGCGTTCCATCCTCTGAATAATTCAAGTTATAGGCAATAATATTAGTTCGTTCCCAGTTAATGATGACTGACTGAACTTGCGTCAGGGCTTGGAGATCAATTGTCAATGTTCTTGGAACATTGTTAGCTTTATCGGTGGACCAACGTGTATTCCAGTCTCCATCTACCGTATTACCCGGGACGAAGTTTGTTCCCGCTTCTGTATTTGAAGCAGTAGCGGTTTTCCCAACTGCCGCATTACCGGTTTCGGCCACAACTGAATCTAAGCTTTCTAAAACTTCAAACTCATATACGGAGACAGTTGCCCAATCGACATCTTTTTCTATATCAGGGGAATTCGATACAAAATCTGTGATGACTAATCTTACTATTTTAGCTGTTTCGGCATTAGCCAGCTTAATGGTTTCTATCCATTGATTTTTATTTTCCGTAGAATGATACACATTTTTAAAGTTTACCCCATCATTGGACACCTGTATGGAGTATGCTTTTACATTTTTTCTTTCCCAATGAATTTTAAATCCTTGAATTTTTTTGGCTTCGGGATACTCAACTTGAAGCCATTTTGGATTTTCCTTTGAGGCCAATCCTACTGTGCTAGCCCATCTGGAATTCTTATTCGTATACCGGTTATAATGTCCGTCAAAAGCTTTTTCCGGACCAAATGCTGTGGTTTCAGATCCTGATGCAGTGAAGATTGGCTCCGCAACCGCTTTAGCTTCAAGCGAAAGTCCTGTCAAAAACGATGGTAGAATTAATAGAATGGTAAGAAGCACACTAATCGATCTTCCAAATAAACTTCGTGACAAACTTTTCAAAACGATATCCTCCTCTTAAATGATTTCTTAGAAAGGAGAGAACCACCAGTTCAAATTCTCTCCTCCCTTTTTTAAAAAAATGATAAGACAATTTTCTATTACAACAGTAAAACGTTGAAACTCTTTATCCTCCTTTTCATAAAAAAATAAAAAGGCATGGGGAAATAAAAGGTTGTGCATTCCTTTTACTTACCACCATGCCTGTTCGCAACAGTAACATGTGATACATATAAACAGATCAGAACTAGTATACCTTTAATCAAATGAAAATTAATGGGCTAAAAGTACTATTTTACAGAATATTCCGTCTTATCGGACAAAGAAGGATAGGCGTTCTCTTCTTCAACAATGGTTTTCAAAGGCTGTGCGCAGTTTTTTGATGGCATTGTTGTGCAGCTATGAGTACGCGATTTATGGCCACCGAATAGTTTGCTGACGTCGCTAATAACTTTCTACGATGTTTTAAAAGAACTCCGAATGGTCGATATTTCGGTATTAGGTAAATATATGCGGCAGCCTAATTATAGTTAGATCCATTTTTCTGATTTTTCTTTCAATCTAAGCTAGATTATGAGATAATAGATATGTGTTATGCAAACGATTGCACAACTCTAAATGATAAGGAGGGTATTATGGTGAAAAGAAGGACTAAACAGCATCTCAGTATTTTTCTATTTGTCATGTTAATTATGCAAGCGCTTGCAATAACTTATTATGATCCGCAATTAACGAATGCTGAAGAGAGAGTGGTAACCCTGGTCGGAAATTTACAGGATGAAATAGGGGGATCAGGTGAGTGGAACCCAGGCGATTCTGCCACTCGAATGAAGCTGCAGGAAAATGGAAAGTACATATTAACAGGAACACTGCCTGCAGGAAACTATGAATATAAGATTGCTATTAACGGTTCATGGGATGAAAATTATGGAGTGAATGGAGAGAGAAATGGCCAAAACTATCAATTGTCCCTTAACAATCAATCGCAAGTCACGTTTATCTATGATGATGTGACCCGCCGTGTTACCATACCATTGCCTGATGATCAAAAACCTAGAATTGTTGGCGATCTCCAACCGGAGTTAAATGCCGGCAAGGAATGGGCGCCTGATGAATCGACTGCAATTTTACAAGATGAAGATTGTGATAATATATACACCTATACCGCCCTTATTCCAAAAGGAAAACACGAGTTCAAAATTGTTTTAGGTACCGACTGGTCGGCTCCAGCCTATCCTGCAAATAATTTTGTTCTCAATATTGTAAAGGAGGCGAAGGTTACGTTCTTTTATAATCATGAAACAAAGAATGTGTACACCGATTATGATTCAGGATTGCCGGATGGGCATGTCCAAGGAGACAAATTATATCACGACAAATGGAATCAGGCTTATCGCTCGCCATTTGGAGCCATTAAAGCGGGAGACCAGGTTAAACTTCGGCTTCAAGCAAAAAAAGGTGATTTAACGGCCGCAAAAGTTCAGCTTAAAAACTATAATACCGGCAACACGATTACGGCAGATATGGAATATGCCGGATGGCTTGAACTGGATGGAACACCAGTGGAATTTTGGGAAACAACTATTAAACCAGCAGAAAAAGGCGTTTATGGGTATAAATTTATAGCTAGTGATGGAGAAGATCAGAAGGAATATGGGGAAGACATTCATGAAGGCGGGAAAGGAACACCTTCAGATACAAACGCATCATTATTCCAATTGACGGTTTATGATCCGGCATACAAAACGCCAGATTGGATGAAGGAAGCGGTTGTGTACCAAATTTTCCCGGATCGCTTTAACAACGGCAATAAAAAGAATGATACCGCAAAAACGACCGCCCGCGGCAATGAGCCAATCGAACATAAAGATTGGAATGAGCTGCCGGATAATCCGCGTGAAGCTAATGCGGATGGTTATAAAGGTGATGGAATCTGGTCAAATGATTTCTTCGGCGGTGATATTGCTGGAATTCAAAAAAAACTTGATTACATTCAATCTTTAGGTGTAAATACCCTTTATTTAAATCCAATTGCCTATGCAGCATCGAATCATAAGTACGATGCAACAGATTACAAGGCAGTTGATCCAATGTTTGGAACACCGGGAGAATTTCTAGCGTTTACTAAGGAGTTAAAGAAACGGAAAATGCATTTAATTTTAGACGGTGTGTTTAACCATGTAGGGGATGATTCGCTTTACTTCGACCGTTACGGAAAATATGAAACTGTGGGAGCGTACGAATACTGGTCGGCAATCTACGATCTTGTTAATCAAGGAATTAAAGAGGAGGAAGCGAAGAAACAAGTTGAGAAAAAATTCAAGGAAGAAGGGCAGATTTTCAGCCCTTATGGATTCCATAACTGGTTTAATATTGAAAATAAAAAGGTTGACGGTGTTTATAAATATCAAGCATGGTGGGGGTTTGATTCTCTTCCTGAGATCAAGTCGATTCCTGGTAAAGCAGTGGACTATTTGTCTGAGCTGAACAATGTGCAATTCGCCAACTACATCATGTACGATGAGGATTCTGCTGCAAAAACCTGGTTAAATCGCGGTGCATCGGGATGGCGCTTGGATGTAGCGAACGAGGTGGATACAGAGTTCTGGCGCGAATTCCGCCGGGAGTTAAAGACCGGAAAGAAACAAGAACCGTTGATTCTTGGTGAAATATGGGATGATGCTTCCGAATATTTCCTTGGAGATCTATATGATTCTGTAATGAACTATAGATTTCGCGGCGCCCTTATCGATTATTTGAGAAACGGGAATGCTGAAGGGGCAGAAAATCAGTTGAATGCTGTATACGAAGACTACCCTAAGGAAGCATTTTATGCTTTGATGAATTTAATGGGGTCTCATGATACACCTCGTGCAGCCTTTGTCCTCGGGAATGGAACGGATTCATTTGAACGTGCAGAGGATGATAAAAACTACAATCATCAGCTAGGAATTAAGCGTCTTAAGCTAGCGGCGATTTTGCAAATGGGTTATGCTGGTGCACCAACGGTTTATTACGGCGATGAAGCTGGACTCACTGGATCGAAGGATCCTGACGATCGTAGAGTTTATCCATGGGGGAATGAGGATAAAGAGCTTATCAAACATTATCAATCAATCGGAAAAGTTCGTACCAATTATCATGATTTGTTCAGTTATGGTGAGTTGAACCATATCTATGCAAAAGGGGATGTTCTCGCTTTTTCCCGTTCTGACAAAAAGAACTTTGCTATTGTTGTTACGAATCGTGGCAACGAAGAAAAAACGGTTGTGATGGATCTGAGTAATTTAGTCATCAATGGAATTCAATTAACAGACCAACTAGATAGAAAGTATGCAGTTGTTACAAAGGATGGAAAGCTTCGAGTCACAGTCCCTGCGATGAGTGGACGGATGCTTGTTTCCGACAAGGGGCAAAATCTGAAACGGCCGAGCAGCGTTAAGGGATTGACCGCTGAGGAAGACAGCCACACTGTAACCTTGAAGTGGGAGGGCGATGCCAGGAAGTATGCCGTTTATCAAACCACGATACAAGGCGCATTTTATGAAAAGGTGAAGGAAACGCCAGAAAACCATGTGACGATCGATGGTTTAGACAATGGACGCAAATACTATTTTGCAGTCGTTGCATTAGATAAAAATGATAATTCATCTATAAAAGCAGAGATAAAAAATGCCGTCATTCCTCATGTAGAGTTAACAGAAGGTAATTATGAGATTACCAATGTTACAGTGCTCCAACCGGGTATCATCGACCTTTCCAGGCAGCAAACGGTCACAGCTAGTATTTTTGTAAAAGGAGAGACAGAATCCGGACAGATGGAAGGCTTACAGGCGAAGCTTGAGGTCAAAGAACCTGGAAGTACTAACTGGACTTCATTTCCAGCTGCCTATGTAACGCAGCAGGAAAAGAGTAATGTCTTTAGTGCCAATTTTCTTCCCCTAAAGGCAGGGACCTATGAATATCGTTTTGCTTTTTCAAGTGATAATGGGCGAGGCTGGATTACAGGGGGAGTATTGTCTGTTGACTTTACAACAAGGGGGGACACGACAGCACCTGCTAAAAACATAACACTTGCAGAGCCATTAAAGGAATCTGGACAGGTTAACCTTTCATGGCAGCTGGAAGAAGCAAACAACCCTTACATGATTGCGATTGTTCGAGACGGCAAGACGATTCAGCAATTGTTTGATATGAGTAAGCAATCCTTCCGGGATGGAAATGTAATAAACGGAAAGACATACACATACGAAGTACATCTGTATAATCAATTTGGAAATATGGTAAAATCCAATGCTGTTACAATAACACCTAACCTTATCACGGTGAAGGTGACGTTTAAGGTCAATGCGCCAGCCTATACCCCACAAGGAGTTTCCATTACCATTCCCGGCAGTAAAAATGGCTGGAATACAGGTGCATGGACAATGACAAGAGGGGGAGCAGTAACGAATGATTATGAATATACGATTGAGGCTCAGGAGGGAGAGGTATTAACATATAAATATGTTAAAAATGGTACTTGGGATCAAGAAGGGTTAGCCGACCATACGCCATCGAACCCTAATGATGATGACGTCAGCTATTACGGATACGGAGCACAAGGTACGGACCTTTCCATCGCCGTAACGAATCAAGGTGGAAATCAAATGGTAGTTCAGGATAAAATCCTTCGCTGGGTCGATCAACCGGTTGTCGTTACCTCTCATTCAGAAGGACAAACGGTCTCATCGGACAGTATTATTCTAAAGGGAAATGCGATTAAAGGTGGGATCCTAACTATTAATGGTGAGAAAGCAGTCATCAATGATGATATGAGCTTTTCCCATACGATTACGCTTAAAAACGGAGAAAATAAAATAACACTTCACATTGAACCGACAGAGGAAAATAAATCGACAATCTTTAAAAACGATGGCGCTGCAATCGGCAAAGCAACAAAAACGTTAGAATTTACGATAGTGAGGAATTAAAATCCACGGTCTCTTCCTAGTAATAGGCAAGAGACTGTTTTGTTATTGACCATCCCGAACTTACATACTAATTTGCGAGTAAATATTCGAATTATTCAAAAAAATCATTGCAATCATGATAATTACAGTTATAATACAGATAGAATAGTTTTTAATATTTTTAAATATAGTAATAACAATAAGATTATTTCAACAGATATATTTAACGCTGAAGAATATTACCACTTTTTTTGGGAGGGATGGTAAAATAATATAGGGTGATTATAACATGGCTGAAAAATCATTAAGAGAACGAATTATTGAGACATCGCTCCGTTTGTTTGAAGTACGTGGCTACCATAAGGTAACAGTTGACCAGATTGTGAAAGAAAGCGACACATCCAAAGGCGGATTTTATCATAATTTCAAGTCAAAGGATGAGCTTCTATACGTAATCCATGATCAGTTTATATCTTATGTTTTAGAAGAGGGACAAAATGCATATGAACAATGGAATACGCCAACAGAGAGGCTTCACGCAATCATTAAATCCTTTGTTATGATGGTGGAACTATATAAATCTCAAGTTACTGTATTCTATCAGGAATATTCGTACCTTGCGCCTGAATATTTTAAGGAAATTAAGGTGAAAAGAGATCAATATAAAGAATTAATGTTCAGAGTAATCCAGGATGGAATTGAGTGTGGGGAGTTCCGTAAAGAGCTGCCAGTTCCCATTATTTCGATGTCTATTTTTGGAGCGGTCAACTGGATTTGTAAGTGGTATAAAAACACTGGTCAATACACGATTGCGGAAATTGCTGATATTTATGCAGATATTATCTTACATTCAGTGCTCACAAAGGAAGCGAGTGAAAATCCAAACTACTCTAAATTCTTCCTGAAAACATTTCCTGAGGATTTGAAAAATACCTTATTATAAAGTGGGCATTCCAAAGAATAAGTTAGTTTGTCTGAAGAAGCTGCAAATTGTTAGTAATACAGAAAACGGGTTAGTCTCATACTCCATTACTGTCTAGAAATTCCTAAATAACTCCAACCGAACTTAATGGTTTTTTAAGGGTTGGATGTCTTCGTTAATACAGACCAACTAGTCCGTCTGAAGATTTTGCTTTGTCCGGTTGGTAACAAAATGTCTTTGGGGCAATCGAGAATTTGATTAAGCTCGTTAACAGACCAACCAGTCCGTCTGTTAACAAACTTAAATAAAGGGGATGCCCAATTTACTTAAAACTTAATTATTCGTGTTTTTTTAAAAGAAACAGACCAACCAGTCCGTCTGTGCGCCTGTAAATTTTTATAATAGTTAAGGAGTGTTATATATTATGAAATTGCTTGAGCTAAGAGAAATGATCAAATTAGTCAGTAAATCTTCCATTCAGGAATTCAACTTGACGAATAAAGGGGGTAGAATTTCGCTGAAAAAGTTGCATCCAATGGTCCTTGAAGCAGAGATGGATCCCCAGGAAACATTCCAAACAGCATTAAACGAAGCAGCAGTAACAGTAGCAGATGAAAAACAAGCGGCTTTGCCTGCTGAACCAAATTCTAAAGAGGTAGAAAAGGCGCCTTCATCGCACCAGATTGTTTCTCCTTTTATTGGAGTATTTTCTTTCTCAAATAAGCCTTTTATAAAGGCTGGTGACAGGGTTACTGAAGGATCTTTAGTTGGCAGCTGCAATGTTGAAGCATTAGGACTGACCCATGAAATCCTGTCAGATGTAAATGGAGAAATTACAGAAGTTCTTGTTGAAGGTGGCGAAATTGTTGAATATGGGCAGCCTTTATTTTTAGTGAAGTCAGTATAAAGGGAGGAATTTTTGATGTTTAAGAAAGTACTTATTGCAAATCGTGGTGAAATCGCGGTCCGTGTGATCCGCGCTTGTAAAGAAATGGGGGTTGCTACTGTTGCTGTATACTCTGAAGCGGATAAAGAAGCCCTGCATGTGCAAATGGCAGATGAAGCATTCTGTATTGGACCGACAGCCTCTAAAGACAGTTATTTGAATATGACCAATTTAATCAGTGTGGCAGTTTTGACAAACGCTGACGCCATTCATCCAGGATATGGCTTCTTAGCGGAAAATGCCGATTTTGCGGAGCTGTGTACATCATGCCATATTACCTTTATTGGACCTGATGCGGAAGCCATCAATAAGATGGGAGCAAAAGCAGTTGCCAGGGAGACAATGAAGCTTGCGGGAGTTCCGACAGTGCCTGGTACCGAAGGATTAATTGATGATGTAGAAGAAGCGGTTATAACAGCTCAATCCATTGGTTACCCTGTAATTGTTAAAGCCACAGCTGGCGGCGGCGGAAAAGGCATGCGCGTGGCAAACGACGAAGCGGAGTTACGAAAATCTATTCGCCAGGCTCAGAAGGAAGCGGAAACTGCCTTTGGTAATCCAGGTGTTTATTTAGAAAAGTATTTAGAGGAACCAAGACATGTTGAAATCCAAGTTATTGCTGATAAACACGGGAATGTGGCTTACCTTGGAGAACGGGATTGCTCGATTCAACGCCGCCATCAAAAGCTTGTAGAAGAAGCTCCTTCACCAGCTCTTGATCAAAGCCTGCGTGAAAAAATGGGAAATGCCGCCGTAGCAGCGGCAAGATCGGTTAACTATCACGGAGCAGGTACAGTCGAATTCTTATTGGATAAACATGGACAGTTCTATTTTATGGAGATGAATACCCGAATTCAGGTAGAGCATCCCGTAACGGAGATGATTACAGGGATTGATCTGATTAAAGAGCAGATTTCCGTAGCGGCTGGCTACCCGCTTTCTTTTGAGCAAAGTGATGTACAGATTAACGGCTGGGCGATGGAGTGCCGGATTAATGCCGAAAATCCAGCGAAGAACTTTATGCCATCTCCAGGAAAGGTAGAAATGTATCTTCCACCTGGTGGATACGGTGTAAGGGTCGACAGTGCGGTTTATCCAGGCTATCAAATTTCGCCATTCTATGATTCTATGGTTGCAAAACTAATTGTGTGGGGTAATGACCGTGAAGAAGCAATCGCACGGATGAAACGGGCACTGGAGGAATTTGTCATCAGCGGAGTGAAAACAACCATTCCATTCCATCTTCAATTATTAGAACATGAAGCTTTTGTTAAGGGCGACTTTAATACGAAATTTCTAGAATTAAATCCTATTAAAATTGAAGACTAATTAAAGGGGAAATCTAAAAATGTGGAAAATGCATGAAATCAGAGAATTAATTAAGCTATTTGAAGAATCTTCTCTTCAGGAAATGGAAATTGAGCTGCAGGGAGTGGAATCCCAGATTTCTTTTAAGAAACAAGAAGGAAGCGCTGTCTTCCATCATGACAATGTCACTGTTTATCGGCCTCAAACAGTGGCTGTAAAAGAAGCTCCGGTTCTTGTACCTGCACAGCCTAAACCTGTTGTTGAATCTAAGCAGCCTGAAGTAAAGGTGGTCCAAGAGGAACGTCCAATGAAAATTGATGTCGATGATCCAAGTGTATTTAAGATTGTTTCACCAATGGTAGGAACATTCTACCGTGCACCAGGTGAAGACGCTGATCCGTTTGTAAAAGTAGGCGATAAAGTGGATAAGTCTACGGTGGTATGTATTCTTGAAGCGATGAAGCTTTTCAATGAAATTGAAGCGGATGTGAATGGAGAGGTTGTCGACATTTTGGTGCAGAACGGTCAACTAGTTGAACACGGCCAGCCGCTTTTCCTTATCAAAACACAATAGCACAAGGGGACGAAAGGGGGTTACGGATGATGAAAGACGTTCAAGCAGCAGAAAACAAGGAAGTAAATGAGGGGGATTTGCAATTTAGTGAATTTCCTGTTCCCTCCTATGAAGAGTGGAGAGAGCAAGCGGAGAAATCATTAAAAGGGGCTTCATTTAAGGATAAGCTTGTAACGAATACCTATGAAGGGATTCGTCTAAAGCCTCTGTATACGAAAAAGGATCTGGAAGGGATTCTACACCTTCCTTCAATGCCAGGCACTGCGCCCTATTTACGTGGAACACGGACATTCTGTTATAAGGAAAAACCATGGGAAGTATCCCAAGAGCTTCATTATCGTACCCCTGAAGAATTTAATGAGGCGGCAAAAAGTGACCTAAAACGTGGTCAGACGATGCTGAATATTACGCTTGACCGTGTCTCAGCCTTTGGAATGGATCCGGATCAAGTTTCGCCAGAAGACGTAGGCAAAGGCGGGGTTTCAATCAGTTCTCTCAACGATATTACGAAAGCCTTGGAAGGAATTGACCTTGAACAAACACCGCTGCTTGTTCAAGCGGGTTGTGCTGGATTAGCGGTCTACTCCATGTTAATAGCCAATACAAAGCAGGTGGGTCAGAATATCAGTAAGCTTCGTGGATGTATCGGGATGGATCCGTTAGGAGCGCTGGCAAAAGAAGGAACACTCCCATTTTCTTTACAGACAGCCTATGATTTATTGGCAAAAATTACGTTATATGCAAAGGACGAAACTCCAGAATTAAAGACGATTTTTATACAGGGAGATCCATATCATAATGCCGGGAGCAATGCTGTTCAAGAATTAGCCTTTACCTTGGCTTCAGCTGTGGAAACGATTCGTGAACTGCAGGAGAGAGGAGTAACTATTCAAGAGATTGCATCGAGAATGCTTTTTTCGTTCTCAATTGGTTCAAATGTTTTTATGGAGATTGCCAAGCTTCGTGCCGGGCGTATCCTTTGGGCAAAGATTATTGAGGTATTTGGCGGAGATGAAGAAGCACAGAAAATGTTGATTCATGCCCGTACCTCTTCCTGGACCAAAACGAAGTACGATCCGTATGTAAATATGCTCCGCGGTACGGCGGAAGCTTTTGCAGCCATTGTCGGCGGGGCAGACAGCCTTCATGTATCACCATTTGATGAAGCGTTAGGCCAGCCGGATGAGTTCTCGCGGCGAATTGCACGGAATACGCAAATTATCTTGGAAAAGGAAGCACACTTAGCGAAAGTAGCAGACCCAGCCGGAGGCTCATGGTATGTGGAATCTCTTACAGATTCTCTTGCTAAACAGGCTTGGCAGCTTTTCCAGCAGATTGAAGGTCACGGCGGAATGTATAAAGCATTAAAGAACTGTTTTATACAAGGACAGATCAAAGAGGTAGCTGACCAACGTTTTGAAAATATTGGAAGGCGTAAAGATAAATTTGTAGGTACGAATATGTATCCGAACTTAAGTGAGGAAAAGCTTGCAAAACATCAGGAAGCACTTGATCCAATTTATCAGATGAGGTGTGCTGCGGTAGTCACCTGCCGAAAATCAACAGCTTCAAAAGAAAAGGAAAAACTGCTTGGACTGTTAAGCACAAAGAGTGGACAGACCGTTGATACCTTTGTTAAAGCCTTTGGGGAAGGGGTTACCATAGGTGAGTGGATTCACGCTGTAAACCAATCAGATTTAAATCTTCCTATCATTAAAGCTTTGAAAAGCAAACGCGGGGCAGAACCATTTGAAACATTACGGGAAAACTCAGAAATCTTTAAAGAAAAGAATGGCTCTTATCCAAAAGTGTTCCTTGCCAATATAGGTCCAATCCCCCAGCATAAGCCTCGAGCAGATTTCGCTGCTGGATTTTTTGAGGCTGGCGGGTTTGAAATTATTTCTAATAAAGGGTTTGATACGGCTGAGCAGGCAGCTGCATCTGCGCTTGCATCCGGTGCTTCAATTGTAGTCATCTGTTCAAATGACGCGGCCTATCCGGAGGTCGTCCCGAGGCTCGCTAGTATGTTAAAACAAAACAACCCGAACATCACCCTATTCGTTGCGGGACAGCCGTCATCAGAACAAGCAGCCATTTTCAAACAGTCTGGGGTAGATGAATTTATTCATGTGAGATCAAATTGTTATCAAGTGCTGTTTGACCTTCAGCAGCAGAAAGGAATTGGATGATGACGAGAAACCCAGATTTTACGACTATTGACTTTACTGAAAGCTCGCGATCAGCGGGCGTGAATCCAATTACGCTAGACTCATTGGCTCATGACGCATGGCAGACGATGGAACAAATTGATGTGAAGCCTTGCTACGATTCTAAAGATTTGACTGGGATGGAACATCTTGGGTATGTTGCCGGAATGGCTCCGTTTTTGCGCGGACCTTATCCAACCATGTATGTAACAAAGCCTTGGACGATTCGTCAGTATGCTGGATTCTCTACAGCGGAGGAAAGCAATGCGTTCTACCGCCGCAACCTTGCTGCCGGTCAGAAAGGTCTTTCGATTGCCTTTGACCTTGCTACCCACCGCGGTTATGATTCCGATCACCCGCGTGTTGTAGGCGATGTTGGGAAAGCCGGTGTAGCAGTTGATTCGATTCTTGATATGAAAATTTTATTTGATAAAATTCCGCTTGATAAGATGTCGGTTTCGATGACGATGAATGGGGCCGTGCTTCCAATTATGGCGTTTTACATCGTGGCAGCAGAGGAACAGGGTGTCCATCAATCACAGCTAACGGGAACGATTCAAAATGATATTTTAAAAGAGTATATGGTTCGAAACACGTATATTTATCCGCCTGAAGCATCGATGCGGATCATCGCTGATATTTTTGCCTATACGTCACAGTATATGCCGAAGTTTAATAGCATCAGTATTTCCGGTTATCACATGCAGGAAGCGGGCGCAACGGCAGATATCGAATTGGGTTATACACTTGCGGACGGTTTGGAATATGTGAGAACAGGCTTAAAAGCAGGTATGGATATTGATACGTTCGCTCCCAGGCTATCATTCTTCTGGGCTATCGGGATGAACTATTTTATGGAAGTGGCCAAAATGCGGGCGGCACGGATGATTTGGGCTAAGCTGATCAAGCAGTTTAATCCGAAAAATGAAAAGTCCATGGCCCTCCGTACACATAGTCAAACGTCCGGGTGGAGTCTTACGGAGCAGGACCCGTTTAATAATGTAACGAGAACGTGCGTTGAGGCGATGGCAGCGGCGTTAGGTCATACCCAATCACTTCATACGAATGCCCTTGATGAGGCGATTGCGCTGCCGACTGATTTTTCAGCAAGGATTGCCCGCAATACTCAATTGTTTTTACAGGATGAAACAGGTATTTGTAATGTAGTGGACCCATGGGGTGGTTCTTATTATGTGGAATCACTAACGAAAGATCTTATGGTTCGTGCTTGGGAACATATCCAAGAAATTGAATCGCTCGGCGGTATGGCGAAGGCAATTGAAACCGGGCTGCCGAAGATGCGGATTGAAGAAGCAGCGGCTAGACGCCAGGCTCATATTGATTCTGGGAAGGAATCAATTATCGGTGTCAATCGGTACCGTTTAGAAAAAGAAGATCCACTCGAAATTCTCGAGGTAGACAATACTGCAGTGCGGGAAGCACAGCTTCGCAGATTAAAAGAATTGCGGGAGAACCGTGATGAGGCATTGGTGCAATCATCACTAGATGCAATTACTAAATCAGCTGAAACAGGAGAAGGAAATCTGCTGGCATTAGCGATTGAGGCAGCAAGAGCACGGGCAAGTCTAGGGGAAATTTCTGCTGCCTACGAAAAAGCAGTTGGACGTCATAAGGCTGTTATTCGTTCCATTAGTGGTGTGTATAGCGCCGAATTCGGGGAAGGCGAACAGGTAGCCGTGGTAAGAGAAATGGCCGATGAATTTGAACAACGAGAAGGTCGGCGTCCGCGGATTATGATTGCCAAAATGGGGCAGGACGGGCATGACCGCGGGGCAAAGGTCATTGCAACGGCGTTTGCGGATTTAGGCTTTGATGTTGATATCGGTCCGTTATTCCAAACACCGGAAGAAACGGCTTTGCAGGCGGTGGAAAATGATGTGCACGTCGTTGGGATGAGTTCCTTGGCTGCAGGTCATAAAACACTTTTACCACAGTTAATAGAAGAATTAAGAGGGCTTGGCCGAGAAGATATCGTTGTCGTCATTGGCGGTGTGATTCCTGTGCAGGACTATGAATACTTGAAGCAGCATGGTGCGGCAGCTATTTTTGGACCGGGAACAGTGATTCCTGTTGCCGCACAAAAAGTTTTAGAAGAAATCAACAGCCGGCTAGAGGTTGAGGTCTAATGCTGGATCATCGCGGGAAAAAACCGGAATGGGCACCATCTGAAAGCGGCGATGAATTTGCTTCCCGTGTGGTTGAAGGGGTGAAAGAATTGGAGGAGCAGTTACACAGTTCAACTGCTGTACCCGCTTCTCCAAGGCCCAGGCGTCGCAGGCTAACCGTAAATGACTATGTCGAAGGGGTTCTATCGAGAAATCGTACCATTATTGCCCAAACGATTACGCTGGTGGAAAGTAATAATCCTGTCCATATGGAAACCGGGCAGCAGGTATTAAAGCAGCTGCTGCCGTATACCGGAAATTCGATCCGAGTTGGAATTACCGGAGTGCCCGGAGCAGGAAAAAGTACCTTGATCGAGGCGTTAGGGACGATGCTATGCGAACAGGGGAAGCGTGTTGCCGTCCTGGCGGTCGATCCGAGCAGTACGATTACGAAGGGAAGTATTCTTGGGGATAAAACCAGAATGGAAACCCTCTCGCGTCATCCTAATGCGTTCATTCGCCCTTCGGCTTCGGGAGGTACTCTTGGCGGTGTCAATCGGAAAAGCAGGGAAACAATGCTGATCTGTGAAGCAGCAGGGTTTGATGTCATTTTAGTGGAGACTGTCGGTGTTGGACAAAGCGAAGTAACCGTCCGGTCCATGGTTGATTTTTTCTTATTGGTGATGTTAACGGGAGGCGGCGATGAACTCCAAGGGATCAAAAAAGGGGTCATGGAGTTAGTGGATGCTATTTTTGTCAACAAAGCCGATGGTAAAAATAAACAGATTGCCCTAGGTGCGAAGGCTGAGTTTAATCGTATTCTCCATTTTTTACAACCAATCACTGAAGGCTGGACACCTAAGGCATATACGTGCTCTGCCTTAACGGGTGAAGGGATTGCCGAGATGTGGCAGGTGATTCAAGCCTTCACAGGCAAAACACAAAGGTCGGGTGTGTTTGATACCCGCCGCAGGAAGCAAACCATTGATTGGATGTATACAATGGTGGAGGACTATTTAAGAACAAGCTTTTTCAATCACCCAGAAGTAAGCAGCATCATTCCAGTAATAGAAAAGGCTGTCGGGAATGGTGAAGTTTCTGCCACCATGGCAGCGAAGCAATTATTGAAAATATTTGAGGACCAATAAGGTCTGACGGTAATAGAGAGGAAGAGGTATATGCCGGTTACAGCACCAAAACAAATTGAGCATATCGGTATTGCTGTGAAAAATTTGGAACAATCCGTTCAATTTTACACTAATCTTTTAGGATTAACCTGCCTCGGGTATGAAACGGTAGAAAGTGAAAAGGTTCGGGTAGCTTTCCTAGAAATTGGTGAAACTCGTTTGGAACTATTGGAAGCACTCAGCCCGGATAGCCCAATAGCCCAATTTATCGAAAAAAAGGGAGAAGGGATTCATCATATTGCCTTTCAAGTAGATAATTCGATTGAGCGTTTAGAGTTTCTGAAGGAGCAGGGGATCAGGTTAATCAATGATACACCGAAGCAGGGGGCACATGGCAATCTGGTCGCATTTCTTCATCCTAAATCAACCAATGGGGTATTGCTGGAACTGTGCCAGCCGCAAAGCCAATCGTAATAAAAAATTTATAGCAGTTTAATAGAAGATAGTCAGGTGGGGGATGGTCTTTTGAGTACAATGTATGAAAAAATTGATGAATTGATGGACCGTAAGCTGAAGGTGAAGCTGGGCGGCGGGGACAACCGGATTGAAGCCCAGCATAACCGCGGTAAGCTGACAGCGAGAGAACGGATTGATCTGCTTTTGGATGAAGATACATTCGTCGAATTAAATTCGTTTATCCAGCATCGGGCGACGAACTTTGGAATGGATCAATTGGAGGCCCCGGGGGAAGGGGTAGTCACCGGTTATGGGAAAATCCATGGCCGTCTTGTTTATGTTTTTTCCCAAGATTTCACGGTATTCGGCGGGGCCCTTGGTGAAATGCATGCCCTCAAAATTAGCCGAATGATGGATTTAGCTGCGAAAGCCGGGGCCCCTGTCATTGGTTTAAACGATTCCGGCGGAGCCCGGATTCAAGAAGGGGTAGAGGCACTAGACGGTTATGGGCATGTTTTCTATCGCAATGCTATTTATTCCGGTGTCGTTCCACAAATCTCGGTTATTCTCGGTCCATGTGCCGGCGGAGCAGTCTATTCGCCAGCGATTACTGATTTTGTGTTTATGGTGGAAAAGACGAGTCAAATGTTTATTACTGGCCCAAAGGTCATTCAAGCGGTAACCGGTGAAAAAATTTCCTCGGAGGACCTTGGCGGTGCGAAAGTTCATTCCAGCATCAGCGGCTGTGCCCATTTCACGGCAGAGTCGGAACCGGAAGTGCTGGAGGATGTAAGAAAGTTAATCAGTTACTTGCCGCAAAATAGCATGGAAAATCCGCCAGTTGAGGAAGCGTCAATTGACGATGGCTGGAACGATGAATTGATTGATCTTGTGCCGATTTCGGGGACCAAAGTATACGATGTATGCAAGGTGGTTGAACAGGTAGTAGATAACGGTGAATTTATGCAGGTTCATGCCAATTTTGCCAAAAACATCGTAGTCGGTTTTGGACGGATTGATGGGCACAGTGTCGGAATTATTGCGAATCAGCCTAAGGTGATGGCTGGCGGCTTGGATATTAACTCTTCCGATAAATTGTCTAGATTTATTCGTTTCTGTGATTCTTTCAATATTCCGTTAATTACGTTTGAAGATGTTACCGGATTTTTCCCTGGAGTTAATCAGGAGCACGGCGGTATTATCCGCCACGGGGCAAAAATTCTTTATGCCTATTCCGAGGCGACGGTTCCGAAAATTACGGTCATTCTTCGCAAAGCCTATGGCGGTGCCTATGTTGCCTTGAACTCGAAGGCGATTGGGGCAGATATTGTTTTCTCCTGGCCGAACGCTGAGATTGCGGTAATGGGTCCTGAAGGCGCGGCGAATATAATTTTTGCAAAAGAGATTGAACAAAGTGAAGACCCGGCACTAACGAGAGCTCAGAAAATTGCCGAATACCGCGAAGCGTTTGCCAACCCTTATCAAGCAGCAGCCAAAGGAATGGTCGACGATGTCATTGACCCACGCGAAACACGAAAAAAGCTAAAGGAAACACTCGAAATGCTCAGAACAAAGAAAGAAACAAGACCTGCAAAAAAACATGGTAATATCCCTCTGTAAGAGGAAAAATCAGTGCTTTAAATGGGGGGCATTAAATAGGTGCCTGACACCATCCGTGGACAGTTTGTGAAGTTTTCACATGGTGCCTGACACCAAAATTTTAAATGCGATAATATAGTTGATAAAAAACAGGGGATTATCCCCTGCTTTCTTTATATATATATTTGTTTAACTTTCCTTCTTTTTTATACAAAAAAAAATAAACTTCACAACATGAAATGTAGAGATTGAACAAAAGATAAAGTAAGGAGGTGTATAATCATGAGAGTGCTTCAGAGAATTGCTTTAGTTCTCGTAATCATTGGTGCAATTAACTGGGGATTAATTGGATTCTTCCAATTTGATTTGGTAGCAACGTTATTTGGCGGTCAGGATTCTTTTTTGTCCAGACTAATTTATGGCCTTGTTGGAATCAGCGGCTTGATTTGTTTAAGCCTGTTATTTGCTCCTTGGCATGAAGAAAATCAAGCGAATAATCGTCAAGGAAATCGAAACATAAATTATGCTACTGAATTTGGAGAAGAAGAAGATTTTTCAAAATGGAAAAAGGATTAGAATGAAACACATCGTGGGATTTTTCCCCTAATTATTTTTTGTAATGTTATTCGCTGATGTGGTAGTGCAAATAATGTTATTTCAAGGAAGTCTAATCCCAGAGTATTTTTTAAAAGAATAGAAAAAAATAATATTGGTGATTAGTCACCAATAAATTTCGATGTGGGGGAATTACGTTGAATATACGAGAGGGCTTAATTCCAACTGCTTTAGGCACAGCTGTAACGGCAACTGGTTATGCTATAAGACAAAAACGTGGTTCTAATAAAATGATTGCTGATACTGTTTTTGGTTTCGGTTTAGCTCACGTACTATTAGGTGTGATTGACCTCATAGAGCATCGACGTTAGGGAAGCAGGCGGGGATTGGTACCCCGCCTGCTTTTATAGTGTTCGATATTTTTTTAAAGCAACGATATTCAAGGCAATAAAAATGACTGCAAAGACAGCTAGGGCTATGATGTCGCCGCTGATTTCGCCAAGCCCCATTCCTTTGTACATGACAGCTTTTAAGGCGTCGCCAGCATAATACATGGGCATGATTTTGGCAACGGCCTGGAGCCAGTCAGCCATGCCGTCCAGCGGGAAGATTCCAGCGAAAAATACCTGCGGAATCACGACAACCGGAATAAATTGTATCATTTGAAATTCCGAGGCTGCGAACGATGACAGCAAAATTCCTAATGCTAGGGCTACTAACGCAAGCAGCAGGTTAATTAGAATCACATCAAAAATGGATCCTGCCAAGACAATATCCAATACATTTATGGCATAGATTACAACGATAACCGTCTGTACAATGGCAAAGATTCCGTAGCCAGTTAAATAAGCCGTGACGATCTCCCATCTGCGGATTGGAGTTGACATCAGACGATCCAGCGTTCCTGTTGTCCGCTCACGCAATAGCCCAATTCCCGAAATAATAAACACGAAAAAGAAGACAAAGTAGCCAACTAAAATCGGACTTAATACATCAAAAAAGACTGTGTCTTTATTACCGTAAACATATTTGGTGTCAATCTGCTTCGTAGCCATTCCACCAGCTGCTGGACTTTGCTGAATTAATTTTTTTTGCACTTGAGCCGCTGCAACTTGATTGACCTTCATTTGTAAAGCCTTTGCCTTACTTGTATCATCATTTTTTAATGTTAAAATCATGTTTCCGGAATCCGCTTCAAGCAATCCATCCAAATCTTTATCGATGACCGTATCACTGGATGCTTTTTCATATTCTATTACTTGGATATCCGTTTTTTCAAGGCCTTTCACAAGCTGTTCGTCAATCCCCACAACACCTAACTTTGGATCGACGGTATTACCATTAAATAAAAAGTACATCAGGGTAAGGATTAATAATGGAGCGACAAACATTAATCCCAAGGTTCGCTTATCTCGCAGCAATTGCAGGGTGATTCGTTTAATTAACGCCGAGATTCTCATGCTGCTTCACACCCGCTTTCAAAAATACTTCATCCAAACTGCCAACATGATACAAGTCTTTTAACTCATCGGGTGTGCCGCTTGCCAGTATCGCCCCATCCCGCACCATCGCCACCATATCACATCGTTCAGCTTCATCCATTACGTGGGTCGTAACGATAATCGTTTTGCCCTCGTCATTTTTAAGCCGAAGGAGCTCATTCCAAATAGACAGCTTTAACTCTGGATCGATTCCAACAGTCGGTTCATCTAAAATTAATAATTGGGGATCTTGAATCAAGGCGATTGCAAGCGAAAGACGCCGTTTCATACCCCCGGAATAGGCGGCAACCCGTTTCTTTAAATCGGCGGTCAGGTTAACTAAATTGGAAGCATAAGCAATTCGTGTCCGCTGCTCATCTTTATTTAATTTAAAAAGAGAGGCGAAAAATTTCAGATTCTCCTCGCCAGTCAGCTCTAAATAAAGGGCATTGGATTGTGCCATATAGCCGATTTCTTGCAGAATGGCGAGGTTTGGCATTTTCTCATCCAGAACATGAATCGTACCGGAATTCGCTTTTTCCATACCAACAATCATTTTCACTAACGTGGTTTTTCCAGCACCGGAAGGTCCGATGAGACCGTACAACTGTCCTTTTCCAATCGTTAAATTTACTTCATTTAAAACTGGCTTTTTGCCAAAGCTTTTGTTCACTTTCTGCACTATAATGGATGGATTCAAGGCAGCCCCTCCTAAAATCATACGGAAATAAACACCGTGTTGATTATTTCTATACCATTATCATAAAATGCCGCACCATGAATTACAATGAACAATAATGAGCAAAGTGTTCATTGTAGAAAATTAAGTTTTCAAGCCTGCCGCATACCCAGGTCCTAGTAAGGTCATTTTTGCTAAAATTAAGGTCATTTCACTAGGTGATTTTTCCATTCCGGTTTCAAGCCAATGTTGAATCACTCCAACATGCGCTGCACTTACATAGGTGGTTAAAAACTCTACAGGAACAAGCATGTCTTCCTTATTAACTTCTGTCGCAATTTTTTGCAAAAATGTCTGTGTAATTAGTTCACGAAGTTTTACTTGAAATGCTGGGTCTCCCTTTGGTCCAAGGATGACCTTCATGAAATCGGCATGCTCCTGGAAGTATTCAAACAGCTTCTGAATGACCGGAAACGGTTCACCTTGGCTTGTAAAGGCGACGGCTTCCATTGGCTTGATGTCATTTACAAGCTGAACGATGCCCTTAATAATCTCGTCCTCACTTTGCTCCAATAAATCGTACTTATCCCGGTAATGTAAATAAAAGGTTCCGCGATTAATTTGTGCCTTTTCAGTCAAGTCGCGGACCGTAACTCCTTCAAAACCCTTTTCCTCCATTAGTTCTGTAAGAGTGTCGCGAATCAGCCGTTTCGTGCGATTTACTCGTTTTTCCGCTGCTCGTTCAGTCATTGTTAGAGACTCCTTTAAGATTCTTTGTTAGATAAATTATATGATTCAAATTGGAAGATAATCAACAGCTTGTTCATAACATTTTGGTATAACCCAATTCTTTAACGTGAACGTTAAAGATAGAAATTATTTGAACCTCTATCATGCCCTAACGCATAACCGTAGTCCTAGATAAAAGGATTAAATGGAAAATACCTCCTTTTTTTATAGTGTTAATTACATATGCTGATAGGACTGATTTTTATAAAGTGACTGAATATTCTTTACTTGTTAATAACGATTAATCTATACTACGTTTTGTAACGTTACATAAGATTTTCATTATTAAATGAAATCAGAAGGCTAGACATAAGCAATGAAGGAATAGGAGGAAATTTGATGTGTAAGCGGATTCTAGTAATTTTAACTGTTTTTATCTTAGTATTTTCTACAACAAAGACTATGGCAAAACAACCAAATAATCATAAGAGTGTTACAAAGAACATAAATGCCGTAAAAATTGTGAGAGACCAATATGGGGTTCCACATATTTACGCAAAAACAATAAAGGATTTATACCGTGCCTATGGTTATACGATGGCACAAGACCGTTTATTTCAACTAATGATGTTTCGCCTCAGCAACGAAGGGAAGGTAGCCTCAGTTTTCGGGGGAAAGTACCTAGACCTAGATTTGAAAATGCGCCGGGACGGTTACAGCGATCAGGAAATTAAAAACATGATCGCCAAAATGGATCCGTTTTCGCAAAAAGTAATGGCCTACTTTGCTGAAGGGATCACACAGTATGTAAATGAGGCATTAAAAGATCCAGATCATTTATTATCGAAAGAGTTTCATGAGTACCATGTCACTCCAGAAAAATGGACAGATGTAGATGTCCTAAGACTGTACATGTCGTCGATGACTGTTTTTATGGATCAGGAACAGGAAGTTCAGAATGCTGCGATTTTAGAGAAACTAACACAACAATATGGGGCTGAAAAGGCGGAAAAAATGTTCAACGATATTTTTCCAGCTAATGACCCTGCATCACCAACCAGCATTATGGAAGCGAAAACAACTGATCAGGCCAAGCACTCAAGGAATGTATCACAAGTTTCTAAAGAGGTAATGGAGGCTGCCGCTAATCTCGTCAAGCAGCGGAGGGATTTCGAAGCCAACTCACATGAACTAGGTCTGCCGTTAAAAGTGGGAAGCAATGCGATGGTTGTTGGTCCTAAAAAGTCAAAATCGAGAAATGCCATGGTGTTTGGGGGACCTCAGGTAGGGCTGACGGCACCGGGATTTATCTATGAAGTCGGACTCCACTCCCCGGAAATTGACATTGAAGGTTCTGCATTCACCGGCTATCCATTCATTATGTTTGGCGCTACAAAAGATATTGGCTTTACCGCTACCGCAGGCTACGGCAACGTTGTTGACATTTTCAGCGAGAAACTTAATCCAGCCAATCCGCACCAATATTTTTACAAAGGTAAATGGCATGATATGAAAAAGCGGGTTGAGACCTTTGCTGTTCGTACCGACGACGGAAAAACGAGAAAGGTAGAAAAAGTATTTTACGAAACCGTGCACGGTCCTGTCATTTATTTAGATGAAAACACCCATTCTGCTTATAGTAAAGCATGGGCGTTCCGCGGAACAGAAGCACAGAGCTGGTCTGCCTATTTAGAATCGAACTATGCCCATAATTTGAATGATTTTAAGAAAGCAGCAAGGAAATACACGATGTCACTAAACTGGCATTACGCTGACAAGCGGGGAAATATCGCCTATTTCCATGTTGGGAAAATCCCGAATCGTGACAAGCGTGTTGATGACCGCCTGCCAACACCAGGTACTGGTGAATATGAGTGGAAAGGCTTCCTAGATCCCAAAAATAACCCGCATGTGATTAATCCTAAAGCTGGTTTTGTGGCAAACTGGAATAATAAACCCGCTCCAGACTGGAGTAATGGAGAGCAAAGCTTTAGATGGACCGCAGATCAAAGGGTCCAGCAATATATTGATCAAGCCAAAGCGGCAGATGATATCACATTAAAAAAGATCAATGACTTCAATTATCACGCAAGTCTTGTTAATTTGCGTACAAAGTGGTTTAAGCCATATTTATTAGAGGCGCTTAAGAACAATCTTGATAAGGATCCAAAATACGAGGAAGTTTATCACTATTTGAAAGACTGGAACAACCTTAATGAAGATTTGAACAAGGATGGAAAGTACGATAGCCCTGCCGTAACGATATTCGAAGCTTGGTGGTCGCATGTTGTTCAAAACTTATTTAAAGATGACCTTGGGGAAAGTTATAGCGAGCTGAAGCCGATCATTGACCAAGCATATGGCTGCGGTGTGTGCCTACGAACTTTCCAAGGGAAAGATGCAAAATCCCCTATCGATAATGATTGGTTAAACGGGGAATCCCGGGATCAATTGATTCTTGATAGCCTTGATCAAACAATCAGTCAATTGGAAAATAAGACAGGCGAAAATATGGATCAATGGTTAACCAAAGTGCGGACGACAACCTTTGGCGGTAGTTCATTTATCGGATTCCCGCATGGGCTTGGTTCTGATAAGCCAATTCCGGAGATGAATAGGGGAAGTGAGAATCACTATGTGGAAATGGCCAAAAAAGGTCCGCATGGCTTCAATATTACCCCTCCAGGACAGATTGGGTTTATCAGTAAAGATGGTACGGTCCACCAGCATTATGCAGATCAAATTGAGATGTATGCTAATTGGAAATTTAAACCGATTCTGTTTACTGAAAAAGATGTAAAGGCGAACGCCGAGTCGGTTGATTACTTACAGTTAAAAAAATAGGAATAGTAGTAGCACTCAGGGACTAGCCTTCGTTTCTGGGTGCTTTTTATTCTGAAATTCAGGTTATTATCATATTGTTAATAAAGCATGAGTCGTACAGTCAGCATCCAAGGGAATAAAGGCAGAGGGGGAGGATTCATGCTTTATTATGCACTGCTGCTTAGTGGTCAATTAGTCTGGAATTTGCCGCTGTTAACTGGTCTGCTGCTCGTTGCTCTCATCTATGGTGTATTTGTTACTTATTTTACTCCTATAAAAATCTATCAATGTCAGCCGCTTTTGTTCATTGTTAGTTTAGCCGTTTTATATATAACAATTGGCAGTCCTTTGGCGGCTTTAAGCCATCTGACCTTTAGCACCCACATGGTTCAAATGAGCATCCTCTTTTTTATTTTCCCGCCGCTTTGTCTATTAGGCATTCCAGTTCATTTTTTTCGAAAAATAAGCACTATAGCGGCGGCTAAAATTTTTCCAAAACCGATTGCTGCCCTAGCGGTCTTTGCTGTGTTGTTCTTGCTGTACCATGTTTCGGCGGTGTTAATATTCCTTTCGCGGCATCCAGCTATTCAAAATAGCTATCTATTGTTACTACTGGTCCTCGCTTTCCGTATGTGGCTGCCCATCGCTGCAGTTGATCAAGCTAATGCCGAAAAGAAACGCTTTGCTTATCTAAGCGGGTTATTTTTAATGCCTGCGTGTGTATTGTTCATTGTGAATGCGATGAACGGCGGGGGAAATACACTATATTTGAGGGAAATGAACGCCGCTTTTTGTATGCCGGGGATCGAACTTCAAGGCTTACACATATTGCCCGATGGCTATCAATCACAATGGGACCAGCTGCTAGCAGGAGTTTTAATGCTCGGAATGCATAAATTTTCAATTCTGTTAACTTTTCGTCTTGGAAAAAGTGTACAACGTTTGGAAATGGGTAAAAGTAACGTAAAGGGGGAATTTTTATCTATAAAAAACAAGAACGAAAGTTAATTTGGCTCGCCTTTTTTGTGGCTTTTATTATGGGGTTATCCATACTTGGACGGTTTTTTTTGGGATAACAGAAAGGTGATTTAGAAATGGGAAATGAGGAAGCAGTATTTTTTAGCCGGGTGCTGACAGAATTAACATTATCTTTTCATATTATTTATGCAACGATCGGCGTTGGCGTCCCGCTGATGATCATGATTGCCCAATGGGTGGGAATTAAAAAGCAGGATGAACATTATATTTTATTAGCTAGGCGCTGGACGCGCGGGTTTGTAATTACAGTGGCGGTCGGCGTTGTGACGGGTACGGCGATTGGCCTGCAGCTATCACTATTGTGGCCGAATTTTATGGAACTGGCTGGGAATGTGATTGCCCTGCCGCTGTTTATGGAAACATTCGCTTTCTTTTTTGAAGCGATTTTTTTAGGCATTTATATCTATACATGGGACAGGTTTAAAAATCAGAAAAGGCATTTGCTGCTGTTAATTCCGGTTGCACTTGGAGCGTCCTTTTCGGCTATTTTCATTACGATTGTCAATGCCTTTATGAATGCGCCGCAAGGATTTGATTTGGTGAACGGGCAGCTTGTCAATGTCAGCCCGATTGTGGCAATGTTCAATCCGGCCATGCCGACAAAAGTGGCGCACGTTCTGGTGACTGCCTATATGACCTCAGCATTTGTGCTGGCCGCCATCGGTGCATACCGGCTATTGAAAGGCTCTAGTCATACATATCATAAAAAAGCGTTATTTTTAACGATGAAGCTGGGCTTTATTTTTTCGATAGCTACCGCCATCATCGGGGATTTCTCCGGCAAATATTTAGCAGAATATCAGCCGGAAAAATTAGCCGCAGCGGAATGGCATTTTGAAACCGGAGAGGGTGCACCGCTGATTTTATACGGAGTTCTAGCTAATGACGAAGTGAAATATGCGATTAAGATTCCATATGCCCTCAGTTTTTTGGCACATAGTAGTCTGTACTCGAGTGTGATTGGTTTGGATCAATTTGCGGAGGAGGATATACCGCCGCTCTATATTCACTATTTGTTTGATGTAATGGTGACGATCGGAATGTGGATGATTGGGTTGTCTGCGGTTTATTTGGCCGGCGCTTGGCTTAGGTGGGGGTTTATTACGGCAAAATGGTTTCGCTGGCTGATCGTTCTCGGCGGTCCGTTATCGATAATTGCGATTGAAGCTGGATGGTGGCTTGCAGAAGTTGGACGGCAGCCGTGGATCCTTAGAGGAATTATGCGGACAAGTGAAGCTGCCACGACAAGCGGTCAGGTAGATTTGATGCTCTTGCTGTTTGCCGGATTATATTTGATTCTAGGAATCGGCAGTATGTTAGTGTTGTGGCGGATGTTCCGCAATAATCCGGTTGAGCAGGAATTGGAAGATCGTCGAGCAGAGAAAGCAGGTGACATCAAATGGACCTTGAAATAATCGGAATAACTGTCTTAGGTGTGTTTCTTTTCGGATATATCATCGTTGCCTCGATAGATTTTGGTGCCGGGTTTTTTAATGCCTATAGCACGTTAACTGGCAAACAGCATATTTTGACGAAGGTGATTCAACGGTATTTGTCCCCGGTTTGGGAGGTCACAAATGTGTTTTTAGTGTTTTTCTTCGTCGGGATTGTCGGATTTTTTCCAAAAACCGCGTACTATTACGGCTCGACATTGTTGGTTCCGGCAAGCATCGCCATTATACTGCTGGCTATTCGAGGCGCTTATTATGCTTTTACTATTTATGGCGGATTGGAGCATCGACGTTATACCATTTTGTACGGGCTTACCGGATTATTCATCCCGGCTTCTTTGTCAATTGTATTGGTGATATCAGAAGGCGGTTTTGTTAGGCTGGAGCGTTCAGGACCGGTGCTTGATTATTGGACGTTGTTCACAAGCCCGTTATCGTGGAGTATTGTTGTGTTAAGTTTGACATCGGTTTTGTATATTTCGGCAGTATTTTTAACATGGTATTCGCGAAAAGCAAAGGACTGGGGAGCGGTGAAACTGCTGCGAAAATATGCCCTTGGCTGGGCGCTTCCGGCAATCATTACGGCAGCTGGTATTATCGTAGAAATGCGGACACATAATCCGGAGCATTATAGCCGGCTTGTAGACCTTTGGTGGATGTTCGCGTTGTCTGTGTTATTGTTTGCCGGAACAGTGTATTTGCTTTGGAAAGGAATTGCCTACGGTATCGCATTTGTCCTGATGACCGGGCAGTTTGCGCTTGCCTTCTTGGCTTATGGCATTTCGCATTATCCGTATTTAATGTATCCGTATTTAACGATTTATGACAGTTTTACCAATGAAGCGATGGCCACCGCCTTAGTTATTGCCTTTATTGCTGGTCTTGGGCTGCTGCTGCCGTCACTGTATTTGTTGCTGCGGCTTTTCTTGTTTAATAAAGAGTATGTGCAGGGTAATCGCGATGATCATGTGTAGGGAGGGATTGGTTTGGAAAGTTTCTTTATTTTTTATGCACCGTTTCTCGTTGTCTTGGCTTCGATTGTTGCGGCGTTTTGGCTGGCACCGATGGATCGTGTGGTGAAGGATAGCAGAGGGCAGAGGTAGCGCTATAGCCAAAGGGATGGAGTTGTAAAAAAAGCGGGTTTTATTGCCCGCTCGCCCCCTCACAAGAGTGCAAACGGTAAAAAAACAAGACATGATTTTGTCCGAAGACACTGTTTAAAAGAGCACTGAGAGTAAAAAGGATTTTCCCTAAGAAGAAGTTTCAACTTTTCCTTGCCCCTTTTCAATTGGCATTTATACCAAAGTTTACTAAAGTATAATTATAGAATAAATGCAGGGAGAGATAGGGAATTGTCGGAAAATAAACGAAACTCACTACTGGAAATTCTTTTAGTCTCAACTAGACTTGGACTCACATCATTTGGGGGACCCGTTGCCCATTTGGGATACTTCCATGAAGAATATGTCCGCCGGAAAAAATGGCTCGATGAAAAAAGTTATGCAGACTTAGTGGCGCTGTGTCAATTCTTACCTGGTCCTGCGAGCAGCCAGGTCGGAATCGGTATCGGTGTTCATCGAGGCGGTCTCCTTGGAGGAATTTTAGCCTTCATTGGCTTCACTGCACCATCGGCCATTGCCTTAATCCTGTTTGCCCTGCTGCTACAAGGCTTAAACATCCATGATGCTGGCTGGATTCACGGTTTGAAAATTGTTGCTGTCGCTGTCGTCGCCCATGCTATTGCAGGAATGGCGCAAAAATTAACACCTGATAAACCGACCAAAGCGATTGCTTTGTTTGCACTAACCGCCACGTTATTATGGCAGACGGCTGTTACGCAGGTCGGAATCATAGTATTGTCTGCTGCCGTCGGATTGCTCATTTTCAAACACAACAAAGAAGAATCAACTGGTAATTTAGCTTTTCCCGTCTCACATCGATTTGCCACTGCCTGCTTAGGACTGTTTTTCGGATTGCTGATTTTCTTGCCGATTTTAAAAGAATTCACATCCTCCTATTGGCTGGCATTATTCGATAGTTTCTACCGATCAGGCTCATTGGTTTTTGGCGGCGGGCATGTAGTACTGCCATTATTGGAGCGCGAATTTGTCCCGACTGGATGGTTATCGAAGGAAGAATTTCTAGCAGGTTACGGAGCAGCCCAGGCTGTACCGGGACCTTTATTTACGTTTGCAGCATACATTGGAGCTGTGACTAAAGGATGGATAGGAGGCATGGTCGCAACCATCGCGATATTTTTGCCGGCTTTTCTTCTCGTTTTAGGTACGCTGCCTTTTTGGAACACGTTAAGGCATAACCCGAAAATCAAAGGTGCATTAGTCGGGATAAATGCAGCTGTAGTTGGTATTTTGATTGCGGCCTTTTATAATCCGATCTGGACGAGTTCTATCTTGGAGCCAAAGGACTTTGCCTTTGCAGCTATCCTTTTTAGTATGTTGGTCTATTGGAAATTGCCGCCATGGGTGATTGTGGTAACGGGAGCGATTGGCGGATTGATTTTTTATTAAACGGAAGGTTTTTAAAAGGGAATGTTCGAATATATTTGAGTGAACAAATCCCATAGGAACTGGAAGTGAGCGGATGGCCAATAGAATTAGATTAATATTTTTCAGTTTTTTAGTTATTGGGATTGGCATTTGGGGTATTCACTATTTTCAACATTCCACCTTTCAAAAAGCGTTTGAAAAAGATTATGGGGCTGGAGCAAAGATGTTAGAAATGATTCCGGCCGGAAAAAGTAAACTTATCATATATGATCATAACCAAGAAATTCGGGCTGTTGGTTATACAAAGAGCATCCTAGGATGGGTGAAAAAAAGCGAAGGCACCCCTTCAATTAAAAACAATGAAACTTTTCGGCTGGATAATATTAATACAATTTCAGTTGAAGACCGCCATTTTCTTTTCGGTTATGTTGACTCAAAACAGATTAAAAGTATTCGATTTAAAACAGATGATTTTCTGGTTCAATATAATGTCCATTCTTATTATTGGTACCTGCCTATTTTTAATAAAAAGGATACCAGTTTCGAAGCAAATCAGTTTAGTGTCATTTTGAAAAATGGTAAAGAGATTTTTTATCCATTTGAACATTGAAAAGGGGAACTTTGTTGTTCTTCTTTTTTGTCGTTACCGTGAAATTTTTACTTCATCGCCGCACCATTTTTAATGGAAAAATAAACGCCTCTTTTCGAGGACAGAAATGGACAAGCTGCGGCTCTTTACTTAAGCCAAAAGGTGTTCCCAAATTTGTCGCTACATCAACCTCCGCCTCGCTGACTTTCATGCTTTCATGACTTATATTGCCCTTTAGTAAAAACGGTCCCAACTTAGTAAACAAAGAATACCGCTCCAGCAGCCAAAAATCTAATGTTCCCGGTTCGGTCCGGATGCACGGTCCCCCGGCCGCCGCATACTTTACTGAAAATTCACCATCTCCAAACACCCGCTTACTATAAAATACCGATTTATGTGCCTTTTTTAAAAATGACATCCTAGCCAGGCAATACGGTAATGAAGCCGCACGGGCACCTAAAACACTAGGCAAATGATTAGCATCAAGCGTAAAAAAATAAACACCAGAGGTATTCCCAACCTTCACATACGTTCTTACATTCAATTCCAAATACCGATTCAATAATGGAATCTCCGGAAGAAACCGGAACCGCTGGTGACTGACACCAAATGGAAGCATCGTCAGCCATGCTTTTCCATCAAACAAATCCAGCTCCAGTTCGGCGGGAAGAAGTTCCTGTAATCGTTCAGCCGCTGCCTCCCAATGACAAAATAATAAATCCTCCCAAGTCTGCTTTAAAATCCAGCCCATTTTTAGAAAACTCCCTTTTAAATGATTGACATTCAAACCTGTATTTGAATAAGATATAATCAAACGAACATTTGAAGGAAGAAGGTGGTACTATGAAAGACCGTGATGTTTGCGAGATTGCTTGTGTCGATAGCGAAAAAACTGCCCGGGTTCAGCAGGCGGTTACACAAACCAGCCATATCCTTGAAGTAACAAAGCTTTTTAAAGCATTATCCGATGAAACCCGAATGAAAATCGCCTATGCGCTTACGCTCGAAGACGAGCTCTGTGTCTGTGATGTAGCCCATATTGTCGGAGCGACAACAGCGACGGCATCCCATCATTTGCGCCATTTGAAAAGTCTAGGCCTTGCGAAATACCGCAAAGAGGGAAAGTTAGTTTATTATTCCCTTGATGACGATCATGTAAAACAATTAATCCATATCGCATTTGAACACCAGGAAGAGGTGGCGGAGCGTGAGTAATTCAAATGAGGGAGCAGCACTTGAAAAACAAGTCTATCGTGTCCAGGGATTTTCCTGAATAAGCTGTGCCGCCAAGTTCGAAAAGAACGTACAGCACCTGGATGGTGTTGTGGATGCAATAGTTAATTTTGGAGCTTCCAAGCTCACAGTCTATGGAAATGCCAGTCTTGAACAACTGAAGGAAGCCGGTGCTTTTGAAAAGCTAACCATTTATCCGGAAAAGGAAAAACCGGAAGCTATTCCAATAGAACCTTTCTGGAAAAGATATTCTCTTCTTGGACTGTCGCTGTTGTTCCTGATTGCCGGCTTTATTTTTTCAAATAATATTCTTTTTGCTGCAGCTATTTTAGCTGGAGGATTCCCGCTTTTTAAAACGGGCTTAAAAAATTTGCTTCATCTTGAGTTTGATATGAGAACACTGATGACGATTGCGATTATTGGTGCAGCGATTATCGGCGAATGGAGTGAAGGGGCGGTTGTGGTTCTTCTTTTTGCCATAAGCGAGGTCCTTGAAGGGTATTCAATGGATAAGGCGAGGAAATCAATTCGCTCGCTGATGGAAATGGCACCAACGGAAGCACTCATCCTACGCAACGGCCAGGAGCTGCTGCTAAAAGCGGAGGATATTGAAGTCGGTGACCTCATGCTGGTCAAACCAGGGCAGATGATTGCGATGGATGGTGTTATTGTTGAAGGCATCTCATCCGTTAACCAAGCTGCCATTACAGGTGAATCTGTTCCTGTTGAAAAAGCTGTACAAGATGAGGTGTACGCCGGGACATTAAATGAGGAGGGATTTTTAAAAGTAAAAGTTACCAAGCTGGCCGACGATACAACCATTGCTAAAATAATTCAATTAGTCGAGGATGCGCAGGCAGAAAAAGCCCCGTCGCAGCAGTTCGTCGACCGATTTGCAAAATATTATACGCCGGTTATTATGGCTGTAGCTGCTCTAGTCGCAATCGTCCCGCCGCTGTTCTTTGAGGCTAACTGGCAGGAGTGGATTTACCAAGGACTCGCTGTTCTTGTCGTAGGCTGTCCATGTGCGCTCGTAATTTCCACGCCGGTTTCCATTGTGACCGCTATCGGCAATGCCGCCCGCCATGGGGTGTTGATCAAAGGTGGTAGCTATTTGGAAGAACTTGGTGCGTTAAAAGCAATTGCTTTTGATAAAACAGGAACATTAACAAACGGGACGCCTACCGTCACGGATTATATCAATTTTTCAAACGAAGAAGACCTGCTTGGAAAAATCGCTGCGCTAGAAGGCATGTCCCAGCACCCGCTCGCTAGTGCCATTGTCAAAAAAGCAGCATATGTTAAAAAGAATTATGTAATAGAGGATTTTTCAGCACTGACAGGCATGGGTATTAAAGGAACGCTGGATGGTACAACATATCGAATTGGAAATACGAAATTATTCGAGGACATATCAGCTCGGATTTTGGAGCAAATTACCCGCCTTCAAAATGAAGGAAAAACGGTGATGATTGCCGGCACTGAAAAAGAAATTATCGGACTGATTGCCGTGGCAGATGAGGTGAGGGAAAGCAGCCAGTCTGTGATTGAACACCTCCATCAGTTAGGGGTTCACCATACTATTTTATTAACTGGTGATAACCAAAAAACGGCAGAAGCTATTGGACGTCATACAGGGGTCAACAGCATTAAAGCAGAATTGCTTCCGCATGATAAATTGAATTTTATTAAAAAACTAGGGAAGCAATTTGGCAGAGTCGGAATGGTTGGCGATGGTGTTAATGATGCCCCGGCGCTCGCTGCGGCGAATGTCGGGATTGCGATGGGTGGTGCGGGAACGGATACGGCACTGGAAACAGCAGACATTGCCCTCATGAATGATGACCTGCAAAAACTGCCTTTCGCCATTAAATTAAGCCGAAAAACCCTTAGAATTATTAAGCAAAATATCACACTGTCAATTGTTGTAAAGCTGTTTGCGCTGCTGCTTGTAGTCCCGGGCTGGCTGACGTTATGGATTGCCATCTTTGCCGATATGGGGATGACCCTGCTTGTAACATTAAATGGGCTGCGGCTCTTGCGGGTAAAAGAGTAGTCCTTGTTTTTTACGATTCGCTGATAAAAATGTACAATCGCTGATATTCTATTAAAAAGCGATAACATACGAAAACCGCCGATAAAGAGGGAGCGGATCTAATTAGTTGAGTACAAATCTATTTTTGGAGGAGGTCCCGTTGAACAATCGTTGGAACAAATGGATTTACAGTCTGTGGTCGCCAGTATATGATTATTTTTTCAACCAAGGGCCATTCTTAAAGGCTCGGTGCGAGGTGTTCAACGGAATCGACTTTCAGGCGGGAGATAAAGTTTTGTTTGTAGGGGTCGGAACTGGTGCAGACCTAGCACTGGTTCCCGTCAATCAGCTGGAGATTACGGCTATCGATTATTCAGAAGAGATGCTCCAGCAGGCGCGGAAGAAATTCACGTCCAGCGTGATCAAGTTTCATCGAATGGACGCACAAGAATTACAGCTGCCCGACAATTCATTTGATTATGTAATAGCAAGTCTGATTCTATACGTTGTACCGGACAGCGGTAAGACCTTTTCCGAAATGATTCGAGTCACGCGGCAGGATGGACAGATTATTATTTTTGATAAATTTACAACAAAACCATCGCTGCTAAAGAAAGTCATCCGTCCGGTCATTAAAGTTTTTGGAACAGATATCGGTCTCTCGTTTGAAAAAATCGCCGAAGGACATGACGGACAAAGGATAATTTTACTTGAAGACCACCCTGTCATGTTCGGCGGGATGTATCGAAAAATAAAAATCAGAAAAAAATAAAGCTTAATGAAAATACTTTTGTTCTAAAATAGAGAGAAAAGAGCAATGACTGCGGTTTTTGGAGGAGATAAACATGGGACACCATCATGGTCACGGACATGGGCATGGGCACGGCCACTCACATGGTCATTCACATACAAGCAACAAAAAAGCGCTTTTTAGTGCATTTCTATTAATTGCCGCCTTTATGATTGTTGAAGTGATCGGCGGCTTCTTGACAAACAGTTTGGCCTTGCTCTCAGATGCAGGTCACATGCTTAGCGATGCCGCGGCATTGGGATTAAGCTTCTTTGCCATTAAGCTTGGAGAAAAGGCCGTGTCACAGGAAAAAACATACGGTTATAAACGATTTGAAATTATTGCCGCGGCACTGAACGGCATAACATTAGTTGTGATTGCCTTGTTTATTTTTTATGAGGCTATTCATCGCTTTTTTGCCCCTCCGCAAGTACAAAGTACAGGAATGCTGATTATTTCAGTTATCGGATTTTTGGTTAACATTGTGGCTGCCTGGATTTTAATGAGGGGTGATAAGGACGAAAATCTAAACGTAAGAAGCGCCTTTTTGCATGTGATTGGGGATATGCTTGGCTCGGTCGGGGCCATTATCGCGGCACTGTTGATTATGTTTTTCGGCTGGGGAATCGCCGACCCGATTGCCAGTGTAATTGTGGCAGTGTTGATTCTCATTAGCGGCTGGCGTGTCGTGAAGGATTCCTTCCATATTTTAATGGAAGGAGCACCTACCCAAATTAACGCTGATGAAGTGAAAGAGGTACTAAGTAAGATTCCGCTTGTTAAGGAAGTTCATGATCTGCACATTTGGACGATCACTTCCGGCTATCCGGTACTAAGCTGTCACATCACCATCGCCGATGAAGGAATCCACGACGACATTCTTGCACAATCACAAAAAATATTACATGACGAATTCCACATCGAACACAGCACCATCCAGGTCGAAAAAGCAGCTAACGGCTGCCCAAGCCCGCATGGAACCTGCAACTAACTAAACAATGAGAGCCGTTGCGATTGCAAAAGTGTTAATTTGGTGCCTGACACCGCTCGTGGACATTTGTACGTCTGTGGTGGACACTCTAATAAAAAGTGTGCAAAACCTTATTTTCATGTGGTACGATAAAGTGAAACTTCAATCAGTGGGATCCTCGTTGTTATACTTTGACGAGGGGCCCACTGATTGTTCGTTGAACCAATTGGACTTATACGGGCAGTTGGCTTCCTACTCAACTTATTTTTTTGATAAGCGTTGAAAAGGGAGCTTACTGCCCGTTAAAGCGAGATTAGTACCGTGTAAATAAGGTTTTTTGTTGTTTTCGTTTGTTACGGGAACAATACGTCTAAGAGTTTTGTATAATAGCAGTAATTGACAAGGAGGAATTCTGGTGAAGAAGCCAGTTAATCCAAGGGACAAGCGATTTAAGATTGCCCACCGGGAAGCACTGATCGGTGCTGTTCTCGTGATCATCAATTTTATATGGTGGTACGGTTTTGCTTATGGGCTTGGTTCGGAAAAGGTTGAAAACTATACATACATATTTGGGCTGCCGGCCTGGTTCTTTTATAGCTGTATTGCAGGATTCATAGTGATGGTTATTCTTGTTGCCCTCACCGTGAAATTTCTATTTAAAGATGTTCCCTTTGAGGAAGAAGAGGGGGAGCGTAAATGAATTGGGGTGTTATTGCACCATTAGTTATTTTCTTACTAATTATTTTTGCCGTCGGTTTTTGGTCACATAAATTTGTGCTTAAATCTAATTCCTTTTTAGAAGAATACTTTCTCGGCGAACGGCAGATGGGCGGATTCATCCTCGCAATGACGATGGTTGCCACCTATGGAAGTGCCTCTAGCTTTATCGGCGGTCCCGGTGTTGCTTATACGCAAGGACTCGGCTGGGTACTCTTAGCCATGGCCCAGTTAGCCACTGGCTATTTTACCCTAATGGTCTTGGGAAAAAAATTTGCTATTGTCGCGAGACAGTATAAGGCCATTACGTTAATAGACTTTTTGAAAGAGCGGTATCAAAGTAAGACCGTTGTCTTGTTATCAGCGGCCAGCATTATTATTTTTCTGTTTTCCTCCATGACCGCCCAGTGGATTGGAGGTGCCCGGCTTGTCGAGAGTCTAACCGGTTTACCTTACATAACGGCATTATTGATTTTTGCTTTTTCTGTCTTAATCTTTGTTATTATCGGGGGGTTCCGGGCAGTTGCTTTAACTGATGCTGTTATGGGGGTTGTCATGTTTGCCGGTACGCTCGTTTTGCTGATTGCTACGATTAAAGCAGGCGGCGGCATTCCAAAAATTATTTCAGACCTTACAGCGGAAAATCCAAATTTGATCAGCCCGTTTGGGGCGGAGCGGACATTGACCCCTTCCTATGTTTCTTCCTTTTGGATTTTAGTTGGAATTGGTGTTGTCGGGCTGCCGCAAATTACTGTCCGGGCGATGTCCTATAAAAATTCCAAAGCAATGCACAGCGCAATTATTATTGGGACGATTGTCGTCGGCTTTATCATGCTGGGGATGCATTTAATTGGGGTTTTTGCGAGACCTGTATTACCTGGTGTCAAAATCGGTGATACCGTTATGCCGTTATTATCGATGAAGGTACTGCCGCCGTATGCTGCCGGAATTGTTCTCGCCGCACCAATGGCAGCGATTATGTCGACCGTGAATGCGTTATTGATTCTCGTCAGCTCTGCCCTGGTGAAAGATGTATATTTAAATTACATGAAGCCAAACGCCAGCCAAAGCCATGTGAAAAAAATCAGCTTTAGTGTAACTGCTATCATAGGTATAATAGTAATCATTTTCTCTTTAAGCCCGCCTGATTTAATCATTTGGCTGAATTTATTTTCCTTTGGCGGTCTGGAGTCTGTGTTTATTTGGCCGGTTATTTTCGGCCTCTACTTGGCGAAGGGCAATAAATATGGCGCGATTGCTTCTATGGTTTTAGGGATGTGTTCCTATATTATTTTCGACCGGTTTTATCCGAATGCATTTGGAATGCACACTGTTGTTATGCCGATATTGATTTCAATGATTGGATTTATCGTTGTTAGTTATGCTTCAGGTACCAAAATAGCCAAATAGATGGCATTTTAATTGCAATTTTTTCGATTAATTCCTAGAATAAATGGACAGGAAATTAATAAAATGAGGTGCACTCATTTGGAAATTGTTATCATTAGATATTTATCGGGGCTTATTCTGCCGGGACTGCTGGTCTTGTTGTTCACCCGTGTAACCTACAATCGCTTTATTGGTCTTGTCCTAACCGTTGCGCTGATTGCGGCTTCAGTTTATAAGGGTTATACAAATTCTTTTATTTTAATTGTCGTCGATGCCTTTTCATTAACAGCTGGATTCTGGCTCGCTTCCAAAATGAAGCCGCGTGCCGCTAAAAACGGATAGTTTATTAGGAGTCTGTCTTTCGAGGCAGGCTTTTTTGTTATGAAACACGGGGGTAATAGGTTTCATAGCTCATTGTTTTTTTATAAACTTGTTGCCTTTTTAAAAAAGTCGAATATTAGTTCGCATATTATTGGTTTGTTTTTGGGGTAATGTGGTAAAATGGTATTATTGATTTTTTACGGTAGATAGACTTGAATTTAATTTGGGAGGAACTTTTCGTGGAGAACCAATTTGAATTAGTGTCAAAATATTCGCCCCAGGGGGACCAGCCGGGTGCAATCAAAGAATTAGTCGAAGGCATCTGCGAGAACAAGCGCTATCAAACGCTTCTTGGTGCAACTGGCACGGGGAAAACATTCACGATTTCCAACGTGATTAAAGAGGTAAATAAGCCGACATTGGTGATTGCCCATAATAAAACATTGGCTGGCCAGCTATACAGCGAGTTTAAGGAGTTTTTCCCGAATAATGCGGTCGAATATTTCGTCAGCTATTACGATTACTACCAGCCGGAAGCATACGTACCGCAGACGGACACGTTTATTGAAAAAGATGCCAGCATTAACGATGAGATCGATAAACTGCGCCACTCGGCAACATCTTCATTATTTGAGCGTAACGATGTCATCATTATTGCCAGCGTTTCCTGTATATATGGTCTCGGTAATCCAGAGGAATACCGCGAAATGGTGCTATCCCTTCGAACAGGAATGGAAATTGAACGTAACCAGCTGCTTCATCGCCTTGTTGATATCCAATATGAACGAAATGATATCGATTTTAAACGGGGGACATTCCGCGTCCGCGGCGATGTAGTCGAGATTTTTCCAGCCTCCCGTGACGAACATTGCATCCGTGTTGAATTTTTCGGTGATGAAATTGACCGGATTCGTGAAGTTGATGCCCTTACCGGCGAAATTATGGGTGAGCGCGAGCATGTTGCAATTTTCCCGGCATCCCACTTCGTTACCAGAGAAGAAAAGATGCGGATAGCGATTGAGAATATTGAAAAAGAACTTGAGGAACAGCTTGCCGTTCTAAGAGCTGACGATAAATTACTTGAAGCGCAGCGCCTTGAACAGCGGACCCGTTATGATTTGGAAATGATGCGGGAAATGGGCTTCTGCTCAGGAATTGAAAACTATTCTCGCCATCTAACCTTAAGAGAGGCAGGGGCAACACCATATACTTTGCTAGATTACTTTCCGGAGGATTTTTTGATTGTGATCGACGAATCTCATGTGACCCTGCCGCAAATCCGCGGAATGTTCAATGGTGACAAGGCCCGGAAACAGGTGCTGGTCGATCATGGCTTCCGACTCCCTTCAGCCTTAGATAACCGCCCGCTAATGTTTGATGAGTTTGAAAAACATATCCATAATATTGTGTTTGTTTCGGCGACGCCGGGTCCATATGAAATCGAACACACACCAACGATGGTCGAGCAAATCATCCGCCCAACCGGATTGCTGGATCCAATCATTGATGTGCGCCCAATCGAGGGGCAAATTGACGACCTAATTGGCGAAATTCAAGACCGGGTGAAACGCAATGAGCGTGTTCTTATCACAACATTAACGAAAAAAATGTCTGAGGATTTAACTGACTACCTTAAGGAAATCGGGATAAAAATTCAGTATTTACATTCGGAGGTTAAAACACTCGAGCGGATCGAAATTATTCGTGAACTTCGCCTAGGTACCTATGATGTTCTCGTTGGAATCAACCTGCTCCGGGAAGGTCTCGATATTCCGGAAGTTTCCCTTGTAGCCATTCTTGATGCTGACAAGGAAGGCTTCCTTCGTTCCGAACGTTCGTTGATCCAAACGATCGGCCGTGCAGCACGGAATGAAAATGGCCGCGTCATCATGTACGCTGACCGAATGACTGATTCAATGGAAAAAGCCATCAGTGAAACAAAACGGCGCCGTGCGATCCAAGAGGAATACAATTTGAAGCATGGGATTACGCCAAAAACGATCCAGAAGGGTATCCGGGATGTCATTCGTGCAACCCATGCCGCTGAGGATGTGGAAGAATACAAACCATCAGCATCGTTTGGCAAGATGACGAAGAAGGAAAAAGATAAATTGATTGCCGATATGGAAAAAGAAATGAAAGCAGCAGCCAAAGCGCTTGATTTTGAACGTGCTGCCGAGCTGCGTGATTTAATTTTAGAATTGAAAGCAGATTGATGCTAGATCCGCAGATATACCTTGTAAAAGTTTCAGATAGGATTGTGGTAACTCGCGGATATTTGGCTGAAATTTGCAGATAAAATGTTAAAATACCTTAAATTAAATAGCATGCGCTGCAGAAATTTTTAAACAGCGCCCCATTTTTGAACCTAAAGCGGAAGGATGACCTGCACATGGCGATGGAAAAATTAATAATCAAAGGCGCCAGAGCCCATAATTTAAAAAATATTGATGTCACCATTCCGAGAGATCAGCTTGTTGTATTAACGGGACTTTCCGGTTCGGGAAAGTCCTCGCTTGCGTTTGATACGATTTATGCCGAAGGGCAGCGCCGTTATGTGGAATCACTCTCTGCCTATGCCCGGCAATTCTTAGGACAAATGGATAAGCCTGATGTCGATATGATTGAAGGGTTATCTCCAGCGATTTCGATCGATCAAAAAACAACAAGCCGTAATCCGCGCTCAACTGTCGGAACGGTAACTGAAATCTATGACTATTTACGTTTATTATTTGCTAGAGTTGGACATCCTACCTGTCCAAATCACCATATCGAAATCTCGTCCCAGACCATCGAGCAAATGGTCGACCGGATTCTTGAATATCCGGACCGGACGAAAATGCAAATTCTTGCACCGGTTGTATCCGGCCGCAAAGGAACTCATGTTAAAGTACTTGAAGATATTAAAAAACAAGGTTTTGTCCGTGTCCGCGTTGACGGTGATATGCTCGACCTAAGTGAAGACATCGAACTGGAGAAGAATAAAAAACATTCTATCGATGTTGTTGTCGACCGAATTGTTGTCAAAGAGGGAGTCAACGCCCGTATAGCTGATTCACTGGAAACAGCCCTTGGTCTTGGCGAAGGAAAAGTCATTGTCGACGTCATTGGTGAAGAAGAACTGATGTTCAGTGAGAACCATGCCTGTCCTCAATGTGGTTTTTCCATTGGGGAGCTAGAACCGCGGATGTTCTCTTTTAATAGTCCGTTCGGTGCCTGTCCTGAATGTGACGGCCTTGGATCGAAGCTTGAAGTCGATGTCGACCTAGTGATACCGAATAAGGATTTAACCTTAAAGCAGCATGCCATTGCCCCGTGGGAGCCAACAAGTTCACAATATTATCCGCAGCTGCTCGAAGCGGTTTGCAATCATTACGGAATTGATATGGATATACCTGTTAAGGATATTCCAGAGCATCTGCTCGAAAAAGTTCTTTACGGTTCTAAAGGTGAAAAAATATATTTCCGCTATGAGAACGACTTCGGCCAAATTCGAGATGGCTACATCGAATTTGAAGGTGTCATCCGCAATGTCGAGCGCCGTTATAAAGAAACCAGCTCCGATTATATCCGAGAGCAAATGGAAAAATACATGGGCCAACAACCGTGCCCTACCTGTAAAGGCTTCCGTTTGAAAAAAGAAAGCCTTGCCGTCCTGATCAACGGCCGCCATATAGCCCACGTAACGGACCTGTCAATCGAAGAGGCTTTAGCATTTTTCTCCGGCCTTGAGCTATCTGAAAAAGAAACACAGATTGCCAGATTGATTTTACGAGAAATAAATGAAAGGCTTGGTTTCTTGGTCAATGTTGGTCTTGATTATTTAACCTTAAGTCGAACTGCCGGAACTCTTTCCGGTGGTGAAGCCCAGCGGATTCGTTTGGCAACACAAATCGGCTCGCGTTTAACTGGAGTCTTATACATTTTAGACGAACCATCAATCGGACTTCATCAGCGCGATAATGACCGGTTAATTGGGACGTTGCAAAACATGCGCGATATCGGGAATACATTAATTGTCGTGGAGCATGATGAAGATACGATGCTGGCAGCCGATTATTTGATTGATATTGGACCGGGTGCCGGGGTCCACGGCGGAGAAGTCGTCTCTGCCGGGACCCCTGCTGAGGTAATGGCCGACCCGAATTCATTAACGGGCCAATATTTATCTGGGAAAAAGTTCATCCCGCTGCCTTTGGAACGCCGAAAGCCGGATGGCCGCTACGTCGAAATCAAAGGCGCTGCCGAAAACAATTTAAAAAATGTTAATGTGAAGATTCCGCTTGGGATGTTTATTGCGGTGACGGGTGTTTCTGGATCTGGCAAAAGTACGCTGATCAACGAGATTCTGTTGAAATCATTAGCCCAAAAACTAAATCATGCCAAATCAAAGCCTGGACAGCATAAGAGCATAAAAGGGATTGACCATCTAGAAAAAGTGATTAATATTGATCAATCGCCAATCGGCAGAACACCGCGCTCCAACCCGGCAACCTATACTGGAATGTTTGATGATGTCCGTGATGTGTTCGCTGCGACAAATGAGGCAAAAGTCCGCGGATATAAAAAGGGACGCTTTAGCTTTAACGTAAAAGGCGGTCGGTGTGAAGCCTGCCGTGGTGACGGGATAATAAAAATTGAAATGCACTTTTTGCCTGATGTGTATGTTCCTTGTGAAGTATGTCATGGGAAACGCTATAACCGTGAGACGCTGGAAATAAAGTATAAAGGCAAAAATATTGCGGATGTTCTTGATATGACCGTAGAGGATGCGGTGAAGTTTTTCGAAAACATTCCAAAAATTAGCCGCAAGCTGCAGACAATTTATGATGTCGGCCTTGGCTACATTAAGCTGGGACAGCCGGCAACAACACTTTCGGGCGGGGAAGCCCAGCGTGTGAAGCTTGCATCTGAATTGCATCGCCGTTCAAACGGCAAATCGTTCTACATTTTGGATGAGCCGACAACCGGTCTTCATGTGGATGACATTTCCCGATTACTCGTTGTATTGCAGCGGCTGGTGGAAAACGGAGACACTGTACTGGTCATCGAGCACAATCTTGATGTCATTAAGGCGGCAGACTACATTATTGACCTTGGACCAGAGGGAGGCGACAAAGGCGGTACGATTATCGCAACCGGAACGCCGGAAAAAGTTGCTGAAGCCCAAGGTTCATACACAGGAAAATATTTAAAGCCGATCCTGGAACGTGACCGCTTGCGCATGAAGCAGGAAATGGAAGATAAAAGTGCGATTAAAGCATAAATAGAAAAGGGCTGAAACTTTTGAGTTTCGGCTCTTTTTTTATGCAAGTGAATTTGGCTTTGGCGAAATCATCAGTAAAAACGGCGAAATCCTGGTGAAAGTTCGCGAAATATTTGCAGAGATCCGCGAAATAAACGTGAAAGTCCGCGAAATAAATTGATATTTCCGCGAAAACGAAAACGATTGGCGGAATCCCATCGAAAACCGCCGGAATAAAATCAAAAAACCGCGGAATATTTGCGGAAACTCGCGGAAAAAACATAAAAGTCCGTAAAATATATTTGATACCCAACGGAATCCCATGCGGCCCACAAATCCCCTAAAATGGACAAGCATCTATTTTTCCAACCAATGTAAAAAATCACGAAACTTTCACTCTCACGAATCGTACATATTAATAGAGGATGGTGGACGTGATGGAGACAAGAAAAGTATTATCAAGTTTGTGTTATTTCAGCATATTCTTTGCGGGTTTTATTTTTCCGTTCATTGTATGGTTAGCGAGCGGCGACCAAGCAACTAAGCAGCATGCCAAAAAGTCATTGATTTCGCATTTGATTCCGATTATTCCAACGATTTTTGTTGTCATGGCAGTAGTATATGAAATGGTTAATTTTCAAAATGATCTTCCAATTTTTACAATCATTAGTATTGTTATTACTGGAATCGTTTGGCTCGTTGTCGTGATTTATAACATTATTAAAGGCGTAAAGGTCTTAATTTCTGAATAAGATGGAATGGGGAAAAATAACTATTTTGAGGTGGGAAACAGTGAAAGAGGAACGTAAGCGAATTTTAAAACTGGTTGAAGAAGGAAAAGTGACAGTGGACGAGGCCATATCGTTAATGGAGGAATTAGAAAAAGCGCAGCTGACAGCGGATCAGAAAAAGGAGCAAATGATTAACGAACTTTCCACAGTTGTGCAATTTGAGGAGGCAAAAAAAGAAGACCCTTTTCAAACCAAGTATCAGTCAACGAAAGATAAGATTTTTGAATTTGTCGATTCTGCCTTGAAAAAAATCAAAGAATTCGATTTTGATTTCAACTTTGGCCAATCCGTTGATATATCGCATATTTTCCATCAAGGCGATGTGGAGCTAAAGGATCTGGACGTTGATATCGCAAATGGGTCAGTTAAAATCGCTGTCTGGGACCAGCCGGATGTGCGCGTGGAATGTCAGGCGAAGGTGTACCGTGTTGACAATCAGGACCAAGCGAGGCAAAACTTTTTACGTGATGTCGTCTTTGAAGTAGAGGGGCAGAAGCTAAAGTTTAATACCCAGCAAAAATGGATGAAGGTAGATGCGTTGGTGTTTGTCCCAAAAGCCCAATATGAGCGTATGCGGATTCGTCTATTTAATGGTCCGATTGCAGGCAGTGACATGGACGTGGACGACCTTCGCATGAAAACAGCAAATGGCAAAATCACACTAAACGATGTTAATGCAAAAAGGGGAGAAATTGAAACGGCAAATGGTAAAATCCAAGTTCTGAAAAGCCAAATAGACGAGCTTGAGGCGGAAACGATTAACGGCGCGATCAGCCTTGAAGGTGATTTTAAAAAGACAGAGGCTCAGTCGTTCAATGGCAACATCAGCTATAATCTAAATGGCAATCGCTGTGAATGGTTACATGCCAAAACAACGTCAGGGGCAGTAGACTTGTTTGTTCCAGAAACCCTGCCGATTAACGGGGAGCTGAAAACCAATCTTGGCGGCTTTAATCTGAAGCTTACCGGTGTACAGATTCTTGAGGAGAAAAGTGAAATGATCCAAAAACTGCTTCGCTTCCAATCTATCCATCACCCTGATAAAATGGTAAAGATTTATGCAGAAACGAAAACAGGCTCTATTAGTCTGCAAAAAGCTGTAGAGTAAATTTTTTTAAAAATAGGGGACGTAGACATGAGATGGCTCATTGGATGTTTGATTAATGCAGTTTTATTTTTGGCACTGGCAGGGTTTTTCCGCGAAAGTTTTTATATTTCGGGGTTTTCAGCAGCTCTTCAGGCGAGCATTTTATTATCCATATTAAATGTTTTGGTCCGACCGCTGCTGATATTACTCACGTTACCGGCAACTGTGTTAACGATGGGATTATTTTTATTTGTGATTAATGCTATAACATTGGAGCTCACAGATTACTTAATGGGGAGTGCCTTTGAGATTGACGGCTTCGGGATGGCGCTATTTTTCGCTGTGTTAATGTCGCTCGTAAACCTGGTCATTCAAAAAACAATATTGGAGCCTTCACGGTCCTCCAAAAGAAAATAAAGATAGGTGCGTACCATTCAAAATATGGTGCGCACCTTTTTTTAATCATCGAAAGTATGGTTCTTATCGAAAAAATGTTAAAATGAAAAAAATGATTTTTTTTTGAATAATTAGGTCCGTTAAGGAGGAAAACATTCTTGCCAAAAGTACGTACTAAAGATATATTGGAAAAATTTAAACTTGAATTAATAAGCGGTGAAGAGGGAATTAACCGTCCCATTACCATGAGTGATATATCTCGCCCTGGTATAGAAATGGCTGGTTATTTTGAATTCTATCCTGCTGAGCGGATTCAGTTTTTAGGAATGACGGAGCTGTCCTTTTTCGCGGAACTTTCGCAAAGGGAAAAGGAGTCCAGGATGGAACGTTTATGTACGGACATTACCCCTGCGATTATCATTACGAGGGGATTGGAAGTTCCACCGGAGTTAATCGAAGCATCAGAACGGGAGTCGGTTCCTGTGCTCCGGACAAACATGAAAACAACCCGCTTTTCGAGCCGTCTGACCAATTATTTAGAAAGCCAGCTGGCACCAACAACAGCTGTGCATGGCGTTTTGGTGGACATTTACGGAATTGGTGTATTAATTACCGGAAAAAGCGGGGTCGGAAAAAGTGAAACTGCATTGGAACTAGTTAAGCGCGGACATCGTCTGGTGGCGGATGACTGCGTTGAAATCCGCCAGGAAGACCAAGATACATTGGTTGGAACCTCGCCTGATTTAATTGAGCATTTACTTGAAATCCGAGGTTTGGGCATCATCAACGTGATGACACTGTTTGGTGCAGGGGCCGTCCGCAGCAACAAGCGGATTACACTTGTGATTAACTTAGAACTCTGGGATCCAAAAAAGCAGTATGACCGCCTTGGTTTAGATGAAGAGAAAATGAAAATTATTGATACCGAGGTTACCAAGCTGACGGTACCAGTCCGGCCTGGACGAAACCTTGCTGTTATTATTGAGGTTGCAGCAATGAATTACAGGTTGAAACGAATGGGTGTTAATGCGGCACAGCAATTTACAGAGCGTCTCTCTGATGTGATTGAAGAAGCCGACCATGAACATGAAGATATGTAACAGGAAGAGGAGATTTAGATGAACAATAATCAAAATCCACCAATTGACCAATACCCGGCTTTAGACCCGATTGCCTTTCATCTTGGACCAATCCCGGTGCATTGGTATGGGGTGATTATCGGTTCTGGTCTGGCACTAGCTTTATATATTGCGATTCGAGAAGCGAACCGAAGAAAGCTGCCGCAGGATACATTTGCTGATTTAATGCTGTGGGCAATTCCAATTGCGATTATTTCTGCAAGAATTTATTATGTCATTTTTGAGTGGGATTACTACGCTCAGCATCCGGCGGATATCCCAAAAATTTGGGGCGGCGGTATCGCAATTCACGGTGCACTGATTGGTGCTGTTATCACGACGATTATTTTTACTAGAAAACGGGGAATATCATTTTGGAAGCTTGCCGATATTGCAGCGCCTAGTATTATTTTGGGGCAGGCGATTGGGCGATGGGGGAACTTCATGAACCAGGAGGCCCACGGCGGTGAAGTAACGCGCTCTTTCCTTGAGAGTCTCCATTTACCGAATTTCATAATTAATCAAATGGAGATCGATGGAGTGTACTACCATCCTACTTTCTTATACGAATCGATTTGGAACTTTGCCGGCTTTATTTTACTAATATTGCTTCGTCGGGTGAATTTGCGCCGCGGAGAAATGTTTCTCACCTATGTCATTTGGTATTCTGTCGGGCGTTTCTTTGTCGAAGGGATGCGGACAGATAGTCTGATGCTGGGCAGCCTGCGTATGGCCCAAACCATTTCCATCGCTTTAATTATTGCGGCGATTGCGATGTTAATTTATCGTCGAAAAAAGGGACTTTCCAATGTGCGTTATTTAGATGAAAGAAATATATAAAAGGGAGTTTTAGGGGAAATGCTTTTTAGTTCATTAAAAAAAGGAGTTTTGGTTGGCTTAAAGACAACTTGGACATTAGGAAAAATTATTTTTCCAGTTACTCTCATTGTAGCCATGCTGCAGTACACACCAGTTTTACCGTGGATTATTAAGCTGTTAACCCCCGTCATGAAACTGATCGGCTTGTCAGGGGACGCTGCGATCCCCTTAGTTCTTGGAAATTTCCTGAACCTATATGCCGGGATTGGTGCCATCCTTTCGCTGGACTTTTCTGTGAAAGAGGTTTTTATTTTAGCAGTTATGATGTCCTTCTCACATAATTTATTCATCGAATCCGGGGTAGCAATGAAAGCCGGCGTCAAGCTGTGGGTTATTCTCACAACCAGGCTTGGTTTGGCATTTGTTTCCGCAGCTGTGATTAATCTTGTCTGGCACGGCGGCGGGGAGCCAGCCAAATACGGTCTGATTGAGGCGCAAACGGAACCAGCCGCAACGTTCGCTGGAATGTTATTGCAAGGTTTTGAAAAAGCAGGATTAGGAATCCTGCAGCTGGCAATCATTGTCATCCCGTTAATGATTGTGATTCAAATTTTAAAAGACTTACAATGGCTGCAAAAGTTTTCAAAAGTAATGGCTCCTATTACACGATCACTTGGGATGCAGGAGAACACCTCGACGACAATGGCAGCGGGGCTAATTTTTGGGCTTGCTTATGGTGCTGGTGTGATGATTCAGGCAGTAGAAGAGGATGGGGTCAGCAAAAAGGATGTTACCTTGGCGTTTATTTTTCTTGTTGCCTGCCATGCTGTTGTGGAGGACACGTTAATCTTTGTTCCTCTCGGCATTCCAGTCTGGCCGTTATTTTTAATAAGGCTTGGAGTGGCCATCGCCTTAACTTTAATTGTCGGTACGATATGGAAGCGAACCGGCTTGATCCGAAGAAAGGAAGCAACGTATGAATAACAAAATTACGACATTGTTGTTTGATTTAGATGGAACGTTAATCGATACAAATGAATTAATTATTGCCACGTACTTGCATACACTTGAGAAATATTATCCGGGTAAATATGTCCGCGAGGATGTTCTGCCGTTTATGGGCCCGACTCTTCATGAGGCTTTCAGTACTGTTGATCCCGAACGAGTCGAGGAAATGATTGCCGTGTACCGTGCCTTTAATGTTGCTCAACATGATGTACTGGTAAAAGAATTTCCTAGTGTATATGAAACCATGAAAACCTTAAAAGAAAAGGGTTATAAGCTTGCGGTTGTAACGACAAAACGGGAGGATGTGGCTTTAAAGGGTCTTCGTTTAATGAAGCTTGATGCCTTTTTTGATGTGGTTATTGCTATGGATCATGTTGAAAAAGTAAAGCCGGATCCTGAACCGATTTTTAAAGCACTAGAGCTGCTGGGTTCAACACCCGAAGAAGCAATCATGGTGGGTGACAATTTTCATGATATTTTGGGAGGAAAAAATGCTGGCACGTTGACTGCTGGTGTGGCCTGGTCACTTAAAGGCCGCGAATTCCTCGCAAAATATGAACCTGATTACATGTTAGACGAGATGACTGATTTATTAACGATTCTCGGGGAGTAACGGAATGAGAAAGACAACCCGCTATCGTGTTGAAGGCGCCAACTCCCTCTGGCATGTTTATAAAACCGTTCCTTTTTGGAAGGTGGTCAAAAATTTTGCAGTCATCCAGATGGCTCGCTATACGCCGTTTATAGGGATGAAAAATTGGCTTTACCGCACGTTTCTCGGCATGAAGGTAGGCGACCAGACATCATTCGCTTTAATGGTCATGCTCGATATCATGTTTCCTGAAAAAATTTCAGTGGGCCGTAATACGGTTATTGGTTATAATACAACGATTCTTGCCCACGAATATTTGATTAAGGAATATCGACTCGGCGATGTAGTAATTGGTGATGAAGTCATGATAGGCGCGAACTCTACCATCATGCCCGGCATCACCATCGGCGACGGGGCAATCGTTTCTGCTGGCACCCTCGTTCATAAAGATGTCCCGCCAGGCAGCTTTGTCGGCGGCAACCCGATGCGGATCATTTACACAAAGGAACAGCTCGCTGAACGTTGGGCTAATGATGAAATATATGGTAAAGTATGAAAAGTCTGGTCTAATCGACCGGGCTTTTTTTATAAAAAGATGGGAAAATTATGTTAGATAAAATAAATGTGAAAATCGGCGAAATTCTGGTTGAAGCCGGCGAAATAAATGGGAAAGTCCGCGGAATTCTGCTTGAAGTACGCGAAATAAATACGAAAATCGGCGGAATTTATACAAAAACCCGCGGCAACCACCTTACTCATAACATAAAACCCAAAATCAACCATACTTTTTCGTTGACGAAAACTAGCACAAGGGGTAAACTAAAATACAATAAAACTTTAATTCTCTAATATATTAGCAGACTAAAGCGAAACGAAAAGGATGAGCAATATGAGCCGCTTGTTTATGTTTGAAAAGCCGCTAGGGATGCGTGATACCCTGCCGGAATTATACGAGAAAAAATATCGAGTACGCGCGCATTTGGCGGAAACGTTTAAGCTTTGGGGGTATCAATTCATTGAAACCCCGACTCTAGAATATTATGAAACAGTTGGAGCAGCATCCGCGATTCACGACGCCCAGCTGTTTAAATTACTTGATAAAGAAGGTCATACTCTGGTGTTAAGGCCGGAAATGACAACCCCGATAGCCCGCGTTGCTGCATCAAAGCTTTTGCAGGAAGACCTGCCAGTCAGATTAGCGTATTCAGCTAATGTGTTCCGGGCTCAGCAACGAGAGGGCGGCCGCCCTGCGGAGTTTGAACAAATCGGTATTGAATGTGTCAATGAAAATACGGTCTCCTGTGACGGTGAAGTAATTGCCTTGCTGATTTCTTCTCTTAAGAAAGCAGGATTAGAAAAATTCCAGGTGTCGATCGGCCATGTTGGTTTTGCTCAGGAATTATTTGTCCAAATTTTAGGAACAAACGGTCGCGCAACAGCTTTACGAAAATTTTTATATGAAAAAAATTACGTCGGCTACCGAGAGCATGTTCAGGCATTAAACCTATCGTCGATTGATAAACAAAGACTTCTCCAGCTTCTTCAGTTAAGAGGCGGTGAAGAAGTGTTAAGCAGTGCCGCAGACATTATTGAAAACGGTCAAGGGAAAAAAGCGATCAACGAGCTAAAAGAGCTTTGGGAAGTCATCAAAGACTATGGCTATGTTGACCATGTGAAGTTTGATTTTTCCATTGCCAGCCATATGAGCTATTATTCCGGCATTTTATATGAAGTGTATGCGGGAAATGTCGGTTTTCCAATCGGGAATGGCGGCCGCTATAGTTTAATTGAGAAGTTTGGAAAAAATGCCAGTGCCGCTGGTTTTGCTGTTCGACTTGATATGCTGCTGGAGGCATTAGGCGGCGGTCAGCTTGAAAACGACACTCATTGCATTTTTTTCAGCCAGGAACGGAGAGGCGAGGCTTTTATAGCAGCGAGAAAAATGCGTGAACAGGGGCAAAAGGTTGTTCTTCAAGATATTAACGGGGTGAATAGCCTTGATGCCTTTACGAAAAAATTCGCTGAAACGTCCTTTTTAATAGGGGGACGGAGTAATGAATAAGGTGGTGCTCTTATGGGAGAGATTCTGACAATGGCGATGCCGAAGGGAAGGATTTTTGAAGAAGCGGTGGTATTGCTTCGTAAAGCAGGCTACAAGCTGCCGCCGGAATTTGATGATTCCCGGAAGCTGATTATCGATGTGCCGGAAGAGAATTTGCGGTTTATTTTAGCAAAGCCGATGGATGTTGCTACATATGTAGAGCATGGTGTCGCTGATGTCGGTATTGCCGGCAAGGATGTTTTATTAGAGGAAGAGCGGGATGTTTACGAGCTTCTCGATTTAAAAATCAGCCATTGCTATTTGGCGGTTGCCGGGCTGCCAGATACAAAAATGAACGATGTAGCACCAAGGGTCGCAACCAAGTACCCGAATGTGGCCGAAGCCTATTTCCGTGAACAGGGCGAGCAGGTGGAAATTATTAAATTAAATGGCTCAATCGAACTTGCCCCGTTAATCGGTTTATCCGACAGGATCGTCGACATTGTTTCAACCGGCCGGACGATGAGAGAAAACGGCCTCGTCGAATATGAAAGAATCGTCGATGTGACATCACGATTAGTTGTTAATCCTGTCAGTTACCGAATCAAGGACGTGCAGATTGACGAGCTGGTCACAAGGCTTCATAAAGTTGTTTCAATGGGGGAGCTTTAAATGAAAATACTAAAAGTCAATGAACTCATTTCGATAAAACGTTCGGTGGAAGCTGGAACATCAGAACAGCAGACTGCTGTGAAGGCGATTATCGCTGAAGTTCGCCAGCGGGGCGACGAGGCGGTAAGAGAGCTGACGGAAAAATTTGATCAGGTTCGATTATCTTCTTTTTCTGCAACGGAACAAGAAATCGAAGAGGCCTATGGCCAGGTTACTGAAGAATTCGTTGCGATTGTCCGTGAAGCAGCAGCAAATATCCGCTCTTTCCACGAAAAACAACTCCGACCATCGTGGATGACAACAGAGGAGAACGGAACGATTTTGGGGCAAAAAATTATTCCTTTAGATTCGGTTGGAGTGTATGTACCAGGAGGAACAGCAGCTTACCCGTCGTCCGTTCTGATGAACGTAGTTCCTGCTAAGGTTGCAGGTGTTAAACGGATAGTTATGGTTTCACCGCCTGATCGCCAAGGGAGTTTACCAGCGGCTGTACTCGTGGCTGCGAAGGAAGCCGGTGTAGAAGAAATTTATAAGGTTGGTGGAGCGCAAGCGATTGCGGCACTTGCCTATGGAACGGAATCGATTGCCTCTGTTGATAAAATAACTGGTCCAGGAAATATTTTTGTCGCTTTGGCTAAGCGTGAGGTATATGGTGATGTTGATATTGATATGATTGCTGGTCCAAGCGAGATTGCCATTTTAGCAGATGATACAGCCCGGCCTGATGAAGTTGCTGCTGATTTGCTGTCGCAGGCCGAGCATGATCCAAGAGCCTGCAGTGTATTGGTTACTCCTTCGATGGCACTTGCGGAAGCAGTTGGGGCAGAGGTTGAAAAGCAGCTGGCCGTGCTGCCGCGCCGTGAGATTGCTTCTCGTTCCATTGCTGATTACGGGGCTATTTATGTAACGGCTGATTTGGATGAAGCGGTTGAGGTTGTAAACCAGCTGGCACCGGAGCATCTAGAGGTGATCACAGCCGATGCAATGGAGCTGCTTGGAAAAATCCGCCACGCGGGAGCGATTTTTATCGGAAGGTACAGCTCGGAGCCAGTCGGCGATTATTTTGCCGGTCCGAACCATGTGCTGCCGACAAATGGCACTGCTCGGTTCTCCAGCCCGCTGAATGTGGACGATTTTCAAAAAAAATCGAGCGTGATAGTTTACAGCAAGAATGCTTTTATGGAGAATGCCGGAAAAATTGCCGCATTTGCACGCATGGAAGGACTTGAAGCTCACGCCCGGGCTGTGGAAGCACGGCTTAAGAATGACTAATAGATTTGATTTTTTATCATTTGCAAATATCTGCGAGTCCATTTCCAAAACGAAGGATTGACTTTGTTTTGCCAATGAGAGCAGGTTCCATTGCCCGAAAAGCGGAAAAAATTGCTCACACGGTCAATGCAGGGAATATTTCACTTTAACTAGTCTAGGAAGACATATCAACGTTTTCTATAAAAATAATTGTATATCAAGGAGAACACCCTCATGGAAAGAATCGCAAGTATAGATAGAAAAACAAACGAAACCCAAATTAAGCTGGCATTAGAAATAGATGGCGAGGGCCAATCAAACCTCGAAACTGGCGTCCCTTTCATGACTCATATGCTAGACCTCTTTACAAAGCATGGACAATTCAATTTAACAGTGGATGCCAATGGAGATGTCGAGGTGGATGACCATCACACGACCGAAGATATCGGCATTTGCTTAGGACAGGCACTACGTGAAGCGTTAGGGGATAAAAAAGGAATAAAGCGTTACGGGAATGCCTTTGTTCCAATGGACGAGGCACTTGCACAAGTTGTCGTAGACCTTAGCAATCGCCCTCATCTTGAAATGCGTGCTGAGTTTCCGTCACAAAAGGTCGGTACCTTTGATACGGAGCTAGTACATGAATTTCTTTGGAAACTGGCGCTTGAAGCTCGGATGAACCTTCATGTGATTGTCCATTATGGAAAAAATACTCACCATATGATTGAAGCTGTTTTTAAAGCATTAGGGCGTGCGCTTGACGAAGCAACAACGATTGATCCGCGCATCAAAGGCGTTCCATCGACAAAAGGTATGCTTTAATACGTTCTTCGTACATGGAACGAAATCACAAAAACTTAGGGCGGTGAATGGCACCATGATAGGAATCGTAGACTACGGCATGGGGAACTTGTTCAGTGTCAGCAAGGCACTTGAACGACTCAACGCCGATTATTTTATTACTTCAGATAAAAATAAATTGCTGCAAGCAGACGCATTAATCCTTCCAGGGGTCGGCTCTTTCCGCGATGCGATGGAACTGCTGCCGGCAGAAACGATTAAAGAATTTGCTGCTACAGGTAAGCCTCTGCTCGGCATCTGTCTTGGCATGCAGCTTCTTTTTGAAAGCAGTGAGGAAAATGGCCATACCAAAGGCTTGGGACTGCTCCAGGGAAGTGTCCGCCGTTTCCCTGGAAAATTAAACGACAGCAACTCACCATACAAAGTACCACATATGGGCTGGAACCGGCTTGAGTTTGTTCAACCATCACCGCTTACAGAAAACCTTGTCGAAGATTATGTTTATTTCGTTCATTCTTACTTTGTAAATGCGGAAAACTCAAAAGTCACGATTGCAAAAACAAACTATTACGAAGAAGTGGCAGCGGTAGTAGGGAAAGATAATATTTTTGGCATGCAGTTCCATCCAGAAAAAAGCAGCAAGCTTGGGATGGCCCTTTTAGGTAACTTTTTAAAAATAGCTTCAGAAAGGAACGCGGTCCGATGAACTTAACAATTTATCCGGCGATTGATATGCGGGGCGGAAAATGTGTCCGCCTGCTGCAAGGGGATTATGGTAAGGAAACGGTTTATGGGGATTCACCATTTGATATGGCTAGTCAATTTGCAAAAGATGGCGCAGAATGGATCCATATGGTCGACCTTGATGGTGCCAAGGACGGCATGCGGGTAAATGACCGTTTTGTGATTGAGGCGGCAAAGAAACTGCCAAACGTAACTATTCAAATTGGCGGTGGTATTCGCACCGAAGCAGATATTGTTCACTACCTAAACAATCAGGTCGAGCGCGTAATTATCGGCAGCATCGCCGTTTCTAACCCGGAGTTTGCGATTGAAATGATTAAAAAGTACGGTCCCCAAATTGCGATTGGCATCGATGCGAAGAATGGTTATGTGGCTACACACGGCTGGCTTGAAACATCAGAGGTGAAGGCGATTGAGCTTGGCAAACGCTTTGCTGATGCTGGGGCAGAGACATTTATTTTTACAGATATCGCAACCGATGGTATGCTGTCCGGACCGAATATCAAGGCGGTTCAAGAAATGGCTGAAGTTACAGGCAAGAACGTCATTGCCTCAGGCGGGGTCAGCAGCCTAGATGACCTACAGGCAATCGCGCAAACCCAAACGATCCGCGGTGCGATCGTTGGAAAAGCATTATATGAAAACCGATTCACCTTGATAGAAGCGTTAAAAGAGGTGAGTTCACAATGACCCTGACCAAACGAATTATCCCCTGCCTGGATGTAAAAGACGGACGAGTTGTTAAAGGGATTCAATTTGTTCAGCTTCGCGATGCCGGAGATCCTGTGGAATTGGCAAGAGTGTATGATGAGCAGGGTGCAGATGAATTGGTGTTTTTAGATATATCCGCATCAGTGGAAGGCCGAAAAACAATGGTTGAGGTTGTTAAAGCTGTAGCCTCTGAACTGGCGATTCCATTTACAGTCGGCGGCGGTATTAATTCTCTTGAGGATATGAAAAAAATTCTTCGTGCCGGTGCTGACAAGGTGTCGTTAAATACTGCAGCGGTACAAAACCCAACATTAATTAAAGAAGGGGCCGATTTCTTCGGTTCGCAGTGCATAGTAGTCGCAATAGATGCAAAATTTGACCCAGCCGTCAATACATGGCGTGTTTATACTCACGGCGGGCGCAAGCCGACTGATAAACTGGTCATCGACTGGGCGAAGGAAGCGATGGAACTTGGCGCCGGGGAAATTTTATTAACAAGCATGGACAGCGACGGCGAAAAAAATGGCTTTGACTTAAATTTGACGAGAGCGGTCAGCGAAGCGGTTACGATTCCTGTCATTGCCTCAGGCGGCGCCGGAAATGCGGAACATTTTGCTGAGGCCTTCGAAAAAGGAAAAGCAGATGCGGCCTTAGCTGCTTCGATTTTTCACTATAAAGAAACCTCTGTCCAAGAAGTGAAAGGCTATTTGCATGAAAAGGGAGTGACGGTTCGATGAGTTCAAACGAAATTAAATTTGATGAAAAAGGGCTTGTACCAGCAATTGTCCAGGATGCTGAAACATTAGAAGTATTGACATTAGCTTATATGAATAAGGAATCTCTTGAGAAAACACAGGAAACCGGTGAGACTTGGTTCTATAGCCGGTCACGCCAAGAATTGTGGCACAAAGGGGAAACAAGCGGCAACACTCAAACTGTCGTCGATATAAAATATGATTGTGACAAGGATGCGCTGCTTGTCCTCGTAAACCCTAAAGGCCCGGCATGTCACACGGGTGCTGTCAGCTGTTTTACTCAAGGAGTGACGGAGCGCAAAACAAGCTTAGGAGACTATGAGATTTTACAAACTCTTGAAACGGTCATCCAAAAACGCGAGAAAGAGCGTCCGGAAGGCGCCTATACCACCTATCTTTTCGAAAAAGGTGTAGATAAGATTTTGAAAAAAGTCGGCGAAGAATCTTCCGAAGTCATTATCGCAGCGAAAAATCGCAGTCATGAAGAATTGAAGTGGGAAGCAGCCGACCTCTTGTATCACCTGCAGGTATTGCTGGTAGAACAGGGACTGCCATTTAAAGAAGTATTGAAAACTTTAGAAGAAAGACACAAAGACCGGTCTTAATTGACTGGTCTTTGTTGTATTTTTGTGTTGAAAAATAGTCTCGCAGACAATTTCCATCGACACCCAGCCTAAACCCCTTCTCGCATAGCCATCAAATGTGTTATACTACATAGGTTATGAAAGGATGATGGAGGACTTCATGAGTAAAGACGCAAAAGCAAGAATGCAAAAGGGGAAAATTGTTTCGTTTGTACCTACGGGGGAATATTATTTTAAGAAGGGGATCAAGGCATACCATCGACGTGACTTTATAAATGCAAAAAAATATCTGGGACGGGCGCTGCAGCTTGAGCCGGGTGAACCGATGATTGCATGCCAGTTGGCGATTGTGTCAACAGAACTGGGCGAATTTGAACATTCCAACCGACTCCTACACCTCATCCTTGAAGATCTAGATCAAGAAATGGTTGAATGCCACTACTTTTTAGCTAATAATTATGCCCATTTGGGATTTTTTAAAGATGCATACCATCATACAATGCTGTATCTTCAGCTGGATCCCGATGGTGATTTTACTGAAGATGCTGAGGAGCTGCTTGAGCTGCTAGCATTTGAATCAGAAGAGCTTGAGGATGAGTTATATGGCCAAGATGACCTGATCATAAAGCAGGAGCAGGCACGCGACTTACTGGAATCTGGCTATTTTCCTAAAGCCATTGAGCTGTTAAAGGAAGTTGTTGAAGAGTATCCGGAATACTGGTCTGCTTATAACAACTTAGCGCTTGCCTATTTTTACCTAGGTAAAACGGAAAAGGCGGAAGCTATTCTAGATGAGGTGCTGGAACGTAATCCGGGAAATCTGCATGCCTTGTGCAATAAGATGGTATTTGCCCACTATCAAGGACGAATTAAATTTGTGAACCAAATGATTGATTCATTGAAAAAAATTCAGCCGCTTTTAAGTGAACAGCAATTTAAGCTTGGAACTTCATTTGCCTTGGTCGGTGAATATGAGCATGCCTATTTTTGGCTGAGAAAATTATATAAAACCGGCTTTGATGGAGATGGTCCATTTTATTATTGGCTTTCCTATGCTGCCTATTATACGGGCCGCGAAAATTTTGCCCAAACCATCTGGAAAAGACTTCTTGAGATTAATCCGGAAAAGGAAGGCAGTGAACCATGGAAAGCGGAGGATCAGGACCAAGCGAACGGATTTGAAGATATTTCCGGATCCATTTTTCAAAAACTTGAAAGTGATTACGTGGAAGAGCGGCTATTTGCCTTATTTTTGACATCTGTTTCAAGTAAAAAAGATGAAATTATTACGTCCAAAAAGCTGTTCCAAAACCATAAATTAACGACTTTAGAAAAAGAATATATTTCACTCATTCGTTCCGGTAAGCCATCGAAGACAGCGGATGCCCAGGAAATTGCAGAACTGTTTTATCAAAACTACCAGCCAATTGGCACTATTGAGGCTGGCCTCTACCTAATGTGGTTTTCGGTGTTTGTAGAAGCAGCAAAGGCAGGCATTCACTTAAAAAACAAACGTGCATGGGCAGGTGCGGTTGAGTATGTCTGGCACAAGCTGCGCAGCGAAAAAGTTTCCCAGCAGGAGGTTGCCAAACGATATGACATCTCATCAGCTACCGTTGGCAAATATGTAAAATTAGTTAATGAATTTTTAAACTAAAAATCTAAGCAGATTTTTGGACTATATAACAATTGTTTATTACGATTAAGTGGTAATACTAAACTTAATCGTTTTTTTTTATAATTTCAGCGTCAGCGCTCCCGAATAAAGCGCTATTGCTGTTTAAATAAGGAGTGAAGTTTAACATGACAGAAGAAAAAATTTATGATGTCATTATTGCCGGAGCCGGTCCTGCAGGAATGACAGCAGCAGTATATACATCACGTGCCAGCCTTTCCACGCTAATGATTGAGCGTGGAATGCCGGGGGGGCAAATGGCCAACACAGAAGACGTAGAAAATTATCCGGGTTTTGAAAGCATTTTGGGTCCTGACTTATCCACCAAAATGTTTGAGCACGCGAAAAAGTTTGGTGCAGAATATGCTTATGGCGATATTAAGGAGATTGTCGATCATGGCGACTACAAGGTCGTAACGGCAGGATCAAAGCAATATAAGGCTTACTCTGTAATTATCTCTACAGGTGCTGAGTATAAGAAAATCGGTGTTCCTGGTGAGCAGGAGCTTGGCGGACGCGGGGTTTCTTATTGTGCTGTCTGTGATGGAGCCTTTTTCAAAGGAAAAGAGCTTTATGTGATCGGCGGAGGCGACTCAGCGGTTGAAGAAGGCGTGTATTTGACTCGTTTTGCTTCAAAGGTAACGATTGTCCATCGACGCGACCAGCTTCGTGCACAAAAAATTCTGCAAGACCGTGCCTTTGCTAACGAAAAAGTCGACTTTATCTGGAATCATACTGTGAAATCTATTAACGGCAAAGATGGAAAAGTGGGCAGCATTACGCTTGTGTCAACAAAAAATGGTGAAGAGCAGGAACTGCCGGCAGATGGCGTGTTTATTTACATCGGTATGGTGCCGCTGACAAAGCCATTTGAAGCTTTGGGCATTACCAATGAAAATGGCTATATTGAAACAAACGAAAAAATGGAAACAAAGGTACCTGGAATCTTCGCTGCCGGTGACGTTCGTGAAAAAACACTTCGTCAAATTGTAACGGCTACGGGCGATGGAAGTATTGCAGCCCAAACTGCTCAGCACTATATTGAAGAATTAAAAGAGGAAATGAAATTAAAGAAATAAAACTTAACTCTTTTTTCATTTAACTGTAACAGTAGTGAAATAAAGATAGGGTATGATAATAGAAATTGACCCCCTTTAATTTTATATACCTTTTTGTGCGCAGGACCAGTAGCCTGCGCTCTTTTTTTGCTTTGAGAATTGTCTAGCGCAATCGGCCTACCCTCGAGGTCACAAGTCAATCCGTCAAGAAGGTTATAGAGCAACCTTCTCGCCGGCTCCCCTTGTGCTATGCCTGAGGCTGACCACTAAGGAAAGCTCCCTAGAATAATCATCGCAGGAACAAGCTGTGCTTGTTCCGAAGGCGCTTACGCTTTTCTTTCAATTATCCATTTTGATTCATTGTGACTGATTCTTAAAAATAGTATAATGAGAAGAATAAATTATACAGGATATTAGGGCGGTTGCTCTTTTTGAAGAAGGTGAATAGGATGCAGCGGGTTACCAATTGTGTGCTGGTGAAAGATGAAAAAGTATTATTGCTGCAAAAACCGCGCAGGGGCTGGTGGGTAGCTCCCGGCGGGAAAATGGAGCCTGGTGAATCGGTACGCGACTCATGTATAAGAGAATACCGTGAGGAAACAGGAGTATACTTGAAAAATCCTAAGTTAAAAGGTATTTTTACCATGATTATGAAAGAAGGAGACCAGCTTCTTTCAGAATGGATGATGTTTACGTTCGTTGCGACAGAATCAGACGGTATCGATCTTGACGAATCGGAGGAAGGAAAGCTTTCGTGGCATCCTTTTGACGATATAAAAGATCTGCCAATGGCTGCCGGCGACTATCATATTATTGATTATATGATTCACGGCAAAGGAATCATTTACGGCACATTTACCTATACAAAAGACTTTCAGCTGATTAGTTATCGTTTAGATCCCAGCTAAGGAGGAAGAAGAAATGAGTACCGGTTCGACAAGTGATGTTCAAATCGTGATAATTACCGGAATGTCCGGCGCCGGAAAAACTGTTGCCATCCAAAGCTTTGAAGATTTAGGGTTTTTCTGTGTCGACAATCTGCCTCCCACATTGCTTCCAAAATTTTTAGAACTAATGAAGGAATCCGGGAATAAAATGAATAAAGTTGCTCTTGTTATGGACTTGCGTGGACGAGAATTCTTTGATCATCTGTTTAAATCATTGGATGAACTGGCAGAAACCTCGTGGGTGACGCCAAGAATACTATTTTTAGATGCAAATGATGCTTCATTGGTCAGAAGGTACAAGGAGACGAGAAGATCTCATCCACTGGCCAAGTCAGGACTCCCGCTTGAAGGCATCTCTCTTGAAAGAGAGCTATTAGAGGAATTAAAGGGAAGGGCTCAATTAATTTACAACACTTCCCAGATGAAACCACGGGAATTACGTGAGAAGATAGTAGAGGAATTCACTGCGAATAAACAATCGATCTTTACCGTCAATGTTATGTCATTTGGATTTAAGTATGGAATCCCCATCGATGCTGACCTCGTGTTTGATGTACGCTTTTTGCCGAATCCACATTATATTGAGCATATGCGTCCGAAAACAGGACTTGAGGATGAAGTATCCAGCTATGTTCTAAAATGGAATGAAACGCAAAAGTTTTTGGAAAAAGTGACAGATTTGCTCACGTTTATGCTCCCGCATTACAAACGTGAAGGGAAGGCGCAGCTTGTAATTGCTATAGGCTGTACCGGCGGCCAGCATCGTTCTGTAACGTTAGCTGAGTATATCGGGAGGTTTTTCCAAAAGGATTATAAAACCGTCGTTTCGCATCGTGACATTGAGAGGAGAAAGGAAAAAACAACATGAGCGATTATGGCCAGCCACGAATTGTCGTGATCGGCGGCGGAACAGGGCTGCCTGTTTTACTAAGAGGACTAAAACAGTTTCCCGTTGAAATAACCGCTATTGTGACGGTTGCCGATGATGGCGGCAGTTCGGGCAGAATCCGAGAGGATCTGAATATTCCGCCTCCAGGTGATATCCGTAATGTGTTAGCGGCATTATCGGATGTGGAACCATTGGTGGAAGAGATGTTTCAGCACCGCTTTAAAACCTCGAATGAGCTTTCAGGCCATTCGCTTGGTAACCTTATCCTGGCAGCGATGACTTCGATTACCGGCAATTTTGTTTATGCCATACAAGAAATGAGTAAGGTGTTAAACGTTCGGGGGAAGGTCCTGCCAGCTGCTAATCAGAGCGTAGTTTTGCATGCTGAAATGGAAGATGGTTCAGTTGTTTCAGGTGAATCAAAGATCCCTTATTCCGGGAAAAAAATAAAAAGGGTATTTTTGACCCCGGATAATATTCGGCCATTACCGGAAACGCTTCAGGCCATTCGTCAGGCTGATTTAATTATCCTTGGACCCGGCAGTTTATATACGAGCATTTTGCCAAATCTTCTTGTTCCGAAGTTAGGGGATGAGGTGTGCCGTTCAAGGGCTAAAAAGGTATATATTTGCAATTTAATGACCCAGGCTGGTGAGACACACGGTTTTACCGCAAGTGATCATGTCAAAGCATTTTATGACCATATGAAATGCGGCTTTATTAATACCATTCTGGTAAATAATAAAGAAATTCCTCAGGATGTCCAGCTGCGCTATAAAGAAGAGCTGGCGAGCCCCGTTGCATATGACATGCCGCAATTGTTTGAGCTTGGGCTTGATGTGGTTCATGCTGATATTGCTAATCTTGAAAAAGGCGCATTAAGGCATGATCCGAAAAAGGTAGCTAAAATATTATATAATTTGTTGATTGATGAAACCCAAAAGCGTTATGAAGCGTAAATAAGATTGTCATTTTGAAAATATTTTCATAGCAGTTTTTATGGAGGTGAGGGAAATGTCTTTCGCTTCGGAGACGAAAAAAGAATTAACAAATCTGGAAGTGAAAAGCTGCTGTATCCGTGCGGAGCTGTCAGCACTTATCCGTATGAACGGTTCCCTTTCCTTTTCAAATCGCAAAGTGGTTGTCGATATTCAAACCGAAAATGCAGCGATTGCCAGAAGAATTTATACTTTATTGAAAAAAAGATATGAAGTCCAAGTTGAGTTGCTGGTCAGAAAAAAAATGCGCTTGAAAAAGAACAATGTCTATATTGTCCGTTTGTCACAGCAAGCAAAGGAAATTTTGGAAGACACGATGATTTTAGGAGAAGGATTTACATTTATTCATGACATATCAGCCGAGCTTGTGAAAAAGAAATGCTGTAAGCGCTCGTATTTACGCGGTGCTTTTCTAGCGGGCGGTTCTGTAAATAATCCAGAAACGTCATCCTATCATTTAGAAATTTCTTCACTCTACAAAGAACATAACGACTCATTATGTGAGCTGATGAATACCTTTGGGCTAAACAGCAAAACGCTGGAACGCAAAAAAGGCTATATCACGTACTTAAAAGAAGCGGAGAAAATTACTGAGTTCTTAAATATCATTGGTGCCCATAATGCCCTGCTTCGCTTTGAAGATGTAAGAATTGTCAGGGATATGCGCAATTCTGTAAACCGCCTGGTAAACTGTGAAACCGCTAACCTAAATAAGACAATTGGTGCCTCCATTCGGCAAGTAGAAAATATTCGCTATATTGATCAAACGGTTGGTCTGCAAATTTTACCTGAAAAGCTGCGGGAAATTGCCGAGCTTCGTATGCAATATACCGATGTCACGTTAAAAGAGCTGGGTGAAATGGTGTCCGGGGGGAATATCAGTAAGTCCGGAATCAATCACCGTTTGCGTAAAATAGATGAAATTGCTGAAAGGCTGCGTGCAGGGGATTTTCCAATTAAAAAATAATCATTTTATCTTTGTGAAAAATTAAACAAATAAAGAAGAGAGACTTTGAGGAGGAATTTATATTATGTTAGAGAAACAAGTAGAAGTAAAATTGAAAACAGGTTTGCAGGCACGGCCAGCGGCTCTTTTTGTTCAAGAGGCGAATCGCTTCTCTGCGGATATTTTTTTAGAAAAGGATGGCAAAAAGGTTAATGCTAAGAGCATCATGGGCTTAATGAGCCTTGCGGTTGGCTCAGGTGTAGAAATTACAATTATTGCTGACGGCGATGATGAAGAAAATGCCATCACTGCGTTAACGGATTTTATTGAAAAAGATCATTAATAATATTTTTTAAGAGACAGCATAGGTTTGGCCAAAGGGGACCAGACCTTTTTGCTATACAAAAAAAACAACCGGCAGAATATTGCCGATTGTTTTATGATGATTATTTTTCTTTTTTATCAAGGATATTACGGCTGATGATGCTATCGATTAGACCGTATTCTTTCGCTTTTTCAGCTGTCATGAAGTTATCGCGGTCGGTATCACGCTGGATGATTTCCATTGGCTGGCCAGTGCGCTCGGCTAAAATGCCGTTCAATTTTTCACGAAGGAAAAGAATGCGCTTTGCGGCAATCTCAATTTCTGTTGCCTGACCTTGAGCACCGCCAAGAGGCTGGTGAATCATGACTTCAGCATTTGGAAGGGCGAAACGTTTGCCTTTTTCACCTGCTGCTAATAAGAAGGCACCCATTGATGCCGCCATACCAATGCAAACGGTTGATACATTTGGACGGATATATTGCATCGTATCATAAATGGCCATACCAGCTGTAATACTTCCGCCAGGGCTATTGATATAAAGAGTGATATCTTTTTCAGGGTTTTCAGCTTCTAGAAATAGTAATTGGGCGACAATGCTGTTGGCCACATTGTCATCAATGGCGCTGCCAAGCATGATAATCCGGTCTTTAAGCAGACGGGAATAAATGTCATAGGCTCTTTCACCGCGGTTTGTTTGTTCAATAACTGTAGGAATTAAATTCATTTTCTTTCCTCCTTTGGATTGAAAAGGGTTAAAACTATGTATAGTTATCATACACTGATGGTCAATAAAGGTCAAACAATACACCTTTATTTTGTTCGACAACTTTCCCCTAACAAGGATATCCATTCTGACAAATTTTAAAACCTATTACCCTCTTGCAAAGATGGAGATAATGTCATATAATATGAAAGTCGCTAATATTTAGCCCTCGTGGTGCAATGGATAGCACGCAAGATTCCGGTTCTTGAAATTCGGGTTCGAGTCCTGACGAGGGCGTTATAAAAACCTCCTGATCATTCATTGACAGGAGGTTTTTATTTTTATTATTAAAAACTTCGAGTCTACCACTTTTACATACATACAAAAGTATCCAATACAAATTTTCTAATACACCAATTCGCCTCTTTCATGTAAAATAGTCTTAGGGGGGAAGAAACATGAATTTAAAAGCAGGTTTATGGCAGCAGCAGACGCTTAAGCTGGCGATGACCCAGGAGCTGTCTCAGGCAATTGCTTTATTGCAATACTCAGCTCAAGAACTGAGTGAATTTTTGGAAAATAAGGCACTTGAGAATCCTCTATTACAAATCGAGAATGTTAATGTACAGCCGATGAATCCCCTGATTGATCGAAATCGGAAAAAGCATCAGAAGGTGGAAAAGGACTGGATTGAACAAATTGCCTCAAAAACATTCTCACTTGAAGAGCAATTAATGTCACAACTAAATATAAAAGCATTATCAGGGGAACAGTTACGAGTAATTCGTTATTTAATTCAGCATTTGGATGAAAACGGTTACTTTACAGGAAACTTGGAAGATATTGCATTGAAACTCAAGGTTTCAGAAGAGTTAACGGAAAATTGTTTAATGATGATTCAGAACCTTGAGCCAGTTGGAATCGGAGCGAGAAATTTACAGGAGTGTTTGTTGATCCAAGTGGATTATGAATTTCCTGACAACGATTTGGCTAAAAAGATTCTTACCAATTATTTTGTTCCTTTTGCAGAGAAGAAATGGAAGATGATTGCAAAGGAGTTACAGGTATCATTAAAGGATATTCAGGATGTATTTGATGAGATTCAAATTTTAAATCCTAAACCTGGTGCTATGTTGGGGCGTGAGACGTCTGCTTATATAATTCCTGATGTGATTATCGAGCAATCGAATGACGGCCTGACCGTTCGGATGTTTGATGACACACTTCCGAAAATTACGTTTAATGAACAATATCTTAATCAATTTAAGGACAAGGACCAGCAGGTTAACCGTTTCCTTCAGGATAAGGTGCAGGATTATCAGTGGATTCTTAAAAGTATCGAACAGCGCAGGGAAACATTGACGAGGGTTGTAACCAAAATTGTAGAGAAGCAAACAGCTTTCTTTCAAAAGGGTCCGCAAAATTTAGTGCCAATGACGATGAAAGAGCTGGCGGTTGAGCTTGATATTCATGAATCTACGGTAAGCAGGGCAGTTCGCGAAAAATATGTACAGACGCCAATCGGTACCTTTACATTAAAATCATTTTTCACGAGCACAATTCAAACCGTTTCAGGAGACGAAAATACTTCATCTAGTCAAGTGAAAAATGCCATCAGCCGCTTAATTGATAACGAAAACAAAGAAAAGCCTCTATCCGACCAAGACATCGTCGAACACCTTAAAACAACCGAAGGAATCGTCGTTTCACGACGAACCATCGCAAAATACCGCGACCAGCTGGGCATCCCCTCCTCTTCTAAGAGAAGAAGGTTTTAATAGCAGTTTGTGAAATTTCACATTATCTTGCTTCAGCGTCTGACCAAGGCATTTCCGCTTTTCGCGGTGTCTGACACCAACAGAGAAAGGAACATATTTATATGCAGAAAGTTACATTGTATTCTCGCGGCCGTTGTCCTTTGTGTGAAAAGGCGAAGGCGGTGCTGCTTGAGCTAATGAAAGAATATGATTTTGTTCTTGAGGAAGTGGACATTGAACAGAGTGATGAATTAACCGAGCGCTATGGTTTGATGATTCCAGTCGTTCATATTGACGGGGAAGAGGCAGCTTTCGGGTTTGTAAATAAATATGACATTAGTAATCATTTAAGGAAAAAGTGCGGAACGCCGCAATGATTCATTCTAAACAAATAGTTATGAAAAATATATATTATCCTATTCAAAAGAGTCTAGTTTAGCTCTGCTCACCCCGCCTTAATCATATGAAGCTAAATAGTTGAAATTAATTTTCACTCCTGCTACAATAAAAATGTAGCAAGGGTGAATTTTTTTTGCGGCTAGTGGGACATAATATGTCTATGGTGGACATTTTTTGACCAATAACATATTATAAAGGAGTAAACGACTTATGCAGTCATTCATCGATATCGCAAAAAGATTATTGCCTGATTTCCTGCCAGTTCTGCAAAAAAGGTATACCATACTTCGCACAATCGGATTCATGCAGCCTGTTGGGCGCAGAAGTCTGGCTGTAAGCCTAGGCCTAACGGAAAGAATTCTTCGTAGTGAAGTAGACTTCCTCAAAGAGCAAAATCTTATTTCTTCCAATAATATTGGTATGAGTTTGACACAGGAAGGAAGAAATTTGCTTGAGGACCTGGAAGGCTTGATGCGTGAATTGAAAGGAATCGATGTCCTTGAATTGGAGCTGAAGCATCGATTAGGCATCAAAAAGGTAATTATCGTACCTGGTGATGGCGATAAGTCACCACTCGTTAAGCGCGAGCTTGGCAAGGCCGCAGCCACAAGTATGAAAAAGCTGTTCCAGGGGGAAAATATCATCGCTGTGACTGGCGGTTCGACTATGGCCGCAGTTGCTGATCAATTAACTCCTGAATCTAGCGATAAGAAATTATTGTTCGTACCAGCCCGAGGCGGAGTAGGGGAGGACGTCCAAAATCAAGCGAATACCATTTGCGCGATTATGGCAAGCAATACCCACTCTAGGCATCGAGTTTTCTATGTGCCTGATCAGGTAAGTCCAGAAATTTATCAATCCCTTATTAAAGAGCCGGATATACATGAAAATTTAAAGTTGATTCAATCTGCTAACATGGTTCTTCATGGGATTGGAGATGCTATTACAATGGCCGAGCGGCGAAAAAGTTCATCAGAACTATTAAAGAAGCTAGAAGACGCGGAAGCTGTTGGAGAAGCATTTGGCTATTATTTTAATGAAGATGGCGAAATTGTCCATAAGGTTTCAACTATTGGAATTCAATTGGAAAACCTGAAGGAAATTCCGCATGTCCTCGCTGTTGCTGGCGGGGCATCAAAAGCAAAGGCAATCAAGGCCTATATGAAACAGGCACCAGCATCCACTATTTTAGTGACAGATGAAGGTGCAGCAGAAACATTAGTTAAAGCTTAGTAATAATATTTTAAAAAATAAATGTTTTACCCAAATAAAGGAGGAAATCAATCATGACAGTAAAAGTTGGTATTAATGGATTTGGACGTATTGGACGTAATGTATTTCGTGCAGCATTAAATAACGAAAATGTAGAAATCGTGGCAATCAACGACTTAACAGATGCAAATATGCTTGCACATCTTTTAAAATTTGACACTGTTCACGGCACACTTGCTGAAGATGTAACTGTTGACGGTGAATACTTAGTAGTTGGCGGCCATAAAGTGAAAGTTATCGCTGAGCGCGATCCTGCACAGCTTGGCTGGGGCGACCTTGGTGTAGAAGTTGTCGTTGAATCAACTGGCCGTTTCACTAAGCGTGAAGACGCTGCGAAACACTTAGAAGCAGGTGCGAAAAAAGTTATTATTTCCGCTCCAGCAAATAACGAAGATATTACAATCGTTATGGGTGTTAACGAAGACAAATACGATCCAGCAAACCATCATGTACTATCAAACGCTTCTTGTACTACAAACTGCTTAGCACCGTTTGCTAAAGTATTAAATGATCAATTCGGCATCAAGCGTGGTATGATGACAACTGTACACTCTTATACAAATGACCAGCAAATTCTTGACTTGCCACACAAAGATTACCGTCGTGCCCGTGCAGCTGCGGAAAATATGATTCCTACAACAACTGGAGCAGCAAAAGCAGTTGCCCTTGTTTTACCTGAATTAAAAGGTAAATTAAACGGTATGGCAATGCGTGTACCTACGCCAAACGTATCTGTTGTTGACCTTGTGGCTGAATTAGAAAAAGACGTTACAGCTGAAGAAGTAAACGCAGCATTAAAAACAGCTGCCGAAGGTCCATTAAAAGGCATCTTAGATTACACAGAGCTTCCATTAGTTTCTCGCGACTTTAATGGTTCTGCTGCTTCATCTACTATTGATGCATTATCAACAATGGTCCTTGAAGGCAACATGGTGAAAGTATTATCTTGGTATGATAACGAAGTCGGTTACTCTAACCGCGTTGTTGACCTTGTTGATTACATTGCACAAAAAGGACTATAATTTTTGATTGTCTAGCTCCAGCGCCTAAGGCCTCGAGGTCATAAGCCAATCCGTCTAGAAGGCTAAAAAGCAGCTTTCTCACCGGCTCGTCTTATACTTGTCGCCCCTGACCAAGGCGCTTGCGCTTTTCTAGTTACCATTGGTATTTTGTTAGTAAACTGTTTATAATATTTATAGTATTCCATGGGGAGTAGGGGGGATTCCCCCTCTCCTTTTTTAATGTAATTTGCATGCACCAATGTAAAGCGTAAAAGCCATACATAAGGAGGTCTTTAAATGAACAAGAAATCGTTAAAAGATGTAGACGTTAAAGGGAAACGCGTTTTTTGCCGCGTAGATTTTAACGTGCCGATGGAGGATGCGAAAATTACCGACGAAACACGGATCCGTGCTGCCCTTCCAACTATTCAATATTTAGTGGAACAAGGGGCGAAAGTAATTTTAGCAAGCCACTTAGGCCGTCCAAAAGGAAAAGTAGTTGAGGAAATGCGCTTAACCCCTGTGGCAGTGAGACTCTCTGAACTTCTAGGCAAAGATGTTAAAAAAGCAGACGAAGCGCACGGTAATGCTGTCAAAGCGGTAATTGACACCATGGAGGAAGGCGACGTTCTGCTTCTTGAAAATGTTCGCTTTTACCCTGGTGAGGAAAAGAATGATTCAGAACTTGCAAAAGCCTTTGCTGAACTGGCAGATGTCTATGTAAATGATGCCTTTGGTGCTGCACACCGGGCGCATGCTTCTACTGAGGGAATTGCACACTATCTTCCTGCCGTCAGCGGCTTCTTAATGGAAAAAGAACTGGATGTACTAGGTAAGGCTCTTTCGAATCCAGAACGCCCATTCACGGCCATTATCGGCGGTGCGAAAGTGAAGGACAAGATCGGTGTCATTGAGAATCTGCTTGAATTAGTCGATAACCTTATTATTGGCGGCGGCCTTGCTTACACATTTGTTAAGGCTCAAGGTCATGAAATCGGTAAATCATTGCTAGAAGAAGACAAAATCGAACTTGCGAAATCATTTATGGAAAAAGCAAAGGCAAAAGGAGTTAACTTCTATATGCCTGTAGATGCTGTCGTTGCTGATGACTTCTCAGCAGATGCCAATACAAAGGTCGTAGCGATTGAAGAAATCCCTGCTGACTGGGAAGCACTTGATATCGGTCCAAAAACAGCGGCTATCTATCGCGACGTTATTGAAAAATCAAAGCTCGTTATTTGGAACGGACCAATGGGCGTATTTGAAATAGACAAATTCGCTGGCGGTACAAAGGCAGTTGCCGAAGCACTCGCTGGTGCAGCAGATTCGTATTCTGTCATCGGTGGCGGTGATTCCGCAGCAGCGGTTGAGAAATTCGGTTTAGCGGAAAAAATGAGCCACATCTCTACTGGCGGCGGCGCTTCACTTGAGTTTATGGAAGGTAAGGCATTGCCAGGCGTTGTTGCATTAAACGACAAGTAATAAAAACTAAAACAAAAATTTAGGTATCGAAAATTTTTAAAAAAATAAAAGGCGGTGTGAGCAAAGCAAGGCCTCAACAATTTAAAGTGATAAATATATTTATTAACTTTAAATTAGGTAGACCTTGATATTATATACGACGCTCCGCCCCTTTTCCAAAAAGAAAGGGATGTTTAGCATGCGTAAACCAATCATTGCAGGTAACTGGAAAATGCATAAGACACTTTCGGAAGCGCAAAGCTTTACTGAAGAGGTAAAAGGGCTTGTTCCTGCTTCGGAAGATATGGAATCAATCATCTGCTCCCCTGCGTTATTTTTACAAAGCCTTGTCGAAGCTTCTAAAGGAACGAATGTTAAAATTGGCGCACAAAATATGCACTTTGAAGAAAGCGGTGCTTTTACCGGAGAAATCAGCCCGAAGGCACTTGCTGACCTTGGTGTAGAGTATGTAATTATTGGACACTCTGAGCGCCGTGAAATGTTTAACGAAACGGATGAAACAGTGAACAAGAAGGCGTTAGCTGCATTCCAATACAATTTAACCCCAATTGTTTGCTGCGGTGAAACATTAGAGCAGCGTGAAAACGGTGAAACAATGGAATTTGTTGGCAATCAAATTGAAAAGGCATTAGCCGGATTAACAGCTGAGCAAGTGAAACAAACGGTTATTGCCTACGAACCTATTTGGGCGATTGGTACAGGAAAGTCATCAACTTCTAAAGATGCCAATGAAGTGTGTGCTCACATCCGCCAAACCATTGCTAAGCAATTTTCAGATGATGTGGCACAGGCCGTCCGCATTCAATACGGAGGCAGCGTGAAGCCGGCAAACATCAAGGAATATATGGCTGAACCGGATATTGACGGTGCCTTAGTTGGCGGCGCAAGCCTTGAGCCCCAATCATTCTTGCAGCTATTAGAGGGTGGAAAAAATGAGTAAAGCTCCAATAGCTCTGATCATCTTAGATGGTTTCGGCTGCCGCAGCGAAACGAAAGGAAATGCCGTTGCCCAGTCAAAGAAACCAAACTTCGACCGTTTTTGGAGCACCTATCCGCATTCCCATTTAACTGCGAGCGGAGAGGCAGTAGGTCTCCCGGAAGGCCAAATGGGTAATTCAGAAGTCGGCCACTTAAATATCGGTGCCGGGCGGATTGTCTATCAAAGCTTAACTCGGGTAAACATTTCTATTCGCGAGCATGAATTTGAAAAAAATGAAACCTTCTTAGGCGCGATGGAGCATGTGAAAAAACATGGTACAAGCCTTCATTTATTCGGCCTGCTGTCTGATGGCGGGGTGCACAGCCATATTAATCATATGTTCGCACTATTAAAGCTTGCCAAAGAAGAAGGAATTGAAAAGGTTTATATCCATGCCTTCCTTGACGGACGTGATGTTGGACCACAAACAGCCCCGACATATATTCAGGAAGCATTGGACACAATGAAGGAGTATGGTGTCGGAGAGTTCGCTACCATTTCTGGAAGATATTATTCTATGGACCGTGATAAGCGCTGGGAGCGTGTAGAGAAATCTTACCGCGCCATGGTTTATGGAGAAGGCCCAACCTATAAGGATCCATTAGAGCTTGTGGAAGATTCTTACTCACATGGAATCTTTGATGAGTTCGTGATTCCATCAGTGATGGTAAAAGAAGACGGGCAGCCTGTTGCCACCATTCAAGACAATGATGCTGTTATTTTCTATAACTTCCGTCCTGACCGGGCTATTCAAATTTCAAACACCTTTACGAACGAAGACTTCCGTTCGTTTGACAGAGGACCTAAGCATCCGAAAGATTTATACTTTGTCTGTTTAACTCACTTTAGCGAATCTGTTGACGGTTATGTTGCCTTTAAACCAACAAACCTTGACAATACTTTAGGTGAAGTGCTGTCGCAAAATAATTTGAAACAATTACGTATTGCCGAAACGGAAAAATATCCGCATGTCACATTCTTTATGAGCGGCGGACGCGAGGCAAAATTCCCTGGCGAAGAGCGGATTTTAATCAACTCGCCCAAAGTAGCAACCTACGATCTTAAGCCGGAAATGAGTGTCTATGAAGTAACTGATGCACTCTTAAATGAAATCCAAGCGGATAAATTTGATGCAATCATTTTAAACTTCGCTAATCCTGATATGGTCGGCCACTCTGGTAAGCTCGAACCAACTATTAAAGCAATTGAAGCTGTGGACGAGTGTTTAGGAAAAGTTGTCGATTTGATTCTGGAAAAAGGCGGAGCTGCGATTATTACTGCTGACCATGGGAATGCTGACGAAGTGGTAACAATGGAAGGTAATCCGATGACAGCCCACACGACCAACCCAGTACCGGTCATTGTGACAAAGCAGGACATCGAATTACGTGAGGGCGGCATTCTTGGCGATTTAGCACCAACCATGCTCGATTTGTTAAATGTTGAAAAGCCTGCAGAAATGACAGGGACGTCCATTATAAAGTAAACTCGTATTGTTGTAAAAATTAATCATATTTTTTAAGGAGAGATTTTCATGCCATTTATTTCTGAAGTATATGCTCGTGAAGTATTGGATTCCCGCGGTAATCCAACAGTTGAAGTTGAAGTTTACACTGAATCCGGCGCTTTTGGCCGTGCATTAGTTCCAAGTGGTGCCTCAACGGGGGAATATGAAGCAGTTGAGCTTCGCGATGGCGACAAGAGCCGCTACCTTGGAAAGGGAGTTCTTAAGGCTGTTGAAAACGTAAATGATATTATTGCACCAATGCTAATCAGTGAAGAGTTCAGTGTTCTTGATCAAGTTGGCGTGGACAAAGCGTTGATTGAACTTGATGGAACTGACAACAAAGGGAAATTAGGAGCAAACGCAATTCTTGGCGTTTCCATGGCTGTTGCCCGTGCTGCAGCTGACTTTTTAGGACTTCCTTTATACCAATATCTTGGCGGCTTCAATGCAAAGCAGCTTCCAGTTCCAATGATGAACATCGTTAACGGCGGTGAGCACGCTGATAACAACGTAGATATTCAAGAATTTATGATTATGCCTGTTGGTGCTCCAAGCTTTAAAGAAGCACTTCGTATGGGTGCAGAAATTTTCCATACATTAAAAACAGTTCTTAAAGGCAAAGGCCTTAACACAGCTGTTGGTGACGAAGGCGGTTTTGCACCAAACCTAGGCTCTAACGAAGAAGCCCTTCAAACGATCGTAGAAGCAATCGAAAAAGCCGGTTACAAGCCAGGCGAAGAAGTTATGCTTGCAATGGATGCTGCATCTTCTGAGTTCTACAACAAAGAAGACGGTAAATACCATCTTGCTGGTGAAGGGGTTGTCAAAACTTCTGAAGAAATGGTTGCTTGGTACGAAGAGCTTGTTTCTAAATATCCAATCATTTCAATCGAAGACGGCCTTGATGAGAACGACTGGAATGGCCACAAGCTTTTAACAGAGCGCATTGGCGGCAAAGTTCAATTAGTTGGGGATGACCTATTCGTAACAAATACGAAGAAGCTTGCTGAAGGAATCGAAAATGGCGTAGGCAACGCAATCCTAATCAAAGTAAACCAAATTGGTACACTAACTGAAACTTTTGATGCTATCGAAATGGCAAAACGCGCTGGTTACACTGCAGTAATCTCTCACCGTTCAGGTGAAACGGAGGACAGCACCATCGCTGACATCGCTGTAGCCACTAACGCCGGCCAAATCAAAACAGGTGCACCATCCCGTACAGACCGTGTGGCGAAATACAATCAATTACTTCGCATCGAAGATCTATTAGGCGAAACAGCACAGTACCATGGAATTAAATCTTTCTATAACTTGAAAAAATAATCTATCATAGCAAAAGGCATCCATTAATAAATGGGTGCCTTTTTATGCGTTTTGGGTATTAAATTCTCTCCGGTTTTTACAAAAAGTGTATTAAATTGTTGGAAAAATACGAAAAAAATTAATCTTAATATTCCTCTAAGCCTATTAAATATAATCTGTGGGTATGCTGAAAGCCCTACATACTCTTATAGGACATAACGAGGAGGAATAGGATGAAGAAAAAGAAGAGGATTGTAAGTATTATAGCAGGATTAGGTTTATTGCTGTCGATAACGACTGCTGCTGGAGCATCACCGCAGCAGCAAACAAATCAAAAAAAGGTTTCGCAAAAAGTTAATCCTATTATTCAAATTGACAAGAATCAATCGGAAAAGAAGAGGTACCAATTCTCTCTAAGTAATGTTAAAAAAAGGAGTATGTCAAAAGACGATGAAAAACGTGGATATAAAAAAGGAGAAGTGATTGTTCGATTTAAAAAGGGCCAATCCTTGGAAGCTTTAGGAACCAAAGCGAAAGACAAAGGCTTAAAGGTGGCAGAACACCTTGATAAGTCATTAGGCATACAATTAATCAAGTTTAACAAAAATTTATCGACTGAAAATGACATTATCAAATTGTTTAAAAGTTCTAGAGCTGTTGAATATGCGGAACCAAACTATATTTTAAAGCCTGCAGCTGTATCCGATCCTTATTACGGATACCTATGGGGTCTTAAAAACACTGGTCAAACGATTAATGGTGTTCAAGGTAAAGCAGGAATTGATATTAAGGCAGAGACCGCATGGGCTAAAACAAAAGGAAGTTCATCCACCGTTATTGCCGTGATTGATACGGGGGTTGATTTTAATCATCCGGATCTAAAAGATAATATTTGGAAAAACCCTGGTGAGATTGCTAATGACGGAATCGATAATGATAAAAACGGATATATAGATGATGTGATTGGATGGAACTTTTTTGATAACAATAAGACACCGTATTATAGTGCAGGAGAAGACTATCATGGTACGCATGTTGCGGGAACAATTGCTGGAAGAGCCAATACAATTGGGGTTATTGGAGTAGCACCTAATGTGAAAATCATGCCGTTAAAATTTATTGGTCCCGAAGGTGGATCTACTTCTGACGCAATTAAGGCTATTAATTATGCGAAAGCAAAGGGGGTTAAGATTTCCAATAACTCCTGGGGCGGGGGAGGATATAGTCAAGCTTTATACGATGCCATTAAGAACTCCAACTCTCTTTTCGTAGCGGCGGCCGGAAATGACGGGGAAAATATTGACACCACACCGACTTATCCAGCTTCCTTTAATCTAAATAATATTCTTTCAGTTGCGGCTATTAGTAATACTGGAAGTTTGGCATCCTTTTCAAACTATGGTGTAACTAGTGTGGATGTAGCAGCACCGGGTGTTTCCATTTTAAGTACATTTCCTGAAAGCTATGCGTATGGTTATTTGGATGGAACATCTATGGCTACCCCGCATGTCACCGGAACTGCAGCACTTGTAACCGCTGCTAATCCGGCATTAACATCATTACAAATAAAAGATATGATTATGAAATCAGTTACAAAATTATCATCCCTGACAGGAAAAACGGTCACAGGGGGTCTTATTAATGCTGGAGCCGCTGTTTCAGGAGATTTAGACGGGGATATTCCAGGTGTTCCATTTAAAGGCACCAGTGTAAGCTCCACCTTAAATTCAACTAGTGATAAGGATGATGTTTACTCTATTAATCTCCTAAAGGGCGAGAAGCTGTCTGTCACTTTAACAGGTACAACAGGAACAGATTTTGATATGTACCTTTACGATAAGACAGCTAAAACGGTCAATTCAAGTATAGGGATATTAGCCTACTCAGAAAAAACCGGAACGTCTGCTGAATCATTTAGCTTTATTGCTCCATCAGATGGAACCTATTACTTAGACATATTTGCCTATAAAGGGTCAGGCAACTACACAGCATCTGTAAAATCCGGGGTAACAGCTGGCGTTTATGAAGACACAAACTCTAATATCAATTTTTCTGGGAATTGGCTCAAGGCTTCTACTAGCAGTGCCTCAGGCGGCTCCTACAAAACCGTAAATGAACTGGGAGCAAGCGGGCAGCTGGTGTTTAATGGAACGGGTATTTCTATCACTTCGCTAAAGTCCAGTTCACAAGGGATTGCTAAAGTAACCTTGGATGGGGTGGCTTACAATATAGATTTATACTCAGCAAGTACAACCTACAAATCGAAAGTATTTAGCAAAACTGGGTTATCAGCTGGCCGGCATGTATTAAAAATTGAATGGACTGGAAAAATTCATTCCGGTGCTAAAAAATCGGCAACTACCATTAATGTGGATTCCATTACTGTAAATTAATGCTCAATAGTTATAAACCAGTCAAGGTGACCCTTGTCTGGTTTTATTTTTTAAATTTGAAATACAATTGTTCGAAAGGATATTTAGATACTACAGTATTTCCCAGAAGCTGTCGCAATATTCTATTGTTAAATGGGAAATAATATGGTAAATTTATTATACTGTGTTATGTACGTATACAGGAGGTGGCCTTCATGCATACATTTTTAGTCGTATTATTAGTAATTGTAAGTATCGCACTCATTGCAGTTGTACTACTTCAATCAGGCAAAAGCGCTGGTTTATCCGGTGCCATTTCCGGTGGTGCGGAATCTCTATTTGGTAAGCAAAAAGCACGAGGAATCGATCTGGTTTTACATCGCATTACGGTTGTATTATCAATCCTATTCATATTGCTTGCGCTTGCTGTTACTTACTTCAAAATCTAATATGAAACTATCAAAACCCGGCCTGAGTGCCGGGTTTTTGTATGCCTAAAAATGCTTCGCGGGATTCTGATTATTATCGGCGGTTTTCTATAGGGAATCAGCGGAATGAATTCCAAAATTGGTGGAATTAATTTTAACGCTAGGTGGTATCTATGTTTAGGAAAGGGCATTGGCGGAATCTTTGTAAAAACCCGCGAAATTATTTCAAAAATCGGCGAAATTAATTGAAAAGATGGCGAAATTAATTTGAAAACCCGCGGAATTAAACCAAAAGTACGCGGAATTCTATTTTAACTCAGGCGGTCCCCCATACAGCCTCTAGAAAAAACTCAAAAACCCAATCATCAAGCCTTTTTTCTGGAATGTTAACGACACCTTTGCTTAAACTAAAGAATAGCAATATTTACTGCATCAAAGGAGTTTTTTACATGAAAATAACATTACCAAAACCATTTTTCTTCAAAGGTGGTAAAAGAGCAGTTCTCCTGCTGCATGGCTTTACCGGTAATTCATCTGATGTTCGCATGTTGGGAAGATTCCTTGAAAAAAAAGGCTACACCTGCCATGCGCCGCATTACAAAGGTCATGGGGTGCCGCCGGAAGAATTGGTCCACACCGGTCCGGAAGATTGGTGGCAGGATGTCATGAACGGGTACAATTTTTTAAAAAATAACGGCTACGAGGAAATTGCGGTGGCAGGTCTTTCCTTAGGCGGCGTATTTTCTTTAAAATTAGGTTACACTGTACCTATAAAAGGAATTGTGCCGATGTGTGCGCCGATGTATATAAAAAGTGAAGAGGTCATGTATGAAGGGGTTCTCGAATATGCCCGCGAATTTAAGAAGCGAGAAGGAAAATCGGACGAGCAAATCGAATTGGAAATGAACGAGTTTAAAAAGACACCGATGAACACGTTAAAAGCGCTTCAAGGATTAATTGCAGATGTTCGGGAAAATATTGATATGATTTATGCACCAACCTTTGTTGTTCAGGCACGCCATGATCACATGATCAATCCCAAAAGCGCCAATATCATTTACAGTGAAATCGAATCGACAACAAAGGAAATCAAATGGTATGAAGAATCAGGCCATGTGATTACGCTAGATAAGGAAAAAGATATGCTGCATGAGGATGTATACGCCTTTTTAGAAAAACTCGACTGGCACAATTAGAAAATCCTATAGAGGAGGGATTGCCAATGGAAAACATTCAAAAGCACATCGATAGGCTTTTGCAATATATGAAAGAGGAGACCTATAAGCCATTAACAGTTCAGGAACTGGAAGAAGCTTTCGGGATTCAAGACTCGAGTGACTTTAAAGAATTTGTTAAAGCACTCGTCAAAATGGAGGAAAAAGGGTTAGTAGTCCGCACCCGTGCTAATCGTTACGGCCTGCCGGAAAAAATGAACCTTGTCCGTGGTAAGCTGACAGGACATGCGAAAGGATTTGCCTTTGTCGTTCCAGACGAACCGGGGATGGATGATATTTTTATCCCGCCAACAGAAACGAAAAACGCGATGCATGGAGATATAGTGTTAGTCCGTGTTTCAACGGAAAGCTCAGGTCAGCGACGAGAAGGAAGCATTATACGAATTATTGAACGGGGCGTCCAGCAAATCGTCGGCACCTATGTGGAAAGCAAGAGCTTCGGTTTTGTCATTCCTGATGATAAAAAATTCTCCAGTGATATTTTTATCCCGAAGGAGGCTTCCAAAGGAGCGGTCGAAGGGCATAAGGTGGTTGTCAAGCTAACCACGTATCCAGAAGGAAGAAAGAGTGCTGAAGGGGAAGTTGTCACGATCCTCGGCCACAAAAACGACCCTGGTGTCGATATACTTTCTATCATACATAAGCATGGCCTGCCAATGGCCTTCCCTGATGAGGTTTTACAGCAGGCGAATGCAGTGCCTGACACCATTGATGAAAGTGAATTAGAGAATCGCCGTGACCTTCGCGGTGAAACGATTGTCACGATTGATGGGGCAGATGCCAAAGACCTTGATGATGCCGTGACGGTAACTCGCTTAGAGAACGGCAATTATAAGCTTGGTGTTCATATTGCTGATGTCAGCTACTATGTAAAAGAGGGATCACCAATTGACCGCGAAGCATCCGACAGGGCAACGAGTGTTTACTTAGTTGATCGTGTGATACCGATGATTCCACATCGCTTGTCGAATGGGATTTGTTCCTTGAATCCTCGGGTTGACCGGCTCGTTTTATCGTGCGAAATGGAAATCGACTCAGAGGGCCATGTTGTTTCCCATGAAATTTTTCAAAGTGTTATCAAAACAACCGAGCGGATGACCTATCATGATGTGAACAGAATCCTTGTGGATAAGGATGAGGAAACGAGAGGCCGCTACGAGCCGCTGGTGCCGATGTTTGAATTAATGGAGGAACTCGCAGCTATCCTTCGAAATAAGCGTATGACGCGCGGTGCGATTGATTTTGATTTTAAAGAATCAAAAGTACTTGTCGATGAAGAAGGCAAGCCGACTGATGTTATTTTACGGGAACGTTCAGTGGCCGAGCGGCTGATTGAAGAATTTATGCTCGCAGCGAATGAAACCGTTGCTGAACATTTTCACTGGATGGATGTTCCGGCTATTTACCGGATTCACGAGGATCCGAAGGAAGATAAGCTCCGTAAGTTTTTCGAGTTTATTACGAACTTCGGCTACCTTGTGAGAGGCACGGCTAACAATGTTCATCCAAGGGCACTCCAACAAATTATCGAAGAGGTTCAGGGCAAGCCGGAAGAAATGGTCGTTTCCACGGTGATGCTCCGCTCAATGCAGCAGGCGAAGTACTACCCTGAAAGCCTTGGTCACTTCGGATTATCGACACAGTTCTATACACATTTCACGTCGCCAATCCGCCGTTATCCGGATACCATTGTCCACCGTTTAATTCGTACTTATATAATTGAAGGTAAACTTGATGAAGCCACACGCGAAAAATGGAATGCCGAACTGCCTGACATTGCCGAGCATTCTTCAAAAATGGAACGCCGTGCAGTCGATGCCGAGCGGGATACGGATGAATTGAAGAAAGCGGAATACATGGAGGATAAGATTGGTGAAGAATACGATGGTATTATTAGTTCGGTTACAAACTTCGGGATGTTTGTCGAGCTGCCGAATACGATTGAAGGACTTGTCCACGTCAGCTATATGACCGATGATTATTACCGTTTTGACGAACGTCATTACGCGATGATCGGTGAGCGAACAGGGAATGTCTACCGTATTGGCGATGAAATCACCGTCCGCGTGGTAAAAGTAAATAAGGATGAACATTCGATTGATTTTGAAATCGTCGGCATGAAAGGCACTCGCCGTCGGGAACGTCCTGATACTCCAAAGGTTTTCAAAACCGGCAGTGATACTCATAAGCCGCGCCGAAATAAACAAGACGGGAAAAATCAAAAGCCCGATGCTTCCGGTGAAGGCAAAAAGCCGAAAAAGAAACGCAAATTTTATGAGAATGTACCTGTATCGAAGAGTACGAAACGGAAAAAGAAAAGGTAGAATTAGTTTATAGTGTGGACGTGACCGATTAGGTGTGATAAAGCAGCGAAAGGTCACGTAGAAGAGATCTACGTGACCAAACGACAGAGAAATTCTTGAAACACACGTTGCACCAATTAGAGGGCTCCAAAAGAGCTCTCTTTTCGTTGTACTGTCCTATTTATTTCTGATACAATAAAATCCAGAGATGAGGTGAAAATTATGCCAAGAGGAGTAGGAAAGGTAGTTGCCCAAAATAAAAAGGCTACTCATGATTATTTTGTCGAGGAAACATACGAGGCCGGAATTGTACTACAAGGAACTGAAATCAAGTCAATTCGCGCCGGGCGGGTGAACCTCAAGGATTCGTATGTTAGGATTCAAAATGGCGAAGCTGTTTTGTTTGGAATGCACGTCAGTCCATATGAACAAGGGAACCGATACAATCACGATCCGCTACGGACACGTAAACTGCTGCTTCACAAACGTGAAATCAACAAGCTTTTTGGAGATTCAAAAGAATCGGGTTACGCGCTTATTCCATTGAAGCTGTATTTAAAAAATGGCTTCTGCAAGGTTTTAATCGGGCTTGCAAGGGGTAAGAAAAACTATGACAAGCGTGAGGATCTGAAGAAAAAGGAAGCGAAGCGTGAAATTGAACGTGCCTTCAGGGAGCGTCAGAAAATGTAATTCGGTGCGTTTTACAAATACTTACAATTGCAAAATTCACTGAGTATGTTATAATAAGTTTGTCGCTGATAAAGCGATGAGAAACTTTTGCTCAAACAACTTGCCAGTTTCCTAACGTTCTTGCTGATTATCAGCACTTTTATAATGGGGACGCTACGGATTCGACAGGGGTAGTTCGAGCTTGGGTTGCGAGTCGAGGGGATCGGCCTCGTTAAAACGTCAAAGCCAATAACTGGCAAAACTAACAACAACTTCGCTTTAGCTGCCTAATTAAGCACTAAGCGGTTCGCCCCTCCATTGCCCATGTGGTAGGGTAGCGGACTCACTCTCAGTGGGCTACGCCGGATTCCACCGCCTGAGGATGAAGGAAGAGAACAACCAGGCTAGCTGACCGGACGCCCGTCGATAGGCATATGGCTTCAGCGAAACACGAATATATCGACTACACTCGTAGAAGCTTAAGTGCCGATATCTTTGGACGTGGGTTCGATTCCCACCGTCTCCACCATACATAAGGTGGATAACAAGACTAGCATTCATAATGCTGGTCTTTTTTATATTGTAAAAAGTATTTTCAATACTGCACTGCAGCTTAATAGGGGATTATTGTGCAATCCCCATCTATCTTATTACTATTCCTTACGAATAAATTGAATAAAATCATTTACAATGGATTTTTTAAAGCGATGAGGTTTTTGGACCATCCAATAATCCCTTGTTAATGTGAAGTTTTCTATCTTTACCTCAATTAGTGTCCCGAAGTTCAATTCTTTTTCCACCGTCAGTTTAGGAAGTATGCTTACACCAAGTTCTGCTTCTACTGCACTCTTAATAGACTGCAAACTACCAAGTTCAATTGCATTTCCAATTCTGTCAAGGATCCCATATTCTCTAAAGGCATGTTCTACTATTAGGCGGGTACCGGAATTTGATTCTCTCCAAATCATTTTTTCGTTGGATAATTCACTAATTTCTATCTGGGAACGATTCCTCCATCGATGATTGGACGAGGCTACCAAGATTAACTCATCTTTAGAGAAATTTTCAACAAGGAACTCATTTTTTTCTACTTGACTTTCGACGAGGGCGATATCAATCTCATTGCTTTCTAATTTAGTTAATATATTTGGAGTATTTCCAATCAATAAACTAAATTTGATATCAGGAAAGCTCTTTTTAAAACAACCCAATAAGCTAGGAAGCAGGTATTCGCCAATTGTTAAGCTGGCACCTAAACGTAAAACAGCTTCCTTCTTTCCCGAGATTTCTTGAACGGCGTCGAAAGAATTTTCAAAGCGATCAATGATTTCTTTGGCGAATGGGTAGAGTACTTCACCAGCTTCAGTCAGGGATAACCTTCCGTCAACTCTTTCAAATAATAATGTACCGTAATGATTTTCCAACTGATGAATTTGTTTTGATACAGCTGGTTGCGATACATACCCTAAGCGCGCGGCTTTACTTATACTCCCCTCCTCAACCACTAGGCAAAACATTCTTAAGTTTTCCACGTTCATTTTAGTTTGTCACCAACTTTCTATAAAGAAATTTTTAAATTATATCATTAATATTATCAGAAAATTCTCATCCATATATATTAGGTTATAATTTTATACCGAAATTTATGAACCAATCTCCATAACTTTTCCTTATATCCTATAAAATATTGATAATTTAATGTTCCTATTATCCTTGATATATTTAAAGTATATAGTTTGTTAAGGAGGAACTGAATGGACATCACTACAGGGATGCTACTTTCGTTGATTGGGATTCTATCAGGTGCTTATGGTTCGATAGTGGGGGCTGGAGGGGGATTTATTTTTGTTCCGGCATTGTTGTTGATTTATAATTTGGATCCAGTAGTAGCATCTGGGACTGGATTAATCATTGTATTAGTAAACTCTTTATCAGGAGTAATTGGGTACGGAAAACAGAAGAGGATTCAATATAGAACAGGACTAATGTTAGCAATAGGTGCTATTCCAGGTTCATTAATAGGAGTGTGGCTGCTACAGATCTATTCTTCAAGATTATTTTATATTGTTTTTGCTAGTTTATTGGTGTTACTCGGCTTTTTCTTATTTGCTAAAAACTCTCCTTTTGCAAAAGAAAAAAAGGGTAGGATGCCTGTTATGGCTAGAGAGGGAGAATTGAATACCGTAAAATTAGATGGAAACCCTTCTATTACCGATGGATCCGGTGGAGAAAATACCAAGCTGGAGCCAAAATGGATAATACCCCTTGGATTACTAATGGGCGTATTATCCAGCTATCTGGGCATCGGCGGCGGATGGCTGCTTGTTCCTATTCTAATTTATTTTTTTAAAGTATCTACCCATTTTGCTACCGCTACATCTATTTTTTCCTTATGCCTATACACTTCAGTAGGGGTTATATCACAAATCATTTATGGAAATATTGATTGGGAAATTGTATTATGGGGAGGATTCGGTGTTATTATAGGGGCACAGTTAGGAGTATTCCTTTCCCAGAAAATACCCGGAAGAGTTATCGTACAAATGCTGTCAGTATTATTAGTTGCTATTGGTTTTCGAATGTTTTTTAATTAAGCTGTTGTTAAGAAGCATAGTTTTATTATGATGCCAAATTATGCTTCTTTATTTTATCAGGTCCCATTATATTTGATTCCCTCACCATTCTCTCACCAATTTCTAATCTTTTTATACGGATGTTCTCATTTTTGCTGATTATGATATAGGTATCAGCAAAAGGAGGATATTAAAATGAAATTACTAACCCAATTTTTAATAGCAGTTACTTTTATTGGAGGTCTTTGCGCCGCTGCTTACGCAATGACAAATAACCATACAGCAACTGAACAAACAAATCCAACTTCATATCCAATTCGCCACATAGAAGCAATTGAAGCTGCTATAAAGGTATCAAAAGGTGGGTTTGTAAAAAACATTCAAGCAAAGGAAGAAGAGGGAATTAAAAAATACGAAGTTAATATTGTAAATCAAGGTAAAGAAATTGAAGTTGATATTAATGGATTAACTGGTAAGGTTTTAGAAGTTTCTAAAGATATTCAAACTACAACAATGACTAAAAGACCTATTCAATCATTGGAATAGGTTATTTTTATTTTCACTCCCTTATAAGTTTAGAGATAGGGAAAACTTCTCATACTATCGATAGCAATAGTAGCCGATTCCCGGGGGTGAACCACATTGGAACTAATTTACCGCGCAGTGATCGTCTTTTTGGTCGGATTTGTATTTTTAAGATTGACGGGAAAAAAGGCAGTCGCCGAAATGCACTCGTTTGATTTATTATACATTTTTGTTCTTACAAATATTATTAGTACGCCAGTTGAGGTTGAAAGTCTAGGGAAAGCCATCATCTATGGTGTAATCATAGTCATTATTTATAAAATCATCGTTCGTCTATCCTTACATAATAAATTAAGATGGCTCTTATATGACAGTCCTACCGTCTTAATTCGGAACGGTGATATTGACCGTAAAGGGTTGAAAAAGGCCAGAATGCCCGTGAATGAATTATTGTCACACTTACGTGTAAAAGGGTATACAGAAACGCTAAATATTGCCATTGCCGTGATGGAAGAAACCGGCGAAATAAGTGTGATTCCAAAAGCGGACTACCGCCCGGTTCAGCCGAAGGATTTAAAGTTAAAAGTTAAAAAGGAATATCTGCCGATTCCGCTGATTATGGACGGTCAAATCATTTCTCATAACTTAAAATACCTAAAGCTGGACATTGATTGGCTAATGAAAGAGGTGAAGAACAAGGGAGAAAAAGTTGAGGACATTATGCTGGCCGTCTTTTTAGAAAACAGAAAGTTGTTTATTGATAATAACCAGATCAAACATGCAAATAATAATGACCCTAATTACTACAAGCCTGGGAAGGATCATTGATTAATTTCCAGCCAACTGAGCATATTCCCGTTTTTTTGAAAATATCATGGGTAATAAAGCTGCATAAGGGGTGGGGGAATATGGCTAAGATAGGAAAAGATGATTTTGTTAACGGGTTTGTGCCGCATCATAATCATGGCTCAGTTGATTATACATCGATGAGTTCAGAGCATGTTCATCAATGTTTAGATGTTACATCACCACCAATCCAAACACAGGACGGAAGCCACATTCATTATACGGAAGGGTACGTGATGTTTGAAAACGGTCATACGCATCACTATAAGGCCTATTCCGGACCTGCAATTCCAGTAGGAAACGGGATGCATGTCCATTACTATGATTTTTATACAAGTGAGGACGATGGCCATCGCCACCGTGTTACCGGTGTTGATAAAGCGGCACCTGGGAATAGATAAAGCAAAGTGATTTTTTATTTTTGAAGAATTACAATTGAAATAAAATTGGAACTTTTTATTATTTTGCAGTATGATAGCATTATACTATCCAAAAGAGATGGTATATCTTTAATAGAATAAGTGGAAACAGGTTCCTTGAAAGCTGATGTTCAAGGATGAAAAGGGAAGCTCGGTGTAAATCCGACACGGTCCCGCCACTGTAAAAGGGAAATCAACGCATGGATAAACCACTAATCGGTATGATTGGGAAGGTATGCGGCTGGTGATGATCCTTAAGTCAGGAGACCTGCCTGTTTCGACAACGCTGTAAACCTACGGGAGATAGGGAGGTGTTAGATTGACTGCTAATGATACAAGGGCGGCGTATGCCGTGATCGATATTAGGCATTTCTAACTTTCTATTGAAACGTTAGGAATGCCTTTTTTATTTTAAAAAACAGGAGGAATGAGAGAGATGAAGAGCAGTAATCTAGGGTATCCAAGGATTGGGGAGGACCGCGAATGGAAGAAAACTTTAGAAGGATATTGGACAGGGAAGGTGACAGAATCAGATTTTCTTTTACAGATGGAACAGATTCGGCTCCAACATTTACAAAAGCAAAAGGATTTAGGCATCGATTTGATACCAGTAGGGGAGTTTACTTTTTACGATCATATGCTCGATTTGGCCGTAATGTTTGGGTTTGTTCCAAAAAGATATGACTACGAGGGTGGAGCGGTGCCTCTTTCAACCTATTTTGCGATGGCGCGTGGCAGCAATAGGGCAGTGGCCAGTGAAATGACGAAATGGTTTAACACGAATTACCATTATATTGTCCCAGAACTGGGCGATCGGAAACCAACACTGACTGAAAATAAGCCGCTGCAAGCATATCGTGAAGCAAAAGAAAAGCTAGGGATTGATGGAAAGCCCGTCATCGTGGGTCCATTTACGTTTTTAAAGCTGTCAAAAGGGTTTGGACCAAAGGAATTACCGGCACTTATTTTGCAAATTGTTCCCCTTTACATTCAAGTATTACAAGAGCTAGCAGCAGAGGGAGTACAATGGGTGCAGCTGGATGAACCAATCCTTGTTACATCGATCACAAAAGATGAAATGAAAACAGTTACCTATATCTATAAACAGTTGAATGAAGCGGTGCCGCAGCTAAGAATTATGCTGCAAACCTATTTTGATGCGGTTGAGCACTATGAGGATTTTATGAATTTGCCTGTTGCCGGGGTTGGCTTAGATTTTGTCCACGGTTTGGATGAGAATCTTGAGGCTTTGAAAGAACATGGATTTCCTACGGACAAAGTGCTTGGTGCAGGAATTATTGATGGGCGGAACATTTGGCGTTCTGATTTATCAGTCAAGAAGCAGCTTGTAGACACACTCATAAATATTGTATCAGAGGAACAATTATGGCTGCAGCCTTCCTCCAGCTTGCTGCATGTGCCTGTTACAGTCCGTCATGAAGATCAGTTAAATCCGATCGTAAAAGAAGCATTGGCTTTTGCTGATGAAAAATTGGCTGAAATAAAGTGCTTGGCTGAAAACGCCGCAAATGGCGAAGAAGAACCGTTTGCTCAATCTAAAAAAGCTCTTACCCGCTTGAACCAATCAATAGAGAGAAATCGAAAGGAAATTCAAGAGGCGGCAGCAGCTTTCCTTTCTCAGGATATACAGCGTAATTCCACCTTTGAACAACGTCGGGAAATACAAAAAGCTTGGAACCTGCCGCTCCTTCCGACAACAACAATCGGCAGTTTTCCGCAAACTTTAGAGGTTCGGCAGGCGCGAAGAAAATGGCGAAAAGGCGAATGGACGACAGAAGAATATGATCAATTTATACAAAAGGAAATTCGTAAATGGATTAATATTCAAGAGGATATGGGTCTTGATGTATTCGTTCATGGTGAATTTGAGCGGACTGATATGGTTGAGTTTTTCGGTGAAAAATTAGGCGGATTTGCGTTTACCAAGAACGGCTGGGTGCAATCCTACGGCTCCCGTTGTGTAAAGCCGCCAGTCATTTATGGGGATGTAGAGTTCCTGCAGCAAATGACGGTGAAGGAAAGTGTCTTCGCACAGTCTCTAACTACCAAACCTGTTAAAGGTATGATTACCGGTCCGGTAACGATTCTAAATTGGTCTTTTGTCAGGGACGACCTGACGCGGTCACAGGTAGCTTTTCAAATCGCGGTTGCTTTAAGAAACGAAGTGGAGGCACTTGAGGCAGCAGGGATTAAAATGATTCAGGTGGATGAACCGGCATTGAGAGAAGGACTGCCATTGAAGCAATCAGAATGGGATGATTATTTACAGTGGGCGGTAAAGGCCTTTCGAGTGACAACCTCTTCTATTGCAGATATGACGCAAATACATACCCATATGTGTTATTGTGAATTCCACGATTTTATTGGAGCCATTGACCAGCTTGATGCGGATGTCATTTCGATTGAAACATCGCGAAGTCATGGGGAGCTTGTTTCCGCTTTTCATCAGAATGCCTATCATAAAGGAATCGGGCTTGGCGTCTATGATATCCATAGTCCGCGGGTGCCGTCATGTGAAGAAATCATTGAAGTAATTGAACAAGGTTTAAAGGCTCTTGAAACGAATCAATTCTGGATTAACCCAGATTGTGGATTAAAAACTAGAGGAATTGACGAAACCGTTCGTTCTTTAGCTAATATGGTGACAGCGACACATATAGTTCGTGAGCGCTTGGCCGTGACAAATTAAAGATTCAAGCTAAACCAAAGGCATAGAAATTGCCTTTGGTTTTTTTATATATTTTATTCCTCTTTTTCGAAAAGTAGATTTACAAGTTTACACAATATATGTTAACTTATTTTATATATTAGTTAACATATATTTTCGAAGGGGGAGAATAAATGTCAAACCATTTTTGGATTACCGGTACAGATACAGATGTCGGCAAAACATTAGTCACTACATACTTCATGCACTATTTTCAATCAAAGGGAGAAAACGTCATACCGTATAAGCCGATTCAAACCGGTCTGATTGTCGAAGGTTCAAGGGCATACTACGGAGATACAGAATTCTATCAAACATTTAGCGCGAACACTTTAGTTAAAGAGGATTTGAACAGTTATTCTTTCGTAGAACCTGCTTCACCTCATTATGCAGCCAGATTAGAAGGAGCAAAAATTAATGAAGAGGTTATTCTCCAGCATATCGAGCAGTTAAAGCCAAAATACGACCGTGTCATATGTGAAGGTGCCGGCGGCTTATACGTTCCAATCAATGAGCAGCGTAATTACCATTTTCTCAATCTGATTAAGCAGTCGCAGCTGCCTGCAGTAGTCGTTGCCCGGACAAAATTAGGGACAATTAATCATACTTTACTAACTTTAGAGGCCCTTAAAATCAATGACGTTCCAGTTGCAGGGATTGTCTTTAATGCATTTGAAGACACTGAGCTTGAGAGGGATAACATACAAACCATTCAACAACTCACAAACCTGCCAACGCTTGTCATTCCTAAATTAACAAATCTAGCAGATTTTAAAACTATTGAAATTTCTAACAAACTATTTTTTGAAAGGGTGTTGCATGAATGATTACTGATTTACAAAAAAGAGATTTAGCGCATGTTTGGCACCCTTGTTCACAGATGAAGGATTATGAAGATTTTCCGCCAATTGTCATTAAAAGCGGGAAGGGGATCTATTTATATGATGAAAATGGGAAGCAGTACATAGACGCTGTTTCCTCCTGGTGGGTGAATTTATTTGGACATGCTAATGAGCGGATCAGCAGTGCATTATCACAGCAGGCTTTCCAGCTGGAGCATGCTATATTTGCAAATTTTACCCATGAGCCGGGCATACTTTTAGCAGAAAAATTAGCAGCGATTACACCGGATGGCTTAACAAAAGTATTCTTTGCCGATAACGGTTCATCTGCCATTGAAGTAGCATTAAAAATGAGTTTTCAATATCATGCACAAAAAAATAAGCCAAATAAAAAGCGATTCCTCGCATTAACCGATGCCTATCATGGTGAAACCCTTGGTGCCCTATCAGTAGGAGGAGTTGGACTTTATAATGAGGTTTTTCAACCGCTATTGTTGGATACGGTAAGGGCTCAAGGGCCTGATTGCTTTAGATGCCCATTTAATGAGAAGCCTGAAAGCTGCAAAACACCATGTATTTCTTTTGTTAAGGAAAAATTAAAGCAGCACCATGAGGAAATTAGCGCCATTATTATTGAGCCGTTAATCCAGGCGGCAGCCGGGATGAAGATGTATCCTCCTTCCTATTTGGAAAATTTAAAGGAATTATGCTTGAAATATGATGTGCACCTGATAGCGGATGAAGTGGCAGTCGGATTTGGCCGGACGGGGACGATGTTTGCATGTGAGCAGGCGGGAATTACTCCTGATTTCATATGCTTGTCTAAAGGATTAACGGGCGGTTATTTGCCAATGTCAGTCGTGTTGACGACAGATGAAGTTTATCAAGCCTTTTACGATGACTATGAAACGATGAAGGCCTTTCTTCATTCGCATAGTTATACTGGGAATCCATTAGCATGCCGGGTAGCGCTGGAGGTCCTGCAAATTTTTGAAGACGAGCAGTATATGGAAGTCATTCAAGAAAAAAGTGCATATATGAGGGAGATAGCCTCTAAAACCTTCAGCCGCCTGCCGTATGTCGGCGAATACCGGCAAACCGGTATGGTCGGGGCAATAGAATTGGTGAAAGACAAAGTGACAAAAGAACCTTTTCCAAGTGAGGAACGGGTCGGCTATCAAATTTATCAGATTGCTTTAGAAAAAGGTCTGCTTTTACGACCATTAGGTAACATCCTTTATTTCATGCCGCCATATGTGATCACAAAAGAAGAAATCAAAGCGATGATCGACCTGACAAATGAGGCGTTCCAGCAATATTTCAAGCAAGGCGGTGTTTGAATATTAAAACGACAAATTTAGCATCCGTATCGTTATTTGCCGCTTTAACTGCCATTGGTGCTTTTATAAAAATTCCACTGCCATATGTTCCGTTTACACTTCAGGTGCTGTTTGTTTATTTAGCCGGCAGTCTTTTAGGCAGCAAAAAAGGAATGCTGAGCCAGCTCGTTTATGTCGGCATTGGTTTGGCTGGTGTTCCTGTCTTTACACAAGGAGGAGGAATCGGTTATTTTCTTCAGCCGACATTTGGTTACTTGCTCGGCTTTATTGCCGCCGCCTTTGTCGTCGGGTGGATTATTGAACGGATCGAAAATCCAAAAACGATTCATTTTATCCTTGCGAACTTAGCCGGTATATTTGTCGTGTATTTAATCGGTGTCCCTTATTTATACCTGGCGCTAAATACATGGATGGGGGTAACCAGCAGCTGGGGCCATATTGTGATGGTTGGGTTTGTCTATGGCATCGGCGGTGATCTTATTCTGACAGTACTTGCCGGGGTGTTAACGAAGAGACTGTATAAAGCCTTTCATTCCATTCGGAAACGTCAAGTGAATGTTCAAAAAACAAAATAAAATATTAAATAAGCTATCCTTTCGATGATGAAAGGACAGCTTATTTTGTTTTGATTTAATGCTTCATATTGTTGTTTGAATAATTGTTCATCCCAGCGTTCATATTCATGCCTGCATTCATACTCTGAGTTTGCGGCATCCCTTGTGCAGGGGCAAAGGAATTGACAATTTGCTGTGTATCCTGCTGCGAGAGCTGTGGTACCTGGTAATAATGGTTTTTATTTTGATAAACCGAAAGCTCATAAGCCATTTCAATGCAGTTCGGCACAGAATCAGCAAGAACACGGCGAACAACTGGATTGGTGGTTTCCAATGCGGCCATAGTCTTATGCGATGCACCTGATTTACAAGCTGCAAGAATGGCGCCTGAAATAAACTCATCCGAGATTTCCGTCATGGATTGCATCGGTTTTTTCGGCTGTGCCGGCTTCAATCCATATATGAAGTCATTGCCCTGTGTCATATTATAGCTCTGTGTCCGATGGGATGGATCTTGTCCTGTTTGGAAACACTCCAGGGTGATATTATATTCATCCTGCATAAACTTATATTGACGGTCCATAATGGCAAGTAACTCTTGGTCTTTAACGTGCGGACGCAGCATTAAGTATTGATTCATTGTACCGATTGATCCGGATAAAACCTCATGAACATCAAATACCTCATGACCGCCGTGATTCAATTGCGGTGGTACAGCCCCTGTATGCATATTTTGGTGCACTTGACCCTGTTGATTTTGCATCATAATCTGCTACCTCCTGGTGAGAAATTGACTTGCCAATGATATTATGTGACCCCTGACAAAAGTTATACAACGATTAGTCTGTTTCAAAACGGGATATTTTTCCTATACTCAAACTAATTTGGCGTATCTAATAAAAAAATCACGAGATACCGGTTCTTAAAGAGATATATTGCATCCCGCGAACTTTTTGTTTAAGGTGGCGAAATAAATGGGGAATCCCGCGAAATCCTGGGTAAAGTCCGCGAAATAAAAAGAAAAGTCGGCGAAATAATTTAGAAAACCCGCGAAATTCCGTTACCGAACCCAACGGAACCCAGCCTGAGCGCTAATCTTTAAGCGTGCAGAAAAACTGTAAATGTACATCTTAAAAGAGGTAACTATAAAGGGGTTTGGCGAAATAAGTGGGAAATCCCGCGAAATCCTAGGTAAAATCCGCGAAATAAATTCAAAAGTCCGCGAAATAAAAAGAAAAGTTGGCGAAATAAATTGGAAAACGCGCGAAATTCCGTTACCGAACCTAACGGAACCCAGCCTTAGTCTCTAAGTGTGCACAAAAAACGGTAAGTATACATCTAGAAGAGGTAATATAAAGGGGGGGTAGCGAAATAAATGGGGAATCCCGCGAAATCCTGGGTAAAGTCCGCGAAATAAATTCAAAAGTCCGCGAAAATAATCACAAAACCAGCGAATCATCCACCAATTCCGCGAAATCCCAAAACTCATCAAAAAAAGAGCTGGTTCCCCAGCCCTTTTTAAATCACAATTCTTCCCATTGCCAGCATAATAATAGCTAGAACCGCCAGCAAAACAAATATACAAGCCCATACTAATTCAAACGGTTTGAATGCTTTCTGCACTTTTTCTTTTGCAGCAAACAAGAAGATCAGGATCCCAAGTGAATACAATATGGATGTTAATAATAAATAGCCGACCCCTGCGGCATATAAGATCCAGACCCCATAGACAGATGCTATAATGCCGATGACCATTTGCCCAAATTGTTTCTGCTGCCAGCTGTATTTTGCTTGGTATAAGGCAGAGAATAGGTAAGGAACTAAAATGGTCGAACTCGCCATGGAGAAAGCGAAACTGTATGGCTTATCGGAAACCAAAAGTGTCAGGAGGAATATTTGAATTAAAACTCCTGTAAAAATAAGCGAATTGATTGGTACATTATGCTTATTTTCCTTCGTGAAAAACTTTGGAAACGTTCCATCTCTACCTGCTAAATAAGGAACCTCCGCGGAAAACAAGGTCCAGCCCAGCAAGGCACCCAATAGAGAGACGATTAAACCAAGATTGACAAACGCCGCGCCCCATGGCCCGACAATACTTTCCAATACATAAGCCATTGACGGGCTTTTTAACGCTGCAAGCTCCTCGCGTGTCATCACCCCTAAAGATAATAGCGAGATTAAAATGTAAATGGTTAAGGTGGAAATGACCCCAATTACGGTTGCTTTGCCGACATCCTTTTTATTTTTAGCCCGGCGTGACAGGACAATCGCTCCTTCCACACCAGTAAATACCCAGAGAGTGACAAGCATGGTACTTTTCGTCTGTGCCATTACATCTTTAAAGTCGAATGTTTTGCCACCCCAAAAATCCTTCGTAAAAATATCTATATTAAAGGCAAAAATGGCAATAATGATAAACAGAATAATGGGGATTAACTTTGCAATGGTAACAACGATATTCATGATGGCTGCGGTGTGAATCCCTCTTGAAATAAAGAAAATCAGCAGCCATAGGAATACAGATGCGCCGATTACAGAAGCTAAGTTTGCTCCATTAAATATTGGCAGGAAATAGCCGATTGAACTAAAAAGCAGGGTGAGAAAAGCAATATTCCCCAGCCAGACAGACAGCCAATAACCCCAAGCGGAATTAAATCCAAAGAAGCTGCCAAAGCCAGCTTTTGCAAAACTATAAATCCCGCCTTCCAAATCTGGCCGTTTATTCGTTAAATTTTGAAATGAAAAAACTAATGCCAGTATGCCGATCCCCGTTATAATCCAGCCTAATATAATTGCTCCGGCGTTCGCGCCTGCCGCCATATCGGTGGCAACATTGAAACCGCCCCCGCCAATCTGCGAACCAATTACTAGGGCGATTAAAGCCACAATCCCGAGTTTATTTTCTTTGTTGTTCATATAAACCACCTTCTAATTAAAAGCATTTCAATAAAAAATTTACATTTCTTTTATGTTTGCTAAAACCAGCAGTATCCATACTACACTATTTCATGTTGGGGAACATCAATAAAAAGTGCGACAAACTAAAGTTTAAATTTTCAACAAATAAAAAGACCGCAATCTTTGAATTGAATGCGGCCTATTACCTTAAAGTTTAATGATTTCTCCAATTTTTAGATCATGCTTTTTGATGGTTCCAGCAGGAAGTTCGATAACAGAGTAAGCATTTTTAATTGGCTTAACAATGCGCCATGGCTTAAGGTCCTCGACCAATCTGACAATCCGCCCTTCTTTAGATAAAAAAACAGCATCGATGGAAAAGTTCATAAAGCACATATGAATCGAGTTACAAGGAATAATCCACAATCCTTCCCCTACTAGTTGATCCTTTCGAAACATAAGACCTTTCAATCTCTTAAAAAATGAATCTGCCAGTTCAATAGAGTAAGGAATCGTTCTTATTAATGAGTTCATAGCAAATGCTCCTATTTTGTTTTTTTTTGTTCTATATATAGAATATACAATTTCATTGTCTTGTTCTCAATAATAAACTTTGTAGAACTTTGTCGTACGCTTTTTAGAACAAAAATACTATAAAACTATTTACTTTTTAGGGAAATAAGACTATTATTATCTCAAGGGTTGTTCATTAAATAGAACGGAATGATGAAACTTATAGAACAGGAATTTAGAATTATTGTTCTTTTAATTGAACGAAACTGAAAAACAATAAACCAATTAATAGGAGGAAAAAAACATGTTGAAAAAATTAAAAGATCTAGTAGTAAAAGAAGAAGGACAAGCTTTAACGGAGTATGGGTTGATTATTGCGTTAATTGCAGTGGTAGTGATAGGTGCTTTAACAGCTATTGGTACAGGTTTAGATGGGAAATTTGAAGAAATTAAAAATGCCATAACAGGAGCTGGCGGCGGAGGGGATGCAACCGAATAATTTTTGAAATAATTTATAATCGTCCCTGCTTTTCCTATATGAAAAGCGGGGCTTATTTATAAGAAAGGATCAAAATCCACATGAAAATAGCTATCTTATTAGTTGTACTTTTTTTTAGCCTATATACCGACATAAAGTCTAGAAAGATACTAAATATTGTCACTCTACCTACTATTTTGATTGGCTTGATTTATCACATATCCACTACTGGATTCGAAGGCTTCCTTTTAAGCGGAAAAGGTTTTCTAGTCGGTCTCGGACTTCTCCTAATACCTTATTTACTAGAAGGTATGGGTGCAGGTGATGTGAAATTGATGGCGGCGATTGGCTCCTTAATGGGCGCAAGCTTTGTTTTTCATTCCTTTATCTATACCGCCTTAATTGGTGGGGTAATTGCTATATTACTAATTATCAAACAAAGAGGCTTTATTAACTTAATAAAATCTTTTTTTTACTCTATTATTTTTATGCGCGGTAATCTAGGTTCGATATTAAACCCTAAGGATGAGCACTCAAGTATTTCATTCCCATATGGGGTTGCCATTGTTCTTGGTACATTATGCACGCTTGTCTGGGGTGGATTCTAATGCTAATGAAATCGGAAAAAGGCCAATCACTAGTAGAATTTGCCTTGATTCTGCCGTTACTAGTGATGTTAGTGTTGGGAATTATTGATTTTGGACGGATTTTCCATGCATACTTAACGATTGATCATGCAGGAAGAGAAGCGGCCCGGGCCGCCAGTATCGGAAAAACGCAGGCAGAAGCTGAACAAATTGGTATTAATGCTGGAAAGAGTATTAATTTAACCGATGTAAAAGTATCGCCAGGGTCATCTGGAGCGGATGCCACAGTCACGATAACGTACCCGATAACGTTCCTCACACCAGTAATTGGAAGTGTTGTGGGCGAAATTACATTAACTGATACCACAGTAATGAGGGTGGAATAAATGAAAAGATTTTTAAAATTATTAAATTTGCGTGATGAAAGCGGTGCAACATTCGTAATAATAGCTATTTCAATGGTAGCTTTGCTCGGCTTCTGCGCTATAACAATTGATGGAGGAAGGCTTTACCTGGAAAAAAGTAAACTGCAAAAAGCATTGGATGCTGCTGTACTAGCTGGGGCTCACAAGCTTGTTTTAGCAGAAAAGACAGAAAGTGAAGACCAAGCAAGAACGGTGGCTAAAGATATATCCTCAAAAAATGGCTTTGAACTCTTAGATGCAGATATAAAAGAGGTTGTTCAAAAATCTAATATAAAGGTTGCGAAAACAGTAACAGTTCCACTAACGTTTGCCAAAGTAATAGGAATGAATTCGGCTGATGTATCTGCTTCGGCAAAAGCAAGTATTGATGGATCGTTGAAATCTACTAATGGAATAGCTCCGATTGGAGTAGAGAAAGATTCAGTTGTTCAAAATAAAGAAATAAGGATTACCTGTACAGGAAATGAGAAAGACGAATCAGGAAAAAATAGCCCTGGGAATTGTGGCTTTCTAAGAATAGATGGAACTGGAGCAGCTAAGGTGGAAGAAGGAATAAAAAATGGTAGTAAGAAAACCGTAAAAATAGGTGATACACCACATCCTGAACCAGGGGTAATGAATGGTCCAATTGACAAGGCGGTTGAACTTGCAATTGACTCTTTAATTAATAGTGATAAAGACAAAGAGTGGTGTCAGTCCGCTGCTACAGCTGATAACAACTGTAAAAGAGTAATTTATGTGGTGGTTGTTAAAACTTGGGAGGGGATAAACGGAGCTAGTGATACTGTTGAAATAATAGGTTTTGCTCCCTTTTGGGTAAAAGAATATGATAATAAAAATAATAATGAGGACAAAGATAACGATAAAAGTAAAAGCATCGTAGGACAATTTATTAACGCAGTAAATTCAGGAGACTCCGACAGTAGTTCCAATTATGGATTATATAAGGTAAAACTAGATGAATAGTTTATTTAGGAGTGGAAAGACGGGAGGCACACAATGAACACAAAAAAAATCTGGCTAATTTCATTAGTTCTTGGCTTAGCAGTAGCAGGTTTTGTTTACATATCTATTTTCGCCAAAAATAACCAAACGACCCCTGCAAATGCTACTGCAAGTCAAGAAACGCAGGAAGAAAAGGATAAAAAAGCAGAAGAAGAAGTCGAAAAGGCAAAACAAGCCGAAAAAGAGAAAGCCTTGCAAAGGGAATTCACAAACCCAATTGTCGATGTAGATAAGGGCAAACGAGCAATATCAATCAAGGTTGACTTAGAAATGGGTGTTTCCGGATACGTTGCGCCAAATTCCATGGTGGACGTTGTAGCCTATGAAACTACCAAAGATGAAAAAAAGGATAAAAAGTTTTTATCAGCAGTCCTTGTACTTGAGAATGTGAAAGTGCTTACTTCTGGTAAATCGGCCGATCCTAAGGAAAGTGCGCTTAACTATGAAACGGTGACATTGGAGGTTACTCCTGAACAGGGAGTCATGCTTAGTTTAGCATCTAAAGATAAGAATGGATTCTATTTAATGTTAAGGAATACAGAAGACACCAAAACCGGAAAAACGGGGCTCAAGCAAACAAGAGAAATCATTAAGGAGGATGATAAGTAATGAACATAAACTGGGTTTATTTTTCCGATACAAATGCTCCGCCGGGAGAAATCCAAACTTATTTGGATAAACAGCAATTCCAATTAGCAACAACGAATGAAATAGACAAACTGCATTCCCTTGTGATCGGCAACCATCAAACCGTTTTATTTTTAAAAGCGCATACGCTTTTTAATGTGTATGAACTTTGCCAGGAAATCTCAGCGCTTTACCCGCATGTTTATATCATTTTAATTGTTCCTGATAACTTGGAGAATCTTAGAAAAGCGATGCTGATGGGGGCCTCGGATACGCTCCGTTCATCGTATGAGCTAGGAGAACTGTCTGAGGCGATCTCCCATGCGAAGAAATTCATGCAGCATCGAGCAAAGATGGATCGTACTAGTTTAAACAACATTCCTAAAGAGAAAAGTAGAGTTATCGCAGTTTCTAGTCCAAAGGGTGGTGTGGGAAGAACCGTAGTATCGGTTAATCTTGCTGTTTCGTTTGCTAGGATGGGAAAAAAAGTTGCCATAATTGATGCCAACCTGCAGTTTGGGGAAGTGGCGATTTACAATAATGTGAAACCGAAAAGATCTATTTATGAATGGGTCAAGGAAGGATATGGCCGGGAGCATTTTTCTATTACTCAATATATGACAAATGTGGAAGGGAATGTGGCTGTGCTTGCAGCCCCGCCGAGACCTGAATTCTTTGAAGGGATTACAGAAAAACATATTAGAGAGGCAATTGAAGATGCTAAAAAGTTCTATGACATTATTTTAATCGATATGCCTGTCTATTTATCTAAGATTCACTTGCACTGTTTAGATCTGGCCGACGAAATTTTGCTTCTTACCCTTAATGAACTATCTAGTCTGCGTCTGGCACAGCTTTATTTAGAAACGTTAGAATCTATTAATCTAAAAGGTAAAGTAAAGCTCGTCCTGAATCGTTTTGTGAAAGGGCAGGCCCTTGAGCTAAAAAGAATCGAAGAAATTTTAGCGAAAGAAGTTTATCATATCTTACCTGAACATGTGAATATTGTTGCTTCTTCGATTAAAGCAGGGCAGCCATTTATTCTGTCAAATTCCAGAAGCAATATCGGGAAATCAGTTTTGAATTTGTCCGAAAAGCTTGTTCCGAAAGAGGACGGGGCAGCGGAAGTGAAGAAACGGAAAAAATGGTTTAAAGTTGGAAAGTAGGTGAACGAGAAACATGAGCTTATTTAAACGATATTTAGATGAGGCTAATATGACGACAGCCGTTAAAAATCATGTGGAAAGACCGGTTTCAAAAAAGTCCCAAGAATTTTGGGAAGTAGAAAACGATCTTTATAATTATTTGCTGGCAGAACTAAAAAAGTTTCCTGGCCAGGATAAACATACAGAAAACAGGAAGATTGAAGAATTATCGGGAGCTTTTTTTGAGCAGGAAGGAACCAGGCTGACATTTGAAGAAAAACAAGAGGCTTTGGCCTATGTAAAAGATGAACTGCTGGCATATGGACCAATCACTCCCTTACTAGAAAACCCGCAAATTAGTGAGGTAATGGTCAACCATTTCGATGAGGTCTATTACGAGAAAAACGGGAGGGTTTATAAAAGCCAAGTAAATTTCATGGATAATCAGCATGTCATGCGTGTGATTGAACGGATTGTATCCCCAATCGGCCGTCGTATTGACGAAAGCTCCCCAATGGTTGATGCCCGTCTGCCGGACGGTTCGCGTGTAAATGCCATTATCCCTCCACTTGCGCTGAAAGGACCAAGCCTGACGATTCGTAAATTCTCTGAAACACCTTTTACAATAAGGGATTTAATCCACTTCGGTACTTTAAACGAAATGATGGCGGAGTTTTTAGAGGTTTGTGTTAAATCGAAGCTGAATGTCTTTATCAGCGGGGGGACAGGTTCAGGGAAAACCTCCACCTTAAATGTGTTATCTTCATTCATCCCTAACTCGCACCGAATAGTGACGATTGAGGATGCTGCCGAACTTCGGCTTTATCAGGACCATATTGTATCGCTTGAATCTCGGCCGCCGAATATCGAAGGAAAAGGCGAAATCACGATCCGGGATTTAGTCAGGAACTCTCTGCGGATGCGGCCAGACCGTATCGTCGTTGGTGAGGTTCGTGGTGCAGAGGCGTTGGATATGCTACAGGCGATGAATACTGGTCATGACGGCGGTTTGAGTACCGGTCACGCCAATTCCCCAAGAGATATATTATCCCGTTTGGAAACGATGGTGTTAATGGCCGGGTTTGATTTGCCAGTTAAAGCTATCCGAGAACAAATTGCCAATGCCCTCGACATCATTGTCCATCAATCAAGAATGAAGGACGGTACGAGAAAAATTACCCATATCACAGAAGTGTTAGGTCTCGAAGGCGAAACAATCGTCCTCCAGGATCTATTCATTTATAAAGAAACAGGCTACACATCTGATGGTCACATTGAAGGGAAGTTCATCAGTACCGGTATTCGTCCAAGCTTTGCCGAGCAGCTTGAGGTGAATGGATATAAAATACCTGCTTCTTGGTTTACCGGAGAGTGGCAGCTATGAAAATTGCCATCGAATTAACCATCATTATTATTGTTGCGACTATTTTAATATTTCTACTACTAAAAAGTTATTCTTATAAAAGAAGAATCGCTAACCGCATCAAAGAATTTTTACCCTCACCAGAAGTTATGGAAGATGTAGGATTCCAGGAAAAAAAGCCATCATTTTTAAAACGTTTCTTACTTTCTGTTGCCAATGTTTTCAAAAATGTCCGGTTTAGTGAAAGTACCGAAAAGATTTTAGCGGAAGCCGGCAGTCCTCTGAAACCTGAGGAATTTTTTGCTTTCAGAATTATCACAGCTGCTGCTTTAGCACTGTTAATCGGCTTTCTTGGACTACCGTGGTATACGCTAATTTTCGTTGTGGTCATCGGCTTTATTTTACCGAAAGAGTTCATGAAGCAAAAACGGAAAAAACGCTTGGCACGGATCAACTATCAATTAATTGAAGTATTAGGTATGAAAGCTAATTCCATGCGGGCGGGCTTTAGTTTTATGCAGGCGATGCAGCTTGTAGGCAGAGAGGTTCCAGATCCGCTTGGTCCGGAATTTGACCGGGTTGTTCGTCAGGTTGCCTTGGGAGTACCGTTGGACGATGTGTTTCAAGAAATGGTTGAGAGATTGCCGAACAAAGAACTTGAAGTGGTGGTTAGGGCCATTCTTGCACAGCGAAAAAGCGGCGGAAATTTAGCACAGCTGCTAGAAACGATGGAGGATACGATCCGAGGCAGAGTGCGGATTTTAGAAGAATTGCGAACATTAACCTCGCAAGGACGGATGTCTTCATGGATCATCACCTTGCTGCCGGTTGCCCTTGGTTTGTATTTAACTCTCGTAAACTGGGAATATTTTTCTCCGATGTTTCAGCACCCATTAGGCTGGATGATGCTTTTTGTTGGGGCAGCGGCCAATATTATCGGCTGGGTATTCATCCGGAAAATCATCCAAATAGAGGTGTAGAAAATGTTGAATGTAATTTTACTATTTTTAATGGTTGGTTTTTTTACCACATTTTTAGCTGCTGTTTTAGCATCAGTTTTTAAAAAGCAGCTTGCATTCCAAGCACGTGTCCACAAGTATTTTGGTGAAACGTTGATGCCACATAAAGAAGACCCTTTGAAGGAAAAGAAAGGCGGCAGGTTAAAAGAGCTATTCAGTGTTTACTGGGATAAAGGAACGAAGGTGTTAAATAAACGGCTGTCACTTAATGAAAGAAAGAAACTAGATATGCTGTTGCGAGATGCGGGTTATCCATTTAAATCGCCGATTGACTTTAGATTGTTTCAAATTGTTTTAAGTGCTGGGATCAGCCTGCCGATTTTCTTCTTAATATTGCCTTTAGCTGAAAATAAGCTATTAGTCTGGGTAATGATTTTTACATTGGCAATGTTAGGTTTCCGTCTTCCGATATTTTTTCTTGGAAAAAAGCGGACGGCTAGAATCAAAGCGATCAATACAGCGATGCCGGATTACTTCGATACCGTTAACCTTTTGCTTGAGGCCGGGATGGGGCTGGACCTAGCCTTGACAGAAGTTTCGAAAAAAATTAAAGGCCCCTTGGCAGACGAATTTTTACAAACATTAGAGGAAATGAAACTTGGAAAATCAAGACGGGAGGCATTTTACGATCTTCGCAGACGGGTTCCTTCTGATTCCTTTCAAAGCATCATCACCGCACTTATTCAGGCGGATCAGCTGGGCATTGGGATGGCGAAGGTTTTGGGGAATTTAACTATTCGAATTCGTGAACAGCGCCGGGAAGCAGCCCGTGAGCAAGCGATGAAAGCTCCGGTAAAAATGCTGTTTCCAATGGTATTTTTCATTTTTCCCTCATTGTTTATAGTTATTTTAGGCCCATTGGTCATCTATTTGGTTACCAAAGGGCTTGGAGGGTAGGGTATAACGATAATATCGTAGAAATTTAAGGAGTTGAAAATGCGAGGAGAGATACGATGGATGGAAATAAACTTAAACAGCTGCGTGGGGATAAAGGTTTGTCGTTAACGAAATTAAGTGAGCTTACGGGTATTTCCAAGTCTTATTTAAGTTTAATGGAAAGGGATATTCAAACAAACCCCAGCTTGGACATTTTAGAGAAAATTGCTAGAATATTAGAGGTAGAAGTTGACTATTTCGTAAATAACACGGAACCTTTTAGAAAGAAAAAGAGTTCAGTTAAAAGTACATTAAAGGTAGAAATTGAGTTATCAGAGGACCAGCTTAGCCCTCAAAAATTACAGCAAATTCAACAATTACTTAATGTTATCAATACAGACTAGTCATTAAAAAAAGAGAACGGTTCTTGTTCTCTTTTTTAATTATGAAATGATTATATTGTGGAGTATTGAAAGAAAGCTAAGAAATACTAAACTGCCTACAATGGAGAACATCCATTTAAAAAGAGGTTGTCGCATTTTAAAAAAAAGAAGTGAAACCAATAAACTGGCCCATCCAAGGATTACTAAAATTATGAAGCCATCAATGACGATGTAAGGCAGTTTTCCCCAATAAACTACTCCTCCCAAGCTGCTGCTTATTAAAAATGGATTAAGCAAATCTGCTGATTTTGATATAACCGGCTGAGCTTTCTTTTCAAGTGCCTTCCCTAAGGCCAATGGATATAGAAAGTACGGCAGCACCAATCCGAATCCAGTCCCTGTGATGAGCCTTCGCATATTAGAACTTTCGAATAAATGGGTATAGGAGCCCAGACCGTCTATTATCATCGGCACCATTAATAATAGAAGAAAAAAGCTCCATTTGACAGTAGGTATGGTGATGTTTGTCTTTCTTTTTGAAATATGTAAATAAATAAGCGACGAAAAGATCCCGATGTAGATGCCGGTATCGCGAGCACAGACGGATAGTACCTCTCCGGAGGCAAGGAGTGAACGTTCTTCGAGTTGATGGCAGATCGCTCTGCCGAAAAAGTGGAGAAACTCATGCAGCAAAGTGAACACTCCTTTAAAAATCAAAGTTTGCGAAATTCTGTTTAAAGTCAGCGAAATAAAACGATAAATCGGCGAAATTCTGCCTGAAATCGGCGAAATAAAATTGAAAAACGGCGAAATTCTCCACGAAAACGGCGAAATCTAAAAACTATACGAGTTCGAAAAGGCCAACCCGCGGAACTCCATTGAGAATCGGCGGAAAAAAACACAAAACCCGCGGAATTCCACCCCGACTCCGCGGGATAAAATACAAATTTCGCGAAATAAAACACAAATTCCGCGAAATTAAACACAAATCCCGTAGAATGGCCATACCGAACAACCGAACTCAACTAATACCCTGAAAATGCTGGCAGAACGGATAAAGCTGATAAGGCAAACCAACACACACAGCTAAGAACAATCGAAACAATGGAGACGATTAAACAGTTCTTGCCAATTCCTTTTTTATCAAGATCTTGGTCATTCATCCAGATGATCCCTAATATAATTCCAACAATAGGTATAAAAAATGATACCAGATAAAGCAAAAATTTCATTCCACCTGACACACGATCACCTCCATGGATAATAAAAGGGGCTCGCCCGCCCCCAAACAGGAAAATCTATGCTCAATGAAATGTATGTTAGACATGGCTTAAAATTGCCTGTCTGCATTTTGGAAATTTCTTGGTTCATTTGTTACCATTTTCTTCCCTTTTCAGGTAGAATAAAAATAGAAGATTTTGTAATAACTTGTCTAAATTTCTATTTATATACCGATATTTTAATAAAAATGTAATATTTTTAATATAATAGAAACAATTCGAATTGAATATCGTCTATAATGATGAAAGGGAAAATTAAAACAGCAGTGAGGTATTAAACTATGGGGAAATCTAGGCGCGGTTGGCAGTTTGGGTCTTTCATTCTGGTCATTCTAATTGGTATTTTTTTTGCTGGATTATCGGTGACAAATTATTTTCAGGCAAAAGCAGCGGTAAAACCTGCTAATCATGGAAAAAATGAAAATAGTAATCAGGTAAATTCAATAAATTTAACGCCAGAAATGATTAGACAGATTACGGAAGATTTTAACCTGGAAAAAGAGTGGATTCAAAAACAGCAAGCAAAAGCACTTGCTTGGAGCAATATGAAAGAGATTAGTCAAGTGCCAGCAAAACCAACAAAAGATACAGCCGCGGCACCGCCTGCCACTAAAGACCAAACAACTCCTCTACCAGTAAAGAAACCAGCCAAAACAGTCAAGTCACAGCAAAAACCAACAAAGCCGGTTCATAGCGGAACAAAAAAGAAAATTGTCTATTTAACATTTGATGATGGTCCAGCTGCAATTTCGGGTGATATCATTGCACTTTTAGAAAAACACTCTTTTAAAGCTTCATTCTTTATGATCGACGGGAATATTCGGAGATATCCAGAAGCCGTTAAATTAATGGTGAAATCTGGTGAAGCAATAGGCCTTCATAGCGTATCACATGATCCAAAACGATTTTATGCCTCAGTTCATTCGGTTCTAGGTGAGTTAAACCAAAATCGTAATACCTTAAAGGAAGTTTCCGGCATCGATTCTTTCTTGATGAGGACACCATATGGCAGCTACCCGAAAATGAAACCTGAGTATCGGAAAGCTGTAGAAGAACATGGTTATTTCATGTGGGATTGGAATATTGACAGCAAGGATTGGTACTATAAGGACGGAAGATATGTTGATAGTGTCATCGAGCAGTTAAACAGAATGAACCATCATCAGGGACCAATAGTGATTCTGCTGCATGAACGGAATGAAACACTTGCACACTTGCCGAAGCTGCTTGATTATTTAAGCAAACATGGATATATCAGTAAAGCGATTGACAGTTCGATGACCCCCTTTCAATTCAAAGCTAGGTAAAAGAAAAATAGACAAAAATTATTAAAAAAGGACAAAATACCTAACGATTTGATATAATATGCAGAGAATCGAAAAAATTCTATACTGAATATAATGGGGATCGATAATGGCCTATGATCAATAAATTTATGCAGAGCAGCTCCTTTAAGCGAATTTTAATCTTTGTGTTCATTGCGCTTATTATATATGCAATGAAATCGATGATTAATTTAATATTACTTACATTTATATTTACTTTTCTAATGGATCGGTTAGTTCAATTTATAGAAGGGAAGATTCCCCTTAACCGGAAACTGCTTGTGATTATTTCCTACTCCAGTATTGTCGGATTGCTCTCATATGGACTGGTTATGTACCTGCCAATGATTGCTGGTGAAATTTCAACATTAATTAAGCAGTTAACAGCATTCTATACGGCAAAACATGATAATGTAATATTAAATTACATTGTTGAACGTATTGAAAAAATAAATGTTTCCAGCTATTTAGAACAAGGTGTGACCTATTTATTAAAATCTTTCAGTGATATTAGTAAAGTCGGCATACAAATTCTAATGGCCTTGTTATTAAGTTTATTTTTCTTGTTGGAAAAACCAAGATTAATCGAGTTTACAAAGAAATTCAAAACGAGCAAAGTTTCATCCATCTATGCAGAAATTGAATTTTTTGCTAACAAATTCGTAAGAACATTCGGGAAAGTGATCGAAGCACAATTGATTATTGCAGTAGTCAATTGTATACTAACAACGATTTCTTTATGGCTGCTCGACTTTCCGCAGCTTGGCGGTTTATCGATTATGGTCTTTGTGTTAGGCTTGATTCCTGTTGCCGGGGTGATTATTTCGTTAATTCCGCTGGTCATTATTGCATATAGTATCGGCGGAATTATGAAGGTGCTATATGTCGGAATTGCCATTGCTGTGATCCACGCAGTAGAGGCTTATATCTTGAATCCTAATTTGATGAGTTCGAAGACAAACCTGCCAGTGTTTTATACGTTTATTGTTTTGATTTTTTCAGAGCACTTTTTTGGCATTTGGGGACTGATTGTAGGGATTCCGGTGTTTGTCTTCCTACTGGATATCCTTGAAGTAACAGATAATGAAAAGGTATAACAAAAAAGCCCATTAATATGGGCTTTTTAAATTAAATCATGGTACCTTAATGGTAAGGACTAAGAGGGGGTTCAGGGAATGAGCGAATGTAAATTAGACCACTCACATGAAGACGTCAAACATAAGTATGAGTCGCAGGCAGGCTTTTTACCGGAGGATATGAAGCTGTTATTTGAACAATTCTTTGCAAAGGAGCACACACAGGATTTATTAAACGAAGTGTTTCATTTGTTGAAAAAATATGATTTAGCGGATGAACAGGAACAAAGTGAACGAAATAACCGGCTGTATTTAATATTGAAAAATGTGTAATAGAAAGGGATCTGCGTTTTAAAAACGTTAGGTCCCATTTTATTTTCTAGTTTAAAAATGCCAATGAATCATGAAAAAGGGTATATTAAAAATGATAATTTATTTAGAAAAGGGGATTCGATGGGAGAATTACTTCGATTATTAAAACGTGGAAATAAATCAGCAATGTTTGCCGCGATCATTAATACGATCATTGCAGTGATTAAGGGGGTGGCTTACTTTTTTACTGGGAATGTTGCGATGTTTGCGGAAACCATGCATAGTTTAGGGGATGCCGCCAATCAATTTTTTGTCTTTGTAGGCTCCGCCTTAAGTAAGAAGGCTCCTACAGAAAAGTTTCCGAATGGGTTTGGCCGTTTAGTTAATTTAGTTTTATTAGGTGCTGTTTTAATTGTCGGTATCATGGCATTTGAAACGATTCAAGAAGGGTATCATCATGTCATCCATCCAACTGCGTCCGGCGGATTTGTTATCAACATTTCTGTTTTAGCGATTTCTACAATCCTTGAAACCTTTGTTCTATTTAAAGCGATGAAGGAAATATTGCATGAGCTGGACATTCAGGCCAATGGTCTAAATGTATTTTTTAAAAGCTTTGCTAATTTAGGAAGAGCTAAGCCAGCCACCAAGCTCGTTTTTATGGAAGATCTTGTTGCAACTTTGGGTGGATTGTTAGCGATTGCTGCCGTAGTCATTTCTCATTTTACCCAATACCATCAGCTGGAAGGAATTGCTTCAATCCTCATTGGGATTATGATGTTTTTTGTAGTGGGGAAGGTCTTTTTAGATAATGCTGCCGGTGTCATTGGACAGGCAGATGAAGAAATGGAACATAAGATTGGATCTATTGTAATGGCAGATCCTGATGTAAAAGATATTCAATCGATTACCGTTATTAAAGAAGGAGAAGATTTGCACGTTGAACTGGAAATTGAAGTCGATCCGAAAATAACGGTAGCAGCAGCTGATGATATAAAAGACCGCTTAGAGGAGAGAATATTAACAGAAAAAGGTATTGTAGATGTTACGATCGAATTTGATGAGGAGGATGGAGTAATGACGTGGAAGGATCCAAATGAACCTGCTCCCGAACGCTAGTATTTTATTGAAGGAATAATATGTCTGTAATTTGGGAATCTATTTCTATAGACATTGATTGGGGAGGGTTTAGGATGGCTGAGCGAAGTAATAGGTTATCGAGTGCCGAAATCGCTGGATTATGGGAAACATACATACAAGAGAGTATGGCCGTTTGCTTACTTACGTACTTCATGCATCATAATACAGATGAAGAAATAGGAAATATACTCCAAAGTGCTTACAAGATCAGCGAAGAGCATGTCGAACAAATTTGTACCCTATTTCAAGCAGAAGGCATTCCCATCCCAGACGGTTTTTCGAAAGAAGATCTTGATTTGTCAGCCCCGCCATTGTTTTACGATGTATTCGGCCTTAGTTTTGTTTATTCTATGAGCCGGATGTCGATGATCAATACAGGATTTATTACAGCGAATGTTGCACGTAACGATGTGCTGGACTTTTTTGTAACGATGGTTAAGCAGACCGCGAATTTATATCAGGAGTCAACGGCGTTAATGCTGTCGAAAGGGATTTATGACAGACCGCCCATGGTCCCCTATCCAGATCAGGTTGAATATATAAAAAAGCTTTCCTATATTGGTGGGTTTGGAAAAAAACGGCCGATCAATGCAGCTGAAATTTCTGAAATCTTTTTCAATATTGAACGAAATTATTTTTCTGTCTTGCTTTGCATGGGTTTGCAGCAGGTAGTAAAGGATAAAGAAATTCATCAGTATATCACGGATGGGAAGAGAATTTCTGAAAGTCAAATTAATGCATTTAACGATATTCTTGAGAAAGAGCAGCTGTTGGGAATTGTAACTACATCTGTGGATGTTACGACTTCAACAGTTAATCCTTTTTCAGAACGGCTTATTGTTACCCTGTTTAATTCTTTAAACGGGATTGATGTTACATTACTTGGACATGCATTATCGTTATCTATGAGGACAGACTTAGCTGCATTATATCAAAAATATATCATGGAAGTATTAGCCTATACGGCGAAAGGTTTTAAACTCATGGTAGACCGTGGCTGGGCACAAAAGCCGCCCCATGCTCCGGATCGAAGAATTTTTGAGAGGATGTAAAAAGGTTCGCGGGCATCCGCGAACCTTTAGCTATATTCAAGCTCCTTCTAAAACTGGTGCTAGAACTTATTCCCAAGGCTTACTTGTCGTTAAGTATGACGCTAAATCTTTACTGTTTTTTCTATGTTCCTTCCGTTTCTCTGCTCTTGCTTTTCCAGTCTCAAACAGTTTTTTCTCTTCATCAGTCTCTGGAATAACGGCGGGAACCTTCGTCGGCTTTCCGTCTTCATCAAGAGCAACAAAGGTTAAGAAGGCAGTTGCTGCAATTTTTCTTTCCCCGGAGATCATGTTTTCCGCGATAATTTTGACAAAAACCTCCATTGAAGAATTCCCGGTCCAGGTGACAAATGATTCAAAGCAAACAGAATCCTTTGGTGTTATGGGGCTAAGGAAATCAACTGAATCCGTTGAAGCTGTTACACATTCTTTTCTAGAATGCCTCGTCGCTGAAATGGATGCCAGCATATCCGCATCACTCATCAGCTTGCCGCCAAACAATGTATGATGGTCGTTTACATCATTTGGGAATACCCTCATGGTTCTCACAACTCTTGATTCATTGCATTTTTTTGCTTCCAACAATAAACCCTCCAATATGTTTAACTATTCTTATTTTACCCTAACATTCCCGAATGTCTCTTTTATTGAAAAGTCAAATTTTGTGGTACAGTAAAGGTATGAGACGTCAGGAGGGGTAAAAATGAGTTTACAAAAAAAGATTATGATGGATTTACACGTATCTCCGACCATTGAACCTAATGAAGAGATACGTAAGCGAATTGACTTTTTGAAAAATTATTTATTGAAAACGAAGGCGAAGGGATATGTATTAGGTATCAGCGGAGGGCAGGATTCCACGTTGGCAGGTAGACTTGCCCAGCTTGCAGTCGAAGAACTTCGCAACGAAGGAACAAATGCTTTATTTGTAGCCGTTCGACTGCCATATGGCATACAGCAGGATGAAGATGATGCCAAAAAAGCCTTAGATTTTATTAAAGCTGACAAGGAAATGGTTTTTAATATTCAGTCGGCAGTTGATGAAGTGCAGAGTGAATATGATCAAACAACAAAAGGGCAAGCTTTGAGCGATTATCAAAAGGGAAATGTAAAGGCAAGAGTGAGAATGATTGCTCAGTATGCGGTCGGTGGTATGGAGGGACTGCTTGTGGTCGGAACTGACCATGCAGCTGAAGCTGTTACCGGGTTTTATACAAAGTATGGCGATGGCGGTTCCGATATCCTTCCGTTAACTGGGTTAACCAAACGGCAGGGGAAGGCATTGTTAAAAGAGCTTGGGGCCGAGGAGAGGCTTTATTTAAAGGTACCGACTGCTGATTTATTGGATCAAAAGCCAGGGCAGGCAGATGAAACCGAATTAGGGATTACCTATGATGAATTAGATGATTACTTGGAAGGGAAAACCGTATCTCCGGAAGTTGCCGATAAAATTGAAAAGCGCTATCTCGCAACAGAGCATAAGCGAAGAATGCCCGTTACAATGTTTGATGAGTGGTGGAAATAATAAACAAGGGATTGCCTATTTAGGGCAGTCTCTTTTATTTGTCAATAAGAAAAGGATGGGCGGTTTATATATGTTAAATTGGGGAAAATAATCAAGAATTAGTTATATGAAATCCTGTAGAAATAGGGGGTCAATTCTATGAAAAAATTATTAGTTGTCTTTACGCTGCTGCTTTGCTCGCTGCTGGTTCTGTCCGCATGCGGCAAGGACGATGCCAAAAAGGATAATAAAGATAACAAAAAGACGGCTGAAAAAGCAGAGCAGGATTTGCTGGTAAAAATAAAAGATGATGGAAAAATTTTAATTGGCACGGAAGGTACTTATCCGCCGTTTACATTCCATGATACCAGCGGAAAATTAACCGGCTTTGATGTAGAGCTTGCGGAAGAGGTTGCCAAACGGATTGGCGTAAAGGCGGAATTCAAAGAGACACAATGGGATGCTATATTTGCAGGACTGGATGCGAAACGTTTTGATATGATTGCCAACGAAGTGGGAATTCGACCGGATCGTCAAGAAAAGTATGATTTCTCAGATCCATATATTAAATCTACCGCCGTTTTAATTACTAGTAAAGAAAACAATAACGTTAAGTCATTTGAAGACATCAAAGGCTTAAATGCTGCCCAATCTTTAACCAGTAATTATGCGGACATGGCAAAAAAGTATGGAGCAAATCTTGTAGGTGTTGATGGTTTCCAGCAGGCAGCTGAGCTTTTGGCTCAAAAGCGCGTGGATGTAACGATCAATGATAATATTGCTTTTTTAGACTATAAAAAGCAAAAACCGGATGCACCGGTTAAAATTGTGGCCAAAAGTGAAGATGCTTCAACAAGCGGTTTTATGTTCAGAAAGAAAAACGAACCCCTTGTAGATGCTGTAAATAAAGCATTAAAAGATATTGTGGATGACGGCACATACAAAAAAATCTCCGAGAAATGGTTTGGTGAAGATGTACTTAAGTAATGTTGCAGCAGATCCTGATAGAACTGCAAGGCTTATTGAAATTGCCAAAACCTCCCTCTGGCCGCTGCTGGAGGGAGCCATATCAAATACCATTCCCCTAACAATTATCTCGTTTATTGTTGGATTGCTCCTTGCGATTTTAACTGCGCTTGCACGTATTTCTCATATAAAAATAGCAGAGATGATTGCACGGGTATATGTTTCCGCCATTCGCGGGACTCCTTTACTAGTTCAATTATTCATTATTTTTTATGGTCTTCCTAACATTGGAATCACGCTTGATCCGTTTATTTCAGCTGTCATTGGCTTTTCCCTTAGTGTTGGTGCCTATGCATCTGAGACCATTCGGGCAGCGATTTTGTCAATTCCAAAGGGACAGTGGGAGGCAGGCTACTCAATCGGTATGTCCTACTCTCAAGTGTTAAAGCGGATTATCCTGCCGCAGGCTGCGAGGGTATCTTTACCGCCATTATCCAATACATTTATTAGTCTCGTGAAAGATACATCGCTTGCTTCAGTAGTGTTGATTACTGAAATGTTCCGCCGAGCCCAGGAAATTACCTCAAGAAATTATGAATTTTTATTGGTTTATACAGAAGCAGCGCTGATTTATTGGGTTATTTGCTTTTTCCTTTCTGTAATACAACAATATATGGAAAGGAAATTGGAGCGGTATGGGGTATAGGCTATATGGCAAGGTGCAGGATTGAAAAGGAGTTTTTCGATGATTTCTATCAAAGGATTATTTAAGCAATTTGGTCAGTTAGAGGTACTAAAAGGAATAGACATTAAGGTGGAGAAAGGTAAGGTTGTTGTCGTCATTGGGCCTTCCGGATCTGGCAAAACGACGATGCTGCGCTGTTTGAATGTGCTCGAGACACCATCGAAAGGAATTCTGAGCATTGGAGGACAGACGCTTGATTTTTCTCAAAATGTATCGAAGAAAAATATAGCAGCTTTCCGCAGATTAACAGGAATGGTCTTTCAAAATTATAATTTATTTCCTCATATGACAGCGTTGGAAAATGTAATGGAAGGTCCGGTCATTGTGAAAGGGGAGAACAAGCAAAAGGCTAGGCAGAGGGCACAAGGGCTGCTGGAAAAAGTAGGTCTTGGTGATAAAGTGAATTATTATCCATCCCAGCTTTCAGGAGGGCAGCAGCAGCGCGTCGGAATTGCTCGCGCTTTGGCGATGGAACCGGAAGTGATGCTGTTTGATGAACCAACGTCTGCTCTTGATCCGGAACTTGTAGGCGAGGTATTAAAAGTCATGAAGGACCTTGCAAAAGAAGGGATGACGATGATTGTCGTCACACATGAAATGAGGTTTGCCCGCGAAGCAGCAGACGAAGTTATTTTTATGGATGGCGGAGTTGTGGTTGAAAGGAACAAACCGGATGAAATGTTTACCACCCCCAAAGAGGAACGAACTAAGAAGTTTTTGAATATGATTATGTAAGATGCTGTAGCCAAGTTGGCTGCGGCATTTTTATTTTAAAATAGAAAAAAATACCCAAATTGTATTCTAAATCATTTATACTAGAAATAGGAAAAAATTGAAACCTTTTCTTTTTTTATTCGTATTAATACCCTACATAACTTTTTAAATAGAAAGGTTGGATGCCTATAACTGATTGAGGCTCATAGCCAATCTTTCTCCGTTGTATTTCTTACCTATAATGAAAAAGGGGTGATGCATTTGGAACTTTTCGGCATGCCTTTAGTCACGATTTATTTGTACGCACTTATTATCTCGGGTATTTTAACAATTCTTTATGTGTTATTTGCGGATGTTATGCATTTTGACACTGGTGACGGGGGGCTTCACTTTTTAAACCCTGTTCTTGTCTTTGCCTTTATCACCATTCTTTCAGCCAGCGGTTACTTAATTGAACGTTTATCTTCGCTTCATTCTTTACTTATTTTGGCGATCTCAGCTGTCATCGCTTTTATAATCGTGACATTATTAAATGTGTTTATTTTAGTCCCATTATCCTCAGCTGAAGAATCACTTGTTTATAAAGAATCCGATTTACGAGGGCGGATTGGAGCGGTAATTACGTCCATTCCTGCTGATGGATTTGGTGAGGTGTTAATTGAAAATGCCAGCGGCAGAATTGCCAAGCCGGCATCAAGCTTCGACCGTCAAGCTATTCCTGACGGCACAAAAGTGCTTGTGGTACAGGTGAAAAATGGAGTATTACAAGTAACCGTCCATCAGGAAAATGAAAGTTTCATATAAAAGGGGGTAACAACTATGTTTAGTTTAGTATGGATTATTATTGGTATCGTTGCACTTATTTTACTTGCATTAATTGGAGTCTTTGTTACAAAGTACAGAACAGCTGGTCCTGATGAAGCATTAATCGTCACAGGAAGTTATCTTGGCAGCAAAAATGTTCATGTCGACGAATCTGGAAATAAGATTAAAATCATTCGCGGTGGCGGTAGCTTTATTTTACCGGTTTTTCAACAAGCCCAGCCTTTAAGCTTGTTATCTAGCAAACTAGAAGTTACTACTCCAGAAGTTTACACTGAGCAGGGTGTACCGGTTATGGCCGATGGTGTCGCTATTATCAAAATTGGAGGCTCAATCAGCGAGATTGCTACCGCAGCAGAGCAGTTTCTTGGAAAGCCGAAAGATGACAGAGAGAATGAAGCAAAGGAAGTTCTGGAAGGTCATTTACGTTCTATTCTTGGCTCGATGACAGTAGAAGAAATTTATAAAAACCGTGATAAGTTCTCCCAAGAGGTACAACGCGTTGCCTCGCAGGACCTTGCGAAAATGGGTCTTGTGATTGTTTCGTTTACGATTAAAGATGTCCGCGATAAAAATGGATACTTGGATGCCCTCGGTAAACCGCGTATCGCTCAGGTAAAGCGCGATGCTGATATAGCCACTGCTGAAGCAGAAAAGGAAACGCGGATTAAAAAGGCAGAGGCAGCGAAAGAAGCGAAACGATCTGAATTAGAGCGGGCAACTGAAATAGCTGAAGCGGAAAAAATTAATCAATTGAAAATCGCGGAATTCCGCCGTGAGCAGGATATTGCAAAAGCACGCGCTGACATGGCTTATGACCTTGAAAGTGCGAAGGCTAAGCAGGATGTAACCGAGCAGGAAATGCAGGTTAAGATTATTGAAAGACAAAAGCAAATCGAGCTTGAAGAAAAAGAAATCCTGCGCCGTGAGCGCCAATACGATTCCGAGGTTAAGAAAAAGGCCGATGCCGACCGCTATTCAGTTGAGCAGTCTGCTGCCGCAGAAAAGGCGAAACAAATGGCGGAAGCGGAAGCAAATAAATACCGAATTGAAGCAATGGCGAAGGCTGAAGCAGAACGTGTTCGTATAGATGGTTTGGCAAAAGCGGAGGCACAAAAAGCACAAGGTCTTTCCGAGGCTGAAGTTATTCGCATGAAAGGTTTGGCAGAAGCGGAAGCAAAGGAAAAAATTGCCGAAGCCTTCGAACAGTTCGGGCAAGCTGCCATTCTCGACATGGTTGTCAAAATGCTTCCTGAATACGCAAAGCAAGTGGCTGCACCGCTTTCTAACATTGATAAAATTACTGTTGTGGATACTGGCGGCGGCTCCGGGGAAAATGGCGGTGCGGGCAAAATCACCAGTTATGCGACCAATCTAATGGCAAGCCTGCAGGAATCTCTCAAGGCCTCAAGCGGGATTGATGTTAAAGAGTTAATCGAGAACTATTCTGGTAAAGGAAATGTGAAAAGAAGTATTGAAGAGTTGACCGGTGAAATAAAGAAACAAGAAAAATAATATTTTGAGCAAAAGGCATCCAAATCAATACGATTCAGATGCCTTTTTGTTTTTTATATCACCTCATTTTACTGCGATTTCCCGGGGCATTACTTAATATCGGAAATGCTTGCTTTTGAGCGGGGGATTTTCGCTGGATTACGCCTACACCAATTAAGGTTATAAGCCCGCCGGCTAACGAAAGTATGGAGGGTATTTCGCCAAGCATGAACCATGCAATGAGTAATGCCGCTGCAGGGGTTAAATATAATGAACTGGTAGCCTCGGTAGCCCCAACTTTCGAAGTAATATAGGCTAACGCTAAATAAGGGATGACGGTGGGAATCAGCCCAAGATAAATAACCGATAGGGTTGAACCAGCAGAAGCGGAAAGCACCTCTTTCCCTAAGCCCGGCAAGAACGGCAGCATAAACAGCGTTCCGGCAATAATGGTGTAAACAGTAAAGGCAATAAAACCATATTTTTTTAAAAACTTTGCTTGAAATACAAAGTAAAAGCTTTCACCTAAGGCCGCGGTAATAATAAATAGAACCCCCATGAAATAGGCTGTTTGGGTATGCCCCGCTCCAAATGAGATGAGGGCAACTCCGGAAAAGGAGATTAGCGAGCCAATCCATCCTATCATCGTAAATTTTTCTTTTAAAAAAACAGCTGCTAAAATAGCGGAAAAAATAGGTGCTGTTGATACTAATAAGCTGGCGATACCGGCACTGACCATTTGTTCGCCATAACTTAGTGATGTATGGTAGACAGTAAAGCCTAAAAAACCTAGCAATAAAATAACTGGAATATCAATTAAATCTGGTAATCTAATTTTTTTGACCGCAGCAAAAATTATCAGCGCAATCGAGCCAATTAAAAGCCGTAACAAGGCAAGGTGCTCTGGACTATATGATTGGAGCGCTGCCTTAATACCGGGAAAAGCTGAACCCCAGGCAACGATGATTATGATGTAGACGGCGATGACTTTCCCATTCATGATATACCTCTTTTCTTACTTTTTATCTATAATAAAGTAAAGAAGGAACGAATTCGCCAACAGATTGATGACGAAAAAAACCAACAAAAGATGGATGATAGATATGAAAAAAATACCTCGATACTTTCAAATTGCCCGCTGGATTCGGGAGAAAATTGACAAGGGTGAATGGGTAATTGGCAGTAAAATCCCTACACAAAGAGAAATAGCTGAACAGTTTGGCGTGAATAGAAGTACAGTGGTTACGGCTATTGAAATGGTAAAGTCGGAGGGACTACTGGAAGGGAAAACTGGAAGCGGAATTTATGTGGTGAATAATCAATGGTCCTTAATATCCGCAATTTCCCCTCCGGACTGGAATGATTTTACGAAATGGTCCTTGCAGCCCGCAAGTGAACATACCGTTCAGATGATTAATGAACTGGAGAATAGAAAGGATTTGATTCAGTTCAGTAAAGGCGAACTAGGTCCTGAGATGTTTCCTCATGCTGAAATTACGGAAGCGATGGGAAAGGTGACATTGCAGCTGCAGGAATTTGGTTACGGTGACGGGCTTGGGGAACTTGGATTAAGAACAGAGATCAGCAGACATCTTCAAAGAATTGGTGTAAATATCGCACCGGAGAGTATTTTGATTGTTTCCGGGGCTTTGCATGCGCTGAAACTGATTACGACGGGAATTTTAAAAAGAGGATCCACTGTTTTTCTGGAAAGTCCATCGTATTTACATTCTATTAATTTGTTTCCAGCTGAAATGGCCATTAGGGAAATACCTGTAGCCGAAGAAGGTTTGAACATAAAAGAGTTATTTCAGCAGAAATTTACCAAAAACTCATCCATTTTATTTTTAAATCCTACATTCCAGAATCCAACCAGCACAAGTATGACATTAGAACAACGAAAAATACTTTTGGATAAGTGTCAATACTATCAGCTGCCGATTATTGAAGATGATATTTTTCGGGATTTATGGCTGGATGCACCTCCGCCGGCACCTTTAAAGGCATTAGATAAAAATGGTCAAGTATTATATGTCGGCAGTTTTTCGAAAACGATTGCGGCCGGGTTAAGGATTGGATGGTTAGCGGGACCTGAAGCTGTCGTTAAACGCTTAAGTGATGTCCGGATGCAGACAGATTATGGCTCAAGCTATCTCTCTCAGGTACTTGTAAAAGAGCTGCTTGCTTCAGGTATGTATGAAAAGCATTTACAAAAGGTCCGCTGCAGGCTGAGAGAAAAAAGGGATGAGCTGCTTCGTTTACTCAGTCTTCATTTAAGTGATGTCGCCACCTGGTCAACACCATCTGGAGGATTTTTTATCTGGGTTGTTTTTAAGAAAAAGATGAATATGCAAAAACTGTTTAAACAATGTCTAGCCGAGAATGTAGTAATCAATCCGGGTTTTATTTATAATGACCGTCATTCAACGCTAAGACTATCCTTTGCGTATGCCACTTTTGAAGAAATGGAAGCAGGAATCCTAACGATTAAGAGCAGTCTAAGCAATCAAATATAAATACAAAAAGAATGCCCCGTTGCAATAGCTGAACGGGGCACTTTGTATATTGACAGAGAGTTAATAGGAAGGTGTTAAATGTAATTCCTTACTGCTTTTTCATCTTAGCAAAAAAGATTGAAGAAAATATGAGCAACTTATGATGATTCTGTGAAGTTGCCGAAATTCGAGACCCTGCATGATATAGTAAAAATATGGGGAGTGGTGTTCATGAAAATCTTGATTGTTGACGATGAACGTAGAATTATAGAAGTTCTTGAAGCCTACTTTGAGAGAGAAGGCTATGAAATACATAGTGCCGATAATGGAATTGATGCGTTAAAAAAAGCGAAAGCAATCAATCCAGATGTCATTATTTTAGATCTCATGCTGCCGGACATTTCTGGTGAGGAAGTATGCCGTTTAGTCCGAAAAGATTCCGATGTTCCAATCCTGATGGTAACCGCTAAGTCATCTGAAGACGACCGTATTAATGGCATAGTGATGGGTGCCGATGATTATTTAACAAAACCATTCAGCCCCCGCGAGGTTGTCGTACGTGTACAAGCTATTTTACGGCGCGTCAAAAAAGCAGAAAAAGTCGAGCGCTTGGAATTTAATTGGGGCAAGCTGGCGATTGATGTTCTAAAAAAGGAAGTCATAGTAAATGGCCAACCTATCACTCTAACACCATTAGAATATAAATTATTAACCAATATGGCACAGAATCCTGGAAGGGTATTCAGTCGGATGGACCTGCTGGAAAAAATCCAAAATGAAGGCATGTATTATGAAGGCTATGAACGTAGTGTTGATACCCACATTAAAAACCTCCGTAAAAAGATTGAAACCGATTCCCGGCAGCCGGAGTTTATTATGACCGTCTTTGGAATGGGATACAAATTCGGAGGGGTATTAGATGCTGCAAACGCTCCGGTCTAAAATTCTCTTCTACTTAGTGTTAATTTCCATGATTGGAATCTTGATTGTCAGCTTTTTTATTCAATATGGATTTGAAGAAAGCTTTCGCAGCTATTTAGACCGGAATCGTGAAAAGAAGATTGATAGAGTTTTAACGGAAATAGAAAAGGATTATCGAAAGCACGGTCATTTTACGAGCGACCCGGTGTTTGGCCTTCTGCATGAGCACGCGATGACTGATCAGCTTTATTTTCAGCTATATGACCGGTATGGGAAGCTGCAGATGGATTCTTCTAATATTCGCGGGATGCTGAACAGCTTGGGGTTGACAGAACCGGCACCAGCCGGGGAACAGTGGCACTCGAAAACTTATATCATCAAGGGTGATGAGGCCATTATCGGCAAGCTCGTCGCCATCTATCCTGAAGGCTTGATTGATGACGAATATACCTTTATTCAAACGATTCAATTATATATTTTAGCAGCTGTTTGTTTAACGATTGTGCTGGCGATTGTTTTCAGCATGCTATTCTCCAAAAAATTAATCTCTGGATTACAGAGGCTATCGTTTGCTGCCAACGAACTGCAGCAGCATAACTTGAACGTCAGGATTCCTTTAAAAGGGCTGCCAACAGAGGTAAAACACCTGGCAATCTCCTTTAATGATCTGGCGGAGTCGTTAGGTAAGGAAGCAATGCTTCGCAAGCAGTTTACCGGAGACCTTGCACACGAGCTGCGGACGCCGCTTGCAACATTAAGGAGCCAAATTGAAGCGTTTCAGGATGGAATATGGGAGCCGACACCGCAGCGCCTTGAGGCAAGCCATGAGGAATTGATGCGGTTAGTCCGGCTTGTTAATGAAATGGAAAAGCTGCTGGCGGCAGAAAATCCGCAAATGAAGCTTGAAAAAATTGAAATGGAAGCTGGCTGTGTGCTGGCCGCACTTGGTGAAATGTTTTTGCCATTGTTTAAAGAGAAGGGGGTTCAGCTGCACATCGAGGAGACTACGTCAGACGAATTATTTAAAGCTGACAAGGATAAGTTAATGCAGATTTTCTCAAATGTACTGAACAATGCCTTGAAATATACTCCCACCGGAAAAAATGTCACCGTTTCGGTTGTAACAGCTATGGATGGATACGTTGGATTTTCCATTCAAGATGAAGGCGCCGGGATGAAGGATGAAGATATCCCGCATATTTTTGAACGCTTCTACCGCGGTGACAAATCGCGCGACCGAAAAACAGGGGGAATCGGAATCGGGCTTTCCATCGTAAAGGCGTTAATGGATGCCCATAAAGGAATGATTAAAGTCAAGAGCAAGTTGAATAAAGGAACAAGTATTACGTTGTGGTTCCTGAAGAAAGAGTAAAGATGTTGTGGTTCTCAAAGAAAGCGAAAAGGCCGCTGCATCAAACGAATGCTCGGCCTGCGGTTGTTACTTTAGTAAGTCATTCACATTGTATACCTTGCCGCTTTCAACATCGCCGCTAAGGATTAAATCAATTAAGGCATTTGCTACAACATGGGCCGGTCTCAGCATCCCTTTTTCCTTGTAATCTTTAAATTGCTCCAGATCTTTAAACGCTTCTTTAGAGGATGAGCGGATCGTCTCCTGCATATTCGTATCCATAATTCCCGGACTAAAGGCGATTATTTTATTGCTCATGTTCTTTTCCCTCTGTTCAAGCGCAGCGGTTTGGGTAAACATATTGATCGCTGCTTTTGAGCTGCAGTAAACGCTCCAGCCTTCAATCGGACGTTCCGCTGCCCCAGAGGTAACGTTAATAACCTTAATCTTTGTGCTGGTCAGCTCAGCCTCTTTAAAAAATAAATTTGTAATCATCATCGGTGCAATTACATTGACTTTAAAGTTTCGGACAGTCGGGGTTAAATCTAAATTTCCCACCGTCTCAATCGGCTCAATGGCACCAGCATTATTAAATAGTAAAATTTCTGCCGGTTCCTTTAGGAAAATATAGTGAGCAATTTCCATAAACACTTCCTGAACTTCTTTTTCCAAAGAAAGGTTACATTCAAAATGTCTATAGTAAGTGCCTTTTTCCTGTGCCAGTTTTTTTAGGTCTTCATTTTCTGTCCGGGAAACAGAAACAATGGCCAACTGTTCATTTATAAGGCGCTTTGCAATCGCTTCGCCCAGACCCTTTGAAGCTCCTGTAATAATCGCATATTTCATGATAAATCCCCCTGACCAAACAGATAGTATGTACATTCACTTATCATATTGTATGCTTGGGTGAATTTTTAATCAATAATAAAGGGACTAAGAATGTCAGGCCAGGGTGTCAGGCACCACAACCCTCTAATTGTCGGAAGGCGCCCTCCGACTGTCGGATAAGGCCCTCCAATTGTCGGAAAGCGCTCTCCAGTCATGAAATGTTCAATCGTAAAGCAGCAGTGATAAAAATTCACATATTTTTCATCTAATATACAATTATGAGCATATGGATGGGTGTAAGATACTAGTAGGTAAATTAATAGATAAGGGTAGGGATCCTGATGTCAAAGCTTTTATATATTACCGCTAATCCAAAAATAGATGTGAAGCTTTCAAAGGGAGCTCAAATAGGTGAAGTGTTTTTGGAAGAGTTTAAAAAAGTCCAGCTGGATGTGGAAATTGAGCATATGCACTTATATAGTATGGATATCCCGGAAATCGATATGGATTTATTATATGGCCGGGCGAAATTGTCGTTTATGGGCTATCAGAAGGAGCAGCTGTCTGAAGCGGAACGCACGAAGCTTGAGAAAATGCATGCCTTAGCAGACCGTTTTATTGATGCCGATTACTATGTTTTTGTTACTCCAGTTTGGAATCTTGGTGCCCCGGCCATTTTAAAAACGTTTATGGACTGTATGTTTATTACCGGTAAAACATTTACGAATACGCCGGAAGGTCCTAAAGGACTGCTGACAGGCAGAAAAGCTCTACACATTCAAACTCGCGGCGGCATCTATTCCACTGGGCCGATGGTAGAATTTGAAATGGGCGACCGCTATCTAAGGAAGGCGTTAGAGTTCCTTGGCTTTGATTTGATGGAATCCGTTGTGGCTGAAGGGCTGGACCATTTTCCAAAAATGGTGCCGGAAATTATGACAAGAGCAAAAGAGCAGGCGGCAGCGGCTGCAAGGGAAATGGCGAAAATACAGGTTTCTATATAAAAAAACGGCTCGACTTGACATCGAGCCGTTTTGCATTTAGCGATTAAGACTGCGGAACCAGATTAATTATGAAGCAAAAAAACTTCCCTGTACTTCCTAATGCCTTAAAATTTCCCCGTAAACTGAAACACTAAAACGATTAACCCTAACGCCCAAACATAAATGGCAAATGGCTTAAGTGAATTCTTTCTCAGAAAGCCGATCATCCATTTGACGGCGATGTAGCCGAAGAAGGCGGAAGAGATGATGCCGACGAGAAGGGCGGATAATGAGATTTCTTCACCGCCGCCTCCAAGTAAATCCTTAGTCTGCAGGACAATTGCCCCAACGATTGCTGGTGTTGATAGTAGGAAAGAAAAGTAGGCAGCTGTTTCGCGATCTAATTTGCGCCAAAGCGCGGCAACAATCGTCATTCCCGAACGGGAAATCGCTGGTAAAATTGCTACAGCCTGAAATGTGCCAATAATGAAGGCATCCTTGTAGCTGATATCGTCCATCCGTTTATACCCGTTCTTTGCGGAATCTGCCATCCAGAGGAATAATCCTGTTAGAAGGAACTCCCATCCAATAGTCACGCCGGTTTTTGAAATATCCTCAATATAATCTTTAAATGCAAGTCCAAAAATCACCGCGGGAATCGTGCCGATAATTAATAAGAATGTTAATTTACTAAATGGTTTTCTTATGATGTTGATGAATTCGTTCTTGTAAAAAACAAACACGGCAAGCAGCGTCCCAACGTGGAGCATCGTATCAAGCAAGAGGCCAGCCTCCTGCAGCCCAAATAAATTTCTCCCTAAATATAGATGACCGGTACTGGAAATGGGCAGAAACTCTGTCAAACCTTGAATAATTCCAAGAATAAGTGCTTCTAGTTTTGTTAACATATCGTCCCTCTCATTCTTAACAAGTTTTAGCCTGTACCATATGGATATGCAAGTACCTCTCGCACTATGAAAATAAAACTCGGCGATTGGCGAGCCTTTAGGCGAAGACAGAGTCGTAGTTGTGCTTTTGCCTGAAAGGAAATTAATACTTTCCTTTCGGCCAAAACAAAATGTGTGCAATGGGAACGCCTTCTCCCATAAAATAGAATCATAGTTATTCGAGAGGAGATAAGCGTTGTGGAAATGAAACATCTTCACTTTAATACGGCAATCGGAATGCAAAAACCGGAAAATATCCGAAACAAAAATGCTGCATGTCCTTTTTGTGCTAGAGATGAACTTACCAATATTATTAATATGGATGAACCGATTATTCTCTTGCAAAATAAATATCCAGTTTTAGAAAATGCTTATCAAACTGTGTTAATCGAAACGGACGACTGTCATGGGGACCTTTCGACCTATCCCAAAGAACATTTACACAAATTAATTAGATTCGGAATCAAGCACTGGCTGGATATGGAAGCAACTGGTATCTATCGTTCCGTTATTTTCTTCAAGAATCATGGACCATTATCTGGCGGTTCTCTTTCGCATCCGCATATGCAGATTGTGGGGCTTGATGAAATTGATTATAGTGAAACAGTCGTCCCGGAAATGTTTGAAGGAATTGTCATATCTGAAGAGGAAAATGGCCCAAGGTTTACTTTATCAACAAAGCCACGAGTTGGCTTTTATGAATTTAATATAGAAATGGCTGAAGATTTTTATCAGGAAAGGTTTGCCGAATATTTGCAAATTGCAGTCCACTATATCCTCAATCATTTTCCGTTTAAAGCAAATAGCTATAATGTATTTTTTTATCATATAGAAGGGAAGATCTATGCAAAAGTTGTTCCTCGTTTTGTAACGACTCCGCTGTATATTGGCTACGGACTGCCGCAAGTGCCCAGCAATCTGGAATGGATGGCTGAAGAACTTGCGCGAATTTATTTTAATGTGCTCCAAACTGTTTAGAAAAGGGGCGGAGCGCTTAAAAAGCGAATGGTAATTTCATCCCATGGTCTTTTAGAAGTTGTGATTTCCTTTTATTAAAAATATAATGGAGGAATGTACAAGTTTTTTAATCAAGGTGGGCACTTCACATGACTTCCAACAAAAATACATCTTCGAAACTGGACTACAGTCTTGTTCTCATATTAATGCTTTTATTTCTTGCCAGCTGCGCTGCGATTTATAGCGCGCAGCAGAGCGGACAATATGACCGTAACTTTTTGGTAATGCAAATCTTTTGGTATGTTGTCGGCTGTGTCATTATTGGCGTTGTTATGCATTTTGATTCTGATCAATTACGCAAGCTGACGTGGTATACCTACGGGTTTGGAATCGTTGTTCTCATTTTGTTGATTCTCGCCCCGGAAAGTATCGCCCCAAGAATTAACGGCTCGAAAAACTGGTTCCAGATTCCGGGAATCGGTACTATTCAACCGTCGGAGTTTATGAAAATATTCCTGATTCTTGGTTTGGCTCGTGTGGTTGATGATCATCACCAAAAAAACGCAATAAAGACATTACAGACGGATTTTTGGCTGTTAATAAAGCTAGGGTTCGTAACAATGGTGCCGCTCGTGCTGATTATTAAGGAGGACTTGGGAACAGGGCTTGTTTTTTTAGCGATTTTACTAGGAATGATTTTTATATCCGGGGTTACATGGAAGATACTTGTTCCGATATTTTCATCCGGCGTACTATTGATAGGTACCATTTTTTATTTTGTTTTATGGAATCCGGACATTCTTGAAAAATATCTTGGGGTAAAACAATATCAATTTGGCAGAATTTATTCCTGGCTTGACCCCTATAATTACCAAAGTTCAGCCGGCTATCAATTGATTAAATCGATGCTTGCAATTGGTTCTGGACAAACAAGCGGAAAAGGAATAGGCAACCGTGAAGTTTATTTGCCGGAAAGCCAAACGGACTTTATTTTTAGTGTGGTCGGCGAGGAATATGGCTTTATAGGTGCAAGTATATTAATCAGTTTGTTTTTCTTGTTAATTTACCATATTACTAAGGTTGGGATGGAGACAAAGAATAATTTCTACACGTATATTTGTGTCGGGGTAATCAGCATGATTACTTTCCATGTATTCCAAAATATTGGCATGACCATCGGCGTTCTCCCAATCACCGGTATTCCGCTTCCTTTCATCAGCTATGGGGGGAGTGCGTTAATGGGGAATATGATGGCAATTGGTTTGATTTTTTCAATCCGCTATCATTATAAAAAATATATGTTTTCTACTAACTCATAATGATGTATAAAAAGAGCAGGCGCCAGTTAAACCGGCGTCCTGCTCTTTTTCAAATTAGGCCGTAATATTTGGGTTTTTTTGCTGTAGTTTTTCCTGTGCTCTTAATTGTTTAAACGATCTTGTTTCCGCTACAACGATGCCTGACAAGAAGACAAGTCCAATTAAGTTCGGGATTGCCATTAAGGCATTAAAGATATCGGCAATGGTCCAAACCAATCCTAAGTTCATGCCCGCACCGATTAAGACAGTTGCAACATAAACGATGCGATAAATCGTAATTGACTTGTTTCCGAAAAGGTACTCAAAACATTTTTCCCCGTAGTAAGCCCAGCCTAACACAGTGGAATAAGCAAAAAGGATAATACCAATTGTGACAATCCAGCCGCCTCCTGGAAGTAGTTTGTTAAATGTTTCTGTTGTTAACGCTGCACCAGTCAGCTTATCATCCATGTACATGCCGCCCATTACCAGCGTGATGCCCGTGATGGAACAAACAACAATCGTATCAAGGAATGTACCAGTCATTGAGATTAGAGCCTGTCTTCCAGGATGGTCAGTCTTTGCAGCGGCAGCGGCAATAGGTGCAGAACCCATCCCTGCTTCGTTAGAGAATACCCCGCGTGCTACCCCGTAACGGATAACGGAACCAATAGCTCCGCCGGCAACTGCCTGGCCTGTAAATGCATCGGAAAAAATCAGCCCTAATGCATGAGGAAGAAGGTCAAGATTCATTACGATAATAGCAAGCCCGCCTAACACATAAAAAATGGCCATAAACGGTACGAAAATAGAGGTTACTCTACCAATACTTTGAATACCTCCTAAAATAACAAGAGCCGTAAAAACAGTTAAAATAATACCAGTAATCCAAGGATTTAATCCGAAGCTATTTTCAACAGCAGCAGCAACGGAATTGGATTGTACTGAGCTGCCGATTCCAAAAGCGGCAACGGAACCGAAAAATGCAAATAGTACCGCCAGCCATTTCCAGCCTAAACCTTTTTCTATGTAGTACATCGGACCGCCAGCCATTAGACCATTCTTTCCGACTGTACGATATTTAACGGCTAAAATTGCTTCTGCATATTTAGTCGCCATCCCAACAAGGGCAGTTACCCACATCCAAAGCACGGCACCAGGACCGCCTAAAACAACAGCGGTGGCAACACCAGCAATATTCCCTGTACCAATTGTTGCTGCTAGTGCGGTCATCAACGACTGGAAGTGGGAAATATCGCCTTCGGAAGTATGGTCTTGATCTTTTTTCGAGAAAGCGAGTTTTAAAGCATATGGTAAACTAGAAAACTGATAGAAGCCAAGTCGCAATGTTAGCAAGAGACCAGTACCAACGATCAGTATTAACGTCGGCGGGCCCCATACTACACCGCTCAGCCAATTTAGAAAATCTGTCATTCCCTTTACACCATCCCTTTTTAATAAAAATAGAATTATCCGAATAGGACAATAAAATAAAAAATTCTAATAATATATTAAAGTATAAAAAACACTTTTTCAATATTGAGAATCTTAGAAATATAATTATTGAATGGCAGGTTTTTCTTCTGTTATAAACGAAAATATCTTTGTTATTTTGTTATATAACAAAGATTATACCTTTATATTTCTAAATAAGTCTATTACTTTTTTAGAAAATAATATATTTTCAATTAAATAGTAATCTTATTACAGTAAGGTAATATAAAAAAGGGATCGCTATTAAAAGCAATCCCTCGTATTATTCATTATTTACTTAAAAATATATTCTCAATGTCATCAAGCATAAGGTTAGCTGCAAGAACGCCGCCGGCTGTATTCCAAATAGTGTCGCTGACCTTGTGGACATTTCCTTTCTTTACTACTCCAAGATTGTTAAATAACGGGTCAGCCAGCCATTCCTTCTCTAGTGAAGAAGCCTCGCCGTCACCTGTATCATAGGTGAAATAGAAGAGGATATCTCCATCCATTGCCGGTATGCGCTCTTTTGTGACGTTTTTTTCTGCAAAGTCGTCCACATTTTGATTCTCCGGACGGTCGAAGCCAAGGTCGTTAAGAATGATACCTGAAAAAGTATCCTTATGATAAATACGGACATCACCAGTCATAAAACGAACCATTGATACCTTCAGTTTCGTTTTGTCGCCAAGTTTTTCTTTCAGGTCAGCAATTCTGCCATCATAGTTTTGAAGCACTTCATTTCCTTTATCTTCTTTATTAATTGCCTTGGCATATAGTTTAAAGTTTTCCTTCCAGTCACCCCGAAGCGTTTCAGCAAAAACTGTAGGTGCAATCGCACTTAATTGTTCATAAATTTTTTCTTGGCGCATCTTATTGCCAATAATTAAGTCAGGCTTAAGGGCGGCAATCGCCTCAACGTTTACTTCACTTTCGGTGCCGACAACTTTTGTATCTTTTAACTTGTCAGCGATGTGCTCATACCATGGATTACCTGTCCACGACTGAACTGCACCCACTGGAGTGACGTCCATAGCTAGCAGGGCCTCAGTTCCTTCATTTGTTAAAATAACAACTCTTTCCGGTGTACCTTTAATAGTTGCAGACCCCATTGCATGTTTAATCGTATACGATTTTTCATCCGCCTTATTCGATTGTGTATTATTTTTGGACGTTTTTTCCTCAGTACTGCCGCATGCAGCTAATAGAAAAATAGCCACAATTGAAAAGAGAGTAAGTATTCTTTTAAAACCTTTCATTTTCCTTATGTACCTCCTAATAGTAAATGTAAATGATAATCATTTTCAATAACAACTTTATGATAAGGTGCCGGATACCAATCTGTCAACACCTAAATGAAAATGATTTTCATAATCATTGACAATTATTATCAATTAGAGATAGACTAAAATTAATTATAGGTAGAAAGGTTTACTGTAGAAATGCTTTTAAAACGTACTTCTTTAAAATGGTTTGGACTTTTTGGGGCTGTGGTGGTCATGCTGTTGTTAATGGCTGCAAGTGTTATTTTTGGCTATACAGATACAAGCATGCGGACAGCTATGGAAGCTTATACGAATTTTAATGGTTCAAATGAGCATATCATTATTCAAACAGTGAGAATGCCGCGGGCATTAATCGCTACAGCGGTGGGGGCCAGTCTGGCAATTGCAGGTGTCTTAATGCAAACGTTAACGAAAAACCCGCTGGCATCACCCGGAATCTTCGGAATAAACGCTGGGGCAGGATTAGCCGTGGTTATAGCAGTTACCTTATTTTCGACAGCTTCCTTACAAGCATTTAGTGTACTATCTTTTATTGGAGCTGCTGTAGCGGCGGTATGCGTTTATGCAATTGGCTCGGCGGGGCGTGAAGGTTTAACACCGATGAAGCTTACTTTAGCGGGTGCAGCTATGTCTGCTATGTTTGCCTCGTTTACACAAGGTCTGCTTGTGGTGAATGAATCTGCCCTTGAGCAGGTATTGTTCTGGCTTGCTGGCTCGGTTCAGGGGCGAAAACTGGATATACTCCAATCTGTTTTACCGTACATTGGGGCCGGGTGGATTTGTGCCATTCTGATTTCTGGAAAAATGAATATCCTCTCTATGGGGGATGATGTCGCCAAAGGTCTTGGTTTACATATTGGTCTTGTGAAGATTGTTATTGGTGTCATTGTTATATTATTAGCAGGGGGATCGGTTGCAGTTGCTGGTCCAATTGGCTTTGTGGGGATTGTTATACCGCATATTACCAGGTCCATTATCGGGATTGACCACCGCTGGGTGATTCCTATGGCTGGTGTTCTAGGAGCGATTCTTTTGTTAGCGGCTGATATCGGCGCTAGATATATCTTAATGCCTTCTGAGGTGCCTGTTGGTGTGATGACGGCTATCGTTGGAACTCCATTTTTTGTTTACATTGCAAGAAGGGGGTTCAATGCTAAATGAATAAATATAAAAATCTCCGTTTCTTTCATGGCAAGGTATCTTTTTTAATGGATCAAAAAGCTGCCATGGTGTTTACCATTTTATTAATGATGAGCTTTCTGGTCTTTGTGCTCAGCGCTGGAATAGGGGACATGAAAATAAATCCTATCACAGTTTTACAAGTATTATTTGGCAGCGGACCTGAAATGGAGACACTTATAATACAATCGTTTCGCTTGCCACGGATTATAATTGCTTTAATGGTCGGTATTTCACTGGCAGTTGCCGGTGGAATTTTACAGGGAATGATTCGCAACCCGCTGGCCTCTCCTGACGTTCTTGGAATTACTGGTGGAGCCGCCGTGGCTGTTGTCAGTTTTTTAACGATCTTTAGTGATAAAAATAATGCTCTGACTGTCAGCATTACTTGGCTGCCAGTAGCAGCGTTTTTAGGAGCAGGAATTGTTGCCTTTTTAGTTTATTTTCTAGCTTGGAAAAATGGGGTTTCGCCGATTCGGCTTGTTTTGATTGGCATAGGGATTTCTACGTTAATGCAGGCACTAACGACATTGATGATGATTATGGGCCCTATTTATCAGGCAAGTCAGGCAAACATTTGGATTACTGGTACGGTCTACGGTTCGAATTGGAAAAATGTTGCGGCCATGCTGCCATGGACAGTTATCTTTTTGATTTTCGCTTTTGCCTCGTCTCGAACGATTAATATTCAAGAGTTAGGCGATGAAGTCGCAACCAGTGTTGGCGGAAGAGTGCAGAAACAGCGATTTATTTTATTAATGATCAGTACGGCATTAATTGGCAGCTCGACCGCATTTGCGGGCGGTATTGGATTTGTCGGATTAATGGCTCCTCATATAGCGAGAAGACTTGTGGGCTCGGCATTTGGAGCATTGCTGCCGGTATCAGCTTTAATTGGCGGAATTCTAGTAATGGCCGCTGACCTAATTGGCCGAACAATGTTCTTGCCGTTAGAGGTACCAGCGGGTGTATTTACCGCAGGAATTGGAGCACCGTATTTTATTTACCTATTATTTAAAACCAGAAATGCTTAACCTGCTTTTCAGCTGTTTTTTAAATACATTAATATCCTTAAGGGAAATCTTGATTCAAAAAAGGGGTTGTAGAAAATGGTGAGTGCGATTGAAACGAAACAGTTATCTATTTCATATGGAGATACAATAATTATTAATGAATTAAATTTGCGGATTCCAAAAGGCGAGATTACCGTTTTTATTGGTGCAAATGGTTGTGGAAAATCCACTCTCCTTCGTTCAATTGCTCGTTTGTTAAAGCCTAAATCCGGCTCCATTTTACTTGAAGGAAAGGTTAGCGCTAAGATTCCAACAAAGGATATTGCCAGAAAGATGGCGATTCTGCCGCAATCACCATCAGCACCAGAAGGATTAACTGTTCTGCAGTTAGTGAAACAGGGCCGTTATCCTCATCAATCTTGGCTAAAGCAGTGGTCAGAAGAGGATGAGAAGAAAGTCAACGATGCATTAAAGTCTACAAGATTGGAACATCTGAAAGATAGACCCGTTGACTCACTTTCAGGGGGGCAGAGGCAGCGTGCTTGGATCGCAATGACTTTGGCCCAGGATACTGAATTTATATTGCTGGATGAACCTACAACCTATTTAGATATGACCCATCAAATAGAGATTTTGGATTTGCTGTTCGAATTAAATGAAAAGAAGAAGAGGACAGTTGTAATGGTGCTTCATGATCTGAACCTGGCGTGCCGCTATGCTCATAATATCGTTGCGATAAAGGATCAGACGGTTTTTGCTCAAGGAAAACCGGAACAAGTTATTGATTGTCAGCTTGTCAAACATGTTTTTGGGATGGATTGTGAAGTGACTATGGATCCACTATTTGGTACACCTCTTTGCATTCCTTATGGAAAAGGGAGATGTATTTTGGAAAGGGCGGCTGCATTAAATGGTTGAGGTCTTAACACAATTCGAGCTTGATGTATTACAAAAGTATCGATTGGTCCGTATAGAAAAGAATGCCTTTTGTGTGGCAGATTTATTAGATGGTAGCTTTCTAAATAAATTTATAACAGAATTATCTCATTCAATCGGTGCTCCTTCAGACAAAACAGCCGCTTCAATATTTATAAAGAGGTATGCATTTATCGCTGTTATCTCTCTTTATGCGATGACGGTTTGGAACAAAGAAATCGATATATCAGTGGAGAATATAAAGATGGAATCAGCAGCGAAGGGGAAGGAATGGCTGCCTTCGTTTTCATTAAAGGATACAACTGTTCAGAAATGGAATGGATCCAATCGTTCGAATTGGCGTAGAGCCGTGGTACAAAATCTTTTTTCTAATAATCTTTCTCCGATTATTGATATACTAGGGAAAACATGCAATATCTCTAAGTTGATTTTATGGGAAAATATAGCTGTTTACCTATTCTGGTTGTATAAGACTGAATTAAGGGATAGTAAGATTGAAAATGCAGCGGCAGACTTTAACTATATAATGTGTGAAGCTAGTTCCATTTTTGGCAGTTTTCAAGGTAACCCGCTAATTAAATTTATTGGGGAACACGAAGATGCAATAGTTAGGACTAGGAAAACGTGCTGTTTTTCTTATCAGCTGCCTGCTGGGAAACGGTGTAAAACATGTCCATGCATGCAAATCGGAAAGGAAGGAAGATGTCAGGATGAAGAAGGAATTTGCTCAGCAGCTCGACGCTTTGCTTGAGAAATATAGCGAGCTTTTAGTCGGGGAGACAAATGAAGAAACAAAAGAAAAAGTAAAAGCCTGGGCCATGTACACTCACATTGCCAAATCCATGCCCCCGCTCATCGCCCACTGGAGCCAGCTGTACCCAGAAGCACGAGCGGAAATGAAGCAAATTATCCAAGAAATTAAGGAACTTAATGAACAACAGCGAAAATCAAAACAATAAATGTTTAACGGTGTCAGGCACCATGTGAATTTTTCACATGTCCAACTCCAGCTCCTAGGCACTCGTGGCCACAAGCCAATCCGTCAAGAAGGCTAAAAAGCAGCCTTCTCGCCGGCTTGACTTGTGCTTGTCGCCCCTGACCGAGGCGTTTCCGCTTTTCTTGGTGCCTGACACCAGTTAGTCTTTTTTATATTGGCTGTTTTGGCTGTTTTGTTTGTCGATGCCGCTTGCTTCGCGGCCCGGTCCGGCATTACCCTTGACACTGGCGGCGCTTACGCCGGCTTTAGAGGGGTTTTTCTTCATTCTTGCCATCATCATCACCTCATTCATAGATTGCCCTTCGATTGATAAATTTATCGCGCCAATAGGAAACTTACTTTTCAAAAAAATTTAAATTTTACACGTTTACCAATTGCACAATTTTTTGAAATCTTTTATAGTTAATAGTAACGAAACTCATTCAAAGGTAATTTTTTTTAATCAAAAAATGAATGAGTATTCATTCAAAGTATCAAAGGGGGAGACAATGTTGAACCAATTAATTAAAAAAGCGGCTGTTATAGGATCTGGAGTAATGGGTTCGGGGATTGCAGCACATCTTGCGAACATCGGAATTCCAACAATTCTTTTGGATATCGTCCCGTGTGAACTAACGAAGCAAGAAGAGGCAAAAGGCCTTACGTTAAAAGATATGCAGGTGCGTAATCGAATTAGTACTGCAGCTATACAAAAGCTGTTAAAACAAAAACCGGCGCCATTAACGCTGAAAGAGAATCTTGACTTGATTGAAGCGGGAAATTTAGAAGATGATTTAGTTAAATTGAAAGATGTAGACTGGGTAATTGAAGTTGTTGTGGAAAACCTGAATATCAAAAAGCAGGTGTTTGAGAAAGTAGACCAATTCCGTAAACCTGGAAGCATAATCAGCTCCAATACATCTGGAATTTCTGTCGAGGCAATGGTAGAAGGCCGTTCAGATGATTTTAAAAAGAATTTCCTTGGCACGCACTTCTTTAACCCGCCGCGCTACCTAAAATTATTAGAGGTAATCCCGACACAATACACGGATCTGGAAGTTCTCTCCTTCATGAAAACCTTTGGTGAGGATGTTCTCGGTAAAGGTGTCGTTGTTGCAAAAGACACACCAAATTTTATTGCCAACCGCATTGGTACTTATGGCCTGCTGGTAACACTTCAAGAAATGCTTAAGTCTGGTTTAAGCGTCGGCGAAATTGACTCGATTACTGGTCCTTTAATAGGGAGAGCAAAAAGTGCCACTTTCCGAACATTGGATGTGGTTGGACTGGACACATTCGTCCATGTCGCCGGGAACGTATATGAACAAGTAGAGGGAGAAGAGAAAGAAGTCTTCGAAGTTCCGGCATTTATGAAAAAAATGATTGAGAACGGCTGGTTAGGCAGTAAATCTGGGCAGGGCTTTTTCTTGAAAAAAGGTAAAGAGATCCTCGAACTTGATCCTAATACACTGGAATATGGTCCACGTAAGAAGCTTTCAACTCCAGCAATCGAGCTTGCAAAACAAGAAAAAGGAACGGCGAATAAATTGAAAGCGCTTGTTTACGCCAATGATCGTGCCGGACAATTCCTATGGAACACTTTTACAAAGTCTTTCGTTTACTCTGCACAGCTTTTAGGTAAAATCGCTGATGATATCGTGGCGATTGACCGGGCGATGAAATGGGGCTTTGGCTGGGAGATGGGTCCATTTGAAACATGGGATGCCATTGGCCTTGAAAATTCTGTCCGAAAATTAAAAGAGACTGGCACAGCAATTCCTGCATGGGTAACGGAAATGCTCGATAAAGGTTTTACGACGTTTTATAAGGAAGAAAACGGAGAACTCTATTTCTATCATAACGGCGAATACAAACTGGTAGAGTACAATCCAAAAATCATTGAACTGAAAAAGATAAAAAAGCAAAAAGGCGTTATTAAAAAGAACAGCGGTGCGAGCTTGATTGATATCGGCGATGGTGTTGCCCTGCTTGAGTTCCACTCGCCAAACAATGCGATTGGGATGGATATTGTTCAAATGATGAACTTTGCGATTGATGAAGTCGAGAAAAATTACAAAGGGCTTGTGATTGGCAACCAAGGCAAGAATTTCTGTGTCGGCGCGAACCTAGCGATGATGCTGATGGAGGTTCAGGATGACAATATTTATGAGCTCGACCTGATTGTCCGGCAGCTCCATAAAGCGTTATTAAAAGTGAAATACAGCTCGAAACCGGTGGTTGCTGCGCCATTTGCGATGACACTTGGCGGTGGTGCAGAGGTTTGCCTCCCTGCTGCACATATTCAGGCCGCTTCTGAAACGTATATGGGTCTAGTTGAAACTGGTGTCGGCCTGCTTCCGGGAGGCGGCGGAAACAAGGAACTGTATATGAAACACTTAGAAAACCTGCCAAGCGGTGTCCAGTTTGATTTGCAGCAGGTCGCTAATAAAGTTTTTGAAACAATTGCCATGGCGAAGGTTTCTACATCTGCAGATGAAGCGCGTAAAAATGGCTTCTTAAGCAATTCGGATGGAATCAGTGTAAACAGCGATCATCAGCTATATGATGCAAAACAGGCTGTGCTTGCTTTACATGAACAAGGCTACAAGCCAAAAGTTCGCCGAAAGGTTCCAGTTACAGGTGAATCAGGATATGCGACATTATTGCTCGGGGCTGAAGCAATGAAACTATCAGGTTATATCTCCGAGCATGATTTGAAAATTGCTAAGAAAATTGCATACGTCATTTCTGGGGGCAAAGTGCCATTCGGAACCGAAGTTGATGAGCAATACTTATTGGATTTGGAAAGAGAGGCATTTTTAAGCCTGATTCAAGAACCAAAAACACAGCAGCGCATGCAGCATATGCTTTTAAAAGGCAAACCGTTAAGAAATTAATTAGGGTCAAAACCCTTATCAATAAATTGATAGAAAGCGAGGGAACTTGCATGAGAGAAGCGGTAATTGTTGCCGGAGCGCGGACCCCGGTAGGTAAGGCAAAGAAAGGAACGCTTGCCCATGTGCGTCCGGATGACTTAGGAGCATTGGTGGTAAAGGAAACGATAAAACGAGCTGGAGACTATGAAGGAAATATCGATGATCTAATTATTGGCTGTGCCATCCCGGAAGCAGAGCAGGGACTGAACGTTGCCCGAAATATCGGCGCATTGGCGGGGCTTCCGCATACCGTTCCGGCCCTAACAATCAATCGTTACTGCTCATCTGGCCTGCAGACCATTGCTTATGCAGCGCAGGCTATCATGCTCGGTCATACCGATACAGCGATCGCAGGTGGAGTAGAGTCAATGAGTATGCTGCCAATGACTGGTCATGTCCTTCGTCCTAATGTAAAGCTGGTGGAGTCAGCGCCACAATATTATATGGGCATGGGTCATACAGCTGAAGAGGTTGCAAAGAATTATGGAATTAGCCGCGAAGAGCAGGATGCCTTTGCTGTAAGAAGCCATCAACGCGCGTACAAAGCAATCCAGGAAGGAAAATTTGCCGATGAACTTGTCCCAGTGGATGTGGCGTTCCGTACTGTTGGCCCGGATCATAAATTGGTCGAAAAAACGATCCCATTCACTCAAGACGAAGGTGTTCGTCCAGATACAAACCTAGAAACTTTAGCAAAGCTTCGACCGGCCTTCTCGGTATCGGGCACCGTAACGGCAGGCAACTCATCGCAAACAAGTGACGGTGCGGCTGCCGTAATGGTGATGGATCGTGAAAAAGCGGAAGCACTTGGGCTTAAGCCGTTAGCGAAATTCAGATCGTTTGCTGTTGGCGGTGTCCCGCCTGAAATTATGGGGGTTGGTCCCGTTGTTGCCGTACCAAAGGCATTAACGCTTGCCGGTCTTGAGCTATCTGATATCAATTTATTTGAATTAAACGAAGCATTCGCATCACAATCAATTCAGGTTATTCGCGAGCTTGGGCTTGATGAGGAAAAGGTGAACGTAAACGGCGGGGCCATTGCTCTTGGCCACCCGCTTGGCTGTTCCGGCGCAAAGCTGACTTTAACACTGATTCATGAATTAAAGCGCAGAAACGAACAATTTGGCGTTGTTACGATGTGTATTGGCGGAGGAATGGGTGCTGCCGGCGTGTTTGAATTGCTTTAATAGAATGCGGGCCATGGTTTAGGGCCCTTTTTAGAAAAAGTTTAGGAGGAATTTTTTATGACAGAAACTAAAAAAATCGTAAAAGGCGGAAGCTTTTTAATTGAAGATATTTCATTTAATCAAGTGCTGACACCGGAGGATTTTAATGAAGAACATTTAATGATTGCCAAAACGGCAGATGATTTTATTGAAAAAGAAGTGCTACCGCAGCTGGAATACTTAGAAAAACATGATTTTGACCGAACTGTAAAACTTTTAAAGCAAGCTGGCGGGCTAGGGCTGCTGGCGGCTGACGTTCCTGAGGAATATGATGGCTTAGGCTTAGATAAAATCACCTCATCGCTTTTAACAGAAAAAATGGCGAAAGCTGGTGGTTTCTCACTTTCACACGGTGCTCACGTTGGGATCGGCTCCCTGCCAATCGTTTTATTTGGTAATGACGGCCAAAAGAAGAAGTATTTACCTGCCCTTGCATCAGGTGAAAAAATTGCCGCTTACGCCTTAACCGAGCCAGGTTCAGGTTCGGATGCCCTTGGTGCAAGAACGACTGCTAAATTAAATGCAGAAGGCACGCATTATATCCTTAATGGTGAAAAACAGTGGATCACTAATGCCGGTTTTGCCGATGTGTTTGTGGTTTATGCAAAGATTGACGGCGAGCATTTCACTGCATTTATCGTGGAAAGGGACTTCCCGGGCGTATCCACCGGTGCCGAAGAGAAGAAAATGGGGATCAAGAGCTCATCTACTCGTACGTTAATTTTAGAAGACGTTCCAGTTCCAGTTGAAAACCTGCTTGGTGAATTTGGCAGAGGCCATGTTATTGCCTTTAATATTTTAAATATCGGTCGTTATAAGCTTGCGGTAGGGGCTGTGGGCGGTTCCAAAAACGCATTGGAAATGACCGTAAAATATGCAAACGGCCGCCAGCAATTTAAAACACCTATTTCTCAATTTAATTTAACAAAAGAAAAATTTGGAACGATGGCGTCAAAAATTTATGCGGCAGAAAGCTCTGTTTACCGTACAGTTGGTTTGTATGAAGACAACCAGGGCCAGCTTTCCACTGAAGATGCGAAAGATATTAAGAAGGTGGCAAATTCTGTTGCGGAATATGCCATTGAATGTTCGTTAAATAAATTCTTTGCAAGTGAAGTGCTCGATTATGTCGTTGATGAGGGCGTTCAAATACACGGCGGCTACGGCTTTATGCAGGAATATCCAATTGAAAGAGCGTACCGCGATTCCCGTATTAACCGGATTTTTGAAGGTACAAACGAAATCAACCGTTTACTGGTTCCAGGTACGCTGGTTAAAAAAGCAATGAAAGGCGAGCTGCCATTATTCCAAAAAGCACTTCAGCTTCAAGAAGAATTAATGATGCTAATGCCGGAAGAACCGGGCGACCAGCCGCTGGAACAAGAAAAATATCTTGTCAGAAACGCGAAGAAGATTGCATTGTTAGCAGCCGGATTGGCCGCACAAAAATATGGTAAAGCTCTTGAAAGAGAGCAGGAGGTATTAGCCAATATTGCTGATCTTATCTCAGATGTCTATGCAATGGAATCTGCTGTTTTACGGACGGAAAAAGCAATAGCCAAGGATGGTGCGGCAAAGAATAATCAGAAGCTTCTTTATACACAAATCTTCTGTCAAGAAGCCTTTAATCATATTGAAGCGATTGCTAAAGAAACACTTGTTGCAGTTGAACAAGGTGATACCCTCCGGATGATGCTGTCATCGCTTCGCAAATACACCCGCCATACACCAACTAATGTAATCGCGAAAAAACGCGAAGCAGCTGATGTTCTAATTGCCGCTGAACGCTTTGTGGTCTAATGGGAATTAATTGGGCTTCCTCTGGTCAATGAGGAGGCCTTATTTATTTTAAAAATCTTTTTGAATAAGCAGGATTTTTACGAAATATGTCGAATTTGTTTTGAAGAAATAATAAATTGACCGTTAGGATTTTGAAATAGAATATGGTAATATTCAATTGAAGGTCCAATGGAACTATCTTTAATAAAGGGGCGTGTAATGGATGTCTCTGACGTTTTACTGGTATCCCAAATGCGGCACATGTCGAAACGCGAAGAAATGGCTGGATGCCCATGAACTTTCTTATGAAGCCATACATATTGTCGACAATCCTCCAACCCGCGAGGAATTGGAGAAGCTTTACCAGAACAGTGGTTTAGAATTAAAAAAATTTTTTAATACAAGCGGGCAAAAATATCGGGAATTAGGCATCAAGGATAAAATCAAGACTTTCAGTGAAGCCGAACTTTTAGACCTGCTTGCATCTGACGGCATGCTCATAAAACGGCCGCTTTTAACCGATGGTCAGCATGTTACAGTGGGCTTTAAGGAAGAAGAGTATGAGAAAATGTGGCTGAAATAAGCCGCCATCGACCTAGGGAAATCGATCATAATCGATGATAGATTTTAGAAAAAAACATGGAGGGATTGTTAGCTATGACTACACCAAAGGAATTGCGTTATTCTGAAGAACATGAATGGGTAAAAGTAGAAGGAGAAAAAGTGCGCGTTGGGATCACTCACTTCGCACAATCTGAGCTTGGAGACATTGTTTTCGTTGAGCTTCCAGAAGTAGGCGATGAAGTAACAGTTAACGAGCCATTCGGCAGCGTTGAATCTGTAAAAACTGTTTCCGAACTTTATGCTCCTGTCAGCGGTAAAGTTGTGGAAGTAAACGAAGACTTAAATGACAGCCCTGAATTCGTAAACGAATCTCCATACGAAAAAGCATGGATGATTGTAGTTGAATTATCAAACAGCAACGAGCTTGATGAGTTAATGACTGCTGAACAATATGAGCAAATGACTCAAGAAGACTAATATTAGTCTAGAAGCACCCTATTTCACAGGGGTGCTTTTTATGTGGGATAAATTTCCACTATATATCAATCTTTAATGGGAAAACTAGCTTGTAAGCAAAAAACTACTTTAAAAATGACAATAATGATATTGTTAACATACATAGCATAAGCACTCTTGATGTAATTAGAATATGTTAACAGTAAACCACTACTTTTAGGTGATCGAGGATGAATGAATCGTATGTTGACAAAGTTCTTATTGTCGAAGGAAAATCGGATAAAAATAAGGTAAGAAAGATAGTTAAGGAACCCGTAGAAATTATTTGTACAAACGGGACGATCAGCCATACCAAATTGGATGAATGGATTGACTTTTTGGATGACAAGGATGTCTATATCCTCGTCGATGCTGACGAAGCCGGTGAAAGGCTGCGTAAGCTGTTTAAACGAGAATTTCCAAATGCAGAGCATTTATATATAGACCGGATGTATCGCGAAGTCGCGACAGCACCCGTGCACCATTTAGCGACCGTTTTACTTGGTGCGAATATTGATGTCCATACAGAGTTTTTAGAAATGGGATAATGTTTTATGAACGAATGGAATCGAAGTGATTTAACTTTATTTTTACAAAAGGGCGGAACGGGCTTAGTGTATTTTTTTACCCCCCTATGCGGCACCTGCCAGGTTGCAGGGAAAATGCTGCAGGTGGTAGAAAATTTGGTTGAGCTTGAAATGGGGAAGCTGGATTTGAACTACTACCCGGATTTTGCCGAGAGGTTTGCGATTGAGAGTGTGCCTTGTTTACTCCTTGTTCGGGAGGGGCAAGTGGTTGAAACAATATATGCATTCCATTCCGTGCCGTATCTTTTAGATAAGATTAGGATAGATTTGATGGGAACAGATGCCTGAGAGGGGTGTCTGTTTTTTTGTTTTTCCTGGGAGGGTTTTATTGGAATAAGTCTTGATATTGCCCGAAG